>NZ_CAXBPD010000018.1:0-161084 GCF_963977555.1 uncultured Cyclobacterium sp. | reverse complement strand
GTGGCTTTGCCACCATATCCGTACAAAGCCTTTATTTGATATGTGCCTTATTCAAAAGAATTAAATTACATACTAGATAATGATGGCCTTGAAATGTTGGTATCAAATTGCGATGGGTACAGCCCGTTAAAAATCAAATAATCTTTACTCTTTTAAAAGATAGGTGGCCTCAAATATTTATTTTAGATTTGTGGTCTTACAAAGATGAGTTTCCACATGCATAGTGAAAAAATAAACCAGATTAAAGCTGAATTAGCAGCAGCCAAAGCCGATTCTCCAGAAGAATTAGAAGCATTTAGAATGAGGTTTATAAGTAAAAAGAGTGTAATAGGTGCTCTTTTTGCCGAAATGAGGAACATTCCAAATGAACATAAAAAAGCATTTGGCCAGGAAGTCAATGAAGTAAAACAACTTGCTGAAGAAAAATTTCAGGACCTCATTGCTCAATCTGAAAGCGGAAATCAAAAAAAGGCAAGTCTTGATCAGGACCTTACCCTACCTCCTACAGCATGGCCTGTTGGTGGCATACATCCTTTAACTGCAGTCCGTCAACGTATCGTCACCATTTTTGAACGAATTGGTTTCAACCTTTCCGAAGGGCCAGAAATTGAAGACGATTGGCATAACTTTACTGCTTTAAATTTTCCGGAAAACCATCCGGCACGTGAAATGCAGGATACTTTTTTTATAGAGAAGCATCCTGACATTGCCTTAAGAACACATACTTCTTCAGTACAAGTAAGGGTAATGGAAAATGAGGCCCCTCCTATCCGGACCCTTTCTCCAGGTAGGGTTTTTAGAAACGAAGCCATCTCTGCCAGAGCCCATTGTATTTTTCACCAGGTGGAAGGGCTTTACGTAGATGAAAATGTGAGTTTTGCGGATTTGAAACAGACGCTTTTCCATTTTGCCAAGGAGATGTTTGGGAAAGACACCAAAGTAAGGTTTAGGCCTTCCTTTTTCCCCTTTACGGAGCCAAGTGCTGAGATAGATATTTCTTGCCAACTTTGCGGAGGCAAAGGCTGCAACATTTGTAAAGGCAGTGGCTGGGTAGAAATAGGTGGATCAGGAATGGTAGATCCAAATGTCCTTAAAAATTGCGGCATTGATCCTGAAAAATATACTGGATTCGCCTTCGGTATGGGCATTGAACGAATCGCCATGCTAAAATATCAAATCAACGACCTTAGGCTTTTTACAGAAAATGACATAAGGTTCCTTAGTCAATTTAGAGGTTTGTTATAAATAATCCTGACATACTAACTGACTTCGCAATTTTTGCCTGTTTTGCAAATTTGCAAAACAGGCAAATTTTAATATCTTTGATTGATGCACAAAAAACTATCAATTGTTTCCCTCAAGCGGAAATTACAAGGAAAATGGAAAGCTTTTCGTTTCGATTTAAGTGCATCAAATAATCCTGCCTTTATTGGGTTTTACAAATACTTCTACAATCCGAAAGCGGGAAGTTTGAGTGATTTTTTGAGTCTTTATTCTCTTTCCAAAAAAGGTGATTTTACAGTTATTCAGATCGGTGCCAATGATGGCATAACGCATGACCCCATCCATAAATTTATAAAAAGGGACAATTGGAAAGGTGTATTGCTAGAACCCCTTCCCGGTGTATTTCATCAATACCTCAAAAAGATTTATGTTAAGAATAAAGGTATAACAACAATCTGCGCCGCTATAGGTGAAGAGGATGGTACACAAGCCATGTATAAAATTGGTTTTTCTGACATGCGCTGGGCAACTGGCCTCACTTCCTTTTCTAAAGAAAAGGTTTTAAAGGCCTTTGAAGATGGGATAGTAGCTTCTAATTGTTCAAAATTTGGTGTTGATATCCCTGAGGACAAAGAGAAGTGGGTTGCGAATGAAGAAGTTGAGGTAATCTCTCCGAAAAGCCTAATTAAAAAATACGAATTAAATAAAATAGACCTGCTACAAATTGATGCAGAAGGTTACGATTTAGAGGTCATCCGCATTTTTGACATCTCACAAACTAAACCTGAAGCCATAATCTTTGAGAATGTAGGCCTTAATGCTCAGGATTACGATTCATGCCTACTTTTATTGGAAGAAAACCAATATGCTACACGGAAATTCGGCCCCAATACCCTGGCACTTAAAATGCCTATAGACAGTGCTTTTCAAAAATTCTTTGACTAATGAATAAGGCACTGGTGTCCATAGTAATCCCCTGCTACAATCAGGGCAATTATCTTAACGAAACCGTTCAATCCGTTCTAGCCTCTACTTACAGGCCCATTGAGCTAATAATCGTCAATGATGGATCCAAGGACGATTCTTTAAAAATTGCCCATCAACTGCAAGACAAACACCCAGAGATAACAGCATTGGACCAACCTAACAGTGGGGTGGCCAAAGCGCGAAATTCTGGGGTTAAGGCCGCAACAGGTACCTACATTCTACCCTTAGATGGAGACGATCTTATTTCTCCTGAATACATAGAAAAAAGTATAGAAATTCTAGCGCAGCAGCCAAAGGTAAAGGTCGTCTACTGTCAAGCCGTAAAATTCAATTCCAGCATGCAAAAACCCTGGAAACTTAAGGATTTCAGTCGAAATAAGCTGGCCAGAGACAATATGATCTTTGTAGCAGCCCTGTTTAGAAAATCGGATTTTGTTGATGTAGGAGGGTTCTCCGAAGACATGACCATGGGTCGTGAGGATTGGGAATTTTGGATCAAGATGTTGAAAGATGGAGGAGAGGTAATCCAGCTTCCATTTATTGGATTTTATTATAGGCTGACCCAGCAAAGCAAAAGAAAAAAAACAGGAACCAGCCAAAAAAAGAGAGAAAGAATCGCTTATTTGAATGCGCATCATTTGCCTTTCTTTGAAAGGGAGTTAAATGGCCCCCTAAGATTCCAACGTACCTGGTCAAAGCCTTATAATACCTTATTAAAATGGTTGGGTAAGTTATAGTAAAAGACCATACAGCCGAATAAATATCACTACTACTGGAAAAACAAGCATTGCGCTGTTAGCCTTTCCACCATAGCCCCTTAGTCAGACCAAGTTAATTCCTCAGGGTTAATCACTTATAGGAACAGACGAATATTTGGTACTTTTAAAAACACACGAATCATTAAATTGCTATATATGGGTTTGCAATTATGTCATTAGATTTTTTTTGGTTTCAAGGGAAATAATCCTATATTCATAATCATAATATTCTCATTAATATGAAAGAAAAAATCAATTTTAGCCTTCACAGTCTAAGTTTAGTAGTAGTCCTGGGACTTCTTGCCTGGTATTTTGTAAGCACTGGATTAACAACAGCTACCGTATTCACCTACATGATCGTAGTGTTGATAATTGTAGAAATCACCAGCCTAACCTTAATAAGTGGCATATACCCAGAGAGCCACACTTCATTTAAAATTGGGATCATCGCCTCTCTTTTTATACTCTTGGGCATTAAAATCATGATGCCTACCTTTTTTGTCCCGATATCAGTTACCTTAATCTCGGTCAACTTTTTATATAACTTCTACTCCAATAATAAAAGAAGGAAAGGTGCTTTTAGAAGAAGGAAAAAGAAAGCTTCTCGATTTTAAGCGCTACTCTATATACACTATACCGCTTCATGTATAGAATTTGCCTCAAAAGGCAAATTCTTTCATTTCAATCATAGGATAAGCTAAAAGCAATCACTAATAGAAGAAATGGAGGTATACCAATTCGGAATAGCATTGCTTGACAAGCAAACTAGAGATTTTACCCGCCACAAGTGGATCATTCCCTGAGCAAACAAGCGTACCATTGCCCGTTTTTAAAACAAGACCTGTTCATTTTCGACCATTAAAAAATACTTAGCACTCAGACCTACAACTACTTATGAAATTTTTAGTGAAAATTTAAAATAGTATATATTTTAGCCCTCCCACCAAAAACCTACTTTTACTGTTCAGAAAAATAACAAACAGCTGTACAGTTGTTCGGTTATGAGGCACTTTTGTCTCCCTTACCTTCTTTTTAAGGTTGCACCTCTATCCAAAATAATCCCTATAGGTTTTCAAAAATGATTTCTAAAATGATTTGGTATGTACTTGGCAATAACTTCTGCAAATAAAGTCAACGCCAAACATTATCAAATCATGAAAACATTAGCAACATTATTACTCGCAATCGGCTTATCATTTTCAAGCTTCGCACTGGACAAACGCTTGATGGAGGTTTCCTCTATTGAGATTCAAGAACAAAGATTCGCAATAAAATTGAGTGAGGCCATAGGAAAGGTTAGGGTTACTATCTTCAATCCAAAAGGGCACATTATAAACAGGACATTCTTTGAGATAACTTCCCCTCAAAATATCCCTTTTAATTTAAGTGATATACCTGAAGGCCTGTACAAAGTAAAACTTGACACTAAAGACGATTCTCAAACTTTCGATGTTAAAAGTTATCGAAAAGTTGAAACGAAACTGATGGCTTACGCAAAAGCAGTTGATAAAAATACTTTCAATCTAAAAGTACTTGGCGTATCGGACCCAGGTACCATGGTCACCATTTTCAGTAACAACCATAAAGTACTTATGAAAGATGAAATTCAAGAAACTGGTGGGTTTTCAAAAAATTATCACTTAAAACATTTAATATTGGGTCAGGTCTATCTTAAAGTGGAGGATGCCAAAGGGAAAAGCAAGTATTTGTATTTCAATTGATCTATAGTTTAATCCTAAATCAAGCTTACACCCAAAACTCATTATTTATGCTTTCACAAAACCTATTTGACGAATCGGTTTAAAAAGGCCTCCTTGAATTTGGGAGGCCTTTTCAATGTTCCTATTGGTACGCTTCAATAAGCGCTTTAAGCTTTTCTTCACTTATTTGGCCTGTATGGAAATGCCTTTTACCCGTTGAAGTAACAAATAAAGTGGCTGGAATGGCTCCCGACCAATCTTCTTCCAATTTTTGTTTCCAATCCTTTTGTTCTTTTTCGCTAAGCAACCATATTGGAGAACTAAACCCCTTTTTCTCCACAAAGGCTTCCACCCTTTCAGGTCTTCTGTCATCGTCCAAAGACACAAATACCAATTGAGTGCCTTTGGTATCCTCAACGACCGATTCAAAATAAGGCATCTCATGTATGCAAGGCGCGCACCATGTAGCCCAAAAATTGTAGATTCTCAGGTCTTCAGATGGTGTTTCAATTTCGCTCTTGAAGCCCTCAAAATCCAAGGTGATCATGGGATCAGGTTGGATAAAGCCAAGACTCAAGAAGAGAAATAAAAATTTAATTTTTAACATCATATACATTCAATTTTATGCAATTTGCACTATTTATGCAATACCTGATTAATAAAATATACTGATTGAGGTATCCGAGTCACTGACTTGGAAGGTTTCTCTTCAATGATGACACAAACTGTACCTCTCTTTTTAGCTTACGCGACAATCTTTTTGATGGTGGAGACAAATGAAAAAGTCATCACCAAGGCAATGACTATATAACGCAAGCATTTTTCATGGGGTTTTTCGTTAAGGAGTAAAATAACGAAATCCCAGCATACTATCAAAAAAATAAACCCTAAAGGATTTGGTTTAAGTACTACTTGAAATTACTCTTCTTTAAATTTATCAAGAACATATAAAAAAACATTCGAAGAGAGTGTAGATGCTTCTTCCCTTACAGCTGCAATTTTAGGCAAAGCAGTAACGCTATCGCTACGCAAAACTTCTTTAGGTTTTGAGAATTTTGAGTTTATGCCATTTGAATAGCCAATAAAACGATTCTTTTTATCTACTGAATTTTCACCTTGGATTACATCCGCCTTTGCCAGTTCCCCTTTTTGCTGAACAAAATTGGAAACGTTACCGGAATTATCTTGAGAAAAAGTTTTCCCGGATAAAAGACATAAAAACAAAACCCCAAGAAAACATGGAATATTGTATATAATCCGAATATTATTTTGAAAGCTCATGACTTTATTGGTTAAAACAAGAACTAATCCAATTATTAGCGATTAGTTAACCAATTATACATAATTATTTAATCTTTTACAAATTCAAGATCGCTTATCCTAGCGATTATTTACGAGCATTTTATCACAAAATTTTTAATTCCTGCCAAAAAATAATAGCTATGAATATAAGTTATAAATTTGTTTTAACTCCAATTGCTTAACCTATTCAAAAAATGATGCAAGCCATCAATTTCCTTTTATTTGCTTCAAAATTTACAAAGCATTTTACCAACAACTCGGATAAAATTATGCTCTTGAACGTGGTCATCGATTCAAGAAAAATTCAATCCGGAAACGACACCCTATTTGTAGCCCTTGATGGGTCCAGGAATGCGGGTTGGGAGTTTGCTTCAGATGCTTATGAAAAAGGGGTTAGAAATTTTATTCTTCCAGTCAATTCCCCTTCTTCTCTTATAAAAGGTCTGGAGAACAGCAATATTCTTTTATCCCCTTCTCCATTAAAAGACTTGCAGCAATTGGCGCAGCTAAACCGTGAAAATTTTAAAGGCCCCGTAATCGGCATTACCGGCAGCAATGGAAAAACCATCGTGAAAGAATGGCTTGCTCAGGTACTTTCTGCGAAGTATAATTTATGGAAAAACCCTAAAAGCTACAATAGCCAGATAGGTGTTGCCCTATCTGCATTGGGAATTAGCCAACAACACCAAGTTGCCCTACTAGAGGCAGGGATTTCAGCACCTGATGAGATGGACGCTTTGACGCAAATCATCCAACCCCAATTGGGTATTTTCACCAATATCGGAAGTGCCCATGATGAGCATTTTAAAGACACCAAAGCTAAAATTGAAGAAAAATGCGCGCTCTTCCAAGGTGCCAAATTCCTTATCTATAGAAAAGACCAAACTCAGGTAAGTCATTATTTGGAGGAAAATTTTAATCCTTCTGTTCTCATTAGTTGGTCTGATAAGGCAGGAGCAGATTATATCTTGTCCGTAAAACGGCATAACATTGGCTCGAAGATTTATTTGATAGGCAAGGACTTTCAAACGCATACTTTTTTTACTTCCTTCAGGGATCAGGCTTCCCTTGAAAACATCAGGCATGTGATCACCGCGGCTTTAAGCCTGGGGATGAAGCCTGAAATTATTCAGCAAGGACTTAAACTACTTCATGCTGTGGACATGAGGCTCACCCTAAAATCAGGTAGCAAAGGCTGTAAACTCATAGATGACAGCTACAACAATGACCTCGCAGGGCTGGAACTTGCGCTTGAATTCATGAGCCAGCAAATCACGGCAGGTGGTAGAAAGATTCTCATTTTGTCGGAAATGCAACAAGAGGGAGACGATGAAGTGGTTTTCCAAAAGGTTGCTTGGCTTTTGAAGCACTACAACATCGACCTTTTTGTAGGTATAGGAAAGGGCTTTGGTGGCTTTAAAAATTTATTTTCTGGGGACAGTAAATTTTTTGAATCCACAGAAATACTTATAAATAATTTAAATGCTTTAGCGCTCTCAAATGACCTTGTCCTCATCAAAGGGGCAAGAGCCTTTGGTTTTGAAAGTGTTGTTCAAAAATTGGAGGCACTCGCTCATGAAACCATTTTAGAGATTAACCTCAATGCCCTACGCCACAATTTCATCCATTACCGCCAAAAAGTTAAACCTGGGACCAAAATAATGGTCATGGTTAAGGCTTTTGCTTATGGAGGTGGAGCTGCTGAAATCGCAAACTATTTGCAGGAAATTGGCGCTGAATATCTATCCGTAGCCTATACGGATGAGGGGGTTTTCTTAAGGAACAATGGAATCACATTGCCTATAATGGTGATGAATCCGGGAAGTTATCACTTGGAGCTGCTACAGGAACATGCCTTGGAACCTGTGGTATATAACCTGAATCAATTAAAATCATTGTCGAATGCATTGAATAGTAATTCGGGGTTATTGTCTGTTCATTTAGAATTGGACACTGGCATGAGGAGACTTGGGATGTCCGATCGAGAGCTGGATGAGGCCATTTCAATTCTTCAACAGTGCAGCAATTTAAAAGTTGCGGGCATCTTTACGCACTTGGCTGGTGCAGATGAGGCAATACACAAGGATTATACTTTATCACAAATCAGCTCATTCGTAAGCTCAAGTAACAAGATTATTCAGGAGACCGGATGTGAACCGATTAGGCACTGCTTGAATTCGGCAGGGATCATCCGCTATCCTGAGTTTGCCTTTGACATGGTCCGCTTAGGCATTGGCTTGTATGGCATAGAAGTCAATCAGCTCGAACAGGACAAACTCCAACCTGCCATGACCTTAAAAACGGTGGTATCGCAGGTTAGGAGGCTACAAAAAGGAGAAACCGTTGGGTACGGAAGAAAAGGAGAAATGACGGTAGATGGGGAAGTGGCCACTTTGGCCATAGGCTATGCGGACGGTTATGACCGTCGTTTTAGCAATGGCCAGGCATTGATTTTAATAAAGGGTCAATTGGTACCTATTATTGGCAATGTCTGCATGGACATGTGCATGGCAGATGTTACCGGGCTCAATGTATGCGAGGGGGACGAAGTCATACTCTTTGGCTCCAATCCCTCAATTGTGGACCTGGCAGCAAACATAGGAACAATTCCATATGAATTGCTAACAGGAATAGGACCAAGGGTCAAACGCCAATATATACTGGATTGAGGCTAAAGGCAAAATCAAGATAAACCCACCTTTATGTGAATAATATTTTGTTTATTTGTCATTTATTTTGAAGGTGCTTTATCCTATATTTAATGACCCATATCTCATTGAAATCACCCTTTCTGTTTTTTCTAGCGCTATTTAGCTTTTCTTGTGAAAATGCGCTCGAAGAAGAAATCATGATATATAACAACGATTTCTCCACAGCAGATCTTAATTTCATAGAAAACGGTAGACTATTCGAATTCAATGGAGACACTGTTTTAGGCTTTTACAATGATGAGGAAGTAGTTTTGAACCTGGGGTCTTTACCTGATCACAATGCCATCAAGGTCACCATAGACCTTCTGCTTCATGACAGTTGGGATGGCAATCCTGAAAATGTTGGAGGCCCAGATTTCTGGTATTTAGAATTGGATGGTGAATCCGTTCTCAACACAACATTTTCAAATTCGCCTTGCGAATCCACATTCTGCCTCTACCAGTCTTATCCAGCGAACTACCCTAGGTTTAACGACCCAAAAACCGAAGCTTTGAGCACTGATCTTCCAGGTAGGTGCCAACATAAAAACAGTAATGGCTGGACGAGCCTCTACAGAATCACCAAAATCATCAACCATAAACAAAATCAACTTTCCATCATTTTAGGAGATGATCTTAAACAAGAAAACACGCCTGAACCGATTTGTGATGAAAGTTGGTCTGTATCAAGCATCCAGGTTAGCACCTTGACAATAAATTGAACCCGGCATGAACAAGAAGCACCCTTTCTATCTACAGATTGTCTTTTGGGCATGTTTTATATGTTTGACTTCACAAACAAACACCCTTGCGCAAAGTACAGGGTTGAATTATCCCATTTATGACGATTATATGCGCAGGCAACAACTCCTCGGTAACCTACCGGAGGAGTCTAGCTTCATGATTCGTCCCCTTTACCCTACCGAGGCTTTTAATAAGAGTGATCCATTCCATTTTGAAGAGAATAATGAAGATTCAGCTTTAGCCAAGCCAGGCTTCCAAAATTTCGAAAAACTGAATTTTAAGGCCCTTCCGCCAATGATAAAAAGCAGGTACAATAGTGACCTCCCTTTTGGCATAAATGATGGGCAGATGATCCCCAACAAAGGACTTCAATTAAATGCCAGTGTGGGTATATATTTCGAATATGGACCATTGACTCTTCAGCTTCAACCCGAAATTTTGCATGCTGCCAATCAAGATTTCGTAGGCTTTCCTTTGGATCACTGGGGAAGCACTTGGTTACAGTACTTCGAATGGATCAATACCTCAGACATTCCAGAGCGATTTGATCGCGGTGCGATTACCCAGCTGTCCTTGGGCCAATCCAGTATTCGTTTCAACTATAAAGAATACTCCATCGGTATTTCTAACGAAAACTTATGGTGGGGCCCTGGTAGAAAAGCCTCATTGCTGATGAGTAATAACGCCCCAGGCTTTTTACATTTTACCTTAAATACCCGAAGACCTGTTCTAACAGATATTGGTAGCTTTGAGGGGCAAATAATAGCAGGCCAACTTAGGTCTTCAAAAGTAGATCCTGTCAACTCCGATTATATCTATACCAATACACCTCTCTATGTAACAAAAAGACCCGATGAAGACTGGCGTTACCTATCAGGATTAGTCCTTAGTTACCAACCTAAATGGGTTCCTGGCTTATTTTTGGGATTCAGCAGTGTGTCCCAAATGTACCATTCAGACTTGAGTCAATTTGCTGATTATCTTCCCGTGTTAAATGGAGAGAAGGGCCCTGAAAGCATAAGCAAGCCTAATGTAGACAAAAGGAATCAACTAAGTTCAGGATATTTCCGGTGGATAAATACCAATGGTCATTTTGAATTCTATGGCGAATATGGCAGCAATGGCAATAGCCGAACATTCAATGATTTTTTAATTAATCCAGACAAAAACAGGGCTTTCATCCTTGGTTTTACAAACTTAACGCCACTGAAGAACAAAGATGAATTTATACAAATGGGAATGGAAATCACCCAAACTGGACAAACTGTTCGGGAGGTGATACTTGAAAGAAACAGCTGGTATACGCATCCTCATGTAAGACATGGATATACGCACAGGGGACAAGTTTTAGGTTTTGGTTACGGACCAGGTAGCAATGCCCTTACCATTGATATGGCCTGGGTCAAAAACTTTAACCGCCTAGGTTTTGAGTTCGAATACATCAATCACAATAACGATTTCTATTACAAACGCTTTGAAGCAATCAAAGACCTGCGTCGAAAGTATGTAGACCTAGCACCTTCACTCCTTGGAGAATGGCGTTTCGATAACCTTCTGTTGTCAGCCAACTTTAAATACGTCACCTCCTTAAATTATAAATGGTACCTGGAAAACGATCCTAACGACTATTTTATCCCGGGGCTGGACAAGAGCACTTTTGTTGGAAATATTGGGATTACCTATCTACTGAAGTAAATTAACCTTTTAAATGATTTAAAGGCTTAAGCTTCTGGTTGCCATAATTGGGGACTCAAGCAGTAATAAATTTAGAAAGCTTAAAGAATTTCTAATAATACCATTAGTTTAGTTGATTTAGAACAGCTGGCAAAGTCATCCCCTTCAAATTTAATTTATCCAATCACTCAATCGTAGCATCAATTTCTAAAAGCACATTTAATATAAGCTCACTGGCTTGTAAATAAAATGTCTGTTGGATGTTATCGAAGGTATCTGTAGGCTTGTGATAATCGGCATGATCTGCCACGCCGAAATAAATGAATGGAATTTCTTTTTTGTGAAAAGGCCCATGGTCAGAGGCATTGGTCCAATCAAGTTCTCCTTTTCCTCCATCATTCCCTAAAACCAGTTCCACAGGAGACCGTTTGCCCGCTTTCTCCAGGTAGTGTTTGAATTGGGGGTAAAAGGTAGTGCCTACAGCATAAAGGGTATTCTCTTCACTTCGACTTATCATGTCCATATTGACTACCAAATTGATCTGCTTTAAAGGAAAGGGGAAGTCTTGAAGCAAGGCTTTGGCTCCTAGTAGACCTAATTCCTCAGCGTCAGTTACAGCAAAGAGAATGGAATGCAAGGGTTTGTTTTCCATAAAATAAGCCGCCAGATTCAATAAAGTAGCCGTTCCTGAAGCATTGTCATCTGCCCCATTGTAGATTTTATTGTCCTTCTCACCCAAATGGTCATAATGCGCCATTAGCAAAATGATTTTTGAAGAAGATGTTCCAGGAATAAATCCAATGATATTTCTTCCTTCTGTTTCTTCACTTATAGTGAAATTTTGAATGTAATCAGGGTATTGACTGCTTATCTCTAAATCTTCAAATCTGCTGATAATATAATTAGCAGCCAACTCGTTGCCTTGAGTGGCTGTAGCTCTCCCAGCTAATTTGTCTGAAGAAAGATACTGTACATCCTCCAACAAGGTCTGTTTATCTATCTTTTGAGACCATGTTAAGGATGGTAAACAACAAAAAAGTAATAAAATTAAGTAGGTAATCGTTTTCATAACGAAAGATTTTACAATGGCTTGTGTATATTCGTGAAAATACTAAACTTTCAGATGTGGATTTGACTTTGTTTATGAAATATATTTCTTTGACAGGGCTGATGTGTTTTTTTTCTCTGGTAAACATTGCCCAAACAACACCTGTAGATCAATTTTTAGACGGAAAGTCTGTGGTTCTTGTTTCAGCAGCCACCTCACCCCTTCCTCCTGTAAATTGGCAAGATCTGGCTGAAGAAATTCATCCTGCCTTGGTCGCTGCTGGAGGAGATCCCGTTGCCTACTTCGACCTGGAAGAAGTGATTTTAACAGATGCGATAAAAAATGCCTACGCAAGCCATTTTTCTACACGGCAGATTAAAAACATTGTTTTACTGATCAGAAAAGAGGATGGCCGTCTGTTTTGTCATATTTTCCCTTTCTCAGGCAATGGTAATATTATCTCTCCCGGCAATAATTGGTCCACTCAAGCAAGTGACAAGGGCGAATTTAAGGAACAGATCCAAGCTATAGGATTAAACAAAAGAAGTGAAAATTTCTTGGTAATAGAAGTACCTGAATACCCTTCTATTCCGGGATTGGAGAATAACTCGGTAAATAGCGGGTACATACAAGCTGCTCCTTTAAATCTGGACGTTTTCAAGCTAGGAATTCTACTCACGGGTGCTGCTGGCAATGAGAGCTATCTGAATACATTCCGGCAAGACATCTATGGTAAGGAGCAAAATCAGGTAATGGAAGAGCAACGTGCTCAAAGAGAAGGTATAGAACAAATATTTAAAGCTGAGTATCCTTTTCAAACTGAATTCCTGACAACTTCTAAGTCAAACCAGGAACTTATCAGCGAAAAGGTCCAGTTTATACTCATGAAGCAGGAAGGGCGGGAAGCTGACCTGATGAGAAGTATGGGTGTGCCATTGGAACAAGGTAAAAATCCAGACGCAATTGTGGTTAAATATTACATCCGGTTTCTGGTAAGGAATGAATTGTACATCGGAGAAAAATGGGATGCCTCACCTGATTGGCGATTAGCGCTTAAAGATTTTTTAGATCAAATCACCCCATGAAAATCCAGGCAAAGTATCATTCAAATTTCCCATATTAAAATCTTGACCTATGGTGAATTAAAAAAGGTAGATCCAAAGGACCTACCTCCACACTTAGAAATAGCAGATTTTATTTGGGTGATAAACAACTTTTCTACTTCTCTAATGCAATATTACTTATCTATTGAACCCATTACTCTTTTCAGAAAAGCATTCATGGCCTCTTTTTTATCCATTCCCTCTTCTTTGATCATTTTCTGAACTTCTAAGGTTCCGTATAAATTGGAAAGCAATTCGCCCATCACATCCAATTCCTCATCCTTCAAACTGCTTATCTCCGTCATTGACTCAAGAAGTTCTATGGTTTCTACTACCCAGTCCTCATCGTTCTCCTCTATGAAACCCAGTACATGTTTAATTATTGGCAACCTCATCTATCAGTATTTTTAAAGCCTCTTCCTTATTTGTTTGTATTTGATTTATAAGTGATCCACCATTAAAAACCGCGAAAGTTGGTAAATTGTTAACCTCAGCTAGTTTTCTGGACTCTGGAAGTTTCTCTGCATCAACGTACAAAAAAGTGATCCCTTCATAATCCTTACTCAATCTTTTCATTTTAGGCTTCATAATCCTACAGTTGCCACACCAGGTAGCACCATATTGAACCACTACTTTTTCGTTGTCCTTAATGACTTGTCCTAAATTGTCTGATTCTAATTCTTGTAGCATATAACTTTTGGTTTATTTGAAGCTCAAAGGTAATTACTATAATTAAATATATCCAATCGAAAATATCTATGAGCGATAGCCATTCTTAATAGTACTCTTTTTGAAGAAATGGGATAAGGGCCAAACTAATTGCTTGCTGATAATAATCAGCCCTACTGATTACACCATTTGTAAGAATACCAACGGCTCCACCACTCTCTTTTGAATTGGTTCGATTAAACAGCTTGTCATCTGCTTCACCCAGTTCCATCCCCTCACTGACCATTTTGTTTACAGCCTCAGGTAAAAAGAAAGTTGCTGTCTTGGCTTTCCCAATAGTACTCTCATTATTCAATACCACCATCCAGGCAAAGGAGACCATTTGCTCTCCAACATTGTCCACACCACCTTCTATTCCAACCCAAAAATCGGCTTCTGGAAAAGCATTTTTGGAGGCAAAAGCCCTGTTGTAGGCACCTGTATAGGTTTCCACGTCTCCTTTGGGTTGTGGACTTACTTTAGGGTCAACATTCAATCCCTGAACAATAAAACTTTCATCAAACAAGGTGGAAAATGCGTTTTCGGTACTTTTAATTTTTACAGGGTTCTTACTGCCGACAATTACTAACTTTTGCCTTTTTTGCTCCTGTAAATTTCTTCTTTTAGGGAATGCCATTATGTGAATTAATTTTTGAAATACCTGGTTTCACCCAGATTACGTAATAGTTTTTCTCCGCCTCTGCTTTGGTATAGCGTAGTGGCTGTCCCGACTTCATCGGGAAGTGATGTAAGCGCAAGAAAATCAGGCTATCTGGAGAATGATTCATAGCACCGTTATGCTGAGGTCGAAAATAGCAACGATTAGACTGATTTGTCCGCCGCAGCGGATCATCACGTTATAGAAAGGCTATTGCATATTTCGGGTTTAAGACATGTTGTGATAAACATGGTTTACATCATCATCCTCTTCTATCCGCTCTATCATTTTGTTTATATCGGCCTCTTGTTCTTCTGTGACATCAGTTGTCGACATTGGGAAACGTTGCATTTCAGCGCTTATGACCTCAATACCTCTGTCTTCAAGTGCTTTTTGCATGTTGCCAAAATCCTCAAAGGCAGTGTAGACAAAAATTTCTCCTTCATTCTCATCAATATCATCTAAGCCAAAATCAATTAATTCCAGTTCAAGTTCCTCTAAATCATAGGCTGCTTTGAGAAAACGAAAAACCGCCTTGTGGTCAAACATGAAACTAACGGAACCACTAGTGCCTAAAGAACCACCAGCTTTGGTGAAATAATGCCTGACATTGGCCACTGTTCTGTTGATATTGTCAGTAGATGTTTCAATAAGAACCGCAATACCATGGGGACCATATCCCTCGTAAACTACTTCTTCGTAGTCTTTTTCATCTTTGTTGCTGGCTCTGGAAATCGCCGCCTCTATCCTGTCCTTAGGCATGGATGCACCCTTGGCATTCTGAATGATGGTCTTTAGTCTGGTGTTGTTCGCCGGATCAGGTCCGCCGGCCTTTACCGCCATCACTATTTCTTTGCCTAGGCGGGTAAACACCTTGGACATTAGATTCCATCTTTTGAATTTTCTTTCTTTTCTAAATTCAAATGCTCTTCCCATAAGTTTTTATTTTTCTGGATTGTAAAAATAAATAAATTTTTCGATAGGACTAATATCCAAGCAAAACTAAGCAAGACTAATCTAGTTGCAAGGTTTTGGGTATTTGTTGAACTATGGCCCACGATATACGTTTTATTTTTAGGTAATACAACCTCATTTAAACATTTTTATAATGGACCAACCACTTCCAAACCTTCCCGAATTGTCCCTGCCCCGAATAGTTGTAATTGGCGCTGGTTTCGCAGGTCTTAAACTTGCAAGGAAATTAAAAAACAAAGCATACCAAGTGGTGCTACTTGACAAAAACAATTACCACCAGTTTCAACCCCTATTTTACCAGGTAGCTACAGCTGGCCTAGAGCCAAGTGCCATTTCCTTCCCCTTGCGTAAGGTGTTTCACAATACGCCTAATGTAACCTTTAGGATGGCCGAAGCCCAACGTATCGACCAAAGTCAAAATCGCCTTTATACTGATATTGGTTATGTTGAATATGATTACCTGGTCCTCGCAATGGGTGCTGATACCAATTACTTCGGAATTAAAAACATCATAGAAAACAGCATCCCCATGAAGTCAGTGTCTGAAGCCTTGTTTATTCGGAATAAAATCATCTCAAACTATGAAAGGGCCATCAACATTGCAGATATAGAAAAGAGAAAAGCATTGATGAATGTGGTGATAGTAGGCGGAGGACCCACCGGTGTAGAGTTGGCTGGTGCAATGGCCGAGCTTAGAAACGAGGTTTTTCCTAAAGATTACCCACAGCTTAATTTTCACAACATGAAAGTGGTGCTCATAGAGGCTGGTCCCTCTCTTTTGGCGGGAATGTCTCCTACATCAGGTCTTAAAGCAAAAGAATACCTGGAGTCTCTCAAAGTAGAAATTATGCTGCAAACAGCAGTGGAAGACTATGATGGCCTTAATGTAATTATAAAGGGTGAAAAGCTCCTTCAAACCAATACCTTGCTTTGGGCAGCAGGGATTAAACCCAATCACATCGAGGGCCTTCAAGAGGCTCAAATGTTCAAAAATGGTCGCCTACTTGTAAATGAACACAATTTGGTCAAGGAGAGCAAAAACATCTATGCATTGGGAGATCTTTCCTTGCAGCAATTGCCTGATTATCCAAAAGGACACCCACAAGTGGCCCAGGTGGCCATTCAGCAAGCGGACAACCTTGCCGATAATTTCCTTGCCAAATTGAAAAACAAACCTTCAAAAGCTTTCAAATACAAGAACCTGGGTAGCATGGCTACCGTAGGAAGAAAACTAGCTGTGGTTGATTTACCTTTTATCAAGCTTCAGGGTGTGCTGGCCTGGCTGATTTGGCTCTTTGTGCACTTGATGGCAATCCTTGGCGTGAAGAACAGAATTTTTATTTTCTTAGACTGGTCCTGGAATTATCTTGCCTTCGACCCATCTCTTAGATTGTTAATTAGACCTACTTATGTCAAACCAAAAGACAGGGAAGAATTGATTGAAGAAAAAAACTAATCGTTTTTATTTTTTTAACATTCCTTAACACCTGGACATTAAACTTGTACACTTTCTTCTGGTCTAACAGCTATACAATCTAAAAATAGAACAGATATGAAAAAGTTAATAATGATTTGTGCACTGGTAGTAGCTACCGTGGTGCACGTACAAGCGCAAAGACAAGGCGACAGAGAAGTTAACCCTGAGAAGATGGCCGAAAGGATGACCCAGAGGATGGATGAGAAACTGGACCTGACTGAGGCACAGGAGAAGCAAATCAGCGCTTTATTTCTTGAGCAAGCTAATAGTCGAAAGGAATCCAAAGAAGCTGACAGAGAAGCAATGAAGGCTGCAAGAGAGGCACACCAACAAAAACTGGAAGCCATCCTTACTCCTGAGCAAAAGGAAAAATGGGAAGCAGAAAAAAAAGAAGGTCGTTCTAAAGGGCGCAAAGGAAGAGGAGGGAAACAAAGAGATGGCGAATAAGGCCCCTAAATCAAAAAACACAAATTAATAAGAAGCCAAGGTGTTACCTAAAGTACTCAATAGTCAATCATTGGTTACTTTAGAATAAGATGCCTTGGCTTTTTTTATGCCTTATCCAATTTTACTGTAATTTTGCCTTCTCTATGAAACAGGCCATTATTGTTTTTCAAAAGTATCCAGCTCCGGGAAAAGTGAAAACCCGACTTGCTGCTAAGATCGGTAATGAAAAAGCGGTATATATATACAGCTACTTGCTGAATTACACCCATCAGCTGTTGGCAAGGACAAAAGCAGATGTATTGGTCTTTCATGATGGCCAAATAAATAAGGAACGTTATCCTGCTCACAATTACTATTTCTATCAACAGGTGGGAGACAATTTGGGAGAAAAAATGTACAATGCATTTGAACAAGCCTTCAAAGAGGATTATGGCAGGGTTTTAATCATTGGCACGGACTGCTTTGAGCTTCAGCAAAGCCATATTGAGGAAGCATTGGATAATTTGGTTATGAATGACCTGGTCTTGGGTCCAGCCAATGATGGAGGTTATTACCTCATAGGCTTAAATAAAAATGATCCCCGTTTGTTTGAAAACATTGAATGGAGCACCAAGTCAGTATTCACTGAAACCATGGACATTGCGAAAAAAATCCCACTAAAAACACACCTTTTGGAAAGCCTAAATGACATTGATGAATACAAGGATCTCAATGAAGCGCTAAAAGGGCTTGTTTCAAAGATCCCATAATATTAAAATCATACCCGAGAATATGCAGGCCCGAATAGTAAATAGCAAAGACAAACAGCTGGTAGGTAAAAGCTGTCGGATGAGTTTGGTAAATAATCGAACGGCTAAGCTCTGGA
The DNA here is from genome assembly GCF_963977555.1 of uncultured Cyclobacterium sp. Lineage (GTDB taxonomy): Bacteria > Bacteroidota > Bacteroidia > Cytophagales > Cyclobacteriaceae > Cyclobacterium. The sequence goes on along the minus strand of NZ_CAXBPD010000018.1, from coordinate 142,724 downwards.
AAAGCTTTATTACCATTAAGGCAACTATTCCCAACCTGAAATCTCAAGAATTGATCGCTTTACAAGTTTATGATCGGGACCATTTTGCCTCCTTTGATCCAACAAAAGAGTTTGATCAGTGGGCTTGTATAGAAGTAGAAGATTTGACTGAAATCCCCGATGACTTTACAGCTTTATCCCTAAAGGGAGGCCTCTATGCTGTCTTTAACTATAAAGGACCAAGTATAGACAAAAGCATTTTTGAATACATTTATTGCACCTGGGTACCCCAATACGACTATCAACTAGATGACAGGCCTCACTTTCAGGTGATGGGAGATAAATACAGCAACAGCTCTCCATTGTCTGAAGAAGAAATTTGGATTCCGCTAAAAAATAAATAATATCTTTTTTCTGTTAAACTTAAACCCAAAAAATGCATTAGGGTTTACCAGGTCCATCTCCTAATTGTCGTCTATTACCCATTTCAGGTTAAATCACTGGGGAGAAAACAAGGCATATTCTCTTCGATTATAGGCGGTAACAGGAATACAAATACTGGATAACAATGGACTACAGGTTTTGGTAATTTCCAAAATTTGCCTGCTACTTTTAAATGCTAAACTTACAGTTGTATTTTCTACAACATCAATTTCTGAAAGACCATCAATGTCTTCATAAAGGTCTTCCCCTAAATTATAAAGCCCACTTTCTTCTTTCAGAACCAATTCATTCCCTTCCAAAGTATAATTACCTTTTAAATACATTGAGTAACCTATCGTCTGTTGGCTTTCGGGATCTTTAAAAGAAATATATCTATAATACCTTCCGGTTTTATCAAAGCCATAGGTATCTACCTTATTCAAATCCTGATTTTCAAGATAAAAAGAATTTTCCCAGTTCCCATAAAGGTTTTGGACTTCGATGAGCTCCTCCTCTACACAGCTCATCCATAAGAGAAATAAAGATAACATTAGAAAAACGTGGTTCTTTTTCATAATACATTAGCTGCTTTAATTGTTTAAGACGCACTATACGCTCATTTCGTCTCAGAATAAATCAAAATATTAGCTTTATTGTGAACAAAACGCATCAAACTAATTTTTACAGATTTTGAGGCAAACATTAAATCAAATAATATTTCTTACATTCAAACATTGACAAAAGCTTTTTGCTAGGGCCTATTCGCAAAAAAAATGACTTTTCTATACAGTGTATATGTGCTATTTGTAATTCATGTAATAGTTGGATTCAAGATCTATTTTAAAGTTAGTGCGCTTTTAAAGAAGCATCAATTGTCCATTAACAAACAAAGCATTTCCCTGCGTTACTCTGTAAAAGAGCTGTCCCAACTTTTTGACCAAATCGAGACCGAAGAGTTAAACTTAAAAATCAAGCAAATAATCTGCTGGACCAAGCTCAATTATTGGCTGGGTAGGATTTCCTTTTTGCTCTTTGTTGGGATTGTTTTTTATCTTTTTTTCTAGGGGAAAAGACAAGAAGCAAGAAATAAAACAAAAAATGAAGGCATCCATCTTACCTTACAAAAAATATCCTTTCTCCTTAAGGCTTTATAAAAATTAAATGGCTGAAATGGTTATACCTGATATTTCATAAGAAAACTGGAAACTACAAATAGCATAGAATACTATCGTATCGGGGCGTTTAAATATCAGATGCCCACCCTATTCCATAATGCTTTCCAACTCTTTTTAACTAAAATTTAATTTTGATGTTGACTGAGAAATTTCATAAATCCCAAAAAGCCAGAGGGGTGATATTATTGTAGCCAGGGCTGTGAGGCCATGGCGAAACAGGAGATACAACAGGACTCTGGCGGTATATTTGTCTATTTTTTTTGCAACAATGCTGACAAATTCCTGGGTACGCTTAACTACCAAATGACTCGTCCTAAATAAAGTTTACCGTTAATTGTTTAATTTCTGCCAAGGATTTATTATCCCGTGTAAATCCCTCCCGACTTTGGCCGGGACAAACGCTGCCACCTTGAAAGGGGATTATACTTACCAATAAATTCAAATTCGGTTTTAATCCCTCACCCTATCAAACCGAAACTGCTGCTTTTCTTTCCTTCTTTTTCTTGGGTTTCTTCATCTTATTGATCCAAATAATTGTGCCAGTAATAGGAAGACTAGTGGCAATCAAACAAGAGATAAAGTAGAGTAATTTAGAGAATGATCCATATACATCCCCTAAATGCAAAGCCTTAATAGAACCTGAAACCCGCTCATTGAAAGGCTTGTCTCTAAAAATGTCCGCTTCCAACACCTCAGCAGATGCCACATCCAAAACTAACTTATCAGACGCTGCCGGAGCAAAAAAACCTGCACGTTTCTTACTGATATTAACTTTAGAAGCACCAGGACTTGGTAAGCTAACCGTGTATTCACCTGCATAGTCAAGCGTTTGATCCACGCTGTACAAATATTCTTCCAAAGGCAGCATTTCTATTTTGGATTCCTCTTTTTTTGCTTCCTTTTTACCCGAACCCGCATTTTGAGCCGGTCTCCTTACACTCCTCTCTTGGTAAGTCCCCAAGGATTTTTGCAAAGCTTCCCTGTACCAGGGAAATGAAAAGAAAGGTCCCGTCACTCCCATTAAAAATAGAATGATCGCAGAATACAGCGCAAGAGAATTGTGAAGGTCATGATTGATACGCTTCCAATTGCTGCTAAATTTAATCTTTAGCCCTTGACGCCAATACTTGGCTTTGCGTGGCACCCAGATCACCAATCCGGTTAAAACACCTATCGTAAATAGGATGGTACTGGCTCCAGTGATATAACTACCGAGTTTTCTGTTTTCTAAGCCTTCAAAAATTGGTGCTTCAATTTTGTCCAACAACAACCAGCGGTGTAAGGAAAATATGTATCCCATAAATGTAGCTGCCGAATTTTCTTCATTGCTATCTCCTAGCAGTTCACCAGTATATTGATTAAAGAAATAGGTGGTTCCAAACCTACTTTTATCTCCCTCTGCCCTTGCATTTATCTGAAAGCTTCTATTTTCATCTGATGAAATTTTCACAGCCGTAATATTTCCCTCGATAACTTGTCTACCCCTGGCAAGCAATTCATCTGATGTTAGCGCCTCCTTGCCCTCACTATTGTTTACCTTATAAAGATGTGAAGCATTCCACTCACGGATTTCCGTGTTGTATACATATACAGTACCTGTCAAGCAGACTACCAATAATACTATCCCACTTATCAACCCTGCCCAAAGGTGGATATCATTGAAAAACTTCCTGGTCTTAGCCCAAACTTTGGATTTTTTCTGCTTAGTCATATACTTGGTAAATTGATTTATAAAAAACAATGAAAATTAGCCGATTAGGGTAAATCCCATGCTCAAATTATATTCTATTCATTTACTTGTGCTACTCATTTAAAAAGTCAACACAGTCTTGATCCTCTTTCTTTTTATAAAGACTTCTTCCTCTATGAAAGTGCATTAAATCATTGATCCTGTATCACTTACAAGATACAATCCCAAAGCTTTTCACAGGAATATCAATTTAAACATTATTTAGATTAAATCTAAGAAAGGTTAATGGAAATGCAAATATAAAAAAACCTTTAAATTGTCAGTAAAGAATTGGAAATTAATTTCAAGGATTACAGAATACCTAATAAAGAGGACTTTAGATCCATCTTTATAGGCATTAAGGAAATATAACCGGTGTTTTCCTTCCATCTCCCTTGTACCTGTTTGGCCTTACCCCTTTGAATAAAGGACATAGGAGCACTAAGTGCAGTTTCACGAATATTAATAGAAAAAGTCAATTAAATTTGGTATTCACAAGGCTTATCGGAACTTAGCACAATTCTTAATGGCTTTAAAAAACACTTTGGAAAGGAATTAAGGTCTTTACTTATTAGCCCAATTGAAAGTTTATATACAGTAACACCAAACTATCGGTAGCTTTTCCATCCATAAATAGCGGAACCCAATCGTTTGGCATCAAAGAAACTACCCTTAAGGCCTCTGCATCTAGGGACTTGTCCCCTGCCTGCGGGATAAATGGACGCTTCATCGTTCCTTCTTTGGTAATGGTTACCATCACTCCAACGGTACCTGTAACGCCTTTTGCTCTTGCCGCATGTGGATATTGAATATTATTGGCCAGAAAATAGAAAAACTTAGCATCCCCTCCCAACAATACAGGCATGGCTCCTGTTTTAGCTTCCACCAAATCTTCGTCCTTTAAAATATAAACGGCCTTTACTGATTTGAAATCTTGAAGGTATTCGAACGATTTTGTGGAAAAATTGTATTGTTGAATTAAAGTGTTGTCAGCATCAAAATGATCCCAGGTTCCTGCCTTATCTCCCTGACTATATTGTCCTTTTACTCGGAACCCAAGACTTCCTTTGTACTTAATTTCAGCAGCTCCTTCTTTGGTTTGTTGCCCCTCAAGCACATGGTAAGTAGAGACAGTCGAAGGGTTTTTATTGGTCTCTTTTACCTTTTTAAGGCTTTGAGAATTGGCTGAAAAAAATGAGGTGCCACATAGGAGAATAAGAATTAAGGCTCTAACCATATTATTATACCTGAAGTTTATTAGGCGAAAGCTATTCATTTTATTTATAAACTAAAAGACAAAAACATAATATTGAAGATTTAGTTGAAAATGGAATATCTTGAAATCGGAACCTTAGATTATTGCTTCAACACCCCATTCAACCTGGCCACAAAATGCTAATGTCAATTTTTTGATCAAATAAAAATAGTCGAACCAATTGTATTCAGGGGTATAATATTGATTAAATGCTTTCTATATTTGATTTTTAGCTGAAGAATTTAGCATATGACCATACAACAACTGGAATACATATTGGCTGTAGAGAAATTTCGGCATTTTGGACATGCTGCGGAAGCTTGTTTTGTCACCCAGCCTACCCTAAGTGCGCAAGTGAGCAAGTTGGAAAGGGAGTTGGGCATTATTCTATTTGACAGGTCTAAAATGCCGGTGATTCCCACCGAAATTGGAGAAAGAATCGTTGTTCAGGCCAAGAGAGTAGTTGCAGAGAGTAAGGGCATTTTAGAACTGGTAGCGGAAATCAAAGGAGAAGTAGGGGGAACGATAAAAATAGGGATTATCCCTACCCTAGCCCCTTATTTATTGCCCCTTTTTATTCGGAATTTTATCGAAAAGTACCCAAATGTATTGCTGGAAGTACAGGAAATGGTAACTGAAGACATCTTAAGCCGCCTCAAAAACGATGAGCTTGATTTGGGTTTAGTAGTAAGTCCTCTGCATGAAAACGGAATGGTAGAAAAGCCGATATTTTACGAGAAATTTTATGTCTATCTATCCAATGCCCACCCACTTTTAAATCAGGAAGAAATCCCAGTAGAAAATCTTCCTGCCGAAGATTTATGGATTTTGCAGCAAGGTCATTGTTTCCGGGATCAAGTCCTCAACCTCTGTGATAAAAACAAATTTCAGCGAAAGAATTTTCATTATGAAAGTGGCTCACTGGAAGGGCTGAAAAACATGGTGGACCGCTATACGGGTATGACACTGCTTCCAGAACTTGCGACAGAAAATCTTTCCGAAGAAGAAAAGGAAAGACTCAGGCCTTTTGCAGGAGATCCCCCAGTAAGAGAAATAAGCCTTATCCGCACCCGTAGCTTTTTGAAACAAAAACTGGTTACTTTGCTTTTCGAAGAAATTCAATCGGCAATTCCTCTTCACATGCATGCCAATAAGGAGGGACGATTGGTTAATTTTAAATTATAAGAAAGATGTCTCTTAAATGTCTTAATTTTAAGGCTCAGGTTTTTGGAAGTTAATAGAACATAACACTAAAGGTTTTTGTTAGCATCCTCTTAAAAATTGGTAACAATGCTACCAAAATTGTAAATTTACATTCGCCTAAAGCTTGGGATGAAACTAGAACTAGAAATAATTTACTGAAATTAAATCGGCCTGAAAAGCAGATAAATTGCCTATAACGGGCTGATAAAAAAAATAAAGCATCATGGAATTGAAAAAATACATTGAATCCAACTCTAAAAGATTTTTAGATGAATTATTGGACTTGTTGCGTATCCCATCTGTTAGTGCCGACCCAGCATACAAAAAAGAGGTATTCAAGGCAGCAGAATTTGTAAAAACCAGCCTTGAAGCCGCAGGTGTGGATCAAGCTGAAATTTGCAGCACTGCTGGTTATCCTATCGTTTACGGAGAAAAAATAATTGATCCAGCTGCTCCTACGGTCTTGGTTTATGGACATTATGATGTACAGCCAGCTGATCCGCTTGACTTATGGGATTCACCTCCTTTCGAGCCAGTGATCAAAAAGACAAGCAGTCATCCCAATGGAGCCATTTTTGCCAGGGGTTCTGCAGATGATAAAGGGCAATTCTACATGCATGTCAAAGCTTTCGAATCCATGCTAGCGAGCGGTCAACTCAATTGCAATATAAAATTCATGATTGAAGGGGAAGAGGAAGTGGGCTCTGAAAACCTGGATATTTTTGTGCGTGACAATCAGGAAAAGTTAAAGGCTGATGTAGTTCTCATTTCTGATACCTCCATGATTTCATTGGAACATCCTTCCGTAACGGTAGGCCTTCGAGGACTTGCCTACATGCAGGTAGAAGTCACTGGTCCCAAAATGGATTTGCACAGTGGTACTTTTGGTGGCGGAGTAGCCAATCCTATTAATGTGCTTTGCAAGATGATAAGCTCTCTACACGATGAAAACAACCACATCACCATCCCTGGCTTTTACGACACTGTAGAAGAATATAGTAATGAATACCGGCAGCAATTGAATAAAGCCCCCTTTGATGAAGGAGAGTACAAGGAAAAACTTGACATCAATGAAGCATATGGTGAAAAGGGCTACACCACTATAGAAAGAGTTGGCATCCGTCCTACCCTGGATGTAAATGGCATTTGGGGTGGCTATATAGGCGAAGGAGCTAAAACTGTTCTTCCATCAAAAGCCAATGCAAAAATTTCCATGCGATTGGTTCCCAATCAGGACCATAAAGTAATTGCCAAACTATTTGAAGAACATTTTAAAAGTATAGCACCACCTGCTGTCAAAGTAAAAGTGGTGCCCCACCATGGTGGACAAGCTGCAGTAATTCCTACTGACTCAATTGGTTATAAAGCAGCTGAAGCAGCCATAGATGAGGCCTTTGGTAAAAAAGCCATCCCAACAAGGGAGGGGGGATCAATTCCTATTACTGCTTTGTTTCAACAGGTTTTGGGCTTGGATCCAATTTTACTTGGTTTTGGACTGGACACAGATGCCATCCATTCCCCTAATGAGCACTATGGCGTAGACAATTATTTCAAAGGCATAGAAACCATCGCCTTGTTTTTCAAACATTTTCACCAACTTTCCAATAAAGATTAATACCAAGCAAGAAAAGTGAAGGTACAATACGGAACTTATCATTACCGTTTTTAATTACTATGTGGTGTGAAACCTAAATGGGTAAATAAATTCGGTAATGAACTACAATAAGTTATTATTTTTAGCATTAAGCTTCTTTTTCCTAAGCCTCTCACTAAGCGCTCAGGTAACTGACCCACCAAAATGGGACATTCAACTTGACCATAAAGATCCGGCAGTTGGAGATACAGTTACCCTTATATTAAAGGCCTCCATCCCTCTCAACTGGTACATTTATTCTAACGAATTTGATCCGGATCTTGGGCCTTTACTGACAGAAATCAACCTTGAAGAGGCCACAGGGATCAGCCTTGAGGGAGGATTAGAAGCCGTTAACTCAAAGAAAAAGTTTGACGAAGTTTGGGAAGGAGACATTACCTATTTCGAAAAAGAGGGTGAATTTCAACAAAAACTGGTAATCACTGAAGAAAACGCTATAATTAAGGGTACCATAGATTACCAAATGTGTTCTGATGTTACCAATCTTTGCATTAACTATCAGGAAGATTTTTCTATAACGTTGGGTAATCCAGTTACTAGTCAAGTACCTGATTCCCCGGTAGGAGAAAAAATCACACTGGAGCAGCCTAAAGAATCCTTGATCGGTTTTATGCTCATTGCCTTCCTAGCTGGTTTAGCAGCATTACTGACTCCTTGCGTATTTCCGATGATCCCAATGACGGTTACCTTCTTTACTGGTAAAGGCAAGTCCAAAATGGAAGGCTATAGAAATGCCTTTATTTATGGTTTCTCTATTATCGCCATTTATACCATTGCAGGTACTGTGTTGGCCGCAGTTCAAGGACCTGAGTTTGCCAACTGGCTTTCTACCCATTGGATACCAAATGTGTTTTTCTTTGCCGTATTTATCTTCTTTGCATTGGCTTTCTTAGGCTTGTTTGAAATTACGCTTCCTTCGGGGTTGGTCAATAAAATGGATGCAAAGGCTGATAAAGGAGGCATGATGGGCATTTTCTTTATGGCCTTTACCCTTGTTCTAGTTTCCTTTTCATGTACTGGCCCAATTGTCGGATCCATATTAATCAGCTCGGCTGGTGGAGCGCTAATCAAGCCAATTTTAGGCATGTTGGCCTTTTCAATGGCTTTTGCATTACCATTTACCTTATTTGCTATTTTCCCTGGCTGGCTCAGTTCTTTGCCTAAATCAGGTGGCTGGCTAAATTCAGTCAAGGTGGTTCTTGGATTTTTAGAACTAGCCCTTGCCTTCAAATTCCTAAGCATTGCCGATCAGGTATACCATTGGGGAATTCTTGACAGAGACATTTACCTTGCCATCTGGATCGTGATCTTTACCATGATGGGCTTGTACTTGTTGGGTAAAATTAGGTTACCACATGACAGCCCTATGGAATCCCTAGGTGTACCAAGACTAATGCTTGCCATTGCTACCTTCGTATTGGTCATATATATGATTCCTGGAATGTGGGGAGCACCATTAAAAGGACTTAGTGGCTATTTACCACCCCTTTCTTCGCATGATTTTGACTTGTCCAAAATCAGCCGGCAGACCTCGGACAATGAACTGGATGAATCACCCAAGTATGCGGACTTCCTTCATTTCCCTCATGGCATTCAGGGCTATTTTGACTACGATCAGGCACTTAGAGCAGCTAAGAGACAAAACAAACCTTTGTTTATTGATTTTACAGGACATGGATGCGTCAATTGTCGGGAAATGGAAGCCAGGGTATGGTCAGATTCCAGGGTGCTTAAGCGTTTGAAAGAAGACTTTGTAATGGTGGCGCTTTATATTGACGAAAGACACACCTTACCTGAAGACCAATGGTACACCTCCACTTATGACAATAAGGTCAAGAAAACCATCGGCAAGCAGAATGCAGATTTTCAAATTACCCGTTTCGAAAACAATGCACAACCCTACTATGTGATTCTAGATCATCAGGAGGACCCACTTATAAATCCTATTGCTTACGAAACGGATATTCAGAAATTCATTGACTTTCTGGATGCTGCAAGTAAGGAATTTCAGAACAGAACCAATAACAATTAGTTTATAATTCTTATTTCTATTTAGGGCCATATGAAGCCATCCATTAACTGGATGGCTTTTTCCTTTTCCCCGGATTATTTCTCGTCAATCTTTGGTGGGGTTCTTGCAAATGCCCAACTTTACAGGCTTAAAAGCATTTGATATGCCCATGAAAAAAATAAAGCGGGGGATTCAAAAGGTGAAAATGATTGCCTACAAAGAAACCAGCCATCAACCTATTGACAACCTTTGGTCTTTTTGTGGGGCCTTTATTGGCATAGCTGCCATTGGCATGATCCAGCAATATTTTTACCATCTCGAAAGAGAGGATCAGTTGTTTCTTATAGGGGCTTTTGGTGCTTCCTCGGTACTGCTTTTCAGCGCCTCCAATAGTCCCCTGGCGCAACCTAGAAATACTTTATTCGGTGGTATTCTTTCTGCAATTGTGGGTGTATTTACCTATAAGGTTTTCTATATGGAGGATTTTATTTGGCTTTCCCCAGCCTTATCGGTAGCCTTGGCCATTTTGGTCATGCAGTATACCAAGACCCTGCATCCTCCAGGAGGAGCCATTGCACTTATTGCCAATATCGGCTCTGATGAGATTAAGGAAATGGGCTTTTTTTACGTTTTCAATCCTATCTTCACAGGTTTGATGGTTTTACTCGTAGTAGCTTTACTTTTCAACAATATTTCCAAAAACAGAATCTACCCTTATAGAAACGTAGATATACGAAAACTCACGTATTTTGAGAAATTGTTCTTATGGAACCTAAAAAACTAAATCTTCAAGGAATAGCGAAAAACCCAAAGGGATACTGGAAATAGCAGACCAATATCCAGTTTATACCCATAAAACCTTTAATAGCTATTTAACAAAGACAATAATTTAAAAATTACACCCCTTTATTTCTGGTTCATTTTTATTCTAAATAGCGCCAAAGTTGAATTCTATTGGTATTTTCTAACAATAGCCTGTATTTTTGGTTAGCAAAACGGACAATTAAGCAAAGCATGAATAAAAATAAATCCAAAACTGGAATTTTATTGGTCAACTTGGGAACCCCCGACAGCCCTGCAACGGCTGATGTAAGGAAGTACCTCAAAGAATTTTTGATGGATGGAAGGGTACTGGACATTCCTTTTCTATCAAGATGGATGTTGGTCAATTTTATTATTGCCCCTTTCAGGTCTCCTAAGTCTGCCAAGGAATACCGCAAACTATGGACGGAAAGAGGTTCCCCGTTACTGTTTCACACCAAGGACTTAAAAGACAAGCTGGTTCCATTGCTGGACCAGGAAAAATATCAGGTTGAAATTGCCATGAGGTACCAATCCCCAAGTATTGAGGATGGACTAAAAGCTTTGAACAATGCCAACGTAAAGGAGATTGTAGTCTTACCACTGTTTCCTCAATATGCTTCTGCGAGCAATGGCTCTGTCATTGAAAAAGTCATGGCCCTGGCCAGGGAATGGCAGATTATTCCAGGCATAAAGTTTATCAGCAATTTTGTTGACCACCCTTTGTTTTTGGAGGCTTGGGCAGAATTAGGTAAGAAATTGATGGTTGAAGAGGAATATGATCGCTACCTTTTCTCTTATCACGGCCTTCCTGAAAGACAAATTCTCAAGGGGGCAGTCGATGGATATTGTCAGCTAAATGGAAAATGCTGCGCGACTTACCATAAAAAGAACCAGTATTGCTACCGGGCACAGAGTTTTCATACTACGCGTTTGATTGCTGAAAAGCTCCAACTACCTAAGGAGAAAGTCATGACTTCCTTCCAATCCAGATTGGGAAAAGACCCTTGGATCAAACCTTATACCGATGAAGTCATAAAAGAGATGGCAGCCGATGGAGTGAAAAAGGTAATGGTTTTCTCTCCTGCATTTGTCGCCGACTGTTTGGAAACCACTGTGGAAGTAGGACAAGAATACAAAGACCTCTTTCTAGAATTGGGGGGTGAAAGGTGGGACCTCGTTCCCAGTTTAAATTCAGAAGACACCTGGGTCAATTGTGTGAAAGACCTTGTTACTTCAGAAAAATAAATCCACATAAGCCCTGGAAATATTAGGTCAATAATTCCAGGGCCATTTTTTTATAGGCATCCATTTTGGGAACAGGCACGCCTATTTCTTTAGCTCTTTCATCCCATTCACGCATTTTGAGGATGAGCTTGTGTTGTGGATCCGCTTCAAATTCCCTGGCTTCCTCAGCAGTCATTACCCCTCCTTGAAATGTCAAAGTTTTTTTACTTGCTTCAGACAACTTTTTAAAATAAACCGGATTTTTATAGGTGAGATACCGCTTGGCCTCCACATGGCTTTCTACCAATCTGGCTACAATTTCAGGAAAACCCAATTTTCGAAGGTAATCAGCACCTAGTTTTTCATGGTCCATCACTCCATATCCCGACATTTGCTCCAATTCATCTCGTTGGGAAAACAAATGGCCAAGGTCATGAAAAAATGCGGCCAAAATCACTTCATTGCCATAGCCTTCATCTGCAGCCATCTGAGCAGCCTGGCTCATGTGTTCAATCTGTGAGACCGGTTCTCCTATATAATCTGCATTTCCATACGATTCATACAAGGCAAAAACTTCATTGACCTTGTTTTCAGGACTAAGTTTAGACATAGGCGGTTTATTTTAAGGTGGAAATTAAAAACAATCATTCACTATTGACAATTTCGAACCTACTAATTATTAACTTAAACCTAATTTACTCAGGTTTTAAGTTCCCAATATTTTTGGTTATTTTGAAATGCTGAATTTGAAATAGGTACTTAAGATAGATAAAAACATGAACACTCCAATCAAATTGGCTGTCTTTGATATGGCAGAAACTGCTATAAAGAATGATAAGGTAGTACCTGGATTATTATTGAAGGCCTTTCTTCAACATGGTTTCGAAGCGCAAATCAACGAAGCAATCCATGAACAAATGGGTTATGCTATTCCGGAAGCTATTAAACAAATCCTAACTTCACACACAACTTATCAGCCCGATTTTTCTGAGCTCATTGGGGGAAAGATTTATGCTACTTACAAGGCAGAAATTAAAAAATATTGTCGCTCAAACCCTGAAATTTCTCCAGAAGAAGATGCGCTCGAAGTTTTTGAAACCTTGCAACAGCTGGGAATAAAAATAGGGATCAATACCAATTTTGACAGAGAAACTGCGAACCTACTTTTAGAACAAGTTGGATGGAAGGATCATCCTCTAATTGATATTATTGTATGCAGTGATGAAGTTTGCAAAGGAAGGCCTCACCCGGAAATGATCTTGCAAATGATAGCTGCTTTAGGTATTGGAAGTCCATCTGAGACCATCAAATTAGGTGGTACTTTAGCTGATATACTTGAAGGCCAGCAATCAGGTTGCTTGATGAGTATAGGCATTTTTAACCCCAATTTTAGCAAGACTGAATTGTTAAAAGCCCATCCTACCCATATTCTAGATTCTCTTTTCGAAATCATCCCGATTGTAGAAAGGGAACTTTCAAAATCCCCTGAATAAGATTCATGATCCATTTTCCTTCACTTTCCAAAAGGCTTTCAGAAGAAAATCCTTTGCTCATGAGCACCTTTGTAGCTGTCATGGCTTTTCTAAGCTATAGTTGCATGTATGCCTTTAGAAAACCATTTGCTGCCGCCACCTTTACAGGAGAAGAATGGTGGGGTATTGATATTAAAGTCTGGTTAATTCTTATGCAGACCTTAGGTTACATGGCCAGCAAGTTTTATGGCATCAAACTGATTGCAGAGTTGAGTGGAAATAAACGAGGCCTTTTGATACTATCACTTATTGGGTTTTCCTGGTTGTCTTTGCTAGGCTTTGCTTTATTACCTGCCCCCTTCAATATTTTCTGTTTCCTGTTAAATGGTTTTCCGCTTGGCCTAATTTGGGGCTTGGTTTTTCATTACCTTGAAGGGCGAAAATTTACCGAAATGATGGGGAGTATACTGGCGATCAGTTTTGTTTTTTCTTCGGGTTTTGTAAAATCTATAGGAAGGTATTTGTTGGTCGATTGGGCCATTGACCCTTATTGGATGCCTTTTGTGACAGGAGCCTTTTTTATTCCACTACTAATCACAGCGGTGTTTTTCTTGGACCATACTCCAGCTCCAAACGAAGGAGACATCGCCCTTAAAACCAAGCGAAAATCCATGAACAAACCTGAACGTCAGGCTTTCTTCCGGAATTTTAGCTTCGGTATTGTTTTGCTGGTGTTGGTCTATATGGCTTTGACAGCCTTTAGGGACATAAGAGATAACTTCGTAGTAGAAATCTGGAAAGAATTAAAAGTTGGAATAGCTCCCGAGCTCCTTACCCAAACGGAAATACCCATTACTTTGATTCTGCTGCTTATGATGGGCTTACTGGTTTTGGTCAAAAATAATTTCAAGGCTCTTTTCCTTTACCACCTTATTATAATTTCAGGATTGCTCTTGGCCGTTATTTCAACCTTTTTACTTCAAAATGGATGGATAAATCCCTTCTATTGGACAGTTGCTACTGGCACAGGTATCTACATGGCCTATATTCCTTTTAATTGTCTCCTCTTCGATCGGCTTTTGGCCGCCTTCAAATATGTAGGCAATGTAGGCTTCCTAATGTACCTGGTAGACAGCTTTGGCTATTTGGGCTCATGTGGCATCCTTGTATTCAAGCAATTTGGGGACTGGGAGGCGATGAGTTGGTTTACTTTCTACTCCGAAGGATTGATCATAGTGATGACACTTAGTGCCGTGATAATGGTTATCAATGGTTTATATTTCTACAAAAAATTAAAACACCATTCAATAATCTTAGCCATAAACAGCCAATCAATTCAGCCTTTACCTTTAAAAAAGTAAACTGAACTTTACGACTTTTCAATATTTTTTATTCGCTTTTTGAATAAAAACCAATAGCCAAGAGGAAAAATCAGGGCTTTTAGGCGCCAGTCATTTTTTTCATGGAAGGATAAAAATTTATTTTTGCTAATCTGTCTATAAAAAAGACTTGCCATCAGCAAGTGTCCCAATACTAAGAACAACATAACACTATAAAGGATCAGCTCATTCATTTTTTTAACCTGGGGAATATCAGTGGTACAATTTTTTGATAATTAATATAGGCTTCACCATAGATGGATAGCAGCTTTTTCTCTTCATAATAAATACCAAATGGCAAATATAACAGCAAAGCCGATAGATGAATCAATGAGGACATATTAGGCACATAAAGGAAATAGCCAATAAAAATCAATATCAATCCAGCATATAAAGGGTGTCGCATATGCTTGTACCAACCCACCCTTATTAGTTCTTCCTTTTCCTCCAGGTCATCATGAGGCCTCCAACCAATAAATCTGCCCGTAGAAATACCTTTCATGCTTTTTACCATTATAATGGTGCCAAAAGTAGCCAACATGTATCCAAAATAAGTACTGCCCTCTGAAGGTTCAAATAGCCAATAGGGTACTATTATCGCAGCAAAAACAAACAAGCACAATAAAAACAGTGTAGAATACAAACTATAGGCTAGCCTGTACCATTTGTAACTGCCTTTCATCCAAAGCCTGAATTTTCTTTTTATATTTAAACTTGCCAGTACGGTATGGCTTGCATAAAACACAATCCACCCCAGTGCTAAAGTGATATATTCCATAAAGTTTCGAATATCCGCAATTTGACTGACTAATGAAAAATTTAAACCGATATATTGAGCATACGGCTTTACAGCCAACTGTAGATGAACGCGCTATAGACAATGCAGTAAATCAAGCCAAAAAATATTCATTTAGAGGCCTTTGTATTCCGCCGTTTTGGGTGAAAAAGGCAAATAGAAGCTTAGGAGAACTTGACATACAGCTGGTGACAGTGGTGGGTTTTCCCTTAGGCTACTCTATGACCCAGACCAAAGTTTTTGAGGCCAAACAAGCTATTGAAGATGGCGCAGATGAATTGGATGTGGTCTGGTCTACTTCAGCTTTCAAGTCAGGCATGAATTGGCCAAAAATAGAATTGGCTCAAATGGCAAAGGCTTGTCATGAGGCTGAAAAGTTGTTTAAAGTAATTATAGAAACAGCTTATTTAAGTGATGAAGAATTACTACTTGCCTGTAAAATATGTACAGATGCAGGGGCAGATTTTGTGAAAACTTCTACAGGCTTTACTGAAAAGGGAGCCGAAGTGGCTACAATCAAACGCATGCGTGAGATGCTGCCAAGCCAAGTAGGCATAAAGGCAAGTGGCGGAATTAAAACCCTGGATCAAGCTTTAGCCATGATTAGGGCGGGTGCAGACAGAATCGGCACCAGTAGTGGGCACCTTATAATGGAGGCTTGGTTGGACAAAATTCCTTGACAAAAGCTACGTCCTCCCTTTTTTCTAGGGTTACCCTAGGTGTTTCAGGCTTCACCTCTGATTGATTAAAATAGATTAGAAAGAAAGGGATCACAAAAAAGGTCAGCAAGATGTAGGCAAAACCAATCGATTTATTGTTGGCGGTTTGTCTTGCAAATTTTTTGGCCAATCGAACAGGAAGTTCTCTCAACCTGGGAAAAGGAAGAAAGATAAGGTTGCCTATGAGGTTAAACAAAACATGAACAATGGCTACACTTATAGCTGCTTCTGTTTTGTACAATGCTGCGATTACAGCCGTAATGGTAGTCCCTAGGTTTGCTCCCATAATAAAAGGGAAAACCTTGCGAAGCGCTACTTTACCTGTCGCTACTGCTGTCACCATCAATGAAGTCGTCACTGTGCTGGATTGTACCGCTGCTGTGAAGAAAGCGCCATAGGCAAAAGAGCGGAAGGGGAAGTTAAAAATATGTTTCCTTACCTTTTTAAAATTCGGTGTAATCAGGGATTTATAAGCAAGGGAGGAAAGAATCTTAATAGAGCCTATCATCAAGAGAATCCCTGTAGCCAAGGCAAGTAAGGGCCAGCTAAGCAAGGAAAACAGCTCATAGCTAAGTGATCTAAGGAAAAAGCCATTTAAGCCGATCTCTCCAAAGCCTACTGGTTCGTCCCAGATAAACCAATGGGTAAGCCAAGCAGACAATTGACTCAAAATACCAAAGTACACCTCCAATGGTAGCAAAATAATAACGGTGCTGATATTAAATATATCATGAAGCACTCCTGCGGAAAGGGCCTTTCGGAAAGTTTTCTTTTTTAGAATATAGCCAAAAGCTACTAATGTACTTGTTAAAGTGGTGCCAATATTGGCGCCCATTATCACAGGGACAGCCTGTGCCAAACTGAGATTTCCAGAAGCCACCAATACTACGACCATGGCAGAAATGGTCGAACTCGACTGAATGAGGGCAGTGGTAAGCAATCCAATAAAGAGTCCTACAAATGGATTACTGGTGGCAGTGAACAAGGCATTGGCAGCTTCATTGTTTAATTCAGTTAGGGAAACGGTCAAAAAATCAATAGAAAACATGAAAATCAATAGGCCTATAATTATAGTAACTATTGTTATCAGGTTTTTAAAATAAGCATTTCCTTCAAGTACTTTGGTCATTCAAATGAGGCTGTAATTTCGTCCAGGGAATATAAGTGCAAAATACGTTTAGAGTAAACAGAATAACACGCTTTTTAAGTAAAACTTATGTTAATAATGAAAAAGAACAACTCACTCATAAAGAATTGATTAAAAATGCCGATTTAACCCAATAGGAACTAAAATATTTATATTTTTGAGAAAAATGAAATATTGAAATAACTTTATCGGGGCAGGCTTTACAATTATTTAAACAGGGACTTAACAATTTGGTAACATTATCCTTAAAATTTCTTGTTTAATTTGCACCTCATTTCAAAGCCAAAATCTACTCATGGCCAAACTAAAAGATCAAAACATTAACCAGGCTACATTATCTAAGGCAGCCTATTCACTTTTTGATTTCACTAAAAAGGAGAAACCCTTTCTTTTGATTATCTGTATTTTGGTTTCAATTGCTGGGATCATAACGCCTTATACTTATGCCGCCATGTGGTTTGGCTTTGCGTTGGCCGCTTATTCAGCGATTGCCAATGACAGTATTCAGACGATTGGGACTTTTATTGCATCAAACCAAAAACAGAAATGGTATTTTCTATGGCTGTTTATGGGCTTAATTTTTGTCGGTACTGTAACCTTTAGCTGGTTTTATTACAATGGTGATGTAAGTTACCAGCGTTTGCGAGTGGACGGACTTGACCAGGCGCCAACAAGTTTTGTATTTCTCCAAATAGCTGCTCCAATAGTATTGTTGGTAATGACCCGTTTGAGAATGCCTGTATCAACCACTTTCCTTTTGCTTAATGTATTTACCTACAAGGCAGGAACCATTTTAGGAGTGATGCAAAAAAGTTTCATTGGGTATTTTGTAGCCTTTTTCCTAGCCATAATCGTCTGGTTTGTTTTAGAAAAATTTGTCACCAACTACCTAAAAGGAAAGCCAAGCAAATTTTGGTACCCTCTTCAATGGATCATTTCAGGTTGTCTTTGGGCAGTTTGGATCATGCAGGATGCGGCCAATATAGCAGTATTTCTTCCAAGAGAGTTGAACGTTTGGGAATTTTCCGCCTACACTGGCTTTGTATTCTTAGGGCTGGGGGTTCTTTTTTACATGAAAGGGGACAAAATTCAAGGCATTGTAAATGAAAAAACCAGGGTTACAGATGTCCGGGCTGCTACTATTGTAGATTTGGTGTATGCAGTAATTCTTTTCTATTTCAAAGCCTACAGCCAGATGCCTATGAGTACTACTTGGGTTTTTATCGGACTTCTTGGGGGTAGGGAGCTTTCTATAGCATTGGCCAAATCCAAGAAACTGAAGAAACGTAAAGCAAGGCTAGTAAGGGCTTATCGTATGGCCTCAAGTGACCTTTTAAAAGCAGGTATTGGGTTGGTTGTATCCCTGATTTTGGCATTAATTATTAATGAGGGTGTAAGGAAAGAAGTATTCGAACTCATTTTTTAAAGATACATTGGAATTGTTTTCAGACGAATACTGGATGAATGAGGCCCTCAAGCAAGCAAGAATTGCTGCAGATGAGGGAGAGATCCCTGTTGGAGCAGTGATTGTGGTTAAAAACAGGGTCATCGCAAAAGCCTACAACCAAACGGAAAAACTAACCGACGTAACTGCGCATGCAGAGATTCTTGCCATCACAGCCGCTTCAAATGCACTCGGTGCCAAGTACCTTCCAGAATGCAAGTTGTACGTAACCTTGGAGCCATGTATCATGTGTGCAGGCGCTTGTTTTTGGACACAACTAGGGGAATTGCATTTTGCTGCATCGGATCCCAAGCGTGGTTTCACCAAAACAGATATTTCCATAATACACCCTAAAACTAAACTGCATAGCGGAATATTGCAGGAAGAATCCAAGGATTTATTGCAAGCATTTTTTAAAAATCTAAGAAATTAGAGATTCAAAGGAATAAAAGAACCTTTTTTAAAGTTTAGTGGTTTATAGAATAGGTTTTTTAATAGGGACCCACAACCATCAACTTATTTAAATGTTTAACCTAAAATAGAAAAAAAATGGCTTTTGAACTTCCTAGTTTACCTTATGAAAAAAATGCATTGGAACCAAATATCGATGCGAAAACCATGGAAATCCACCATGGCAAACATCATAACGCCTATGTAACCAAATTAAACGATGCTATCAAAGGCACTGAATTTGAATCAAAAAGCTTAGAAGAGCTAATGAAAAATGTTTCTTCTGCACCTGCAGGTGTAAGAAACAATGGTGGAGGACACTTCAATCATTCCCTTTTCTGGACTGTTCTTTCTCCAAACGGAGGAGGTAAGCCTAGTGGTGACTTAGCCGCTGCCATTGACAAAAAGTTTGGATCCTTCGATAAATTCAAAGAAGAATTTGCAAATGCTGCTGCGACTAGATTTGGTTCTGGTTGGGCTTGGCTGAGCGTAAGCAATGGTGAATTGGTTGTAAGCTCTACTCCAAACCAGGACAACCCTGTGATGGACGTAGCTGAAAGCAAAGGAACACCAATCTTAGGATTGGACGTTTGGGAACATGCTTATTACCTTAACTACCAAAACAGAAGACCAGATTATATTGCTGCATTCTGGAACGTAGTTAATTGGGAAGAAGTAGCTAAAAGATTTGCTGCTGCCAAATAAATCATAGTTATTAAAGATGCGATAAAACCTCCTCTGTTTATACATTGGAGGTTTTTTGTGTCCAAATCGAACATAAAAAGTGTTCACTTCTGAGACAGTTCATTTAACACTCATTTTTTTAATTCATTGATTTTTAGGTATTTAAGGTGATTTTTAGGTTTTGGCATCTTTTTCCCATTGAATTGATCTGAACAATTCAATATTAAAAACCATGTATTTCTCTAAGTTAATTTTTGCCACTTCATTTTTCTTCTTGCTAGGACTAAGTCACCTTGCTGCCCAAAGCACTTCATTAACGGTAAGCGGAACTGTAATCGATCAAGAAAACAAGCCATTGCCTTTCGCAAATGTGATATTACAGGAAGCAAACACCAATGGACTAATTAAAGGAACAATTTCTGATGAAGAGGGAAATTTTTCTCTAAATGTAATCAGCTCAGTCAAACTCCAACTCAAAGCTTCTACTATAGGCTATGAAGATTTCATCAGTGAAGCATTTCAGTTGAAAACTGAAGACAAGCATTTTGGAAACATAAAACTGAATGCCGAATTGGGAGCCCTAGATGAAGTGGAAGTTCGTGCAGCACGCCCAAATGTATTGATCCAGGCCGACAAAACAGTAGTAAATATAGAGGGAACGTCTATGGCTGAAGGCAATAATGCATTGGATGTCATCGGCAGGTCACCAGGAGTATTTGTAGATGCTGATGGGAACATCAATCTTAATGGAAAATCTGGAGTAATGGTACTTTTGGATGACAGGCAAACCTATATGTCGGCTAAGGATCTGGCAGACTTTCTAAGGGACATGCCTGCTGACAATATCCAAAGTATAGAGGTCATCAACAATCCACCAGCAAAATATGATGCTGAAGGAGCGGCTGGTGTGATTAACCTTGTGTTGAAAAGGAATACTTACAATGGTATAAATGGAAATTTAAATATTGGTAGCCAGTTTAATGGCCTTCATTTACCCTCCGTAGGTGGAGCGATAAATATTAAGAGAAACAAATGGACTTCCAATGCCAATTTGAATTACAATCATTGGGGTAGAAATATGGAACTTGACCTTTTGAGAAGGTTCCAATTGGACAACGGGCTTTCTGAGTTTGACCAGAGGGCTAGAATGAAACTGCTAACTAAAAACTTGTTTTTCTCTGGTGGAACAGATTATCAGATCAATGAAAAGCATAGTGTAGGCATCAATCTACAAGCCTCCACACAAAACGGTGAAGATGGAGGAACCTCATTTACCACCATTTCTAACCCAGAAAATGCAGACCTAAATTACATCAACGCCCTTAATGAGACAAATTTTGAGAACGCCAGGATATTTGGGAATTTTCATTATATCGGCAAGCTTGACACCTTGGGCACAAAAATCTCAGCAGATTTTGATTATTCCAATATGGATGCTAGCAGCATAATTTTATTGAACAATAGCTATTGGGTCAATGAAGAAAAAGAATTGGCAAGATTGAATAGGGTCAAAACAGGAAATGACATGGTTTACGCTATTTACACAGCAAAAACCGACTTCACAAAGCCTATAGGTGAAGACAAAACGTTGGAACTTGGCTTGAAAGGAAGTTGGGTAAAATCCGATAACATGCTAGATATCGCCAAAAGTGAGGAAGAAGGTCCTTATCTGCCAGACGCCAATAGCAATCATTTTATTTACAAGGAAAAGGTGATGGCTGCTTATGCCTCTTTCAAAGCTCCTCTTGGCAAGAAGCTAGAATACCAAATGGGACTAAGAGCGGAATATGCAAATATTGAAGGCAACTCGATTACTTCCAATCAGGTAAATACCCAGGAATACATCAACTTTTTCCCAAGTGTCTACCTGCAACATAAAATGAATGATGACTACCAAATCGTCTACAATGTCAACAGGAGAATTACCCGCCCTCATTATCGACAGCTTAACCCTTTTGTTTTTTATATAGACCCACTAACGACGGAGGAAGGCAACCCTAACCTCAAGCCACAGTACGCCAATAATATTGAGATGAACCATATTTACAAGGGGGCCTATCAATTGGCTCTGACTTATTCTCAAACCGAAAATGCTTTCGGTCAGATATTGACGCAGGACGAAGACAGTAGAACCACCTTGATACAAATGAGAAACCTTGACCAAACCCAAAATTTAGGTCTTAGGGCAACTGTACCGGTTGAGTTTGCTGAATGGTACAGTACAAGTAATATGTTACAATTCAATGGGAGTTCTTTCGAATCCCAAATAGGAGAAGACTTGTTGAATGTAAAGCAGTTTTCCTATATGTTTCGAAGCCAACACAATATTAACCTACCGAAAGGTTTCAAGCTAGAATTGGTAGGGATTTACAGAAGTCCTTTTCAGGACGCCCAGATCAAAATAAATGGCATGAGTTGGTTGGACGCTGGGATAACAAAAACATTTAAGGATGAAAAATTAAGCCTTACGGTGAATGGCTCTGACATTTTCAGAACGATGAAATTCAAAGGAGGTATTAATTTTTACAATATCAACACCGATGTCCGTCAATACAATAGCATGCAAAGTGTTCGCTTCACTTTAAGGTGGAAGTTTGCTCAGGGTGAAAAGTTTAGTGTTTCACAGCGAAGCGGTAGTACGGAAGAAAGAAACAGGCTGTAATAAGTAAAGATTAGGTTTTTTAAAATGGAAAAGACAACATCCCTTGGATGTTGTTTTTATTTTTAAACCGTATTATGCAATAGAATTTCTCCGCCCTGACAATAGTCAGGGGTAATGCCAGTCCTGAGCTTTCTCAGGAAGCGTTGAAATCACAAGAAAATCAGGCTGTTTGGAGATTTTAGCTTGGCATCGCTATGGTGAAATTAAAAACAGGAACAGAGTGGCTGATTTAATATAAAGCTTACTGGAAATGGTATAGAAAAATCAAATGGGCGGCAAGGGCAGGTTTTCTTTCCCCTTTGATCTCAATCTTTACTTTCATTTCGGTCTTTATGGTTCCACGCAAGTCACTGATATTTGCTAGGGTAGCATGCATTCGAATTTCATCGTTGACTTTGACAGGATTGGCAAATCGTAAGTTTTCGATTCCATAATTAACCATCATCTTCAGGTTATTAACTTGCACAATCTGGTTCCAAAGAAATGGCACCAATGATAGCGTAAGGTATCCATGTGCTATAGTTCCACCAAAGGCACCTTCGGCTTTTGCTTTTTCGGGATCTGTGTGAATCCATTGGTGATCAATGGTCGCATCGGCAAAAAGATTAATCTGATCTTGTGTTACTTCATGGTACTCAGAAACTCCCAATTCTTTGCCTATGTATTCTTGAAAGTCTTCAAAGCTATTAATAATTAATTTACTCATAATCGTTTTAGGTTTAAAAAAATGAAATTATCAAAACCCTGCGGATAATAAAACAAAAATTAAAGAAAACCGCAATACTTCTAATTCTTAAACTGCCCCATTCCTCCTCTTTTTGGAATACATAAAACCCAATATCATACTACTTACGAAGAAAATAAGCGTAGTCCATTCATAAGTACGTTTTTCCTTGAGCCCCTCTTGAATTTTCTCATCTCTAATATCAAGCGCTCTTTTGAGCTTTACAATATCTTCTTCAGCCTTTTGGGCAATGTATTTGTAATCCTCCTTTTCATTCCCAATTGCAGAAGTTTCTATGTCTTTTCGCAGTTTCAGTTCACCAATTATTTGATTGTCTTTCTGCAAGATACGAGCCATCCATTCGTTGGTTACCGTCATGTCTTTTTTTGTCCTGTTGCCAAAAATCCCTGACTTCTGGGATTCTGATTCTTGCCATTCCACATGCAAACGCTCTCTCTCTCCGATCAGTTTCTTTAACTTTTCCTGACCGCTGACGTTCATAGGCAAAGTCATCAACCAAATTATAAGTCCTAAAAAGTAGGTAGTTTTCATTGTTTTGAAGAAAGTTATGGTAATTTTTTTTCAAGAAGTCCACAGCTCAAAAAACATGCCTAACGCAAACTGTAATTGTGAATTCCACAATAAGATCTTAACTGAGCGATCAAAAGCAGCTATAAGTAGCATTGGGGGAAACTTTCGACTAAAGTCTGGAAATTTCAAATAGTTAGTGGAGCAGTTGACCTTAAGCTTTTCCAGGAAGGAATTCATTTAAAACTTGTCTAAGGTAATCCCGGTCAAGATGGGTATAAATCTCGGTAGTGGTGATACTTTCATGACCAAGCATTTCTTGTACCGCTCTTAAATCTGCCCCACCTTCCACTAGGTGGGTGGCAAAACTGTGTCTAAAAGTATGGGGACTTACCTTTTTATTTATCCCTGCTTTTTCCACTGTTTTTTTAATGATTAAAAATACCATTACCCGGGAAAGTTTTTTTCCTCTCCTATTCAGAAATGCATAATCTTCATGTCCTGCCGCAATGACCTGATGAGCCCTGACTTCTTTTAAATACATCGCGAGGTATTTGGCAGCAGATTTTCCGATAGGCACCAAGCGTTCTTTGTTTCCTTTTCCAAGAATCCTCAAAAAGCCAATGTCTTCATAGTATTGACTTAATTTTAGGTTTGTCAATTCGGAAACCCTAAGCCCGCTACTATATAGCAATTCCATCATTGCTCGGTTTCTATGTCCTTCAGGTTCACCTAAAGGAACCGTATCAAACAATTGTTCTATTTCAACATAACTTAAGGTATCAGGTAACGTTCTAGTCAGCTTAGGTGCCTCGAGCAATGCGGCGGGATTTTCAGTGATTTTATCTTCATACAGCATGAACTTAAAGAAAGCTTTTATCCCTGAAATTATTCTCGCTTGAGAAAATTCTGAAATGGACAATTCAGCCAGCACTTTTAAAAATTGTCGAAGGTGGTACAATTCCACATTAATGGGCATGGTTTCTGGAAAGTTTTTATCCATGAAACGGGCGAGCTTTTCAATATCTTGTCTATAAGCTAAGATTGAATTTTCACTTAGAGAACGCTCAATTTTCAAGTAGTAACCAAATGCCTTTATTTCTCTTTCCCAGAACACAAAGTAAAATTAACTTAATACAGGTATTAAATAATAGTTTTTCTAAAAACATATGAATATACATTTAAGTTGTTTTCCGAATGCTTAACTTTGCGCCTGTTTAGTAGCCAATTAAAACCTTCAAACATTGAAAATCACAATCATTAACGGGCCCAATTTGAATTTATTAGGCAAGCGCGAGCCAGAAATTTATGGCAGCCGCTCATTTGAAGATTATTTTGAAACCCTTGTTCAAAAATACCCAGACTTGGAATTGTCTTATTACCAAAGCAATGTCGAAGGCGAGCTAGTAAACATGCTACATGAAGTAGGCTTTGAACATGATGCCATCCTTATCAATGCTGGAGCCTATACACATACTTCGGTTGCCCTTTCTGATGCGATTGCCGGCATTACCAGTCCAGTTCTGGAAGTACATATATCCAATATTTACAAAAGAGAAACTTTCCGCCACAAGAGCATTATTTCTAAAGAATGTGTCGGAATGATTGCGGGCTTGGGATTGAAAGGTTACGAATTGGGATTGAACTATTTCATTGACAATAACAAAGAAAACGCATAATGGCTATACTCACTTTTGCTCCGGGTCCATCTAAGGTACATGACAAGCTGCCAGACTATTTTCAGGAGGCCTTTCAACTAGGAATTTTAAGTGCCAATCACCGCAGTGCGGTTTTCATGGACCTCTATAAAGATACCGAAAGGTTATTCAAGGAAAAATTGGGCGTTCCTGATGATTACAAATTGCTCTTTACTTCATCTGCTACAGAAAACTGGGAAATCATTACTCAGTCATTGGTTTTAAAGTCCTCCTTTCATATATATTCTGGTTCATTTGGAAAAAAATGGTTTGGCTTCGCCCAGCACATCAATCCCAACACAGCGGCATTGGTACTGGACAAAAACACAACCTTGGCAGTAGATGAGCTGGAAATTGGGGCTGACTTTGATATCATAGGCATAACACAAAATGAAACAGCCAATGCAACTCAGGTTAGCAATGAAACCATAGCCGCAGTAGGCAAAAAGTATCCAGATAAAATGTTGGCGATAGATACCACCTCCTCTATGGCGGGCATCAATCTTGATTTCAGCTTGGCTGACATCTGGTATGCTTCTGTTCAGAAGTGTTTTGGCCTGCCTGCAGGTCTGGGCGTTTTGATCCTTTCCCCAAAAGCCATAAAAAGAGCCGAGGAAAAAGGCGAAAATGGAAGGTACAACAGTCTTAATTTCATGTTGGAGAATGCCGCCAACTTTCAAACGCATTATACCCCAAATGTTCTCGGCATTTTTCTACTTAATAGGGTATTGGCAGAAATGCCAAATATTAGCGAGGTGCATGAAAAAACAGAGGCACGGATGAAGGCTTTGGAAAGCATCGTTGAAAATTCTTCAGCCTTGGATTTCTTGGTTAGCAATCCTGCTACCAGAAGTAGAACAGTATTAGGAGTAGGGGGAGCCGAAAACTTTATTAAACGCATTAAAGCTGAAGCTGAAGCCAATGGCATGCAAATGGGCAGTGGCTATGGCCCACTAAAACCAACCAGCTTTAGAATTGCCAATTTCCCCGCATTGAATGATTTGGAGTTTGACAAACTGATTGCCTTTCTCAAAGCGTATTAAAACCAAATTGTAGTGTTTGATTTTAAGGAGATATTATCTGTTACACTGATTTTGTTTTCTGTGATTGATATTTTGGGTTCAATACCAATAGTGATCAATCTCAGAAAGAAAGTAGGCCATATCCAAAGTGGCAAGGCTACCATTGTAGCCGGAGTCTTGATGGTGAGCTTTCTATTGGTTGGTAAATCTATTTTAAGTCTGTTTGGTATAGATGTGGAAGACTTTGCGATCGCAGGGGCTTTGATCATCTTTGTCATTGGGGCAGAGATGATATTGGGGATTGAAATCTTTAAAACTGATCCCGAGGCAAGCTCTACAAGTACTTCAATCGTGCCCATTGCCTTCCCTTTAATCGCAGGTGCAGGTACATTGACCACCATCCTAACCCTTAAAGCTGAATTTAGTCAGGCAAATATTGCGGTAGGAATTGTCTTAAACCTCGGTATAATCTATGCGGTTTTGAAAAGCACCCATTTCCTGGAGCAAAAATTAGGGAAGACAGGCTTGGATATTTTACGTAGGATATTTGGAATCATTCTGCTTTCAATTGCCATTAAGATTTTCAAAACAAATCTTTTTCCTGTTTAGAATTTAGCATAAGATAATTTATTGGGTACTTAAATTGGCTTCAAAAATCAATCATTGGGTAGCGGTTGTCAATTAGTCAAACTGCCAGCCTACTAAAACATCAAAACTAACTGATTCCCTTACGGTTGTAACACAATAAGGAATATTAATGCCCATACTGTGTTTTGAAACCACTTAAGTAGAAATAAAAAAATGAAAAAATATTGAAAATAATGTGCAATGCTTTTTGATTTTCTCAATTTTTACTTACTTTTGTCTTCCCAATATGTCAACGGGGTGTAGCGTAGCCCGGTATCGCGCCTCGTTTGGGACGAGGAGGTCGTAGGTTCGAATCCTGCCACCCCGACAAAGCCAGTTCATTGCGAACTGGCTTTTTTTTATTAAAAACCCCCAATTTCTTCTGAATAGGGCTTAAAATGGATCAGGCTGAATATCTGGGGGATTTATTTCAAGCATAAATTTTTGACAGTCTAAATAGAAAGAATTCTACGTTGGTAACGCCTCTGAACTGAGTCCTAAAAGCCTTTATTTTCGCATTGAATGATTCGGCTGAAGCATTGGTACTGCGGTTGTCAAAAAAGTTTAGGATTGATGTGTAGTGTTTTTGTATGACTCTAGCTACCGTACTGAAGGATTATAAATCTGAGAGATGAAAAGGTAGGCTTCCCCATAAATGAGTTTGGATTAATTGCACTGATTGGTAAGGGTTAAAAATAACCGGTATTCTCTTTTCCACTTGAGTGAAATCAATTTTAAGAAAATTCACCTAATAATAGGTGTTGTTTACTTTCAAATAAGTATTATTTCCATGTCTCTTCACAATAATAACATTATTTAACATATTAGTTTTATGTTTTTAGTTGAATTATTACTATACTTGTAGTAGTATGATAGTCAATAGTATAGTGCAATATTTCAGTATTTGTTGATTTTTTACTGAATGGTACTACTTGAAAGAAGAAAGTTTTGATTTGTTTAAAAAGATAACTATACGAAGAAGAGAAGTGAGGGGGCATATATTATTAGAATTTGAAGCTCAAGATTAAAATTTAAAAAAGTCGATTAAGCGATGTAAAAAATAAAACTCGTTCAACTACAACTTTTTTAGCTGGATTCATTTGCATCGCATTCAATCCTGAGCCTGTTTTCTGACACTACCAATTCACCTTGTAATAAATGAACTGATAGTGAAAAATGTTGTGATAGTTTTTAGTCAAATAAATTATTATTAAAAACATTAAACTAAAAAAAAATGAAATTACTCATTTCATGCCTTCTTCTGGCCTTCATCAATTTTGCCTCCTATGGCCAATCCAAACTTAGTATTCGGGGAGTGGTGAAAGATACCACGAATATGCCACTCGACTACACCTCCATTCTACTACTTAGTCCGAAAGACTCTGCCTTGGTGGCGTACACCCTAACGAATAAAGACGGAGAATACCAATTCAAAAACGTAGATAAACAACCACTACTCATCAAAGCCACCTATATGGGTTACCTGCCTGTGCAAAAGGAACTGGTTCTACCCGAAACAGGTGACTTGGAGGTCGATGAGATTCAGTTGATGCCCATCTTACAGGAACTCTATGAGGTGGTAGTGAAAGCCGCCAAAGCACCCTTGATGATGCGAGGAGACACGCTAGAGTACGATGCGAGCAAATTCAAAGTTCCACCAGGAGCGACCCTGGAAGAATTGCTTCGCAAGCTGCCCGGAATACAAATAGACAAGGACGGAAATATAGTGGCACAAGGGGAACAAGTACAAAAAGTAACAGTGGATGGAAGGCGCTTTTTTGGAGGCAACACAAAAATGGCTACACAAAACTTGAATGCAGAGTCAGTAAGCAAGCTTCAGCTATACGATGACAAGTCAGAACAGTCAAAGCTAACAGGCGTGGAAGATGGAGTGAAAGAAAAAACCTTAAACGTTGAGTTGAAGGATGAAGCCAGGAAAGGAGGTTTTGGTAAGCTTTCTGCAGCATTGGGTACAGATGGAAGATGGTCTACAAATGCCTCATTCAATAAATTTGACAAAGTAAACCAATTTTCGGTGATCGGCTACGGCAATAATGTCAACCAATCTGGGCTGAGCTGGGATGATTTGCAGGAGTTTAAAGGGAGCGGTGCTTTCCAATTTGGTGACACTGGGGACTTTGGTTTTAATGGAAGCGGTGGGAATTATTATTCGTTTTCAGGTGGGGACAATGAAGAATCCTTCGAAATTCCCTTCAATAACCTCAACTCTGGCTACTCCAACAACCAAGCCATAGGCGTTAATTATAACTACCTAAAGGATAAGAAAGATTTTAATAGCAACTATTTCTATAGCCGCAGTGACCAAGCACTAGAGAGTATCAATAGCAGGACAAATTTCTTGCAGGACAACACTTCGTTCACTTCCGTTGACCAAAGCACACAAAATAACATGGCAGGTCACCATAGGGTAAACCTTCGCTTTCAGAACGAATTGGACAGCGCCAACACCATCACCATTAACGCAAAAGGAAGGCTAAGTTCACTCACTACCTACTTGGCCAGTCATCAAGAGCTGATTCGCAGTAGCACGGAGCAAAGTCAAATGGATAGGAACAACCAATCGGATAAATGGTCAGGGGCCTTTCAGGGTACAGCAATTTATAGGCATAAGTTCAAAAAAAACGGACGAAACTTTGCTGCCAGTATAAGTGATACTTATAGTAAGGCAGATCAAAATGGCATACAAAAATCTGTCGTAGATCTCATGAACTCAACAGACCCAAATACCTATTTCCGAAACTTGGATCAATTGAACCAAGCAATGAATGGCGCTAACTTGATCAAGTCTAGCTTACTCTTTGTCGAACCAATCAAAAAAGTTTTTTTCTGGGAGACTTTTTACAATTTCAGCCAGTCACAGAGCGAAACAGACCGACAAGTATACGATGTAGAATCAAGCGACACCCAAGAGCTAAACCCTGACCTCAGTCGATTTTTTGAAAATACGATTACCTACAACAGATTTGGTTCTAGCATCCGATATGCCAACAAAGGCTCTAACTTAAGCCTAGGTTTAGCCGCCTCAAATTATCGATTAAATGGACAATTTTCAGTCGTAAAAAATAGTGAAATATTAGGCCGAGTGAACAAAAACTACCTCAATTTCACCCCTAATGTAAATTACTCAAAAACAATGAAAGGGAACAAGCGTATCAACGCAAGCTATGCCATGGGCGTCAATCCCCCGAATATCACCGACCTACAGCCTTACAAGGACATATCTAACCCATTGTATATACGAGAAGGAAATCCTGATTTAGAGCCTGAAGTATCCCATTCTTTCAATACAGGATATAGCATGTATGATCCAGCCACCTTTATAAATTTACGGTTTTCATTCAATTCAACATTCTATCAAAATCAAGTAGTTCAAAATCAGACCATAGACCCAGAAACTTTTGTCACTACCTACAAGGCAGGAAATGTTTCAGGGGGGCAGCGGTATAATCCATATTTAGGTTTTGGTTTTCCCATCGTAAAGACCAAGGCTTCTGCATACTTATCTGCAAATCCCTCTTATTCTAAAAGCCTCTCCCTCATCAACTCAGTGGAGACTGAGACCCAAACTTTTAGCAATAACTTTGGAATAAATTTTAATCTGACACCTTTAGAATGGTTCAGCCTATATACTGGGTCATCTTTCCGACTCAGCAAAACCAAATACGAACAAAATCCCTCCCAAAATCAGGACATAATAAATTGGAGTGCTTATGGTAATATGAACATTAAATTCCCCAAAGATTTTTACTTAGATGTGAAATTCAACTACAACCGATATAAAAACGAAAGTTTTGGATTTGACCAGAAAATACCTATCCTCAATGCATTCGTCTATAAACTACTTGGAAAGGCTAAAAAATGGGAAGTCAGGCTATCCGCATACGACATCTTCAAGGAAAATCAAACCATCAGCCAGTATGCAGGCCAAAATTACGTTTCCAATGGAAGGATTGAAACGCTATCAAGGTATTTTCTTCTTGGGGTAACCTATAATATGCGTGGGGTAGAGGTGAAAAGTCGTAGGTAGGTTAGGACGTTCTAAGATGTGGAAGTTATAAAGTCACCGGAGGCAAGTCTAATAAATGGACCTTTCCCCCGTTAACCGTTTCGGCATGATTAATAGTCGTCGGGATCTCATAAAATCTGCATTTTTAAGAGTTTAAACCACCTAGCTAATAGGTAAAAAAGCGGACTCTTTCTAGTTTACCATGGTAAATGCAGTTAAATAGCTTGATTCAACTTTGGTATATTTTGCCAATTCTTTTCACAAATACTGATTCAGCCAATTCTTAAATTTAAAAAAAATGAAATTAAAATACTTAAAGATCCTTATCTTATTATTGATTTCTACAGGACTGAGGGCCCAAAATATGGTGGGTGAGGTAGAGTACCGATACCGCATATTCTATGATAAAATCTATTCCAACCTCCCTCACATTACTGAGCAGGAAAAGGATAGAATCTTACTCTCCTGGAGTAATCCTGATGGCTACAGCACTCGGATGAAACTTCAGTTTTGGCCAGAAAAAAGTATCTATACTTTCGGAGAACCCTATCAAGTCCAAAGCTACTCTTGGCAAGTAAATGACTATCTCATAGAAAACAATTTAGAAGACCAGACCTATCTGAAATACATGGACCAAATGGGTAAAACTTATATCGTTCGTGATAGTCTAAACACTCCAAAATGGAGGGTAATGAACGAAATAAGGGACATTCTCGGACACATGTGTATGAAAGCGGTGTCTGAAGACAGCATTAAAGGCCAAAAGATCACTGCTTGGTTCGCCTCAGATATTCCCGTCCCAACGGGTCCGGAGGAGCAATTCGGGCTTCCAGGTTTGATTTTGGCTTATGATATCAACGACGGCATGCTTATCGTGGAAGCCGAGAAAATCACTTTTGGAGAACCGGAAGAAATCATCACCCTGCCAAGAAAAATGAGAGGGAGAGAAGTATCGGGCACTAAATATCAGGACTTAGCCCGAGAGTTTATCCAATCTTCCATCAAAAGCAAGCGAGCTTGGATGTGGGAAATAAGATATTGAAGGCTGTAGAAAATTACACCTGAAATATGCAATAGACCTGCGTAATCATTCAAATTAGCGTATTTGATTGCTCAACTATAGTGGATGTGGATTGTTGAAACCTGAGAAAATCAGGATCCGATCCAAATTTACTTTTGTTTAATTTTGTATATCAAATAGCGCTTCATTTGCACTAAAAATACATCTTTGGCATTTTTTAAGTCATTGCCCTATTCAGTCAAAAAAATTAATGGATGTGCTATAACAGGTTTATCCACCACCTGCTTTCAATTTGGCATTCCAATTGTTTACAATCCTTCAAATATTTTTAGGTAACGGTTATGAAAATCAAATTGATACAAGAGTTCAAGGAATTTGCTGTGAAGGGAAATATGATCGACATCGCAATAGGTGTGATTATAGGCGCGGCTTTCAACAAAGTAGTAGATGTATTGGTAAAAGAAATTTTCTTACCGCCTCTATCTTTTTTGACCAATGGAATCAATTGGGAAAATAAAAAAATAGTCTTGAGGGAAGAAGTGATCTTAGATGGGGTCGCCCACCCAGAAGAAATTGCAATTGGTTACGGAAAATTACTTGAGGCGAGTGTGGATTTTATGATTATTGGCCTTACGGTGTTTTTTATTGTAAAACTGATGAACTCCCTTCAGAAAAAAGCTGAAGATCCTAAAAACAACACCGTAACCACTCCTAAAAACATTGAATTACTAAGCAGAATGACAGAATTGATGGAAAAGCAAGTGAAACTCCTAGAAGCGAAAAACACTAAAACCTCTGAGTAGCATAACCGGTAGATACTAAGGTAGCCGCATTTCCCTTCTAAAGTTTTGGTGATAATATTGCAATTCGAAGTGTGTGCCAAACTGAACAATTTGCAGCTTTAGCGAAATTCGGGTATCCATCTTATAACAAGGCATTGGCCGCCACCAAATTTATTAAACATTTGCAAAACCAAGTTTCACTAACCTATTTATAAGATTACAAAGACCTATCTTTAAAAAAAGACCATGCCTGAATAAAATAAATATTTAACTGATTAAATATTTATTTAGCCATTCTAAGCTTTAATAAAACAATTTTACATAGAAAATTTAGCATTTTAAGATTAAACCAAGTTTGGCACAAATCTTGAGAAATTAAGGGTAAATGATTTTCTCATTTAACCAACTATTAAAATGGATAATAAAAATAATTTTCAGTTAAGAGGAACGGAATTAATTTCACGTAAAGTAAAAACGGCGAGAGATGAGTCTGTAGGCGCAGTCAAAGACATTGTTCTAAACAAAACAACGGCTCAGGTAGAATATGTAGTGCTTAAAGTAGACGAAGGTTTTCTAAACCTTGGTTCAAAACTTCTTGCGCTGCCTTTTGAATCTTTTGGCTTTAACCCTTCTTATGATGATGCCATATTTGTGAGAGAAACCAAAGAAACGCTAGAAAACGCTCCAGGTTTTGACGAAGACAACTGGCCCACTGGTCCTCAAGGGGAATTTCTTCATACCATGCGTACCTATTACAGCGCAGAGGACCGTAGTCTAAATGGACGATATGACTTTGAAAATCGGACCATTTTCAACCATCAGGATACTTTGGATGTAAGCGCAGAAAGAATTAAAGAAAAAAGTTCCGGTAGCGGTTTTCTAGAAAAAGACCGTAGAGGTGACAGACCTTCTCATGTTGAAAGAGGAGGAAATCCTATAATATAAAACGCCCTTAAATAGCGTTGTTGAAAGCTAATCCATCTAATGGGTTAGCTTTTTTTTGTGAAAAAATAAGCCATTCTTCTTCCTGAGTGGATTAAAACAAACCTCTTCATTATAGGTCACTTAAATAATTTAGAGGCAACATTAAGTAATATGCCTAAGACGGATGATTATTATTAAAGCATTTAAATAGGGCGTAATACCGGGATTTTTTCAAAATGGGAAAAATTGCCAAGTAGCAAGGCAATTTGACCTAACCATTAGGGCTGTAAATGCTGAATCTTTGTATTGTTATTAATCAACAAACAAAACTTAAAAACATTTTATTATGACAACTACAGCATCAGCATTTAACGTACCAACAAAATCTGAAGTATCTGAAAACAACCAGGCTATTTTTGATCAACTGGAAAAACAAATTGGCTTTGTCCCAAATCTTTACGCTTTTTATGCAAAAAATGAAACGGCATTAGCGGATTACCTTGCCCTTCAAAGTAGAAAAACTACACTAAAAGCCAAAGAGAAAGAAGTGGTTAACCTTGTTACGAGTCAAATCAATGGTTGCAGATACTGCCAGTCAGCCCATACTGCACTAGGTAAAATGAATGGATTTACCAACGAGCAAATTATTGAAATTCGAGGTGGTTCAGCCAGTTTTGATGAAAAGCTTGATGCCTTGGCTAAATTTACGTCCGCGACGGTAAGTAACCAAGGTAAGGTCGACGAAAAAGTCAAAGCATCATTTTTTGCGGCTGGATACAGTGAAGCGAATTTGATTGATGTGGTCATACTTATTGGTGACAAAATCATGAGCAACTACCTTCATAACCTTACAGGTTTTGAAATCGATTTCCCATTGGCTCCAGAATTATAATATTAACTAGGGTTTTGCAATAAGTATTTATTTTGAATATTGTTGCAAAACCTACTTTTAAACCCAGGTTATGCAAATCAAGATTTCAACACTCGGTTATAATATAGGAGTATTCGGCACAGCCCTCATACTAATATGGATAGGATTGTTTAAGTTTACTCCTACAGAGGCCGCATTAATAAAGCCATTGGTCGAAAATCATTTCGCGATGAATTGGCTTTACAGTATCTTTTCCCTACAGACGGTTTCAAACCTTATAGGTTTTTCTGAAGTAGTCATAGGGGCGTTACTAATTGGTACATTATACAGGCCACAATTAGGGAAAATAGCCGGAATAGGTTCCGCAGTGATTTTTATTACCACACTTAGTTTCCTTATCACCACTCCTGGAATTTGGAAATTAGTTGATGGCTTTCCAGTTACTGATTTCTTTCTGATCAAAGACATCCCATACCTTGCCATATCATTAATGGTTTGGGGAAATTATTCAAAGGCTAAAGTTGAAACTAAATTTTAAAAGACACAAAGATGAACGAGATAACACTTTATGGTGCCGATTGGTGTCCTGATTGCCGGAGAGCAAAAGCTTTCCTAATAGAAAACAATGTAGATTACACTTTCATCGATGTGGATCTCGATGAAGCGGCTACAAAAAAGGTTGAGGCAATCAACAAGGGCAAACGTATCATTCCGACCTTGATAATCAATGGTAAAAGTTATACCAATCCCGATAACCCTGCTCTTTCCAGTATTTTAGGGATAAATGAACAGGGCAGGGTCATACTTTACGGTGCAGATTGGTGTCCGGATTGTATCAAGTCAAAATCCTTTATGGTAGACAATAAAATAAATTTTCAATACATCAATATTGATGAAAACGAATGGGCCATTCCCATCATTGAAAAAATCAACAATGGGAAAAGGAAAATCCCTACCATTCTCATTAATGAGGACATCTTGGTAGAGCCTGAAAACGAAGCGTTGAGGATTGCTCTCAAACTTGACGAGGAGAAAATCACCAAGGTATTTGATAGTATTATCATCGGTGCTGGTGCCGCGGGCTTGACCACTTCCATTTATGCGCAAAGAGACCGATTCAGTACTTTAATTTTAGAGAAGAAAACAGTCGGTGGAAATGCCTTTTTAACCGAGAAAATTGAAAACTACCCAGGCTTTACTTCCATATCAGGTCCGGCGCTTATGGACAAAATGGAGGAACAAGCGCGTGTGTATGGTGCAACCATAAAGACAGGTGAAGAAGTAGTAAGCATAGAGAAGGTCAACAACCTTTTCAACGTGAGAACCAAAACGAATCTCTTTTTAGGGCGCTCCGTAGTTCTTTCTACAGGCTCTACTTATGAGAAGCTGAACATACCAGGCGAAAGTGAATTATTAGGTGCCAGCGTGCACTTCTGCCCTACCTGTGATGGTGCCTTTTACAGAGATCGCGAAGTAATTGTCGTAGGTGGTGGCAACTCAGCCTTGGAAGAAGGCATCTTTCTTTCCGGATTCACAAAGAAAGTAAAAATCATTAACCGAGGTGCCACCTTTAAGGCATCCCAGACTTATATCGATAAACTGCCTGAGCTAGACAATATAGAAACCCATTACAATAAGGAGGCTTTAGCGCTGGACATTGATCCCGATGGGAAATTTGCAGGACTGCGGGTCAGGGATTTGATAACTGGGAAAGAAGAGGTGATTACAGCAGATGGTGTTTTCATCTTTGTTGGCCTGAAACCCAATAATGCAAGTTTTAAAGGTTTGGTGGACATGAATGAACGCGGATTTATTACGACCACAGGTCTGGCAAAAACTTCGGTCAAAGGGATTTTTGCTGCTGGAGACAACCGTGATGGCGCCATTGCTCAGGTAGCCGCTGCTACTGGCGAAGGTGTTTTGGCCAGCTATGGGTTAAGAGAGTTTTTAAAAAATTAACGAAATAGCCTTGGCATCGTTTTTGGCAGATAAATACAATATAAAGGGAATCAAAAGCTAAAGATATTATGATCGAACAACCAAACATAACACTAAAAGTAGAATTGCAACAGCAAAAAGACAAGTTCAATGAAACTGCTCCTGATGATACTAAGATCATCTATAAAAAAGGCATAGATGAAGTTGTCCAAAGTGGTATTGTTGAAAAAGCCCAGCAGGTAGGGGACGTGGCTCCTGATTTTGCCTTGAGCAATGCAAAGGGAGAGATGGTAAAACTTTCCGATCAATTAAAACATGGCCCAGTAGTTCTCACTTGGTACCGCGGAGGTTGGTGTCCTTATTGCAACCTTACCCTGCATCATTTACAGGAGGCTTTGCCCGAGTTCAAGGCACTTGGTGCTCAACTTTTAGCGCTAACTCCAGAACTCCCTGACAAATCACTAAGTACTTCAGAAAAACACAATTTAGCTTTTGAAGTTTTAAGTGACATTGACAACAAAGTGGGTAAAGAATATGGTATTGTTTTTCATCTCATTGACGGAGTAGCGAAAATATATGACCAAAAGTTCAACCTCAATGCTTACAACGGCAATGAAGAAAATGAGCTCCCTCTTGCTGCCACCTATATTATTGGTCAGGACGGAATTATAGCCTATGCATTTTTGGATGCCGATTACAGAAACAGGGCAAATCCAGAAGACTTGATAGCCTTCTTGAAAAACAGGAATTAAAATACCTTTCAGGCTTCGATACTGTCCACAAGTCAAAACCTTTGGGCCAGAAATATTCAGCAAAAAATTTTGTTAGCATTGTTGCTTTTTTTCGCAACAATGCTGACAAAACCAAACGGAAATTAGTTCAATTAAAACTTTAATAGGTTGATTCCTCATTGCTTTGCAGCAACTAACGTTATATTACTAACTATACAAATGCTTTAATTTATCAGAAAAGTGAAATAAAATATTGGAACAATTATTGAACTACAATTGGCAACTCAAAAAATATAATCTTAAGTATTTATTTAAAGAAATTTGAAATGTTTAAACTAATCTCCATTTTCAGTTGTGTGCTCATATTGGCTGCCTGTGATGTTACTTCCGACAATGAGCCAGATAATGACATTAACCCTAAAGTTACCGGCACAAAATATGGGATAAGTAAAGTCTCCATGGATGAGACTTACTCCGCATTGAAAACGGCACTGAATAACAATGATCAAATCGGAATCGTGGCAGAAGTAGATCATGCACAAAACGCTACATCTGTGGGTAAAGCGCTAGAGCCAACCAAGATTATCTTTTTCGGAAACCCTAATCTTGGCACCCCTTTGATGCAGAAAAATCAGCTTGCGGGATTA
Organism: uncultured Cyclobacterium sp.; assembly: GCF_963977555.1. GTDB lineage: Bacteria > Bacteroidota > Bacteroidia > Cytophagales > Cyclobacteriaceae > Cyclobacterium. Next base: position 104,975 of record NZ_CAXBPD010000018.1, on the reverse strand, counting down.
GACCTCCCTCAAAAAGTGCTTTTTTACACAATGAAAGATTCCGTTTTTGCCCTCTACAATAGCACAGAATATTTGGCATCGCGTCATGCCTTAGGAGGAGAAGCGAGCCTCACTCAAATTTCCGCCGCACTGGAAAACCTAGTAGGTGGAGCAATACAAAATGACCTAAGCAGTAGTGTTTCTCAATCTGTCACAGCGAATGAGGGAATAGAAACAGTAACGAGCTCGAAGGATTTTGAAACAACCTATCAAAGTTTAAAAACCATTGTTTCGGAAAACGAAAACCTCTCCATTTTGGCGGAATTGGACCACCAGGCAAATGCCCAAAACAAAGGACTTGAATTAAGGCCTACAAAAATCATAATTTTCGGCAATCCCAATTTAGGTACGCCATTAATGCAGGAATCTCAAACAATAGGTTTAGATTTACCCCAAAAAATTCTTGTGTGGGAAGACGCTAATGGAGAGGTTCATCTTTCATACAATGATCCTGAATTTTTAAAAATGCGTCATCAGATAACAGGAAGTGATACGGAAATCGGTCAAATCAGCAATGCCCTTCAAAATATAACAAACGCCGCAGCTGGGAACAATTAATTTTTCCTCTTGCTCTGTTAGCTCCTTTTAGGCTAAAACTTCAATATGATTTTATAAGAATCTTCACTTGATCATTTGGTCAGGGGAAGATTTTACTTTTGGACCAATCCTACTCATTCTAATAGAAGAGGCTTTCTTAAATAATTTATTTGGTTTAAGTGCTTGTTTTAGGCAACACTTTTTGATAGCTTAAACAGCTCGAAATTTGCCTAACCTATTTAACCCGAAATATGCAATAGACATTCTATTACATGCGGAAATGGCTGTAAAATCAGCCACTTCGTTGCTGTTTTCAATTTCACCATAGCGGTGCTATGCTAAAATCTCCAAACAGCCTCATTTTCTTGCGATTGCAACACTCATCACAAATCCTATTACATAATCCGGGTTTAACATTAAACCTATGAAACCATTCAAACATTTTTCATTCCCATTATTATTCTTACTCCTCATAAATTACTTCTGTGGGGCGACTTATGCCCAGAAAAAACCATTTAAGCCAAGGGTCATCGTCACCAGTGATGGAGAAATAGATGATGAATGCTCCCTGGTTAGATTCCTGCTTTATGCCAATGAATGGGACATTGAGGGCATCATTACCTCAAGCTCTCAGTACCATTGGCACGGACACAAATGGGCAGGAGACGACTGGGCGGTTCCTTACCTGGAAGCTTATGCAAAGGTACAACCCAACCTCCTCAAACACGACAATGCGTATCCCTCCGCAGCTTACCTCAGAGAACGCACTTTTCTCGGTAATGTAGAAACCGAAGGGGAAATGGATAAAATAACAGCAGGATCTCAACACATCGTTAAAGTGCTGCTGGATGAATCAGATGATCGGCCAATTTGGATTCAGGCCTGGGGGGGTACCAATACCATGGCAAGGGCATTGAAAACAATTGAAGAAGACCATGCAGACAAGATGGAAAAAGTAGCCAGAAAAATCCGATTCTATTTTATCTGGGAACAAGACGATACCTACCAAAAATACATTCGTCCCGTCTGGGGAAAATTAGTTAAAATTTATGACTGGAAAATAAATTTTCCAGTCATAAATCTACTTTATCAAATGTCCGAATAATCGGTAGGGTATAAGAAAGTGGTTACATTTTTTGAGACATTGTTCTGGTATTGTGAAAGGGAAGACAACTCTTTCCAATAAGGATCTGAACGAAATTTATCCCAATGGGCATCACGGTCGGCTTTATTTTCAAAAGTCGTCATGTACATCAGGTTTGGCATTGTTGGACCCGAAATAACCTCACCATAGAAAACAGCATTAAACCCTAATCTTTTAAAAAGCCCTACTTCGTCACCATCATTGAACATCTTGATCTTGTTTTCTGATATCTTCTCCGTATGGCCTTCATAGCTACGCAATTCATAAATCCTGTCTTTATTTGGCCCACTCAAATCAGGAACACCATATTTTGGATTTTTCTCGAAGGCATTCAATAAAATTGATTCGATTCTATCGTATGGCGGATTGGTATAGGGTGCATTTAGATATTCGGCACCTGCTGATTGAAATTGTTGGTCCTTGGCAAGCTTGGAATCTATTTTAGAAAACTCCTTCTGTGAACTAAAGGGTATCAGCACATAAATTAACTTTTCACTGAGCTTATTTCCCTCAGTTGAAGCAACAGGTTTGAATACCCCAATATGCTCAATCCCTGCTCTATGCATGGCAGGAAGGTAGGCTTTTTCAAGGTATTCGTCAATAACACTTTCCTGATCGCTTGAGGAGAAGTGATAAATTTTTATCTGGTAAAAGTCTCCTTTTCCAGCAAAGGAAAACCCAGTATTCAGCATTATAATGGCTAGCGCTGAAAATAACATATTGGTGTTTTTCATGATATTTTGGAATTAAATGAAATTGCTTGTAAGTAATATGCCACTTAAATGTGTCACAGTCACAATGATTTGAACCTTCGTGATAAATTTTTCTCAAGTTATCTAAAAAAATAGATATCCTGAAACTTCTAAACCTACAATTTAAAAAGCCAAAATGATCAATTATTAAGATCCGTAAATATTATTGCTTACTGCTTTAACCTTAGTTTTGCCAATACCGGCAAGTGATCAGATGCGTAATGTTCTTGAATCACTTCATGAAACAATGTCTGGATTCCTAAACCAGAGGAAAACAAAATAAAATCAATGGCTTTACTGGGCTTGATCACAGGAAAGGTATTTGGGCAAGCCTGGGCACATGTTCGTTCATAGGTTTTGTCCAGATGAGCCATGGTCTGGCTGTTTGCCTCCACATTAAAATCTCCCACCAATACTACAGGTAACGCTTCATTTTGAAAGTAACTTGTGATGGCCTTTGCCTGAGCCAGTGCATTGGCGTCACTTGTATAATCCAAATGCGTATTGCCAAACCTGATTTTTTCCCCTCCGGGGAGTTCAACTGTAACAATGGAAAGTGTCCGTCTCTCTGTACCTGTTTCCTCGGGAAGGTAAAGGGTTTCCATTTGTGATATTGGATATTTCGATAAAATGGCCGTTCCAAAAGCGCCCCCTTTATAGTCGATACCTTTGGAAAAGTAAAATTCCATTCCCGTGAGCCTTGCCAACTCTTTAGCCTGATCCAGGTGTTTTCCAGATCTTTCATTGTTAACGTCAATTTCCTGCAATCCCACTATATCCGCCTTTGAATCAATTATTACCTTGGCAATCCCATCCACATCTATTAAACCTGGTTTACTTGCAGGATTGCAATGATGAACATTGTAGCTGAGTACTTTTAGCTCAAGCCCATCAACCTGTTCAGGTTGGTCTTCGGAATCACCAATGTCGGAAGGCTCCTGGGCATTGGTGCAAGAAGTAAAAAGAAGGGTGAAGACTAAAAGTAAAAGGTAAGGTGATTTATTCATAAAATTGGTGGTAGAAAGTTTATAAGTTGAGTTCGATCAAATTTCATATTTAATTGTCAACCATAGGTTTAGGAAGGACATTGAGAAGAGAAAACCAAGGGAATTTTCCCTGCGAAGAGGTACTGCCGAAACCTTTCTTGACTCAACTTCTCCTAAGAGGTCGAAGTGACTATTTGGTCGGTTTTAATTCGATTTAAAATCAAGTTCAGGTTTATAATTAATGATCAGTTAAAATTCAGTACCAAATGGGCTTCAAGGGGCAGATGATCTGACCAATGGATGCTAGGAATATGGACCTTTTTTACCTTTTTCAGGTTTTCCTTACTCGTCCAGATAAAATCAATTTTTTTGACCGGATGTATGGTGGGGAAAGTATTTATCAGATTTTCATCTGCCATTTTAAACTGTTGAGAAAGCAAGTTCATTTCGTCCGTGCCTGGTAAGGCATTGAAATCTCCAGTAAGGATCGCAGGCACATCTTTCTTAAAAAACTCCAAAGCCTCAGCAGCCTGAATCATTCTTGTAGCTTGGTCCAAGGCGTAATGAACCGTAGCAAAATCAAGCTGCTGTCCATTTGGTAAGGAGATTCTTGCACCCAACAACCCTAAAGACTTTTTTTCACCATTTTTCATGGAAGTGATCTTTCCATTTTGTTGGCTGTCTATGGGATATTTGGACAGGATTCCCAGGCCATAAGCACCACCGTCATAGGCAAAATGTCTTAGGAAAACATAATACATACCCGTAATCTCGGCCAAAACTTTCATTTGATCTACATTGCCTGAACGGTTGCACATACTGTCCACTTCCTGTAAACCGACCAAATCTGCCCGGCTGCGCTTGATGTATGCCCCCATTTCCTCAAGCGTATTGACTTCCTTTTTGTCTGCCCCATGGTGAATATTATAGGAAATTACTTTGAGAGATTGTGCATGCAAAGCTTGCTCCTTTACCAGGAGCAAGCAAAAGGCGAATAATAAAATTTTATAATTCATGGGGCTAAATAATTTACTTTTTCCCTTCGGTAGAAAGTATAAATTCAGTAGTTAGACCTGCATCAGGTGAAACCAGTACGTTTTCAACAGTTGCCTTAATGCGTGTTTCCTCAGGATATTTCCATACCGCTTTCAAGATTACTTTTGTGGTATCATGGGGGCTAATTTTTACTTGTCCTAAAGGATACCCTTCTATATCGTATTCAGCTGTAATTGTAGTCTGAAAAGGAATATCACTATTATTAACGAAGTTAACAACCATCAGTGGTTCTGCTTTCCGTAATTTTCGCTCTACATATACCTCTAAGGAAGCCTTGAATAAAGCTTCGGCTTCGGATTTTCTTGCGACAACATAGTCACCAAAATACAAAGCTGTTCGCTTCGCAAACAATGCTTCTTCGACCCCTGCTCCTGATTTTTCTTTTGCAAAAACCAAGGTCATGGGTCGGTGAGAATCTTTGTACCTCGGGTGATTGTCATAATGCTCATCCGTATTACAAAGCATGGCCAAATCATGTTCCATGGCCATCTTATGGGCTATCACATTGTAATTTCCGGAATTGACCACTTCCACACCGGCCAAAATATCTCTGTCCAATAATTCCTGATGAAAAGCAGTAAACAATACGGTGTCCTTCTTGTCCCACCAGCTCCAGCTTGGGTGATTATATACCACAAAGGCATTCTGTTTTTTGGCAGCAAGAAATGGCCCCATCAACTGATCATGCGTAATGCTGTCCTTCATCACAAATTCAGCTTTTCCACTTTTCATATAAGCGGTGGGTAAAATATTGGCATCCTCCAGAAATAATGCATTATGATGGTAGGGGGCTACCCGTGGGGAAATTTCTACCCCTCTGATGATGATCAATCCCTTATTGGCTGCCGCTTTTGATGCAATTTCATAGGATTGATTGTAATCTTTATCAATTAGATCGGGAAAGCCTTCGTAATCTATGTGCTCGATAAGCGAAATCACATCCAGGTCATCCCTTAGTGCCTCTTTGACCCGAAAGGTAGGCCATACATGTCCATCAGAAAAAACGGTATGCATATGGAAATCACCTTTGAGCGTATAAAACCCAGGAATATCAGGAACAGTTATTTTACTGTTTTGAGCGAAAGAAATACTGCTGATGACCATGGCCACCAGCAGTAAAATTTTAAATTTCTGTTGCATAATTAGCAATAAATCAATCCCAGCCTGGGTTTTGTTCAAGGTTTGGATTCAACAGAATGTCTGAATTGGAAATGGGATGAAGGTATTTCTTTTCAGAAAATTCTCTTTCTTCATCATCTCTCCAGATCAGGTGACCTTTAGTACCTTCAGAAAGTTGAGAAGCAGTTCCATCAATAATATAATAGATCACGCCAGGGACTTTTGTCTCAGGAACCGTCTGCACGAAAGAAACATCAGGTGTTCCATTGCCATCCAAATCCATTGGCATATCTAATCCGGGAACGTAGATTCCTTTCCATTGCATTTCCATTAATTCACCTTTTTTCCAACGAAGAAGATCATCATACCTAAACCCTTCGTAACAAAGCTCTATGCCCCTTTCCCTTCTAATTTCAAGTAAAAACTTGTCTGAAATATTAGGGAAGTAGGTGTTTTGGAGATAACTATCTGCAGTAGCCGGTACCACTGGATTAACGCCAGCTCTTTCCCGAAGCGTACCAACGGTTTGATACCAAATGTTTTCATCAAATTCTCCTAGTTCGGCTTTTGACTCTGCATAATTCAAGAGAACTTCTGCGTATCGGATCAGCGGAATAGAATTGTAGGCTTCTGAAATTCCGTCTAGTCTTTTGTCGTCAAGACTATGTTTCAATATATGATAACCAGTGAAAGTATAACCGAAATTTGGTGGGGCTGCACTCCCATCACTTCTGGTATAGCCAAGGGAACGGACAGTTTGTCCAAGTCGGGCATCTCTATCTTTCATTTCCTCAACAAATAAGAATTCATCATACCCTTGCTTGTCTGTAAAGCGACTTCCATCAGTCATCAGGTAGGTATTGACAAATTGCTTGTTCAAGCCCCAGCGTGCGCCATAGGTAGCGCTATTAAACTTCCATGTGATATTGTGCCACCTTCGCAAGGCATTGTTGTAAACCACAGCAAACATTGTTTCTGTGTTGACTGGATTTTCGCTGGTAAAAAGCACCCTATAATCTGTAGCAGGAGTTCCATTATTATACAGCGAATACATGCCGGCATCCATTACTTTTTTTGCTGCATCTGCAGCTTCCGTCAAAAATACATTTGCGGTAGCAGCTAGTCCAGCTTCAGAATGGTATTTTCTGAACGTTCCTTCAAAAAGAGTGACCCTTGATTTGAAAGCCAAAGCAACTTGTCGGGTAACCATTGAGGAGGTATTGTCCTTGGTGTCCCTAATATGCTCTACTGCAAAATTTAAATCTTCCAATACATTGTTCATCACCAATTCACGAGAATCTCTGGGTTTGTAGAGTTCTTCCTGATCAGAAGTATCAAGCGTTTTGGTATACCAAGGCACATCTCCATACTGTTTCACTTTTTCAAAATAGAACCAGGCTCGAAAGAATCTTGCAATGCCTTCGTAATGGTCTCTGGCTTCCTGCGGAATGACTTCATTGTCAAAGTTTTCAAGAAAATAGTTGATATTTCTTAAATTTGTCCAGTTCCATGAACCTTCATCTACGGAAGAATACGTTCCTGAAATGAAAGTAGGAGATTGATTTTTAGAAGTAAAATCACCCATTTCGTCACTTTGAACTACTGCCAACCCACTTGGAAGCATCCGTTGATAGAAGGAAGTGATATATAACTCCAGGTCTTTTTCGGATTGGAAAAAGGTATTCGGCACCAATTTATCCACTGGCTCGGTTTCCAAAAAGTCTTCACAGGAACTGAGAGACAAGATGGAAAAGATGGCCATTGATAGTAATAGCAATGATTTTTTCATAATCAAATAGCGTCAATAATTAAAATGAAAGGTTCAAACCGAGGGTATAGGTTTTTAGCATAGGATAGGCATCTCCCTGTCCATGGCTATTGGTCATGCCTCCAGTTGGAGATTCGATAATTTCCGGATCAAAATTGTCCGTATGTTTGTAGAGTCCTGAAAATGTCAGAATATTCTGGCCACTTACGTAGACCATCGCTTTTTTCAGCCCCACCTTACTAATAAGCTGTGCTGGAATAGTATAATCGAGGGTCACGTTTTTCAATCTTAAATAACTCGCATCTTGTAAAAACCTTGTTTGAGGTGCACCAAGTGACCTGGTAGTACTCAATGCGGTATAGCCTCTGAATCTTGGGAAATAAGCTTCAGGGTTTTCTTCAGACCAGATGTCATTCATCATGATTTCAGGCTGGAAACCATAAGGACGGTTATAAGGGCCATAGAAAAGATCCGCCTCAGGAGCAAAATACCAATCCCGCTTGCCTATACCCTGGAAGAATGCGGAAAGACCAAACCCATTCCAATCGCCAGAAAGCGTGAAACCAAATTGGTATCTTGGCGCATTGTTTCCAATAATTCTTCGGTCTCCCGGATCATCTACTGAGTTAGTACCTCGGTTTATAACTCCATCATTGTTCAGGTCAGCAAACTTTAAATCCCCTGGAAGCCATTGCCTGTTATTAGAGTTAATGATGTAACTCTGATCAGCATGGCTGGCAACATCTTCTGCTGAGGTGAACAATCCCATGGTTTCATATCCCCAGATTTCGCCAATACTGGAACCCTCATAATAGGTGCTTGAGATAAGTTTATTGGGATTATTAAACTTTGTGATTTTTGCTTTACTGTCCCATACTGAACCAGAAACACTATAACTGAAAGGTTTGGAGGCCAAGGAAAATTCATCTCTCCAAGCCATGGTGTATTCCCAACCTTTGGTAGACAAGTCCGCAAAATTCCCATATGGAACTGTTGCCCCAAACACATTTGGCAAGGGCTCACCATAGGTGAACATATCGGTAGTCAATCGATTGTACCAATCAAAACTTAAGGTGAATTTTCCACTGTACATAGAAGCGTCCAATCCAATATCTAAGGTGGTGGCCTTTTCCCAGGTAAGCCCAGAAGGAATCGCTCCAGGTAAATAAGTATACCCCTTTTGAATGCCATCCAAAATCACACTTGTTTTGGCAACAGTCATGGTTTCCATGTACCTGTAAGGCGCCACATTCCCATTGCCTAGTGTGCCATAGGAAGAGCGGATTTTAAGGTTATCCAACCAACTTTTAGTAGTACTCATAAAACTTTCTTCAGAAAGATTCCAACCTGCAGAAACAGAGGGGAAAAAACCAAATCGTTGATCACTAGGGAATTTGGAAGAACCATCATACCGACCATTGAATTCCAACAGGTATTTCTCATTAAAGCGGTAATTGAGTCGGTAAAAAGCTCCCATATATTTCCATTCACTGCCTCCACCACTTATGGTATAATTAAGGCCATCCATTAAGTTAAAATCTGGCTTGGTCTCAACTAATAAGCCATCTCGCTGTGCGTTTAAGTTTGCCGCACGATTGCTTTCCACGTTATAGCCCAGTAACAAGCTGAAGTCATGCACTTCGTTAAAACTCTTTTTTAACTCAGTAGTAATATTTGAGCCCCAATAGGTGTTTTCATCTGTAAGCTCCCGTAGTAAACTTTGACCAAATCTTGCGCTCTGATCAGGTGCCGAGCTGTAGTTCACAAAATTATTGAACCGAGAGTCTTTATTAAAGGTCTTGGAAAAAGTGAAATTGGCTTTAAAAGTCAATAAGTCACCAAAAGGGGTGGCGGTAAGCGTAGGGGTATTCCTAACAAAAAATTTGCTCTGATCCGATCTACTGCTACCATCTACATAGGATGCGCCAATATAAGATCCGGACTGCGTAAATGTACCGTCAGGGTTTTGCATTACCGCCATTGGAAAGCCCTGGACTGCTAAATACCTCCAAATCCCCGCATCACCATTGGCCAATAGGGGATATTCATATTTGTAAGTACTGAGGTCAAAGTTATTTTGAATGGTCAACCAATCCGTAAGCTTTACTTCTCCTTTTGCCCTTAGGTTGTACTTGTCAAACCTGTCTGAGGAGTACCTGAAAATTCCATCCTGGTGATAGTAGAGGCCTGAAATATAATAACTGGCTTTGTCAGTTGCCCCCGATGCACTTATAGAAGCTTCTGTGGCAGGCATTTTGTCTTTATGCAGGTAATCGAACCAATCGGTACTACCAAAATACTCATAACGATTCAACTCCTCATTAAAAACCGTTTCTGGCAAATTTGGGTTCTCGTTGTGATTTTTCAGCTCTTCCAGGTATTCGAGTGAAAAAGGAAAAATACTGTTTACAGAGATGGGGTGGGTTTTGTAATCGTACCAGCCAGTAAATGCCTCATCAAAGCTTTTTGCCCATTCATAACCATTGGTCACCAGGTTAGGAACAACTGTTCTTTGGTTTACAGAATGACTGATTTTAACATCTACTCCTGAATGTCCTTTAACTGGATTTTTGGTGGTAATCAAAACCACCCCAAAAGCTGCTCTAGAGCCATACACAGCGGCAGAGGAAGCATCCTTCAAAACAGTCACACTTTCTACATCATTGGGATTAACCAAATTTGGATCTCCTTCTACTCCATCTATCAAAACCAAGGCATCACCACCTGCTCCTATGGATGTCGCTCCACGAATATTGAAAGAGGCGGATCGTGTTGGGCTACCATCAACCATCTTGATGTTCAGGTTGGGCAAAGCTCCCTGAAGCATCCTTGTCAAATTGGGAGAGGGCCTGTTTTCAATGGCTTCTGAGCCTATTTGAGATACAGCCCCTGTCAGGTTTATTTTTTTCTGGGTGCCATATCCTACTATTACTACCTCTTCCAGCTCCTGAGGATTTAGGGTGAAAACAATCTTTTCTCTAACAATTGGTAGCACCTTAGAATCATAGCCCAATGCCGATGCCTTGATTTCTTTGCCTAACAATGATTCATCAATCTCCATAGACCAATTTCCATCAAGATCCGCCATTGCCCCTTGGCTGGTTTCTGATAGGTATACACTCGCACCTGTAATGGGCTCCTGCGTCTCAGCATCCAAAACCCTACCAGAGACATTGATCTTCACTTCAACCATTTTCTGGGATTTCTTTAAGGTAGGTTTTACGGCTATGGATTCATTCACTTGTTTAAAACCTAGCTTTGCCTGAGCTGCTACCTCATAAAGTAATGTTTCAAGGTCTGAATTACCAGAAAGAGCAATTGCTTTGTTTTCAACCGCCTCAGGGTTAAAGTGAAACCTAAACGTAGTTTGTTTTTCAACTACGTGAAAAAAAGCAAGTACAGAAGTCTTTCTAGACTCAATGGAAATTTGTGTTTCGTTTAAATGCTGCCCCTGAATTTTGTTGGCACTCGCCATTCCAGTTAGGCAATTGTTCAGCATAAACACAAGCATCAAGAACTTGGAGGTATCCCAAATGCTTTGTAGTAGTTTTTTTTTCATAATTTTGATAAATAATAAAAGGTTGAGACTGGTAGGTGTCCTATCGTCAAATTTGTACACCAACCCGCCAGTTAAATCATTCGATCTATTTTCCGGTGGTATCATTTACCACCGGATTTTATTTTGCATGGGGAAGCATAAATAGTTACATGAGTGTCATCTAGTTTATATGTTATGTTTAGTGCATAGCTGAGTGTTTCCAAAATTTGCTCGAGGCTTGCTTGTTTAAATTGACCACTGTAATGGCAGTTTTTTTTACTCCCCATTATTTCAATGGGTATTTTATACCATTTTTTTAAGGTGCTTTGAATCTCCTCTAGTCCAGCATTTTCGAAAGTAATCAAGCCCTGATGCCAATCAGGAAGTTTGCTAACATCAAATGAATGGATGTCACTAATTCCCTTCTCTTCCGTCCAACTGATTCTTTCTCCCTTTACCAGTATGGCTGAATTTTCATGGGATTGTTGGTCATAAAACATCACCTTTCCAGAATAAACAGAAAGTTCTATTTCATTCTGTTCATAAGATTTAAGGTTAAAAGAAGTGCCTAGAACTACAGTGGAAAATGCTCCAGTAGTAATTTGAAAGGGGAATTCTGGATTGCGATTTACCTTAAAGAAGGCTTCTCCACTGAGTTTAACTTTGCGGTTGTGGGAAAAATCTTCCGCATACTCCAATTCAGATCCTGTACTCATCAGAACTTCGCTGCCGTCAGGTAGAAAAAAAGTGGAGACTTTTCCTATGTCATTGGTATATATCCCAGCTGCTAATTTGACTGGCGTTTCCTCTACTGAAAGGCTCCTTAACAATCCGTAAGAAGTAAAACATATCCCAAGGAAAATTGCGGCCTTCCATAACCAATTCTTCAAAAATGGAAACTTTTTGTTCTCTAGGCGCCTTTCTACAGGATGTGTTTTTTCAAGGATAGTAACCCATGAATCGGATTTAATTTCATAAAGATTTTCAGGAATAACCGTCTGCTCATTAAGAGACTGGTACCAAAGATTTAATTCATCAACGGCTGTTTTGTTCTCTACTTCCCTATTGAAAAGCTTCCGTATTTGTTTTATTATTTTTTGTGAATTCATAAAGGTGCTCTCTGTATATAAGAGCTTGAAATCACTTTTTCTATCTAGTCAAAACCCATTAATGAATGATGAATAAAAAAATGAACTTGGTAACAAATTGGTAATAGAATCAAACGATAATTAAGGAAAGGATTGCTACTGAAAGTAAATTGTTCTCAAGTTGTCCTTGTATTTTTGCATTCGCCTGGCTTAAATGATTTCGAACTGTGGATTCTGCCACATTATAGGTCTCTGCCAACTCTTTGACGGTTTTGTTTTCAAACCTGTTTTGAATAAAAATTTGTCTGCTCTTTTGAGGCAAGGCATCTATCGTATCCATTAGGAAAACATACAATTCATTAAATTCCATAATCTTAAATCCATCGTCCCTATCAATAAAAAAATCATTAGGTACAGCGGTATCAAGCTCATCAAAAACAATTTTTTCCTGGTCGATCCATTTGAGAAACTGATATTTCAACATCGTAACCAAATAGCTCTTTAGGTTGTGGATTTGCTTGAGGCTTTTTCTATATTTCCAAAAGGCAATAAATGTCTCTTGAGCCAGGTCTTTCGCTAGATCTTGGGATTTTGTTTTTTGAAGGGCTTGAAGAAAAAGCAGTTCCCAATAGGCATCAAAAAGCAGTTTAAAGGAAGCCTCATCACCCTCATTTTGTATTCTCTGAAGAAGCAGTTGTTCGTTTGGAATCGCTTTCATGAGCTAAGTATTTAAAGCAAAGTTAGCTTTAGCACGATCGACCCAAGAAAAAATGATGTTAAGGATTGATTATGATTTAGACTTTGTATTTAACTCAAAATAAGCAAGAGACATTTCATGAATGAGACTACATCAATTCAAAATCAACTGGTTAACGTTTGGAAAACTTTTCGTGGCAACACTGTCCTAACCCTCCAAATGACCTGATTTTCTTGGGATTTCAACTGTTCTAGGTAGCGAAAAAAATTCTGTTCTATTATTTCAGTATAAATAAGGGGATTTATGATAATAGAGAGGTCGAAAAATAGGTAGTTTCTTTGCCTCATGTTTAAGCCCAATAGTCAAACAATAATTTTGACTGGTTTTTTATCCTTATCAATCGCCACAAAAGTGAAAGTTCCGGAAATGGCTTTTTCACGTCCGACTTCGTACATCTGTTCAATAAAAATTTCAACGCTTACTTTAAGACTGGTATTTCCTACGCGAACCACCCGACCACAAAGTTCGATAATTGTTCCTGCAGGAATCGGTCTGGTAAAATCAATTTTATCGCTGCTGATGGTCACCATATGCTGTCTACTGAAGCGAGTTGCGGTAATAAATGCTACTTCATCCATCCATTGCATGGCCTTTCCGCCAAATAAGGTGTCGTAATGGTTGGTAGTATTGGGGAAGACTGCTTTGAAGATCCGGGTTTCAGATTGATTGATTTTGTCTTCGAGAATCATGCTGGTTTATTTCTTGGTGATGAAAAAAAATAAATAATCAGGTTCTTATGGGTATCCAAAGGTAGGATATAAATACAATTAAACCGTACCCTACTGCATTTAGAAATAAAAGTTAAATCCTAAGTTACTCGATCTTAACGAGAGATTGCCTATTTAAGAAAATGCCTAAAAATGAAATAATTGCACTCGCAATAAGTTATTTAACAGATGAAAGTTGGTATCAAAATTACCTTTTGACAATAACATTTTAGCAGGTGAGTTTAATAATAAAAGTTTATAATTCTACTTAGAAAGGGCTCTTCCTTCAATAACTTTTTAACGTTTTCTACTGGCCAAAGGACTTAGGGACAAAAAAAGCGAGTCTTATTCAGACTCGCTTTTTATAATTATTTCTAAAGGTTCTCCTGAATTGTCCAGGAATTTATACTCCGTCACCGGTAATGAAGAATCTTTGACCAGGTTGATCCATTTATAATATTTAAAAAACCAATGCATCCTTTGAGAGAATATGCCATGTGTAAAATAGGCATGTAAATAGGGGTGCAGTGCAATTTTAATCTTTGATTCGTTTTGGTGAATTGCAATGTGCTCTAAATCTTTGACCAGTTTATCTGCCACGAGTATGGAGGCTTGTATTTTGCCTGTACCATTACAAGAAGGACAAATTTCTTTGGTAACTATGTTCATTTCAGGTCTAACGCGCTGTCTGGTGATTTGCATCAATCCAAACTTAGTAAGAGGAAGTACCGTATTCTTTGATCGGTCATCTCTCATTGCATCTTTCATCGCTTCAAAAATGGCCCTTTTATTATCGGCCTTTTTCATATCGATAAAATCGATCACAATAATTCCACCCATATCGCGAAGCCTTAGTTGCCTTGCAATTTCTTTTACGGCCACCATATTGGTTTTTAGGCCTGTATTTTCTTGATCACTTTCCTGATTTGATTTGTTGCCACTATTAACATCCACTACATGCAAGGCTTCTGTATGCTCAATGATGAGATAACCGCCTTGGGGGAGACTAATGGTGGTTCCAAACAGGCTTTTGATCTGTTTTTCTATACCAAAACTTTCAAAGAGCTTCGCTTTTCCGTTGTAAAGCTTAACAATTTTTTCTTTTTCTGGAGCAATGGATCTTATATAAGACCGCATCTGATCGTAAATTACTTCATCCTCTACCGTGATTGCGTCGAAAGATTCATTGAGCAAGTCTCTAATAATAGAAGAGGCCAAACTCATTTCTCCGATGATTTTGTCTTTAACTTTGGCTTTTTGAAGCTTTTTCATTCCATCTTCCCAAGACTCTAAAAGAGACCTAAGGTCTTTGTCCAGTTCGGTGACAGATTGTCCTTCTGCCACTGTACGAATAATAACACCGAAATTAACCGGTTTGATGGAGGTGATAAGCCGTGATAACCTTTTCCTTTCCTCAGCACTGCGTATTTTTTTGGATACGTTTACTGTGTTAGAAAATGGTACCAATACCAAGTATCGACCAGCAAGGGAGAGCTCACAGGATAGTCTGGGCCCTTTCGTAGAAATCGGTTCTTTGACAACTTGGACCAAAACCTGATTATTTTTAGACAAGACTTGGCTTATTTTACCAAGCTTGTCTATTTCAGGTTCGTTTTCAAAACCTTTAAGGTCGAAACCTTTATGGTTTTTATTTCGGGTTAATTTTACCAGCTTACTTAAGCTGTTAACCTGTGGTCCTAAATCCTGATAATGTAAAAAAGCATCTTTTTCGTAACCTACATCAATGAAGGCGGCATTTAAGCCATTTACGATCTTCTTTACAGCACCAAGATAGATGTCTCCAACTTTAAACTTATTGTCTTCTTCTTCTACATGAAGCTCAATTAAGTTTTTGTCTTTGAGAAGGGCAATTCGACTACCATTTTGAGAGGAATCAATTAATAATTCTGAACTCAAATTGTGTCTCTGTTATGAAATAAAAGAACGTGTTAGTTGCACAGAAATAAGCTTATTTCTTATTCTTGTGTCTGTTTTTTCTCAATCTTTTTTTGCGCTTGTGTGTAGCGATTTTATGTCTCTTCCTTTTTTTTCCGCAAGGCATAATTTTATAGTTTTAGTTTAACAATTTTTTATTATAATCTATCTAAATAATTCTCTATTCCCGAAAGAATTTGAGGATCTGTAGTTTTATTACGTAATCCCTCTAAATGGGTTTTGGCTTGTTTCTTCTGATTGGATTCAAACAAACTAACGCCCAAATAAAATTGCCCCTGAATGTTCTCAGGGTGATACTGAACAAGCGTTTCAAAACGCTCAACAGCCCTTTTGTACTGACCACTTTGCATAGACAAAATGCCCATGTTGAAAAGTGCTTCTTCATTCTTAGGATCCTCTTCCAAAACTCCCCTTAGCATGGTAATACCCTGCATAGGATTGGCTGAGGAAACATAAGTCATTGCTACTTTTGTTTTCAAATCAAGCCTGTCCGGTGTGGTCTCTAACACTTTATTCAAGTAAAAGCGTGTTTTGTCACCTAACCTTTTTGTCTTGATTTCTTCCATGGAAAAACCAAAAGCTTCATAATATGCATTCCCTGCTTTCTCCCAATTCTCAGGAGCTGGAGCCTTTTCAGCTATTAAGCCAAAATAAAATGCTGCACTGTCCAATTTACCGCCGCTTTGATAAACTTTAGCAATTGAATCAGCGAATATAACAAAATTTTCGGTACCAGCCTCTTCGTCTAAGTCAGCCATCAGTTTCTCGATGACTTCAAGATCGCTACTACTTAGGGAGTTTCCGTGGTTGTTTTCATCTGTTGATGAATCAGAACCCAAACCACTTCCGTCTTCAGTAAGCCCCTTGTCTTCATTGTCAACTACCACCATGGGTAAACTATACAATAAATAAGAAACGATTATACCAACAACAACGAAAATAATTTGGGATCTTTTCATAGTCTAACTAGTCAAAACTTTAGTCCTGTGGAGCCAATTCTTTAACGTTTTGACTGTTTTTAATTTTTTCAATAAATGATTTAGATGGCTTAAAAGCCGGGACATAATGTTCGTCAATCACAATCGCCGTGTTTTTAGAGATATTTCTTGCGATTTTTTTAGCCCTTTTTTTGTTTATAAAACTGCCAAAACCTCTAACATAGATATTATCTCCTTCTGCCATTGAATCTTTTACAACCTTGAAAAACGCCTCAACGGTCTGTGTAACATCATCCTTTTGGATTCCTGTCTTCTCCGAAATCTTTGTGATTACCTCTGCTTTAGTCACTGTCTTAATATTTTTTTGTGTAATTCAATTGAGGCTTAACCTCCTATTAACCAACTAATTTTGGGAGTGCAAATTTACAATAACCATTTCAATTAAAAAATTAAATCGATAAAATTAGCGTCATTTGTTCAATTATTTGGGAATAATAAAATTTTAAAATTTTGAGTTTCAACAATTTCACTGAGAATCTGCTCCGTTGGTATCCCCTTCATCGCCGTGATCTGCCTTGGAGAGAGACAAGGAATCCATATATCATTTGGTTATCCGAAATCATCCTTCAACAAACCCGCGTGGCACAAGGATTGCCCTATTTCCATGCTTTTATTAATAAATTCCCAACCTTAACAGATCTTGCTAACGCACCCGAAGAAGAAATCTTAAGGACATGGCAAGGGTTGGGCTATTACAGTAGAGCAAGAAATTTACATGCCTGTGCCAAATACCTCGTCTATGAAAACAATGGGGAATTTCCTGATACTTATGCAGGGTTATTAAAATTGAAAGGTGTTGGGCCTTACACGGCAGCAGCGATTGCATCCTTTGCCTATAAAGAACCTGTAGCAGTACTTGATGGCAATGTTTTTCGGGTATTGGCAAGGTTTTTTGGCCTGGACATGGATATTTCGTCTCCTAAAGGCAAAAAAGAGTTTGCAAAACTCGCCAATCAACTGATCTCCAAAAAATCCCCTGACCAATACAACCAGGCGATCATGGAATTTGGAGCGCTGCAGTGTGTACCAAAAAACCCGGATTGCAGTCAATGCCCAATAAGCACTGGATGCTATGCCCTAAAATATGGACAGGTAAATACGCTTCCAGTCAATGAAAAAAAAGTGAAAATAAAATCGAGGTACTTTTTATACTTCCACATTCATATTGGAGACTACACCGTCGTCAAGACGCGAAAGGACAAAGACATATGGCAAGGCCTGATAGACTTCCCCTTAGAGGAGCACAACTTATTAGATGAGATCGTGAATATTGATCCTGACCAGCTTAGTTTACCTTCAGCGCTACATTCATTGAACCCTCATTACAGCTTGGGTTCTGAAAAACCCTACAAACACATCCTCACACATCAAAGAATTTTTGCTTCCTTTGTAAATATAGAATTGAACGAAAAGCACAAAGTGGCACTTGAGAAATGGGCTAACGCAAATGAGTACGATCTAGTAAGCGAAGCAGTGTTAGAATCTCTTGGTAAACCCAAATTGATTGTCCGGTACTTGAATCAATAATATTAATTGTTTATATTTAATCAGCTTTTTAAATAACCTTAAAAATCTAGTAATGGCAGGAGTTAATAAAGTAATTTTATTGGGAAATCTTGGTGCAGATCCTGAAGTTAAGCACCTGGAAGGAGATAAAGTAGTCGCAAACCTTAGACTGGCCACCACTGAATCTTACAAAGACCGCTCTGGAAACCGCGTTGAAAACACAGAATGGCATGACTTGGAACTGTGGGATGGACAAGCCAGAGTGGCTGAGCAGTACCTAAAAAAAGGAAGCCAAATATATGTAGAGGGAAAAATCAAATCCGACACTTGGCAAGATGATCAAGGAAACAATCGTAAAAGAACAAAGATAAGGGTACAGAGTTTCACCATGCTCGGAGGAAAGAGCAGTGGACAGGAAAATGCTCAAGGTGGAAATCAAGGCCAACCTGCTCAAAACCCTAATTCAAATACAAACATGAACACGTCTTCTGCCAAAGCCTATGACGGTGATGACAATGAAGCGGATGATTTACCATTTTAATTGTAATGGAATTCGGTAAAATCATTAGTTTTGCATAAAATTATATACATAAATTAATGGACGACCCCTATCCGAGTTTGCTGCTCCTGACAGATGTCATAGCTGTATCACCGGTTTATTTGGTGGGTAATGCGGTATTGTTTATCGCATTATTGATAATATCAGCTTTGGTTTCTGGTTCAGAAGTAGCGTTTTTTTCTCTGAATCACGAAGATATTGAAGAAATCAGGGTGGCTTCAGATACGAGGTCAGGTAAAATTATTACCCTGATAGAAAATCCTCAAAAATTGCTGAGTACCATATTGATTCTTAATAACCTTATTAATATCAGTATTGTTACCCTCACCACTTTCTTCACCTGGAGTGTATTTGGAACTGATGCCACTGGAATTGTAATTATCCTATTTCAAACCATAGGCGTTACCTTTTCTATTGTTTTTATTGGGGAGATTGTTCCCAAGGTATATGCCAATGCAGCCAGCGTCAGCTTTTCGAAACTCACAGTTGGTTTCCTGTATTTCTTCTATGTGGTTCTCGCACCTGTGTCTTATTTACTTATGGCCATCAGTGATGTAATTGAAAAACGTATCGAGAAAAAAGGCTACTCTTTATCTGTAAATGAATTGCACCATGCCTTAGAAATAACTTCTGTAGACACAAGCAATAACGAGCGCGACATTCTTAAGGGAATAGTGAATTTTGGTACCCTATCTGTAAAGCAAGTGATGCGGTCGAGGATGGATCTTACGGCTGTGGACGTGGACATGGATTTCCATGAGCTAATGGACAAAATCAACAAAAGTGGCTATTCAAGAATTCCTGTTTATGAAGGTACCATAGATCAAATAAAAGGTATACTGTATATAAAAGACCTTTTGGACCATATTGAGAACGATGAACATTTCAATTGGAAAGACCTGATCCGAAAAGGGTATTTTATTCCCGAAAACAAAAAATTAGCTGACCTACTTAAGGATTTCAAAAATAAAAGGGTTCACATGGCCATTGTAGTAGATGAATATGGTGGCACTTCAGGATTGGTTACATTGGAAGACCTTATAGAAGAAATCATAGGCGACATCAACGATGAGTTTGATGAGATAGAGGAATATTTATTTAAAAAACTGGATGATAAAACCTTTCTTTTTGAAGGAAAAATTTCGCTAAATGATTTTTGTAAAAAATTAGATTTAGACATACAATTGTTTGATGAAGTCAAAGGTGAAAGTGAATCTTTAGGCGGTTTATTGCTTGAGTTAAACTCCAACCTACCTAAGAATGGTACGAAGATAAAATTCGATAATTTTGAGTTTACCATAATGGCTGTGGATACTAGAAAAATTAAAAAAGTAAAAGTAGTATTAGATGGACCAATTGATAAAAATGTTCCTGATCAAATTGATTGAGCTCAAAATCAAGATATTCACCTGAATAAATAGACCTGGCTTAATTTTTAGAAGTTAGTGCTTATTTTTTTCTTTTTTTTTCGTAATTTTAAAATTGGCAATTTTAGACTTGTAAGTGTAATTCAAGAGGCTGTCTTTCTCAAAATATGGTCTTAATTCAACTGAAACAATATACTTTCACAAAACTTTATATTTTTCCAGTAAGAATTTTAAGGCGTTCCTAAATTGACTTAATTATAATTTTTTAATTCTTATTCAGCTATTAATTCATTTTTGTTTTACCTTTATTGTCTAGAATTTAATAATTGAAAAATTTATTGTGAATTTTTCAAAGTGAGTTCAGTACCAAATACAATTAAATTTAACAGAATGAATCAAGGTTTATATCGTTCAGAGTTTGAGCATGATGCCTGTGGAATCGGGTCAGTTGTTAATGTGAAAGGCCTTAAAAGCCACGAAACTATAAGTGATGCTTTGCTTATGCTTAGCAATATGGAGCATAGAGGAGGACGAGGCAGCGACCCAAAGACAGGTGACGGTGCTGGTATTCTGATACAATTGCCCCATACATTCCTGAAAGAGGTTACGCAAAGGTTAGGTTTTGGATTACCAGAGGAAGGATTCTATGGTGTTGGTATGGTGTTTTTTCCAAACAACAAACAACTATACAAAAAGTGCAAATCAAACTTAAATAAGATAATCAACGAATTGGGCTTTAAGCTCATCGGATACAGAGCTGTACCCACAGATGATACTGTGCCTGGTTCAGGTGCTTTAGAAGTTATGCCCAATATTGAGCAAGTTTTTGTTCAGCACAAAGACAATCTTTCAGGGCTTGATTTGGAAAGGAAGCTTTTTGTGCTTAGAAATTATGCTACAAGTATTCTTAATTCTACGATCCCTGGAGTTAACAGTGCCTTCTATTTTGCCAGCTTTAGTAGTCAAACGTTGATCTATAAAGGACAATTGCGAACTGATCAGGTTTTGACCTTTTACAAAGACTTGCAAAACAACAAGCTTAAATCAGCCATCGCACTGGTTCACTCAAGGTTTTCTACGAACACCTTTCCAAATTGGAGATTGGCCCAGCCTTTCCGATTTCTATCCCACAATGGGGAAATCAATACCATCCGAGGAAATCTAAACAAGATGCGCTCCAAGGAGACCTTGATGAAATCCATCCATTTTACGGATGAAGAACTTCAGATGCTATTGCCAATAACTAACTCTAAAAATTCGGATTCTGCAAACCTGGATTCAATGGTCGAGTTACTTGCGCTAAGCGGTAGAAGTCTTCCTCATGTCCTTATGATGCTTGTACCTGAAGCCTGGCAGGATAACAAGACAATGGATAAAAAGAAAAAAGCTTTCTATAAATTCCATGCCTCATTGGTAGAGCCATGGGATGGTCCAGCAGCATTGTTGTTTACTGATGGCAAATCACTAGGGGCCACATTGGATAGAAATGGTCTTCGACCATTGAGGTACTTTATTACCTCAGATGATCGTCTGATTCTTTCTTCCGAAGCTGGTGCACTGCCTATTAGAGAGTCCACCATTATAGAAAAAGGACGTATCAGCCCGGGAAGAATGCTATTGGCTGACCTTTCGAAAGGGAAAATTTCCTTCGATGAAGAGGTTAAAGATGAAGTAGTCAACAGAAAACCTTATGATTCCTGGATCAAAAAGGAAAGGCTTAAATTAAGAATGATTCCGGCTCCAACGGATCTTTCTTTTCCTTACAACACAGATAACATCAAGAAAAAACAAACCATTTTTGGTTACAGCCAAGAAGACTTGAAGGTTATTTTATCGCCAATGGGAGATACGGCTTATGAGCCTATCGGATCCATGGGTGCAGATACTCCTTTGGCCGTCTTGTCTAAACAAAGTCAGCATATCTCCAATTACTTTAAGCAATTGTTTGCTCAGGTAAGTAATCCTCCAATTGATCCAATCAGGGAGCGTTTAGTAATGTCTTTGTTTACCAGAATCGGTGAAAGCTATAATATACTTGAGGAAAGTGCCAAGCATACGCGTCAAGTACATATTTCCCAACCTGTCTTACTCAATGAAGACCTTGAAAAATTAAGAAACCTTGAGGAGAAGGGTTACCATTCTGCTACATTGAATGCTCATTTTGAAGCGGATGGCAAGCCTGGTCGTTTACTGGAAGCCCTAAACAAGTTGTGTCAAGCGGCAGAAGATGCGATTGGAGAAGGAAAAAATATTATTATTATTTCTGATAGAAATTCTCAAAAAGATACCGCACCTATTCCATCCTTATTGGCAGTAGGAGCAGTTCACCACCACTTGGTGAACCAGAAATTGAGAACAAAAGCAGGATTGGTTGTTGAAGCAGGTGATATTCGGGAAACCCATCACTTTGCAACAGCAATTGGTTATGGTGCAAGTGCCATCAATCCTTACTTGGCTTTAGAAACACTTATTTCGCTCAACGACACTGGCATGTTGAGCAAGAAAATCTCTCAAAAGAAATTATTTGAGAACTATAAAGAAGCAATTGGTAAAGGACTACTTAAAGTTCTTTCCAAAATGGGTATTAGTACACTTCAATCTTACCAAAGTGCACAGATATTTGAAGCCATTGGCCTTGGGGCTGAAGTAATTGACAGGTGCTTTAAAGGTACGGTCAGCAGGATAAGTGGTGTTTCATTCGATGAATTAGCCGACGAAGTTCTTGTAAGACATCACACTGCTTACAAAACCCAAAGCCCTTTATTGGAAGCAGGAGGAGTTTACCAGTGGAAGCGTAGAGGTGAGAAACACCTTTTCAATCCAGAGACCATCCATCTTTTGCAAAAATCTACCCAGCTGGGAGACTATAATTTGTACAAGAAATTTGCAAAAAAGATCAATGATCAAACCAAAGATGCCATGACATTGAGGGGATTATTGGAATTTAAAAAGAGGATATCCGTTCCGATAGATGAAGTAGAGCCAGTAGAAGCTATACTGAAGCGTTTCGCAACAGGAGCAATGTCTTTTGGATCAATATCTCATGAAGCCCACAGCACTTTGGCCATTGCCATGAACCGTATCGGAGCAAAAAGCAACAGTGGTGAAGGTGGTGAAGACGAGGTAAGATTTGAGAAAAAAGAAAATGGTGACTGGCAAAGATCTGCTATCAAGCAGGTGGCTTCCGGTAGGTTTGGAGTTACGAGTAATTACCTAACCAACGCCGCAGAATTACAAATTAAGATGGCTCAGGGAGCCAAGCCAGGAGAAGGTGGTCAGCTTCCAGGTCATAAGGTAGATGATTGGATAGGAAAAGTTAGACATTCTACTCCCGGAGTAGGATTGATTTCACCTCCACCTCACCACGATATCTATTCTATTGAAGATTTGGCTCAGTTGATCTATGATCTAAAAAATGCCAATAGAAAAGCAAGAATAAACGTGAAACTAGTATCCCAAGCCGGTGTAGGAACTGTAGCAGCAGGGGTAGCTAAAGCTCAATCTGACGTAATCCTGATATCAGGAGCGGATGGTGGTACTGGTGCTTCTCCACTTAGTTCCATCAGACACGCAGGTTTACCTTGGGAACTTGGTTTATCAGAGGCACACCAAACCTTGGTTATCAATAACCTTCGAAGCAGGGTCACCTTACAGACGGATGGACAGCTAAGAACAGGAAGGGATTTGGCGATTGCAGTACTATTAGGTGCTGAAGAATGGGGTATCTCTACTGGTGCATTGGTGGTAGAAGGATGTATAATGATGAGAAAATGCCACCTAAACACTTGTCCAGTTGGAATAGCTACCCAAAACCCTGAATTAAGGAAACTATTCACGGGTAATCCGGATCACGTAGTGAACTTCTTTACTTTCCTAGCCCAGGACCTTAGAGAAATCATGGCTTCCTTAGGTTTCAGGACCGTTAATGAAATGGTAGGTCAAAGCAATATCCTTAAAGAAGCGAATGGTCAAATGAACCATTGGAAATGGGATAAATTAGATCTAAGTCCTATATTCCATAAAGTAGAAGTTCCTGACCATGTAGGTATTCACAAGCAAATTGATCAGGATTTCAGACTGAAAAAAGTGCTTGACAGAAAACTTATTGAAGCCGCTACTCCAGCGCTTGAGCAAGCAAATAAGGTTACGGGAACTTTCGACATCATCAATGTGGACCGATCAGTTGGTGCCATGTTATCCAATGAAGTCTCTAAATTCTTTGGAAGTCCTGGTTTACCAGACAATACCATACACTTTAAATTCCGAGGATCTGCAGGACAGACTTTCGGCGGCTTTTTAGCCAAAGGGATCACTTTCGAACTTGAAGGTGAAGCCAATGATTACTTTGGTAAAGGGCTTTCAGGTGGTAAATTGATTGTTTATCCAAATCGAAATGCCAATTTCGTAGCAGAAGACAATATCATTATTGGCAATGTAGCCTTTTATGGAGCCACTTCTGGTCACTCCTATATTAAAGGAAAGGCTGGAGAACGTTTTTGTGTAAGAAACTCAGGAGTAGAGGCAGTAGTAGAAGGTATTGGTGATCACGGTTGTGAATACATGACAGGTGGTTTGGTAATCATTCTAGGTGAAATAGGCAGAAACTTTGCTGCTGGTATGAGTGGTGGAATTGCCTATATCTTTAAAGAGAACTTGGGCAATATCAATAAAGAAATGGTTGACATTGATCCCCTGAACGAGGACGATTATGCAACCATCAAAAACTCTCTATCGGAACATGTAGCGCTTACCTCTAGTAACAATGGAGCTAATCTATTAGAAGATTGGGAAGCCGGTAAAGAACGGTTTATTAAGGTAATTCCTAAGGATTACAAAGAAGTATTGAGAAAAAGAGCATTAGAAAATTCTAAAACATTAGTATAAGATGGCGGATAAAGAAGGTTTCTTAAAATATAAAAGACAACTACCTGGATCCAGATCACCTGAAGAAAGGAAAAAGGATTACCAGGAGATATACAAGCCTTTGGATCCCAAAGTGCTCAACAACCAAGCTGCAAGATGCATGGATTGTGGTGTCCCTTTTTGTCACAATGGTTGTCCTCTAGGCAATGTCATCCCGGACTTTAATGATGCCGTTTACCAAAATGAATGGGAACGTGCTTATCAAATACTCCGTGGAACAAACAATTTTCCTGAGTTTACTGGAAGGATCTGTCCAGCACCCTGTGAAGCAAGTTGTGTATTGGGTATTAACAAAGACCCAGTTGCGATCGAACTGATCGAAAAAAGCATAGCTGAAAAAGCTTATGAGTTAAACCTCGTAAAGCCAAACATCCCTACAGAAAGGACCGGTAAAAAAGTGGCCGTAATTGGTTCTGGTCCTTCAGGATTAGCAGCAGCTGATCAAATAAATCAGGCGGGTCACGAAGTAACCGTGTTTGAAAAAGACAAAGAAGTAGGTGGCTTATTAAGGTACGGTATTCCTGATTTTAAACTGGAGAAATGGGTAATTGACCGTCGGGTTGATGTCATGAATGCAGAGGGAGTGATCTTTAGCAAGGATACGGAAGTAGGCTTTAATATTAAAGCTGAAAATATCCTTCATAATTTCGATGCGGTAGTACTTACCACTGGTGCACAGCACCCTAGAGATTTGAAAATCAATAACCGTGATGCCAAAGGCGTTCATTTCGCAATGGAATTTCTCGGTAAACAAAATCAGGTGAATGCTGGTGAATTGGAAAGCAATCCAATCCACGCTAAAGGAAAACATGTTATTGTCATAGGAGGAGGAGATACAGGAAGTGATTGTATTGGTACTTCTAACAGACATGGTGCAGCGTCAATAACTCAATTAGAATTATTGCCTAAGCCACCACAAGCGAGGAATACCTTAAACCCTTGGCCTGAATGGCCAATGACATTGAGAACATCAAGTTCTCATGACGAGGGAGCAGACAGGGTTTGGTCTGTACTTACCAAAGAATTTACCAAAGACGAAAGTGGAACTGTTACGGGACTTACTGTAGTAGATATTGAGTGGAAAGAAGAAAACGGCAGAATGCAGTTTTTCGAAATCGAAGGTACGGAAAGAACACTTCCTTGTGACCTAGCCTTTTTAGCCATAGGCTACTTAGGACCAAAATCAGGACTGCTAGAAGCCTTTGACGTAGAACTATTGGAAAATGGCCTTCCTAAGGCTAAGAACTACCACAGTTCAGTTCCTAAGGTCTTTCTTGCAGGCGATATGAGAAGAGGTCAGTCCTTAGTCGTATGGGCCATTGCAGAAGGACGCGAGTGTGCTGTGGAGGTAGATAAATTCTTGCAAGGTGAATCTTCACTTGCTAGAAGAGATCAGTCATTCTATTCTTATGAAGAAACGCTTGACTAAATAAGAAAAATTAAATATCATAAATTTATAACAGGCAATCCAAATTGGATTGCCTGTTTTTTTTGCCATGACCAATGACTCCATAGGTTTACCGCAGCTTGAAAAATTTAAGCCAAGGAACTGCGCTTAGCCTTGACTATTGACTTTTATCCATTTTCTTCACTATTTCTCTTAGCAGGTCATTCTGCTCCTTTTTCAGAGAAATAAATTTATTGACCCAGGTATAAATCAAATAAAAGACGCCGATAATTATTGCAAAATAAAAGACCATAAAAAATATTGAAACATACGGAATAAGGCTCATAGAATTGGAGTTTAAATTGGACTAAAGTAATTTCAGTACCAATATAATAAAAACGTAGTTCATAACTAAATTTTTTTCCTTATCAATACACTTATTATCATCCTTCACTATAAAATCACATTGGATTGATAGACATAGGTATACTAACTTTTTTGTAATGGGGTCTAAAAGATTGAAATTACTACAATGACGTATCCAAAGCCTTCACGAACAATATAATAAGGCTGCTTATTTATCAACTTAGGGAAATTAGGCCAACACTTAAGGTATTTCAACCTACCGTAAAATTCTTAACCATGGCTAGATTTGAAGTGTTAAGCAAAAAAAATTAACCTAAAGCTTCGTTCCGGTTGGAAAATTGCTAATGATACCATAGAAAAAGACAGGTCTCTTTGACGAAAGCTTGAGATTACGTAAAAAACAATTGAAACCTGATACAACTAGCCAACTGTTAATGGCTTAAATATAAGTTCAGCAGTTTCTGATAATTTTTAAAACTCCTAAAATGAATACCGATAGAATTAAGATCATAAATGAAAAAGGAAATGAGTTGGCAACCTCCATCGACTTCCCTAACCATCAAAAGCCGAAACAACTTGCTTTATTTGCCCACTGTTTTACCTGCACAAGTCAATTAAATGCTGTTAGAAATATTAGTCAGGCACTTAATAATAAAGGGATTGCGGTGGTCCGCTTTGACTTCACAGGCTTGGGAAAAAGCGAGGGCAATTTTGCGAACAGCCATTTTGAAGCCAATGTTGAGGACTTACTTGCCGTGAACAAATACATTACCCAGCATTATCAGGCGCCCACCTTAATGATCGGTCATTCACTCGGTGGTGCTGCAGCTATTGTTGCTGCTGCAAAACTCGACAATATACAGGCAATAGTTACCATAGGTACTCCTGCTGATGTCGAACACGTTACTAAACAATTTGAAGGACAGGCGAAAAATTTGGGGGTAGAGGAGGAGGCCGAAGTAGCCATCGGGGGTAGACCTTTTAAGATCAGTGGAGAATTTGTCAATGGATTCAAAAAGCACAATTTGCCTGAAACCATTAAAAGTCTTAGAAAGCCAATTCTAATAATGCATTCTCCAAGTGATGAAATCGTGGGAATCAACAATGCCCATGAAATTTATCATAATGCCATGCACCCTAAAAGCTTTGTTTCTTTGGACAATGCAAACCATCTGCTTACTAAAAAAGAGGATAGCATTTACGTTGGTGACATAATAGCCTCATGGGTAGCTCGATATATAGACCTTAGTCCATTTGAAACACCTAATCCTAATAATCATCAGTTAGTGGCTCATTTAAATTTGGTGGAGAATAATTTCACAACTTTCATCAATACAAAAAATCATGGTATCATAGCCGATGAACCAAAAAGCGTAGGAGGCTTTGATTTTGGAATGTCGCCTTTTGAATTGGTATCTGCAGGTCTATCGGCTTGTACCGTTATGACGATTAAACTCTACGCTGAGCGAAAAAAGTGGGACTTAAAAGAGGTATATGCCTATGTAAGCCATAGTAAGGAAATCATTGATGGTAAAACCAAGGATGTTTTTGCCAAGTCCTTATCTTTTATTGGCAACTTAGATGAGATCCAAAGAGAACGGTTGCGAGAAATTGCATCTAAATGTCCCGTTCACAAAACCTTGCAGCAATCTTCAACAATAAAAACTGAGATGAACAATGAACCAAGCAATTAAACATATACCCGAACAAAATCGTTTTGAACTTGAACTAGAAGGTGGACTCTCAGCGTTCATTTTGTATAAAAGGAACAAGGATCACTTAGACTTAATTCACTCTGAGGTACCCAAACCACAAAGGGGGCAGGGCATTGGGAGAACTTTAGTATTTAAAACCCTCGAACAAATAGAAAAAGAAGGCCTCACTGCCACAGCTTTATGCCCTTATATAAAGGCGGTAGTTCTGTCCAGTGAAAAATGGAAAAATATTATCAATCATTAATTAAGGAGTACATATGGAAGATTTAAAAAAGGCATACCTGGCAGGTGGCTGCTTTTGGGGAATGGAAGAGCTATTCCGAACTCAAAAGGGCATTAAAGATACAGAAGTGGGATACATAGGTGGAGAAAACCAAAACCCAACCTACAGAAACCACCCTGGACACGCAGAAGGAATTGAGCTTACTTATGATGCCAATGAGACCTCATTTAGAAATATCTTGGACTATTTTTTCCGTATCCATAACCCTACCACTATAGACCGCCAAGGCAATGACATAGGATCAAGTTATCGATCAGCTATATTTATTCAAAATGATGCGGAAAAGGCTACTGCTGAAGAGGTCATTGAAATTGTAAACGCGTCTAAAAAATGGGATGGAAAAGTAGCTACAACCTTAGAACCTATGGCCAAGTTTTGGGAGGCAGAGCCAGAACACCAGGACTACCTGGTAAAATATCCTAATGGATACACCTGTCATTTTGAAAGATTTGAGGAGAGCTTTTTGAAATAGAAAGCAACTTGCAAATGCCGCAAAAACCCTTTGGAGTATTTTGTGTCTCGAATTATGCAGTGGCTTAACTGTTGCCTAATTCGGGGCTTTTTATATTAATTATTGGCGTTTATTTTTTCTACAACCCTGCTAGCGCTTCGCTAAGGAATTGAAGAACACCTACCATCTCAATACAGTGAGCAAGCCCTGTTCCCGTACCTTCATATTCCTTTTTAGAATGTAACTGTTGGAAGATTACGGAAATCTTTTCTTGGTACTTTTTAGCAATCCCAATTCCGTTATCAGCAACACTAAACATCCAATAGCCCTTTTCTTGACTGGCGAAAACTTTGATTTCAGGCACCTTATCTGGATCCTTAAATTTGATGGCATTACTTATCAGGTTTTGAAATAAAATAGCATTTCACTCTCAAGACTTTTAATTTCGGGCAATTTATCTATGATTATTGATGTATTTGTTTCTTCGATAAGGAAGTGGAATTCTTTCTAAAGAAACAGGAGGAATTTAAATTACTGTTCTTCCTTCATAAATTTAGCATTATTTTAACGGCTCATCTTTCCCTTTGTCAACCCTCACATTAAAGTGAGGAACCTTATAATCATTAGGCAAGTAATCAGCGGGTATAGTGGTCATATTACCATCTCTTGCTGCCCGGTAATGTGGGGATAAAATTTCAATGTCACTTTCATTGCAAACGTCCTGAATATTTTGGTGTAAACTAGAATAAATAAGCGCTTGCTTACTTGCCTCCCTTGTGTAGGCATTTATTTGATAGGCTACGTAAAAATCCTCCAGGCTGGTCTGCAAAACATATGGTTTCGGATCGTCCATTATCATGTCTGTCCTTGTGGCTGCCTCTATCAAGACTTTGTGGACTTTTGGCCAAGGAACATCGTACCCAATTGTAACAGTAGTATGAACGACTAGGCCTTTATCTTTTGCTTCAATGCTATAATTTGTAGTATTCTCAGTAAGTACTGAGGAATTTGGAATGGTAATGACCTCGTTTTTTATCGTTCTAACACGGGTCACCAACAGGGTTTTCTCGATAATATCCCCAGTCACATTGTCAATCTTAATCCGGTCTCCAATTTTAAAAGGCCGCATATAGGTAATCACCAAACCAGCCACCATATTGGCGATGGCAGAAGATGATCCCAGAGAAAATAAAACCCCCACAAACACAGAAACCCCCTTAAAAATAACTGACTCCGATCCTGGTAAATAAGGGAAAATTAAAACAAACATAAAGGCATACAACAGGAATTGGATAATACTGAAGGTAGGCATGGCCCAATCGGAATGAAAATCCGATAGCACGAGTTTTTCTGCCTCAATTTCCTGAAAAATATACTTCACAAACTTAATGACATACTTCATTACATAATAGATCACTAAAATACTGAAAAGGTTGGGAAGGTAACTCCAAATAGAGACCAATAGTCCTTTGAAAGGCGACCAAATAAGGTAAAATAGCGCATTGGCCCAATCACGTGAAAAAGGGAAAATGCTGAAAATGATGGGCAAAGTAATGTACAGCAATAGAAAGTAAACAAACCACCGCAAAACCTTAATCAAAAAAAACAATATCTGCGTTTCCTGATCAACAGTAAGGAAAATATAATCCTTGTAAGACAGATCCTGAAGCCACTTTTCCTTATTGGTGTCAAAATTTATTATCAATTTTCCATAACCTCTGCTGATAAGTCCAATGAATATCCAAGCCACAAGCATTACAAATGCCACTAAGCCTATTCTTGATAGCAGCTTTAACCAACTGTTTTCATCCCTCGCTTGATCTATGGCAAGTTTTATTATTTGCTGAAAGTCCTCCGCTAGCTCCTCCTTGCTTTTCCCATACCAAAGGGCATCATTTTCCGAAATACTGGTAATAATCAAGTCTTTATAAATGATATCATAGGTGTCCTCTGCCTTAGATATATAAATAGAGTCACTTATTAAAAAATCATCTTCATAAAGTAAATTGATCTTTCTTGTGATACTTAGCGCCCTTTCCATTGGTGATGAAGCGCCCATCTTTGTATAGATAAGAAATAAAGTATCTTTCTTAAACCCTAAAACAGGGTATCCTATTTCCGTATTTCTCAGGGAGTCAATTTGAGCAATTTTATCAGCTAGCCTCTTTTTATCATTTTCTTTGATCGTTTCAAGTTGTTTGATCAAATCTGCTTTTTGAAGATTATCTGTCGTTTTAAGTGCCAAAAGCTGGGCTTCCAACTCCGCTTTTTTCAGGGAATCAGCTACTCTCTCCTTTTCAACTTCCGCTAGCCTTTTATTGTACTCGAGTAAATTGGCGTTATTGATAGAGTCATTGTATAGTGAAAGACTATCTGTCTGCCCTAAGGAAACCCAAGCCATGCCACACAATAGCAAAAGAAATGGTAATGCGCTTTGAAAAATTTTCCTCATAATGCTATTTTAAGCTATAAATATAGCAAAAGAAGGTTAATAAAGAAGTAGATAGCTGTGGACTACCCAAAGCCCTAGAAAAGAAAATCATTCGGTAAGTCAATTCAACGGGCTTCAATTTCAACTTTTTGTATTTAAAAGATTATCTTCTAACTTATCTGTAGGTAAGGGGAGTCACCTTAAAGCACTTTTTTATACTCGCGCCGAACGTCAAATAGTAACAAACACATGAAATGCCGAGACCAAAATCAAAAAAAGAATTGATAGCCTCAAGTCAATTAAATTTCGATAAGCTTATTGACCTGGTAAAGAATTATCCAGAGGAAAAAGTAAAACAAGCGTTTCCTTCTACTGCTTTAAATAGAAACATCAAAGATGTATTGGCTCATTTGCACCAATGGCATTTGCTGATGTTGGAATGGTACAGGGTAGGAATGAATGGAGGCAAGCCTACTATTCCATTCCCGGGTTTTACCTGGAAAACCCTTCCAGAATTAAACAAAAAGATTCGGGAAGAAAATAAAGACGTTCCACTGATGGAAGTCCTAAATTTGTTGCATCACTCACATCTGGAAATCCATAAAATTATGGACAAGCATAGCGATGAAGAGCTATTTGAGAAAAAGCGATACCATTGGACAGGCACCACCTCACTGGCTGCTTACCTGATCTCTAATACTTCCAGTCATTATGATTGGGCATTAAAACTGATAAAAAATTCCCTGAAATAATTATGAAATACGGCTATACAATATTCTACGTAGACAATGTCTTAGAGACGGTAACATTCTACGAAAAAGCATTTGGCTTCCATAAAAAATTCGTGACGCCCGAAAACGATTATGGTGAACTTCTCTCCGGTGAAACAACCATATCCTTCGCCTCCATGGCGCTTGGCAATTCGAATTTCAGTAAGGGCTTTAATCCTCTGCCCAAAAGTGATCAGCCCCTTGGAATGGAAATGGCCTTTGTATCCGAGAACATTGAAGATGACTTTAAAAGGGCCCTAGATGCGGGAGCTACCGAATACGAAGGCATCAAAGAAAAGCCCTGGGGGCAAAAGGTCGGTTATGTAAGAGACATTAATGGAATTCTTATAGAGATTTGCACGCCAATTGATAACAATTAAGTAGCAAGTTTTAATTATTTCTGGCTTGCTAATTATCTGCCTTTATTCTCCCGGATCAGGGTCAGGAGCAAGTTCATAACAGCCGATGGTAGGAAAATTACGCATTTCATTTCCCTCCAGATCATAATCTTGTTTCAATTCTGTTGCCGCTCCGATTAAAGGTGAGCCAGGTGCTGGTCTGTAATTTCCACCAACCATGTCCACAAAATAAGAAGGTTTCAAAGGACTTATTGAAGTAATTATCTTACCTCCACCAAATCCTAATAATCTACCATATACGGTATTAATAATGGTAGTAGTAGCCCTTCTATCTATAGTACCAGGAACGGTGCAGTTCCTTATTACCGTGCCCGAAGTATCTGGGAATACAACGATTCCAGGGGAATCCCCTAAGTTGCACATTTCTATAAGGGTATCTGATGCATCCTGAGCAATGGTGAGACCTCCTCTGGCAGCAGATGAATTCACCACATCAATATTTTTGAAATAGATGCCAGTCGGTTTTTTGTCAGTAGCTCCATTGTTTACCGATTGACATATAAACCTGGTACAGCCGTCTATTAGAATATGCTTATAACCGGAATTTTTAATCCCGAAACTTTCATCTAAACCATTGTGAGCAACATGCCGAAATGGATTCATCGCATCCATATAGCCTTTCAAGTAAAACCACTCATAGGTGTGTTCTTCGGCTCTTATTTGAATACCCAAACTTTTTGTATTATTCGAGCATTGGAGGTCGGCATACTTAAGTTCAACAAAGGGTGCGTTGGCAGCTGATAAAGGTGTTTCTGAATCGGTCACGGTCGTATGGCACCGGAAATTCCTGCCTTTTATAGCGCCACCTTCAAATTTTATTGCCCTGAATTTGCTATCGTACGTTTCAATATCCTGAAACAGTGCCTCCAAGTAACCTGAGCCTTCAGCTCCTGGATGATTTTTGACCCAGAAAAAACCATCTTCCCATTCAAGTTCAGTACTACATTTCAGCCGTATAAACCGGTTGCCTTTTCCATACATTCCTACCTGATAAGGGTACCATCTTCCATCACCGTCAAAATCAGTTTCAATGTCCATTATACAGATATTGTGCGCTACACCTTCCGGGTGGGTAGCCACTGTAAATGATGTACCATTTAACCTGGCATCACCTACATCGCAAAAACGCTCAGAGTTCTTGTTATTGCTCCCATCTATAATCGGTCGGGCACCCTTTCCCCAGGCACCCAAAGTGATGTATGCTGGCCTTTTTCCCTCAATTAATGGGTTTTGAACTTTGGTCCAATCTTCTATCCGTTGTCCTCTTTTCCACAAATAAAATTTTCCTGACTTTCCAGTTGCAATTGCAGGAGCGCTTCCATAAAAATGGTGTTTCCATGCCTTATAAGGGCTATTTCTTGTACCCGCACCTTTCTCCTTTACATCGTAGTCAAAATAAACACAATGCTTGATTGGGATTCTATAAATCTTGCAGATGGTTTCCTCATAATATGTTTCAAACAACTTGACCTTTACAGTAAGGTACCTTGTTGCCGCAAAAAGTGAGGCTTTATCGATTGTCAGCTCACCTTCAGCCGAAATGGAGAAAGCGTTGTCCCCATTTCCATTGCTTATTTCAAAAGTATACGATGAATCGTCGATAGCCGTTCCCCACCTTCTATTGAAAAATTTTTGATGGCTCCACAAAAAGTTAACCTTGCCAACCTGATCACCATTTTCACAATCTTGAGGCAAAATATAGTATTGGTTATAAACCGGTTCCTTCGAAACAATTTCAGAAACTGTTCTAATGTCTTCCGTATGTGTAATTGGATGCTTAAATGAGGAATAATCTTTCATAATTAACGCAATCTTTCCTTCTTGATTTAACTACTGGCCGATAGTTCATATAGATCCTTTTATTTAAAAAAACACCTAAACTATTTGATCTACTTGTGCTTGTAAATTAAAAATGACCTCTTAAGTCTCAAGTTCAAAGGTACAAATTATTTATTTTCAAGATCCTTGCTCAGCTTACCTCATTCTTAAAACCATCTTTGCAAAAGCGCTGTTTTAATTTCACCTAAAAATAAAATTGCCATTCAAACTTTACTCCTGGGATCTGTTATAAAAGACATTCGTTAAGCCCACCATACCAGGCTATTGCTGCCACCAGTTGGGTTCAGAAATGATAAGGCTTTCCAACACAATTGGTTCGCCTATTCTTGGTGTAATTATACCTATCCCCAATTCTTCAGCTTTTTTAGTAACCCGCTCTACAGGGTCAGTCCAAGTATGGTGAGACAATTTGAAAGCTCCCCAGTGAATCGGCATTATTGTTTTGGCTTTTACATCTACTCCTGCCCTAGCCGTTTCTTCGGGAAACATATGTACCGTTGGCCATAATTCATTGTATTGGCCACACTCCATCAGGGCCAAATCAAATGGGCCATACTTTTCTCCTATTTCTTTGAAATGGGGCGCATAGCCACTATCGCCACTGAAGAATAAGTTTTCGGTAGGAGATTGAATGATCCATGAACTCCACAAAGTTTGTGCCCTGTCTGAAATACCCCTTCCTGAAAAATGCTGGGCAGGTGTACAACGAAAAGTCAAATCCTCAAAATCCACTTCCTCCCACCAATCTAATTCGACAATATTTGCCCGGTCAACACCCCAAGCTTCTAAATGTGCTCCAACTCCCAATGGGGTATAAAAGGTTTTTACCTTTTCTTTTAACTTTTTAATAGAACCATAATCCAAGTGGTCATAATGATCGTGAGAAATGAAAACAGCATCTATCGACGGTATTTTCTCAATCGCAATTGGAAGATCATTGCTAAACCGCTTGGTGCCCAGCATCGGATGCGGAGCAGGTACATTTCCAAACATTGGGTCTATAAGGATCGTTTTATTCCGTATTTGTACTAGGAAGGAGGAATGACCAAACCATACCAACCTTGTTTTAGGCCCATATTGTACAATTTCTAAAGAGTCGATTTTTAGCGTCTCAATGTTTTCATCTGGAACTGAATGAGGTATAGGGGTAATCATTCCTTTTATGGCTTTGAGCATATCTCCTCCACTCAAGTCCATATTTACATCACCATTATTGATAAACTTCCCCTTCTTAAAGTGCGCTGATTTGGCGTATTGTGCTCTTTGTTTTTCGCTGGCCTTACCTCCAAATTCGGGACTAAAATGTAAGAACAAAAAACCACCAATGACTACTAAGGCAATTGTTCCTATCAGAAATGCTATCATACTATATATAATCTTTTTAAGTGTTTTCATTTATTTCAATTGGGATAATAAACTTTTCTTTAAAACTGTTTTTTCCTGCCGCTAGTTATAAAATACTCATAGTATTACCCCGGGCTGTCGAAGGAATAACCTTTTTATTTTGTTTTAGAATTAATTCCAAAGTTTACGGTCAAAAGATATTTGCGGTTTGATTTATTTCCTCAAGTAGAAATGGTCACTAGTATTTATAAATCATCTTTAAATGCAGGTCGTTGCTATGGACAATGCAAATAAATAATTTGAGACAAATGCGTTTCTGCTGCTGAATTTACGAATAGTATTTTCTAATGGTGGTTCTTACTCGTTTTAAAATACAACAGGTTTTAATTACCTTCGTTTTTTCATCAAAATAGTTTAGAAAATGGAAATATCAGGAAAAATCATACAAGCACTTGAGGAACAATCTGGAAACGGTAGAAATGGCACCTGGAGAAAAAGGGACTATATTCTGGAAACAGGAGGTCAATATCCGAAAAAAGTGTGTCTAACAGTATGGGGTGACAAAATCGATCAATTTAATATCCAACAAGGACAGGAATTGACTGCAAGCATAGAGGTTGAAAGCAGGGAATTCAACAGTCGCTGGTATACCGATGTCAAAATATGGAAGGTAAATACTTCAGGTACTGCCAATTCTGCTCCAGCGCAAAACAATGACATGCCAGATGTAACCACTTTTAACGATGAGAATGATGGTGACGTTTTACCTTTCTAAATTGCAAATTCAAACCCTAGAAGAAAAAAACCCATCTGGCTAAGCTTAATAGGCAGTAAACCAATTATAATACATAGCCGCTTTCAATCAATATTTTTATCAACTCCAATATCAGTCCAATAAATAATGGACAGAAAAGGCGGACGCTTTAATAGCATCCGCCTTTTTTATTCAATTTAACTTTTTAGCACCTTTTGCCACCCAAGCGCTTCTACATTTCTAGCAGATTCCTCCACTTTATCTGATAGCGATTGTTTAAATCTTTCCAGGTTTTGTGAAACTTCCTCATCAAAAGCCCCTATAATCGAAGTGGCAAGTATTCCGGCATTCTTGCCGCCATTTAATGCGACAGTGGCTACCGGAATTCCTGAGGGCATTTGTAATATCGAAAGTATACTGTCCCAACCATCTATGGAGTTAGAAGACTTCACAGGCACGCCGATCACTGGCAAACTTGTAAGGGAAGCCACCATTCCTGGTAAATGAGCTGCTCCTCCTGCTCCTGCTATGATTACTTTCAGACCCCTTTTTTTAGCTTCGTGGGCATAATTGATCATGCGAACTGGTGTTCTATGTGCAGAAACAATTGTCAGTTCGTAGCCAACATTCATCTCCTCCAAAAATTTTGCTGCTTCAGACATTATATGAAGATCTGATTGACTGCCCATGATGATCCCTACTCTTATCTCACTCATGCTTTTATCTTTATAAGTTCTTTTATTCTTTCTGCTTTCTCTTTTAGCAAGTTCGCATCTTCGGCTAAAAGCGTTACATGTCCCATTTTCCTAAATGGCTTGGTTATCTTTTTACCATACAAGTGAAGGTAAACGCCTTGCTCCTTTATGGCTTCATCCAAGCCTTCCACTATGGCATCACCTGTATATCCGTCTTCCCCCAGCAAATTAATCATAGCTGCAGGACATCTCAGTTCAGTTTCGCCCAATGGCATTCCCATTACTGACCTTAAATGCTGTTCAAATTGAGAAGTAAAATTGGCCTCTATGGTATGATGCCCACTATTATGAGGCCGAGGGGCAATTTCATTAACGAGTAGCTCTCCAGACTTGGTCAAAAACAGCTCTACAGCCAACAAGCCCACCATGTCAAGCTTTTGGATAACCTCCTCTGCCAATTTCCTGGCTTTTTCATCCAACTCCCTACTAATATCGGCAGGTGAAAACAAAAATTCTACCAGGTTGTGCTCTGGGTGAAAGGCACATTCTACAGAAGGGAAGCTCTTCACTTCGCCCGCTTCATTTCTGGACACTATCACTGCCAGCTCTTTGTCAAAATCTATTAACTTTTCTAATAAACCTGGTGCATCAAAAGCCTTTTCCAGGTCCTCGGCTTTTCTCATCATTTGCACGCCTCTTCCATCGTAGCCTTCCTTACCCAATTTATTTACAGCTGGCAAGAAAGCAGCATTTTGCTTTACATCCTCCTTATTTTCTGTTAATATAAAGGGAGCCGTAGGAATTCCATGGTCTAAATAAAATTGCTTTTGGACCCTTTTATCCTGAATAAGGGCGATAATATGAGGCTGAGGAAAGACTTTTTTTCCCTCTTTCTCAAGTTGAAAAAGCGCTTCAGTGTTTACGTGTTCTATTTCAATTGAAATAACATCACAGTGTTTACCAAAGGCATAAACAGCATCGTAATCTTTCAGATCTCCATTTACAAATTTATTGCTTAAGTATTTGCAGGGAGCATTCGGGTCTGGGTCTAAAATATGAACCTCAAGGTTATAATTGATGGCAGATTGGATAAGCATTCTTCCCAATTGACCTCCACCCAAAATACCAAGTGTTTTTTGCTGATAGTTTTTCTGCACAGTGTAGTATTTTTACGTTTTAGTAGTGCAAAATTA
This sequence comes from uncultured Cyclobacterium sp., assembly GCF_963977555.1. Taxonomy (GTDB): domain Bacteria; phylum Bacteroidota; class Bacteroidia; order Cytophagales; family Cyclobacteriaceae; genus Cyclobacterium. The sequence goes on along the minus strand of NZ_CAXBPD010000018.1, from coordinate 66,528 downwards.
AGGATTATCCCCGATTTTGTTGCAGTGAACACCAGTAGCTAGCAAAATTTATCTGCACAATGAATTTCAAAGTGGCAAATACTGGTTTTCACTGAGGAGGTATTTTAGGAAGTAATCACCCGTAGTTATTCACCATTGTCCTAAAAGCAAAATAACTTCCAGCCTAAAAACAGGTTTTTGAACTTTCGAATATACGCTTTCTGATAAATTTAAATAGACAAAAAAAATGGGCTACCCATTTAGGATAACCCTCAATATCTTAAATTATGTATTGCGTATGCTAAACCGATCTTCCGCTAATAAGACGGAACAATACGGCTATCACCGCCAAAACAAGTAAAATATGGATTAGACCACCTACGCTATACACAAAGGCACCTAATATCCATCCGATAACAAGGATAATTGCGATTATATACAATAATGAACTCATGGTTGTTTGGATTAATTATGGTTATAAAATTTAAAGAATTATTACCAATATTTGTGCCAAACCTAAAATTCCACCTGCTTTAGGATACGTTTTCTATTCTAATCCCCATTAGTTCCATTAGTTTTTGGGCATTAAAATTTGGGCAAGCTCCCTTCTTTATGGTATAGTCAAAAACGATTTCATCCTTCTTTATGTCATGGTGAAAACTGTAATTCACCAAAAAAGGAAGTTCCTTTTCCAAAGTACTTAGCTCAATATCGTGGGTAGAGATAATACCCTTTGCCTGGGTTTTCGCCAATTGCCTGATCAAGGCCTCACTTCCCAAAACCCTATCTGCTGTATTTGTACCTTTCAATATTTCATCCAATAAGTAAAAAACAGGTTCGCCAGAGGCGGCCTTTTCTAATACACCTTTAATTCTAGCCAATTCCGCATAGAATGAACTCACACTCTCACCTAGACTATCAGTGTTTCTCATACTTGTATACAATAAAAACGGGCCAGTGCTAAATGAACTCGCAAAAGGAGGGACACCCATCCCTGCCAAAACTAGATTTATACCAAGAGTACGCATAAAGGTCGTTTTACCAGACATATTGGAACCGGTTAGTAATACTACCTTTTCTTTTTCATTCAAGCTAAAATTATTGGCGACGCAAGTCTTAGGTACTATCAGCGGATGCCGGATGGCTTCTCCTGAAAAGGAAAACGCTTCCGTCCAATTCACCTTAGTAGAGAGGTTTTCCTCTTCAATGAAGGATGCCAAAGAAACCAATGCTTCCCAGTTTTCAAAAGTCTCTTCCCATTCTTTCATGTTTTGACCGGCAAGTTTGTTCCATTTCTTTAGGCGGTATAAAACATAAAAATCTATCCAAAAAAGAAGATTAAAAATGAGGTACAGCATATTGGTCCTGTTCTCCACCAAGAAGGTGAGACTTTCCAATTGTTTAAGCGCCTTAGAGGCCAGAAAATCTTTTTGCTTGAGAGGGGTTTGGTGCATTAATAATAGCGGGTTTTCAAACTGCTCTTTTTCAAGTAGCTTTGCCCAGGCTTGTAAGGTCTTGAGGTCATTGTCATTAGGCAATGCTTTCATTGCTTCCAGCAAAGGCTTGAAGACCAAACTCAAAAGGCCCATTCCTACTAAAATAAATATACTCAAATACAGGGTAGAGAAAATACTGTACAAAGTACCAAAAAGGACAATTAAGCCTACAGTTGGGCCCAAAACCATGGGAAGAAAATAAAGTGAATGCCATGGTTGACTGTTTTTGAGCCAGGCATAAAACCTAGCCTTTCCATCTGTGGCATTGTCTTTCTTCATAAAAGCCTTTCCAAAGGCTTCAAAAGTAAAGATAAAGTCTTTCTTACCACTCAACTCAAACAATGCTTGTTGCTTTTCGGCTGCTTTTTTAGGAGTTAGGGGCATTTTTAACCAATTGGCCAATAGTGCTTTTCCGCCTCGGCTGACGGTATGGTTGATCATTTGAAAAAGAGAGTGCGTTCCAAATAAATCCAGGTCACTTGAAAAAGGATGGGCCGAATCCATAAACTCTAAGCCAGAATCGAATTCTTTCAATTCTCGATTTTTACGTTTTTCCCTGTTTTCGATCATTTCCTTTACAGCCTTGTAAAAGGCCTCCCGGTCTTTTTCCTTGTTAAACTTCAGGATCAAGGATACAAAAACAAAACTTGCAGGAAAGAAAAGAATTAATAGCCAGTGTATTTCAGAAATTCCGACTACAAGAAGTACGAGCATTAACAAGAAAAGCCCAAGCCTTCCAAAGGACAATAGGAGCACTTTGTCCCGAATGGATTCTAGTTTTTTATCAGGATCGGAAAGGTCAAATTCAGTATTCATGAAATAGCGGATATTTTGTTTAAAGGCGGAAACAAGGAACGAACACGGGCATTTTTAATTGCCGGTCAAACTATTGCTCAATCCTAGCTTATTAAAATATAAATGTAGTATAAAAAGTTAAAAGTATTGGAGCAATTCCGATAGGCATTAACCGTAAACCCCATCTTCAATTCAAATCAAACTGAATAAAAATATCCAAAACCATAGGGCCAAGTATTTACAGCCCTTAAAGCAAAACCCCATAGCGGTGCTATGGGGTAGTAAAATTATACAACCCTCCTGTTTTAACTTAAGCAGGCATCAATTTCTCCGCTTTATCCGGTACGGTTTTTTTATCCTTGATTTGTAATGCAATGAGCAAGATGCTAATAGAAGTAACCAGCCAAAAGGCATCAATTAGAAAGATATCCGAATAACCTCTTGCCAAACTTACCCAGAGCCAGTTTCCTGTAACTATTCCATTGGCTATCGGAACCATTAGTCCCAAAACAGCCCCCAATACCAAGGTCCACTTATTGGTTAAGCCATTGTTCTTAATAAAGGTAAAAACCAAAGTTAGCAAGAGCCAGGACCAGAAAAATACCTGAAATATAAATGCCACCCGATCAGCCGAAGGATCTTGAAGCCCTAATTTAACCATAATAAAACTAAAGGCTGTAACAGGGTACATGCTAAGACATGCAGCCAAATAAAACCATACTAGCCAGGCATTAAACTTGCGTTTGGCGGGGGACACATGCTTTTTATCCCTTGCTACCAACCATATCATTACCCCAGAAATAATCACAAAGCAAGTGATCATTCCCAAAATAAAGTAAATCAACTTTACGGAAATACCACCAAAATCACCAAAATGAAGGCGCTTCAATACCGCCCTGGAACCATCTATATAGGAAACAGCTTTGAAAGGGTTTTCTTCACTTACAACTTCTCCTGTAGAAACCTTATAGGTGACAATCCCTGCGCTGGCAAATTTTCGGTCAAAGTCTGCCATACCTGAGAAACTTACATGCATGTTTTGATCTCCATAATTGTAAATAGTAACAGAGCGAATGTCAAATTGAGGCCATTTTTCTTTTGTTTCCTTAAGAAATGGATTGATAGCGTATTCACTTTGCAAAGTTTTTCCTGAAAACGAATACTTCGGAGGATTAAAGCCAAAATCATCGTAGGCCTTTTCTGTATTGTCCTCATAAATAAACTTCACAATTGCAGGTGACATTATCGTAGTCCCTACAATTAAATAAACACCAGTTAATGCAAAAATGAATTGATAGGGCAATCCCAAAATCCCAAGTGCAGTATGGGCATCTGTCCAAAGGTTCTTAATACTTGCTTTGGGTCGAAACATGAAGAAGTTGCTAACGATTTTTTTCCAATGAACCAATACACCGGTGACAACTGCAAATAAGAAAAAGAAGGCTACAATCCCTGCCAGCAGATAGCCTGATCGACCATAGAAATTAAGCTGTGCGAAAAAGTGTAAGCGATAGAGAAACTCTCCCAAGGAATAGGAACTTTTATAGTCATAGGTTTTCAAATCCTGAGTATTCATATACTTGAAAGTCCCTCTCCGACGTCTTTTGGTCTGCTTTTCTTCAACACTTTTGGGTGGGGAAATATTTAAAGACAAACGCTGTTCATCATAATATTGGTTAAAACTAATGTCCCTGTTTACCAAAGTATCGTTGGCTTTTAAAGAATCTATCACCCTATCAAAATCCATTTCGCCCATCATCCACCCTTCAGCCAGTGGCTCATTTCTTTCCCAACTGTTGATTTCATCACGGAAGAATGAAAAAGATCCGGCAAAGAAAATCACGTACAATGCCAGGCTGATGAAAATACCTGAAATGGTGTGGGTGTGAAAAAGAATATTGTATATTCTATTGCTCATAAGTTGAGGATTATATGGATGTGGATTTACAGAAATAAACGACTGAGGAAAAGACAAGAGTGAGCAACAAATAAATGGCCCATACTTTCCAACCTTTCTCAGCAATAAACGCTAGAAGAAGAAGTGCTACCCAAAGTAAAAACCCACCAAATACTAATGTGTACAACACAGATACCTTATCCCATAGGAAGGAGAGGGCGAGAAAAAAAGATACTGTAACTAGATAGCCACCTACAAGGCCTGCGGAAATTCTTGAAAAGCGATGTAAAAAGGCGGGTGAAAGGTGTTTTTTATTGGCTGGCATGATTATATTAATTCAAGGATAAATAAAACGCCAAAGCCAGTAAGTAGCCAGCCTGTTTTAACCCATCCTAATGGGGAAATGATCACTACCAGGCTTGCTATCATCATAAGGATACAGGTGAATGCAATGCTGCCTGAGCCTAAACCTAAGGTGATAACTGATAAAACAAGTCCTATAACCAATAAGACGGAGCCTAAGATTTTCGCCAATTTTTCATTGGTTTTGAACCATGCTTCCAATTCAGCTGGCCGTATAAAAGTGGCTTTGTGAGACGTTTGGTAAAAAAATTCAAACCCTGCCAGGGTGAAAATTGTGCTTAATGTAATCATCCTTTTATCTTTCTATTGTTCTATATTTATCCTGTACCAAGCAATAGGGTTAGTGGCCGCTATTGCCAATTTTCATTCGTTTATCCTGCTACTTTTTCATTATCAATGAAAAACATCAGAGCGACCACGAAGCAATAATGGTCGCCCTAATGAAAAAAATCCGTTCTAAAAGTATAGGATCTAAGTATAAAAATTACGTTAAAAAGTACCCACTGATTTTTGGAAATCACTCCATCTCAATCACTTGAGTGGCACATCTCCAAATTGCTTTTAAACCTGAAGGGTCTCCAGCATTTAATTTGTCAGTATAAGTCACTTCTGCATAATATTTTCCATTCTCCTGCATATTTGCTGAAGCTTTACCCTTTTTCCCGGTAATTATCTTTTGGACTTCATTTTCTGGTCCCAAAACATTGATGGGTGCATCCGCTAGTGCATCATCTTTATACTTTACTAGAAAAACAGATGATTTTGGATTCCTTGTCAGTGAAAGATCCTTTTGCTGTTTTGAAACCTTTTTACCTTTTCCAGCCCATACCTGAGCATAAGCATTGAACTGATAGGCTGTGGTTCCTTTTAATACCTTAGCCGTATGGCTTATCTGCAATTGGTACTCCCCTTTTTCTTCCACTGCAAAACTCCCTTCAAAATGATCCTCATTTGCTATCGGCTCCAATTTTGTTTTCTTCCCTGATGGACTGATTAACCATAGCTCAAAATCCTGTACATCAGAATACCAATCTGCGACAGCTTCGATGGCATTTTCATGGTAATCAGCATAATACACCTTAAAGTCATGGCGCGCTCCAATTTCAGTAGTGGAAGAAGTATGTATCCACAATGCATGCGCCTGAGCACCAAAAGCGAATAGCAAAAGCAATAGGGTCAGGTAAACTGTATTAAATGTTAACTTTTTCATTTTAAATATTTGACTTAAAGTTTTCGAATCATTTCTAATAATTGAAGCTGTTCATTGGCTTCAATGGCGCCAGCCTTGAGTTTGTAAAACTCCTCCTCTGAAAATGTAAGTTGAATGTCTTGGTGATAGGTTTCTATAAACACCCTATCCACTCCGTCAAGGCAAGGAAATTTGTAAAGCTCAAAATCCAACTGTTTCAAATACCTAATGAAAGCCGCAAAGTTTATCTCATCGAAGCCAATCATTACTTGGTGGTACATGAGACCCATTCGGGCACAATCCACACATTTGGTGAAAATGAAATCATAATTTTGATAGATTATTTCGGTTCTACATACTGACATTTTCGGTTATTTAGAGGTTTTTAATGCTCTTTTTACTGACTATGCAATGATTTTGGTCATGAAAGCAGCCAAAATATGAAGACAAATTGATCGTTGAAAACAGCTTTCATATGGCTGGCATTTTGCTTTTCGAATCAATTAGGGCCTGGGGTTAATTGTCACATCTGCTGGCCGAAACAATGTAACAACCCACCCAGGACTTAAAAATTTTTCTCCAAACCAGCTTATTCCACAGGGTCTAGATGGCTGATGGCGGTAATTCTTCCACCTTCCACTTTCAATCCTTCTGTGGCTGTGGCGGTATTGGCATTGAATTCATATACCCAACTTCCGTCTTCAGTCGTGATACCTATATAAGCAAGGCCATCCTTTGCAGAATAATTATTGATCGTCACATTCACGATAGAAGCTTCTGCAGGAGAGCCGGTTACCCATGTGAAAGTCTTGTTATATACATCAGCTACCCCAAAGCGCTTGCCTACAGTATATGCACCTTTCTCTTTATTCATGGTCACAATGAATTTACCGTTTCCTACATAGGTGTTTGCGGTTATGTAATAATCGTCAGCAAGTTCCTGCACATTGAAATAGTAGGATTCGTCGAATGCTAATGTTTCTTTTTTTATCCTCGTGATAGCCGATGGTAGCGTCGAGGTCATCTCCCCATTGGAGGAAGCTACGGAACCTGAAAAACCATATGCATCACCTTGCTCATCCACCTCAAGTCCTGAAAGGAAGTACCTACCCAGAAAACTTGTTCGGTCATCTTTAATCACTGTATTCAATTCCATGCTAGGATAATCAAATACTGCAACCCAGGCACTATCAGGGTAGTTTGTTCCGAAAGTATCGTTGCAGCATGCCTTGATGCTGAAATATGGAGCGAAAAGTTTGTCTCCTACTTGAGTAACCCATGAGAAAAATGCACGTTCCCCGCTATTGGCTATTTCTTCCTGATTCCAAGTACCCTCATCGACAATCTGCAATTGATCAGCATCCATTCTATACCATGAGGCAAAAGGATTGGTCTCACTCCGGCTTATTTTCACCATCACGATATCATCATCTATGGCTCCAAAAGCCTGTACAGTTTCGGATTGGAAATCAGACAATTTTTCTAATGCGCCCTCGGCGTTCAATTCATAAGTAGTTACTGCACCTGGATTTCCCTGCCCGTATAGCATGCTGAAAAACTTGTTCTTGTGTGTCACATAATACCTGTAAGTCCCATCTTGCTCCACGCCATTTCCTAGTGTGCTCACCGTTCCTTCGGTCAAACTTTCAGCAGTCAAGAGGTAATCCGCTACTCCGTCAGAAGAGGTAGGAGTGGATGCAATTATATAGCGACTCCCAGCGGTCGATTGACCAGGATCAGGTTCAGGATCATCGGTAGGATTACAGCTAGTGAATCCCACAGTAATGGCTGCTGCAACAGCTAATAGATAGTTAAAATTGGTTTTCATAAGAATTAGTGTGTAAGGGTTAATAAATAAAGTATCTTATTTTGCCTGAGAAGCTTCTTCCTGGTTTCTGCAAGCTGAAATTGTCATAGTGTTTACTGTCCAATAAATTTTTACACTCAGCAATCAGCTGAAGTCTGCCTTTTTCCCCGGTGGTATAAGTGAAATTGACATCATGAGAAAGCTGCTGAGGCACATCGAATTTCTCAGCCCCTAGGCTCGGCCAGTAGAGGTAAAATGCATGCACAAAAAGTAGGTTGTATCCGAAGTTGAAGTCATTACCTTTCCCAAAAGCATCCTGCAACATCAGACTTGCATCTGCATTCCCAAAGAGATAGGGCATATTTGGCACCCGATCACGATAGACTATGCTTGAAGCTGTCTGACCTTCTTCAAATTCCGTATTGTTTCTAAGGTCTTGGTAGGTAATATTGGCACCAGCAGAAAGCAGACTCTTGTAGTTCCAGCGAATATCTCCTTCCACACCGATATTGGTCACGCTGTAGAGGTTGTCCATCACCTGCATGGCTTGGTTGTTGTTCAGTCTGGCACGAATGAAGTCTTTAGCGTCACGGTAGAAACCATTGGCAGAAACATCAATCCGATGATCTTTGTTGACTTGTTTCCAGATACTCAGTCCCAAATTATAGTTATAGCTGGTTTCTGGCTTTAGGTCCAAATTCCCCTGCAGGTTTACCATGTCACCAAAGAGTTCTTCTGGCTCTGGAAGACGGTAGCTTTTCTCAAAAGAGGCTTTGGCCTGAATGTTTCCCGTGACAAAATAGGAACCTGTAATCCCATATCCCGGATAGGTGAAATTTTCCCTTTCATTGCGGTACGCCACATCTCCATAATCACCCGTGGGATTATAAGACATTGTGAAATAATTGGTCTGCTTGTAGATTTTAGTAAAAGCTGAAACACTGGCTTTCTCTTCCCAATTCAACTGATAGCTTAAGCCCGTAATATTCTTTTGACTTTTTCGAGGTTGTTCGTATTTATCATTTTCTGGATTAAGGGCATCGCTACCCATTCGGTTGAAGCTATTGAATACATTGCTGATGGCAAACGTGTGAATTCCAAAATTGTAGTGGGCATTGGCCGTAAATACAGCATTGTTGTTATTAAACTTATAAAGCGTGTACGAGCGCTCTCCTCCTGGTACATCATATTCTTTATACTGCTGAAACCAGTTGTAGCGACGATTGACCGTATCAATATTTTGTTCGGAGCCAAAATTGTAATTGGCATTCACATTTAGATCTAGTCCTTTCGTGAAAAGGTCGCGCTTCTGATATTTGAAGGTCGGCATAAGTAGGGTCCCCCTGCGGTGCCATTGTCCAAAAACTGAGACCAAACGAGCTCCTGTTTGCACTTCTGAGTAATTTTTCCCCGCTGTCAGGCCAATTAATAGCTTATCTGCATAAGGCTTGCCTTGAACACCTAGTTGTGTAATCACGGTCTCATTGTGATAGGTGTCATGAAACCTTCGCACACGCTGGTTTGGGTAATATTTTCCCGTTTCTATGTCCGATACATCCACATCTACCCAGTAGTTGTTGTCAGAATAGTTTTGAAAAGCGTTCAATTGAAATGTAAAACCGGATTCTGCTACAAATGCAGTGTTGATAACTGACCTATGGGTATTAAAGGAGCCATAGGAATAGGAAGCATCTACATAATTTTTACGGACGTTTTTGGTAACTATATTGACTGCACCGCCCAAAGCATCTGCCCCAAGTCCGACAGGCACTACACCTTTATAGACTTCTATGCGTTCAGCCAGGTTGATTGGAATATTATTCAATTGAAAAGAGGAACCAAAATCATCCATTGGAATCCCATCGATAAAAAATTTAACCTGCTTGCCTGAAAAGCCATTCAGGGAAAAATTCATTCGCGAGCCAACGCCACCACTTTCTCTAACCCTTACACCTGAAACTCGATCCAATGCGTGACCCAAATCAAGATTGGTATGGTGAAGTTTTCTGGCGTCAACTACTTCTACATTAAATGCGCGTTCTCTAATTTCACTTAACTCAGATTTACCTAAAAGGGTAAATTCCTGAAGGTCTGTCGTTTCCTCAACCAGTTGTATTTTAAGCTTCTTGCCATTAGTGCTTGCAGCTATTACTTCCTGATAGGTTTTGTATCCTAGAAAAGAAAAATCTAATGTCACCTCTTTGCTAGCAGGCAAATGGATGGTGAACTTACCCTCGAGATCTGTAACGAGGCCCGTATTTAGACCGTGAACTTTAACCAAGACACCAGGAATCGCTTGATCCTGTTGATCTGTTACTATGCCTGAAAAAACCCTGTCTTGCTGTGAAAAAACAGGCTGAGTAAATAAAAGGCACAAAAATACTAGTGACAATATTTTATTATATTGCATTGCTTTTTAATTGGAGAATTAGGAAGTGATTACCGGAAGTCTTACAGTTGCCGCTGTAAGGCTTCTTTTTTGATAATTGTTGTTATTGTTATTTAGATTAATTTTAAATTAAAACAAATCTAAGGCCTAACGGTTAAGTAGCCAAACGTTTTAGTAATTAATTTGAAACTTTTTTTGAAAGGGGATTATCCTCAGAATTTGATAAGGAAAAATAACACAACAATTCCATGTTGGATTTTCTTTTAAAAGGTTTGAGATTGACTTTCCCAACATCATTTATAATGGTAGCAACAAAAAATATTTGAGTTGTATCTAACAAAAAAAATAAGAATCACGAAAAAAAAAAGCTCCCGAGGGAATTAGGCTTAAGGAATTTAAATTACTATGAGGTGTATTTAAATCCCTTAATTCCAAACGATTACCTTCATAACATAAAGTAAGATTGGCTCAATGAACTTCTACTTTATGCATTTTCCAAATGCTCCTCCTGTTCAGAGGGGAGTGTCTTGTCCACTTTTTCCTTTTTTGTTTTCTTTCTTCTTCCCCACCAAATTAAAAAGCCGGTTACTGGCAAAGAAGCAATTATTGCGCTTAGCAGAAAAGCGAAAATTTTACCAGGTAAGCCGGCAATGGCTCCAACATGGAGGTCATAATTGATACGCATTACTTTATCCCCAATGGATGCTTCATCAAAGCGGTTATAAATATGCTTTACAGGTAATTCTTCCAATGTGTTTTGGTCAAAATAACGGTAATCCATTTTCCAATAGGTCGAGGCATCAGGATTGGCATTGGCAGCAATCGCAGCATTGTCAAATTCAGGAGGATGCACCTCAATCCATTCTGAGTCTGGATACAAGTTTCTCATTTTCATCCATACGGCATCCAATGCAGGAATAGCATCCTGATAAACTTCTGTTGAATCCGAAAGTGGAGTGTAGTACTCTACATAATCCTCTCCTCCCGAACTCACGAAAAACACAGCATCCCGAAACCATTCAAAACCCCAAACCAAACCAGTAATAGCGAAGAGGCTCGCAAAACCCATTACATAAAAGCCCATTACCTGATGCAGGTCGTAATTTTTCCGCCTCCACCGAGCATTCCATTTGATTTTCAGACTGTTCTTAAGGTTTTTCTTTTTTCTTGGCCACCAGAGTATTAAACCTGAAATCACCATAAATAGGAATACCAGTGTAAATGACGCTACTACAGGTTGCCCTATGGCTGGAGGCAACCACAGGTAAAAGTGCCCATCCAGAACCAACCTGAAAAAATCAGCATAAGCATCTTTAACCTTTAAGACCTGACCCGTATATGGGTTGACGTAAACAAAATAATAATAGTGTTCCTCGAAACTATAATAGATGGCCTGAGCGGCCCTGTCTGGGGTACCATACAAAACTGCATGTAAATGCTTGTCAGGCAATGCTTCATCAGCCTTATCCCAAATGGTTGTAGGAGGTAAGGCCGAGGCATTTTCAGGTGCCACAAATCTATAGGACTGCGTTAAATCCTGAATTTCGGATTGAAAGGCATAGATACACCCTGTCACAGCCACAATAAACACCACAAGCCCGGAGCTTAATCCGAGCCATAGGTGAAGCTTTGCTATAACTTTTTTAACCTTCATTAAAACTTATAATTTAAACTTAGGGAGATATTTCTTGGGTTTTGGGGAGTCACAGTAGACCATCCCGAGTAATATTTTTGGTCGGTAAAGTTATTTACTTTTAATGCCAGAAAATATTGGGCGCCAGTATAGTTAACGGAAGCATTGAAGACCTTATAAGCTGGTAAAGCAAAAGAACCAATATTGGTTCTATTGATGGTCAAATATTCACTCGCTGCATTGCCTCCAAGGCCAAAACCAAATCCTTTTAAATCGCCTGATAGAAAAGAATAGCTGGCCCATAAATTAATAAGTTGCTCCGGCCCAGCTTCTTCTGGTCTCAATCCCAAGTATCCATTTTCTTCATAGTCTCTGGTCACCTCTGCATTGTTTTTACTATATCCCGCCACAAGGTTTAACCCCTCTACAGGGTTAGCGATCACACTTATTTCTATGCCCTGACTTTTAACCTGACCGCCTTGCAGAACGTTATTGATATTGTCAGGATCCGTCATCACCCGATTGCTAACATTGATATGGTAGTAACTGGCTGTAGCTGCTACCTTGTCATCATAAAGCTTGGTCTTCACACCAAGCTCAATTTGATTGGCATTCTCTGGAGAAAAGGTTTTTAATCTCTGGTTGCTGCCATCGGCGTCAGTTACCGATCTCGGTGCCACATTTACAAAACCATTCATATAGTTTCCAAATACAGAGACTTTATCAGGTATGGCTTGGTATACGAATCCAAACTTGGGTGAAAATGCGGTTTGTGTTTTAGCCCCATCTGCAGACCAATTCCCTGTTTCACTTTTAAAATTGTCTACCCGAACACTGGCCATCACTGATAGCTCAGGAAGTAATTCCGCTACGTCAGAAACATAAGCACTCATTACACGTGTTTTTCCAGTAGTATTTCCTTCAAAAGAGTTTTTCAACAAATCGTCTACTCCCGCCTGCGTCAACACTCCTGTATCAGCACCATCTGAAAGGGTAACTGTACCATTTCCTACCCAACCGGTGCTTCCATTGAATACCGAGGATTCATAATAATCCAAACCGACAACCAGTTTATTATTTATGGACGAAAAGTTAAAATCACCTATAAAATTTTGCTGAATGTCTGTAGTTAAAGTTTGGCCGTTTCTATCTGAAATGTACCTGGTAAAGCTATCCCCATTACTATCATCAAATAAATAATGGTAATAACCATCTGATTTGGTAGCACTTCTCGAAACTACTGTTTGGGAAGTCCAGTCTTTTGTAATTTTGTACAAGGCTTGGGCTTGTAGGCCATAGCTGGAATTGTTTATCCCCAATTCATTACCGGTAAAAGAACGGTCGTAATTATTTTGGAACAGGTCAATTGATGTAAAAGTAATTGGGTTGGACCTGTTTAAGAAAAGCATAGGAGCATTTACAGAGGTAGCGTTCAGAAACTCTGTATTGATCAAAAAGGTAAGTCTTTCATTGGCTTGAAATTTAAAGGAGGGTGCAAAGAAAAAGGATTTATTACCTCCTGCGTCCTGAAAAGTATTGCTGTTTTGATAAGCCATATTTACCCGAACAGAAGACAATTCATTCAAAGGACTGTTGACATCAGCAGTAAGTCTATTCAAACCGTAACTTCCGGTTATAAATCCAAGTTCTCCTTTAAATGAATCTTCTGGTCGTTTGGTTGTAATATTGATCAGGCCCCCATAAGATATGACCGAACTACCAAACAATGTACCCGAGGGCCCTTTTATTACATCTACTCGCTCCACATTGGCCGGATCCAATCCCCCGTTATTTAAACTAGGCATTCCATTGACCATAGTAGGTTGCACAGAAAAACCCCGCATAGAATAATACTCTGCACCATCGCCACCTCTACCGGTCGATTGCCAAAGGCGCGCTACTCCGGTAGCATTTTTTAGCGCATCATTCATATTTGTTACTACCTGTTCTTTAAGTAGTCTGGAAGAAATGGAATTATAAACCTGCGGATTATTAAGATCAGTCAATGGTAATTTAGCAACTGTAAATACACTGTCTGCATAATATCGGTTGGTGCCGATGTCGGTCACAATTACTTCTGCAAGGTCCGAAGCTGTTTCTTCTAGGCTAAACTTTATAGCAAGCCTTTCACCAGCTGACAGTTGAATTTTCTTTTCTTGTCTTTTAGCACCTATGAAGGAAGCAAAAATGATATGTTCCCCGGGTTCAATATTATTAATTTCAAAACCACCATTTCGGGCCGTTGTTCCTCCTTTAGCCAATCCCACAATACCAACATTAACATATTCAAGTGCTTGGCCATCTGAAGTGGTAACTACACCATATATACTGGCTTTTTGAGCAAATGTTGTAGTTAATCCAAATAAAATTAATCCTATAGTTAGTACTGTGCTTAGTTTCATTGCGTTATAAATTTTATCAAAATTAGTAACTGAAATGATTCTAAACAAGACTGTTTGGAATTAATCTAAATAAAATTTTCGCCGTTGTTAATAAAGAAGGATTAAGCACATTGCAAGTATCGGGGGAGATCAAGGAATTAAACCATTATTTTAAATGTGGATTTATTTTAAATTAGGGTAACCACTTTCCTCTCTTCTCCTTACCTTCTTAAAAAAGGTTTACTTTTTCGAAATGTGGAGGTAAAAATTATAGCCATGTTGATATTCGGTATTTAAGCCTATTTTTCTCATCAAAGGCAAAGATATCAAGCTTTTAGGCTAAAAATGGAGGGTATTTTAAAGTAACATTGGGTTAAAGTGCATTTTTTTTTAAGGTAATGACATTTATAAGGCAACGACCTCTCTGGTATAACCATTTTTGCTTTTCGAAACTAAAGATATGCTTTGTTAATTTTAATAGTTAATTAATTGGTTTTTTATTAGTAAAAGAAATTATCCCACAGTACTTTTCGAAAACAAAGTAGCAAAACAAAGATTTGAGTATCAATTATATCATGAATAATCCGAAAACATATTTGATCAATAGCTTCGCAATTGGATTGCTTTTTACAGCAGTCTCTTGTGTGACTTCGGATCAAGAGGATTTGGCACCGATTGATAGTAAAACCATTTCTTCAGAAGAAATTTCTGAAATGATGGGGCTTATGGAAGAGGTTGATTTGATGGTAATGTCCACCATGCAACAAGATCTTAGCCAACAACGATTGATACCGTTATTGGATGAGTTAAGCTGCCCGGGAACAATTATTACAAGAGACGATAAAATTGGTCAAGTAAAAGTTGATTTTGGCAGTGGTTGCATAAGTGACTCTGGCTTGGAAAGGGCTGGTAATTTAAAAATCACCTATTCAGGTGGGATATTGAGTAAAGGAAGCTTACTGACCATAGATTTCGAAGATTTCTCTTTAAACGGCCATAAAATGAATGGGCAGAGAAAACTAGAAAATTTGGGATATGATGCAAGCACTAGAACCTTAAGCTTTTCCTCAAGTGTGTCAAATTTCAAAATGACTAACTTGAATGGTCATGAATTTAATTTAGACCAGAGCTATATCAGAGAATTAGAGCTTTCAACAGCAAATGAAGGTTTCAGGATTTACTTGAAAGGAAATGGTTCTTTGACCGCTCAAGATTACGGTAAAACAACATTTGAAATAGTACAACCTTTTAAGTACATGCAGCAGTGCATTGAATCAGGATCATATGATCCAATAGAAGGAAGCTTACAAATTAGTACCGATACTTATAAAAATAAAATAGTCAGCTTTGAATCCCTGGGGTGCAGCTGATTATAAGAAACTTATTTTTAGTAATTATTTTTGTGTGAGGAAGATTGATTGTAGATAGTTGGTTATTTTTTAATGTAGGGTTTGTCCGGAGTCTCAACAACTTGGTAGTAACTGAGACTCCGGCATTTTTTTCCTATTTTTTTTCTACACTTTTTAATTCCGGTTTACCTTCAGGAAAAAAGTGATGCACATCTCTCTGAGGAAATGGTACTTCAATATCTCTTTCTTCTAAAGCTTCCTTAATGTTTTCCATGTTATCCCAAAAAACTGGCCACAAATCACCAGCATCTGACCAACACCTTACCGAAAGATCCAAAGAGTTATCACCAAAATTTGTGAAGTAAACTACAGGAGCTGGGTCGGCGTGAATTCTTTCGTCTTTTTTCAAAGTATCTAATATAATTTTTCTCGTCACTTTCAAATCCGTGCCATAAGCCACACCCACAGACATTTCCACTCTTCTGGTTGGTTTTTCAGAAAAATTTATAATGTTATTGTTCGCTAGATTTCCATTAGGAACAGTGACTACCTTATTGTCAAATTGTCTAACGGTAGTATACAAAATATCAATTTTTTCTACTGAACCAAGAATTCCCTGAGCTTCTACAGTATCTCCAATCTTAAAAGGTTTAAATACCAGTATCAGTACGCCTCCAGCAAAATTGGCAAGAGAACCTTGTAGCGCCAATCCTATAGCCAAACCCGCAGCACCTAACACGGCAATGAAAGCAGTTACTTCTACTCCTAAGGTAGCAAGCACGGCCAGTATTAATAAAACATATAAAAGACCTCTAATAAAACTCTTCAAAAAGCTAGATAGAGAAGCGTCTATATCAGATTTTTTAAAAATTTTGTCTACAGCTTTTATTACTAAACCTATGACCCATTTACCAACAAAATAAACGATACCTGCAATCAAAATACTTTTGATTGCAAGCAGAATTAAAGGTGTCACAGTCTGTAAAATCCCTTCCAGAGAATTGGCATCAAATTCCATAATTAATTTTTTCTTTTTCGTAATAATTAAAAATTCAAAATATAATTATCAGATCCAGCAAATAACTTGCCATCTAAATGCCCAATGCCATGAAATCTTAAATTTCTTAATTCCAGAGGCTTTTAAAATCAATTCCCAATCCTTCTTTTTGAAGGCTCTTAAAACAGATAGAGGGGCATCATTTTTTACCATATTGGACTTAGAAAAAGCTTTTGTTAACCATTTAATAGCATAATAGGCTAAAAAATTTCTGTGTAGATCATTGATTACAAAACCAACTCGGGTTTTGCTTTTGAGGTTTTTAAAAATGTGTACAAGTTCCTCATTAGTAAAATGGTGGGTAAACAAGGTACAGGTTTGAATGTCCACAGTATTTTTAATATAAGCTGGATCAAAAACATTCCCCACTAAAAATTCAATGGGCATGTTTTCATTTTTTGCCTTATCCTTGGCCAGTTCTATGATATTTGGGTTGGCGTCGACTCCTATAACCTGTAATTTTAACCCTTTATTTATTGCCCATTTATTAATGTGTATGGCCATATCTCCTCCGCCACAACCTAGGTCAACAATGGTTGCGGACTGTTTTGGTGAAGACCCCATTAAAATAGTAAGGCCGGAGGTGGTCACGTTGTTTCCTCCCAAAAGTTTATTAATCGTTCGTAATTCCTTTAATGTCTGAGCTAACTCCTGACCACTACAGGCCAGGTCATCCATTTTTTCTTTTTCTTCACTTCGGTGCAGAAATTTATTCATGACTTGTCTATTAGTAGGCTTTCTAAAGTTAATCCAGGTCCAAATCCCATTGCCAGCACTTTTCCTTTTATGGATGGATCCTTTAATACCGCCTCCAAAACAAAAAGTATGGTAACAGATGACATATTTCCAAAATCCTTCAAAATATTGTGCGCATGTTGGTTTTGGCTTACCTCTATACCGAAAGCGTTTTCGATTTTGTTTAAAATTTGTTTTCCTCCTGGGTGAATGGCAAAATGTTTAATAGTTGAAAGCCCAAATTGCTCCTCCAGTCCATCAGCAAAATCCTTTATTCCTCTTTCCAATAAATTGGGTATGTACTTGCTCAACTTCATTTGAAAGCCAAAGTTTCCTATGGACCATGCCATGTCATCGGCACCATCAGGAATTATATTAGATTGGTAATTTTCGATGTGCATCCCTTGCTCACCCTGCTGGATAAGAACTGCAGCGGCACCATCTCCAAAAATGGCATTGGCAAGTACATTGTCTTCATTGTATTCCTTCTGAAAGTGAATGGTACAAAGCTCTACGCCAACTATTAGCACCTTTGCGGAGGGTTCACTTTTACAAATTCTGTCTGCCATCTTAATTCCATTAAATGCTGCATAGCAACCCATAAAATGAATTGCGTAACGCTCTACGGTGTTCGATAGACCAAGCCTGTTAATTATATCCAATTCCACCCCTGGGGCATACATCCCTGTGCATGATATTAAAATTAGATGGGTAATAGCTTCTGGTTTCTCATCGGAATTGGCCAGGCAAGTTTCTATGGCCTCGATGGCCAATTCAGGGGCTACCTTTTTAAAAACCTCCATCCTACTTAATGTATCAGGAAAGGGCTCAAGCCGATCATTTTTTGGAAAAAAATTGAAGTTTTGAGGATCACTAAAATTAAAGTCATTAAGTGCGCTGTACCTTTGAGCTATCCCAGATTTTCGGTAAATAAAGGATAACTTCCTACTTTCCTTGGCATCCAAACCATGAGCTTTTTGCATAAAACGGCATATCATTTCCTGTTCTATAGCTTTCCCGGGGCTTGCAAGCCCTATGCTCTTTATTTGGCTGTTCATTGATTTTAGTTTAGCTTTAATTTATAGTACATTTCAAGATAAGTAAAAAACCAATGACAAAGCGAATTGTTATCTCGCATTAAATATATGTTTAAAAAATCCAGCTGGGAACACCTTCGAATTCCATTCTCTTATTACCTAATGCCTGTGTTTTGGTTTGCACTTTCCTCAGCAACTGATGTGCCAATTGTAAATATAATAGCAGTGGGGGTAATTTTGCACCTATTCCTTTACCCTTCTAGCAATGGCTATAACAGCTATTTTGACAAAGATGAAAAAAGTATTGGCGGGCTAAAAAACCCGAAGAAAGTTACCCTAGGACTCTATTATCTTTCGCTGGCATTTTTTGGAATAGCGCTTATAGGGGCATTATTTATTAACAGTCTCTTTTTCGCTATGGTACTCATTTACGGTCTAGTGTCCATGGCTTACAGTCATCCGGCCGTTCGTTTAAAAAAATACCCCTACCTAAGTTGGATTACTGCTGGGTTTTTTCAGGGGGCATTTACTTTTGCGATGTGTGTTATTGGCTTTTTGGATGGGGACTTTAGCCTACTATTAGAATGGGAAGTATTGTCTCCTGCACTTATTACCACCTTATTACTTTTGGGATCCTATCCGTTGACGCAGGTTTACCAGCATGAGGAGGACCAAAAGCGGGGAGACATTACCCTTAGTTTAAAATTGGGAATAAAGGGTACCTTTTACTTTGCCGCCATTTGGTTTTTAGTCTCTGGAATTGCATTCATTTGGTATTTTGCACATATCCATGCCGATTGGGCTATTTGGTGGTTTCTTGGCAGCACTACTCCTTTGGTAATTTACTTTTACATCTGGTTTAGCCTAATTATTAAAGACCCAAACAAATATGCCAACCATTCTATGGCAATGACGATGAACAAAATTTCTTCCAGTGCTTTAAACTTTTTCTTCATCTATTATTTTTTCGCCCAATAGCTACTTCATTTATTGGTTTCAATAATAAGAGTCTCCTATATAATTGCTATTTGAACCTAAAATATTTACAAATGGTCAAGGCAAAAAAAGATATTCATTATATTGCTGCAAAATAAAAATTAACCTATGTCCAATAATAGTGTCATCAAGGGATTTTGTTCCCTAATATTTGCAATGCTCCTACTAGGAGCCTGTAACAGTAGACCCCAAGAGCCAAAAGTACTCGTTTTTTCCAAAACCGATGGGTTCTATCATGAATCCATACCGGAAGGAATTCAGGCCATCACCGAATTAGGTAAACAAAATGACTTTTTGGTAGAAAGCACCGAAAATGCTGATATGTTTTCCGAAGAATTGTTGAAAGACTACAGCGCTGTAATCTTCCTAAATACTACCGGTGATGTATTAGATAACAACCAACAAGCTGTATTTGAGCGCTACATCCAAGCTGGAGGAGGGTTCGTAGGAATCCATGCTGCCGCCGATACCGAATACGACTGGAACTGGTATGGTAAAATGGTCGGTGGCTATTTTGTAGACCACCCAGGGATAAACGACCCACATCCCAATGTGCAACAAGGGGATTTGGATGTCATAGATAGAACCAATCCTAGTACTTCATTTCTACCTGAAAAATGGACGAGAACAGATGAGTGGTACAGTTACAAAAATTTAAATTCGGAAGTCAATGTCTTAATAACATTGGATGAGAATAGCTATCAAGGTGGCGAGGACATGGGAGCGCATCCTATAGCATGGTACCATGATTATGACGGTGGCCGCGCTTTTTATACCGGTGGAGGCCATACAAAAGCCACCTATAAAGAAGAACTCTTTCAAAAGCATCTTCTGGAAGGAATAAAGTATGCAATCGGAGACAATAAATCACTTGATTACACCAATGTAAAGAGCAAAATAGTACCCGATGCTGACCGTTTTGAAAAGGAAAACCTAGTGGTAGGACAATTCAAGGAACCTACTGAAATGACCATTTTACCAAACCTGGATGTTTTAGTCTCTCAAAGAAGAGGAGAAATCCTACTTTATAAAAATGGAGCCACCGAAACAAGTAAAATTGCCCACCTTGATGTTTACTGGCAGACAGATGTCCCAAAAGTAAATGCCGAAGAAGGGCTGATGGGAATTCAAGCAGACCCTGATTTTGCAAACAACCATTGGGTTTACGTTTTCTACAGCCCAACGGGGGAATCGGTTAATAGACTTTCCCGCTTTAAGTTCGAAAATGACGAGTGGAAAATGGACACTGAGCAGGTAATCCTACAGTTTTATTCGCAAAGAGGTATTTGCTGTCACACAGGAGGCTCTATTGCTTTTGATAGCAATGGATTGCTGTATGTTTCTGCAGGTGATAATTCTACTCCTTTCAATCAACCCAACCAGGAATATACATTAAAAGGCTATGGTCCTTTAGATGATAGACCAGGGTTTGAACAATACGATGCGGCGAGATCCTCAGGAAACACCAATGATCTCAGAGGTAAGATTCTTCGAATAAAGGTAAATGAAGATGGTTCCTACAGTATTCCTGAAGGAAACCTTTACCCTGAAGGAACGGATAAAACCAAACCTGAAATCTATGTTCAAGGAAACCGTAACCCTTATAGGATTACTGTCGATCAGAAAACAGGCTTTCTATATTGGGGTGAAGTAGGGCCTGATGCAAGGGAAGACCAATTTGGAGTAAGAGGCTCTAAAGGTTACGATGAAGTCAACCAAGCAAAAAAAGCAGGATACTTTGGCTGGCCTTTCTTTGTAGGGAACAATTACCCTTATACCGCTATTGACTTTAATACAGGTGAAAGTAAAAACACGTTTGACCCAGCCAAACCGGTTAACAACTCAAGAAATAATACGGGTATAAATAACCTGCCACCAGCACAGCCAGCATTTATTTACTACCCTTATGATGAATCAGAAGAGTTTCCTGAGGTAGGAACGGGAGGTAGAAATGCCATGGCAGGTCCTGTATACTATTCAGACCTTTATCCTGATGGCGGTGGATTACCAAGCTATTATGACGGTAAACTGTTTATTTACGACTGGATAAGGGGGTGGATTAAAGTAGTGACCATGGATCAAAATGGAGATTATCTAAAAATGGAACCTTTCATGGAAGGTGTGAGGCACAATGCCCTTATAGACATGGAAATGGGGCCTAATGGAAAACTTTATTTGCTTGAATATGGCAAAGGCTGGTTTAGTGCCAATGACGATGCTGCCCTCTCAGTAATTAATTATAACCCAGGTAACAGGGCACCAGTAATTGCCGCCATTGCTGCGGACAAAACCTCAGGAAGCCTTCCATTGGAAGTGAAATTAACGACATCAGTAAAAGATCCTGAAAACGATGCATTAAACTATCTATGGGATTTGGGGAATGGACAAACAATGGAAACTAAAGTTCCTGAGCTTACTTATACTTTTGACAAAGTAGGAGATTATGACATCTCTGTAACCGTATCTGATACTGAAAGTAAACCTGTAAAAAGCAAAACCATCAATGTATATGCAGGCAATATAGCACCTAGTATAAAAGTGTCATTTGCAGGCAACGGTAGTTTTTACTTCCCTAATGAAAAGGTTAACTACGAAGTAACGGTCAACGACCCAGATGATCCGTCAGCTGGAGAAGATCTTTCGTCCCTTTACCTTTCTGCAGATTATATCGAAGGTTTTGACAAAGCAGAAGCAGCCTTAGGACACCAGGTTATGTCTGAAGCCATGGCTGGGAAAAGCCTTATGGAATCACTTACTTGTAAAAGCTGCCACCAAATCGATGGCAAATCGGTAGGCCCTGGTTATACTGATGTTGCTAAGAAATATGCTGATTCACCTGGAGCAGTGGATAAATTAATAAATAAAATCATAAAAGGTGGCTCTGGCGTTTGGGGAGAAACAATGATGCCTGCTAACCCTACCTTAAAAGAAGGAGATGCAAGGAAAATTGTTGCCTTTGTCCTTTCGCTAAATGGATTGGAAAACCAAGAGCCATCTCTACCTGCTTCGGGTCAACTGGACCCACTCCAGGGCAAAAAAGTGGTCAATAATGGGGTCATGCTTTTAAATGCAAGCTTTACAGACAAAGGAGGCAATAATATTAAACCACTTAGTACATCAAAAACTGTATTTCTTAGAAATAGTAATATTAATTTAGGGGAACTTGATGATTACTTTGGCTATAACACAGGCAATAAAAATGGTCAGCAGACTTTATCTTCGCCTTTGGGTAGAGGTTATTTTATGCTTAAAAACATTGACCTTACTGGTTTGGAGGGAATTAATTTTGCAGTAAGTTCTCAGCGTCCTTTCGACTATGGCTATCAATTAGAAGCTCGTTCAGGTAGTTCAGAAGGAAAAGTTATCGGCCAGATAGTAATAAGAAAGAATGCTGAAGAAGACATGGACGCCCAAATCATCGAATTAAAGTTTAATGACGATGTACCTGCAGATTTTCAAGATCTTTATATCGTGACAGAAGCACTTAATGAAGCAGAATCAGTAGGTATGAGTATAACATCTATGGAAATGATAAATAAATAGTTCTTTTCATTAAATACAAAAGGCCTGTAGATAAGATATTTACAGGCCTTTTTTTATACAGAGAGACTTTACCTGAATCTACTAAACGCCTAGCAAACTGGTCCAAGTTTTACGCGTTACTGATTACAAATTCATTCCCATTTTGCTCGGAAAATTTTACAATACCTTGGCCTTTGGCATAGTAAACCGTTTTGATTTCATTTGGCAACATTGAATCCTTAAAAGTAAATTTTAGGACATCGCTGTACAATATGCCAGCACTTTGAAAACCTTCTACCGTTGTAATAACAGCATTGTCATCCCTGGATGTTTCAGTAACGAAATCATAGGTTGAAGATTTGACGGAAACACCGTTGGTGTTCGTAACAGTAAGCCTAAGGTTATACCCATCCTCCGATATGCCCGACCCTTGAATGTCTACCATTAAGTGAAGAGGGGAAAAAGAGGTATTGTATTGAATGGAAAAATAATAACTTCCAAAAATATTCCCACAATCATCTTCCACAATGTTCTCATGATAAAACGAATCTAAACTGCTCATGATTAAGGTTTGTGGGATTCCATTGGAATCTATTATTGTCTGGTTTCCAATAGTATCCTTAACCTCCCATTCCTTAATATCCGTTAGCCTTCGTTCCAGTTCTGGAATGTCTAAACAAGGTTCTTCTACACAACTGGCAAAAATTAATAGGATTACGCAAAAGTTAATTCTCATCCTTAACTGTGAATTTTTCATCGTTGGTCATTATTATTTGAATTATACCCGTCTCTTTAGAAAAATAAACCTTCTCAGGCTTAATTATTTCAGCATCCGAATCCTTGGATACGGCCTGATAAACATTGTCGTATTCTTTTTCACCAAGGATCAATTTTTCCCATTCAGGAGGTGTACTCAGGTCTATTTCAAAAAAATAACCGTTTATCTCAACTGACATTAACGGACTATATGCCAATGGAAAAACAGTCAACGCAATGGTTAACTCTGGAACATTACTTTTAAGTGTTGTCGTCAGTGTTTCATAGGTGAAATAATTATCTCCGGCATGATGCGTCTCAGATTTTTGAATTTTGCTGTCTTTGCTACTAACCTTCAGATCAAATTCAAAACCATTGGAATAGCTAAAAGCTACGATTTCCTCCGCTAAATAGGGGATGGTTAGCTCTTCTTCATTTGTTAATTGGTACCTTCCCGTTTCTTGCCCTTCAGGTATACAAGAACTCAAAAATAGCAATGCAATAAATGATAATATTATTTTCATTATTGATGTCCTTAAATTAAACGGAATACAACCCTTATTGGGCAGCCAATAAGATTAAACAAGATAAATGGTTCTGCGAATGTTCAAAATCAGGCCAACAGCCAGGTTTTTCACTGCGATGCACATAACACCATTCACAAGACGAAGCGCAGTTAATTTGTGTCCATTATTCCAATGCTTTAGTTTTTAGATTTTACATTGTTTTTGAAAAATAGCTGCCGCATACCAGAAGACATAAATGCTAATAGTGGAACACTGTTCCTGATTTTAAACTCATCCCAAAAATTACTGTCGTTATCAAGGAAGGATAAGATTTTCTCAGGCGGATTTTTCTTGAATAAACTTTCGAAAATTGCCCTACCAGTTGCCTTTTTTGAAAGCAACACATCGAGTAAAGTCCTGTCATACCAAGCATAAATGCTATTTTTCCAGGTCAGATTGATTGCAGGTGAATGATTGTGCTTTAGTTCATTTACAATTTGTGAAACGTTTTTTTGAACAAATTGAAAAGTATATCCAGTACTGGCTTTTGTAAAACCACCGGCGGTTCCTATATTCACAATCCTATGCTCCTGCTTTACTATAGGTGAAAATTTGGCCAAAGACATGGGAATTACCCCAAATTCCTCGTGTGTTAGCTCGTAGGTCTTGATTTTTAGCTTCTTCTTAATATACTCCTTAAGTGCCACCTGATAATCTTCCTTATCGAGCGTACTTTCACTAAATAAAGTATATTCAATCAAGGCTTCTGTGGTACTCGTTGGCAATACATACATAAAGGTGGTGCCGTGGGATTGATCCAACCTGAAATCCATCAAAGTCCCAACTTTATCATTGAAAACAGGTGAATCCGTCTTGATGAACCAACCCATGAAATGCTGTAGTAAGGTATTTTGGGTGTTCATTTCAGGATTAAACAAGCCAGTAGAATTAAAAATAAACTGTCCTGAATATTGTCCTTTTTCCGTTTTAAGAATGGCTTTACCATCCTTTACCTCCATGTCCAGAATAGCCTCTGTTTTGAAGGTAACATTTTCAAATCCGGAAGCTTGATTCAGAACAAGCGAATAAAAATCACCCGCCTGAATCATTTTATATTTGTACTTTTTAAGTTCAAAGATTTTTGATACCTCAGGAGAAAAAAACTGTAAAGTATCCCATTGGTGATGGACGATCCGTTCAAATATACCTTTACCTTTTTCCCAAAAACACCAGGTTCTGTCATTGTCAGTCTTTCGGACTTTATCAATGACCAGGATTTTTTTCTTTTGCAAGTCCTTATCCAACAGAAGCCTGTGCAATAAACTTAATCCCGCTAATCCAGAACCCGCAATAATATAGTCGTAATCTAGTTTCATGAATGGATATTTATTGCCATGAATATTGAAGGGACAATCTTAGTTTTAAAATGTGTAAAACTGCTAAACAACTATCAATGGAAACATGTTTAAACCTATGCCGCCTAATTAGTAACATCACGAATATTATTCACCATACAACTGGTAGCTAGTCCACTAAACCCTCGTGAAAATGCCTATTGATAACTATGGAAATCGACGACGGTTTAGGAAACCTCGTTTTCCAATTTCTCATTCTTTTCAAAGGCATGGATATTATCCAGCGTGATAAGGGTAATTTGGTCCATGGCTTCCTTTGTAAAATAAGCCTGATGAGAGGTAATCAGCACATTCGGGAAACTATTTAACCGTAAGATATAATCATCTGGAATGATGCTCTCTGACAAATCTTCAAAAAACAGCTTTTCTTCCTGTTCATAAACATCAATCCCCAAATAACCAATCTTTTTTTCTACCAGGCCATCAATGGCATCCGCTGTATTTATAAGCGCCCCTCTACTCGTATTAATGATCATTACGCCGTCTTTCATTTTTGCCAGCGAGCTTTTATTCACCATATGTTTGGTTTCCGGCGTAAGTGGACAGTGTAAAGATAAAATGTTAGCTTGTTTAAATACTTCATCGATTGGCAAGTATTGTACTCCCATGGCCACCAATTCTTCAGATTCCTTAATGTCATAGGCTAATACTTTACAGCCAAACCCTTTCATAATCCTGCAGAATGCTATTCCAATCTGCCCAGTTCCTAGGACCCCCACGGTTTTACCATGAAGGTTAAAGCCAATCAGGTTTTTTAAGGAAAAATTACCCTCGCGAACCCTATTGTATGCTTTATGGGTTTTTCTATTTAAAGTCTGGATCAATGCCACGGAATGTTCCGCTACAGCTTCCGGTGAATAGGCCGGAACACGAACCACTTTTATCCCATGGTCTTTAGCCGATTGCAGGTCTACATTATTGAAGCCTGCGCAGCGCATAGCGATCAATTTTACACCATTTTTAGCAAGGATTTCAATGGTATCCTTGTCTACTTGGTCATTGACAAAAGCACAAATTACATCAAATCCTGCGGATAAATTAGCTGTTGACTTATTAAGGACAGTCTCAAAAAAAGAAAAAGTATAGGCATTTCTATTACTATACTTTTCAAAGTATTCTTGATCGTAAGACTTGGTACTAAATACGGCTATTTTCATAGGCTTAAATTAAGTTTTTTGTTTCTATAAACCTTTAACGTTACTAATTTACTAAAGCTATATGGATATAATCGATTAGAATTTACGTTTTATAGCTACCCAACCAGACAAGGAAAATAAATTTTATAGGTGCTTTCATAATTAGAGCCAAATGAAAGGCTAAATAAATACCACCATTGACAGCAGGTGCAATTTAACAAATCACTACCTTTTATAAGTCGTTTTGTCAGTCTTGACAGGAAATCCTGTAGTTAATTGAATATAAGCCCGTAAATTCGGCCAAGTTGTTTATTTTTGTATTTCATTTTGGTGTTGGTTGGATTTTTGTACTCTATCGACAGGACTGCTTAAGCCTTTCTGTCCAGTTGATGCAACCAGATCAGAAGGTAACTTATTTAAAATCAAATGGATATCAATTTCTATAAATACCAGGGGACAGGCAATGATTTCATTATGATCGATGGAAGGTCATTTTCATTGGGTCCGGATCCTATACCTTATATTCAGCAACTTTGCCATAGGAAGTTTGGCATAGGTGCAGATGGGCTAATCCTAATCAAAGAACATGCGGGTTATGATTTTGAAATGTGCTATTATAACGCCGACGGATCGCAGAGTATGTGTGGAAATGGTGCCAGGTGTGCAGTAGCTTTTGCCTCCTTTCTGGGTATAATCGATCATGCAACCTCATTTCTTGCAATTGATGGCGCCCATACCGCTAAAATTACCGGTAATAGCGTAGCTTTGAGAATGGGGGACGTGAAAGAAATAGCGTATATTGGTAAGGATTTCTTTGCGAATACCGGCTCACCGCATCACATGCGTTTTGTTAATGAAATCGAATCATTTGATGTTGTTGGCACAGGAAGAGCAATTAGAAATGACAATGTGAAATATCCTGAGGGCACCAATGTGAATTTTATTTCTGTCCTTTCGGAGGATACGATCATGGTGAGAACCTATGAACGAGGTGTGGAAGACGAGACCCTATCATGTGGTACTGGCGTTACAGCTTGTGCTTTGGTATATGGAGAAAAAGAACAAAAAAATAAGATAAATATTCAAACCCCTGGTGGCAATCTTCAGGTGAGTTATAATAAAAGTGAAGATGATATTTTTCAGGAAATAGTATTGACTGGTCCAGCTGAACAGGTCTTCAGTGGTACTATATCCGTCAAAGAACCATCTGCCGCAGTTTAAGAATACAATTAATTAGCCTAAGAGAAAAAGTATTTAAAATAATATGTTAGAATCAATAGCAAAAGGGTTAGCAAAAGTCTTCGGAACGAAGTCCGACAGAGACATTAAAGCCTTAAGCCCTGTCGTAACACTAGTTAATGCCGCATTTGATCAATTGGCCAATATTTCCGATGATGAGTTGAGAAATGAAACAACCAAAATAAAAGATTTGATCAATGAAGACCTCAAGTCATTCGATGACCGCATTTCTGAATTACGAATCGAGATAGACAAGTTAAACCCAGAAGAAGTACAAGCCAAAGATGCGCTATTCAACCAAATAGATGTAGTAGAGAAAGAAAGGGATGAGGCCCTGGAAGTAAGTCTTGAAAAGGTTTTACCAAGGGCATTTGCAGTAGTAAAAGAAACCGCTCGTCGCTTAAAAGAAAACGGCCAGTTGACCGTTACGGCCAATCTGCATGACCAAACAATGGCAGCTTCAAAATCCTATGTGGTGTTAGAAGGAGAGCAAGCCACTTGGAAAAATACCTGGACTGCTGCAGGAGTAGAAGTTACCTGGGCAATGGTTCACTACGATGTACAGTTACTCGGTGGAGTAGCCTTACACAGAGGAAATATTGCTGAAATGGCAACTGGTGAGGGAAAAACATTGGTGTCTACATTACCTGCTTACCTAAACGCGCTAGCGGGTAGAGGTGTTCATATTGTTACGGTCAATGATTACCTGGCCAAACGAGATTCGGAATGGAATGCACCAATTTTTGAATTCCACGGATTGAAAGTGGATTGTATAGACAAATACAAACCAAACTCTGAAGCCAGAAAGACGGCTTATCAAGCAGATATTGTCTATGGAACCAACAATGAATTTGGTTTTGACTACTTAAGAGACAATATGGCCAGGGATTCCAAAGACCTGGTTCAAGGCAAACATCATTTTGCCATGATAGATGAAGTCGATTCTGTCCTTATTGATGATGCCAGGACTCCTCTAATAATTTCAGGTCCAGTACCAAGAGGAGGGGAACATGAGTTTTATGAAATGAAACCCAGGGTTTCTACTTTGGTGGATGAGCAAAGAAAACTGGTCCAAAATTACTTGACAGAAGCCAAGAAGCTTATCAAAGAAGGCAATACCAAAGATGGAGGACTGTCCTTGTTCCGAGCTTTCAGAGGACTTCCCAAGTACAAGCCATTGATCAAGTACCTCTCTGAACCGGGTGTTAGGGTTATCCTACAAAAAACCGAAAACCATTACCTTCAGGACAATAAGCGTAACATGCCTGAAGCAGATGAGCCGCTATTGTTTACCATTGATGAAAAATCAAACAGTGTAGACCTTACAGACAACGGTATTGAGGTCATTACCAAAAAGAATGAAAACAATAGCTTCTTTATCTTGCCAGACATCGGAATGGAAATAGCCGAACTGGAAAAAGATGAAGCCATAGAAGACCATGAAAAATTGGTCAGGAAAGAAGAGCTTATTAAAGATTATGGGGTGAAATCCCAAAGAATCCATACAGTCAACCAATTGCTTAAGTCCTACTGTATGTTTGAAAAGGACACCGAATACATCTTGGTGGACGGAAAAGTAAAAATAGTAGATGAGCAAACAGGTAGGGTAATGGAAGGCCGTAGGTATTCTGACGGACTCCATCAAGCTATTGAAGCCAAAGAAAACGTAAAGGTTGAGGATGCTACCCAAACCTATGCCACTATTACTTTGCAGAATTATTTCAGAATGTACCATAAACTTTCGGGTATGACTGGTACTGCAGAAACAGAAGCTGGTGAGTTCTGGGAGATTTACAAACTTGATGTAGTGGTAATCCCTACAAATAAACCTATCCAGCGAAAGGACCACCAAGACAAAGTATACAAAACCGTACGTGAAAAATTCAATGCTGTAGTAGATGAGATCAACGAGCTCACAGAAGCCAACCGACCTGTACTAGTGGGTACAACTTCGGTAGAAATCTCTGAATTACTCAGTAGGATGCTTACCATAAGAAAAATCAAGCACCAGGTCCTTAATGCCAAGCAACATGCGCGTGAGGCAGATGTTGTAGCAGAAGCTGGTAAAGCCAAAACCGTAACCATAGCCACAAATATGGCAGGTAGGGGTACAGATATTAAACTTTCCGCTGAATCCAAAGAAGCGGGAGGACTGGCCATAGTTGGTACAGAAAGACATGAATCCAGACGTGTTGACCGTCAGTTACGCGGTAGGTCAGGAAGGCAAGGAGATCCGGGGTCTACTCAATTTTTTGTTTCTCTAGAAGACAACCTCATGCGTTTGTTTGGATCAGAAAGAATTGCCAAACTAAT
Source organism: uncultured Cyclobacterium sp. (assembly GCF_963977555.1). GTDB lineage: Bacteria > Bacteroidota > Bacteroidia > Cytophagales > Cyclobacteriaceae > Cyclobacterium. The sequence continues at coordinate 36,538 of NZ_CAXBPD010000018.1, read as the reverse complement.
GGACCGAATGGGACTGGAAGAAGGTGAAGTGATTCAGCATTCTATGATTACCAAATCAATTGAAAGAGCACAACGTAAAGTTGAAGAAAACAACTTTGGTGTTAGGAAAAGACTGTTGGAGTATGATGATGTCATGAATAGCCAACGGGAAGTTGTTTATAGAAGAAGGAAAAACGCCTTGGTAGGTGATAGGCTAGAGCTTGACATCCTTAACATTATGTATGATGTTTGTGAAGACCTCATTCAAATGGGCAAAGCCACTGATGACCTGGATAATCTAAGGATGAACATCTTTAGTTCTTTGGGTATAGACCATCAGTTTACAGCGGCTGAGCTAAAAGAGAAGGACAATGTTACATTGACCAAAATACTTTTCGACAAAGCCTATAAGAGTTATACCCGCAAGAACAATGTCATTCTTGAAAGAGCCATTCCAATTCTTAAAGATGTACAAAAGAATAGAGGGGCAACCGTTAAGGAAATAATGGTACCGATATCAGATGGCATCAAGCAGATAGGTGTGGTGATCAACTTGGAATCGACTATTAACAATGAAGGAAGGGACCTTATTCGGGCCATAGAAAAAACAGTAACACTGGCCATTATCGATCAGAACTGGAAAGAACATTTGAGAGATATGGATGATCTGAAACAATCGGTTCAAAATGCTGTTTATGAGCAAAAAGATCCCTTGTTGATTTACAAATTTGAAGCATTTGAAATGTTCAAACGCTTCCTTGGTAAGCTTAACGATGACATTGTTTCCTTTATATCGAAGTCTGACCTGCCCAAACAGGATCCTGATCAGGTCAAGGTGGCCCAAAGTCAACAAGGATCAGAACCGAGAGTTACTGCATCCAAAGAGGAAGCAGGCAACACCCTTGGTAACCAAAGTGGTCAAAGAGCAGCAATTGCAAACAGCAGGCCAGCAGTGAGCAAAGATCCGGTAAAACCTAGGAAATCAGACAAGGTGTATGGTCGAAATGATCGTGTCACCGTAAAGTATGCCAATGGTAATATGAAGAAGGATGTAAAATATAAAAGTGTAGAAGAGGATATTTCTGATGCCAAATGTGTGATAATTGAAGATTAAATACCTTTATCATGTTTAAAAAACTTAATGTATACCTTTTGTCTTTGCTTGTTTTAAGCAGCTGTGGCATTATCAATATCCGGAAAAGCGGTGGAAACATCGATCGGTACAACAATTATACCGAAGACCTGCAAGAGAGCAGAGTGCAGTTTGCAGAACTTCCTGAACCGGAAAGTTTTTCTACAGAAAGTAGTAGTGCTTCTGCTATTGACTCAGACCTCAATAGAAGAATAAACCAGATCGCTCAGGAAAACAACAAGGAGTTATTTGCCAATGGATTTACAATACTGATATACAGTGGTGTTGATAGGGAGAAGGCATTCGAGATCAGAAATGAGGCTTATTCGGAATTTCCAAAAACCCAAACCTATATGGAATACGAACAACCCAGGTATTTGGTAAAGGTTGGACGCTTCATTAATAAAATTGAAGCATTGGCCACATATGAAAAAATGAATGTTGTGTTTCCAACCTCTCGTATTATTAGAGGAAGGTTTTTGAAATTCACTGAAGAAAGTAAAGAAGGAGAAAATATTGACAATGTTGAAAGATAAAATACACCAGCTATCCGAAAAATATAAATCGGAAGTTATTGCCACAAGAAGACATTTACATGCCAACCCAGAGTTATCCTTTCAGGAAACCAATACCGTGGCATTCGTTGAAACAAAATTACGTGAATATGGCTTGACCAACATCGAGTTCAAAGCAGATACAGGTCTAGTTGTTATCATAGAAGGTAAAAATCCTGCTAAAAAGATAATCGCCTTAAGAGGGGATATGGATGCCCTTCCTATCCTAGAAGCCAATGATGTTCCCTACAAATCCACCAACCCTGGTGTAATGCATGCATGTGGCCACGATGTCCATACCTCATCTCTGCTAGGTACTGCAAAAATACTGAACGAGCTAAAGGATGAATTTGAGGGTACCATAAAATTGCTTTTTCAACCAGGTGAGGAGAAAATTCCTGGTGGAGCTTCTATGATGATTAAAGATGGAGCGCTTCAAAACCCATCTCCAACCGCTATTCTAGGTCAACATGTTATGCCTTTTATCCCTGTTGGAAAAGTAGGCTTTAGAAAAGGCATGTACATGGCCAGTGCAGATGAACTGTACCTAAAGGTCAAAGGAAAGGGCGGTCATGGGGCAATGCCAGAAACCATAGTAGATCCCATCTTGATCAGTGCTCATATTTTGGTAGCATTGCAGCAAGTAGTAAGTAGAAAAGCAGACCCTAAAACCCCTTCAGTACTATCATTCGGAAGAGTTATAGCCGAAGGAGCTACCAACGTTATTCCAAATGAGGTAAACATTGAGGGTACTTTCAGGACCTTGAATGAAGTTTGGCGAAAAGAGGCACATGGTCACATGGTCAAAATAGCGCAAGGCATCGCTGAAGGCATGGGTGGTGAAGTTGAATTTGAAATTCGTAGCGGTTACCCATTTCTTAAAAATGAGCCTGAATTGACGCAAAGAGCAATCGATGCAGCAGAGGAATACTTGGGCAAAGAAAATGTTTTAGACCTTGACATTTGGATGGCTGCAGAGGATTTTTCTTACTACACCCAAGAAATTGACGGCTGTTTTTACAGGTTAGGTACCAGAAATGAAGCAAAAGGTATTGTTTCTAGCGTACATACACCAACATTTGATATTGATGAAGATGCTTTAGGCCTTAGTACAGGTTTAATGGCCTTTATAGCACTGGAAGAATTAAAACATCAATAACATAAACAATAGCAATGAAAAAATCGTTTTTGACAGCCTTTTTTATGGGCATAATAGTCCTCAATTCATTTGGCTGGGGCCTAACAGGCCATAGGGTGGTAGGAGAAATAGCCTCCTATCATCTTAGCAAAAAGGCAGCAAAAAACATTAAAGAGCTACTCGGACCAGAATCTCTGGCAATGGTCGCTAACTGGATGGATGAAATCAAATCAGATCCATCCTATAATCGCCTAAATTCCTGGCATTATTTGACTGTTAAAAGCGGCCAATCCTATGATCCAAGTATTCAGGAAAAAACCGGAGATGCTTTTGGCAAGACAAAAATGATTATCGCTGCACTTAAAAACGGCGAACTCGACAGAGAAGAAAAGAAAGCCTATCTTAAAATGCTCGTTCATTTAGTAGGCGATCTTCACCAACCCCTTCACGTAGGGACTGGAGAAGACAGGGGTGGAAATGATGCGAAAGTCACCTATTTTAATCAAAATACCAACTTACATACTGTTTGGGATTCCAAGATAATAGATGGTAAAAACCTTAGCTATACGGAACTTTCCCAACACCTAAACAGGAGAGCTAACAAGAGCCTCATTGCTAAGTACCAAAGCAATCCAATGGAAGATTGGTTGCAAGAAGCAGTAGATTTGCGTTCGACTATTTATGACCTTCCAGACAACAAACGATTGTCCTACGCCTATGGATACCACAATTACCCTATTATTGAAGCTCGTTTATTGGCAGGAGGGATCCGACTTGCAGGAATATTAAACGAAATATTTAAATAGGTTACAATAATCAGTTACCTGCAGCCAACACGGCCAAATCTATGGCCTCAGGCTGATATTTATTGAGCGAAACGGCGCATGAGGCCAATGTTGCACCAGTCGTCATCACATCGTCTACAAGGAGCATTTTTTTACCTTTGATTTCTGCCGTAGCGCAAGCTTCAAAAACAGCTGACACATTGTCCCAACGTTCAATTCTCGATTTATTCGTTTGTGTTTCTGTTGGCCGTTTTCTAATCAAAAACACCCTACAATCAATTTCCAATGCCTCAGCAATACCTTTTGCAAACTGTTCACTTTGATTGTACCCTCTAATTTCTTGCTTTCTTACATGCAAAGGAACAGGCACTACATGGCTCCAATTATTCATGAAACCATTCTTTTTTAATAGGTAGCCATAATGTAATCCCAAAACCCTTGCCAGCTCAGGTTTGTTTTTGTACTTAATTTGATGGAGAAGTTTTTGACTGAAACCCTTTTTAGAAAACCTGAGATAAGCCATCACCCTTTCTACAGGAGCAAGGCCCATAAGTTTTACTTTTAAATCATTTTCCTTAGGAACCAGGTGATAATTGGTCACTGGCAACTGAGAAATACAAATTTTACACAGTTGCTCTTCAAATGGGAATAGACTACGTTTGCACAAACAACACGTTTCCGGCAGTACCAGTGATAAAAAATCTTCCCAATATTTGAAACGCATACCTAAAATGGGTTGTTTATAATTGACGAGCCATTTTACCTGTTATATTTGTAATCAAATGGCCTGTATCAATTTATAGAAAAATTTCAATTAATGAAAAGAGTTGCATTACAGAACAAATAAAAACAAGAAATAAAAATGGCTTTGCTAAAAAAAGACCTGGATTTAGAAAGAAGGTGGTCAAAACTTCTTACTGGATTGCAGGATATATTTGGAAAAAAACCCTCCGATCTAAATGCCGTATTGTTTATAATAGGAGTGCAGGAACTTGGAAAAGGACCACATAATTTTTCTAAGGAAGAAAAACAAGATTTAATGCATATTGCAGTATGTAAAGTATTAAGTTTCTCAGGTTTTTACTCTTTAGATTTTATTGACCAAGATGGTTGGCCACATTGGAAATTATTGAAGAAATTACCTCATTTAGATAGTGCAGAGCAAGAAAAGATGTTAAAAATCCATGTTTTGGATTATTTTGAAGATGAATTTGAAATAGATATTAAATGAAAATAATATCCTACAATGTTAACGGAATTAGGGCGGCGTTAAAAAAAGGTTTTGCTGAGTGGCTAGAAACTGAAAATCCTGATATAATAGGGTTACAAGAGGTGAAATCAATGGCAAGCCAAATAGACGTTTCTATTTTTGAAGACTTGGGTTACCATGTTTACTGGTATCCTGCAGTAAAGAAGGGATACAGTGGAGTAGCCATTTTAAGCAAGCAAAAGCCTGAAAACATTGCGTATGGAATAGGGATGCAAGCTTATGATGATGAGGGAAGGACTATAAGGGCAGATTATGGAGACTTTTCATTTCTGTGTGCCTATTTCCCCTCTGGAACTACAGGAGGAATAAGGCAGGAGTTTAAATATGCATTCCTTGATGACATCTATGGCTACACACAAGACTTGATAAAACAAAGACCTAATCTTATTTTAAGTGGGGATTACAATATATGTCACAAACCGATAGATATTCATAATCCCGTTGCCAACAAAAAGACATCTGGCTTTCTTCCGGAAGAAAGAGAATGGATGGACAAATTCACTTCCACTGGTTTTGACGACAGTTTCAGGTTATTGAACCAAGAACCTGACCAATACAGCTGGTGGAGCTACCGCGCCAATGCAAGAGCCAATAATAAAGGATGGAGAATAGATTATCACATGACTACTCCACCGATGAGTGCCAAAGTAAAAAAAGTAAACATTTTACAAGGAATTCATCATTCTGACCATTGTCCTGTAGTAGTAGAAGTTTAGAGAATAACAAAATAAAGTCGTGGTAAAAGCCAAATAAATCGATGAAATCAATAAAAATTTCCATTCCATCTTTGATTGAAAATATTACTATAGTTGAGAGTTTTATTGATAATGCTAGAGAGAAGTTTCAGATTAACGACGATATCTACGGCAATATCATGATTTCAGTTACGGAATGTGTGAACAATGCCATTGTGCACGGGAATAAAACTAACAAAAACAAAATTGTCAGATTAGAACTTATCTTCTTAGATGATCAAATAAAATTCATCATTCAAGATGATGGAGAAGGCTTTGATCATAACCACCTGAATGATCCTACATCTTTAGAAAATTTAGAAAAGTCAGGAGGTAGGGGAGTATTCATTATGAAGAATTTGTGTGATGAAGTAGAATTTGAGAAAGAAGGCAGAAAGATTACCCTCACTTTTTACATGAATTAAAATGGCTATTAATTTCTTTGAAGAAGAAATAAAATCATCCCTAACCAGTAAAAGAATGGTAAAGGATTGGATCAAACAAATTGCAAGCAATAAAGGATTCAAGATTATAACTTTGAATTACATTTTTTGCACAGATGAATATTTGTTAGACATAAATATTAACTACCTGAATCACGATACTTATACTGATATAGTTACCTTCGACCAATCTGAGAAAAAGACTGAAATTGAAGGGGATATATATATAAGTATTGACCGCGTCAAGGAAAACGCAAAAAACCAACAAACCGAATACAAGGAAGAGTTATTAAGGGTATTGGCCCACGGGCTTCTACATCTTTGTGGCTATAAGGACAAGACCAAATCGGACAAAGCGGAAATGAGAAAAGAAGAAAATCAATCACTCTCATTATACCAAACACCAACTGTTCCACGTGGAACAGTGAAATAGAACCAATAAATCACAGACAAGTGTTTCACGTGGAACACTAGATAAAACGAATATGTTTCCAATATACGATGTAATAGTAGTAGGTGCAGGACATGCGGGTTGCGAAGCAGCTCAAGCCGCAGCAAAGATGGGGTCGTCTGTTTTATTGTGTACCATGAACATGAACACCATTGCACAAATGTCATGTAACCCAGCCATGGGAGGTGTTGCTAAAGGACAAATAGTAAGAGAAATTGATGCGTTAGGAGGTAAATCAGGAATTATTTCGGATAAATCTACAATTCAATTTAGAATGTTAAACAGGTCCAAAGGTCCAGCAATGTGGTCTCCTAGAAGTCAGAATGACAGAATGCGCTTCGCGGAGGAATGGAGGCTAACACTCGAAGCAACTCCAAATTTAGATTTTTGGCAAGAAATGATTACCGGTCTTATTGTAAAAGAAGGGAAAATTGAAGGGGTTAAAACAGGGCTAGGCATAGAAATAAAAAGTAAATCTGTCGTTTTGACCAATGGTACATTCTTAAATGGAATAATACATATTGGTGAAAAGAAGATGGGAGGGGGAAGAACCGGTGAAGGTGCCTCCAAAGGTATAACTGAAGACCTCATCGGTATTGGATTTGAATCAGGAAGAATGAAAACTGGCACACCACCTAGGGTGGATGGTAGAAGTCTTGATTATTCTCGAATGGAAGTTCAGGAAGGAGATGAAAACCCAGAGAAATTCAGTTATTCAGACGAAACATTACCAATTAAAAACCAAAAAAACTGTTGGATTACCTATACAAATAAGGAAGTTCATGAAACACTTGAGACTGGTTTTGACAGGTCTCCCATGTTTAATGGGAGAATACAAGGCCTTGGCCCAAGATATTGTCCCTCCATTGAGGATAAAATCAATCGCTTTGCGGAAAGAGAAAGGCATCAGATTTTTGTAGAACCAGAAGGATGGAATACAGTAGAGATTTATGTCAATGGTTTTTCCACTTCATTACCAGAAGATGTGCAATACAAAGCCATAAGAAAAATACAAGGTTTTGAAAATGCGAAAATGTTTAGGCCTGGTTATGCGATCGAATACGATTTCTTTCCTCCAACCCAACTTAAATTAACACTAGAAACCAAACTAGTGGAAAACTTATACTTTGCAGGGCAAATAAACGGAACAACCGGTTATGAAGAAGCCGCAGCCCAAGGACTCATGGCAGGAATTAATGCCCACAATAAAGTAAAAGAAAAGGAACCTTTCATACTAAAAAGATCAGAAGCCTATATAGCGGTATTAATTGATGACCTGATTAACAAAGGCACAGAAGAACCCTATAGAATGTTTACCTCCAGGGCAGAATTCAGGTTATTGCTGAGACAAGACAATGCGGACTTAAGGCTAACTCCTTATGGCTACAAATTGGGTTTAGCAAATGAAAAGGAATATTTGCAAACATTAGCAAAAGCAGAGAAAACAGAGGAATTAACCAAGAAACTTGAAAAGTTCAAGTTATCTCCAGACGAAACAAACCAAGGGCTGGAAGGTTTAAATACTGCTCTTATTAAAGAAAAAATTACGGTTGAAAAACTTTTAAAAAGACCTAATATTGGTCTACAAGATATTATAGGAATCAGTGATTCTTTAAAAGAAGAGACATCAGAATATTCCGATGCTGTAAAAGAACAGACTGAGATACTTATTAAATACAAGTCTTACATAGATAAGGAAAGACAAATGGTAGAAAAAATAAGTAGCATGGAGGATTTACAAATTCCTGCTTCAATTGAATACATGAACATGAAAGCACTTTCAGCCGAAGGAAGGCAGAAATTAGCCAAAATTCAACCTCAGACAGTTGGCCAAGCATCAAGAATAAGCGGAGTATCCCCAGCAGATATGTCAATACTCACCATTTATTTAGGTAAATAAAATGTACGAAAGGTTAACCAAATGTCCACTCTGTAAAAGTGAACAGTTTAGTAATCATCTTGTCGTAAAGGATCATGCCATAAGCAAGGAGTCATTTATCATATGTGAATGCCAAAACTGTAAGGTGTGGTTTACCAATCCTAGACCAACTGAGGAGAACATTGGGACCTATTACGACAACCCCAACTATATTTCTCATCAGGACAAAAGCAAAAGCCTCACAGATTTAGTATATAAGACAATTAGAAAATACACCCTAAACCAAAAATTAAACTGGATCAATGCAAGACAAAGTTCCAAAGGTAGATTACTTGATTACGGCTGTGGGGTAGGACTGTTTGTAAAAGCGTGTACCAAGGATGGCTGGGAAGCTTATGGCATGGAACCAAATGAGAAAGCAGCTAACTATGCAATTGATAACAATGAAATAGCTATTATTCCTGATTTAGAGGGTCTTGAAAAGAAAAAGAAATTTGACGTTATTACCTTATTTCACGTATTGGAACACGTGCATAAATTAAACAAAACCATCGATATTTTACTGAATAGACTTAAAAAACGAGGTACATTATTCATCGCAGTGCCCAATCGTGACTCATTAGATGCCCAAACATTCAAAGAGAATTGGGCTGCATTGGATGTACCTAGACACTTGTATCACTTTAATCCAAGCTCCATGGAATTCTTCACAGCCAAACACAACTGTAGGATTGTGGATACAATACCCATGCAATTTGATAGTTATTATGTCTCCCTATTAAGCCACCAATATATCGGTACCAAAAACCAATACATAGAAGCTATTAAATCAGGATACAATTCCAACAAACAGGCTAAAAATAGTGGTAACAACTATTCAAGCTTGCTATTCGTGATCAAAAAGAAATGAACAAGATTTTCCATAAGATAGCTTACCTAATAATAGCACTAACATTGGTGTCCTGTGCGAAACAGAGTTCCCCTATGGGTGGGCCAAAGGATGAAACAGCTCCAATATTATTGTCATCAAGTCCTAAAAATGAAAGCAAAAACGTCAAACCAAAGGAAATTAATCTTGAGTTTGATGAATATGTCAAACTTGAAACTCCTTCACAATCGATAATAATAACGCCAAAAGTGGAAAAAGATAAGGTGGAATTCTTAGCCATAAAAAATAGCGTTAAAATAACCCTAAACCAAGAGCTAGAAGACAGCACAACATATGTTTTTAATTTTCAGAAAAGCATACAGGATATAGCAGAAAGTAATCCAGCAGAAAGATTAAAGCTGGTTTTTTCAACAGGAAATACCATAGACAGTCTTACAGTATCAGGCAAAGTAGATTATTGGTTTCCCAAAGCCAAGGAAGATTATACAGACCTATTGGTGGGACTGTACATAGATCAAGATACATTAGACTTATTCAGTGCAGCACCCTATTACATAGCACAGGTAGACACGGCAGGCAGATTTGAAATAACCAATATAAAGGCTGGCACCTTTAGGGCCTACGCATGGTATGACGACAACAATTCTCTGAAAACTGAATACAGAAGTGAACCTTATGGATTTATCTCTGAGCCAATAATAGTTAACAAAAACCTACAAGACCTTCAAATTAACATCAATAGAGCTGATTTAAGTCCATTAAAAATCAACAGGTCTTCCAATTCGGGAAGTAATTTCGATGTCATTTTAAGTAAAGAACTGGCTAATTATCAAGTAAGCCATGAGGATAAAAACTCAAAGCTATTCTTTAGATTAAAGGAAAACAACTTAAGGTTTTATCATACCGATTTGGTCAATGACAGTACCCTAGTTAGGCTGCAATTGGCAGACTCAGTAGGAGTAAAGGTAGATACTACCTTGTATGCTGGATTTGAGGAAAGCGAAAGAAGCAAAGAAAAACTTGAAGTTAGCTCTAAGGGATCCATCAAATTTACAGATACGATAAAAGCCAAACTTGGCTTTAACAAACCCCTGCTTCAAATTAATTATGATTCCTTGTACCTATTGTATGATACTGCCAGCACAATACCGATAACACCTTCAATGCTATACCTTACAGACAGTACTGGAAGCAGGACAGAACTTAACATTACCATACCTATAAATGATTCTATTCCTTTCGAGAAGTACAAACTAGTAGCAGCGGATTCTACGTTTAAGGATGTGGAAAATCTATTCAATGAAAAAGAATTTGAAACCACTTTCAACCGGCTTAAAAAAGACAATTTGGGTGATGAAATTAGTGGCACTATAGATACAAAAGAGGGGCCCATAATGGTTCAATTATTGGATAATAAGGGAACCGTAATAGCGGAACAATACCTGGAAGGAACAAACGAATTTATCTTTACAAATCTAGAAGCAACAAATTATCAGCTACAAGCATACATAGATAGAAATGGGAACAAAGCTTGGGATCCTGGCAATATAAATTTTAAAAGGCAACCAGAACCAATATACTATTTTATGGACCAGGAAACCAAAAGCAAAGAGCTCATTCTAAGAGGGAAATGGACGGTAAACAAGCAAGTGGTCTATAAAAGGAGAGAGTCAGGCTTACTTATTAACAATAGTGAAAAAGATTTGGAGGAAATAGAGGGATTACCACTCAATAGCATGGAAATTTCTGAAGATGACTTATTAAATAACTGATTTTTAGCTATTTATATATTATTTGAGGACTTTTGAATTCTGTTGATAAGCTAAAATTAAAAGTGGATAAGTATATAGATACTTGTTTATATCAACATCCAAAATAGGGATTAATAACAATTTTTATCAACATTTCATTCTTCTGGGGATAAACATCTATTTGTACACATTTATCCACATAGATACCAACCGAATACTTATACCCAATTAGCATTGACCATTTATACACACAAATTATCTGAATGAAATCATCCTTCACAAAGTCAGTAACTTAGCTATAAAAAAGCATGTGGGTAAAAAGTGCATAAGTATCTAATTACCTGTACAGAATAGTGAGTAATTAATTTAGGATTGTTTTACCAACATATCCACTCTATAATAATAACAATAGTTTTTTTAATTTATGAAAATCCTAAAATAAATAAGGTGTGTATAACCCTTCAAGCTTAAATTTTCATTCAATTCATATTTTTAAATTTCAGCTGTCTTTCCAATACGCTTTTCCAAATTTCAATCTGTGATTAAATCACTTCCTATCTTGTGATTCTTAAAAAATTTGAATGTTGAAATTTAAATGATTTCAATTCTAGTTTTTAAATCTTGAATGCTTTAAAAATTAAATAAAGGGGGCCAATTTGGCAATCAATTTTTTAAACCAAAATAGTTTAGCTTTGATTTGAAAAAATTCCTCAAAACTTGAAGTGAAATCTCAGACTCCTTAAATCATGGTTTTCGCTTCTTTAAAAATTGTGGAAGAGCATCCTTCTGGTTCAAAACAAATATCATTTACTCATTTTTTTTATAAAACACAAAAAATCAACTTTCTAAGTTGCTTGTTACAAACTGCTTAAATCTTTGCAATTTATTATGCATGCATAATTATTTTTATTAAATTGAAGCGATAGAAGGAAATGAAAAAGGAAGAAACCATAGATTTTCAGATTAAATCCTGTTGGCATTCAATCTCCAGAATGTATAACCAAAAGGCGAATATGGAAGGAATTACAACTTCCATGGGATTTGTGCTAATAAACATACATGCTACTGAGGGAACAGCTGCTACTAAAATTGCGCCCAAGATGGGTTTGGAATCCAGAAGTCTAACACGGTTGCTCAAAACCATGGTAGAAAAAGGATTGATAGTTAAAATTCCCGATATAGCCGACAAACGATCTGTTAAGGTTTATTTAACAGAAAAAGGGAAAAAAAAAAAAGCAGCAGCAGTAAGTACTATAAAGGAGTTTAACGTAAAGGTCCGTGAAAAGCTAACTGAAGAAGAGTTTGGAGACTTTTTTGTACTATTTAAAAAAATTAATGCCGTAATAGAGGAACTCCAGAAATCGTAGAACAAACAGAAATATTCAATAACAATAAGCAAATATATAACCAATGAAAAAAAGCATAAAAAAAGTTGCCGTTTTAGGCTCCGGAATTATGGGGTCGAGGATTGCTTGTCATTTCGCCAATATTGGGGTTGAAGTGTTGCTTTTGGATATAGTTCCTAAAGCCCCAAATGATAAAGAAGCAAAAAAAGGCCTAACCATTGAAAGCAAGGAGGTAAGAAACAGAATAGTTAATGAGGCGTTAAAAAGCACTCTTTCTTCTAAACCTTCCCCTATTTACGACAAGGATTACGTGAATAGGATTACTACAGGTAATTTTGACGATGATTTGCCAGAAATCAATGGGTACGATTGGGTAATTGAAGTTATCGTTGAGAACCTTGAGATCAAACAAGGCCTCTATGAAAAAGTAGAAAAATATCGAAAACCTGGAACACTTATAACTTCCAATACCTCTGGAATACCCATCCATTTAATGAGTGACAATAGGTCTCAGGACTTTCAGGAATGTTTTGCTGGGACCCATTTTTTCAATCCTCCGAGATACCTTCGATTGTTTGAAATTATACCTGGTCCTAAGACCAAACCGGAAATCATAGATTTTTTAATGGATTATGGAGATAGATTCCTTGGTAAAGAAACCGTTTTATGTAAAGATACGCCAGCCTTTATAGCCAATAGAATTGGTGTATATGCGCTTATTTCTGCTATACACACCATAGAAGAGCAAGGGCTTACTGTATCTGAAGTGGATAAGATGACTGGAACAGTGATAGGAAGAGCAAAATCAGCCACTTTTAGGACTTTAGATGTTGTTGGCTTAGATACTACTGTACATGTAGCCAACAACCTCTATAAGGTGCTAGAACACGATGAATCAAGAGAAAAATTTATATTACCTAAGAGTGTTCAAGTTTTAAATGACAATAAATGGTTAGGTGACAAAAGCGGTAAAGGCTTTTTTCAAATGATAAGACATGATGATGGTCGCAAGGAACTGAAGGAAATCGATTTTCAAACCTACGAATATAAACCGGTAGATAAACCAAAAATTGAGGCATTAGAAGCTTCTAAGGGCATTGATGATTTAAAAGAAAGAATCAAGTTTTTGGTTAATTATCAAGACAAGGCAGGAACTTTTTATAGGGCTATCTTTTACGACCTGTTTCGTTATTGTTCTTTTAGAATTCCAGAGATAGCAGACGAGTTGTATCGAATAGACCAAGCGGTTAGTGCTGGATTTGGTTGGGAATACGGGCCCTTTGAAAACTGGGATATTTTGGGAGTAAAAACTACCGTAGAAGCAATGGAAAAAGCAGGTGAAAAACCTGCAGAGTGGGTTTACGAGATGTTAGCAGCTGGGCATACCAGTTTCTATAAAGTGGAAGATGGTAAAAAACAATACTATGACATTCCAACGCAATCCTATAAACCTGTCCCCGGATTAGAAGAGTACATACTTCTGGATACCCTTAAGTCTACTCAGAAGAAAGTTTGGGGTAATGAAGGCGCATCCATTTATGATCTTGGGGATGATGTAATCGGGCTTGAATTTCATACTAAAATGAATTCTCTTGGCCAGGAAGTAATTGAAGGTATCAATACGGCCATTACTATGGCAGAGAAGTCTTACAAAGGTTTAGTGATAGGCAATGAAGGAGGCAATTTTTCTGCTGGTGCGAATTTGGCCATGTTGTACATGTATGCAGGGGATCAGGATTTCGATGAAATCAATTTGATGATAGCTCAATTTCAAAACACCGTATTAAGAGCAAGGTTTTCGTCAGTGCCAGTAGTAGTAGCTCCTCATAATATGGCTTTAGGCGGCGGTTGTGAACTGTCTCTTCACGCAGATGCCGTTCAAGCACACGCTGAATTGTACATGGGCTTAGTAGAAGTAGGCGTGGGCCTTATTCCTGCAGGTGGCGGAACGAAAGAAATGACACTAAGATTTTCTAAAAACATTGTTCCTGGTGATGTTGAATTAAATCGATTGCAGGAAACATTTATGAACATTGCTACTGCTAAGGTTTCTACTTCAGCAGCTGAGGCACAAAACTTAGGCTATCTTGAACAAAAGGATGCAATTACCATCAATAGAAAGCGTCAATTGGCGGAAGCAAAAGAAAAGGTTATCGCATTATTTGATGCAGGGTATACGCAGCCTATAGAGCGAACAGACATTAAAGTGTTAGGAAAGTCATCACTGGCACTTTTCGAAACTGGGATATCTGGAATGCGATATGGTGCTTATATTTCTGAACACGATGCAAAAATTGCCAATAAATTAGCTTGGATAATGAGTGGCGGTGATCTATCTACACCCACAGAAGTAAGTGAAAGGTACTTGCTGGATTTAGAAAGAGAAGCTTTCCTCAGTCTTACTGGGGAAAAGAAAACTTTGGAAAGGATTCATAGTATTCTTTTCAAAGGCAAACCTTTGAGGAATTAAGCACAAAAGTCCAATAAATTAAAAATTGGTCCTGCTTTGATATTTCAAAGCAAGCTTTATTCAATTTAACCTTATTCAAGCATTTAAATATACATCAAATGGAAGCATATATTATCAATGGCTATAGATCGGCAATAGGAAAAGCAAAAAAGGGAGGTTTTAGATTTTACCGGCCTGATGATTTGGCCGCCGATATTATCAAATACTTAATGGCTGATACCCCAGGTTTGGAAGCCAAAATGGTAGATGACCTAATTGTAGGTAACGCTGTTCCGGAAGCAGAGCAAGGCATGCAAATGGGACGAATGATATCGTTATTGGCCTTGTCAGAAGATACTCCTGGTTTTATTATCAACAGGTATTGCGGCTCAGGTTTGGAAGCAATTGCTTTGGCAACGGCAAAAATCAAATCTGGAATGGCCGATTGCATCATTGCTGGTGGGACGGAGTCCATGTCTATGGTGCCCATGATGGGTTATAAAACAGCGCTGAATTACAATATATCTACTCATAACCCTGATTACTATTTAAGCATGGGTTTGACAGCAGAGGAATTGGCAAAAGATTTTAATGTGACCAGAGAAGACTCAGATCAGTTTGCTGTCAGGTCTCATGAAAAAGCAATAAGTGCCATTAAAGAAGGAAGGTTTAAGGATGAGATTGTACCAGTAGAGGTAGAAGAAACCTATCTGGATGAAAATTTAAAAAGAAAGACCAGAAAATATACTGTAGATACTGATGAGGGACCAAGACCAGGGACTACCATGGAGGTCCTAGCCAATTTGAAGCCTGTGTTTAGGCAAGGTGGGCAGGTTACGGCGGGAAACTCCTCTCAAACTTCAGATGGGGCTTCATTTGTTGTCGTCATGTCCGAAAGGATGATGAAAGAACTTGGTTTGGAGCCTATGGCTAGACTAGCTTCCTATAGTGTAGGAGGAGTAGAGCCTAGAATAATGGGCATGGGCCCAAAAATAGCTGTTCCAAAAGCCCTTAAACAAGCAGGAATAAGTTTAAATGACATAGATTTAATAGAATTAAACGAGGCATTTGCCGCACAGGCTTTGGGAGTAATTCGATCTTTGGACTTCAACCCAGACATTGTCAATGTAAATGGAGGAGCTGTCGCTTTAGGACATCCGCTAGGTTGTACAGGAGCCAAGCTTACCGTGCAAATCATGAATGAGTTAAAAAGAAGGGAAGGTAAATATGGACTCGTTACAGCATGTGTTGGAGGAGGTCAAGGTGTAGCAGGAGTCATAGAGCTGTTATAGTTATATTTGGTTGGGGTAATTGGCTTTGAGCTAAAATTACCTTATGATTTTAGCTCAAAGTTTAAATTATCTAAAGAGAAATGAACGATGGAAACGATTAATAAAAAAAATGCCCTTGATGGTGGAGCGTACCTTATCAAAGAAACCGAAGCTTCTGCTGTATTCATACCTGAGGAATTCAGCGAGGAACAAAAAATGATGGCTCAAGCATGTCAGGATTTTCTTGACATGGAGATTACTCCTAAAATGGAAGAAATCGACAGCATGAAAAATCCTGACCTCGTGCCTACAATTTTAAAGAAAGCAGGAGAGCTAGGGCTACTCGGAATAGCTGTTCCTGAAGAATACGGAGGGTTGGGCATGAGTTTCAACACTTCCATGCTTATTGCAGATATTATCGGTGCAGCAGGTTCATTTTCCACTACCTATGGGGCACATTCTGGAATAGGAACGCTTCCGGTACTTTATTATGGGACAGAGGAGCAAAAGCAAAAGTACCTACCCAAGCTTACCAATGCGGACTGGGCAGCTTGTTATTGTTTGACGGAACCAGATGCAGGGTCTGATGCAAACAGTGGCAAAACCAAAGCTGTTTTAAATAAAGAGCAAACCCATTACCTGATCAATGGACAGAAAATGTGGATATCAAATGCTGGCTTTGCGGATTTCTTTATAGTTTTTGCCAAAATTGAAGACGACAAAAACCTTTCAGCATTTTTGGTTGAAAAGACCTTCGGTGGAATCACAATGAATGCCGAAGAGAAAAAAATGGGCATCAAAGGTAGTTCTACACGCCAGGTTTTTTTTAATGATTGTCCTGTGCCTGTGGAAAACTTGCTATCGGAAAGGGGAAAAGGATTTAAAATTGCCGTGAATATTCTCAATATTGGGCGAATAAAATTAGGCGCTGGGGTCTTGGGAGGATGCAGGACAATTTTAGGTTATTCCATAAAATACAGTGCTGATAGGAAACAATTTGGCGTTTCCATCAATTCCTTCGGGGCCATTCAAGCGAAGCTTGCAGAAATGGCCATTAGAACATATGCATGTGAATCGCTATGTTATCGTGCGGGTCAGGACGTAGAAGACAGAATAGCGGCTTTAGAAGCTGAAGGAATGGAGCCCAATAAAGCCAAACTTAAAGGGGTAGAACAATTTGCTATAGAATGTGCCATTGCCAAGGTTCATGGATCTGAGGTGTTGGATTATGTTACCGACCAAGGCGTACAAATTTATGGAGGCATGGGATATTCAGCGGATGCTCCTATGGAACGTGCCTTTAGGGACGCCAGAATTTCCAGAATTTATGAAGGAACGAACGAGATTAATAGAATTTTGATGGTAGGCATGTTGCTTAAGCGGGCCATGAAAGGTGAGATTGACGTTTTTGGTCCAGCCATGGCTGTAGCAAATGAGTTAACATCAGTACCCAGCTTCTCGAGTGCGGATACTTCTCAACCTTTATCAGCAGAAAAAGAAACCTTGAAAAACCTTAAAAAGGTATTTCTGATGATCGGGGGAAAAGTAGCTAAGGATTTAGGCGCTAAAATGGAACAGGAACAAGAGATTATGATGAACTTGGCAGATATTATGATCGAAATATATGCAGTTGAATCTACTTTGTTACGTACCGAGAAATTGATGAATAAAAATGGTGAAGAGGCCGTGAAGGATCAATTGTCAGCTACCAAAGTTTATCTTTACGAAGCAGTAGAAAAAATTCAATCTGCTGGAAAAGAAGCGATCATGTCATTTACCAAGGGGGATGAGCAGAAAATGCTTTTGATGGGTTTAAAGCGATTCACCAAGTATGATAATGTAAATACCAAAGATTTGCGTCGTGAAATTGCGGCATCCCTTATCGCTAAAGGAAAATATTTCTTCTTTCATGCTTAATAAATAAAAATGAGTCAAAATGAAGCTTGGCTAAGTGGGCCAATACCTGAAATTCCATTTCTGCTCCAACCAGCAGCACATGCGCTTGTACAAGCAGAATTGGAATTGAAGGAATGTATGGAAAACTTTCCCGATAAGCTGCTTTGGAAGACCGTAGCAGGGAGAGCTAGTGTGGGTTTTCACCTACAGCATTTATTCGGGGTGATGGATCGACTTACCACCTATGCCAGGGAACTTCCTTTATCAGACAATCAATTTGGTTATTTGAAAAAAGAGAATACGCCAGACTTTAACTTGACCTCTAAGGAATTGGTAAGTCGTTTTAGCGAAAAACTTTCTGAGACACTGAACCTCTTCAGTCAAACTACTGATGAGGAACTTAGGGCTTTTCGTACAGTAGGAAGAAAGAAACTTCCTACAACTGTCATGGGTTTGTACTTCCATATTGCTGAACATAGTCAACGCCATTTTGGACAACTTTTGGTAACCGTAAGTGTGCTCAAAGAACGAGAATTGATGAATGATAAGACGTAGATTTTGAAAGATTTACCTTGCAATAGCAATGAGGAAATTTTCCCCACTTTTAATTACAAAACAAATCACTTCGCTAAGCAATTATTTTCTAAATTACAGCCTAAACTCTCTCTAGCAAAACGCTAGTTGATCCTGTAAAGTGAAAAGTAACTGAGCGAATGAATATCATCAAACAAATCATTTTTATCCTTCTGTCCTTGTTTCTGCTGTATTTTTCCTTTACTACTATAAGGCAAATAGTACTTTATGGGCCAGTTCAATTGGGTTTTGGTGAGTCATTTTTTCTTGCTTTTTTGATCAATTTATGTGTCACCGGAATCTTCGCATTTCCAGGTTTCGTGTTGCCCACCCATAGGATATTGCCGAACGGTTATTATGCCATTAAAAATCCCTCTAAGGTGATGAAATGGTATCGTATTCTGGGTGTGGAATATTTTCAAAAATTACTAATGCTATTCTTTTGGGGAAGAAAAGCCAACAGGAAGAAGTTTTTTGATGGAACTAAAAGTGGTTTGAAAAATTTCAATTACTTATCCAAACAATCTGAATTCGGCCATTTGGGACCTTTTATAATTATTCTTCTGATAGCCATTTTTTTTATATTTTCCTCTTATCTCCTTTTGATGATTTTTACAGTTCTTATTAATTTTATAGGTAACCTTTATCCCGTAATCCTTCAAAGGTACCATAGGATAAGAATTGGAAAAATATTGTCCAATTGAATTTACCGGACTAGTAATATGTTTTGCCAATTGGAACTGTATCATTTCAGCTTATATCATAAATTCGCAAACGTTTCAGGTTTTGTTGATAATTAACATGATGTTAAAATTTGACGAGTGAAACCTGGTAGGTTTTATTTGCATAAGAGCCAAATGATAAAAAAAGATAGGCTGATGATTTTAGGTTACAGGTAAATACTGAAAAGTCATTGACTAAGAATTAATTTCATATGAAAACGATGAAAGTGGGAGTAGGGGGAGGTTGTCACTGGTGTACTGAAGGGGTATTCCAATCTGTGCATGGTGTAAAGACAGTCAAGCAAGGATGGATTTCTTCTGAAGCTCCTTATAAGGAGTGGTCGGAAGGCGTAGAAATTACTTTTGACCCTCTTTTGGTTGATTTACCTTTGCTAATAGCCATTCACTTGTATTCACATAGTTGCACAAGTGATCATGCCTTTAGACAAAAGTACAGGTCAGCCATTTATTACTTCAATGAGGAGCAGAAAGAGATCAGTAAGTCTGCATTGATAGCCTTACAGCCTGATTTTGATCAGCCAATTGTCACCAAAGTTATTCCGTTTATCGATTTTAGATTGAATACAGCGCAATTCCTGGATTACTATACGAAAAACCCTGAGCTGCCTTTTTGCACCAACTATATTAAACCTAAACTAAATGCCTTGAAAGAACGTTTTCAAAAGCAAATGGTTAATTAATCCTTATGTCTGGATTATTTATGAATTTAGAAAAAAATAAAATACCTATGAATTGGAATGATGTCATCAGCTATGCCAATAATGGAAATTTAAAACCCGATCGTAGGGTGGAAAAATCAGATGCTGAATGGAAAAAACAGCTTACTGAAGAGGAGTTTCGAGTAGCAAGACAAAAGGGAACTGAGAGGGCTTTTAGCTCAGCTGTTTGCAGTTCTTTTGAGCCAGGTATATATGCTTGCATTTGCTGTGGAACTTTGCTTTTTGATGCCAGTGAAAAATTTGAAAGTGGAACAGGTTGGCCTTCATTCACACAGCCAATTAAAGACAATGCGGTTGCGCATCACAAAGACAGCAGTTTTGGAATGGTACGGGTGGAGACCACTTGCAATACTTGTGATGCACATTTAGGACACGTTTTTCCAGATGGCCCGGCACCTAGCGGTTTGCGCTTTTGTATGAATGCCGTTTCCTTGAAAAAAGTGGAAGCGGAGGATAAAAAATAAAAGCCTAGATAGGTAACATTCAGGAAAGCAATGCCTGCAATCTGCAGGCCATTCAAATGTGCTATGGATCTGTGTCGCTAATGATAGCAATGGATTATAACCCACTTCAATAATGGAAATTTTTTACCAATTCAGTTAAAAATCAAACTTTCAGTAAGGTGAAAGAAGATTTTTGATTAAAAACAACAGCCAATGACCTATTCCAAATCGAATCTACTGGAAAAAATTAATCTAAGGCCGACTTTAATTTTACTAGTGGTCTTTTTATCCATACCTGCATTGGCGCAGCAGAATGCTGTACCGGTATTTGAAAATGGAGAAGCACAGGAGGTAGCAGCTTTTAAAGATGAAAGCAAATGGATTCGACATGACCTTTGGGTGGAGACGGATTTTGACAGTGATGCGGATGGCAAAATGGACCGTATGCATGTGGATGTGACACGTCCATATCAAACCGAATACGAAGGATTAAAACTTCCAGTAATTTATGTATCAAGTCCCTACTTCACTGGAGTAGCTCCAGATGTTCCCGGTCTTTTTTGGGAGGTAAGACATGAATTGGGAAAGCCACCAAAAGATAGGGCACATCCTGAAGTCAAGACCATGTATAAACGACCGTTCATTTCTGACTCCCATATCCGTGAATGGGTGCCAAGAGGTTACATTGTCGTCCATTCCTCATCACCTGGAACAGGTTTGTCCCAAGGTTCACCTACAGTGGGTGGACAAAATGAATCTCTTGCGCCCAAGGCAGTGATTGACTGGCTTTGTGGTAGAAGAAAAGGCTTTACTACCATTGATGGTAACGAAAAGGTTGAAGCTTTCTGGTCCACAGGTAAAGTTGGGATGACCGGAACTTCCTATAATGGGACCATTCCGCTTGCTGCTGCCACCACTGGTGTGGAAGGCCTGGAAGCCATTATACCTATTGCACCCAATACCTCTTACTATCATTACTATCGGTCGAATGGCTTAGTGCGTTCTCCTGGCGGATACCTAGGGGAAGACATCGATGTCTTGTACGATTTTATCCACAGCGGAGATACAGCCATGAGAGCGAGCAATAATGCACGTATTCGAGACAAAGAAATGAAAGATGGGATGGATAGAGAAAGTGGGGATTTAAACGATTTTTGGTATGGGCGAGATTACCTATACCAAATGGAACCCATGAAAGCAGCCTTATTGATGTCCCACGGGTTTAATGATTGGAATGTGATGCCAGAGCATAGCTATAGAATCTATAAAAAGGCTGTTGAAATGGGTATTCCATCCCAACTTTATTACCACCAGGATGGGCATGGCGGACCACCTCCTTTTTCCATGATGAACCGTTGGTTTACCAGGTATTTGCATGGTATAGAAAATGGCGTTGAAAAGGATGCTAAGGTTTGGATCGTTCGTGAAAACGATTCCCATGATAAGCCTACGCCTTATACCGCTTATCCTAATCCCAATGCCTTCACAGTACCTTTATTCCTCAAGGGGAATGCGCCGGGTATTGGCGAATTAAATCTGGAGAAAACAGACAATCAGGGAACGGAGACCTTGGTGGACAATTTCTCCTATGATGGAGCATCTCTCGCTCAGGCCGAAATAACAAATCACCGACTTTTGTTTGTATCTCCAGAATTAAAAGAGGACCTTCATTTATCTGGAACACCAGACATAACCATAAAGCTTGCTTCTAGTAAGCCAGCTGCCAACATTTCGGTTTGGCTTGTTTCATTGCCTTGGAATCCAGCTAAAAACGCAAAAATCACCAATAATATTATTACCAGAGGTTGGGCAGACCCTCAAAACCATAGTTCTCTGCGCAAAGGAAAACCACTTAAACCTGGAAAATTCTATACCTTTTCATTTCCCCTCCAGCCCGACGACCAGGTCATCCCTAAAGGACAGAAAATTGGTTTGATGATTTTTTCTAGTGACAAGGAATTTACCATTTGGCCAGACCCAGGCACAGCACTAACAATTGATCTTGAAAAGACTACTTTAGAATTGCCTGTGGTGGGTGGAAAAGAGGCCATCATTCAAAGCTTTACCAAGCCATAAACCTTACTTTAGGCGAAGTAGGGTTTAGGAATTACTAAAATGAGCTAAACCGAAGTATAAAAACATTCGTTTGATCCATTAAGATGCAATCAAAAGTTTCTTCTTATATTGACTATAAAACCTTACTGATCTTTGTCCCCTTTATTTATCCCCAATATTCATTTTAGTTAAATTACCATGAAAACACACATACTAGCCTTATTCGTCCTTTTGTTTCTTTCCCAGGGATTAATGGCCCAAGAAAAAGTAAAGGACTTTACGCTGCCTGCTGTAGGAGACGAAAAACCTTTTGTTTTAAGTGAAGCAAAAGGAAAATATGTTGCATTACATTTTTTGCTTAAAACAGAATGCCCTTATTGCATTCGACATACCAATGATTATGTAGAAGAAACGGCTGGACTTGATGATGTGATTCAGGTATTTATCAAACCTGATTCCGATGAGGAAATAAAGGAATGGGCAGAAAACCTCGAGGTAGAAGATGGTTTTACAATTTACCGGGATATTGATGCCCAGTTGGCGGATGAACTAGGTGTTCCTGGTGGATACTCTTTCCACAATCAATTGGTACATTACCCAGCTTTGATATTGATTGGTCCTGATGGAAAGGAACGCTACAGATATATAGGAAAGAAGAACTCCGATAGATTATCTGTTAAAAAGTTTATGACTGTTTTGGAGAATTTGAAAAAGTAAACCAAAACGAATGGATACTTGTACGCCTCTAAAAGAGAATTAGATCACTTTTAAAAGCTGATGGTTACTATAAGTAGTAACAACACCAAGTTGATAAGCAATCGAAAAATCCCTAATAAAATAGCTGTTTTGAGGTGATCTACAAGGTGCCTTTTTGTTAAGCTCATATAGAGTAAAACACTTACGAGGACGATATTAAATAGGGTGAGTGCTATGAGGGGGTAATTGTACCAAACCGGCAAGTCTATTCTGTAAAAAACCCCATAGAGTATGTAGATAACCAAGGTAAACATAGAGCTTTGGTTATTCCATTTGTTCAGTAGTTCTCTGCTTATCTTTTTTGCAAACATTTTTTATATTTATGGCAGACTCAATATAAACAATAGAAAGCCCATAACAAACCCAGGCCATTTTGAAGTTTAAACTTTCGGGAAAGATGAAAAAGGAATTAAAATTGGTATAAGTTCAATCAACATGTATTAAAATGATCGATTTAGGTTTGTAATTGATCTTCCATTACAAAAATCATCTTTTAGAATTAATAGGCAAAAAAAACCACCTTCACTACAAATGTTAGCAAAGGTGGGTTAATATTGGGATTGCATCTATTGAGAGTTCTATTTCATTGTGTGGATAGCCTTACAATGGTTTTCCCATTGCAGCATACCAGATGCCTCCATAAAGGTGTTTTAGGAAATCAGCATCTTCAAAAGCTTCTTCCACATGTCCTAAACCAGTGTAGAAAATTCTTCCTCCATCATATTCATGGTACCAGGAAATTGGGTGCACGGCCCCCATACCCATTTTTTTACCATTGCGTTCTCCTACATCATAGGAAGTCTCATCCAGTTGTAAAAGGATATTTACATCCGAATTAAAGTTTTTGTATTCGTACCACTCATCTGTCCATAGCCATTTGTCATTAAGGTGATAAGTTGACGGATGGTCTCCATTCATTACTTTTATCCTAGCAGTTTGTTGGTGAGGGTGGTGGTTGAACTGCCCACCAATCAATTTGGTATACCAAGGCCAATCATATTCTGTATCTGTAGCGCTATGAACTCCAACTACACCCTTTCCACTATTTACGAAGCGCTCAAAAGCTGCTTTCTCATCTTCGTTTAAAATGGTACCTGTAGTGCTCATCATTATGATGACATCATATTTTTCGAGGTTTTTATCGTTAATCAAACTGGCATCTTCTGTGGCATATACATTAAATCGGTGCTTATCTGCCAATTTTTTTATGGCGGCAACACCCTCAGGGATGGATTGATGCCTGAATCCTGAAGTTTTACTTAGGACCAAAGCCCTAAATTGCTGGGCTTGACCAATAGAGGGAAGGCCTGTCAATATAAGACATAATGCCAGGAGTGAATATAATTTGAGTTTATTGCTTAGAATGTTCATAGGTTAGGTTATTTTTAATTAAAATATGGAACGATTATAGCGTTTTTATTTAACAATCTCGAATTTCTCACTGGCAATTTTTCGACTAAATGCATTAAAGTGCCACCATTCAGAACCAATGCCCTTGAAACCTGCCTCTTTCATCACTTCTCGAAGCAATTCTCTATTGTCTATCTGCTGTAGATTTATTTTACCCTCTTTCAGCATTTGAGCTTCTCTGTCTGGATAAGCTGGATAACCGAAAAAATCAAAATCAGTTCCCATATCCAGTGGCTTTCCACTGCTCCGGTCGGCAATGGTAAGATCTACAGCTACGCCAAAATTGTGTAAACTACCTTTTTTTGGGTCTGCTACGTAAAGCGGTTTAACTTTTTCCGGTTTATCCAATTCATCCCATAAGATCTGTTGAACAGATTGAGGCCTAACGCCATCGAATACCAAAAAGGTCAATGAAGGGTTTTGTTGTTCCAAAGCAAGTTGCGCTTTTTTTAACATTTCAGCTACCACTGGTTGTATATAGGCCTTATCTAGTTCCCCATATACATCTTTACCAAAGAAATTATTACTTGTTGAATACCTAAGGTCTACCAATATTCCGGGAATTGCCATTTGTAGGTCTACAAGTCCTGCATCTATTAGCCGTTGTTCCAAAGCTCCCTTAACCGAAACAGTATCTATAATAGAAGTATCCAATTGAATAGGGTGTGGAAGCACTATTTCATCTTGGGCTTCTATTGCTGGTTCCAAATTTTTATCTTGTTTGCTTTGCCCACAGGCCAGGGCAATAAGACTTATTAGGCCAGCTACTATTGCTCTCATAAGCCCTCTTTATGCAACAGTGTAGTGCTGGCTTGGGCAGTTGGGAGAATGGTTACATCTGCCAAAACCACGTGAGGAGGCCTCGTTACAGCAAATCGAACTACATCTGCGATGTCTTCTGCTTTGAGGGGAGTAAAACCTTGGTAAACATTTGTTGCTTTGTCTTCATCGCCCTTAAACCGTACGAGAGAAAACTCTGTATC
Source organism: uncultured Cyclobacterium sp. (assembly GCF_963977555.1). GTDB lineage: Bacteria > Bacteroidota > Bacteroidia > Cytophagales > Cyclobacteriaceae > Cyclobacterium. The sequence continues at coordinate 10,889 of NZ_CAXBPD010000018.1, read as the reverse complement.
TACCAAACCAGGGTTGATGGCCATTACCTTGATGCCATAAGGATTCAGGTCCAGGCGCATTCCTTTGGTAATTGCGTCTACGGCATGTTTTGAACCACAATATACATTGCCTTTAGGGTATACTTCTTTACCTGCTGTCGAGCCGATATTGATGATTTGTCCTTGCTTTCTTTTTACCATACCAGGTATGATTTTTTTAGAAACGTAAAGCAAACCCTTGACATTGATATCCATCATGGCATCCCAATCGTCTTCACTTCCATTTTGGATAAAATCCAAGCCATGAGCGTTTCCTGCATTGTTGATCAAGACTTCTATTTTTTGCCAATCTTCAGGTAGGGAGTCAATGGCACTGTAAACAGCTTTTTTTTCTTTGACATCAAACACCAAATATTGGTAAGGTGTATCTTCAGGAAGGAGTGCCTCTAGTGCTACAAGTCTTTCTTTCCTACGTCCACATGCAACAATAGCAAAACCTTCTTCAGCGAGGTATATTGCGCAAGCTTTTCCTATACCGGAGGTTGCTCCAGTGATAAATGCAATTTTCTTTTCCATAAGGGAAGTTAAAATTTTTCCCCTAAGATTAAAAATCATAAGGGTTCCAATCCTTCCGGTTTATTGAAAATTTAAATACAGTGTAATGGATTTTCTTCTAATGTCTGAAATGGCTCCAGCCAATCGATCGTCGGAATGACCTTCTTGGTAAAGGTTCATCAGACCATGGGAAAAACGGACTTCAGGTGAGAATTTGAAAAATTGAAAATACAGATCGAATCCGAGCCCCATTTCCAATGCAAAATCTGTTCCTTTCAATGCAACAGGATCTTCATTGGCTTCCTCTTGATTTTTGGTTCTGAACTGGCCATTTATACCTCCTACAAAAAACATTCGGGTATTGTTAAACCGCTGAGACTTGTACTTGAGCAATAGGGGCAATTCAATTAGGGTTTCTTCGGTAAGCAAAGGTACCGTAGAGATTCCTATGCCGTTAACAGCATTTGGATCATCTGTAAAAAGCTGTAATTCTGTTCTATATTCATAAAAACCTACTTTAGGGTTAAAGAGCAAGTTTACTTGATCATGCATTCTAGCCGTAATAAGAAAACCCAAGGCAAACCCAGGAGAAAATGCTGGCATTATAGCCCTAACATTACCAAGAGCAGGGTAGTTAGGGTTGAGGAAATTGTCAGAATACTTTATTCTTAACGAGCTGTTATGCGCCGCAAGGAAGAAGCCATAGGACAAGGCATTGTTGTCACTACCTGATGGGTTAAAGATAAAACTTTTTTGTTGCGCATTTACCAGTTGGATTTGGGAAAAGAGCAAGCACAAAGAGAAAAGTACTACTTTATACCAATGTATATCGAACTTATGCCAAATGTTAGCGTTTTGCATTGTGTGTTTTTGAAACCTACCCTTTCAAGAATATTAATGAAATCATTTCCATCAGGAAAAGCCTTTACCGATTCGGGCAAATAGGTATAGGCAGAGTTGTCCTTAGAAATGACTTTACCAATCTGAGGTAAAATATATTTAAAATAAAAGGAATAAGCTTGTTTCATCGGGAATTTTTTTGGTGTGGAAAATTCCAATATGACAGTTTTCCCTCCTGGTTTAAGGACCCGATACATGTCAGCTAAGCCCTTTTCAAGATTTTCGAAGTTCCTTACTCCAAAAGAAACGATTACAGCATCAAACTTATTTTCTTCAAAGAGTAACTTTTCTGAATCACCCATCTGTAAGTCTATAAGGTGGTCCAGTTTCTTTTCCTTCATTTTCTTACGACCCACATTGAGCATACCTTCAGATATGTCAACCCCGATTATCTTATCCGGTTTCAGCGCGAGGGCTTCTATGGCAAAGTCACCTGTGCCAGTCGCTATGTCTAAAATTAACTTAGGCTGGTCATCTTTCAACATTTTAATGGCTTTTTTTCGCCAGATAATGTCTATTCCCATGCTCAGAACATGGTTTAGCAAATCGTAATTTTTGCTAATGTTGTTAAACATGTTGGCAACCTGTTGCTTTTTGCCTTCTTTTTGATTTTTGTATGGAACTACTGACATGGCTTCTATTTTCATTACAATATTACTAAGTAAACTTGAGCAATGGAAAATTGTTAATGAATTAATGGTTTGGAGACCATTCAGGAATTTAGTTACCTTTGTAAAAAAAAAGGGCCATGTTGAAGAATGCACGCTTTTTAATGAGTAATAGTGACCATACAAAGTGTCCGGCACCGACTAAGCCGGAGTTTGCTTTTATTGGTAGATCCAATGTTGGCAAAAGCTCGCTTATTAACATGCTTACTGATAATAAAAATCTTGCTAAAACCTCGGGAAGGCCAGGTAAAACGCAGCTAATCAATCACTTTGAAATTGATTCTCGCTGGTTTATGGTAGATCTTCCCGGCTATGGATTTGCGAAAGCCAATAAGAAATTGAAGGCCGAATGGAATAAAATGATTCGAAATTACCTTACAGAAAGGGAAAATCTAGTTTCGGTTTTTATTTTGATCGACAGTCGTTTGCCACCCCAGCCCATAGACATAGAATTTATTAACTGGTGTGGACAATTGCAATTACCTGTAACCATTATTTTTACAAAAGCCGACAAACAGTCTCAATCTAAGACTTCAGAACATGTTCATCGCTTTCTGGATGAAATGGATAAAATGTTTGTTGAGGCACCTGACTTTTTTGTGACCTCTGCTACGACGAAAGTAGGTAGAGATGAAGTGACTAAATTTATAGAAGAAAACGTATCGGAATACTACGAGTAGGGGGTAAGTGCCCCAGTCTTTCTCTAGTTAACCTTATAATTATAGCCAAAAAAAAACTATCATGGAATTTAAAGACATTGCCACTGTTTCTGGAAAACCAGGTTTATATAAAGTATTAAAGCCCAGCAGAAGTGGGGTAATCCTCGAATCTCTGGATGAAAAAAAAGGTAAATTGGTCGTAGGTGCCGCGCAAAGGGTATCGCTTCTAAGTGAAATATCCATTTATACCTTGACTGAAGAAGGGGCGTCGCCACTTCAGGATATCATGTATAAAATTGAAAAGGAATTTCAAGGCGACACAGGCCTGGAAGGTGCGGACAAAGAAGAATACCAAGCTTTTATGAAGCATATCCTTCCTGAATTTGATGAGGAAAGGGTCTATGCTTCTGATGTCAAAAAATTGATCAATTGGTACCATATCCTTCGTGATCAATGTCCTGAGGTTTTAGAAGAAAAAGCGGCAGATGAAACTGATTCCAAAGAAGAAGAAAAATAATATTGATGAATCCGTCTAATACAGATTCAGAACTTATTAAAACAGTTGCAGTAGACCTAAAGGATTTACTGCAACTGTCGGTTACTCCCGATAGTGTGGACCGAGATGATTTGGCAAAAGCCATAGCCCCAATGGTTTCCCAGTTACTCAATCGGGAATTTGAAAGATTTTTACAGCTTTGTTACCGCCTAGATCTCGGAGAGGGAAAAGTCCGTGAAATATTAAACCAAAGCCCACCCGAAGAACTCACCCACCGTATGTCATTGGCAATTGTAGATAGGCAATTGATAAAGGTGCATTTTCGAAGAAAATACAGTGGTTAAAACCCTGGTTTTTGTAAGGACCTGTAGAAGCCTTTACTATTTTTTGGGAAGTGAGTGAATAAGATAATAATAAGCTAGTGGCTATTTTGGATTCAAAGATAGTCCAGGAATTATTGGAACCTAACTGCTCCATTTTTTTAGATATACAGTCATAAATTGGCGGTTTCAAATAAAAATGTGGTCTGCCCCTTAGATTCCATGTCCGAAATCCTTAATTTGACAGGAGAAAACAAACCGAAGAAGTTGGGTGCATAGTCGATATATACGTAACTCTTCTGGTAAAGGATAGCTTTGTGCAAATGTTGGGCAACATGCAGAAAAAGCCAACACGCAAATAGGCACATTTGGTTTTTGCCGACACACAATCCAAACGCAAAAAACCAAAAGAGCCTATTTTTTTGCCAACGCTGAAAGAATGACTAAATTTGACAAAACTGTCAAGACAATAAAGGAAAATGGAATCATTTGGGCATTTCATAAGGACAAAAAGAGAAGATTTGGGAATGCCGTTAAGGAAATTGGCTGCCTTGCTCGACATTGACCAATCGACACTAAGTAAGATTGAAAGGAATGAAAGAGAACCCAATAAAGATATGCTACCGCTTTTGGCTAAGGTATTTAAAATGACTGAAAAAGATGTGAGCATAAAGTTTTGGGGTGAAAAAATCGCCTCTGAACTTAAAGACGAACCTTTTGGACTGGATGCTTTGAAAGTGGCAGAAAAACAATTGAAGTATTACAAAATAAATAAGAAAACCGCTCAATGAACCTGACCGAAAAGGATAAAGAAATAATTAAAAAATGCTTGGACGAAGGAAAACCCATTCCATCAATCTACAAGCAAAAGTTGTTTAATACGGAAGACACCGAGTTTGTAGAGGCGACAAAAGACTACAAACTGGTTTATAAAGGAAAGGCACGGAAAGAAGACATCATTGCCAATACACCAGCCGCCCCACTTCAAAAAATCAGGAGCTTCAACAGCGATAATACATTCGAAGATGACTGGAGTAATATGCTCATTTTTGGTGACAACCTATTGGCTTTAAAAGCCATTTACGAAGACCAACAGGGACCTAATCTATACAAGACCAAAAACAAAATAAAACTCATCTACATAGACCCACCTTTTGCAACTAAGCAGGATTTCATGAAAGACCGGGAAAAGGCATATCGTGATAAAATCATTGGTGCGCAGTTTATTGAGTTTCTGAGAAAGCGGTTGATCTTGTTGAGAGAGATTTTAGCTGATGATGGATCAATATTCGTCCATTTAGATTGGAAAAAAGGTCATTATATAAAAGCAATACTGGACGAGATATTTGGTGAACATAACTTCAAGAATGAAATAATTTGGAATTATTATGGTCCGGGTTCACCGCACATGAAGCAGTACAACAGAAAGCATGATAATATTTATTGGTACTCAAAGTCCAATGACTGGATTTTCAATGCAGATATGGTACGGACGGCACATGATGAGAAGACTAAGGGGAACTTTAAAGATGGCCTTCGTGGTTCAGGTTTTATTGATGGAGAATATGAAATTCCTGACGGAAAAGTACCAGAAGATCATTGGTTAATGGCTATCGCTGGTAGATATCCTAAGGATGGGGTTAAACGTGTAGGCTACCCTACCGAAAAGCCATTGCCTCTCTTAGAAAGGATTATTTTGGGATCATCTAATGAAGGGGACATTGTCTTGGATGCCTTTGGTGGGAGTGGTATAACTGCATGTGCAAGTGAATATCTTAACAGGAAGTGGATTGCATTGGATTGTGGTAAAATGTCAATTTACACTATACAAAGCAGACTATGTAAAATGAAAGGAATTCTTTTCAATGAGTTTCTTTCAGGAAGGCCAAGAGAAGTTAAAGGGAACGAGTTTACCTTATATCATTCAGGGATTTATGATAATCAGCTCATACTTCAAATGGATTGGGAGCAATACCGTCCTTTTGTGGCGCAGTTGTTTGGAGTTAGAATTAGTAAACATAAGGTCCATAGCCTGAAAGTTGACGGCTACATAGGAGTCAATTCTGCATATATCTGGGATTATCCCAACCAAAAAGATTTATTGCTGGATGAAGAATATGTGAAAACACTTCACGAAGCTTTGGGCGGTAGAGCTGGTGACAAATTCTATGTGATTGCTCCTATTTCATCCTTAGGCTTTATGCAGGATGAAATCAGGCATGGGAATACAATTTATGTTTTTCTGAAAGTGCCACTTTCTGTACTCATGGCTCTAATCAATAAAGGAGAACCAGGAGCACTAAAACAACCAGCAAGCGAGACAGATGTGAATGAAGTAATGGACGCCATTGGGTTTGATTTCATATCTCAGCCGCAAGTAACAGCCAATTACAAACGAGCAACACCTGACAACAAGGATCTTTTCAATGCTGCCGACAAGGATTACATCATTGAGATAACAGAATTCAAGTCAAATACCCTTGCCTACGACCCCGAAGACTTTGAAAATTTTGAAACTTTCTCCATGGTGATGGTGGATACCAATTACAATGGAGAGTATTTTCATTTGAATAAAGTCTTTTGGGCGGATAAAATTTTAGATACTGAAGCTGAAAAAGCCATTGTTCGCATTCCCGAAAAATCATTTGCTGGGGAAAAGATGATGATCATTTTCATGGATAAATATGGCAATGAATTAAAAGTAATACGCACTAAAAAGGACTTCGCATGAGCCTTCAATATAAACAAGACGATTTTGTTCTAAAAGTCAATGATTTCACTGACCGGACTAATGCCATTGTGGGAAAGTATGAAGCATACCTGGATGCAATCACCACAGAAGATTTTGAGCATGTAAGAGAAGCTATTCGCAGGTCATTACGATTTCTGGTAACAGACCAATACCAAAATACCCAAGAATTAGCGGAAGAAAACTGGAACAACAATTCCAAACTGCAATTAAAATATAATGCACTTGAGCAATACCTGCTCAATATTCAAATAAAGGACAAGAAGGCTGCAAGTATTGATTTGGCTACCGGAACAGGAAAAAGTTGGGTCATTTATGGTGTAGCTCAATTAGCATTAGCAGAAGGTTTAGTGGACAAAGTATTAGTTCTATGCCCTTCGCTCACCATTGAAGAAGAGCTCAAAAAGAAATTTGAGCAACTAGCCGGGAGCCAAACCAATCAACAAATCCTGAAAGAATTGCGAGCGGTGTATCCTGCACCAAGTATTAAGAATGCAAACGTTCCCATTTTGAGCGGAGATATTTGCGTAGAAAATATTCATGCGGTATACCAACGCACTGGTTCATCCATTCAAGACAGCTTTTCAGGCAAAGGACAAAGAACTCTTGTAATTAGTGATGAAGCGCATCATATCTACAGTCCAAATGAAGCGGCCACTAAGAAATGGTTTGACTTTATCATCAATCCAGAATATGATTTTGCTTATCACATTGGTGTAACAGGAACCCCATACGTTGCAAATGATTACTTCCATGATGTTATTTATCGATATGGGATAAAGCAGGCTATGGAAGACGGAGTAGTCAAGAAGATAGACTATAAACTGGAAGAAGCGGATCAGGATAAAGGTTGGGATGAAACCTGGCACAACCACAATGAGATCGCTCAAAAGTATAGTGGTAAATTGAAACCGCTTACCATTGTGGTAGCAGATCGGATTTACCGCACCGTTGAAATCTGGAAAGAGCTTTCAGAATACATTTCGAAAAAGGAAAAAATCAGTTTTGAGGAAGCTTCTAAAAAAGTGATTTGGGTGGCTTCCGGTATTCCTTCCAATAAACAGGAGAAAGGCATCATTGAATCGATTATAGAAAGCCCTGAAAAAGTAAGGAAGGAAAATCTGTCCACGTTAAAGACTGTGGATGAACCTGATAATCCAGTGGAATGGATTATTTCTGTAGCCATGCTGACAGAGGGATGGGATGTAAAAAATGTTTTCCAGATTGTACCACATGAACAGCGAGCATTTAATTCCAAACTTCTTATTGCACAAGTGTTGGGTAGAGGTCTGAGGATCCCTAAAGGTGTTGAACAACCAGTATATGTGCGAATCAATAACCATGAAAAATGGTCACAGGAAATTAAAGACCTGTATGAAGAAGTACTGGAACTAGAAAACCGAATTAGTTATGGTTATTCAGAGAATAGAAAGCAATATGACTTTCCGCTTTATAATCTGGATTACATAGCTGATCAAAAAACAGTAGGAAGTGAAAAACAGTCTTCTTCAAAGGAACCCAAGGTTGAAAAGCTTAAGCCTCAAAATAAAGTAAAGCAAACCTATAGCGAGTATTCTGAATCTGGTTCCGTCAGTTTTGAAATTGAAATTCAGGATAATGAACCCATTGAAGTAGCTGCAAGACAAATCAAACTCTTTCTTAAGGACAAGGATCCTGAGATTTCGAAGGAATGGCCTATCAAAAGAATTCAGGAATTCTTAAGCAGCAAACTAGATAATCTAGGTTACGACTCAACTTACGTAAGCCGGGAAAACCTTTCCACTTTCAAACAGGCGTTTGGCCCCATGTTTAGGGAAGCAGGCAAGCAGGTAGTCCGCCTAATTTTAAAAGCACACAATACAAGAGAGATAAAACTAAAGAACCTTCCTACTCAAACCTTTTCAGAAAGCAGTATAAAACGGAATGGATATCTTTTCTACTCCAAACAGGGATTGAATGAACTTAAGAAAGAAGAATATGCGATTCTGAAGGACTACTTATCAGATAAAGAGAATTTCGATGTCGTTCGAGAATCTATAGAAAAATATGGGGGAAAGGTTGCCGAGATAGACTTTTTAAAAGAAAACCTAATTGAAGTAACGGATGAAAACTTGAAAACCGTACAAAATCTGGTTTATGTTTCATTTGAACCGGAACGTCAGTTCTTGAAGGCTTTACAAGCGAATATCGAAATCATTGACTCTTTTCTAAAATCTCCGGATAAAGGGTTCTATTCATTCCCGTACTCATACAAACCAGCAGAAACAGGTTCAAGTCACGTAAAACGCGAAAATTTCAATCCTGACTTCTTTTTGAAATTGAAGGGCAAGAATGAAATGCTTGTCATAGAGATAAAAGCTGATGGCGACAGCCATCCAAAGAACAGAGCAAAATACAGGGATGCTCAAGAGCATTTCAAAGTTTTAAATGAAAAGCTACAAGAAAAGGGAGTGAAATGGTCTTACCATTTTTATTTTCTATCCCCAGATAATTACACAGATTTCTTTCAATCAATCAGAAATGGAAAACTGAACTGGAAATCTGAGCTCATGCAGATTTTAGATAATTCAAATTCACCTTTTTAATGAATAGCTGTGGCAAATCAATTTGGAGGTGAATGGACAGAAATAAAGATTAGAGTATTCAAGAAATACTTGCACGCATATATGCAAATCATGAAAGGTAAGCCTTGGAAGCTTATCTATTTTGATGGTTTTGCGGGTTCAGGAGACATTCAGACCAAAAAGGAAACGGAAGAAGTTATTGAAGGCACGGCACGGCAGGTCCTGAGCTTTGATGAACCAAGAAAATTTGATTTCTACTACTTTGTTGAGAAGGATTTAGACAATGCTCAATTGCTTCAAAGAATTATAAACAAGGAATTTCCTACTTTAACGGATAAATCAGTGGTTGCGGGTGGAGATGACTGTAATCAGAAACTACAGGATATGGCAGGTTTTCTTAAAAGTCCCAAAGGGAAAAACTACAAGGCCATTGCTTTTATTGATCCGTACGGTATGCAAGTCAAATGGGACGCTTTAGATTCATTGAAAGGACTAGGTGTTGATTTATGGATTTTGGTACCTACAGGAATTGGAATCAATAGACTTTTGAAGAAAAAGGAGAAATCTGGGCAAGTTTGGTTTGAGACTTTAGGGAATTTCTTCGGACTTGACCCAAAGGAAATAGAAGATAAATTCTATTATGAAGACCCTCAATTGGATCTATTTGGTGAACGGAAGTTCAAGAAAATTGAAAATGCAGTTGAAGCAGCTGCAATACTTTACAAAGAACGTTTGAGAACAATATTTAAACATGTTTCTGATCCTTTGCCGTTACGGAATAGTACAAATGCAGTACTTTTTCATTTCATGGCAGCCTCTAATGTTCCAGTAGCTGTAAAAATTGCAAACGACATTATCAAAAAGGAGAAATAATATGGCACAATCATCGATAGAGTGGACAGAATTGACATGGAATCCAGTAACAGGTTGTTCAAAGGTTTCGTCAGGTTGCAAGTTCTGCTATGCAGAGGTTATGTCGAGACGATTACAAGCTATGGGGTTGGAAAAATACAAAGACGGATTTAAGAAAGTAAGAACCCATTCGACAACATTAGCGGATCCCTATAAATGGAAAGGCTCAAAAATGGTGTTTGTAAATTCTATGAGTGATTTGTTTCATCCTGATGTGCCAATTGACTTTATAAAGGATGTATTTAAAGTCATGAATGATAATTTGAGTCATGTTTTTCAAGTCCTTACGAAACGTCCAGAAAGAGTGCTTGAGTTAAATGATGAGTTAACCTGGAGTAAAAATATCTGGCTCGGAACATCTGTAGAAGACGAACGAGTTATTAATAGAATTGACCTTCTACGGTTGAACAATGCATCAGTTAAATTCCTTTCCTGTGAACCACTAATTGGTTCTCTCGCAGGGATAAATTTTTCTAATATTGATTGGGTAATTGTTGGTGGAGAAAGCGGAAGAAAACCAAGACCCATGAAAAAGGAATGGGTTTTAGAAATAAAAGATCAATGTGAGATTTTTGGTTCAGCATTCTTTTTTAAGCAATGGGGTGGAACAAATAAGAAAAAGGCAGGGCGAGAATTAAATGGACAAACATATGATGAAATGCCAAATGAATATGCCTAATAAACCAGCCCACATCAGCCACACACATTGCCAAGCCGCTCAAGCCAGCCGAACCAGCCAAAGCTTGTCAAAGAGTCTGTCTTTCCCTGCGCACGAACGAAAGAAAAGAAAGCACGAGAGCAAAACATTGGCTATATGTAATGCGGGCGAATGCACTGATATGAAATCAATTACATTAAATAAATATTTCGGTAAACGGAAAGTGAAGTGCCTTGAAATCCCGCACTACGCATTTTAGAGACGTCGTGCTTCATGCAAAAAAGAGAAAACTGAACTTTGAATGCTAACCGAATTGAAATAAGTCGAAATCAACTGACAGACTAAATAGGGTCTGCTTAGAAAATAAAAAAGAAGAGATTTAGGTGAATTGAGTGGGATTTTTCAGAGATTTAGGGAAGCCAAGTGCAA
>NZ_CAXBPD010000017.1:0-165712 GCF_963977555.1 uncultured Cyclobacterium sp. | reverse complement strand
AAAGAACTTTTTCAAGAAAAAAATGTTCTCGGAAATTAGGAAAGCAACATAGAAGTGGGTTGAACATGCCCTGATAATAGTTTGTTCAACACCTTCAGTGTTGAGAACAGCGTAGGTATTTACTTTCCGTGGGTTGCCACCCACGGCTATTTTTGTTCAGACCCTTCAGGTCTGTTTTTTTTGCTAAAAGAATGAAATTAGCAAGCTATTCATTTATGCAGGCACTTCATTTCTAAACCTTTTGAGATGAATTGAGCGAAATAATGGTGTGGCAGAAATCTATGCCATTTTATCTTCAGGAAATAGGAGCATTTATTGATGCTTGGGGACTTAAAAATGGCACTAAAAGAACTTCTTTTTAATTTTGAATATTTTAAAATTACAGATTTAAGTAATAGGACAACTTGTAGAAATCCCCCTATTTCCCCCTTGTCAAGGGGGAGTTGCAACAATGTGAATTGACTGCTGAATTGGTAGAATTGAAACGGGCTGATTCCATTTAGAGTCAGAAACGCACCCGGAAATTTTAATAATTACGAACTCTCCCTTTCAAAAGGGGGCGAAGAGCCTGTCCCGACATAGTCGGGAGGGATTTTTAACGCAAATATTTTAAAATTTCAGCTTGAAATAGTAGGTAAATAATCTCTCATTCACCCCTATTTGGCATCTACAGGCCTTTTGTTCCACATGGCTATAAACTGGAAATGGGCCATCCTTCGGGCGGACTCTTTGGCTTTATCAGCCAATTCTCCTTCATACAGCTCATTTATTGTCTCAAACCATAACTGCAGCCAGATTCCAAAATGCTTTTGCTCTAGGGTATGGTTTAAATTTTTGTCCACATTGATATGCTTGAGCGTAGGGTTGCCCTTGAACTTAATCACTCCAAAAAGATTCGTTTCCCAGAAATCAGTTAGTTTCTCCAGGTGATCCGGCCATCTTTCTTCCTCAATATGTCCATTGAAAATGGGACCCAAAACTTCGTCTTTTCTGATTTTTGCATAAAATGCATTCACCAGCACATTGATGTCTTTGCGGTTTTCAATCGGTTTCATCAGGCTTTATTTATTTGATTCCTTGACAACATTCACTACACGTTCCACCTGATCCAGCTTTGAAAGGCTCAAGCGAATCACACTGTCCTTTTTAGCAGTAAGGTCATGTGGAATATTCCCTTCTAGTGCCACTATACCTCCACTTTTAAAATTGTGAATCTCTCCTTCAGCTCCAAAGTCAATCTCTCCCTCCAAGACCTGAACCACAATTGGAAACTTGGTTTTGTGTTCTTTCATTATCTGACCTTCTTTCAAGAGGATGCGTATTTCTTTGGAAAATGAAGATTCCAAAATCACTTTGGTACTGATCTTATCTCCAAATTGTAAAGCTTCACTAAATGATGCAACTTCCATATTTCCTGTACTTTAAATTCAAACTCAATTTATTTATCAATACCTTATTAAGGTACCCCAACTCATCTAAATAATAAAGGATGTTTTTATCTTTTATTATTCTACAAGTATTACAAGATCTATATAAAATACGTTCAATTTTTTCCGTTTATTTTTTACCGGCGGTTATATGGCTGGTATTAAAATGAAATGCGCTGACTCAATTTAAATTCAGATATGTACCCGAAAATCTTAATGACTACGAACTCCCCCTTTCAAAAGGGGGACTCAGGGGGATTTTTGACGTAAATATTTTAAAATTCCAGCTTGAAAAGTCAGAATAATCCCTCCCGATTCTGTCGGGACAGGCACTGCCCCCTTGTCAAGGGGGAGTTGCGGAAACGTAAATTGACTGCTGAATGAGTTCCTTTCCTGCCGGCGGCTGAGCGGAGCCGAAGCCTTAGGGCAACGTGTTCATCATACCTACTCCGCTCCGCTCAGGAACCGGTTAATGCGGTTTGCTTATTGAAACTAAATAATCTTCTAAACTCCAGAATAACTAAGGAAGCCTGACAGGCTTCACCAACAATAACCACGGTGAAACCCGTGGACAGCAAATGTATTATCAATATTCCAACCCCGGAGTAGGTTGAACAAGCCCTCATTATAGTATGTTCAACACCTTCAGTGTTGGGAATAGGGTAGGTATTTCCATTCCGTGGGTTGTCACCCACGGCTATTATTGTTCAGACCCTTCAGGTCTGTTTTATTGTTAAAAAGAATGAAATTAGTGAGCAATTCATTTCTGTAAGTACTTCATTTCGAACCCTTTTGAGATGAATTGAGCGAGGTGAGGGTGTGGTAATCTTACCTTTTATCTGCAGAAAAATCAAGCCAGCAGAAAACTTCTCCCCACAAGGGCCAACGCTGCCTTGTTCTCTGGCATGCCCACCTCGCTTCTTTCTATAATTAGGCTTAAGTGATACCAGAAATTGGAATCGAATAACTTATACGGCTGACATAGTTTGATAAAAGTTGATATTAATGTTGAATTGCTAATTCTGCCGAAAGTTGAGCGGAACCGAAGCCTTAGGCCAACGTGTCCGTTATACCTACTCCTTCGGCTTCGTGAAGGGACCGGTTATTTGGCTGGCTTATGAACACGGGTATTCAATTGAAACGAGCTGACTCAATTTAAATTCAGATATGTACCCGAAAATCTTAATGACTACGAATTCCCCCTTTCAAAAGGGGGACTCAGGGGGATTTTTGACGTAAATATTTTAAAATTCCAGCTTGAAAAACAATAACATTTCCGTAATAATCCTTCCCGATTCTGTCGGGACAGGCACTGCCCCCTTGTCAAGGGGGAGTTGCGGGAACGTGAATTGACTGCTGAATAAGCCAATCCGATTGGAAGACAACACCAAAAAAATGACCGGCTGTTGGGCCGGTCTTTTTACTTTTATGAAATTTGAATTTTATATTTTTTCGAAAACATTTCTGAAACTACATGCCGCAGCAAGCCTGCCATGCAAATCAGCAATTGGCACACGCTCCTGTTCGGTGGTGTCTCTATGACGGATGGTTACCGTGTCATCTTCCAAGGTCTGGTGATCTACGGCAATACAGAATGGAGTACCTATCAAATCCTGCCTTGTATAGCGTTTTCCTATGGATCCGGCTTCTTCGTAGATGATATTGAAATCATATTTCAATTGATCAAAAATCGCTTTTCCTTTATCAGGTAAGCCATCTTTCTTGGTCAATGGCAAAATGGCCGCTTTCACCGGTGCCAATGCAGGGTGAAGTGCCAAATAAGCCCTCGATTTTCCTTCCACTTCTTCCGTGGTAAAGGCATTGCAAAGGGTCATCAAAAATAACCTGTCTGCTCCAATAGACGTTTCGACTACATAAGGAATGTAATTCTGATTGATCTCAGGATCGAAGTACTGTTGCTTCTTTTTACTGAACTCCTGATGGGCCTTTAGGTCAAAGTCTGTTCGGGAGTGAATTCCCTCCACCTCTTTGAATCCAAAAGGGAATTTGTATTCTATATCCAAAGCAGCATTGGCATAATGTGCCAGCTTCTCATGGTCATGTCTTCTTAGGTTTTCCTCAGGAATACCCAAAGCCTTGTGCCAGCTCATACGTGTATCCGCCCAGTGCTTGTACCATTCTAGTTCGGTACCGGGACGAACAAAGAATTGCATTTCCATTTGTTCAAATTCCCGCATTCTGAAAATAAATTGTCTCGCAACAATCTCATTCCTGAAAGCCTTTCCTATTTGCGCAATCCCAAAAGGAACTTTCATTCTGGCCGTTTTCTGCACATTCAAGAAGTTTACAAATATCCCCTGAGCCGTTTCCGGTCTTAGGTAGATGGTGCTTGAATCTTCTGATACAGAACCCACTTGGGTGGAGAACATAAGGTTGAATTGCCTTATTTCGGTCCAGTTGGTGGTACCACTTACAGGGCAGGTAATGTTCTCTTCAATTAAAAATTCGCGAAGGGCAGTAAAATCTTCTTCTTCCAACAAACGCCCCATGGTAGCCAAAAGGCTATCCGCTTTCTCTTGGTTGCCCTCGTTTTCATAGCCAGCAGCTTTTTCTTCGATCAGTACATCCGCTCGGTAGCGCTTTTTACTGTCTTTGTTGTCCACCATTGGATCATTAAAACTATCCACATGGCCGGAAGCTTTCCAGGTAGTTGGGTGCATAAAAATAGCTGCATCCAAACCAACGATATTGCCATTGAGTCGGGTCATGGATTCCCACCATAACCTTTTAAGATTGTTCTTTAACTCTACCCCATAAGGCCCGTAATCGTACACCGCCTGAAGCCCATCATAAATTTCAGATGAAGGGTAAACAAACCCATACTCTTTGGCATGGGCAATGATATCTTTTAGCAGGCCGGATTCCTGCTTTTGTCCTGATTTTGCCATAGGCGCAAAATTAAGCAAAAACCTATACTCTACAAGGTTTTTCAGTTACTGGTATGGCTTTGTATCAGGAAAGCAGCAATATCTGCGATATCTTGCGCCTTAAGATCCATTTCTAAAGGTCCTGGCATCAGACTTATTCGTAGCTGTTTTCTGGTCAGCACTTCTTCTGCAGGTAAAACATGTCGTTTTCCTTGAAAATCCAGCACCGTAACCACCGGCCCTGCAGCTTGTAATAAACCTAAAAGTACCGCTCCATTTTTAAGCGCAATCAAATAAGCTTCCGAACCAAAGCCTATGGCTGCATCAGGTTCAGCAATGGTGTTGACTAAGGTTGGGTAATCCATCTTTTGCCCGATTTGACTCAGGTCAGGACCTATTTCATTGCCTGAGCCAGCTATTCTATGACAGGCAGCACAATTTTGTATGGCTTTTACCTTGCCTGCTACAGGGTCTTTGCCTAGGGCTAAAATTTCTTCTTCATCAATTGCCTGGTCTCCTCCAAAATAATGCCTCAATACTTTAAGCACTGAGGGCCTTTTCTCATCTTTAGTTACAGCTGAAAAATCCAATTCTTCATTTTTGAATAAGCCTTCTGCCCCCATCAAAGCCAAATGGAGTCTACCCACAGGGTTTTCCGCCAATTGCGTTAATGTAAGATGCTTTTGTTCCTGGTTGCTTAAACTGTCTTTTAGTTGCGCTTTTAACGCCAATAAATCGGGCTGGGCATCAGGTAAAACAATTTGAGAATCCCAATCCTGCAGGAAAGTACTCCACTCATTGTATTTTCTGAATTGAAGCCACCATTGGGCTTTTTCTCCAAGTACCCCCTCCGTTTCAGCTGCTAGCTTTACTGCCTCCACTGCCTCTTTTTCGAAAATAAAAGCCAGGGTTTCCAAAGCCAGGTCTCTTTCATCAATTTCTAAGTCCTTGTTTTCTACTCTGGCTTTCAAAGCGGGGATTGCAGCTTTGGGATGCCACTCCCATACCAGAGAGGCAATTTGAGAACTCCATTTTGCTGGATCCATAGAAGCCACATTGGCCCCGTAATAGGTTTCAGCATTGTCTTTCATCCCTATGCCCAATGCATTTCTGTACCAAGGATCAATCCCATCATATCGGTTGACTAATTCTTCATAGATTTCGGAAGTTTTTTCCCAATCTTCGTCCCTTAGCAATAAGGCCAGCTCTCTTCTGATCAATGGTGAACTTTCATTGGCCAGCATTAATCCCTTTTCGAGCAATTGATCCGGCGCATAGGTAGCCAAAGCCCTGAGCGTGGTCAATACGATTTCCTGATTTGCATCTTTTAGCAAGGGCAAAACTGAATGGATCCCTTGCTCACCCATACCTGCGATGGTCCAGATTGCCCTGGCTTTGTAAAAAGGATTGTCGCCATTCTGTATAATGTTTTCCAGTTCAGGCAAAACAGCAGCACCTTGTTCTTTTAATTTCTGCATGGCAAAAGCACGCACATGAACCGCAGGATTTTTAAGTGCGATCAATTGACCTTCTGTGGTAGAAAAATCAATCTTTGGTACGGTAAGCTTTTTGTCCTTTGGAACAATGCGGTAAATCTTACCCTCTCCCACTGTGTCCCTCATTTGATGGCCTCCCACGATAGGATCATACCAATCTGCAATAAACAGCGAACCGTCAGTGCCTACTGTTACATCGCTTGGCCTGAACCATTTCCGGGTATCTTCCTCCACCTGATGCCAGATATAACCAGTATTGTCTTGGTCAACTGAAGAAACAAAGGCTTGTCTATTTTGAAGGGGATAACCGGCACCTTTTACCTCAGGTTGATAGCCAAAAATAATATTTCTTCCAGCATCAGCACTTAACAAGAGCCCTCTGAATTGCTCTCCCAATTCATCCTCCTCAATTCTCACCATACCGGTAGGGGATCCTGCACCATACACATCACCGACGGGTAAAACACCGGGATCATGTTGGTGCCAATGCGCTTCGGCGATTGTTTGCCCTGGCCTTCTGTCCGCTTGCCATGTCCGGTCCCCCTTCTCACTAAAATAGCCTGCATTGCTTCCTTCCATTAACCATGTAGTCCTGCAAGAGGCCGTCTGATCATCATTGTCACTCTGCCACATATTCCCATAGGAATCTACAGCAACTTCAAAGGCATTTCTGAAATTATGCGACACTACCTCCATATCGGTGCCATCCGGGTTGATTCGAATAACCAGGCCACCGTTGTATATTTGCCCATCATCACTGATTTGGGAGGGTAGATTTTCTGTACTGTATGGGGTATATTCATTGTAAACACTTCCTGAGCGAAGGGTCCAACCGTCTTTTCCTGCCACTTGATGTGGCCCTGCATTTCCTGTAATAAAATACCATTTCCCATCTGGGCCTAGCTGTCCGGCATGAAGTCCATGATCATGGTCTTTTCCTCCAAATCCGGATAAAAAAATCTCTTTGCTATCAGGAATATCATCTCCATCCTCGTCTGTATAGATAATTACGTTGGGAGAACAGGAGACGATTACCTGATTGCCAAGAACGGCAATACCCAAAGGGCTTCTCAATAAGGTGTCTTGAACAAAAACTTTTGAAGCATCTGCTTTACCATCGCCATTTGTGTCCTCCAAGATCATTATTCGGTCACCTTTGTCTTGAACCTTGTGACCATCGGCATTGCGAAAATCCCTATAGTTGACCCCTTCGGTGATCCATAACCTCCCCTTGGCATCTACATCCATATTGGTAGGATTATAGAATAAGGGGCTTTCGGCCCATACATTTACTTCCAATCCTTCCGGAACAAATAACATTGGTTGGACTTCCTGTTGGTTTCCGGTGTTGCAAGAAAACAACCCAAGGAATAAAACACTGCAACAGATCGACCACTTTACCATTATTTAAGATTTCATAAGTTGTGAAACAAAGTTGAGATTTTCTCGATAAGCCGGGAGTACCTCCATCCCCTTTGGAATGGCTCCTTCCATGATGCACCAACCATTATAGCCTATTTTATCGAGGCTTACTTTTACTTTCTCAAAATCCACCTTCCCTTGCCCAAGCAATTGCCCATTTTCTTTAAAGTGAATTTCGCAGATATTTTCAGCCCCTAAGAGGGCTATTTCTTTAAAAATATCATAACCCATTTCTGTAGCATTGGCCAAATCATAATAGACCTTGACATGGGAAGAACCCACTTCTGCTAAAATCTCCAGGTGTTCTTCAGCAGAAAGCCAAGATTCAATGCCTAAAACCACATTGGCTTTTTCCGCCTTGGGGGCAACTTTCTTTAATCTACGAATCACTTCTGCTTTCCCGGCAGGATCATTTCTTAGGTCTCCAGCTGAAAAAAAGGCCAATAAGACATTTTTGCAACCCAATACCGTGGCTACATCAATACTGTCCGAAACCCAAGCCTCAGTTTCAGGAGCAGATTTGTAGGGCACCCTATTGAGCTCACCTATTGCCAGTCCGGCGATTTTTACTTTGTTTTCTTTTGCTGCCTTAAGGTAGGTTTTTTGCATCTCTTTTTGTCGGAGGTGCATGTTATTTGCCACATTCCCTAAACTTACCTGAACTCCATCCAAACCTATCTCTCTGGCCAGTGCAAATGCACTAGGCTCAGAAGCTTTGCCGATCGACCAGTCACAAGCACCAATACGGATTTTAGGCTTTCGCTCACCGATCCCCCACAGTGGAGTCAAAGAAAGCATACCACTTAAGGTGAATATTGTTTTACGTCGACTGATCTTTTTCATTTTAATTTTTTACACTTGCCATCTTATAGACTTTCCCATCTGCTTTGGTAAAAAGGTACATTTCTCCACTGGCATCTTTGCCAAATCGGAGGTCCACTCTTCTACTTCCTGCCAATTTTTCAAGGGGTATAGAGACGCCTTCATATTCAACTGTCCATTCATAAATTGGCGCCTGTTTGCCTATTTCAAGATCGGCTATGTTTACATAAAATAGTCTCCCTCTGGTTATGTCTCCAAAAAGATATTTCCCATTCAAGCCTGGTACTTCTGTCCCTGTATATTCATAACCACCTGAAATAGCATTCCCTTCATCGTGGTCATACATGGCTACCGGATAGGTAAATCCAAAGGATGCCTCATTCTCAGGCAAAGGGAAAACCATGTTAGAATCGTCTTCTGGTTTTAATTTAAAGGTCCCCTCCCTAACAGGCCAACCATAATCATCTCCTGCACGAAGCATGTAAAGGGATTCAATTTGCCCCTGACCAATATTGGAAACAAGCATTTCACCGCCCTTTGTCCAGGTAATTCTATGTGGATTCCTGAAACCATGTGCATAGATCTCAGGCATCCAATCTTTGTCATTCCCTACAAAGGGATTGTCTCCAGGGATTCCGTATTTGCCATTACTACTGTTATTTCCTTGTGGATCAATCCGGTAAACTGCTCCCCAAGGTTGAGTGGCTCCATAAGAAATCCAGGCATGTCCCCTTCCTTCAGATCCTCCATCACCTATTCCTATATAGAGTAAGCCATAATCTTTGTCTCCTTTTTTAGCAAGTGGATTGAAAGTAATTTCTTGCATGCCGTGAATAGCAGACGCCATGTCTATCCTAAACAATTCTCTGTGTTCAGAAGTATTGAGGGGTATTTGTAACGGGTCGTTTGTTGTCCATTCTGTCACCACCCACTGCATGTCACTTTTAATACTGTCTCCGAAGGCAAAATCAGCAGGTACTGTATGAGGTTTTTCGGTATGGCTGGTATAGAACAAACCATTGTCACCAAAATTGGGATGGAAGGCAAAACTGCCAAAACCAGTGGCCAGGCCAGGTTGATTTATAAATTCAGGCATTTCCTTAGCCATATCAAGATATAACGTGGATTTTGCCCCTTCCATTAGGTACATTTTACCCCGTAAATCCAACATGTACATGTCTTTGGTTACCGGATGATAGTCCATTTTAGCTATACGGGTAACGGGTTTTTTTTCTGCAGAAGCAGGAATAGTACTGATCAATTCCAGGTTAACAACCAGGTCAGACATGGGTATTTTTTCAGGTATTGGGTTTCCTATAGAATCCATTACTGCTTCTAAATTCTCTGGCGGTGCTTCATGCTGGTGCATATAGGCAATAATATTGTCCAATTCTTTTTCTTCTAAATGATTGAAAGAAGGCATATAAGTCTTGTACCTGTCAAAGACTTTCTTGGCTCTCTCATCGCCTTTTTCAATCATTTCAGTAGGGTTTTGAATAAAAGAGCGCATCCATTCAAGGGATTGTTCTTTGGTGATGCCTCCAAGTTGGGGTCCAATACCATTCTTATCAAAGGCGTGACAACTACTGCAATTTGCCTGGAATAAATTTTCTCCGGCTTCCAGGCTGGTTTGATCCATGGGAATCAATTCTTCCAAAGGTTTGTCTTTAGAACTACATGACCAACAAAAAACTGTAAAAAACAGGAGAAACAAGAGGTTATAAAATGGGTTCATAAATTAATGGTACTGTCAAAATGGGATTTAATCAATTAAAATACGGACCCAATCTACTTTATTATCGTTATATAAAAAAAACCTTATTTATCAATGGCTGAAATAAATCATTTTTAAGTCAATTATTTGTGTATTTTTCACACTAAGAGCAATAAAAAAGGGGCTTGTTTTTCAACAGCCCCTTCAATTATTTTATTCTAAATCAATGTTTACCATCCTTTATTCTGGTCAATTCCTGAAGAGCTTACCACACGGGTTGGAATAGGCCAAACCCCCATAGTGCTGGCGTCGAAATTCCTTGCTGGCCAAACTTCACCTATAGTATAAGATGAGTTTGGATTTGCTCTATCCGAGTGAAGACGACCGTGAAGCGGCTTGTTGTAAGCAGCTTCTGCATCGCCCCATCTCACCAAATCAAAATGTCTGTTGGCAAATTCACCAGCTAACTCTACCCTTCGCTCATGTTTTAAATCCTCCATGGTAGCATTGGTTTTAGGAGCTAAACCAGCCCTTTCTCTTACGCGGTTCAAAGGAGCATCACCATTTTGTCCTTGCATAATCAATGCTTCTGCTTTTAACAATAAAAGCTCAGAATACCTTAATAAGGGCACATTGAGAATGGTCGTTGGATCATTTCCATTGGAATTGACATAAGTACCTATTGGATTTTCAAATTGGTACTCGTATAGGTATTTATTGAATTGTAAACCAGAAAGAGAGTTTTCGGATTGATACTTTCTTTCCTCTCCAAAGAATTTAAAATCATCACCAAATTTTAATATGGTAACCTCTCTTCTATAATCTCCTTCTTCAAATTCTTCATACAGTTCATTTGTAGGCATGTAATAACCCCAACCGTTGTATTTTCCCCAACCTTTATTTTCCAAAGACACGCCTGGAAGCTTGCTTCCTCCATTCACGCCTGACACTACTGTCCAGATGTATTCCGGTCCCCAGTTGTTCAGGTGGCTATGGAGCATCCTAAAATCTTCTGATGGGGTATTGGTAGTATAAATGTCTCTGTTAGAGCCTGAATTTGTAACGGCATCCACATAAGTCACGACCTCAGCATATCTGGAAGCATCATATTCTGCCCAGTAAAGGTTGGTCTTTGCAATATAGGCCAGTGCTGCGTCTTTGTGTGCACGTCCCATATCTTCACCGCTATAAGTGGTAAAAAGAGGCAATAAATCTGCTGCTTTCTTTAAGTCCTCTACAATCTGCGCATAGTTTTCTACTACACTTGCAGGACGAGAATAGCTACCTGCTTCGTCAAACATATTTTCCTCAGTGACAATAGGGATACCCCCACTTACATCATCACCATATGTATGTGCAATCCAAAAATAATGAAAAGCCCGCATAAAATAAGCTTCGCCCAAAATCCGATTTTTCAAATCGGTAGCAATGTCCATGTCTGGGACATTGAGTATAATATCATTCGCACGACGGATAATTTTAAAACTCTGCGGATACATCCAATAGGCATAGCCTTCATCTCCAGTCATGTTAAAATTCTTGATATTGTCTGCAGTAGCGTTGATTCTACCAGTGACCATATCATCCGATGCATTGATATACCAGAAAAATCCTCTAGAAAACATGTCCTCATCCTTCATGTAAAAATAAAGGCTATTCGCAGCGGTTATCGCATCTTGTTCATTTTGGAAGAAATTCTCATAAGAAGTACTTCCAAGTGGCTCAAGATTGGTAAACTCATCTGTGCAGCTCGTCATCAGCCCTAAGCTAAGGGCAATTAATGTTGATATCTTATATAAAGTGTTTTTCATTTTTTTCACTGTTAGGCATTAAAGGGTAAGAGAAAGACCTGCTGTAAACGTTTTTGGTAGCGGATAACTACCCACGTCCATACCTTTACCACCGACTTCTGGATCCATACCAGAGTATTTAGTGATTGTAAATAAATTCTCAGTAGAAATATATACGCGAAGATTGCTGTTCTTCCCTATTTTCTCTAAAAACTGCTGTGGCAGCGTGTAACCTATGGTTAGGTTTTTTAACCTCATATATGAAGCTTCCTCAAGGTACCAACTTGAAGCAGTACCGAAGTTCCTATTATCATCCTTCGTAGACAATCTTGGAATGTCTGAATCGGTATTTTCTGTAGTCCAGGCATCTAATACCCTATTGTCCAAATTATATCCTGACTGAGAAGCATTCAAGGCAGTGTATTTGTAGCCATTAAAAACTTTCACACCAGCCACTCCCTGCAAAATCATGCTCAAGTCAAACCTTTTGTAATCCAAGTTTAGATTGAAACCATAGGTAAAATCAGGAAGATAACTTTCCATAAACACCTTGTCTTCGTCTGTAATTTTGCCATCGTTGTTTACATCAGTGAATTTAAAATCTCCTGGTTTGGCATTAGGCTGTATTAACGTACCATCTTTAATGTGGGCATCGATTTCACCTTGTGTTTGGAAAATCCCTTCATAAGGCACCAAAAAGGTAGAATACAATGATTGACCTACTTCTGACCTGTATGGGTAAAGTGTGCTTCTTACTTCATCACTATGGGCAATAAAATTGATATTACTTTTATTGTATCCATCAAGGTTTATTAACTCATTGTTGATAATACTAAAGTTACCCCTTGCCCCAATACTTAATTCGCCCATTTGGGTGAAATAACCTGCAGAAAACTCAAGACCTGAATTTCTCACCTCTCCACCATTCACATCAGCTGCAGTGGTTCCTTGGTGTAAATCTTCCAAACCTGGTAGAATCATACCTTTGGTAGTTTTAACAAAATAATCTAAAGTCAGGTCAATCTTATTATCAAACAAACCTGCATCCAAACCAATATTGGTAGATTCTGATATTTCCCACTTCAAGTCGGGGTTAGACTGTCTGTTGGCATATACCGCTCTGTAATCAAGGGAAGCATCCTGTCCTAAAATAACCGTTTGAGTACCTAAAGGCACGTCAAAAGAATAATAGCCTACGGAATTAATGTTTCCAATCTGACCCCAAGAGGCTCTCAATTTTAATATGTTGACAGCTTCATCATTGAAGAAGTCTTCACCTGAAATCTTCCATGCACCTGAAACTGCAGGGAATATGCTTGATTGATTCTGGATCGCTAAGCGAGAAGTCTCATCACGTCTTACACTTCCCGAAACAAAGTATTTATCATCATAATTGTACATGACCCTACCGATAGCAGAAGTCAATGCATCTTCATAAACACCCGTAGAGGGGGTCATGAATTCTTCCGCATTACTCATGTATTGGTTAAATGGCGCCTCACTACTGAATCCTCTACCTTCTTGAAAATAGGATTCACTTTTGGTAAATTGAGAAGAGTAGACAGCTGTAACATTCAGGTCATGTAGGCCAAACCGTCTCTGAAAAGAAACCTGATTGTCCCATATCCACCTTTGGGTATTTGAATTGCCCTGATAAAGATAATTTTGCAGATTTGTCCTTCCTAGCTCGGGAATCCTAGGACTAAACTGCTTACTATTAGACATATTAAGATTGTAACTAAAGGTACTTCTGAAGGACAAACCTGGGATAATCTCATAATTTAAATAGGTATTAGAATTTAAATTAGTGGTTGGATTATTGGTGTTAGGTCTAAGAAGAAGGCCCATCGGGTTGTATACATCACCATAGGTACCTGCAAATTGAGAAAGCTCATAAGGCACTACCCCATGAAAGATGCCGTTTTCATCATAAACTGGAGCAGCAGAAGGCATGTACAAAGCACTAATAATGCTTCCTGAATAAGAACTGCTTGAGTTGGTACCCACTGAAGTAGATCTGGTAAAATAAATGTTTTCACCTATTGTCACCTTATCTGATAGGTGAAAATCTGTTTTCAACCTAAATGAATACCTTTCAAATTCTGTCCCCTGAAGAAGTCCTTCCTTATTTAAGTAACCAAAAGACCCCATATAATTGGCTGTCTCACTTGCACCACTTACATTGACATTGGCACTGTAAATAGAAGCTGTTCTGAAAATCTCATCCATCCAATTGGTTCGGGTAGTTTGCCCCCAAGGATTTTGGCTTCCATCATGGGCAGCCTGACGGGCCGCTCCGGCATTGTCTGCAGCCAAGTTGTACACATCAGCTTGTTGTTTGGCATTCAATGGAGTAGGTAAATTACTTGCTTGTTGGGTGCCAGAATACACATCAAAGGTAACCACAGGTTTGCCGAATGCTCCTTCTTTGGTTTTAATAACGATAACACCCGAAGCAGCCTGAGCACCATATATGGCGGCAGCAGAAGCATCTTTTAGAATGGAAACAGATTCTATATCGTTGGGATTAATCGGAGGTCCATAATAAGGCATCCCATCCACAACGGTCAATGGTCTCTCATCAGAAAGAGAACCAATTCCACGAATAACGATCAATCCCTCCCTTGAAGGGTCTCCTCCTTGCTGTAATACAGTGACACCTGCTACACTTCCTTGTAAGAAGTCGTTCAGGTTTGTAACCGGCCTGCTGTTAATCTTATCTAAACCAGCTACTGAAGACACTGAGGAGGTTAGATTTTCTCTCCTGGAAGTTCCGTAACCAATCATTACAACTTCGTCCATATTAAAGATAGACTCTTCCATGTAAACATTAAGCTCCGTATTGCCATTATAAGAAAGCGTCTGCGACTGCATCCCTATAAAGGAAATGGTAACTGTACCGGAATTCTCACTTAGGGTAAGAGAGAAATTCCCGTCAATATCTGTAATCGTTCCTTGATTGGTATTGTTATCAGGGACTATAGCAGCCCCTGGTACTGGCTGTTCATTAGGATTGCTGTACACCGTCCCTTTGACGACGGTCTGTGAGTGGGCACTAAAAACAGCCAAGCACCAAATCACCATTAATAAATAATAATTTTTTTTCATAGGGGTTATTTTTACGTATTAAAAATCAAATGCAAAATTAAATAAAAGTACTTCGTGGATGCTCTTTTCAAATTAACTTAGTGTTAACTTAAAATCATGACTTCAGACTTTTGATAGTAGTAGAAATTCTTCACTTCAGCCTTTCTCAATTGAAAAATGTTGAAAAAAGTAAAAGCAACTGTATTGTTGGAAATGGATTAGAATTACAGCCAAAGAAAAACCAATTAAACTTCTAGTAAATACTTCTAAACGTACGAAAAAGACTAATCCCTCACAATATTTAAGCAAAACTTAAATTACTTATGACTAAATAATTAATCCTTTATACGATCCTTCCCTTATAAATAGGTCAGTGTGAAGTAGAAATAAAAGAATCGCAACGCAAACTTAAAAACCTATGCTTGGTCTTTTCTAATAAAACAAGGGGTTCCTATTATAAATTTCTTTAGACATTCGTGTAAAAAAAGAAAATTCCTTCAATGTGATTATTTATATTTACCCCTATTTTATTTTACCCAAGTCTCCTTCATGAAAGATCTCAGCCTATTATCAATAATTCTTATATTTTTAGCTTTCCAACCAGCTGCCTCCCAGTCGTCCAATTTTGGCGAAATTCATGGAAAAGTAGTAGACAAGGAAGGAAAGGATCCATTGGGATTCGCTACGATCAGCATTTTCACTGATGAAGCTGGTGACAAAAAACTTATCAATGGTGGAATCACCACAGAGGACGGCCTTTTTTCTGTTGCACTTCCACAAGGCAAATTCAATGTCTTGGTGGAATTTATGGGATACAAAGCTTTAGCAATAAATGAAGTATCCATCAATCGGGAAACTCGCAAACTTGATCTTGGCACTATCGGTTTATCTGCTGACACAGAAAACTTAGACGAAGTCGTAGTGCAGGGAGAAAAAACATTAATGGAATTATCACTGGACAAGCGAATATTCAATGTAGGAAAGGACCTTTCCAATGCAGGAAGAACTGCGAATGATGTGTTAATGAATTTACCTTCCATCTCAGTCGACCCAGAAGGTGGCGTAAGCTTACGTGGATCGAGCAATGTTAGGATACTAGTGGATGGTAAACCCTCAGGCCTTGTAAGTTTTAAAGGCAGTAGTGGACTGCAACAGTTACCGGCCAGCATGATAGAAACAGTGGAGGTCATCACCAACCCTTCTGCACGTTATGAGGCCGAAGGAATGGCAGGGGTGATCAATATCATACTAAAGAAAGAAAATACCCAAGGCTTTAATGCTTCTTTTGAGGGAACAGTCGGAAATCCTGACAATTTCGGATTGGCGGCAAATCTTAATTACCGACACAATAAAATCAACTGGTTTATCAACTACGGGGTGGCCTATAAAAACACCCCTAGGGAAGGTACCATCATGCAAGAAGTAAACAATGGTGACACTACATTCTATTCACATCAAAGCACCACTGGAACAGTAAGTGGAATCAACAACAATATCCGTGCGGGCTTGGATTACTATTTTAATGAAAATAGCATCTTGACGGGCTCCTATCTCTGGAGACGCAGTGATTCCAGAAGGCTTACCGACATAAGGTACAACGATTATGAAGTGGAAGGTGGTCCTTTGCAAAGCTATACCCTCCGCACGCAAGATGAAGATGAAAAAGAGCCAAACTCAGAATTTAACCTGGCTTATAAGCGAAGTTTTGAGCAAAGTGGTCATGTCTTAACTGGCACCATAACTTATCTAGACTATTGGGAAAATTCTGATCAGGTCTACACTCAAAATGGTTTTTTACCTGAAGGGACGGCCATTTCAGGAACCTCTTTTTACCAAACAGCGGTAAACGATGAGTTTGACAGACAGTGGTTATTCCAGTTAGATTACACAAAACCAATCGGCAAAGAAGGAACATTTGAAACAGGATTCAGGAGTAGCTTTCGAAACATGAAAAATGATTTCATTGTTAGCCAGCGTCAAGAGTCTGGAAATTTCGAGGCGCTACCAGGGCTAGATGACATTTTCCTTTATGATGAGAACATTCAAGCTGCTTATGCTATTTTGGGCAACAAACACGATAAATTCTCATATCAAGGAGGTCTGCGTGCAGAATACACGGATGTAACCACTACTTTGGTTACTTCAAACGATATAAATCCTAGAGATTACGCTAATCTTTTTCCTTCTGCACACCTTACCTATAAATTAAGCCAAGATGATGCTTTTCAAGTGAGTTACAGCAGAAGGATTAGAAGGCCTGTTTACAATGACCTAAGTCCTTTTATGACCCTTTCTGATGCCAGAAATTTCTTTAGTGGAAATCCTGACCTAAATCCGGAATATACAGACGCTTTCGAGCTTGGTCATATTAAATACATGGAAAAGGGATCCATATTTTCAACCGTATACTACAGAGATACAAAAGATAAAATCGAAAGAATAAGGAGCGTTGATGAAGAAGGAAACGCAACAACTCTCCCTGAAAACCTAATTGGAGAGAAGTCCATGGGCTTTGAGTTCACTACTGATTATATCCCTGTGGAGTGGTGGAAACTAGATGCTAATTTTAATTTATTCTACGCTAAGGTTGATGGAAGCAATGTTCTGGACACTTATACTGCAGATACTTATTCTTGGTTTACAAGGCTTACTTCCAGGTTCACACTTGCAAATGGATTAGATATTCAAATTCGAGGGAACTATGAAGGAAGAAGAAAAGTAGCCCAGGGAGTGCAAAAAGCAATCTCTTACATGGATGTATCCGCCAGTAAGGATATCATGAATGGAAGGGGAACCTTAATTTTAAACGTCATGGACGTATTTAACTCCAGAAGAAACCGTTACATCTTCGAAGGACCGGGTTTTACAACTGTTGGTGACGTATTCCCAAGGAAAAGGCAAATCAATCTTACCTTAAATTATAGAATTAAACAATCAAAAGCCCAAACAAAATCTGACCTACTGGGTGGAGAATAACTACTTCCTATCTCAGGCCATGCATCATAGCATGGCCTGAGATAGGAAAAAATTAAGAAGCCTAGCGGTTAAAACCGATGTGATTGTACCGTTTACCTATACTGTGATTTTTATTTGGCCATTCGTTTTACCTCCTGATGGCGAAAACAATGAACCAAGTGATCATTGACGATTCCGGTGGCTTGTAAATGTGCATAAACAGTAGTACTTCCCAAAAATTTAAACCCATACCTTTTCAGTTCTTTGGCAACCTTATTGGAAAGGTCTGTTGTAGCTGGAACTTCCCCCATGCTATTCCAGGCATTTTGCACTGGTTTTCCATCGACAAAATCCAGCATAAACCCTGTAAAAGTTCCATATTTCTCTTGAACCTCCATAAATCTTTTGGCATTGTTAACCGCAGCTTCAATTTTCAACCGGTTACGGACTATGCTTGGATCGGCAAGTAGCTTGGCTATTTCCTCCTCTGAAAAATCTGCGACCTTTCGGTAATCAAAATCTTTAAAGGCCTTTGTATACCCTTGCCTTTTCTTAAGAATAGTTGCCCAACTTAGGCCTGCCTGGGCACTTTCCAATACCAAAAACTCAAAATGCGTCCTATCACTATATACAGGGACTCCCCATTCTTCATCATGGTATCTGATATAATCTTCAAAGCCAAGGCACCAGGGACAACGGAATTTTTGCGTTTGATCATGCTTATAATCGCTCATGTTAATGCCGGATTTACGGTAAATGAAAATACAATACTACCTTATGTTTCACGATTATTTGATCGATAAAGTAAACCCATTATCAACCAATTCTTTAACCTATTATGTCTTCAATTAGGATGTAGATTATAAAAGCAGCTATACTGTTAAATGTCTTTTATTACTTCCTTTTTAGGCAAGGCAATACTCCACATGCCTCTTAAATCTCCTACTTTATAATTAAGGGCTTTGTCTTCAGGGTACAAAAGTTGAATTTTATCTAAAGTTGACTCTCGAATATCCGTTCCTGGCTCCCCGTGACAATTAAGACAGAGGCCGTTCGGAATAGTAATCGCTTTGGTATACAATAAGACCTGTCCATCTTCTAATTTCTGAATATTAGGAGGATTCTCAAGGCCATTTTCTTGGTTATAGGCATAAGCACCCAATAATTGTTGCTCTTTTTCATTTGGTACATTTTTGGAATTGCGATTTTTCACAGATACTCTTCTGATTCTGACATTGTATTTATCTGCAACTTTTTTCGTTATCTCGAGCGCCTCTTCATTACAAAAAGCGACAGCCTTTTCAGGTCCATTTTCTTGTATGGCTTTTTGTAAAACGCCCATAAGCTCCTTTTGAGCTTCCATGCTGATTTCATTTCCCCACTTCATGGCATGTGCTGTAATTTGTGCTTCTCCCAATCTTTTCACCTCATTGGCTTTATTTACTTGATCTACTAAATCACGGTTGATTTTTTTACCATCATTACAACTCCCAATTCCTACAGCCAAGAGCACCCCGAATGAAAACAACAAATATTTCATCTTCATAAACAAATCAATTTAGTTTTACTATTAAATATAAGGACTATTCGCTTAAAAAGATTCATAAAACATAAAAACACAGATACGCTGTAGCTATTTATTTTAAAAAGCGGACATGAATAAAACTAGCGGGGCTTTGGGAGCTTCAAAGGTGAAAATATGTTGATTTCAAAAGCATGTTAAGACGAAGTCTGTAAAAGAAATTCTTCTTCTTTTGAGGAATTTCCAATAAAAAGACGGAGTCTTAATGTTAATTTAGTTCAAAAATGGATTCGCTGATTGATAACTAAGCAATTGAATTTTAGCATCGAAATTACTTTTCTGAAGACCTATCACTTAAATAAAAGTTATATAGGTTTATCGATTTTAGAATTCTGCTAATTCTAATGGCTTTTTTTAGATGCACTTAGGTATAAAATTTTTCTGTGTCGGGTATTCATCAACAATAATGCTTAATTTTGCCCTCCAAATACAAGAACCATGCTGGACAAACTGGAAGCAATAAAAGATAGATTTGAGGAGGTTGCACAACTGATCATTCAACCGGATGTTATGAATGACATGGGTAACTATACCAAACTGTCTAAGGAATACAAGGACCTGGAGAAAGTAGTTACGGCCTACGATAGCTATCGCTTGACGCTCGATAATATTACTAGCACCAAGGCAATATTGGAGAAAGAGAAAGACCCAGAATTCCGAGAGATGGCTAAGATGGAATGGGAGGAATTGAAAAATCAAAAGGATGAGATGGAGGAAGAGCTCCGCAAAATGCTTATCCCCAAAGACCCCAATGACTCCAAAGACTGTATTCTTGAAATTAGAAGTGGAACAGGTGGAGATGAGGCCGCTATTTTTGCTGGAGACCTTTTCAGGATGTACCAAAGGTTTTGTGAAAAACAAAACTTGAACCTTACAATACTTGATTTGACTTTTGGAACCTCTGGTGGCTACAAGGAAATTATCAGCTCTGTATCTGGAGCCGATGTCTATGGCATGCTCAAATATGAATCAGGCGTGCATCGTGTTCAACGAGTTCCTGCTACCGAAACCCAGGGAAGGGTGCATACTTCTGCTGCAACCGTTGCCGTTTTGCCAGAGATGGAGGAGGTAGATGTAGAGATTGACATGAATGAAGTAAGAAAGGACACTTACTGCTCCTCTGGCCCAGGTGGTCAGTCTGTAAATACGACCTATTCGGCCGTAAGGTTAACCCATGAACCCTCTGGAATAGTAGTTACTTGTCAGGATCAAAAGTCACAAATTAAAAACTTTGAAAAGGCACTCAAAGTTTTAAGGTCCAGAATCTATGAAATAGAATTGGCCAAACACAATGAGGCAGTAGGTGCACAAAGAAAATCCATGATCGGAAGTGGGGACAGATCAGATAAAATCCGCACCTATAATTATCCACAAAGTAGGGTCACTGACCATAGAATAAATAAGACGGTCTACAACCTTCCCGAAGTAATGGAAGGCAGTATCGAAGACTTTATTGGCGCCCTTCGTTTTGCTGAAAATGCAGAGAAAATGAAAGGCGGAGGAATGGAAGATTAAAATCACGGATTTGAATCCCACGATTGCAATACATCATCCTGTTAAGTCTCTATTTTCAAAAAAAATACAAACATAAATAATAAACCAGTCTTATCTACCTAAAAAATATGGGCGAAATTGATTCTAAATAGGTAAACGTGGAACAATTACCTATTTAGAATTACAGCACCAATATTTTTCTTTTGAATTCTTTCGTTCTGCTCCTAAGAACAAGCACATGCAATCCTTTCGGTAAGCCATTGATAGAATAAACGAATTGCCCTTCATTGGTTGGTACTTCTTTTATTTTTAGCCCCATGGCATTATAGACTCCTATATATTCCAGCCCTCCTATTCCTGCTACTGATACATGAACATCTCCGCCAAATGAAGGACTAGGGAAGACCTCAATATTTGCATCAATTGCTTCTTCTATTGATGTAATAAGGTTAACGTTTACAGAAAGCACACGACTGGCTCCTTGATTGCATGCATTTATAGGTGTTACTTCTAGCACATGGTCTCCTGCTGTCGTCCAATTTATCCGTACCTTGGAAGAACCTTGACCACTGATAATTTCACCCCCGCCTGCAACAGACCATTGGTAATTAACATCTCTCTCACCGGTAATTTCATAGTCAGCCTCTTGAAAACCGACCCTCACGGCCCCCAGTATAGTTGAGGGTTGGTCTGGTATAGTAATGACGCGAATAGCTTTTTCTGTGGTAGGACCTTGACCACATGGGTTTCTGGTTGACACAGAGATGCTTTGTTCATTTAAATTGGTCCACTCAAGGGTGATTATAGAAGTTCCCTGCCCTTCTCTAACGACTCCACCAGTAGCTTCCCAAAAATATTCTGTCCCTGGTATGGAGTCAACCTTATATTCTTCGAGCGTATTCACACAAACTACTCCCTCACCCTGAATTATGGTCGTTTGCTTGGGTTCTTCTGAGACCACGACTTCCAGCGCGGTAGTTTCTCCATTTCCACAATTATTGGTTCCACGGACCATCACAGCATTCCTTCCGGGATTGTCCCATCTAACCACTACTCTGGCACTTCCCTGTCCTTGAATTATACTTCCACCATCTACTCGCCATTCATAGTTTTCATCTTCTAGGCCCAAATCCTGTACGGAGTAAATCTGCTGGCTGATACAAATGTTATCTTCCCCAAAAATGGTTGGGATCTCATCAGGTACTTGACAAGTATATTGATAAAAAATACCATTTTCACCTACGGCATATCCTACATTTAGGTCACCAAAGCTTATGCCTGTAAAGTTTTGATAAGTCGCTGTTTCCAACTTTTCCCAGTTTTCTCCAGCATCGAAAGTACGCATAATCAACCCGTTTTCTCCAGTAATAAATCCTACTGACTCATCGAGAAATGCGATATCTGATAAGGGAGTATTCAAACCCGTTGATAGAGGGGCCCAATTGATTCCTTTATCAGAAGTTTTAAATAAATCTCCAGAAGAGCTTACCACAATGGCTGTATTGTCATCCAATATCGAAATTGCCTTCAAATCGACACTGCTCCCCATATTTATTCTTTGCCAACTCAGTCCCCCATTGGAGGTGATCAGTACCAGCCCTTTTTCACCGATGATGATCCCATCATTTTCATTAAAGAATAAAATATCTTTTAAGTTAAACGCCGAAGCGCCAGAGGGAATTACCTCCCAATTGACCCCCTGATTTTGTGTCATTGTAATTAGACCTTCAGCACCAACAGCAAAGCCTTTATTAAAATCAAAGAAATAAAAGCCGTAAACATTTTTATTAGTACCTGGGTTGAGCGTTGTCCAAAGTGCCCCCGAGTTCGTAGTCGAAATAATGTTTCCATTGTTTCCTGAGACATAACCAGCACTGGCAGATACAAAAAACAAAGAATTAAAAGGTAACGATATTGGTCTTGACCTATCATTAAAGCTTGAGCCTCCATTGGTAGTATACAAAATCAATCCATTGTCTCCGACAAGGTAACCCCGTAGATCTGTTGTGAATGCTACTCCTCCAAAATCACTAGATGTTCCAGAAAGTCTTGTAGACCAGGTAGACCCTGTATTATTAGAATTGATCAAAACACCACTAGGCGCCACTGCTAAAATATTATTTGTTTCAGGCCTAATCGATAGTCGTGCTATATTTTGTACCGTTCGGGAACCAGCTTCTTTAAATGTTAACCCTCCATTTGTCGTACGCAAAATTGTACCACCATCTCCACTAATTACACCAACAAGCGGATAAGCTGGATTGAAAATTACATCTGTCAAGTCAGTATCTATACCACTGTTTATAAACTGCCAGTTCAGGGCACCGTCTTCTGTTTTGATAATGGCACCCTCATCACCAACAGCGTAACCAGTAGTGTCATTTATAAAATATACCGCATTCAATGCAACATCAAATCCCGAATCATACAATTCCCAGGATTCTCCTGCATTGAAAGTCTTAATTATTTCGGAGTCTGAACTCACGGCGTAACCAAGGTCTTGGTCTACAAAAAATACTTTTTTAATGGAAGCCTCAGTTGGCACGTCGATAATATTCCAATTTGCACCTCCATTTACAGATCTCAAGATAAGCCCATCATCCCCACTGATAATCAATCGATTTTCATCTATATGAAGAACCCTATTCAGTTTTAAATTCTCCGGATAGCTAGGGTTAGACCAACTTCCACCTCCATTAGTAGACCTGAAAATCTTTCCTTCTTCGTTGAGAAGAACGCCATTTTGATCGTCAAAAAAAGAAATGTCCAAGACATCCATTCGCATTGGAAGCTCCATTTCCACCCAACTCAGTCCACCGTCTATGGACTTAAGCAAGATGTTTTCCCCACCTATAAAGCCCACATTGGTATTCACCCATTTTATTGATTTATAATCATTTCCCCAATCTCCAACTCTTCTCCAACTTTGTCCAAAACCAGTCTGGAAAAGCAATAGGGCAAAAAAACATAAAAGTAAACCCCGCTTCATATAAATGCCTAAGTTTAAATAAATTGTGCTTACAAAAATAATATATAATTCAGGATTTAACAGAAAAAAGAAATATAATACTCCTTTAGCATCTGAAAGGCTTTTTTCGTACTACCAAATCGATAAAACAGGGCATAAAAAAAAGGGTGAGATCACCCTTTTTCTAAATCTATAATTTCTAGTTTGAAGCTTATCTGTCTTTGCCTCCTACTGCAATCATGGCACATCTAAAACCTATATGATTAGAAGCGGAATCTTGGTGCATAAATCTCCTGGTACCAGGTGCCAACCAATAAGCAACGTCTCTCCAAGATCCTCCTTTGTAAACCCTATAACTGTCATCAATTAAAGTGGTTTTATAAGTATCCTCTTCGTCATTTGTACCATCTTTTCTGATTGGGTTAAGGTCATCGAAATCCTGGAAGGAAAGTGGTCGATAGACATCCTGAACCCACTCATTCATATTCCCAGCCATATTGTAAAGGCCAAAGTCATTTGGAGGGAAATCATAAACATTCGTTGGAATAATTTCTCCATCATTGGACACACTACCTGATAATCCAGCATAGTCACCACGCCCTCTTTTAAAGTTGGCTAGAAAATCTCCTTGACGGGACTTTCTTTTGATATTATAAGGATTCCGTGGCCCTCTTCCATCCCAAGGATAGATCCTACCATTTTCCTGATTTTCATCCATGTATTGGGTTCCTATCATCCCCTTTGCAGCAAACTCCCATTCAGCCTCATTAGGAAGTCGATAGTTTGGAAAAACCACGCCACGCTCTATTAACTGATCTAAAGTAAGTGGATCGGCACCTTCTTCCTCATCGTTTTTCTTCTTACCTCCGCCAAAGTTTCTCTCTCGTTCTAATTCGTTTACGTATAGTGTTCTCCAATGGCTATAAGCATTTGCTTGCGTCCAGCTAACTCCAGCTACTGGGTAAAAGTTAAACCCTGGATACCTAAAGTAATATGTGGAATAAACATCGTTGTAGGACATGGCATTGGCCCATACCTTTTCGTTTGGTTCAAGTTTTTGAAGAGAATCAGCACTTACGCTGTCCGCAATATTAAACAGGAATTCTTTATAATCAACGTTCGTCACCTCTGTCTCATCCATGTAAAATGAGGCAATGGTGACTGTTCGCTCCACATTGTCACGGAAGCCCATGACATCTTGTTCTTGAGAACCCAAAACTGCTCTACCCCCTTGGATAAAAACGAGCCTTGGCCCGATTACTTCTCTTGGAAGCCTAAAGACCTGAAAGGCTGAGTCTTCCTCATCGAAACTATATTCTGCTCCTGTTGATGCACTGAAGCCTCCAGGATTACTAGCAGTTCTTCTGGAAGTTTGATTTCCACAAGAAGACACCAACAACCCCAGTAATGCTACTGCAGCAAAAAAACTAAATTGAAAATTTTTATTCTCAAATTTCATGCGACAAGTTTTATGTTTTGTCTTAATAAAACGCTAATATATGACCAATAATATATTATACCAATAATCTTTTACTTACAAAACGCAAGGCAAAAACCATTTTTATCTAATTCTTGTGAAATACTACAAAAAAAATTGTATCACCTATATTATTGGCCACACGAAAATATATCTGATTTACTAAAAAAAACCTTAAACAACTACAAATTTTCTGGTCTAAAGTCCTCTCTATTAAATAAATCCCATATTTAAATGGGCTCCTTTTCATTTATCATCATATCAGAAAGCCAATTCTTAGCTTTCTCAATCGAATCAACACCTTTGATTATGAGGATTAAACGACCTTTCGTTTCTTTTATTTTACAAAGCCTGTTTTTAGATTGTATAAACTTGATAATATTCATAAAAACCGGAGACGTAAAATAGGCCTCTTTTTCAGAACTAACGAAATAACATTTCATTTGTTCATTTTTCAAAGCAAGTTTTTCAAAACCAAGTTTCTCAGCCATCCATCTTAGTTCAACAGTTTCAAATAAGGCCTGTACCCTTTCTGGTATGGTACCGAACCTATCGCGGATCTCCACTCTAAAATCGTCAAGGGCTTTTACCTCCTTAATTTCGTCTAGTTTAGAATACAGGCTCAACCTTTCTGAAATATTACTTACGTAACTCTCTGGTATCAATAATTCCATATCCGTCTCAATCACACAATCCTGAACCAGTGGAGCGACTATTTCTTTAAGATCACTTTCAAAAAGGGCCGCAAACTCTGTTTGTTTAAGCTCTTGAACGGCATCGTCCAGAATCTTATGGTACATTTCAAAACCCAAATCAGAGATAAATCCACTTTGCTCAGCCCCTAATAAGTTTCCTGCTCCTCTAATGTCCAAATCTCTCATCGCCACCTTAAAACCATCTCCCAGATCAGAAAATTCCTCCATCGCCTGAAGTCTTTTTCTGGTTTCCACTGTCAAGGTAGATGTCGGTGGTGTAAGCAGATAACAATAGGCTTTTTTATTGCTTCTCCCCACCCTACCTCTCATTTGATGGAGGTCACTCATCCCAAACATATGGGCTCGATTAATTATAATGGTGTTGGCATTCGGAATATCCAAGCCAGATTCTATAATGTTGGTTGAAACCAATACATCATAAGCTCCTTCAATGAAGTCCACCATGATCTTTTCCAGCTTTTTCCCATCCATCTGCCCATGAGCTCCCATTACCCGGGCATCTGGCACCAACCTCAAAATTAAATTGGCAATTGAATCAATCTCTGCCACACGATTATGCACAAAGAACACCTGTCCGCCACGCTGAATTTCATTGGCTATGGCATCTCTGATAATCTCTTCTCTAAAAGTATAAATTTCTGTAGTTACTGGCTGCCGGTTTGGCGGAGGAGTAGCAATTACTGAAAGATCTCTCGCACCCATCAGGGAAAAATGAAGCGTTCGAGGTATAGGGGTAGCTGTTAAAGTAAGCACATCAACGTCTACTCGAAGCTGCTTTAATTGATCCTTGACCTTGACGCCAAACTTTTGCTCCTCATCAATGACCAAGAGCCCAAGATCTTTGAATTTCATTGCCTTATTTACAATTTTGTGGGTACCGATTAAAATATCTATTTCTCCATTACCAACTTTTTCTATGATTCCCTTTACTTCCTTTGCCGTTCTGAATCGGTTAATATAATCTATCGAAACGGGAAAATTCTCTAGCCTCTCTTTAAAGGTATGGTAATGTTGCATCGCCAAAATTGTGGTGGGCACCAATACTGCTACTTGCTTTCTATCATTTACAGCCTTAAAAACCGCTCTAACAGCAACCTCCGTCTTGCCAAATCCAACATCACCGCATACCAGCCTATCCATTGGATAAGGCTTTTCCATATCATCCTTTACATCTGAAGTAGCAGAGGCCTGATCAGGCGTATCTTCATAGATAAATGAACTTTCCAATTCCACCTGCAACACACTGTCCGTTGAAAATTGATGCCCGGGAGCAGCTTTTCGCTTTGA
The DNA here is from genome assembly GCF_963977555.1 of uncultured Cyclobacterium sp. Lineage (GTDB taxonomy): Bacteria > Bacteroidota > Bacteroidia > Cytophagales > Cyclobacteriaceae > Cyclobacterium. The sequence goes on along the minus strand of NZ_CAXBPD010000017.1, from coordinate 138,587 downwards.
ATACAAATGAATTAAATCCTTCGCTATATCTTTAACCTTATTCTTAACTCGATTTTTCTTATTTTCCCACTCTGGCGTTCCTAGTTTAGACATTGTCGGCATTGCGCCTTCTTGACTACTGTACTTTGAGATTTTGTGTAAGGAATGGATGTTTACATAAAGTAGATCATCATCTCTAAAGACCAATCGAATTGCTTCCTGCCGCTTCCCAGAGACTTCCACCTTTTCCAATCCTGCAAATCGGCCGATTCCATAATCCACATGGACAATATAATCTCCAGGATGTAGGCTTTTTATTTCTTTTAAGGTAAGTGCTTTAGATTTTGATGTAGTTTTGGCTGTCTTGTACCTGAAGAATCTTTCAAAAATTTGATGGTCCGTATAACAAGCCAATTTTAATGAGTTGTCCACAAAGCCTTCCTTAAGATTGATGGGCAAAGTTTGAATCTTAAGGGTAGGATCTAATTCATGAAAAATATTAATCAAACGCCCAGTTTGTTTTTCACTTTCCGAACAAATAATATTGGTGATTCCTTTGGCTCCATTATCATTAAGGTTTTGGACCAACAAGTCAAACTGCTTGTTAAAGGAGGGCTGAGGTTGCCCTTGGAATTGAAATTCGGGAACACCTGTCCAATCAAATACATGACCAAAAGCCAGCAATGTGAAAGATGAAAGTTGCTCTTCAAAAGATTTGGCATCCAAAAACAGCTTCTCAGGAGACATGAGAAGTGAGCTACTTTCTCCTATGCCAGCGAAATGCTGGCTGGCCTTATCATACAATCCCTGAATAACGTTTGTGGAATTTTTATAATCCTTTATCCAAAAGCAAGTACCTTTTGGGAAAAAGTCCATGATGGGCTGACGACTTTCCGCTTCCATCTTGGTTTGAATATTCGGCAGAATACTAATCTCTTTAACCTTTCCAGTGGACAACTGGGTTTCTGGATCAAAAGTCCTTATGCTGTCCACTTCCTTTCCAAAGAGCTCCAAACGAAAAGGCATGTCATTTGCATAGGAGTAGATGTCAATTATCCCACCTCTTACAGCAAATTGCCCTGCCTCATAAACGAAATCAGATTTTTCAAAGCCATAGGTGCTTAACAGTTCTTCTATAAAGGATAAGTCAACTTTTTCACCTACTTTAACCGCAAAAGTGTTTTCTTTTAGGCTCTTTTTGTTAACGACCTTTTCATAAATGGCCTCGGGAGAAGTTATAAAAACCTTTCCTTCTGGCATTGTGCTTGTCAATTTGTTTAGAATTTCAGCACGCACCAACACATTGGCATTTTCCACCTCATCGGAATGGTATGGCCTTTTATAACTTGCCGGAAAATGATAAGCAGCTTCTCCTGTAAAAGTTTGCCAATCACTCGCAAGATAGGCTGCTTCCTCACGGTCATTTGCTAAAACTACATGAAAAGACCCTGTAATTTTAGAAATAGCATGCACGACCAACATATCCATACTCCCTGAAAGCCCCTTCACATTCATTTTTGCATGGGCCGCAGAACTAATGCTTAATCCAAGATTTTTTACAAATGGATCATCTATATAAAGTGATAAAAACGACTGCTTGTCCAACTAATATTCTTTTAATGTAGCACCTTAAATAGGCTATGGCCATTTTACTACGTGATTTATGACGATTAATAATAGGTGACTTAATTTCTATTGCTGATTGCAACTATTAGGCCTCATTTAAAGTTTCAGTATACCAATTCTATTTTTAGCAAAACGATTACTCCCCGGCATTCCCAATACAAAATCCGCATTCAAATTAAGGGAGTGCAATTTATCAAATAACATTGAAATCCCCTCGGTAGCATCAGGATATATAGCGCTGCTTAATCCTATTTTTATTAAAAAATTTGACTTTTTTCCACCAAAAACAACAATATCCTCTTTTCAATTGTTATTCATGGGATGGACTTACGAAAAGAAAGAAAAAAAACGCATTGGTTTAAAAGAATGGAACAAATGCATCCCTACCAGACACTAATTTATTTGGCCATGTTTAGTAGTGGGTTAATCTTTCTTTTTTTGACCCTATCTTTTATTTTCTCACAATCAGAAACCAATTCTTTTGCACAATATAAAATACCTAAACCATTTATTATCAGTAGTTTAATATTGTTTGGAAGCGCTTTTATTTCAGAGAAAATTCTTCCCGCTTTTTTAGCACATGACCTGAAGAAAACAAAGATTAATCTTGTCTATACGCTGTTTTTAGGATTGTCCTTTACAGCATTTCAATTTAAAGGATGGGAAGAACTATCCAATTCAGGAGTTGATTTTACTGGATTGCCTGCCGGAAGTTTTTTGTATTTACTCAGTGGCATCCACCTTGTGCACCTCACTGGAGCCATGATCTATGCCTTGGTATTGTTACTACTAATTTACAATAGTGAAAAAGACGAGGTAAAAACTTTGGTTTTACTAACAAATCCATATGAAAAAATGAAGCTTGAATTATTCATCATTTACTGGAAATTTATGGATATCGTCTGGTTGATATTGTTTGGCCTCTTCCTTTGGGTATTGCAATAATAATTATTGCCCACTTTTACTGTTCAGCATTCAAAGCGCATAAATGCTTTATCAAAACTTCATAAAGCCAAAAAATGCATTGATTTCAAGGCTTGGAAACAGATTACCAACCCATATGCTTATTCTACGTTTAGGTAATTCAATTGGGGAAATGAAAAATATTACCGAAGGTATTTCTGTCAATTAATCGTAAATTGCAAAAAAAGTAAACTTATGTCAGAAAAACAATTTGAAATCAACATCGATCCGGACTGGGTAAAAAAATACCTGTCCAAAATCATTCTCGGATTGGTTGTAATTATCATGGTGTTTTCAGCTATTAAAACAGTAGGCCCAGAAGAAGAAGGTGTAATTATTCAACTAGGCGAGTATAACCGCACAGTTTCTCCAGGTTTAAGTTTTATCATACCCTTTGTGGAAACCATGTATAAAATACCAGTCCAAAGACAATTAAAGCAAGAATTTGGCTTTCGTTCCACTTCCACTAGCTCAAATGGACAGACGCAATACGCAAAATCTGGCTATATCGACGAGAGCATGATGCTAACCGGCGATCTGAATTTAACGGATGTGGAATGGGTAATTCAGTATAGAATTGTGGATTCTTATAAATACTTGTTTAAAGTAAGAAATGCTGAGAAAACCTTAAATGACATGTCAGAGTCTGCAATGAGGAAAATTGTAGGAGACCGGACCGTCAATGAAGTATTAACTGTCGGAAGACAGGAAATAGCTACCAGCGTAGAAGTATTGTTACAGGAAATGTGCGATGAATATGAAAATGGCATTCGGGTAGACCAAGTAGTATTACAGGATGTGAATCCGCCTGAACCTGTAAAACCAAGTTTCAATGCGGTGAATGAAGCCCAGCAAGAAAGAGAAACGTTAATCAATCAGGCCGAGGCCGATTACAATCGAATCATACCAAGAGCTAGAGGTGAGGCTGAGGAAACCATTCAATTGGCAGAAGCTTATGCCTTAACCAGGGTCAATGGCGCAAGAGGAGAAGCAGAAAGGTTCAATTCCATTTTCGAAGCTTATATTAAAGCACCTGAAGTAACCAAGCAGAGAATCTATCTAGAAACGCTGGAGAAAGTTCTGCCAAAAATCGGTAATAAAATTATTACTGATGAAAAAGGAAGCAACGTGTTGCCATTGCTCAATATCAACAAAGCCAATGCCTCTACTCCGGCCCCTTAAGAAAAATAAGGACTCCACAATTAACCTCATCAAAGCATGAAAAAAAGTAATTTATTTTATATAATACTGGGAGTAATAGTCATAATGCTATCCGCTCAAAGTGTTTTTATACTCGACGAAACACAGCAAGCCATTGTCACTCAATTTGGTAAACCTGTTGGTGAGCCCAGAACCACCCCAGGGGTAAATTTCGTAATGCCCTTTATTCAAAAAGTACAGTTTTTCGATAAACGTTACCTTGAATGGGATGGAGACAAAAACCAGGTTCCTACAAAAGATAAAAAATATATTTTCGTAGACAGCTATGCCAGATGGGAAATCACCAATCCACTTCAATTCTTCATCCGTCTAAGAGATGAGAGATCTGCTCAATCAAGACTTGATGATATCCTTGATGGAGAAACCAGGAATGCTATTGCAAACCATAACCTCTTGGACATTGTTCGTTCAACAAATAGAGATCCCGAAATAACTGAAGAGTTCATGGAAGAATTAGAAATCCTAGAGGAAATCGAAGTAGGGCGGGATGAAATCGAAGATATTATCTTACAGAAAGCCAATGAAAGAACCTCTGACCTAGGAGTAAGAATATTAGATTTCCGTTTTAAAAGAATGAACTACGTTGATGAAGTGAGGGACAGGGTTTATGACAGGATGATAAGTGAAAGAAATAGGATAGCCGACCAATTCAGGTCTGAAGGACAGGGTGGTGCTAGAAAGATCCTTGGTGACAAGGAACGTGATTTGGCTCAAATCCAATCTGAGGCCATCAGACAAGGTGAAGAAATAAGAGGTAGGGCTGATGCTGAAGCCACTGAAATTTATGCTTCTGCCTATAATCGGAACAGACAATCAATCGATTTATATAAATTTCTTCGTTCGATGGAAGCTCTAGAAAATTCTATGGACGAAGAAACAAGTCTGGTAATATCCTCAGACAGTGACCTTTTCAAATACTTGAAAAAAATGCAATAAATCAATTGCAAAAAAAGACTTCATGAATATTAGTCTAACAACCAAAGTAAATCAAAACTTTTTAAAAGTTAAAGAGGGGTTTAATGCCGATTTATTCAAGGCATTAAACCCTCCTTTTCCTCCAGTAAAATTACTAAGATTTGATGGGTCAGCAAAAGGTGACCTCGTCAGTTTGGAACTTAATTTTATATTTTTTAGACAGGTTTGGACCAGTGAAATCACTGCTGATCATTTGGATGATACGGAGTATTACTTTATTGATGAAGGCATTAAACTTCCTTTTTTCCTTAAAAAATGGCGTCACAAGCACCGCATCCTATTTGATGGGAGTGACAAAGCAAAAATCATAGATGAAATTAGTTTTTCAAGTCCAAACCTACTCTTGGATTATCTATTGTACCCCTTCCTCTATGTTCAGTTTTCAATGAGAAAGCCTGTTTATCAAAAGGTCTTTTCAAATAATAAATAATCCAATCCCAGCATTAAGGGTATCCTAGTGCATTGGTAGATTTTTACAATCGCGGATTTGACAATCTCCGTATAGTACAAGTGAGTGACTGGTAATATTAGCAGAGAAAGTATTCCCCATCTCTTCTTTAATCAAATTAATTCTTTGATCAGAAAATTCTAGAATTTTTCTACATTGATTGCAGACGTAATGGTCATGGTGCTTATAAGTCAATGCTTGTTCATATAATGCCACCTTGTCCTTAAACTGGTGCTTTACTGCCAATCCACACTCTACTAATAGATCGAGAGTATTGTATATAGTGGCACGGCTAATGGAATAGCCATTGTTCCGCATTCTTAAAAATAGTCCCTCGACGTCTATATGCTCATCTTGAGGCAAAGCATATAATTCATCAATTACAGAAAACCTTTCAGGTGTTTTACGACTACCTTGCCGGACAAGGTAATTTTCAAATATTTTTTTTGCTTTCTCAATTATCGACTTATCGGCCATGGTTTATTATTATAAAGAATAAAGATGAGCTATTTTTTAGATTTTTCAAACCATTAAACTTTTCAATCTGGGAATGAGCAGCTATTTTCAATAGTTCTAAATAATGTATTGGACCATTATAAACCCAAAGGTTGGCCCTTATTTTGTCCAAAAGCCCACCCATCAGCCTGCTTCTGAACCAATACTTAATCCGCAACTATGAATATAAACAATCAGTCTTGTTCAAAGTTATTCTACCAGTAAAAGGGTTAAATGAAATTGGCTACCTTATCATGACCTGATTAATACCCTTCATTAAGGCACTGAACTTGTAATTGTATAGGTATTCCCTATTAAGGTTAACTAAGAACTTAAATATTCTTTACTACTGAAATAAATTTTCTATATTAAAGGAACAATTAAGAATCATGTATCATAAGACAAGGTGGCTATTTTATCTTTTGTTTTCGTTTTTACTGGCTGGTCCTGTAAACGCTCAAGTGCCTGGTTTTTATATGAAAAGAGACCAAAAGAAAATCGTTCTTCCTTTTATTGATTCCAATAGCCTGATCATTTTACCGGTTTCTATTAATGGCGGCCCTGCCGTTAACTTCCTTTTTGATACAGGAGTTAAATCAAATATTTTTTTCAGTAAATCAATAGCAGATGAGCTGGAAATGGTTTACAGCCGAAAACTCAATTTGGTTGGAGCTGATGGAAAGACGGTTTTAAGTGCTTCTGTTTCCCCCAACAACCACTTTGACATTGGCCCAATTGAAGGTATATTTCAAGCCATCCTTGTTTTGGACGATGATTTTTTGGAACTGGAAAAAGTTTTAGGGGTACCAATATACGGGGTGATCGGACATGAATTTTTCAAAAACAACCCGATCAAAGTCGACTATGACAATGGACTCATAACATTTTACAATCGAGAAGCACTCAAATGGAAACCCTTTTGGTTTAGAGAAATGCCTATTGAACTATTAGGTAACAAACCTTACATTCTCACTACCATAAAGCAAATCGATGGTTCTGACCTTGAAGCAAAATTACTCATTGACACAGGTGCCAATCATGGATTATTGCTTAATCAAGAAACAGATGATGACATAATACTACCTGAGAAAAATATCAAGAGCAGCTTAGGAAGGTCATTGGGAGGGGATTTGGAAGGACATGTGGCGAGGGTAAAAAAATTAACCATTTCTGGCTTGAATTTTAGAAATGTCGTCACCTCCTATCCTGAAAAGAATGCGTATTCTGAAGTGCTTATTAAGACAGGTAGAATGGGCAGTTTAGGATCCGAACTGCTAAATCATATGAAGATCATTATTGACTACCCTCGTGAAAGGATATTGTATAAAAAAGGGGCAAAATACAAGACCCCTTTCAAGTATGATATGAGTGGATTGACTGTTAGGGTAATTTCACTGGAAGAGAAAAGATACTATATTCACAGTGTAAAAGAGAATTCTCCTGCCCAAATACATGGTGCAAAGGAGTTGGATGAAATCCTAACAATTAACAAGATTCCAGCAATGTTTTGGGAGCTATCCGAAATCACCGAATTACTTAGGTCTAATGAAGGAAAGGTCATTTCTTTAGAGCTGCTGAGAGCAGCTCCTGGGGACAAAACTAAAACGACTATTCACAAGGTTACATTTTTACTAGAAAAGCAATTGTAGAAAATTCATTATGTAAGTAAAATAATGAATTTAGTATAGTAAATAGTGAATTTTATATATTTTTTGCATTAAGACCGGAAATTTTTATAAATTTATTGAAACTTTTAAGAAGATTTTAATCTTTCACTTCACCCCCTGATGGTTAATAATATTTTTAAAACCTTTTTATTAACTTTAAAAAGGTCAAACAATGGAGTCTTTGAGATCATCTACCAATCCAGTAGTTTCAATTCATGGAAGAAGGAAAACGACGAAATACTAAACATTGAAGAAATAAATGCCTTATTCCCGACACTTAATAACTCACTTTTTGATTTAATATTTGAAAGCTTAGAAAAAAATAAAACGCTTGAAATCCCCCTCGTTATAGATTCCCAATCTTTCATCTTTTTGAAATTTGAAGGGTGCATTCTTACACATAATGAGAATAGCAACATTATCAATACAATTGTCAGTCAGGAAATTTTTGGTTCTTGCCCTACGTGGATCATAAATTTTAAAGACCAATCTATTCTCACAGAGGTTAATAATACCGAGGATTATTTCCCGTCAAATCTTGATGATTTTCGAGGGTATTTGAGGATTAGGTTTCCATTTTTGGATCAAGAAACGCTGGACAATTTATTGAATCAAGAAACGGATAATGCTGAATTCTCATTCATTAATTTAAAATTCAAATCCAAAAACATTTCAGCTGATTACAGGTCTCTTCAACTTGAGGAATACCATGACAATCGCACACCTCAATCTGAAGGCCAAAACAGTGTTACAATAAGCGGTAACGAAAACCATGAAATAATTTACTTTAAGTATTTAAAAAAGAGTAAGGAAATTTTATGGTCTGGCCCACTGTGTGGCCTATTGGGCTATGAGGACGGTAATTTAAGAAGTTTTATTTTATGGGATTGGCTTAAAATAATACATCCCGATGATCGAAAGCTCGTAGAGGATTTTGTATCCCTAAGGCATTATGATAAAGACAATTACTCATTTACTTACAGAGTAAGAAATAATAAAGGTACTTTTCAATACTTAACAAACAATATAAGGGTTTTTAAAAGTGCCATTACCCAAGAAGAAGGACTGACAGGAACATTAATAGATGCCATACAGCATAAAAAGAAAAGTAAAACTGTAGAAGACAAGAACGAGGTACTGCAAAATCTGACAGAGAAAAATTTTATTCAAAACATGTTGTCTGAGGTTTCGGCCATCTGTACGTTATTTAAGGGTCAAAACCTTTTCGAAGAAATCAATCACCTGATTTATAGAAAATTAGGAATACGCTTTTGTATTATAGGTAATGTAGATCCTGGAATAAATAAAATGGAAGTGCTATCCATCTGTGAGTCGGGAAAAAATATTAATGACAGTGATAAATGGTGGGAAAATTTGCTGAATGACGAATTATTACCGATAGATCCGGCCAATAATTTCTTGATGATAAGTTCAGAAAAGGACAATGTATTAAGCCATATTTCATATTTTATTGAACATAAAATCACTTCGCTTCTAAGACTGGCTTTGTTCGACACCGAAATGAATAAAATTGGGACATTGTGTTTGCTCCATGATCAGCCATTCAATAACAAAGCCCATTATGGGGAATTATTTAGCATATTAAGAGATTGGATTAGCAAGGAATTGAACAGGTATCGGTTTGAGAATGTACTTCAGGAAACCAATTTCATGCATGATGCCATTCTAAATGGAACTGCTTATGCCATATTCGCAGTAAATCATCAGTTTGAACTTATATTAATCAATAATAAAACCCTTCCTGTGTTCAACCTTCAAAATAAGGATGAACTGATGAAGACCAAATTGATTAAAAGCGATACTAGTGCTACCCTACTAGAGGTTATTTCAGGCTTTCTAAAATCTGGCCTCAAAACTGATTATTTCCATTTACCCATTGGAGAGGATGATTATAAAGAACTTAAAATATCATTTACAAAAATTCAATATGGAAATGAAAACAAAGAATCCTATGTCATTTTTGTAGATGATATTACCGACCGAACCCTTTCTGAAAAAAAATTAATTGCTTCAGAGCAGCTGTTTAGAAGTATTGCAGAAAACTTCCCCCGTGGGTCGGTAGCTGTATTGGACAAATCGTTAAATTATTTATTTACAGATGGTGAAGAATACAAGTTGTCTGGGACAGATCCTAAATCCTTAATTGGCACCAATTTCTTAAAACAGCTTTCAGGCGACAATTTGAAGATCACTAAAATAAGTCTTAATAAAGTGTTAAGAGGCCAAAGAGTAAGTTATGAAACAGAGGGGCGCCACATGAAATTCCTCCAGAGTGGTGTACCTCTTATTAACAACTCTAAGGAAGTAGATCGTATTCTACTAGTGACCCAAAACATAACACAGGCTAAAAGGCTAGAATCAGACAAAGAAAAGCTCATAAAAGACCTAAAGTCCCACAATGAAGAGCTTTTAAGGTTTGCCTATATTGTCTCCCACAACTTAAGGGCCCCCATAGTAAATATTTCATTGCTTTTGGACTTATACAACGATGAAAATCCTGCTGATCCAGGTAACAGAGAGGTATGGGAGAATCTTAAAATCTCCACCAATTTGCTTGACACCACCCTTCAAGACCTTATAGAAGTCGTCTCCATAAAAAAACAAAAGATTCCGAAAGTTGAGCAAATTGACTTCAAACTCTTACTTAACAATATTGAAAAAAGCCTTTTCAATCAGCTTAAGGAGTCTGGAATAAAGATCGAAAAAGATTTCTCAGGTCTAAATGACATTAATTATGTCTACGCTCATTTGGAAAATTTCTTCATGAACTTCATGACCAATTCTGTGAAATACAAACATCCGGAAAGAAGCCCCATCGTTAAAATCAAAACTTATATAGAGAATGAATATTGTGTGATTAGGTTTGAAGACAATGGCATTGGCCTGGATCTCAGAAGGTATGGCGATCGGATTTTTGGTCTTTACCAAAGGTTTCACAACCATGTTGAAGGCAAGGGTCTTGGATTGTACCTAATTAGAGAACAAATAAGAGCTCATGATGGTAAAATCGAGATTGAGAGTGAAGTAGGAAAAGGAACCGTATTTAAAGTTTACTTAAGAAACTTAATCATGAATCACTCCTTGTAAAGCACTACGGTTCCAATTCCCAATATTTTATTTTTTTAGTAAAGAAGCGGCTTCTTCATCAAGGAACAAGATGACATTTTGATGCTTTTGGAGAATGGAGGCTGGCATTTCCGTTACAACAGGCCCGTTTACCATTTCTCTTACGGCAGCAGCTTTTTTACTCCCATACGCTATCAGTATAACCTTTTTCACTTCCATAATAGTCTCAATTCCCATAGTTACAGCTTCTTTTGGCACAGCTGAGGCACTATCGAAAAAACGTGCATTGCCATCTATAGTCTCCTGAAGCAATTGGGTAACGTGTGTTCTTGTATCGAATGCTGTCCCAGGTTCATTAAACCCTATATGTCCATTGGTTCCGATGCCCAACAACTGCAAATCTATTCCACCAGCACTAACTATTTTGGCTTCATAATTTTCGCAAGTTTTTTTGAGGTCTCCAGTACCATCAGGGACATTGGTTTGATTTAAAGGAATGTTGAGGTGATTCAATAGTGAGGTATTCATAAAATGCCTGTAACTCTGAGGGTGGGTACCCTCAAGCCCTACATATTCGTCCAGGTTAAATGTCACCACCTCTGAATAGTCCGTACCATTCATTTGGTGGTCTTTTATCATATTGGCATACGTTCCCAGCGGAGAGCTTCCAGTAGACAACCCTAACACCGTGTTTGGTTTGGTTTTTACAGCTTCAATCAGCTCCTTAGCAACGGCAAGATGTAAACTTTCCTCGTCTTGAAAAATATGTATTCGCATAATTTGATAATAATTAAATATTAATGATTAATGAGATACTCAAATTGTTGGTAAATGACCATTGAGTAAATTGGAAAATGAAAGCACAAATTAATCATTATTTGAGAATAGGTAAGTTGAGCTTAAATTTTACAGCTGCTATCCGAATGATAATGATTAAGGCTATAGATCCCAAAAGATTTATGTCCCTGTCGAGACCAAAATAATCCAAGGCAAGATACACGACAGCACCTGCAAGGCAGGCTGATGCATACACTTCTTTTCTAAAAAGTATGGGAATCTCATTGGTAAGTGTATCTCTAATTACTCCTCCCATCACAGCACTAAACATTCCCATGATGGCTGCTACTTCAGGTCTGAATCCCAAGTAAAGACATTTTTCTACTCCTAAAATTGTAAAAAAAGCAATTCCCAAAGTATCAAATAAAAACAAGGTCTTCCTAAGTTTTGCCATGTGAGAAAAGAACAAAAATGTAGTAATCAGACCCGCAAAAATCGCATACAGAAAATTAACATTCCCTATCCACACCAATGGATAAGCTCCGATCAATATATCCCTCAAGCTCCCACCGCCAATAGCAGTAATAAACCCCATAAAGCCAACTCCAAATAAATCCTGGTCCTTATTCTGAATTGCTAAGGCTCCGGAAATAGCAAAAAAGTAGGTACCTACCAACTCTAGTGCATATTGCATGTCTAATGTTTCAATCACTTTGTTCTTCCTTCTTTCTGAAATACAAACACCCCCATAGCCCTTTTATTATGAACCAATACAGACTTGGCTGGCTCGAGGAGGCTCAACTTGTATTCTAACATGATCTCCTTGATTAAAGACTCTGTCAAAACGAATCTTTCTGTTCCATCGGGCAACTCTTGCATTAAAAGTGGCGACTGATCCAACAATTCGAAAGCTCCTCCAGCATCGGTACACATTCGAAGCCAGAAAATCCCCCCATTTTTTAAAACCCGCATATGCTCTTTTAATAAAATAAGAAAATGGTCTTTACTTGTGGCAAAATGTAAAACAGCACTGCTTAAAACAACATCAAATGCAGCTGTATGAAATGGAATATCCGCTAAATTTGCCACCTGAAAACGCTGAGGGTCAAAATTCGAATCCAAAGTTCTCCCCGAAATCCTTGCCATGCTGATAGCTGAAGAATTAGCATCCACCCCTACAACCCGATATCCTTTCTGAATAAAATAATGTGTATTTCTACCTTCACCACAACCAGCATCTAGTATCATCATTTCTTTACTGAACCTGTTTTTCAATATTTGATCCAGCAGGTAAAGATCTATGTTTCCAAGCAATTTATTTAACGCATTAATCTCCATATTTCAATAAATTTATTCTGGAAGTTTTAAGAAGAATGTGCGGATTAGTAGTCTTCATTTTCAAAGTAATATTTAAACCTTAAATATACAATCTCCATCTACATGCGTAGCAGTATTAACTGAGAAGAAACAGTAAACCTTATGCTCATGCTTATAAATTGCATCAATTGAATCACTTCATTAAAACCAAAATACAAAGTGGGTTAATCCCCAAAAGCCAAGTCAATCCTGAGGTTTAATTCCTCAGAATTTAACTTGCACCTATACCCAAAGCCAGTAACCATCCCAATTGACTAAAATTAAATTCAGCCAATCTAATTGCTACCTAATTTTTGAGGTTTAAAGGAGTGTGAAGGCGAGGAAAGAATTCAGGTCCAAATCATTTATTAAATCAAACAGCTTATTAACGATCCCAATTTCTGCTGAAATAGTAACTGTTTCCTGAGCAAATACATACTGTCAGTAATTATTAGCAGTAGAAATAAAGTTTTAATTCTTTCCATTTGGCTACAAAGCTACTATTAATAAACCTTATAGCCGAAATTTGTCTGAATGGATTTAGCCTCCCATTAGGTAGCCAATATTTCATCCAAAAAAATTAAAATTCTACAATTACGCCAACTGTTGGTAGCACCGTACCTGCGGGATTAGCTACTTCTCTTATTAAATAGCTACTAGGGTCATTAGGATTCACTACCAATCCATCCTGGTCATTTCGCTGGGGAATTAAATTGGTCTGCTGTTCGGCCTGAAAATTATAAGCGTTTTGTATATCAAAATACAAATTGAGGTTCCATTTATTATAAAAATATTTCTTATCTACCCTCAAGTCCAGCTGGTGGAAGCTTTTAAGGCGTTCCCCATTGATTCTTGTATAGTCAAGCTGTCCTCTGCTGAAAAGGTCCCAATTGGCACGCAAAGAGGAAGATTCCAAATCATAAGGGGTATAAGGAGTTCCACCCAAAAACCTCCACCTGGCACCAATTTCCCAGTCTCTTTTAAATCGCTTACCTGCCGTTAGACTTACAATAAATCGATTGTCCCATGAAGATGGCAGGTACCCAGTAGATGGATTGGTGAATTCACTTCTTACGAGTGTAAGTGCTGCTATTCCGTAAAAACCTTTAAATAAACGTTGTTGAGCAAGCAGCTCCAAACCATAGGCTCTTCCCTTTGCATCAGAAGTTACTGGCTCATTTCCTATCACGCCAAAATCAGCACCAAGATTAGCCAAGGCAATTCCGTTCCTAATAGAACTAGGGTAGTTAGCATAACTTTTATAAAAAACCTCAGCAGAAAATTTTCGGTTTTTAGCGGGATACTGCCATTCAAACCCTGTGATATAATGGGTGCTTCGCATAAACTTAACATCATTCTCCTGATTGACATAAGCCCCTTCATTGTTCTGGTACCCCAACACTGTATAAGGAGGTTTCTGATAATAAATTCCTGCATTTGCATTCCAAAACAAATTGTCTTTCAATTGATAACTTGTCGAGAATCTAGGACTTAGTTGATTCAGTGGATTCCTGGCAGTCTCTCCGAAATCACTCCCATCCATTCTCATACCCAAATTAACTACTAGACGATCATCTAAATACTTCTTACTCCCCATGACAAACCCACCATAGCTATTAAACAGGGAGATGGTAGTGACATCACGTGGCATACCATCTTCATCAGGAAATTGGGTGTCATAATTTTCTATCAAGTAACGGCTGAATTCATAATTTACGCCATATTGAAGGGTATATCCATCAGAAAAGATACTGTTCTCCGCCCTAAACTTGTTTTCACTCTCCTGAGACAGGTAATTGTATTGCAAGTTATCTTCGCTAGACGCATCATTTCCTGCATATTTGTAGGATTGGTTATTGAGCATGTTTCTGCTCAATATGAACGTCCAAAATCCATTGTCTCTAAAACGTTTTAATTTCGCTCCCGTGGCATAATTCCATTGAGTTGAAATCGGCAAATTATCTAGCAAATATAAACGATCTTCTTTCTCTTCTCTGGTCTCATCATCTGGAACATCAAAATTAAGTGCAAATTGATCTATGGCTCCTACTCCTAAGACAGTTAATTCTGTTTTAGCATTGATTTTCGTTTTGGTTTTAAAGGTAAAGTCATTAAATGTGGGTAAAAAAGGCAAGCCAATCAATCTGAATAGCGCCTGGAGGTAAGACCTCCTTGCGGAAAAGATATAAGTGGTTTTTTCCCCTATAGGCCCTTCATTCGATAGCGTTATTTCACTTGCTCCCAAGGTAACTTGGGTAAGCATCTTGTCACGCCGACCATCTTTTAATTGAAACTCGAAAAAGGAGCTTAACGCATTCATCCTATTGGCAGGAAAACCACCACTCAATACCTCTACATTTTGTATCAGGTTCACGTTTAAAATGCCAACAGGTCCACCTGATGAACCTTGAGTGGCAAAATGGTTTATTACAGGCACCTCTATTTCATCAATAAAGAATTTGTTTTCATTGGGTGCGCCTCCACGAATAATGATATCATTTCTAAAACTTGCAGAACTTGCCACACCTGGTAAGGACTGTATCACCCTACTAATGTCTCTGTTTCCACCTGGATACCTTTCTATTTCATTGGCATTAAGCTGTCTAACAGAAATTGGCTTTTCTTCGGTTCTACTAAAGGTCGCATCTACTATAACTTCTTGAAGGTTGGATGCATCCTCTTCCAACTCAAAATCCAATTGAACCGCACTGGCTTTCGTTACCTGAACCTCAAATACTGTTTTTGCCTTAAAGCCAACAAAGGAAGCCTTCAAATTATACAGCCCTGGTTCTAAGCCATTGATTTCATAATTTCCGTCTAAATCAGAAACCGCTCCGATTTCTAATCCCTGGACAATAATATTTGCAAAAGGGATGGGATCATTGTTGATTGGGTTAATGATTTTCCCTTTTATCGTCCCCTCTTGAGCGTATAAGGTGAGGAAAGATAAAAAGAATAGGGTTAATAGTAAAAACTTCTTCATAGCAATGGGTTGAGATACTATTCTTAATGCATTTTGAGATTCAAGAAGATTACCTGATCGTCAGTTTGAAAGATTTTTAGTTTTCCAAAGCCTCCACCAGGGTGCATAAGGAAATTCATGATGTTCAAAGTGATAACCAAAAAAATAACAGGAGAAGAATGCCCACAAATGGTTCTTTTTCAAAGTGCCTGAATGGTGTTTGTTACTTTGGGTTCCTTTATGTGGTAAATACGTGCCAAAATAAAATAATTGGAGCGTAGACAATATCGCAGGCAACATCCAAAACAACACCAAATTAGGCACCGGAAAAACAAGTTTCAGCAAATTGAAGGTAATTGCCATCAGAAGGAATTGCCAAATATTTAAATAATTCAAAATGAAACTCAAGTACCAAGGGAAAAACTTTCCAGATGAGTGAAAGTCAGGATCAGCCTCTGTTGCCACATGATTGTGGTGTTTATGGTGGTTGGGAAACAACTTCCAATAGAAATTAAAGGAAAATAAGATGGCTGCAAACCATCCAATAAAATAATTCAATTTTTTGTTCCCTGAAACTACCCCATGCATGGCATCATGGGCGGTAATAAAAAGCCCAGTATAGAGATGCATCTGCACCAATATCCCTAGGTAAAGAAATGGGTTTGAATAATCTACTTGAAGGTGAAGTAATGAGAGCAATGAAGTTGTCCACAGGGCAATAATTGAAAAAGCGATGATAATACCCTTAGGGTCAACCGATGAAGACAACTGCCGTTTTAATGAAATACTCATGAACACAATTAAAAATTAAAAGATCAAAAAACTACTAAAAGGTTTTAATCGTTTCTTCAACTTTTTGCATTAACCACATTGGTGTAGAAGTGGCCCCACAAATCCCAACACTTTGCCCGACTTTAAACCAATTGGCATCTACCTCTTCAGGGCAAGATACAAAATAGGTTTGTGGATTCTTTTCTTTACAGACATTGAACAATACTTTTCCATTGGATGATTTGGTTCCACTTACAAAAACAATATGGTCAAACTTGGCTGCAAATCCTCTAAGTTCTTTGTCTCGATTAGACACCTGTCTGCAAATCGTATCGTTGGTGTTAATGGTGATACCATTGTCCGTTAAGACCTTATTTATCTCATAAAATTTGTCTGTACTCTTGGTTGTTTGACTGTAAAGGGTGATGTTTCTTGGTAAATTAGGCAGATCAAGTTCTTCGATATCTTGAAAAACGATTGCCTTATTTCTCGTTTGACCAAGTAGCCCAATCACTTCAGCATGCCCATGCTTGCCATAGATGTAAATATTTTCGTCTTTATCAAATGAGTTTTTTATCCGGTTCTGAAGCTTCAATACCACGGGACAGCTAGCATCTACCAAAGTAAGATTGTTATTAATGGCCAGTTCATAGGTAGCAGGTGGCTCGCCATGCGCCCTGATCAAAACCTTTTCATTTGATAGCTTATGGAGTTCCTCATGATTGATTATAATCAAACCTTTCTTAGTCAACCTTTTGACCTCCTCATCATTGTGGACTATATCTCCCAAACAATAAAGATGACCTTCATCGTCTAAAATTTCTTCCGCCATTTCAATGGCATAAACTACACCAAAGCAAAAGCCTGAATACTGATCAATATGTACATCCAATTTCAACATATCTAATAAACCAACTTTGTAATCAAATGTTTTTTTAATACCCTTCTTTTTCAGATATAGATCCTCAGCAAAAGTATTTTAATACACAAACGCTGTGGACTGTCCAAACAGTTCCTGTCTGGTTAGCTAAAACTTGTCAATTCCACCCAACTTTGTAGCCAAAATAGGTGCTGATTAGAAGTGCAAATTTTCTAGAATTTGGTATTCTTATGCGTCTTTTAGTAATTGTTTCAGGAGACAAAGATTTAATTTTATAAAACAGCTTCAGGTAATAGAGATAAGCAATTTTTACTCCCAGCATGGCCCCTTTGGGCAATTGATGTATTCCTATTAGCGCTTCATCGAAATCTTGCTTTATATCTGATTCTATTTCAGCCTTTACACTGCTGTCAAATTTATTAAAATCTACTCCTGGAAAGTAAACCCTCCCCCTGTCTTCATAATCGCTTTTCAAATCTCGCAAGAAATTAACTTTCTGAAAAGCCGAGCCCAACTTACAGGCGGCATGCTTTAAATGTTGGTAATTTTCTTGGTCTCCTTCACAAAACACCCTCAAACACATCAATCCCACGACTTCAGCTGAACCATAAATGTATTCTTTGTATTTAGAGTCGTTATAAGTGGCAAAATCAAGATCCATTGCCATACTGTTCAGAAAAGCATCGATTAACTCCCTCTCTATATTGTATTTGTTTACAATTAATTGGAAGGCATGAAGGACTGGATTCATGCTTATCCCTTCATCAATGGCCTTATAGGTATCCTGCCTAAAATTTTCCAACAAACTGACTTTATCCTTGTCATGAAAGGTATCAACAATTTCATCCGCATAACGGACATAACCATAGATTCCATAAATTGGCATATGCAACTTTTTGCAAAGTGTTTTAATACCTAAAGTAAATGAAGTGCTGTAGCGTTGTGTTATCAATTTGCTACACTCCAGGGCAGTGACATCAAAGAGTTGCTTTGGATCCATCATCTCATTTTCAATGGTTGAAAATTATTTAAATATGGTATTCTTTAAAATTTCTTTCGCTACTACCTCCCCTGAAATTAAAGAAGGAGGAACTCCTGGCCCTGGTACAGTTAACTGTCCTGTATAATATAGGTTAGTTAATTTTTTATTCCTAAGAGATGGCTTTAAAATTGCAGTTTGCTTCAAAGTATTTGCCAAACCATATGCATTTCCTTTAAAAGCATGGTAATCTTTCTTGAAGTCACTGTGTGCATAAGATCGATTGTAAACGATATGAGACCTAATGTCTTGACCTGTATGCTTTTCAAGTCTTCTCATAATTATTTCAAAATATTTCTTTCTTGTAGCTTCGCTGTCTTCAAGGTTTGGGGCTAGCGGTATCAACAAGAATAAATTCTCCATTCCTTCTGGAGCCACAGTGGTATCAGTTATGGAAGGCACCGAGGCATAGAACAAGGGTTTTTCAGGCCACCTTGGATTGGTATAAATGGCATCTGCATGAGGTTCAAGGGGCTCGTCGAAAAACAAATTATGGTGTAGAAGGTTTTTTAATCGTTTATTAACTCCCAGGTAGAACAAAAGTGATGAAGGCGCTAAAACTCTACTGTCCCAGTATTTATCACTATAGTTACTATATTTAGGTTCGAGTAAATGTTTGTCTACATGGTGATAGTCCGCGCTTGCAACTAATATATCAAACCCAATCTCCTCTCCAGATAGTAGTTTAACTGACTTGGCCTTGCCCTCATCAGTCATAATCTTTACCACCTCCGCATTGTTTTTAAATACAACCCCATTTTCTTTTGCCAATGCCACCATTCCTTCAATAATTTTATGCATTCCTCCCTGAGGATACCAGGTACCCAAAGCTATATCTGCATAGTTCATTAGGCTGTACAACGCTGGAATGTTTTGCGCTGTTTCTCCTAGAAACAATACAGGAAACTCCATGAGACGAATAATTTTCTCATTTTTAAAGTACTTCCTAATGTGCTTGGACATGGATTGAAAAATATCCATTTTCAAAACATCCCTGAATAGTTTAAGGTCTAGAAATTCGGTTAAAGAAACACTTGGTCGATGTACCAGGTCATTGATCCCTCTCTGGTACTTGAAAGCTGCCTGTTCTAGAAAATCATCGAATTTTTCACTTACTCCTGGCTCCAGCTTTTCGAGGGCCAATTTAAATTGATCCAAATTCGCTGGGATTTTCATAACATCCTCATGCCCGAAAATCACTGAATAAGAAGGGTCTAAACGAATCAAGTCGTAATAATCGGAAGTTTTTTTGCCGAAATTACCAAAGTACCTGTCAAAGACATCCGGCATCCAGTACCAGCTAGGTCCCATATCAAAGGTAAAACCGGCCGAGTTAAATTTCCTTGCCCTTCCTCCAAGAACATCGTTTTTCTCCAAAACAGTCACTTTC
The DNA here is from genome assembly GCF_963977555.1 of uncultured Cyclobacterium sp. Classification (GTDB taxonomy): domain Bacteria; phylum Bacteroidota; class Bacteroidia; order Cytophagales; family Cyclobacteriaceae; genus Cyclobacterium. Next base: position 118,951 of record NZ_CAXBPD010000017.1, on the reverse strand, counting down.
AATCCCGCAGCAGCGAGATGTGTAGCAGTGGAAAGTCCTGAAAAACCCGAACCTATTACAACAACTTCTTTTGACCTCATTGATTAATTTATGGTAGTGTAAACTTTAAGATCGTCTTTTAAAATCTTCCTTGCAATATGTATTCTATTTTTTACCGTTCCAATAGGGATATTTAGTTGAATTGCGATTTCATGGTATTTAAAACCTTTGTAATGCATCATAAAAGGAGATTTATAAACGGCATCCAATTTGTCAATGGCTTTGGTGATGTCCTTCATCGTAAAATCTCCAAAAACTCCATTTTCTATTACTGCTGCACCCGAATTGATAAAATGAAGGTTTTCAGTTGTATCAACGAAGGTTCCCCTCCTTACCATTCGTTGGTAGTTAGTAATGAAGGTGTTTTTCATGATGGTATACAACCAAGCTTTCAAATTTGTACCGTCGGCAAACTTATCTTTATTGGTAAATGCCTTAACCATGGTATCTTGTAATAGATCATTTGCATCATCCATATCCCTAGTCAATTTTAAAGCAAATGGCTTTAAGGACGTGCTGAGCTTTGTAAGCGAATAACTAAATTCTAAAGTTGTCATGGATCCTGTGTTTTTGTTTAATCAAACTTAGGTATAGTTAAACACTTTATCAAATATTTTGTCTAATTTTTTTCTAAATATATTAAACAATAATCCTGTTTAAGCAAAAAACACATAAAAAATCCCCCAATAGACGCCTAAAGGGGTATTTTAACAATTATAAGTTTTTAATTTTTGTTTAATTATTTTGGTTTTTATTAAACAAAATAGATCAAGACCAAGCTTCATTTAAAAATCGCAACCAATTTTTATGCATTATTTTGGCTATATCCTCTTCAGTATAACCTCTTTTTTGTAACATTCCAGGAATTCTTCTTAAGTCTGCTATAGTTTCAAGGTCATAAGGGCTTTGCTCTCTTCCATACGCTCCATCCAAGTCAGTACCTATTCCAATATGATTGGCATTCCCAGCTAGTTGACAAATATGATCCATATGGTCTATGATTTTCTCAAGATCACAGTCCATTTCTTTTGGCAAGGAAGTTCCCCTTATCCAGTTAGGCACCATCATCCAGGCATCTAAAGCACCTCCTATTACAGCGCCTCTATCAACGAGAGCCTTGATCATTTCGTCACTAAACTGCCTGTTGTGATCTACCAGCGCCCTGCAATTATTATGGCTAGCCCATACAGCTCCATTAAAATGATCCAAGGCTTCCCAAAAACAAACATCACACAAATGGGTGGCATCTAAAATTATGTTCAGCCTTTCCATTTCCTTGAGCAAGGCCCTACCGTTTTTACCCAAAGGCCCAGAAGCATCTGTACCTTGGGCATATCTTCCAGGACCATAATGAGCGGGGCCTAAAGCCCTCAATCCTTTATTATAGGATTTTTCAAGATAACTCAGGTCCACTATTGAATCAGCACCCTCTAAGGAAAGAATATAGCCTACAGGTTTTTTATCATTAGGTTCTCCATTCATCCAAAGGGCCACGTGTTCATTTAAAGACTTTTTATCGCGAATTTGGACCATCTCTCCTTTGGCTTCCATGGCTTCGTACCATGCCAATTGACCCTGCGTTTGTGCCCAAGCTTGTTCTGGGCTGTTCCAGCCTGGAAGTGGATTATCCGGCGCCACATAACGCGCAATCTGCGTGGCTACCACCAATCCTATCTCTCCCTTTCTTAAAGTAGGTAGCGAAACCGTTGCATTTCCCCGGTCTGTTTTGTCCGTCATCCCTTTTTCCCTAGCATTCAACGCTTCTACAGGTTGGGTAAGGTCCCTGTTCCATTCAAGCGCATTCATACTTAAATCTAAATGGGCATCTATTGTAAACATCTTTTTGTTTGATTTAAATGAGTTAAATTATTGGCCTCAAAAAGTAATTCTCCTGTCTCTGGCTACCGTTTTCCAAGAGGCTACCTGCTCTCCATTTTGAATAACTAAAACCTCTTGATAGGAAGCTACTGTCGGACAAATGTGAATTGGGACGCCATATAGTACATCTCCAATTGTATAGGAATGACCTTCTTTAGCATCCAATACCAAGTGCTCTTCACTATGACTCACCGGCACTAGCTCCGGAGCATTGAGAAACTTCACTCGATCTTGCAATGGGTTTTCCGATGCAATTGCTTTGTATCCAAGATCCACGCAAACATAGTTTGAGGTTGGCAAGGATATCACCCTACACATTACCAATGCAGCATATAAAAAGGTCTGCTCCGGAAGACCACTGGCATAGCCTTCATCCCAATAAATAAATGTACCTGGAGCGCAGGTGATACGTTCCCTTTTAGAATGAAAAGGAAAGGTCGTTGTTCCACCGGCAATAATATCAAGTGTCAACTTGTGCTTGTTTTCTAGCCTCTCCCTCATTTGAGAAATTGGTGCAAACCCCTCTTCGCAAGCTATTTCTCTAAGCTTGAGATCTGGATCTCTTAAGTGGCCGTCATAGACATGAAAACCTGTATTTTGCAAGGCTTTCAATTCTAAGATTTGCTCGAATAAATCTTCGCCCGGCTTACCAGGAACTACTCCTGTCCTGTTTGTTCCAGCGTTTAAATCTATATAGACGCCTATTTTTTGATTGCTTGCCAATGCTTTTTCATTCAAAGCCTTGGCCGCATCAACATGATCTAAAAGACAATGAAACTTAACAGCTGGATAATGCCCAACTAAAGCCAAAAACCGATCCACTTTAGGCCCTACAGGCTGGTAAGCAAGCAGAATATCTTTGGCTCCAATGCTGGCAAGCAATTCTATTTCAGCAATCGTTGCTCCCTTGAATGCCTTGATTCCGGCATCCATCATTAATTGACAGGCCTCTGCAGATTTATTGGTCTTTATGTGAGGGCGTAGCCGATCAGGCGTACCTACCTCTTTTATTACTTTTTGAATGTTTTCTTTTGCCCTGTCCAAATACACCAATAATGCTGGACTGTCTATTTTTTCAGGGTGGTTAACTTTGTACCAATCGTCAATCATATAATTTCTATTGATGGATTTCAAATGTAGCTTCTATTTCTACTGAAATATTGCCAGGTAAAGAACCAAAGCCAATGGCACTTCTTGAGCCAAGTCCATTTTCTTCTCCCCAAACTTCAGCAAATAGCTCGCTACAGCCATTGATAACAAAAGGATGCTCTTCAAAGTCCAAAGAACAGTTCACCATGCCTAAAACTTTAACAACTCTTTTAATCTTATTTAAACTTCCCAACTCTGTTTGAAGGGTAGATAGCATTGTCAGACCTACTTGTCTTGCTGCAGCTTTGCCTTCCACTTTATCCAGGTCAATGCCTATTTTCCCTCTAATCATGTCTCCATTTTCCAAGACCGGACCATGTCCCGAAAGAAACAATAGGTTTCCTGTGATAATAAGCGGACGATATACACCTCCTGGAGGTGGCGCTGGAGGCAATACTAAACCCAATTCCTTAATTTTCGCTTCTGCTGACATGTCTCTATTATTTTAGTTTATGTTATATAAATAAATCCAATATTAAAACCCCTATTAATCCCAACACTGACAATACTGTTTCCAATAAGGTCCATGAGAGAAAGGTTTGCTTTATACTTAAGTTAAAATATTCTTTTACAAGCCAAAACCCTCCATCATTTACATGAGAGAAGATCAAACTTCCACTCCCAATTGCCAAAACCATTAAGTTAGGATCTCCTACTCCGGAAGCGACCAAGGGCGCGATTATTCCTGCTGCAGTAAGTGCCGCTACTGTGGCGGAACCGACAGATACTCGAATCACTGCTGCAATTAACCAGCCCAAAAGCAGTGGATTAATTGACAATTGCTGAAGCGATGCGCCAATCTCCCCACTAACCCCACTGTCTACCAATACTTCTTTGTATGCTCCCGCCCCAGCAATGATTAATAGGATCAGCGCTATTTCCTTCACTGCCGAGGCATACCTGTTCATAATGTCGGCAATCTTTATTCCCTTCATTATTCCCAGGCTAAAGGTCGCCCAAATAAGAGAGATCAACATCACAATATTGGGGTCACCAAAAAACATTATCAAGCCATAGCTTGGGCTATCTTCATTCATCCCCATGCCAATTAAGGACAGGGCAATTAATAGGAACACGGGAAGTAAGGCTGTAAAAAGACTATTTATTAGGCCAGGAAGCTCACTTTCTTCTTTTGGCTTTACGCTGAACACTTCCAAAGGAGTGATTTTCATTTGGCGCAAGTAGGGCAATTTCCCCAATAAAGGCCCACCTAAAACAATTACTGGAATACCTATTATAAAACCATAGATAAGTGTGGTCCCTATATTGGCACCAAACTGTGCGACTAACGCTACCGGAGCTGGATGTGGTGGAAGTAGACCATGCGTAATTGACAAAGCAGCAAGCATGGGTATACCCAGAATCATCACAGGGATTTTATATTGGTAAGCTACAGCAAATACCAGGGGCACTAGAAGGACAAATCCTACATTGAAAAACAGAGGAATGCCGACAATGAAAGCGGTAAGGGCAATTGCCCAATTGACACGTTTTTCACCAAAACCATTCATCAGAAATTGGGCGATCCGTTGTGCAGCACCACTGTCTGCCACAATTTTCCCTAACATTGCCCCGAGAACTATCACGATTACCAAGGCCCCCATAAGGTTCCCTATTCCTGTTTGAATAGAGCCTGATATTTCAGGAAGTGGTATCCCAAGCAACAGTCCCGCTAAAATGGAAGTGATCAAAAAAGCAATAAACGGTTCAACCTTGATCCAAACGATCAGAGCAACCAAGAGTATAATACTTGTGGCGACAATTATAAAAGTCATAGTGGTTTTTAAACGAAACCAAAAATTACAGCATATTCTGCTAAATGCCTATTTCACTATTGAAAACTTGTATAATTAATTCAATCTTTCACACGCTAGAGAAATCTATCAACGCACCTTTATTAGAAAACCACAAGCTTCAGATGGATTAATTTAGCACTAACTTGGTTTTATCTCCACCCCTTAAAGCTATCAAACCCAAAATAGGACCTATCGCCAAAATGGCATAAATCACATTTGAATCTGTAAAAGTCATCAGCACGGTTATCAGCTGAATGCTAAGGATAGAAATTGAAAAACCCAAACAGTTTACAATAGTAAGCGCTGTGCCTTTCAATTCAGATGAGGCATTTTGAGCAACTAATGTGGACAAAAGCGGTGAATCTGCAATGACTACTATTCCCCAAAAAATTAGGAAACCAAGAAACAAGCTTTCGGATTTACTCGCAAAAACCAGCGGGAAAATAAGACAACAACTGCCTGACAAAAGTAAGGAGAGGAATGCTAATCGTTTGGCTCCTAGCCTTTGCCCAAGAGCACCACTAAGCACACAAGCCAAACCTCCTATTCCAATAATGAGGAAAGACAAGGCCGGAATATTAAAAAGCACTTCGGAGTGTTCAGAACTGTATTTCATAAGGAAGATGGGCACAAAAGCCCAAAAAGTATATAATTCCCACATATGGCCAAAATAGCCGAAGGATACCGACCGAAATTCTTTATTTTGGAACACCTTAAAGAAGGCCATGGGTTTTGCTCTTTGACTTGGTTTTCGGAATGGGCCATTGGGAACCAATATCAACATTAAAAACCCTCCCACTACAGCAAGGGATGAAGTTGCCACCAATACATATTTCCATGGGTAATCCCCAGTTAACTCCTTAAGAAGATGAGGGAAGGCCGTTCCGATAACCAAAGCACCAACTAGAAAACCCAAAGACTTCCCAAGCCCTTTCTCATAATAATCAGCGGCTATTTTCATCCCTACTGGATAAATCCCAGCAAGAAAAAAACCAGTAATAAAGCGAAGTGTTAGTAAACTTAATAAACTATTCCCTTCCCACACCACACCTAAATTAAATAAAGAAGCGAGTAAAGCACTGACTAAGAAAACTTTTGAAGGGGGAAATCGATCTGCAATAGTTAAAATAGCGAAAACCAACGTTCCCATTATAAAACCAAATTGCACCGCAGAGGTTAAATGGCCCAGTGCACTGGCTTCAAGATCAAAATTTGCAACAAGGTCATCTATCACCCCATTTCCTGCAAACCAAAGCGAGGTACAGCAGAATTGCGAAACAACAATTACTGGAAGAATTATCTTAGCGTGTCTCAATTGTGATTTTATTCATTTCCATAAAGGGAACAGTAGGTGATCGGGCTTTTTATTTAGCTACCAAATCTACTCCGTCCCTTACTTCAATAGCCCAAGATTCAAGCTTCGCTAAAAGTTCACCCGCCACATCAGGCTTAACTGTACTTAGGTCCGTCTGCTCTTGTAAATCATCCGATAAGTTATAAAGTTCAATATCCTTCCCATTTTTTCCTTCAATTGAGATTAACTTCCAATCTCCACTTCGGATAAAACTTTTGTTTCCATAGGCAAAGAAAACGTCCCTTTCAGGCAGATTCTCTTGTTGCAGTAAAATTTCTTTTATGCTCACACCGTCAATTTTGGCAACAGGCTTCTGCCCAATAAAATCCAATAAAGTAGGCAGCAGATCCATAGACAAGACGGTTTGATTGTTAACGCTTCCCACTTTTATTATACCTGGATAACTGAAAATAGCAGGAACACGACTTCCTCCCTCATATGGACTTGCCTTGTACCCTCTCAAGCCTCCATTATCCCCAAAATGATTTGCCCCATTGTCTGAAATAAAGATTATAATGGTATTTTCGTACTGCCCTGTTTCTTTAAGTGACTGCACTATCCTACCTACACCCTCATCCATTACTTCAACCATTTCTTTGTACACAGATGAAATACTGTCCTCAATCACCTCCTGCGTTCCAGCAGTACCAATTTCCCTTAAAACCTTATCAATCCGTTTTTGATAGGGAGAATGTGGCGCTTCATGAGGTAAATAAAGGAAGAAGGGCTTATCAGTCTTCTTCGGATCATTGCGCTGTATGAATTTCACCCCATTTTCTGTGATCAGGTCAGTAGTATAACCCTCCTCATTTTCAATTTCAGCACCCTGCCACCAATCAAGGTATCCTTCCTGATCTATGTGTCCATGGTAATCTACATTTCCACTTACAAATCCTGTAAACGCATCAAATCCCTGCAAAGTAGGGTTGAACGCTTTGTCATAGCCCAAATGCCACTTGCCAAACATCCCAGTAGTGTAACCATATTGTTTCAATTCCTCAGCCATTGTGATTTCACCTAGACTAAGCCCTACTTTCCTATGGCTTTTGGCGGTAACGACCCCCTCTACTCCGGTACGCTGCTGGTACTTCCCAGTCATCAAAGCGGCTCTAGTGGGGCTACATACCGACCCATTCGAATGGAAGTCTGTAAACAATACGCCATTGGCAGCCAATAAATCTAAATTAGGCGTGTTTATTGAACTACTTCCATAGCAAGAAATGTCCCCGTAGCCCAAGTCATCTGCCATAATAAGCACTATGTTTGGCCCCAATTCAGAAGTTTCTTTCTTTCCAGCACAGGAAAAGAGTAAGCCATTTATTAGTAGGATAAGTAGAATTTTCATGTTAGGGTAGTTCATTTGATACCAATTAAGCATATTAATCGAACCAAAGAGAAACACTATCCCTCAATTCGAATTAACACCAAATAAATCTGGGATTTGCACCCCAAAGACCGTTTTACTTAACCAAATCTAACTGATCATCACGAATATTCAATTACCTAGCAGCAAAACATTCTTACTGTTCTATAAAGCCGACTACCTCATAAGCCCTTTCTCCATTTACTTGGATTCTCTCGTAAAGCACATTAGAAAATTCGTAATAGGAATTCCCATCTATTTCTACTCGTTCATAATCCTCTGGCAGCTCATAAATTACCGTCCCTATTTCGGGTTCGACTACTTCATAAGCATTTTCTACATTGGTATAAAAAATACCATTAAACCAGAAATAATTTCTGCTGGGATGGTTTATTCTAATGTAGCCAATAGGTAGGGTCTTAATTTGAAAACCCTTTTGGGGAGCTATTGAAATATATCTTCCCCCTGAATAAGTATAAAACCTATTGTTGGCATAGTAATAATTAACCTCTTTGTGTTTAATTATTGTTCGATTGGGTAAAGACCTTACAGCTACCACTTTTCTATTCGGCTTCTTGTAAACCACTTTTTTACTAGGTACCCGATGACTTACTTTCTGAACAACTACCGTTTTTTTTGCGTTTCTTGAGCTTTGTGCTTCCAACTTTTCGGCACCAGAAATAAAAAAAAGGAAGCCCAAAATGCAGGAAATTTTAACAACATTTTTCATAATCAATAGGATTTAAATACCCTGTTTTGACCATTGATTTGCTCAATGGTTTAACAGGGTAAAGAAATCATTAATGACTTAATAAGAAATCCGACTCAGAAAAGTGCCTTTAATGACCATTAGAACACCTTTTAATTTTTGTTAAATTGTGATTTTAATACGTCAATTCTTGGCAACCATAAAAAAGAAATACAAACCCAGCAATAAAGAAAAGATAAGACCATTTCTCCATAGAGATAAAAAAGAACTCATTCCTAGTATCCATTTTAACCCTTTGTCCAGAACTATTGCGATAATTGTCATTTCTTGTTAAATAAGTCCAAAAAGCGGACAGTATGAAGCCAATACCTATTGATAGGTTCAAGTCGATCGACACAAAAACACCAGCAATATTTCTTTTTAATACGCCAAGTATAGAAGCAGTCAAGAACATAGACACGATCAAATAAACTACTACTAACAACCCTTTATTCTTCCAAATAAGTATCCTAATTTTAACACTGCCATCCCTAATTACATTCTCAATGTAGCGCGCTCATAAATTGCAGTACCCAACATTCAAACCTAATTAATTAACTTTTAACCACCTTAACCGAAACAATTTATTTTGGGATTGAAGCAGGATAAAATAGCTTCCTACGGGAAGAGCTTTTAAGCCTTCTTCTAAAGGTATATTACCCAATGCTCCCTCAAGATATCCCTCTAAAAACAATTTCCCTCCTGAATTCCAAATGCTGTAAGCAATCTGATGTTCGGGCTTTATTCCAAATAGAGCTAAATGAATCTCGCCTCCATGATAAGGATTTGGATAGATATCTGGCTTCTCAATGCTAAGCATAGGGTTATTTACCCTTATTACCGGACTATAGCTCAATTCTCCCTCAACATCCTCCCCTTTAACCTGATAGTACCAGTAAGCTTGATCCACAGGAAAGGACAGGTCTTTAAAAGACAATTCAACGCCAAAATCTTCACTAGAAAAAACGCCAACAGGAAAGAATTCCATGGTTGGCCCCTGGGTCCTTAAAATGGTATATTGGGTTGGAAATTTAGGATCATTGACCCATGAGAGAAGGACTTCGTTTCCCTTAAAAAACGCATCAAAGTTCAGCCATTCCAAAGGCAGCACACTTAATTCGCTAATGCTCGCAATCGCAAACGCATTGTTGGCCAATTCATTAAAGGCGACTTCCCTACCGGCCCATAATTTACCGCCAATATCTCGTGCTGCCACATGGGTACCTGTCGCTGCCTCCAAATTTCCTGTCAACCGCAAATGGTTGACATCATGTATTCCCAAGTCGTCCGAAAGCACCCAAATATTAACTTCCGAGGCAGCTCCAGCAGTACCCGTCATTTCAAAATAGCTATTGAGTTGGTAAACGATCTTGCTCCCATCCGTATCATTATACCCTGGATCATACGTTACACCAGGATTTTCTACATGACGAATCGCAAGGCTATTTTCAGATCCGGCAAGCGTGCCTTCTAACAGTAAATGCCGCTGAAAGCCAAACTCACTGTCAAAAAATGGAAACAGTGCATTCCCCTCATCCAAAATAGTCGGGAGATTCTGATAGACCACTTCATCCAAATTAAGCCAATCGCCACTTAAATAATTGTAGGTCCCAGAAGACCCAAAATTAAGGGACAAGGAATTGCCTAAAAAATCAATGGCCCCTACGAGTTGGTCAAAGGAACTAATAATACTAAGGTCATTTTGGAGGGAAATTATTCCTGTTGCCTTGACCATCTGAAATTTATCTAGGGAAAACGAGGGGATATTGATCAGCTGATCATTTTCTCCAACTGGTATAAACCGTGTTGCTTCCCCATTCACATTCCCACCATCCTCAAATTGCATGTCACCGCTTACCTTTAATTCATCAGGGAGTATTTTTTCTGCAGCTCCACTAAAAGAAAGATGATTGTAAACAAATTCAGTTGCTGAGCTAGCAAAACTACTAACCAGAAATTCCTGGGAAACGCCTTCACCAGCATAAGTCACCTTCCCATCCAACTGCACATTTACGGCTTCAATAATGGGTGCTTCCCCTAACAGTATTAGGTTGGCTCCTTCTTCGAGGACAAATGAACTGGCTGGCTTGCTTTCTGACCTTCGAATAATCTCGTTAAAGACTTTAGTGCCTTCAGAAATCAAGGTCGCTCCAGGTAATATCTTAAAATCACCATAATCGGCAGTACCAAAATCCGAATGTGTATTGAAAGAAAAGGTCGATGTATAGGTTTGAATGAGATCCTCATTTACAGTTTGCCTTACCGTGCCGCTCCGAATAAGAAAGCTATTGGCTTTCATTGCGGAATTTACCACCAGCGTTTCATCGGCACCTGGATCGAATATCACTCCAAATCGGCTATTCAAGTTACTTGCACTCCAGGAATTCCGGTCAACCACCGTCCGACTGTCTCCTTTAAAGACTAGGGTTCCTGTCTCCGGATAGATCCAGTCTGTAATTAGAGAAGTAGATTGATGATAAATAAATCCTTCAGCATCTTCTGAAATACTATGAAGTTGACCATACACCCACAATTCATTGGTTTGCAAGTTTAGCTTAGGTCCTGGGTCCACACCCCCAATGGTTTCAGCAAAAAGATACAAAATTCCAACTTCCTCATTTTGGGTCAGTCGCACTTCATTTCTCCAACCAATAAATGCCCTGCTGGTCCTGTTTGGATAGTCAATTGCCGGCACCCAAGTAATTCCATTGTACCGTTCCCAAGTGGCTGGATCATCCCAATCTCCTACGCCATCATCCTCCATGCTGGTTCTATAGCAAGTATTGTCTAGTGGAATAGCTGCAATTAAATGGGAATAGGAGAGCAAAAATAGCGCAGCAAATAACCCGGTCGATAAAAACCATTTTAGATAATGATAAAACGCTATTCTATAAAAAATATCCATAATAAAAATGAATAATTAATTAAAATAGGCATTTTACCTCACTTTTCAAAACTTATAATAGACATAAACATAGAAACACTATTTATATACTGTATTAACTTTTGATTACCAACGAACCTGCATGCATATCATTTAAAAAATCGATGTCTGGATAACCCAAATATTACTTTAAATTTGTGGAGTAATCTGGTACCTCTTTTCATACTGCTTAAAAAGTTATGCAATTAGAAATTCAAATGCGCACCTTCCGTAAACCACTCCTTCTAGGGCTATCTCTTATTCTTGGTGTTTTACTTACCCTTCCCGCTAATGCTGCTCAGTACAAAATCAGTTTGCTGACCTGTGACCCAGGAGATGAACTTTATTCCACTTTCGGACACACTGCTGTACGGATTTTAGAATTGGAAAGTGGGCAGGACCTGGTATTTAACTACGGAACATTTGATTTTAACACGCCTTTCTTTTACATAAAATTCATGCGAAGGACTTTAGATTACCAACTATCCCTGACCACCACGGAGAATTTTTTACGTGAATACAATTATTTCAAACGAAATGTCAGAGAGCAGGAACTTAACCTTTCACAAGAGCAAAGCCAAAAGATCGTAGCCTTCCTACAAACCAACTACCAACCTGAAAACAGAAAATACAGGTATGATTTCTTTTTTGACAATTGTACCACCAGAATCACAGACATGATGGAAACGGTATTAGGAGAATCATTGAAATGGAATTATCCCAGTGAGAATAAAAACAAAACATTTCGAAACCTGATTGATGAATACGTTTACACGCTACCTTGGTCTGACCTGGGTATAGACTTGGCCCTTGGCGCAGTGATAGACAGAGAAGCTACTGAAGCGGAAAAAGCATTTTTACCGGATTACCTTGAAGCGGCTTTTGAACGTGCCACGATCATAGGCGACGGGCCTGAGCGACCCCTTGTTAGTCAAAACAACTTGATATACGATTTCCCAGAAACAAGGGGAACGGGGATAAACCTAGTCAATCCTTATGTAATCTTTTGGACGTTTGCCATTTTGGTAGGTATACTGACATTTATAGGTTTTAAGAAAAAGCGATTGTTTAAGGGCTTCGATATAACCCTATTCACTGTCTTGGGCTTGCTTGGGATATTGATTGTTTTCCTTTGGTTCTTCACGGCACATTCTCAAACCAAAAACAACTGGAACCTATTTTGGGCATTTCCAGGTCATTTGTATATCGCCTATTTATTGTTCCGAAAACCCAACAAAGCGATTCTGAAAACGTTGTTATTAGCCGCAATGATTTTGGCTGATATAGCATTAATTATATGGATACTGGGTTTTCAATCCTTTCACCCAAGCATCCTTCCATTGCTACTTATTGTTATTCTCAGGACAAACTTTCTGTATTACAACCTGGGTAGGTTTAGTACTTTAAATAAAAGGACCTGATCTATAAAACTATTCAGCACCCATCTGACGTTGTAGGTATATAATTCAAGAATAAATGAGCTTCAATATTATTTCAGATTATGTCCCCACTGGAGACCAGCCCAAGGCTATTCAAAAATTGGTTGAAGGTGTAAATGCGAATGAACCCTCCCAAGTATTGCTTGGGGTAACAGGTTCGGGAAAGACCTTTACCATTGCCAATGTCATTCAGCAGGTTCAGAAACCTACTTTAGTCTTAAGCCATAATAAAACCCTGGCGGCTCAATTGTACGGTGAATTCAAACAGTTTTTCCCTGACAATTCGGTTGAGTTTTTTATAAGCTATTACGACTATTATCAGCCAGAGGCTTTTATACCTACAAGTAGTACCTATATAGAGAAAGACCTTGCCATCAATGAAGAAATTGAAAAGTTAAGACTATCTGCAACATCTGCATTACTATCTGGGAGAAGAGACGTAATTGTGATCGCCTCTGTATCCTGCATTTATGGTATTGGTAACCCTGATGAGTTTGGTAAAAACGTGATAAAAGTTCAGGAAGGAGACCGGGTGCCAAGAAATCAGTTTTTATTCAGACTCGTAGAGATTCTATACAGCAGGACTTCGGGAGACTTCACTAGAGGAACTTTCCGGGTAAAAGGAGACACTGTAGATATTTTTGTGGCTTATGGAGATTTTGCCTATAGAATATTTTTCTGGGGAGACGAAATAGAAGCCATACAAAGGGTGGATCCTGAGAGCGGTAAAAAATTATCAGACGAAAAATTAATCACCATCTTCCCTGCCAACTTATTTGTAACCGGAAGGGATGTTATCGATACAGCCATACACGAAATCCAGGATGACCTTGTCGCTCAGGTGGGGGCATTTGAGCGAGACATGAAACTAATGGAGGCCAAAAGGCTGAAAGAAAGAACAGAGTTTGACCTCGAAATGATTCGAGAGCTAGGTTACTGCTCAGGAGTGGAAAACTATTCCAGGTATTTCGATAGAAGGCTACCTGGTACTCGGCCTTTCTGCCTTTTGGATTATTTCCCTGACGACTTTTTAATGGTCATCGATGAAAGCCATGTCACCTTACCACAAGTAAAGGCAATGTGGGGTGGAGATAGGTCCAGAAAAACCAACCTGGTAGATTACGGATTCAGGCTCCCTTCAGCGCTAGACAACCGACCTTTAAAATTTGATGAATTCGAAGCCCTTACAAGTCAGGTCATCTATGTTAGTGCAACCCCAGGAGATTACGAATTAAACAAATCCGAAGGCGTGGTAATCGAACAAATTATCCGTCCAACAGGTCTTTTAGATCCAGTAATTGAAGTTAGGCCTAGTGCGAATCAGATTGATGACTTACTGGACGAAATTGACCAGACTATAAAAAATGGATTCAGGGTTTTGGTAACCACACTTACCAAAAGGATGGCTGAAGAGCTAGATAAGTACTTGGCTAAAGTGGGTGTTAAATCAAGATACATTCACTCAGAAGTCAAACCACTCGATAGGGTGGAGATATTGAGAGAGCTCAGGTTAGGAATTTTTGATGTTTTAGTAGGTGTGAATCTTTTGAGAGAAGGGTTGGACCTACCAGAAGTTGCTCTGGTTGCTATATTCGATGCCGACAAGGAAGGTTTTTTACGAAATGTGAAAAGTCTGGTTCAAACGATTGGACGGGCCGCTAGAAACTCAGAAGGAAAAGTGATCATGTATGCGGATAAAACGACCGAGAGTATGCAATTTGCCATAGAGGAGACCAATCGAAGAAGGGCCAGACAGATCGCTTATAATGACGAAAATGACATCACTCCGACGACTGTAATCAAATCACGTGATAAGATCATGGGCCAGACCAAAGTTGCTGACAGTAAGAAAAATGCTAAGATATATGTGGAGAATAACCCAGAAGACATAGACATAGCGGCGGATCCAGTTATTCAATATTTGAGTAGGGAAAAACTCGAGAAGCTAATTACGCAAACCCAAAAAAGAATGGAGGCAGCGGCCAAGGAATTAAACTTTATGGAGGCAGCAAGGTTGCGAGACGAATGGATGGGATTAAAGAAAAGACTGGACATCATAAACGTAGGCAAGTAAATGAAAATTTTAAAAGGCATCCTTCTAATAGCAAGTTGCTTACTTTTAAACACCGCCAATTTACAGGCCCAACAGGCTGGTGGCAGTTTTCTAGTAAGTGCGGGCATGGATTTGATAAGAACAGATTTGCACAATATCCTTGAAAGAGCACAATTTGGAACTGAGGTCAATTATTTTTATCGCCATCAGCTGTCTTTTTCAGGGGGTTACGAATTCAATATCAATCACCCCAATCAAGTAACTGTAGGCTTAAGGTACTATCCGCTAGAACCCATATTTCTTCGTGCCCGTGCGCTTTTGGGTAATGGTGCAGATCTTGGCCTTGGAGCTGGTTATACCTATAACTTAACCTACAGGCTCCGATTGGAAGGTATTACAGACTATTATATTCAGCGGCAGGCACTTGGAGTAAGGGTCGGCCTCGCGTTTTTGATAAACTAAAAAAAATGACCCTACAGGACATTACAAAACTAGCTCAAAAAGGAGAAGGCCTGCATGTGGAATTCAAAAAGAAGGCTGCTCACCCTGAGAAAATCGTCAAAGAAATGATAGCGATGGCCAACACCGATGGTGGTTACTTACTGTTAGGCGTCGATGATGACGGTACAGTAAGCGGGCAACGTTATATTGAAGAAGAAGTATATGCAATGGACAAAGCAATCAAAGAATTGATCCATCCACCTATGCTGGTGGAGCGAAGTATCCTGGCGATCAATCAAAAAAAGGGCGTGGCAATCTACAAGATTTTAAAAAGCAATGATGCCCCCCATTTCACTTTAGAAGAAAAAAAGAGAAAGGCCTATGTGAGGGTTGCCGACAGGAGTATTCAGGCCAGCAGAGAGATGTGGGAAATCATGAAACGAAAAAAAAGCCCTAAAAATGTAATTTTCAAATATGGGAAAAAGGAAGAGTTACTTATGAAAGCCTTGGCCACACAACCTTATATAACGCTGAAGGAATTCATGGCCATGGCCCGCATACCGGTATACATCGCTTCCAGAACGCTTGTGAAACTTGTACTTGCCAATGTTTTAGAGATCATTCCGCAGGAGTCTGAGGACAAATTTATCACTAAAGCGAATCATTTGTACTTATAGCCTCTACTACTTCCCAAACAAGGTCCGGTTCAAAACCCCTAAAGACTAAAAAACGGACAACCTTGGTTTTTCTCTTGTACAAATTCTCTTCATTAGTAAGCTTCCATTTTCTTTCAGCAAGGTGTAGCAGGGTGTCCTGGTATTCCTCAGGTGCCAATAGCTCCAGCCCTTTCTGTATCAATTGATTAGGTATGCCTCTCATCTTCAACTCTTGACGAATTCGGATTCTCCCCCACCTTTTCAGATTAAACCTACCCTTAACAAAGCTTTCAACAAATCGCTTTTCATTGATGAAATCCTGATCTTGGAGCGTTTGTAAAATCTTTTCTCTATCCCCCATTTCTAATTCCATTTCATCTAACTTGGAAACCACTTCAGAAATGGCCCGTTCCTGATACGCACAATAACCTGCTATTTTTTTTAGCGCTTTAGAATAGCTACTTTTCTTTTTTGAACCTGAATCCATATTTCCTTTTTCTGGAACTGACATTTTACGTAATTTTAACTTTTGGTACATTAACAGGATAATCCTGACCAAATATATAAATCTAAATAGAAATATCATGCGAAAAAAAATTGTTGCTGGTAACTGGAAAATGAATTGCTTACTTGAAGAAGGTCAAAAACTTACTTCTGAGATAGTAAACATGATAAATGACGAACCAATTAAGGACGTTAAAGTAATCTTAAATCCTCCTTTTGTTCATCTTCATGGAGTAAAAAAACTTATAGCAGGTGTTGACAGCATTGCGCTAGGTGCTCAAAATTGCTCAGACAAAGATGCTGGTGCTTATACTGGAGAGACTTCTGCTGCTATGCTGGCCTCATTTGGTGCTGAATTTGTAATCATCGGTCACAGTGAAAGAAGGGCCATGTTCAATGAAAGTAACGAATTGCTGACAGAAAAAACCAAACAAGCGCTTTCTAATAATTTAACTCCGATTTTCTGTTGTGGAGAACCTTTAGAAATTAGAGAGGAAGGAACGCATGAAGATTATGTAAAAAAACAGCTGACAGAAAGCCTGTTTAAATTTAGTGAAGACGAAATAAAAAAATTAGTTCTTGCTTACGAACCAATATGGGCCATAGGAACAGGTAAAACTGCTTCTTCTGATCAAGCACAAGAAATGCATTCCGCCATTCGTCAGCACCTTGCCTCAAAATATGGTGAAGCTGTAGCTGAGGGAATTTCTATTCTTTATGGAGGAAGTTGCAAACCAGACAATGCCAAAGAAATATTCTCCAAGGCAGATGTAGATGGTGGATTAATAGGTGGAGCCTCATTAAAATCCAGGGATTTTGTAGATATCGCAAAATCTTTCTAAACCCACTCCTTACTAGTGAGGACAATTGCCCGGGATCTAATATGCCTGGGCACTTTTATATTTTTCAAATCAACACGTTTCGTCCATGGAATACTTAGAATTTAAAATTAGCTGTAAGGAAGAGTACAGAGAAATTCTGATGGCCGAATTGGCAAATATAGGCTTTGATTCTTTCTTGGAGACGCCAATTGGCTTTGACGCTTACATCCTGCAAGAGGATCAAGTAGAAGAATTATGGCAGGGGGTAATTAGCCAATATCAACAAGAAGCTGAGATCAAAATCGAAGCAGGTGTATTGGCCAAAATTAACTGGAACGAGGCTTGGGAAAAAAACTACGATCCCATATCCGTTGGAGACATGGTGTACGTGAGGGCTACTTTCCACCCTTCCAGAGGCAATGATCACCAGCATGAAATTGTAATTAACCCGAAAATGTCCTTTGGGACAGGGCATCATTCCACAACTTACCTTATGCTCGAATGGCAAAATGAAATAAGCCATGAAGGAAAAATAGTAATGGATGCCGGTTCAGGAACAGGAATATTGGCAATAATGGCCATGAAGCTGGGCGCTGCTAAAGTCACTGCCTTTGATATAGATGAATGGAGTGTGGAAAATGGGAACGAAAATTTTGAAATCAATGATTTCCATGACCTTTCCATGCAGATAGGTGACATAAGGTCAGTAGAAATAGAAGAGTCTTACGACCTTATTCTCGCCAACATCAATAAAAATGTATTGTTGGATGAAATGGAAGTTTATGCGGCTAGACTTTTGCAAGGGGGTAAATTACTTCTAAGTGGGTTTTACGACACCGACATAACTGATATAAGCCAAAAAGCAGCAGAAAATGGGTTGCGACCCTTAGGTGAAAAGATCCGCAATAAATGGACCTCCCTATTGTTTGAGAAAGCCTGATTTAGAAAGGGAAGTAATGCGATAAACCCGCATAACAGGTTTTAACCTCAAATCTCACAAGGTTAAATGCAATCCGCATAGATTGATTTGCAACTGCAACAAAAAAAGAGACGGTAAACAATGAATTGCTTCCGTCTCTTTAAATTTTATTGAAATTACTCACTTCTAAAACTTCGGATCAACCGCTTCATGGTTTTTCCTTATCTTATTTTGGAATAATATATTTTAATTTTAATTTGATCCTTATCCACAACAAATTCTTTCAAGGATCGCTTAAAAGCATCATAGGTCACAACGCCACTTTCAGTACTTGGTGTATTTGGGTATAAAAACAAATCTGTTTTCACCAGACCTGAGCGATACAGCGCATTCACATAGGAAGTAATCTGGTTGGAATAAACACCCGTTTCAGTATTAAAGGCCAAACCTGTTTGGTTACCGGTCACCGGAACAATATTTCCATCTTGATCAAAACCTGTTTGGGTATTGTTTTCTCCTTGCACAGCCACTTTTGACCCATCAAAATCCCTTCTATAGAATTCACCGCCATCGGTTGCAAAATACATGACTAGCGCACCATAAGGATTTTTACCTTCTGGATATTCGTCTACCGGACCTACCTCAAGCAAAATCTGGTTGAAGGTAACATTCTCTAGGGTATCCAAAAATTCATGCAAAGGGTCCATGTCTAGCTTGAGCAGCATCCCTAAGCCAGCTTTAACACCAACTTTATCACCTGCCACATCATAGGCAACATTTTTCTCATCTATCTGCTCTGTAACCGTTCCCTGCCTGTCACTGATAACCTGATTAAAATGCCTTGATTGTATAGTGTTTATAGGATACGAGGTTGACACCGTATCCCCATCGTAATGGTAATACATGGTAATGCCTGTCCCCCCGCCGATGGCCAAAGAAATGGATGTGTTTTGAGCTGGATCTCCTTTGATAACAATTCCCGGAAAATACGCTCTAAAGGCAAAGATATCATCGAAGGCAGGATCTTGGGAAGTAAGTTTACCAAAAAGCTCCGCTGCAAAATCTGGATTAAGATCCATACTCACCTGATTGACAGTATCAGCTTGCAATAAGAAGGAACCTTCCGCCAGGGTAGTGTTTTCTTCAAAATCAAGGGCATCAAAACTGTAATAGGTAGTATCTTCTATGGCCTCTAACAATCTATGCACTTTGAATTCCTTTTCTACCTCAAAATCATCGGCAATTAAGTCAACAATATTGAAGTTAAAGATCGCGGAATCAAATATGGCATTGTCATCGGGTAAAGTTCCTCCGGGATTGAAGGAAAGCCTACTATAGCCTATTGATTCGGTAGTACCAAAAATATCGCTATGGTCACCCCCCACTACCAATCGACTCTGATTTGTAGTATTGAGAGAATCTTCCAATACTAAGAAAGAAGATAGGGATATTTCTTCATAAAATACCCCTATCTGATTGGATCCTGGATCCAAAACCAATCCGATTTCGGATGGATCGGAACAAGCTCCGGCAAAAATAACAATTGAGCACAGTGCCCCGAGAAATTTAACCCGCAAGGTCTGTGTAGATATTGTAATAGCTTTCAAAAAGCTCGTCTTGTTCATCACTATTAATTTCAAACTGTTTTTCTTTAGATGATTCTTGTATCATGGCAGCCAGGCTTTCGGAAATGTCCTCACCCTTAACAACAACGTCCGCATATTCCATTCCCAGTTTTACAAATCCTTCATAGTCTTTGGACTTCAATGGGGCAAGAAGCGTGTCATCGATATCCACCATTTTTATTTTATCGAATAAGTCGTCTCCAAATTTATGACTAAATCCGTTATTATAAATGGCATATATAGATTTTGTTTCTTTGAAAAGAGGCTCATTTTTGTAAGTTGTTTTTAGATACAGCGGTATAAGGCTGGTCATCCAATCATTACAATGAACTATATCAGGCGCCCAGCCTAATTTCTTAACGGTTTCTAGTACTCCTTTACAGAAGAAAATGGCTCTTTCGTCATTGTCTTCGTAAAATTTATTCTGCTTGTCAAAGAAAACGCTTTTCCTTTGAAAATAGTCTTCATTGTCTATAAAATAAACCTGTAATTTGGCATTTGGAATAGAAGCAACTTTAATTATCAATGGTTTCTCCTCCTCACCTACTGATATATTGATACCTGAAAGCCTTACAACCTCATGCAACCTGTTCTTTCTTTCATTAATCAATCCGAATCTAGGTACCAAAATTCGGATTTCCATTCCTTTTTCCTGCATTGCTTGGGGCAGGGCTCTTACAAAATTAGCAACTTCAGAAGTTTGAAGAAATGGGTTAATTTCGCTTGCTACGTAAAGGATACGAAGTTTAGACATATCGTGTGTGTTTAATTAAGGGATATAACGGGACTACAAATTTACAAAAAAATCAGCAATTTCCATTGTTTTTATTCAGAATAATATACTTTTGCACCTATTTTCCTATTCCATTTCAAAACAGGCCTTGGAAATACACGAAACGATACCTTCTGTAATACAGCACTTAAAGGGTTTTAAAAGCCTTGATAAGTCCATTGGTCTTGTCCCTACTATGGGGGCTTTGCACAGTGGTCATTTAGAATTGATCCGCCAGTCTAAAAAGAAAACGGATCTTACCATTGTGTCCATTTTCGTCAACCCCATTCAATTTAATAACTCCGAAGACCTGCAGAAATACCCAAGGACCTTAGATGCTGATTTAGCCATTTTAAGAGAAGAAGGTGTAGACGTCGTTTTTGTGCCTTCCGAAAAGGAAATTTATCCTAAACCAGTATTGATGAAATTTGATTTTGGGTCAATGGAACAGGTATTAGAGGGCAGGTTTAGACCTGGACACTTTAACGGTGTAGCCGTAGTTGTTTCCAAGCTATTCCATATTCTCAAACCCGACATTTCTTTTTTTGGCCAAAAAGATCTTCAGCAAGTCACCGTCATTCAAAAAATAGTGAGCGATCTTTCATTTGATATAAAAATAGAAGTTGTCCCAACCATTAGAGAGTCTGATGGATTAGCCCTTTCATCCAGAAACCAAAGGCTCAGCAATGAAGGTAGAGAAACTGCACCTACCTTGTACAAAACCTTAACGAAATGTAAGGATGAACTTTTAAGTGGTGGAGATTGGTTGAACATTAAAGACAAAGCCATTGAGGAAATTCTATCTCCTCACAACATAATCCCCGAGTATCTGGAAATGGTAGAAACAATTAATTTCACTCCCATCCAGAACCCATTACCCGGAAAACCGTTCGCCATTTGTATCGCGGCACACATAGAACAAGTACGACTAATAGACAATATTATCATTCGTGCTAGTCACATCTAACTAATGACATGCAAATCCAGTTATTAAAATCAAAAATTCACCGGGTAAAAATTACCCAGGCAGAACTTCATTATGTAGGCAGCATCACCATTGATGAGACCTTAATGGAAGCAGCTAATATTATCGAAAATGAAAAAGTTCAGATTGTAAACATCAACAATGGTGAACGCCTTGAGACCTATGTCATCAAGGGAGAGCGGGATTCAGGTCAAATCTGTCTCAATGGCCCAGCAGCGCGTAAAGCGCAAGTTGGAGATGTAGTTATCATCATTTCCTACGCAAGCATGGATTTTGAAGAAGCTAAAAAATACAAACCCACTATAATTTTCCCTGATGGCCAAAACAAATTGATTTGAGCAATCGGTTAATCAACAGCCTTCAAGCAATCGTTCCCTTATTAGCGGCACTTTTGATCTTTTATTACCTCTACCGAGATATTGAAAGCGAAGTCATTTTAGAAGCGCTTAAGGGGACGGACCTTTTGTGGTTTTCCGCTGCCATGTTTATTGGCTTGCTAGGCTTTTGGCTCAGGGCTTGGAGATGGAAGAACTTAATTGCTACCAAAGAAACCATCCACGTAAAGACAATCCCGATTTTCTGGTCCTTAATGTTTGGCAATTTAGTCAACCTAATTTTCCCGAGAGCTGGAGAAGTGGCCAGGTGTGGAGCTGTTAGAAAAAACTACCCTATCAAATTTGGTAAAATCTTCGGTACAGTGGTCCTGGAAAGAACAATAGACATGCTTTTCATGCTATTTATTATTGCCTTGGCCTTCTTACTAGAAGGAAGCATTTTTATTGAAATTTTTAATAATCTAGTTTCTATCGACGCAATCACAGCTTTCGTTGTCGAATACTTCTATTGGGCATTCTTCTTCTTTTTTATTTTGTTGGTTTTGGTTGCATTTGCGTATCAAAAATTCAAAAAGACTGCCTGGTTAGGCAAACTTCGTCAGTTTGCACGACAATTTGTCAGTGGCTTAGAGACACTTATCCATATGGAAAATAAAGTTGGATTTTGGGTCGTCACTTTTTCAATTTGGATAATTTATTTTTTAATGATGTATTGGATGGCCTTGTCCATACCTGCTACCCACACATTATCAGCCACTTCCGTCTTGATGGTGTTGGTAATGGGCAGCATAGGAATGATCGCCCCCGTTCAAGGAGGCATAGGCACCTTCCATGCAATGGTTGCATTCATCCTACTTTACTATGGTGTATCAGAGGAGCAGGGCAAGATATTTGCGATGCTAGTTCATACCTCTCAGATCATGATTGTTTTAATTCTGGGTGGGATTAGCTTTCTTTACCTTTTCAGGAAGAAGGAAGTAACCTTGAATGTATAAATTCGTTTAGAAGAAAAAATCAAGTAATTAAAATAGAAAATGGGAATTATACTAATTGTAGTTGTTTTTGCAATTCTTGGCTATGTTGTTAGTAACAAGCTTAAGAAAAAGTTTAAAAAGTACTCACAGGTTTCTTTAAAAGCCAATCTATCCGGTAAAGAAATTGCGGAGTTGATGCTAGCGGATCACAACATCCATAACGTAAAAGTCAATTGTGTTGAAGGACAGTTATCTGATCACTACAACCCAATGAACAATACAGTAAATCTAAGTACTGACGTTTATTATGGCAGAAATGCTGCTGCTACAGCTGTGGCAGCCCACGAATGTGGTCATGCGGTACAACATGCAAATTCTTACGCTTGGTTGAAACTGAGATCAACCTTGGTGCCTATTCAAAACATAAGTGGTAAAATATTAAACGTGGTATTGATTGCCTCCCTTTTTGGAGGAATAGCTTTATTTGGCCTGCCTTACGAAGCCGTAGGGGTAGTGGTAGTAGGTGCTTATAGCATGTTAACACTTTTCAGTGTTATAACCCTACCAGTAGAATTTGATGCTAGTAACCGAGCTTTGGCATGGGTTAAGCAGAGAAACGTAGTAACACCTGAAGAATATGACATGTCCAAGGATGCATTGAAATGGGCTGCTATGACTTATGTAGTTGCAGCATTGGCCTCAATGGCCACTCTAGCTTATTATATGTTCATCTTTTTCGGTAACAGGGACTAGTTGAAATAACTTATTTTAAATTAATTAAAGGGGCAGCGTTGCCCCTTTTTTATTTTTCGGGTATATCTATTAGGCACTAAACCCAAAAGGAATGGAATTCATTGATTTGAATGATCGCAAAATTCCACAATAAGCCATGGTTTAGGTAAAAATTTAATTAATATCAATTCAACTACTATTATTGGTAGGGACTAATGAAAATCTATCTAAGGATTCAACTATTGTCGCATTGTGAAGCATTAAATTAATTCAGAAATATGGATTTTGAACTGAACGAAGAGCAACTGGCCATAAAGGAAGCGGCTTCAGACTTTGCCAAAGCAGAACTTTTACCAAAAGTAATCGAAAGGGACATCAAAGGGGAGTTTCCTAAAGAATTGATTGCAAAAATGGCTGAAATGGGCTTTATGGGGATGATGGTTCCTCCAGAATTTGGAGGAGGGGGGATGGACACCCTTTCTTACGTTATTGCGATGGAGGAGATATCTAAGGTCGATGCCTCGGCTGGTGTCATCATGTCTGTAAACAACTCTCTTGTTTGTTGGGGTTTGGAAAAATATGGTACAGAAGCGCAAAAAGAAAAATACCTTACCCCACTGGCCTCTGGCAAACGCCTCGGTGCATTTGCCTTGTCAGAACCTGAAGCAGGATCTGATGCCACCTCTCAAAAAACTACGGCCGTTGACAAAGGCGATCATTACCTCATTAATGGTACAAAAAATTGGATAACGAATGGTTTTTCTGCTGATTTCTACTTGGTGGTGGCCCAAACCAACAAAGAGAAAGAACATCGTGGAATATCAGTATTCATAGTTGAAAGAGGATGGAAAGGTTTTGATGTCGGTAAAAAGGAAGACAAAATGGGCATTCGGGCTTCTGATACCTGCTCTTTGATGTTTACGGATATGAAGGTTCCCAAAGAGAACAGAATAGGTGAGGAAGGTTTTGGTTTTAGATTTGCCATGGAGACATTAAATGGTGGACGTATTGGAATTGCTGCTCAGGCACTTGGTATCGCTGCTGGCGCATTGGATCTGTCCGTAAAATATGCCAAAGAAAGAAAGACTTTCGGCAAACCTATCAGTGAACACCAAGCCATTCAATTTAAGCTGGCAGACATGGATACAGAAATAGAAGCCGCCCGCTTGTTATGTTATAAAGCTGCCTTAAAAAAAGACAAAAATGAATCCTATGTAAAATCGAGTGCAATGGCCAAATTGTACTCTTCAAAGGTAGCCATGAAAACCACAATTGAGGCGGTACAGATTCATGGTGGTTATGGTTATGTGCGAGAATACCACGTTGAGCGAATGATGAGGGACGCAAAAATCACACAAATCTATGAAGGGACCTCAGAAATTCAAAAAATAATTATATCCAGAAAGCTTTTAAGCTAATTGTATAAGTAGTAGAAAATTAAAAATATATAGTAATTTTCAAATCGGAATTTAGTTTATTCTAATTTTTTATCTCCAAATGTCATAATAAATCAGAAAAAAAATATACTTTTACAAAAAATAACTCTAAATGCACTAATCATGGAATATTACAATAAGGTGATAGAGTCGGTTGGCGTAAGGTACGTTAAAGGAAACAACTTCAAAATTGAGCGACCTGTAACCATCACCGATTATACAGATTCTGAAAATACAGCCATCCTTCTTCACCGAGGATCGTTGAATTTTGGAGAGGACCAAGAATCTGTTAACGAGGGAGAAATTTTATTTATTCCAGCAGCTCGACCTACTAGGGTGTCCTTCGGTACAGTCACTAAAAGGAACGAGACTAACAATGATAATTTTTTAGAAAATAAAAAGAAATATCTTCAGACTATCAGCTTCAAAAACATAAAAAACCTAGAAGATGACTGTATCACCTCAGTCACTTTCGAAGCAAAGGTATTCGATGTTGTCAATTTCTTTAACTCCCTAGGCATACCTGCTTTTGTAATTAGGTTTAATGACCGGATCGCTTCCATCATTGAAGATGTAGTGAAGGAATCAGAACAAAATACCCCCGGTAAGGAAAGAGTAATAAAGCTCTATACTGAATTACTTGTGGTCGAATTGGTTCGTCATATCCTTAAAAACAGACTGTTTGTAGAAGAATTATCTACCAACAGTACCTACTTCAAGGATCCCCGCTTGATAGACATGTTCAATTATATCAAGAAAAACATTGGTGGAGACCTATCCAATAAAGTGCTTGCAAAAGTTGCCAATGTTTCTGAAGATTACGTTGGTCAGTACTTTAAAATGCTGACAGGTATTAACCCTCAGGATTATATTGAGTACCAAAGAATGGAAGCAGCAGTGGAACTGTTAAGAACCACGAAAAAGAGTATACGCGACATTGGCAAAGAAGTCGGATACAAGGATACTGCCTATTTCTGTAGAAGGTTTAAAATGATGTACGGACTGCCCGCAGGAAAAATGAGACGTAGAGAATCGTTAATTAACGTTCAATGATGAATTATAAAATTTAGCATATTGCAAAACCTCAGTGATCAAGCTGGGGTTTTTTTCTGCCCCATTGCCAATAACGAGTACATCCGCACCAGCCTTCCATGCCTCTTTTGCTTGGTCCAAGGATTGTATGCCTCCCCCTACCAATAATGGGCATTTCACTTCTTTGCTTACCGCCTTGATCATTTTCTTAGAGACGGGGAGACTTGCACCTGAGCCAGCATCAAGATAAAACAAGGGCAATCCTAAGAAGTTGCCTGCCAAAGCCGTGGCCACTGCTATATCAGGCTTATTGTGGGGAATTGGAATCGTTTGGCTCATGTATTCCACGCTAGTACTTGCTCCCCCATTGATTAGCATGTACCCTACAGGCAAAACCTCAATTGTGCTCTTAGACAGTGTGGGTGCAGCCAGTACGTGTTGACCAATCAATAAATCTGGATTTCTACCCGATATTAGGGAAAGAAACAAAATAGCATCCGCTTCTTCTGAAAGTTGCATTACACTACCGGGAAACAAAACAATTGGAACATTGCTTTGGGTGACCTCTTTAAGTCTACGCAAACATTGATCAAGACGCTTGGGTTCTACCAAGCTACCCCCTACAAAAAAGAAATCTATCAATAGACCGTGAGAAAGTTCATTTAGTAAATCCAGTGATGGTTGCTTGTCAATCTTCTCTGGATCAATCAGTAAGGCTAGGCTTTTCATTCCTTTCTTGTTTTTCTCGTAAAGTAATGCGCGAAGGTCATTTTTTCGGTTCATCTTCTGCGACCACTTTAGCCATTAAGGTTTCCATAAGTTTTGCTTTCCCAACGGTTACTAACATCCAGAATAGCCTACTTCTTAGGTTCCCAAAAAAGCTGTAGCCCTTTTTCTTTGCTCCCTTTTTCTTTTTGGCAACCTTCTTTTTGGACTTACCTTTTAAACGGTTCACTGAATATACGGCAAGAATACCTCCAAGTACGGCCAAACCCCCAACTTTAAGATATACTTGAGAATCCTGTCTTAAAAACTGCAGTTGCTTCTCCAAAGTTTGCTCTAGTTCTTTTGACTGCTTTAACAAATCTTCTTTCATCATCCGTCTTTTCTGTCTTTAAATAAGAAAACAAACTTGTAAAGGGAATTTTTGAGTACACTTTGAAATGACATTGCATTTCTCAAAAATACCAAAAACAAAAATATTATTAAATAAATGCCTGTTAACAATAAAAAGCCGATTGAGGTACTTCCGTATAATTCGCTAAAATAAAAAGCAAGTGCAATACTACCAAAAAGCAAAATAAACGAAGCAGATAAAACGATCAAAACAATGACTGCAACCCTTGCTACGACTGAACTTATTTGGTCGACAATTTCGGCTTTTATAATATCTACCCTAACTTCTATCAATTTTTTAATTGTAGTAATGATCTGATTCATATTGACATAGGGGTTTTATTAACAATTTTTAAAATGTGTAAATCAAGTTACTATTAGTTACATCAAAAACCTTGCAAGAAAAGTTAGCTGACTAGAAAATAAATTTCACTGTCCCAATTAACCATAAATTTACGAAGATAATTAACATCTGGTAAACATAATTTCAAACACTAGAACCGAAGTACCTGGTGAATTGTTATCAGCACTGTTGGTAACCCATTATTTCTGGGGAATCAAAGAGAATTTATAAGCAATATAGCAATGAAAATAGAAATCTGGAGTGACATAGTTTGTCCATTTTGTTACATAGGCAAGCGACGTTTTGAAAATGCATTGGCTAACTTCGATCAAAAAGACCAAATCGAGGTCATTTATCGAAGTTTCCAGTTAAACCCTGAAATTGAGACTGACACAAATAAAACGGTGGTTCAATACCTTTCCGAAAGTAAAGGTGTTTCGCTAGCAAAGGCAGAAGAGATGACGGCTTATGTCACGCAACAAGCCGCTATCGAGGGCCTTGATTACCAAATGGACCACGCTGTAGTGGCCAACACCTTTAGAAGTCATAGGCTCCTACAACTTGCTTTAACACAGGGGTTACAATTGGAAACCAAAGAGCGATTACTTAATGCCTACTTTATAGAGGGAAAAAATATAGATGACATTCCCACATTAATTGAGCTAGCCAATGAAATAGGACTATCCAATGTATCCGATACATTACATAGCGATAATTATACTGACGAAGTCAAAAGAGACATCATGGAATCCAAACAAATCGGAATCCAAGGAGTCCCCTTCTTTGTTTTCAACCGTAAGTACGGAATAAGTGGTGCTCAAGAAGCTAAGGTTTTTGCTGAAGCAATCGAACAATCTTTTAAAGAATGGGTAGCGGCACCAACAGCTACTGAAATTTAGTCCTTATTTATGGCTCCTAACTGGAAAATCTTGAAAACGATAGATTAATAAGGGAGTAGCCAGTTCGGGGTAGTTGACGAAATGCTGGATTAATTCTCAAAAAAACCTGAAATCGGCTAACAAAAAGCCCTTCTATCAAGTTGGTTACATCATTTGTTAAGGAACAGTATTTCTTATAAATTGGATCTCTTCCGATCACCGATAGATTTAATAGAAGATCTAATTTGATTTAAATCCATGGAAAAGAAGGTTATAATAGTAGGTTCAGGCATTGCTGGATTGGCAGCAGCTATTCGATTGTCTATAAAAGGGTATCAGGTCACTGTATTTGAGGCGAACACATATCCAGGAGGTAAATTATCCGAAATTACCATGAACGGTTATCGTTTTGATGCTGGCCCTTCTCTATTTACGCTGCCGGAACAAGTTGAGGAATTATTTGAGTTGGCGAGTAAAAAAACAGAAGACTATTTCCAATACAAAAGACTTGAGATCAATTGTAATTATTTCTGGGAGGACGGCACAAAATTAAGTGCTTATGCTGAAGTGGATAAATTCGCTGAGGAGGTAAAAAACCAACTTGGGGAATCACCCGAAAACATCAAAAAAGCGCTGAGTAATTCAGCCTATATCTACCGACACCTCGCCCCTTTGTTCATGCATAAGTCTTTGCACAAATGGAGCACTTGGTTCAATAAAAAGGCCTTGCGTTCCTATTTGAGAATGGGCAAGCTAGGACTTTTCAAGACGATGAATAAGGCCAATGCACAACAATTTAAACATCCCAAACTTGTACAGTTATTTAACCGATATGCCACCTATAACGGATCAAACCCATTTCAAACCCCAGCCACTTTAAACATTATCCCACATCTGGAATTCAATAAGGGAGCTTTTTTCCCTGTCAAAGGGATGCATGACATTACCACAAGTCTGTTCAATCTATCCAAAGAGCTAGGTGTCCAATTTCATTTTAGTCAACCTGTAGAAAGAATTCTGGTTAAGAACAAAATAGCAAAAGGAGTAATAGCAGGAGGAAAAACCTATTATTACGATTTGGTGATCAATAACATGGACATGGTTACTGCTTATAAGACTATCCTAAAAGAAGAAAAGCAACCAAAAAGGCTTTTAAAGCAACCCAAATCCAGCTCAGCTTTGATATTCTACTGGGGGATAAAAAAAAACTTCCCAGAACTGGAACTCCACAATATACTTTTCAGCAACAATTATGAAAAGGAATTCAAGGCCATCTTCGAGAAAAAAGACTTGTACGAAGATCCAACGGTTTATATTAATATCACATCAATCCATAAAAAAGACGATGCCCCTGAAGGCTCCATGAACTGGTTTACAATGATAAACGTCCCCAACAACCAAGGTCAGGACTGGGATAAATTAAAAACTAAAGCAAAGGAATTCATTGTCAAAAAAATCAATGCCACCCTAAATACTGACATTGAGCCCTTAATCGAAGTGGAGCAAATTCTGGATCCCATAGGTATTGAAACCAAAACCTCTTCTGCCAATGGCGCTTTATACGGCAACAGTTCAAACAACAAGTATGCTGCTTTTTTAAGGCATCCGAATTATAGCTCAGCAATAGACAAGCTCTATTTTTGTGGTGGCAGTGTACATCCAGGTGGTGGAATTCCTTTGTGCTTATTGTCCGCTAAAATCATGGCAGACATGATTCCCAATCCTTAAGAGTCTACCAACACCTTGTAAGATTCATACAAACCGTACACTTCGCGAACATACCTCACCGTAACATGGCCTTTGGCATAGCCGCTTTTTACCCAAGGGTCACGATACACTTCAGGTTTTGATTTCCTCTCCAGGTAATAGGCTACATTTTCCCATCTTTTATTGTCTTTACCATATTTATAAGCCAATCGCCAGGCATCCTGTACGTGCCCATGCCCAACATTATAGGACGCCAAAATAAACTTTATCCGTTGGTTGTTATCAGGTACCCGCTCAAGCCAAAACCCATCCAAGTATTTCAGGTAATTCACGCCACCTTTTAGACTTTCGTTGGGGTTATTTGGATCATTGACTCCAAATCGTTGTAAGGTTACTGGCATGAGCTGAAGTAATCCTACAGCTCCTGCGTAAGATACAGCAGAGTGATTAAAGCGACTTTCTTTATAAACAAGTGCTGCCAACAACCTCCAATCCCAACCCAGGTCATTTGCGCCTTCTTTGATAATGTCATCGTAGGCAGAAATTCTATCTCCCGAGACAGAAGAAAAGGCTGAAGAGGACCTGTGGTAACTGTTTTTCTTGTTCAAAAAATATTTATGATACAATATGGCTTTATAACCAGTCCTATCAATTCTTTCAATCCATTCATTGATTTTGGTTCCAAGCTGAGGGGCATTTTTACGTATAGCCCATGAAACAGGATTTGGCTGACTGACCATAAGGTTAACGTCTAATACATCATTGTAGGTAGCATTCACCAAAGCAATATCATTGTCAACTACTGTATAGTCGATTTCTTCCTGAATCACTTGCGTGATAAGGTCTTCAAGACTAGTGTTTATTTCTTCTATGGAAAGAGATAAGGAAAGGGAATCACTGAGTGCAATAAGTCGCTCCTTGTAAATGGTTCCTTTTTTAATAAATACTTTCTTGTTAGAAAGCTGAGACAAACTATCCACATGAGAATTGTCTTTCCGCTGAACCACTACTGTTTTCATGGTATTGACGGGGTCGGTAAAGTTGGCAAATTTCTTTCGCTCCTCATTTACCTCAAAGTTGATGGCTACAATATCTGCTTTCCCTTTGTTCAATAAGCGAAAAGCATCTTCCAGGTCATGTCTTACGATTAATCTTAGGTTAACTCCTAATTGATTGGCTAGATTTCTGAGCAATTCAAACTCATAGCCCATTGTTCTGCCTCTGTAGATATAATAGCTTGTAGAAGAATTGTCTACTACGGCCCTTATAAAGCCTCGTTTTTTTATGGCGTCAAAGTCTAATTCTGCGGGAAATTCCCAATATTTTGGTGCTTTCTTTTCATCTTCTTTTGGCTTGCAGGAAATCAATGCAAAGGCAAAAACGATCAAGAAAAAGTAATAAATATTGGTTTTTGACATAGAGAGGGCGCTCTAATCCTGCTTTGGTGACCTCAATTATAGTCTTTTATCCTTAATATACCAAAATTAGCTTCCCAAAATGTTAATGACAAATGAGGTAATTAACAATTTATATTGCCCTTACATACCCCTATCAGCAAAATAAATCTTACCAGAAAGCCGCATGAGCTCTATTTCATTTTCCTTAATCGTATAAAGAGATTCTATCAATCTACTCTCAGCTTGGAGCCTACTTACTTGTGCATCTCTAAACTCAAGGTAATTGGTAATGCCCAAACGGAACCTGTCCAAAGTGATATCAGAACTCTCTACAGCTACTTCATAGTTTTTTCTTTCGATCTCCAAAAGCCTTTTACTATTTTCATAGGTATTGAAGGTGCGCTGTAAATCTGACAGCATTTGATTCTGATATTGCTCCATCAAATGCTTTTGATTATTGATCTGTATTTTTGCTGCCTGAATCCGTCGGTTAAGCGACAAACCGCTAAATAGATTTAAACTTATGGTAGCGCCCAGGTTTATCCCTTGCTGTTGATTGCTTAATAAAAAGCCAGCATCAGAATTCAAGGTATTGTCAATATAAGAACCATTCAAGGTAATAGTGGGTAACCGTTGAGCTCTTAATTCTTTCAATTGCAGGTAGGCAACATTTTCCATTCTCTGGGTTGCCAAAAAAGTTTTGTTCTGGTCGAATGCGCTCTCTCTTAATGCCTCTATCGAAAGTGATTCCTTAATAATGATGGTATCCTTTACAACAAAATCCTTTTCAGGCCTTACAGCTAACAATTCGTTTAGGTTTATCCTGGAATTTTGAATTACCTGCTCTTGAGAAACCAGCGCCGTAAGATCTGCATTATAATCTACCTGAGCAGCCAAGAAATCTCTTTTGGATGCGCGTCCAAATTCGTATTGTGCTTTGGCTATTTCTAGTCTTTCATCTGACAGTTTAAGGGTATGCTCAAGCACCTCATAGCGTTGCTGCTCCAAAACCAGCCTGTAATAGGTAGTAGCTATAGACGCTACTGTATTTTCTATCACCACTTTTGCTTCCAGTTCCGTTACTTCAGTCAGCTTGCCTAATCGCTGCATGGCAACAACTGCATCCGCCCGAAAGCCATAGATGGCGACCAGGCTATAGTTGTTATTTCTGGTTTGAGCATTCGGAATGATCCTGGGATTTTCCGGATCACTTACAAAAGCCTGCTCAGTATCCTCCTTTCTATAAATTCTCGTATTGTTTAGATCAAGCACTGGCATCAGAAGACTACCTGCCTGCTTTTTTTCATTTTCAGCCAATAAGACCTGATTGGTAGCTATTTTAACATCAAAATTGTTCTCTAAACCAATTTCAACGGCCTTTTCAAAAGACAATGCCTCTTCCTGCTGTGCGTAAATGCTACAGGAGATTACCATCACCAAACCTAGCAATAAAAATTTTTTCATATTAAACTCTTGCTAATCTTCCTTGTTTTGATGTCAAATAAGTATAAATCCCAGGAATAATAAATAAGGTAAGGGCTGTGGCCAGTAACATACCTCCCACTACAGCCACCCCCATCGGCACCCTTCCTTCAGAGCCTGCACCGAGGGCAAGGGCAATTGGCAGAATTCCCAAAATTGTAGACAGACTGGTCATTAAAATTGGTCTAAATCTAGCAGCGGCGGCTCCTTCAATGGCCTCTTCTATCGAAAACCCTTGTGCCTTGCGTTGGTTGGCAAACTCTACGATCAAAATCCCATTTTTTGTAACCAGACCAATCAGCATAATGATACCAATCTGGCTAAAAACGTTTAGCGTGAAATCAAACAACCACAAGGACAATAAGGCCCCGAAAATAGCCAATGGGACAGTAAACATGATGGTTAAGGGATCCATGAAACTTTCAAATTGAGCCGATAAAACCAGGTAAATCAAAATCAGTGCAAATACAAAAGCAAAGACCAAACTGCTAGAGCTGTCTCTGTATTCTTTTGAGAGCCCTGCCACATCTGTTGTATACGTTTCATCGAGCACCTCTGCGGCAATGCGATCCATTTCTGCCAATCCTGTTCCTACTGTCTCACCAGGTGCCAGTCCTGCCTGAACGGTAGCACTCACAAACCTATTGTAACGATAGAGCTGTGGTGGTGTACTTCTTTCGGAAATTTTTACCACGTTGTCCATTTGGATCAATTGCCCATTTTCACCTTTTACATAAAGCATCCTAAGGTTTACAGGTTCGTTTCTATCCTCAAGTTGCATTTCTCCCACCACCTGATACTGCTTGCCATTCATGATGAAATAATCGAAGCGCTGACCAGAATAACTTAATTGAAGTGTCCTGGCAATCTCTTGTACAGATACACCAATGTTTCTCGCTTTTTCTCTGTCAATCTCGATTTCTAATTCAGGCTTCGTAAATTTCAAGTTGACATCAGGAAAGGTAAATACTGGACTTTCAGCCATCCTCTCCATGAAAACAGGTATGACATCCTTCAATTTTTTCAAGGTTTGAGATTGGATGACATATTGAATAGGCAAACCAGCCCTTCGATCACCTATGGAAGGCTCCTGAGCACCAAAAGCCCTGACAGATGTTTCATTTTTTAAATAGACCGCTATATCATCAAAAATCTCTTGCTGGCTCCTATTCCTTAGCGTCGCATCGTTTAAAATCATTCTTATAAATCCTGAATTGGTACTTGAGGTGCCATATCCTGGTGAGGTAACCGAAATTAAACCTGCTCTTTCCTCCGCAGGAATAATGGCAGACAACTCCTCTGTCATTTTATCAATGACCCGGTCCATGTACCCAAAGGTGGCACCTTCCGGCCCTGCCATGTTGATCCTTATCTGCCCTCTATCTTCTAAAGGCGCCAATTCTGAAGGAATCTCATTGAAAAGATAATAAGTACCAATTCCCATCACACCTATAAGGACGAAGGACATCCACCTTATTTTCATAAAAGATTGAAGGGTCTCAACATAAATCCGGTTTAACCACAGAAAGAATGGCTCTGTCTTGGTGTAAAGCCAATTGTGTCGCTCTCTTCTTTTCAGTAGTTTGGAACTCAGCATTGGCGTCATCGTAAGGGCAACAAAAGAGGATATAATAACTGCTCCTGCTACCACTACACCAAACTCTCGGAAAAGCCTGCCTGTAGTGCCCGTAAGAAATATTACAGGTAAAAATACGGCTGCTAATGCTACGGTAGTGGCGATAACCGCAAAGAAGATTTCCTCAGAACCCTTTTCAGCTGCTGTTTCCGGATCTTCTCCATTTTCTATTTTGGTATAAATATTTTCTAAAACTACAATGGCATCATCCACTACCAGTCCTATTGACAATACGATTCCCAATAAGGTCAGTACATTGATAGAAAAGCCAGCCATGTACATGATAAAAAAGACCCCTATTAGACTAATAGGAATAGTAAGGACAGGAATAAATGTAGTCCGCCAATCTCTTAGGAAGAGAAAAATAATAAGCACTACAAGCAGGAAGGCTACAAAAATGGTTTGCTGCACTTCGCTTATAGAATTTCTAATGTATTTGGTGGTATCAAAACCTATCCCGAGCTCAATGTCTTCCGGAAGGTCTTTTTTAATAAATTCCAGGCGGCGGTAAAACTCATCAATGATCTCAATGCTATTCGATCCTGGCAAAGGCACTAAAGCAACCCCCACCATTGGTATACCATCTCTTTTAAGTACTGTCCTTTCATTCAAGGGTGCCAATTCAGCCCTTCCCACGTCCTGAAAACGAACCACATTGTTTGATTCTTCTTTAATAATCAAGCGATTGAATTCCTCAGGCGTACTCATGCGGCTTCTGGTTCGTACTGATAATTCAATAGACTCCCCCTCAATCCTACCGGTGGGAAGCTCAACATTCTCACTTTGTACTTTATTAAGTATATCCAGAGGCGTTATTCCGTAAGAAGCCATCCTGAGAGGATCCATTCTCAGCCGCATTGCATATTCTTTCTCTCCCCAGATTCGAATCTCACTTACCCCACTGATGGTCTGAAGCCGTTCCTTAAAAATATTAGTAGCTATATCAGAAATCTCCAATAGGCTTCTTTCATTACTCTGAACATTTAAAAAGACAATCGGTTGTGTATCCGCATCCTGTTTAGAAACGATCGGAGGATCTGTATCTGGAGGCAAGTTCCTTTGAGCTCTGGAAACCTTGTCACGAACGTCGTTCGCAGCAGCTTCCATGTCTGCTCCAATTTCAAATTCTACAGTGATGCTGCTATTCCCATCGTTGCTTATAGACGACAAAGACTTTATACCAGAGATACCATTTATGGCTTCCTCAAGTGGTTCAGTGATTTGCGCTTCAATAACATCTGCATTGGCACCCACATAAGTCGTTCTCACATTGACTACTGGAGGATCAACACTAGGAAATTCACGAATACCTAAAAAGGAAATTCCAATAATCCCAAATATCAATATAGTAATGGACATCACTATAGACAATACTGGCCTGCGAATACTGATGGTAGATAAACTTGACATATTGTTCTATCAGTTCGTTAAATTAACTTCCACGGACATTCCATCCCTTGCTTGTAAAACCCCTGTGGTCAACACCAGTTCTCCGGGTTTAACCCCATCCAATAACTGCACCCTAGTGTCGGTACGTTGTCCGATCACCACTTTTCTAGACGCTACTATTCCGTTGTTTGAAATAAATACCTTGTAGCCTTCCAATTCCGGAATGACGGATTCGGAAGGAACAAGAATAGCATCTTCCACTTCTTTCAATACCAACCGTACCCTGACAAACATACCTGGTAAAAACTTCTTTTCGTTATTCGCACTTTTTGCTCGGATTTTGAGGGTTCGGGTCTCGGCATCTATATTTGGCTCGATGGCATAGACCTGGCCTTCTGCTTCAGCAATACCAACATTAGAACGGAAATAAATAACTGATCCCACCTTGATGTCGTTGGAGTAACGCTCTGGAATGGAGAACTCAATTTTTATAGGGTTCACATTCACAATGGTGGCAATCAGGTCTGTGGTTCCTATTACACTCCCTTCTGAAATCTGCCTAAATCCTAGTTCTCCATCAAAGGGAGCTTTAATAATCATTTTATTTAGTTGCGCTTCTATCAAGCGCAAATCTGCAAGGTTGGTATTGTACTGGTTCAATACAATATCATATTCCTCTTGACTTATGGCCTCTTTCGTTAACAATTGTTTTTGCCTACTTTCCTGACTTTCGTAAAGCTTCTTAGTGTATACAAGTCTATCGAATTGAGCTTTTAATTCATCATCATTCAAATACAATAAGGGCGTTCCTTTTTTCACAAACTCACCCTCCTGAAAAGAAATTTTTTCTACCAAACCAGCAACTTCAGGCCTCAAGTTTACTATTTCATTTGGAATCAGAGAACCAGTAATGTTCAAGTTTGTCTCAAGACGTTCTTCTTTTAATTCAATTGCCTCTACAGTTATGCTGGTTTTGGGTACTGCTGCAACATTGGCCGTTGAGGTTTCCTTTTCAGTGAGCATATCCATTCTTGGATAAAAAAACATAAATCCTATCACCAATAGGATAATTACAATCAAAATGATTTTAGTTTGGTTTTTCATTCTAGAACTAAAGTATTGTTGTACCTATAAGTATGCTATAAAATGTGAATCAATCGAAGGCAGAACTCTATGCGTTATTAATTATTGTCAATAAAATAGGGTTGTATTTTATTGAAAACCTAGCTGTTTTTCTAATGCAATTCCCAACAATTGTAAAGTTAAAGTAAACTAAATTTCAATAGCAAAGAAACAATAAAATTTAAGAGGTAAAACTAAGCCATTAATGGCAGGAGAATTGAATCATTCCTTTAAAACGCCATAAATCCATCTTAAATGATGCTATTATATTCATAATCGCCCGTACAGCTCCTATTGAGAGATCTGGAGAATTCTCCACATGAAAGTATGGTTAGTGGACATTTTGGGATAAACCAAGTCTTGAGGTCATAACAAAAAAAGGCCACCCAAATGGGCAGCCTTCTCAAAAAAAACAATTATATTTTCTCTCTTAAAACAAATACCTTAAACCTACCTGCATGCTCCAGGTGGTTCCAAAACCACTGGCATTTCTGAAAGGAGTAGTTGGAAGATTAGATGAAACCGTATTGAGGTTAAAATCAGGAGTTGGACTTACTGAACCAGCTCTTGAAAGCAAGTTTTCAGCACCATTTAAATCCTCTTGGATTCCCCAATCACTATTTAACAAATTTCCTAAATTAACAATATCTACACTCAATTGAACGGTGTTTTTCACCTTACCGAATGTTTGAGAAACATCCTGCAATACCCTGATGTCAAAACGATTTAACCAAGGGTTAAGGAAAGCATTTCTTGGCAGGTACCCGCCTCTGTATTTGCTTAAGCCATTTTCCTCTACATAAGCATCAAAGGCAGCCCTTTGCTCTTCAGCAGTATAGACTACATCCTCATCGTCCGTAATGTCAACAAAATTCATGGTAGAAGAACTTTCAGGAAGGTAAATCAGATCCCCTGTAATGCCATCTCCATTCAAGTCATTGCTATAAACATAAGAGTACCTTCCTTGGTGGGCACCATTATAGTACATACCGATAGTAGTTGCCAATGCATTTCCGTATTCAAACCTGTAACTCACACTTCCGACTATTCGATGAGGGATAGCGAAATTTGAGATGTGCAACATTTGGTCGTTTGGACTATTGATAGTGGGACTTGCGCCCCATGCGGAACCAGCATTGGAACCTGCGTTTGCAGTCACATCCTTTGCAGAAGAATAAGTATAGTACAAAGATGCACTCAAGCCTCTGTGATAAGGCACTGACAAGCCAACTGTTCCACTAAAGCTTCTTCCTTTAACATTGGTATTGGAAAGCACGGTTGCGTTATTTCCGCCCATCACACTGTTATAGGCTGTGCTTTGACCAGGAAGAAATATTTCACGGGTATCACCATAATCTCCTTGAGCACTGCTTGCCCCATAGTTCATGGTATTGTTAGACCTGATTCTGTTGGCTCCATATTGGAAGACCGCATTGATGTCCTTGGTATACAAGAAATCAGATGTCAACAACAAAGGTGTATTTGGGATTTGATAATCCAGTCCAAAACTAGACCTCCAAACCATAGGCATCTTAAAATCGGGATCAACCAAGGCAAAAGAACCTGGAGCTCCTTCAGTTGGAGAAGAGATAAACACGTCTTCGGCTCCTTGTGGTACATTCTCTACATAATGGTAACGTTCTGGTTGGAAAGTAATATTATCAATCCAACCTTCCACTTGCTCATAGCTTCCTGGCTCCACGTTATTCTGAATTACCCCAGCATTGGTAGGCATATTGGTCAACCATACAAATGGAATTCTTCCTGAGAACACGCCAGTACCTCCTCTTAAGGTAAGGGAACGGTCTCCAAATACATCGTAGTTAAAACCAAATCGTGGAGATACCATCAATTTTGATTTTGGCCACATTCCTGAATTGTAATTGGTAGGCATCCCAAACTGATTGGTCAATGTAATCTCATTGATAGAAGGATTGGCTGTTAATTCATTAAGGTAAATTGGAAGTTCTGCACGAAGGCCAAAGGTAATGCTAAGGTCATTGTTTACTGAATATTTGTCCTGAGCATAAAGCGAAGCCAAACCAAAATTAACCGTTGAATAAGTGTCCTTTCCTGCGTATGGATAAGTCAATCCAAACATAGTAGGAGCGACTTCATTGGCGGTACCTGTAGAAAGGAAATCTGCTACAGAAGCATAGCGGTAATAGGAGGTCCCCATTCTGGTATAGCTATTGCCAAAATTCTGAAGTTCAAAGGCAGCACCCATTGTGATGTTATGTTTGCCTTCTACATAATTCAGGTTATTGATGATGGAATAGTTATTGTTAACAACGTCATTATTGTAGGTAAACAATTCTGTACCAAAGGATATATAATTCATAGAACCTTTGTCCTTCACCATATTCCCATCCTTATCCGCTATCAATCCTCCCCCGTCCCAGATGTCAACAAATGGAAAAAGTTGATCAGATGGAGAAGTTCTTTTGTCTTGAATTTTTGAATAAGTGGCCAATAACTGATTGGACCAGTTTGTGTTGATATAGCTGTTCAATTCGGCAGTAATGGACCTTACAGAATTTTCAAAACCATAATTCCCATTCTCAAAAGTAATGGCATTCTGGCTTACTCTGGCGCCATTTGGCCATGGTGCTCTTGGCCGAGGACCAGAGGTGGCATTGGCAAGTTGATTGGATGTACCAATTACTTGATTGTACCTTACTGCAAGTTTATTCTTATCGTTGATGTTCCAATCTATTCTTGCTAGCAATTTTGTACTGGCTTGCTCTGCTTCGTTAGCATATCCTTCATACCTACCTGGATCGTATCCCCATTGGTTGATAAGGTGATTTTGAACTGCGTCTAAGTCTGTACGTGTAGGTCTGGCGATATTGTTTTCAGGATCGGCGATTCCATCTTCTGATGGTCTCCAAAGATTAACCCCTGAAGCATTTGCCCCTGTAAGTATTTCTCGTTCAGCATTTACAAAGAAAAATAGTTTGTTTTTGATGATTGGGCCACCCAATCTAAATCCAAAGTTATTGGTTGCTGCGTCTACGGATTCCAATTCATTGTCGCCAATTTGTTTACCCTGAAGGGATTGATTTTTTAGAAAATAATAGGCAGAACCTTCGAAGGTATTTGTACCACTTCTCGTTACAGCATTAATACCTGCTCCTGTAAACCCACTTTGAAGTACATCATAGGGAGCGATATTTACCGTAATTTCTTCAATGGCATCAAGGGAAATCGGTTGAGAACTCCCTCCTGGAAGTGGATCACCACTTAGGCCAAAGCCATTGTTAAAATTGGCACCATCAATTTGAAGGTTATTGTACCTGGCATCTCTTCCTGCAAAAGAATTACCACTTGCCTGTGGGGTCAATCTGGTAAATTCAAGTACACTCCTATTGATTTGCGGGAGGTTTTTTAATTGTTCATTTGAAATATTGGTAGCAGTACCTGTTCTGTTGGAGGTAAAATCTGAACCTCTCTCCCCCTCCACTACAAATTCTGTCAGCTCAGTGTCCCCATCTGATAATGCTGCATTGAGATTATAGGTTTCTCCCAACTTTAATACAATCCCTGTAAAGACCTGAGATTCAAAACCCAAATAATTAATTTCAATTGAATACGGTCCACCAACTCTTAAATTGGGTAGATTGAATCTACCATCAACATTGGTTACAGCGCCATACACCGACCCTGATGGCTCGTGAGTAGCTTTTACAGTAGCACCTATAAGTGCTTCCCCCTCATTGTCCAGAACC
Source organism: uncultured Cyclobacterium sp. (assembly GCF_963977555.1). Taxonomy (GTDB): domain Bacteria; phylum Bacteroidota; class Bacteroidia; order Cytophagales; family Cyclobacteriaceae; genus Cyclobacterium. The sequence continues at coordinate 78,179 of NZ_CAXBPD010000017.1, read as the reverse complement.
GATCCTTGAACGGAACTGGTGGTAACCTGCCCAAAACTGCTTCCAACGGCTAGAAACGTTAGGAGCACAACAAGCATTTTCATTTGTAATAGTTGCCTCATTTTAAAACATTTAATAGGTATAAATAAATAATAGAATCAAAAGATGGGTTGGCTATAACGGGTACAAATATAAACTTTAAACAGCGCTATAATTACAGCTACATATTAAGTTTTCATTTCAAACAGTAAAATTAATTAACAAATCGCTAACATTAGAATTTACAAGGGATTTTTTTGTTTCAAGTGGAGATTTGGTTAGAAAAAAAATAAAAAGTTGTTTTTTTAATAACGACTTAATGAATGTTTCATTAAAGCCATTTTCCTTCTATTTGTTTCGGAAAGGCATTTGAAATAAGTCCTAACTCCCTAATCATAGAAATCTTCTCCCCAATAAAACTGAAAGAACTTTATTGATTTTTTTCATATAAACTCATTAACTTGAACTTTCAACTCGGAATAGGTTAGCTGTTTCACTCTTAATAAAATCTTTTCAAACCCATATACTTCATTGCAGTTTCCACCCCCATCCTTGAAAGCCTATGGATTAATTCCATTCCGCATGACTTACATTTTATTTAAACAATAACTATGTAACTCCTTGATTGGTTCGGATTTAAGCAGAAATAAAAAATACTAAATTTCAAGAAATGCGCAAACAAGAAATCTTATGGCTGTACCTGTTCCTATTTGCCGCGCTGGCAGATATAGCGATGATCGTTAACGCTGAGAGCAGTTACAGGTACTTTACCAAGCCGGTGATAATGATTGCTTTATTGCTTTATTTTTTACAAATCACAAAATTAATTAATGGTAGTTTGTTGAGAATAACCGTTTCGGCCGGGCTATTTTTTTCTTTCTTGGGAGATGTTTTGCTTTTAGATGAAAGCTTGTTTCTATTTGGGTTAGGCGCCTTCTTTATGACCCACATTTGCTATATAGTGGCTTTCAAACTGACTCAAAATCACACTTTAAATCTTTTTAAAGTGAATTTCATAAAAATGTTTGTTTTTAATCTTCCATTATACATAGTAGCTGCGCTAATTTATTTTCTGATTCACTCTCAATTAAACGAGCTAAAAATCCCAGTTATCATATATATAATGGCCATTGTCATGATGGTAACAATGGCCAGAGAAAGATTTGGAAGAACCAATAATTCGAGCTTTTGGCAACTTTTCCTAGGAGCCTTTCTTTTCTTTATTTCAGACAGCTTGTTGGCATTGGATCGTTTTTTTCATCCTATTGTGGACGGTGACCTCTTGATTATGAGTACTTATATCCTAGGCCAACTCCTTATCGTGATGGGGATAAGGAGTCACCTAATACAGGTTAAATAAGTCACCAAGGCAAAACTATTTTTCCTTTTCTTTTTCCTTAATATTTAAAGACAACTCAACCAATTGCTCTTCAGAAATACCACTTGGCGAATTGATCATTACATCCCTTCCCGCATTGTTTTTTGGGAATGCTATATAATCTCTAATAGAATCTGTTCCTCCAAAAATGGCACATAGCCTGTCAAAACCAAAAGCAATACCGCCATGTGGAGGTGCTCCATATTCGAATGCCTCCATAAGAAATCCAAATTGAGATTGTGCGTCTTCATCACTAAATCCAAGGTGTTTGAACATTAACTGTTGGGTTTCCTTGTCATGAATTCTAATGGAACCACCCCCAATTTCTACACCGTTAATTACCAAATCATAGGCATTGGCGCGTACTTTTCCTGGATCTTTGTCTAACAATTCCATGTCCTCCTTTTTAGGAGAAGTAAATGGATGGTGCATGGCATGGTACCTTGAAGTTTCCTCATCCCACTCCAGCAATGGAAAATCCAATACCCATAGAGGCTTGTAGACTGATTTGTCTCTCAATCCCAATTCATCACCCATTTTGAGCCTTAATTCAGACATTTGCTTTCTGGTTTCTTTTTCAGTTCCAGAAAGCAACAATATTAAGTCTCCTGCAGAAGCACCAGCTTTTTCGGCCCATGCTTTTAAGTCTTCCTGACCGTAGAATTTATCAACCGTTGACTTGAAAGTACCATCCGCATTGCATTTTACATAAACCAATCCTTTGGCTCCTATCTGAGGTCTTCTCACCCAATTGGTAAGGGCATCCAACTGTTTCCTTGTATATTCAGCCGCTCCTTTTGCATTGATTCCAAGCACCAGTTCAGCATCATCAAAAATACTGAAACCTTTTCCTTGAACCAAGTCGCTGAGCTCAACAAAGGGCATTCCGAATCGGATATCCGGTTTGTCATTGCCATAAAGGCGCATCGCTTCATCATAAGTCATGCGTTCGATGTTCCCCAATTCCATCCCTTTTACTTCTTTAAAAAGGTGACGGGTAAGTCCTTCAAATACTTCCAAAATATCCTCTTGGTCTACAAATGACATTTCGCAATCTATTTGGGTAAACTCAGGCTGCCTGTCTGCCCTTAAGTCTTCATCCCTAAAGCACTTGACAATTTGAAAATACCTATCAAAACCACTGACCATCAATAGTTGCTTAAAGGTCTGTGGAGATTGAGGCAAGGCATAAAACTCACCTGCATGAACACGACTAGGGACTACAAAATCTCTAGCACCTTCAGGCGTAGACTTGATCAACACAGGCGTTTCAACTTCCATGAACTCATTTTGATCCATGTATTTTCTGGTTTCCTGCATCATTCGATGCCTTAGCTGCAGTTTCTCTCGGACTACATTTCTTCTCAAGTCCAGGTACCGATACTTCATTCTCAGTTCCTCTCCTCCATCAGTTTCGTCTTCGATGATAAAAGGAGGCACTTTGGCTTTGTTCAATATATTCAGTCCATTGACGCGAATTTCAATCGCTCCAGTGGGGATTTTGTCGTTTTTAGAAGTTCGTTCAATCACTGTACCTTCTGCCTGAACGACAAACTCACGTCCTAAGGATGTTGCTGTTTTTAGTAGTTCCGGGGCGACTTCTCCTTCTTCAAAAATCAGTTGGGTAATTCCATATCGGTCCCTTAAGTCTACCCATACTAATCCTCCCTTATTCCTTACCCTCTGCACCCATCCGGAAAGTTTCACTTTTTTATCCAAATCCTCCAGACGGAGTTCTCCACAAGTATGTGTTCTAAGCATTGAATTAGATTTTTATTTGCAAATAATCGCCAAAGATAATGATTCAGACCAGAGATTGCTATTTTTAAGCTCAAGATAAAGCAATACATTTAAGGTTAATGACGTTAAAACGAAGAAATACAATGTAGTTGTTGTTGGAAAAAAACGTATATTCGCATGGTCTGTTAAAATTTCATTGCAATTTATCAAGACGACCAACTTAAATTAGCCAAAAAAACATTACTTACCCTAGATTTTATGAGAAATTATTGGACTATCGGAGGATTATTATTCATTATCTGCATCGTTTTTTGGATTTATAGCGGAAATGATTCTCTAGTCCAAGAAAAGGAAGCTTCAGAAATAGTAGCCACAGAAATTATTCCAGTTGAAGAAAACTTACTATATGGCATCAATGTGGACGATTTGGACATTATAGAAGGAGTTGTTGAACGTAACCAAACCTTGTCCACACTCTTGGCTCCATTTAATGTACCTTACCAGATCATCGATGAAATTGCAAAAAAGTCCAAATCTATTTTCGACGTAAAAAAAATAGCTTTCAATAAAAAATACACTGTCCTGACACCAAAAGATTCTTCTCAGGCCCAATTTTTTATTTATGAACCCAATAGAACTGAGTTTGTAGTCTTTAATCTTGGCCAACCGGCTATTTACAAAGAGAACAAGCCGATGGAAATCAACAATAGGGAAATAGGTGGTACCATCTCTTCCTCCCTCTATGTAAACATGACTGAGCTAGGCCTAACGCCAGACCTAATTGATCAATTTGCTGACCTATACGGTTGGGTAGTAGATTTTCAGAGATTACAGAAAGACGATAAATTCAAGGTCATTTTTAAAGAGCAGGTAGTAGAGGATCAAATTGTTGGCATTGAAGACATAGAAGCGGCATACTTTGAGCATATGGGCCAGGTTTATCACGCCATTCCTTTTGAACAAAATGGAATAATTTCTTATTTTGATGAAAAAGGAAACAGTCTTAAAAAAGCTTTCCTAAGAGATCCTTTGAAATTTTCAAGAATCAGCTCACGTTATAGTTTGAGTAGATTTCATCCAGTACAAAAAAGGTACAAAGCACATTTGGGCACTGACTATGCCGCCCCTAGAGGAACAGAAATTCGTTCTGTAGGAGACGGTACAGTTCTGGAAGCAACCTACAGAGGAGGAAATGGAAATTTTGTCAAAATCAGGCACAATGGTACTTATACCACCCAATACCTTCACATGTCCAAAATAGGGAATGGCATTAAAAAAGGCTCGCGAGTAAAACAAGGTCAAATAATCGGATATGTAGGAAGTACCGGTTTGGCAACAGGCCCTCATCTTTGCTTTAGATTTTGGAAGCATGGCAAGCAAGTGGATTGGTTGAGAGAAGAAATCCCACCAGCAGAGCCTATAATAGAAGCGAATAAACTCGCTTTTGAACAGGTAAAAAAAGAGGTGATCAACAAACTATCAGAAATACAATACACCGAAGTTTTGCCACTTTTGACAAGTAACTAAATCTATAATATTAATTCAGAGTAATAAATACGTCCTTTTTTTCAATTTACCATTGGAATTGTAGTAAATACTTTAATGCTTGACATTTTTAATTTTCTAGAAATAATTTTTGGTATAATAAATGAAACCACGGGTATTTTTAATAAATAATTATTCAATGGATAGGGCTTATTCTCTTTGGGAAAAAGGCCTTAGTGGTAGCCACCATGTTTGGGGTAAGGTAGAGCTAGATCAACGTGGAAAAGTGGATATGACCGTTTTTCCTCATGAAAAACACCCGTTTCTTAATAAGTTAGGCAAAATTTTCGGTATAGGGCATTTAGACCAGCAGATCAGGATCCTGTTCAACCTCCGAAAATTTGACATTTTATATTCCCCCTATTCAAAATCAAACACGAAGCTGTTACTTTTTTTGAAAGCTTTGGGTTTATTTAGAAAACCTATCGTTGTCACTATTCACCAACCATTCTGGAGAGGTAAAAATGAAAATAAAATTTTTAGATCCTATTCAAGGTTCTACATTTTAAATTATACTGCATCAATATTTTTGAGTGAACCTCTTTTGGACAAGACTATTAAATTATTAAAAATTCCAGAAAAGGACTATAAAAATAAATTTAGCCTTGCGCAGTGGGGACCGGATATTGCGTATTACGAGCGCTATTGCCTAAAACGCAAATCATTTGAGGAATGTGATTTCTTTATAAGTGCTGGTCATACAGACCGCGATTTCGAGACACTTATTGAGGCATTTCGCGGCTTGGATTATAAATTGAAAATATTTTGCACCCCAAAATCAATCCCCAAAACGGTGGACATCCCTCCAAATGTAGAAGTAAACTGGGAAGTGACGCTATCCTTCGACCTAATCCCCTATTACCAACGTTCAATTGCAATACTGATTCCTTTGAAATATCCAATGTCAAAGGAGGGATGTCAGGGAATGACCAGTCTGCAAGATGTAGTATCCTTTGGCAAACCATTAATTATGACAAGAAATCCTTGTTTGAATTTAGATGTTGAGAAAGAGGGAATCGGATATTGGGTGGACATGTACGATATTAAAGGCTGGAAAGAAAAGCTTAAAATATTGAAAGAGAATAAGGAGACCTGGCTTAAAATGAGCAATAATTCTCAATCAACTTTTCAGGAAAAATTCAATTCAGACATTTTTGCAGCCCAATTAGAAAATGTGCTGCTGTCGGTATACAAAGACAAAAAGGGGTAAAGGCATTTCCTTGATCCATATCTGTTTTATTTAAATTTTTTATTACAACATATGAAGGCAGTTATTTTAGCAGGAGGTTTTGGAACTCGAATAAGTGAAGAGAGTGCCGTTCGCCCTAAGCCAATGGTGGAAATTGGCCAAAAGCCCATTCTTTGGCATATTATGAAAATCTATTCCCATTATGGAATAAATGAATTTGTTATATGTTGTGGCTACAAGGGGGAAATTATAAAAGAATATTTCTCAAATTATCACCTCCTCAACTCCGATTTTACAATAGACTTGAGCACCAATCAAATTAAGGTGCACCATGCGAAGTCAGAGCCTTGGAAAATAACCCTTGTAGATACGGGCCTGGACACCATGACTGGTGGAAGATTAAAAAGAGTGAAGGAATACATCGGAAACGAAACCTTTTGTATGACTTATGGAGACGGCGTTTCAGACGTAAATATCCGAGATGCCATCTCTTATCATGAGAAAGAGGGTTCCATGGCCACTTTGACAGCAGTAAAACAACCAGGGAGATTTGGCGCATTCATTTTGTCATCCAAAGATGCAAGAATTGAAAATTTCAGAGAAAAGCCGCAAGGAGATGGCAATGAAGGTGCCATGATCAATGGTGGATTTTTTGTACTGGAGCCTGAAGTGCTTGATCTGATAGAAAATGACCAAACAATCTGGGAAAGAGAGCCACTTGAGAAGCTGGCAGCCAATAAGGAATTGGCCGCTTACGTGCACCATGGGTTTTGGCAGGCCATGGATTCCTTAAGAGACAAAAATTATCTCGAAGAATTATGGAACACTAAGAATGCCCCTTGGAAAGTTTGGTAAAATAGACCTTAAAAATTTCAAACATGAAAATACTCATCACAGGTAATATGGGCTATATAGGCCCCATCCTAGTCAATCAGTTGAAAAGGGTTTATCCCGATAGTACTATTATAGGTTTCGACATTGGCTTCTTTGCCCAATGTATTACCAGTAAAGGTGCCTTTCCTGAAGTAAATGTAGATCAACAAGTCTTTGGTGATGTTCGAAATTTCCCAGAAAATTTACTAGAAGGGGTAGATACTGTTATAAATCTCGCAGCTATATCCAATGACCCCATGGGCAAAAAGTTCGAAGAGATTACATTGGACATCAACTACCGATCCTGCATCAATCTGGCTAAAATGGCAAAAGAAGCTGGCGTCAAAAATTTTGTCTTTGCTTCAAGTTGCAGCATGTATGGGGCTGCTGATGACTTCCCTAAAACTGAAGAGGATTCGTTAAACCCACTCACCGCCTATGCCAGGTCCAAGGTGCTTTCAGAAAATGACCTTAGGGGATTGGCAACTGATGATTTCATTGTTACCTGTCTTCGTTTTGCCACTGCCTGTGGCTTTAGCTCCAGGTTAAGATTAGATTTGGTGCTGAATGACTTTGTCGCTGGTGCAATCGCGTCTGGAGAAATTTCTATCTTGAGTGATGGCAGCCCTTGGCGGGCAATGGTTCATGTCAAGGACATGGCTCGGGCAATGGAATGGGCTTCAACTCGGAAGATAACAAATGGAGGATCATTTACGGCTGTGAATATTGGCACAAATGTATGGAACCACCAGGTGAAGACCATGGCACTAGCTGTACAACAATTAATCCCAAACATAAACGTAACGATTAACAAGGATGCTCCAGCAGACAAACGTTCTTATAAGGTGAATTTTGAAAAGTTTGAAAAAATGGCTCCCAATCATCAACCACAATATGATTTGGAAAAAGCCATTAAAGACCTGGAATCAGGATTGAAAAACATTGGTTTCAGCAACCAGGAATTTAGAAATTCCAACCTGATACGCTTAAAAGTGTTAAATGATTTCCAAGAAGAAGGACTTCTAAACGAATCCTTAAACTGGACAAATAAGTCTTTCCAATAGAAATTATTTAAAAATGGCTAAGAACGTTCCCAATCTTAGCCATTTTTATTCTGTATAACCTTCAACTCTTTTTATAGGTTAAAGAAATGCTTGTTTTGTTCTTTCCTTAGCTGATCACTCAATCTACCCGCTGGCACTATGACATCTTCATAGGTCAATACCTGATCTTTAGGTATATCCTTGGTGAGCACACAATCCACCGCCAATCCCAAAGGTAAGAGTTGCTGTTCCAAAGAAGTGGACATGTTTTCGCACAATCCATAGGTCATATAATGGCCTATTCCATCTAATGTTTCTCCTTTTTTAAGGTCTCTCTTGGCAGTTGTGACTACATCTACCATTGGTTTTTCAGGAGCTATAGCAGCATCGTGAAACAATACCGCTCTGGCTACCGTGATTGGCACCTCAAAATGGCATAAATGGTAAGGGTTATAAAAACAATACAATGGACCTTCACCTACCTTATACAAATTGAGGTAATGCTTTTGAATCGGATTGTCCATCGTACCAAGCACAAATACGCCTGGTCCCGGACTTGCTCCAACTATATAATCTACCACTCCATCTCCCTCTAAAAGGTCTTCTAATGGGTATTCCTCCAGGCAATCTTTGATGTGTTTCCCCATCTCTACAGTAGGCCCATGCATCCCTCTTTTGGCCACATGCATTCCTGTAGCATTGGCCGTAATTGCCTGTTCAAATGAGATCTTACTACCATCGGCAAAGGATGTTACCATGGCTGGGTTTTGTTTCCATTTCTTGGCAAAGCCCTCCTGGGTTGTAGGGTTTCTATAAGGATCATGCAGTCCTTTTATATTTCCACAGAGCACAGGTTTCAAGCCTATTTGTTTTACAAATCGGTAAAGATTGAGCGTCACCCCTGGCTGATCGCCATCGGCATTTGTAAAAACCACTCCTTTTTGGTCTGCATATACTTTTAATATGGGACCTACAGTACCATCTGTTTCAGCATTCATCATAATGATATGCTTCCCATTCTCTATACTTTCAAGGGCGATTTTAGCTCCCAAATCCACTGCCCCAGTCACCTCTATCACTGCATCAATCCCTTCGGCTTTACAAATCAGGAAGGGATCAGTAGTAATAGCCCTACCGCCTTCTTTGATTACCTTGTTCAAATCCTGTAGGTTGCCAACTTTTGTAGGCTGTTCATGACCGGCTTTATGGTAAACAGCTATTGCTTTTGAAAGGGTTCTGTTGGCTATTGCAACCAACTCCATGCCTTGGGTATACAATTCCATTTGGATGGCTATCCCTTGAGCCATAAACCCTGCCCCGATCATTCCTACTCTTACGGGCTTACCTTCTGCCTGTCTCTTTTGGAGTGCTTTATCTATTATTATCATGTTATTGATTAAGAATTGAAATAAGGATGCGTATTGTCTTTTTCTGAAATAACCGCTATGTCAATCGGCCATTGGATATTAAATTTGGGGTCATCCCACTTTATTCCTTTCTCTGCACCAGGTGTATAAAATTGAGAAACCATGTATTGAATTGCCGTATTGTCTTCCAAGGTAATAAATCCGTGCGCAAAGCCCCTTGGCACAAAGAGCATCCTATTGTTTTCTTCAGATAGCTCCACACCTGTCCATTTTGAATAGGTAGGAGAATCCTTCCTTATATCAACAATAATGTCAAAAATAGCGCCTGATACACATTTAACAAGCTTGGTTTCTTCATAAGGTGCCACCTGATAGTGCATTCCTCTAAGCGTACCCTTTTTCGGATTAAAAGACATATTGGCTTGGGCTATATTTGCTTCAAGCCCTATCTTTTCAAATTCATTTTTACAAAATGTCCTTGCAAAATAGCCTCTTTCATCTGCTATTTTATTAATATCAATAATATAAGCCCCTTTCAATTCAGTCTCTGTAAAAATCATTCGCTTAATAATTAGGTTTAAGAATTAGTAAAAGAAAAATTAGAATTTATTCAATTTAGGTATTCAAAAATTAATCATCAAATACATTTTTAGTCTTATAATAGATTTAACTTAGGCACTAAATATTGTAATTTTAATTACAAACAATAGGTTTTGATACTTTTCCTATCACAATAATTCGTTAGATTCATTTAAACTATGGAAGCTGATTTATTTAACAAGATATGGACTCTTTCTATTAAAAAAAAGAGTGCATCTACAAGAGTACAACTCATTTCCTTAACGGAACAACTACTCAAATTGTATGATTCTCAAGGAAGATTGGATGAAAATCCCTTAAACCCTTCCCGGAAAAGAAGGCTATCACTGCCTACTAATCACCTTAAATCATTATTGAGTGGAAAGGTTTGTCTGGTTACTGGTGGTCTTGGATGCGTTGGTTCAAAATTGGTCGAGCATTTACTGGATCATTCACCAAGTAAAATTATCATTCTTGATATATTAGCAGAAGAAGAGAGTCCTTATGAACTCCCCAAATCCAGCAAAATAAAAATCATTTCGGCAGACATTCTGGATGAGCAAAAGTTGGAAGAGCTATTTAAAGAGTATGCACCAGAATATATCTTCCATACTGCTGCTCAGCGTGACCCTGGCTACGCAGAAAAAAACATTGTAGAGACCGTTAAAACTAATATCCTGGGGACTTTAAATGTTCTTAATGCCTGCGAAAAATCTCCTTCCGTAAGCCAATGTGTCTTTTCTTCTACAGGAAAGGCAAGCAGGTATTACACTACAGAAATTTATGCTGCTACCAAAAAAATATGTGAAATGCTTCTCTATTCCTTTTCCCGTGAAGGATCAAAAAAATACAGCATGGTGAGGTTTACGCATATAGTAGACAATAGCCTCATGGATGAGCAGTTAAAAGGATTTGCACAAACAGCTGATAGCATCGCTATTCACTCACCAGGGAAATTTGTAACCGCACAGAACGTGGATGAGGCAGCTAGTCTGATGCAAAATGCTTTAATTTATGCAGAGAAAGGAGATGCCAAATTCCTTTTGGTTAAAAACCTAGAATGGCCGGTAGAGAGTTTGGAATTGGCCCTGTATTATATTAAGACTTTCAAGAGAAAAATTCCCATCGTATTTTCCGGCAACCCCAAAGGATATGGAGAGAAATTCTTTAGGGGACAGTTGGATTGGAAAAATCCATTGGAGCTAAACCTGTTGATAAATGTTTATGAAAACAGGAATAGAATACTCAATCAGGAAGATGATATTATTATTTCATCCATCGTTCCTTATTCTATTCCATTGCTTAGAAGTTTGATCTCCGATATTAAAGCCACCACCGGAGAAGACGGCACAAAGGAAGGCCTGATTAACGGGTTAAAAGCAATTTTTAAAGACTCTCTTAACAATGTACCACCTTCGCAAACAATGGAAATTCTAAAATGGGGCTTAGACCCTAAAAACCTTGAAAAAGAAGGCCTAACACCAGCTGATTTCGGCGAAATGGTACCAATTATGATCGCTTCTTTGGTGGGAACTCCCTACGAAAAAAGCTTGCAATACTAGTGAGGACAGCTATTTGAAAACAATATATTTGATGGTATATTTGGAAGAAAAAACTTTAAGAGAAATCCTGACTTTGGTCGAAAAAATTCCCGAAGAGACTTGTGGATTTTTGATGGGTACAACAGATAAAAAGGATAAAATAATTTTAACCTTTAGAGCAGTAAAAAACGTTAGCAAAAAAAATAAAGTGCAAAGGTATGAAATCAGCCCCAAAGATTATCTTTTGGCAGAAAATACTGCAAATGAAAATAATATGACGCTCCTTGGCATCTATCATACCCACATAAATTGGCCTGCTATCCCTTCTGAAACTGATCGATTGACAGCATTTCCCAATTTTTCCTATATCATTATATCGATAATAGAACATGTCTTTTCAGGCATAAAATCTTGGCAGCTAACCGAAAATAACATATTCAAAGAAGAAGAATTAGTACTTAACTAAATTTAAATAATATGGCAACTGTTTTCATACCAACTCCTTTAAGGAAATTTACAGAAAATGTTTCCAAGGTTGAGATTGACGCTCAAACTATAGGTAATCTATTGGACAGTCTTTCCAAGAAATATCCTGAATTAAAAAAATACTTGTATACTCCGGATGGAAAAATCCCTTCTTTCATCAATATATTTATTGATGATGAAGATATCAGGAATTTGGATTTGGAAAATACGCTTATCTCTTCAAGTAACTTGATCAGTATTATCCCTGCCATAGCCGGAGGAATAGACGACATAACTTTTTCCAAGGCTGAACTGGCCAGGTATAACAGGCACATCATTATCCCTGATTTTGGCATAGAAGCACAAAAGAAGCTGAAAAGCGCTAAGGTTTTGGTGGTAGGTTCTGGCGGCTTGGGAAGCCCACTTCTCTTATATCTTGCTGCTGCAGGAGTTGGTACTATAGGTATTGTGGATTTTGATATTGTCGAGGACAGCAACTTACATAGGCAGGTGTTGTTCGGTGTGGAGGAAATAGGACTTCCAAAAGTAGAGGCTGCTAAAAAAAGATTAGAAGGGATCAATCCTTATATAACTATTAATGCATACAACGAAAAATTAACCAGTGAAAATGCTGTAGCGCTCATTTCACAATATGATGTAATAGCAGATGGATCGGACAATTTTCCCACAAGATACCTAGTAAATGATGCCTGTGTCTTGTTAAACAAGACAAATGTTTACGCCTCTATATTCCAATTTGAAGGTCAAGTTTCTGTTTTTAACCACTTAATCGATGGTGTTCGGGGACCCAATTATCGTGATTTATACGAATCTCCTCCACCAGCTGACTTGGTCCCTAACTGTGCAGAAGGGGGCGTATTAGGGGTATTGCCTGGCATCATAGGAAGTTTACAAGCCCTTGAAGTAATCAAGGTAATTACTAGTGTGGGCGAAGTGCTCAGTGGAAAATTATACACATTCGATGCTTTGTCCTTCCACTCCACTACATTCAAGTTGAGGAGAAAAGACAATAATCCATTGAATGGAACAAATCCTACTATCACCTCCTTAGTTGATTATGAAGAATTCTGTAACATTGGCAATTCTGAAAAGTCGGTTAAAGAAATAGATGCGAATGAGTTGAAGGCACTTATGGTAAATGATGCTTCATTTCAGTTGATAGATGTCAGAGAACAGCATGAATTCGACTTGGTTGAAATTGGAGGAGCGTTAATTCCTTTGAAAACAATTTTGGATAATTCAGGTAAGATCAAGCGGGACCGGAAGGTAGTGATCCATTGCAAAATGGGCGGGAGAAGTGCTAAGGCAATCCGTGAACTTGAAACGCACTTTGGTTTTGATAATCTATACAACCTAAAAGGGGGTATAGATGAATATTTAAAACATTACGAGCCAAATAGTAAAGCTTATTAAACCCGAAATATGCAATAGACAATCTATTTCCGTGCTGATCTACCGTGGCGGACAAAATTAGCCACTTCGTTCCAGCTTCCAAATTCACCATAGCGAGGCTATGCTAAAATCTCAAATCAGCCTAATTCCCTAACCATTCCCACACTTCAGGTAAACATGGGACAAGCTTCACGAATCTTATTAAAGAATCTGGGTTAAAGTATCAAAAGGAATTAAGGTTAGTTGTGCATCCAATCGTTTTAATAACAAAGCCCCTTAGCGACACTAAGGGGCTTTGTTATTATTGTGATGTTAGCCGCCGAAAATTGAAAGGACTATTTTTCTTTTTTAGACCAATTTTTATTTAGTTTCGGCAAACTTAGCTCTGTCCTACGATTAATCTGGTGCATTGCTGGAGTGCAGGGCTTTTCACCACAATCATTGATAGGGTTCTTTTTTCCAAAAAACTCATAATCCATTCTTTCTGGAGCTATTCCCCTTTCTTCAAGGTATTTCTTGACTACCAAAGCACGTTTTTCAGATAATTTTTGATTGTAAGCATCACTACCTCTATTGTCGGTATGTCCACTGATTTCCAAACGATGCTGAAGCATTTCTCTCAGTAATAAGGCAACCCTTTCTAAGGACATCATGTCTTCCACATCGAGCGTAGACTTATCAAATCCGAAGTAAATATTAGGTAGTTCTACTGGCAATTGAATATTGCTAATGTCACAAAGATCCAGGTCTTTCATTTCAGGGGGAAGATTATAGGACTTACCTTCCTCTGGAAAAGCTAGCAACAATAGTTCCGTTCTTCTGTTAATCTGATGCTTGTTTTCTGGGCATGGAACACCTTCTCCACAGTCATTGGCTGGCTCTTTTTCTCCAAACCATTCTGCCTCAATCCTAGATCGAGCTATACCGAATTGACCTAAATAATCCCTTACTGCATCTGCTCTCCTTTCACTAAGTGCTTCATTATAGGTTTCACTAGCCCGAGAATCTGTATGGGAACGAACGGAAACATTTAAAAATGAATAGGATTTCAATAGCTCAGCAACTTTATCTAAGGAAACTTCAGCATCTTTTCTTATGGCTGATTCATCAAGGTTGTAAAACACTAAATCTACATAAGCTGTAGTATTATAAGGGATACGAACCATCTGATAGGTTTTTTCCAAGGAAGCTGCTTTCAGCCCTTTGGTACTTAGTGTTTTGTCTTGAATTGAAAAATATCCTTCTTTCTTTATACCGATCTCGAAGTCTGCCTCGGGAGCCACTGATGCCTGTAATTTTCCTTTCCCATCATTCTTAACTGCTATATTAATCCTTTCAGCTCCTTCCATCAGCGTTACTTCCAAAGGACCTGATAATTGTTCTCCATCACAACCCAGGATTAAAGCTTGAAAATCTTTGTAAAGCGTTTTAATTTCAAAAATGTCATCCCATCCTTTGCTTTCAGGTCGGTTAGAGGAGAGAATTGTTTTATTTTCTGAAGTTATAAATAAACCGAAATCATCCTGCGATGAATTGTAAGGAATACCCAGGTTTCTTATGTCTGAAAACCTACCCCCAATAACACTGGACTCAAATAAATCTAGACCACCTAAACCAATATGACCATCCGATGCAAAATACAATTTGCCATCTTTCAGGTAAGGTGCACTTTCATTTCCTTCGGAGTTGATCTTAGGACCAAGATTGACTGGAGCATTAAATTCAAAATCTCCATTATAATCCATATAATACAAGTCAAACCCACCTAATCCACCAGGCATATCGGATGAAAAATACAACCGCTTGTTGGTTTCATCCACAAATGGATTCTTTATCCCGTATTCAAGAGGAGCATTGATGGACAAGCCTTTAAAATCTGACAATTGTCCTTCAGCATTAATCTGGCTATAATAAATTTCTGAATTGACCTCATAACTACCCGACTGCCTAATGTCTCTGGTCACAGTATAAAAAAGGACAGGGCTTTCTTGTAAAGCATAAGGATCCGTTGCATGAAATACATTTGGTACCGGAATAGCAAGCGAGACAATTTCTCCTGATTCATCCATTCGGTAAACGCTTAAAAAGTCTCTACCTGTCCAATCTGATTTCTGATTGTAGTATTTATAACTTTTAACAAATCTCAGCCCTCGTTTTTTCCGGTCGGATTCTCCTCCTCTATCGGATGAAAAATAAATGTTGCCATCATTGTCTTTGGTAAATCCAAAATCAGCACTTGTTGTATTGACGGCATCAAGCCCGATTACCCCAGCATTTGCTTTGGTACCATACCAATATTTTAAAGAATCTAAATTGAGATTCGTTGTTGGAGAGGAAAGTTTTCCATTTTTCGATTCCAAAGCTTCAAATACTTCATCTGTTTTATCTGCCTGGTTGGCAGCTGCTATATACGATAACTGATCCTCATCAGTGGCCTCTGAGAATTCCACAGCTTTTTTCCACCAATCATAACTTTTTTGATAATCCCTCAATAAAGTAAAACCTTCGGCCGCGCCTTTCGCCGCCCTATAGGTCGCTTTCTTATTGTATGCTTCAGCATAACCATTGGCAGCTTCAAAATAATTTGTTTCCTCAGCTTTTTGCTGGGCATACCTTAACAGTCCGTTTTGAGCCTGCACTTGACAGACCATGGCACTGAATAAAATTACAGGCAAGAAATAAATAAAAATCTTTTTCATATTTAGAACCATCTTGGGTTTTTCATATTCACTTTTCTTGGAGAGATATAGTAACCTAAAGACATCTCATGACTATTGTTTCTCAGTCCACTAAGGGCATTGGTTTGCACATCATAGGCATATCCCAACCTGAGTTTTTCTGTAGCAAATAATTCAAGTATTAAGGCAACAGCATTTTTTGAAGAAAGACCTGTGGGCAAATCTGTTGCACCTACTTTTAGGTTAGTACGGTAAGAAGCGCCTGCCCAAACCCTATCCATAAATAAAAACATACCGTTGAGGTCCAGGTTAGTTGGGCCGTTTCCTCCATTTCTCATGAGAAAAGATGGCTTGAACTGTACTTCATCAGAAATAGGAAACAAAGCACCTGCTGTTAGGTAATAGTGCACATCGTGATAAGCCAAGGCAACCGCTTTTTCTTCCAGGTTATTTTTACCTATTAAATTGTAAGCACTGAACCCAGCATAAAATTTGGGCGTATGAAAAAAGATACCCGTGTTTAAGTTAGGGGTATAAACATTGATTCTTCCTTCTGGTAATTCACCATCTCCAAAGTCATTTGGGTCAAACATGGTACCATCTATGGCATACTCAGAAACCCCTCCACTGACTCCTATTCCCAAAAAGGATGAATTTCCAGTTTGGATTCTATAAGCGTAGGTCACCAATGCAGTATTGGTTTTGGTAGGACCTACTTCATCGGTCATAATCGATGCGCCAAAACCCATCAAACCTTCATTTGCACTTAGGTCAGCTGTTACTGTAAAAGTGGTAGGCGCGCTAGGCAAGCCTCCCCACTGGCTCCTATAGGTTGACTGAACGTAATGCTCCCCTTTGTACCCTGCATAGGCAGGATTGACATGTAAGCCATTAAACATGTATTGGCTAAACTGGGGCAACTGCTGGGCCTCAGACCAATTGGCCCCAGCAGGAAATAATATCACCAAAAATCCAAAAACTCTAAAAATATTCTTCATCGAACTTATTATTTTAATGCTGCTACTGTACACAAAATCACTATTTGATGACTTGAACCCAACCTTTATAGGTCTGCTCATCACCACTATTGTCCGTGATCACTAAGACATAAAAGTAAGCTCCCGCATTCAGTCCAGGTGCTGACCAATCGTTTTTGTAATCCTCGGATTCAAAAACATGGTCACCATTCCGATTGAGAATAGTCAAAGAACTTTTCGCAAAATCTTCGATTCCTTTTATTTCAAAAGTATCGTTCTTACCATCCAGGTTTCCAGGGGTAATTACGTTTGGAACAAAAAACCTAATGATTTGATTGGTATCACTATCCTCCTGATTGGCTGAGTTGTTGTCTTGATCATCTGTCACTGTTACATTCACCGTATTGGTAACTGTTCCTAATCCGCTAGCCTGCACTTTAATGACGTAAACGATTTCCTGACTCGCTGATATCGTAGGAATTGTCCAGCTTAAAGTATTGCCTGAAAGTGTGGCCCCTGGATCTGTACCTGTGAAGCCAATAAACACTACGTTACTTGGTAATTGATCACTTACCTGAACATTCTCGGCTACATTCGCGCCATCGTTTGAAACTCGGATTTCATATTCAAATTCGTTCCCTTCATATATGGCTTTGCCAAAAGAGGTCTTAGAAACACTAATATCGACAGATTTGGCTATTACAGTCACAGGAGATGCAGTCACCAGGTCTGTGAATTCGCCAATAGTAATATTGGCCGTATTAATTTTCTCACCACGTTCAACACCCATTGCTTCTAGTTGTAGGCTTGTAGATTGTCCCGCACCTAGTACAGCAATCACCCAGCTACCCTCTGAACTTTGAGCTGGAGTAGTCCCCATATTTAATAAACCTGAAGGAAGTGGATCTGAAACCAATACATCCACCAGGTCAAATTCCGAGTTATTGGTTAATGAAATGGTGTAGGTCACTATCTCTCCAATCTGAATCTCTGAAACATTGGAAGTTTTACTTAATTCCAAAAGAATTGGTCTTACGAGAATACTTACCTTCGCCTGATCGCAAAACAGTCTATCAGTGTTTTCACAGATTTCATACATAAATGTATCTGCTCCTGAAAAGTTCGTATTAGGGGTATAGGTAACTAAACCTCCGTCACCAACAGTTACTGTCCCGTTCTCGGGATTTTCTGTAATCAATAAGGTCTCTTCGAGTATTGCCCCCACATTGGTGAAATCATTGTCCAATATAGAAATGTCTTTGGCTACATTTTGATCGGTAACCACTTCATCATCTTTTGCTTCCAATTGGACATCTTGTAAGGTGAACTTTATCTCTCCCTGATCTTTATTGGTAGGATTAATGGTTTCTACGAGATCGTAGGTCAATACATAATCACCTGCTGGCAAACCTGTAGGCAACTCAAGCACACCATCTTCAGTAAGTGTAGCTCCAGTAAGTCCATCATTGTCTGTCAATATAGCGTCCACCCGATCCGTCGTTACAGGTTCATTATTTAATAAGTCATTGTCCAGTACATTACCAAGCTCTCCAGCCCTATTCAAATTGATTGGTCCAAAGTCATCATTAACTGCATTCAAAACTGTTGATTCGACGGTAATTGTTACAGTAGCCTGATCACATTTCCCAGGATCCTCCTTGTCACAAATTTGATAAACCAATTCATAATTACCTGAAGGAATCCCTTCCTGAATGTCAATCAAACCATCGGTGGTCAATACCACCTTTCCTCCCGAGCTATTACTAACAGTGGTCAGGTTAACATTCTCAATTAGCGCTGGAAGGCCATTTAGCAAGTCATTGTCCAATACATTTAACACACTGTCTTTTCCAAAACTATCTTCAAGATCGATAATTTCATCAAGAGCAATAGGAATGTATTCTATGACTTCTATGGTAACTTCTGCCTGGTCTGAGTCTCCTCCACCTGTAGAGATTTGGTACACTAGCTTGTATTCACCTGGAGGCGTATTAGGTGCGACATCTACTGTCCCATCAAGGTTTAATTTTACATTGCCAATAGGAAAAGAGGTGATGGTTTCTAAAGTCACATCAATGGGATTCAAAGGGAAACCGTTTAATTCATCATTGTCAAAAACGTTGATAACTCCTTCTGCACCTAGTTCGCTATTTACCCTGTCTACCCTATCAGGAGTAGCAGAAATGGCATTAACGAAGAATACCAATTTACCATCTGGTTCGTTTACTGCAATTATTCTAATACCAAATATTGGTTCGCTGGATTCAAAAATAGCTGGAGAGAAAAGCACCATGTATTGCGTTTGGGTAGGTGCATTGGTCACATGATTAATGCCTGTATTCCATTGGTATCCTCTTACCTGAATCACCTTGGCGCCTACTATCGGCTTACCTTGTCTGTCAAGGGCAATAAAATCTGTAGCCGAATTTCCATTCCTTTCGGTATAAAGTAAATAACCTGACGTAACCACCTGGTCCTTGTATTCCAAATCTACAAAAGCCTCTCCCTGGGGTATAGATGGTTGCCCGTTAATGTCCCAATAGGACCTAATATCAGGCGTTGATACGACCATTTCCAGACCACTCAAAAAATCAGAATCTCTGTGGTTTGTTATGGTATTGTCGGAGTGTACTATTTGAATGGCATCAGTCCTTAGGTCTGCTGACCCAATGACCGGGTTTGGATTCTCTACAGTCGGATTTCTTGTCGTCGCATAAATCACCTTTTCCGAACCAATCTTGATAGCACTAATTACCACAGGAACATCTACTGGGCTAGGGTTTTCGTTTCCATCAGGAGATGTCTGAATTAATTCATTGCCCTCAATATTGTACCGGACTTCCTCTATGGGAATATTATTCTCGGTGCCCGTGACAGTTACAGTTTGAGCTGAAACGTGTCCAAAAATAACCAAGACGAATAGTAAAACAAATGGAATAAACTTAATGGGTTTCTTTAAAAAAAAATCAAGCCCAAGCTGTACCAAGAAAATTAATCTTTTCATATAAAATTAAACTTAAAAACTAGTCACAACAACGCTATAAAAAACAATAGAATAAAATAGTCCTCAAAAATAGAACTTTTATTTATAACTGACAAGCGCTTAAAAAGCACTTATTTACTATATTATTGGTTTTTTTACTCTATTCAAATTCTAAAAAACCAGGTAACTCAATAAAGAGCTACCTGGCATTTACTAACATAAACCAACCAACATTATAAAATATTATTAAGAAAATTTATTTAGCATTTAACAATGCTTTTCCTGAGCGATAACCATTGTTATCTTTGTACCAATCTGGATAATCTTTGCCTCCAGTTGCAGCCCACTTATAAAACATATTGTATCCTTTGGTGATGCTTTCTTTGTTAATCAGGTATGGAATACTTTCAGTGACATTTAATGCCCAAGGCAGTCCACTCTCTTTTCCTCTGTAGAATGCATCTTCATCACCTGTTGAATTGTCTTCTTTTGTTCCAAATAGAGATTTGTCTACATGCGCTGTTGGCATTTTTCCTGGTAGGTGAACTTCGATGCCACGCTTTTGATTGACAATTAAGAATGGGTTGAAGTTTTCCATAGTTAGGTCACTAAGCTTTATCCCCTCTTCACTAGTCCTGGTTGTAACTATCGCAGGTCTTATATACATAGTAATACGCAACTTTTCTCCAGACTGA
This sequence comes from uncultured Cyclobacterium sp., assembly GCF_963977555.1. Classification (GTDB taxonomy): domain Bacteria; phylum Bacteroidota; class Bacteroidia; order Cytophagales; family Cyclobacteriaceae; genus Cyclobacterium. The sequence goes on along the minus strand of NZ_CAXBPD010000017.1, from coordinate 57,695 downwards.
AGTGGGAATTTAGGATCGGTATTTATACCTACAGCTCCACCTCCCGGATGTGTAAGCACATTATTCACTTTGTCGAATGCTATAATGGTAGCGTGTTCATTGCCTTCTTCAAGCCCATTGCTCATAAATTCATGAATAGAATTGGAACTGATTTTTAAACCCTCAACCTTATCTATCCTAGAAGGAGAAATTCCTGTAAACTCAATTCCAAAACCATTGGAATATCCAGCCCCTGCAGCCCTTGGTAAAATATCGATCAGTACTTCTACAACGTCTCCTCCTGCATCGGTTACTCTATTGATCTCGTAATCCAATACCAGGTCATTGAAATCATAATCTCCTTTAGCTGGCCATAAATCCTCAAACATCAATGTGGCAGGCCCTTGAGTCAAGTAATTATTATACGCTTTGTATTTATCATCTGGGTAATCATCTTCATCATCAACTACACCGTCACCGTCTGAATCTTTTTTCTCTCCCTTTGGAAAGCAATTAGAAGAAGGGTCTGAATAATAAGCTCCAGGAATCTCAATATTATCCACTCCCAATAGAACATCATCCCCATAAACCACAAATACCAAATGAATTTTTCCTAACTCCCCTTCCATATCTTTGGAGATGTTAAAATCGGCTTTTTTAGTTTTATCCTTATTCTTACTCCCATGGTTTACATTATGATAACCTAGGTATTCATAATCTGAGCTTTCACCATTTTTCTTGTTCTCAGCGTCAAAAGGTATAAAGAAGGCATAAATTTTTGCTTCATCGACACCTGAATATGGCGTCACATCCATGTCAACTTTACCATGTTCAAATTTTATCCACGGAGATTTTATATCAGACCGATATCCCTCTTTACTTCCTTTGGTTAAAAAGCTGTACTTTCCTTCAGTAACATAATCTGACTTATCAGTCAATGAAAAATTATAAAAATCCCAACAGGCAGAATAGTAATCATTTATATTACCGATTTCACCATCATTCACTAAGTATTCTGACTTTCCAAAAGACTGAAAACTAAGCAATACCAATAAATAACAAAATAATATTTTTCTCATTACCTTAATAGTTTAAAAATTTGAGTGATTTATTCAGCGCTTAGTTCAGCGAATTCTACATTTAGTGCATCCGCTTCTCTTTCGGTTTCAAAAGTAAAAGAGGCTACTTGATTTGTAACTTCAGCTGACTTCTCAGTAGCACCATACTTCATAACTATTGCATCGATTCCGGCAGGCAGGTCAAAGGCCATTTCAAAATCCTCATGCATTTTATGGGAGCCTCCAAAAAATTCATCCCCATCACCTGTCAATAAAGTAAGCTTTTGATCCACACCTACATCCATGGTCAACCCTTTGATACTTACTGTAATTTCCTTTGTCGTTTTCCAATCGAAAAATTCTGACACGACCAGATCATCAATGGATTCTACATCATCGGTGATCAACTTCGTATTGTCTTCCAATTCCTCTTTTATACAGGAGGAGAACAATACCATCGTGGGGAAAATTAATGTCAAGATTCGTAATCTAATTTTTTTGCTGTTTTTCATCGTTTATGCTGTTTGCTGTAATCCAAAAAAATAGTGTGATTTTTAATCACTTAAATAATAATGATTCAAAGGTCCTCCTTTTTAAGTGCACTTAGGGAATTATTCGATCAACGAGGGAAAAATGTCGGCGAAAGCTCCTTTTAAGAGGGTTGAATATTTATTATCTGTTGGTTTTCAGACATAAATGTAAAGAACTTATAAAGGGTAAAAAAGTATTTATATGCAAAAACAACCGATGAAATGACACAAAATTCTTTTCATTATATAAAAACCAAATATTGTAGTAGGAAAAATATAGTATACGTTATTTTGCTTTATAACCCTTCTTTTATGTCGATTGGTGAAAAAATTCCTGGAAAACACCTGTTTTAGGTTTTCAGAGGCAGATAAATTATTGCCCTAAATACATAATAACTCGTTTTAAACCAGTCTATTAAGTAGAAGTTAAGTTCTTCGGAATTTTAATCCAAACCTTATTTTTGATTTTCGAAACAGAGGGCTTTCTTAAGTGGGAATCGGTGTAGAAGTTACATCCTGAAGTTGCTTACTTCCATTACCCATTAAAAAATTCAGACAGCCATTTCAATTACCCAATCATAAGAAAATGGTGTTATTTTGATTGTATTTCTCATAAAAAAAAATTAAGCTAATTGCTGCATTTCACAGCAATTAGCCTAAAATCATTAAAATATATAACGGACAGAAAGCGCGAAATCGTCACCCCAGAATCCACCACCATTGATAAGGTTAATTGCTGGTTTAAAGTCCAATGAAAAATTGATAGGCAGGTCCTCTAAAACATAGTCCAAACCTATAATTCCATCAATCCCGATAACAGTTGACCCTTTGTAATCGTTATTTGCCCAATAGGGATTTCCCAAACCACTGTTAAAGCTTCCTATGTGTGCACCACCACCATAAAACCATCCCAAACCACTTACATCCTCAATGTCTCTGTGGATCTCATAAAGGCCAGTAATCAACAAACCTCTCCATCGAGTATGTACTATACCCTCAAGGGCTACATCTTCTTTGATAAAATGTCTTACACTTAACCCACTACTTGAACCAAGACGCAAACCAACTGCTGTATTGTAATCTTGGGCTTTACTTTCATTCGAAATCGAAATAATCAGGATCATTGCCATTGCGGCAAACATTACTTTTTTCATCATTGTAATAGTTGTTTAATTATTTTTTATTTAGAACGACCATTCCCTCCGGATATATACAACCATCCAATGGGACATCGTGAGATTCATGGGGGATTTCGGTCTCCAATGGTGCCTTAAAAGACAATCCAATTTTCAACACCCGGTCTCCGATTTCCTTGAAATATTCATCGTAAAAACCCAGACCGTAGCCCAATCGGTTTCCAGCAGTATCAATCCCCAATAATGGAACGAATACCAAATCAATCAAATCTGTTTCCGTTACCAAATCTGCTGGAACTGGCACAGGTATTCCCATTTTATCCTTAACATAAACTGTGTCAGCAGTCAACCTGACAGTGGCCATTTTTCGGGAACTGTGAACAGTTATAGAACTGTAAACTTGATAATCTAGTCGAAAAAGGGCTCGCAATAATGGTACCGTATTTATCTCCTTCAGTCTTTTTATGGGTAAAAAAAGGTGAACATGCTTTACATGAGGCAATTGTTTCAGGTATTCCAGACAATGGACCATGATCATTTCTGAGTACTGTGCTCTTTCTTCAGCCCCTAATGCTTTACGCTCATTTTTGAGTTGATTTCTTAGTATTTCTTTCGCTACCATTCTCCTTTAATAGGATAAAACTAAAGTCCAACGGGTCAAAGGTATCAAAAAGCCCCTGTAAAAAATCAGGGTTGCCTAAATAGAATTCGAGAAAATTAATTTTTCTCTCTTGCAAGGTGCCTTTAGGAAAAAGCGTGGCTTTGATGTCATGCAATTGGCGGATCGCGGTTTTGTTTTTCCTTTCCTCAGCTTTTCGAAATTTAGTCGCCACCTGATCTAAAATTTTCTCATTACGTTTTTGTGCCGCTCTAACAGCATAGCCTAATGTAGCGTCCATTGACAAAGATTTTTCTTCCAGCCCTTTAAAAATAGCAACCAATTTATCTCTTTCGTCCTTCAACTCCAGGTCTTGACCGGCATGTTCCTTTACATAATTGATTCGTAAATCATCGTTAGACAAAAAGAGCTCCTCCTCTTTCAATCCTAGTTTTTCCATTTTTCGCTGAACAGGTACAGATAAAACCATCGCGAAATTTCTAGGAAGTAAGAAGGGATAATCTACTGAATAATGGTTGAACACACTTTTCAATTGAAACCAATAGGCTACCTCTGCAGGGCCACCCAAGTAAGCCAGGTTCGGCAGGATCACTTCTTGATACAGAGGACGCAAGACAACATTGGGACTGAAATTTTCAGGCTTCTCCTCAATCAGAGTTGCCATTTCTTTTTCCGTCCACTCATTCTGTCCATCATGGGTTTTAAACAAACCGTCTTCACAAATCAATCTTTCCCTTCTTCCGCTTTCCATGTAAAAGAAATTAATTTCTCTAGGGAAGATTTGAGTCGTATAGCCTGCTTCCTCCAAAGCACCATTGCAATCTTTCACCAAGTTATTGGCCGTTGAGGCAAAGAGGTCATCTTTGATCACTGGAGCAAAGATTTGCTTAAGGGCTTTTTCATTCGCGTCTAATATTACAAGGCCTTTGTCAGCAAACAAATGATGGACATATTTCCTAACGGCTTCCTTTAAAAGCTTGCTTTTGGTATAGGCTGTTTTGAAAAAGTCAGGTAAAAAAGGCATCTCGTCAAGCAACTTTTTCAAAGATTTATCCAATACAAACTCTCCTACCGCACCCGTTTGATCAGTATCCCATTGGTAATTCTTGCCCTCGAAATAAAAATGATTGATTTCTTCAAAATCATGGTCTTCACTTGCCATCCAGTAGACAGGGACAAATTGGTATTCAGGATTTTCCTTCTGAAGCTTTTCTGCCAAGGCAATGGTAGATACAATCTTATAAATAAAATAAGAAGGCCCTGTCATTAAGTTAAGCTGGTGACCAGTGGTGACGGTAAAAGTAGTAGCTTGTTTAAGCTTTTGGACGTTTGCCATGACTTCGACACCTTCAAAGTCTTCATATTGTTGCTGCAGAACATTGACCAGCGTATCTCTTTTCTCTTGGTCAAAAGTTTTATTCGCTATAGCTTGTTTAAAATTCTCCAAATTTGGGAAATCCTGATAGAACTGCTTTACTGATTCCTTGTTATGAATATAGTCTAAAAAAAGTGATGAAAACAGGCCAGTACAGTCTGGGTCTAATGTGGATTTTAACATAAAAGGTGAAATTTCATTGTTGTTAAGGCAGCTATTGAATGCATTAAAACGGCTAAACAGAAGGTAAAGTTCAACAATTCTACCTACAAATCAGGGAACAAGTTATACATTTTTTCAATAATTCTGTAACAACAATCCCCCATTCAGTTCGTAATTTTGATGAATAATCAAGCATACTACCATGAGCAAATCTATCGAAGTACCAATTTCAGGAATGAGCTGTGCAGCATGTGCCGTAAGTGTGGAATCCATGCTTAAGGAAACCAAAGGTATCCAATCTGCCAGTGTCAACTATGCAAGCCAGTCGGCTCTTATCACTCTTGAAAAAGAAGGAACGGATCTTAGGGAAGCTAAAAAAAATATTCAATCTATCGGATACGATTTATTGATAGCTATAAATAATCAGGAAGACCTGGACGCTGTCAAAGCAGCCGAGTTGGCTCAATTGAAAAAGAACACTTTATTTTCAGGGCTTTTGGCTTTGCCTGTATTTCTAATTGGGATGATCTGGATGAATATCCCCTATGCCAATGTCATCATGTGGGCACTGACTACACCCATTCTAGCAATATTTGGAAGGGCCTTTTTTATTAATGCCTACAAACAAACTAAGATCGGGAAAGCAAACATGGACACCTTGGTAGCCTTGAGTACAGGTGTGGCTTATGTGTACAGTACTTTCAACACTTTCTTCCCCCATTGGCTTGAATCCAGAGGAATTGCACCACATGTATATTTTGAAGCTGCTGCAGTTATCATTTTCTTTATTCTACTGGGCAGATTAATGGAATCCAGGGCTAAAGCAGGCACCTCAGAAGCCTTAAAAAATCTAATAGGACTTCAACCCACAGACCTAACAGTAATTCGAGATGGAGAATCCTTCAAAATGGCTGTTACCGATGTGCTGCCCGGCGAGACAATTCTCGTGAAGCCCGGTCAGAAAATACCCCTAGATGGCACACTCAGCCTGGGACAGTCTTTTGTGGACGAAAGCATGCTTACAGGAGAACCAATAGCCGTAGAGAAAAGCATTGGAGACACGGTTTACGCAGGCACCATCAATCAGGCAGGAAGTTTTCAATTTAAATCAGATAAAAGCAAGTCAGAAACATTACTTTCAAGCATCATTACACGGGTAAAACAAGCTCAGGGATCTAAAGCACCTATACAAAAATCGGTAGATAAAGTGACGGCTATCTTTGTGCCTGCAGTTTTGGCCATTGCTTTGGTTACTTTTATAGTTTGGGCTATAAGTGGAACAGATGATGCCATTTTAAGAGGAATGCTTTCTGCCATTACCGTATTGGTCATCGCATGTCCTTGTGCCCTGGGCCTTGCCACGCCTACGGCGATTATGGTAGGGATAGGCAAGGCTGCATCAAAAGGAATCCTAATAAAAGATGCCGAAAGCCTGGAAATAGGCAAAAAGATCAACACCCTGATTTTGGACAAAACCGGTACAATCACCGAAGGAAAACCTGGTGTTAAAAAAGTACTATGGAAATCTTACATGGATTATAAACCAATGGTTGCTGTATTCTGTTCTTTGGAAGAAAAGAGTGAGCATCCTTTGGCAGCAGCAATAACGGAACATTTTGAACAAGAGAAATCACCTGTTGAATTAATAGACTTTGAAAGCCTTACAGGAAAAGGGGTTAGGGGTAAATACGATGGAAAACAATACGCTATCGGGAATTTAAAATGGCTCCGATCAATGGACATCGCAATCGATGAATCCTTGTCTCAAGCCGCAGACAAAATGCTAGAAAATGGAGACATTGTGGTTTATCTAGCGGAAGAAAAACAGCTTGTAGGGATTATTGGCATAGCGGATAAAGTCAGAGAAACCTCCAAAATGGCCATAGCGAAATTACAAAAAATTGGTATTTCGGTGCACATGCTCACAGGAGACCAGGAGAAAACAGCTGCAGCTATTGCAGAAAAAGTAGGCATTAGCCATTTCCAAAGTGGGATGCTACCTCAGGACAAAGGGAATTACATAAAAGATTTACAACTGAATGGGCATAAGGTTGCCATGACAGGTGATGGAATCAATGATAGCGAAGCGCTTGTCTTAGCTGATTTGGGTATTGCCATGGGAGCGGGAACAGACATTGCCATGGAAACAGCCCAGGTTACTCTGATGCATTCAGATCTAATGGCTATACCGGATTTATTAAAATTAAGCAAAAACACAGTAGCCACTATTCGACAAAACCTCTTTTGGGCCTTTATTTACAATATCATTGGCATCCCTATAGCAGCAGGTATATTGTATCCCCTGTCTGGCTTTTTGTTAAACCCAATGATCGCCGGTTCAGCGATGGCTTTGAGCTCCCTTTCAGTAGTTGGAAATAGTCTCAGATTAAAATACACCTAGAACTATAGAAAACGTAAGAAATTACTTAGGCCAATTACCTAGACAGAAAATGTTGGCAATAAATAAGTGCATCGGCTTGTTATCCATTAGATAATACATATAAAATTAACTCAATAAGAAATGACACAAAAAATCGAGCTTAAAACAAATGTAAAATGTGGTGCATGTGTATCGGCCATCACTCCGGCAATGAACGATTTAAATGCGAAGCATTGGGAGGTAGACTTAAAGTCACCCGACAGAATATTGACCGTAGAAGGAGAAACAGGCGTTGCAGAAATAATGGCTGCACTAGAAAAATCCGGCTATAAGGGAGAATCTATTTAATAGAAAGAAGGCAGGATAGGTAGAAAATTTGTTACTTTTGCCTCAATTCTATGATTAAACACAAATCTTTTATTCTGGACAATGGACTTCAAGTTATGGTCCATGAGGACCATTCTTCAGAAATGGCTGTTGTCAATCTCTTGTACAAGGTGGGTTCAAGAAATGAGGTTGCCGGTAAAACGGGGCTCGCCCATTATTTCGAACACCTTATGTTTTCGGGTACTAAGCACATCCCTGAATTTGACAGTGCAATAGAGCGGGTGGGAGGCGAGTGCAATGCCTTTACCAATACCGACATCACCAACTTTTATATCACGCTACCTGCAATCAATCTGGATACGGCACTTTGGCTGGAAGCGGACAGAATGCAGTTCCTCAACCTGAAGGAAAAACCAATAAATACCCAGAAACAGGTCGTCATTGAAGAATTCAAACAACGTTACCTGAATCAGCCCTATGGAGATGCCATGAATCATGTCAGGCAATTGGCTTTTACCCAACACCCTTACCGCTGGCCAACCATCGGTGAGAAAATTGAGGACATTGAGCAATTTGACAGGGAGGAATTATTGGCATTCTATGAGCAGAATTACGCTCCAAATAATGCCGTACTCTGTATAGCTGGCAAAGTAAACTTCGAAGAAGTCAAAGCCAGGGTACATCATTGGTTCGATGAAATCCCTAAAGGAAAACTTAAAGAAAAATCAATTATTGCTGAGCCAATCCAAGATGCCATAAGGCGCAAACAAGTATTTTCTAATGTCCCTACAGAGGCATTGTATAAGGTATACAAAATACCAGGCAGGCTGGAAAACAATTACCTGACCTGCGACCTAATTTCAGATGTTTTGGGTTTTGGAAGATCAGCCTATCTGGAACAAAAACTGATTAAAAACTCCGCTCTGTTTGCGAATTGCCAGGCTTATGTGCTGGGCAATATAGATCCCGGACTATTGGTCATTACAGGGAAAATGGAAAAAGGAATTACGGCAGAGGAAGCAGAAGCAGAGTTGGATACCACCTTGGAAATCTTTAAAGAAGTCCCAATAGCACAGCGAAACCTTCAGAAAATAAAAAACCAAGCTGAAGCAATGCAAACCTACGAATCAGTCTCCTTATTAGGAAGAGCAATGAAACTGGCATACTATGCCTACCTGGGAGATACACAATTGATGAAAAAGGAGTTCGAGCGAAAAATGGCTATTTCTGTAGAGGAAATCCAGCAGGCTACAAGCACTTATCTCAACCAGGACCTTGCTTCAGTAATTTATTATAAATGCTCACCTAAAAAAGGAGCCATTTAATGGATAAAAAATTAACACAATAAAGTATGAGCGGATTTCGCATAGGATTCGGATATGATGTTCACCAGTTAAAAGAAGGTGAAGAATTTTGGTTAGGTGGTATAATAATCCCCCATAGCAAGGGAGCTGTAGGACATTCTGATGCTGATGTGCTAATACATGTCATTTGTGATGCCCTTTTAGGAGCTGCCAACTTAAGGGATATAGGCTATCATTTTTCTGATCAGGACCCTCAATTCAAAGGGATTGACAGTAAAATATTGTTAAAACAGGTAATGGATTTAATTCGAGAAAATGGCTTTCAGATAGGAAACCTGGACGTTACCATCTGCCTGCAACAACCTAAAATTAACCCGCACATTCCTGCCATGAAAACCTGTCTTGCTGAAGTGATGCAAATAGAGGAAAACAATTTGTCTTTAAAGGCCACAACCACTGAACGCTTAGGATTTGTAGGCCGTGAAGAAGGGGTGTCTGCTTATTGTGTAGCCCTTATTCACTCATAATATCTGTCTAACCATGGAAAAACAAGCCCCCAAAATAATAACTACAGAAGACGGATCTCACTCCGTTTATCTTCCTGAAATCAATGAAAGTTACCATTCTTCAGATGGCGCTTTCAAAGAATCCATCCATGTGTATTTATTGTATGGCTTGGAGGCTTGGTATGCCAGAAATCGAGGAAAATTCCCCATCAGGATCTTTGAAGTAGGCTTTGGCACTGGACTTAATGCTTGGCTGACACTAATCTGGGCCGAGCAAAATCAGGTACCAGTACTTTACCATACCATAGAACCTTACCCGCTTGAAAAAGACATTTATGAAGCATTAAATTTCATCCAAATGGATGAAACGCTAACCCATTTTAATGGCTATTTTAAGCGTCTTCACCAAATGGACTGGGACAAGGGAATGCCAATGACGGACTATTTCAATATTAAAAAAGAAAAAACTACCCTGCAAGAGGTACAGCTTTACCCTACAGATTTGGTGTTTTTTGATGCTTTTTCGCCAAAAAAACAACCTGAATTATGGGAAATGAAGGTTTTAGAAAAAATTGAAAAAAGCATGAATCCATCCGCAGCTTTCGTGACTTATTGCGCCGCTGCCAACCTCAAAAAAAACCTGGGGACACTTAACCTGAGCTTGGACGAGGTTCCTGGCCCCTTGGGAAAGAAAGAAATGACCAGGGCATGGAAAAAAAGCAAATAACCCGAGCAATCAAGCCCGTATTATTTTTTTTATTTTTTATTTCTTTCTTTGGGTGCAAGCAAAAGGGGGAACAAGTTCCCCCTATAAACGATGGTACCTTAGACGGATCACAACCAAACACTTCAACCATTGTAGCACCTGACGATCCAGCAGAAGGCTTCCACACCCTAGTAAAAGGAGACAGCAGCATCCACCGCATATATGTGGATGGTAAACGCCACTTTGAGCGTTTGGCACTCAATGGTAAGCAGGTTTATAATCACCTTTATCCGGAGATAAGTGATTCCTTTCTCTTTGAGGACAAATACTACCTGAAATTAAGCTTTCCAATTCCATTCAGCGGCACAATCAAAACAACGATACCTGAGTCTCCCGACTATGTGCTTACCCCTATAGGGGAGGACATTCTTCAAGTAGTCGTTTACAACGCACTTGATCTTAAAATTATAAATTTCAACTTCGACTATATCCCTTCCAAGAACGACAGCTTGATCAACTCATCCTATACTTTTGAATATGTCGTTTACAATTAATAACCAGGAAGATTATAATGATTCAATTTTCGTTTTATTAATCAAATTGATTAATATTAGTCGGCCTTTATAAGCTATAGCCAAATCTGAAACGTACAGAAGTGGGTTCTGTAGCTAGTCAGCGGTTTGCAAATTGTAATATTATTGTTGCAAGAATAATTAGCAGTACCCTAAAAATCACATGGTGTGCTTTGTTTTTACCAAAGGTGGGAACCCCTTGCTCAAAAAGAATCCTACCTAGGTAATGGTGTTAATAAAATCCCCTGTTAACCTCAGTCATGAGAAAAGAATTGTTGACCTATTAGGAGCTATATGTTGCATTATCGTTTTCTGTCTTAACATGCTGTTTAATTGAACATTTACTAGTATGAAAAACCAATTAAAATGAAAAATATTCTACTAATCCAGGCAAGCACCATTTTACTTTTTCTCCCAATTTTATCAGTCAGTGCACAATCAACCCACTTTGCTAATCCAATTGACCTCAGTACCGGCTCAGTTTCTGGTGTAAGTGCCTTGGATGTTGGCGATATAAATGGAGATGGACGAATGGATGTAGTCGTGCTAGAAGGAGGTGTTCATGCCGAGGGTCGCTTTACACTGGCTTGGTTTGAACAAACTAAAAAAGGGGAATGGGAAAAACATGATTTCAATATTCCTGTGAAATTCGATGATTTCATTGGCTCTGCCCGATGTGCAGACATGGACAATGATGGTGATATTGATTTGGTCTTTAGTAATGATGGCCATGCTACAGGCCCTATAAATGTTTACTTTCTAAAGAACCCAGGGAGAAGAAAAGTGCATAAACAATGGGAGCATTCTCTGATCTCAAGCATTGAGGGTTTCCATGCCAATGACATGCGGTTGGCAGATATGGACCTTAATGGCAAAAAAGATGTGGTAATACGTCATAAAAATCCGGAATCTTTAAAGATCATTTTTCAGGATGGAAAAGAAAACTGGCATACGAAGACCATTTATGAAGGACAGGCAGGTGAAGGACTTGCTGTTGGCGACATTAACTCAGATGGAATGCCTGACATCACCATGACTGGACATTGGTTTAAGGCACCTAAAGACCCTAAAAATGCCGAATTTATAAGGTTTGATATAGAAGCAGGTTTTAAGGAAGTGAATAAGGCCACAAAGGAAGAAGTTGGCGACATTAATAATGATGGCAGGCCCGATGTCTTATTGTCTCCTGCTGAACATTTCAAAAAATACGGGGGTGACAACTACGATCTTGCCTGGTACGAGTGTCCGAAAAATCCAGAAGCAGTAACCGAATGGAAAAAACATGTGGTCAAATCAGATTATAACAAAGCCCATTGTGCAAAACTTGCGGATATGGACAATGATGGGGATTTGGATATTATTTCTGCTATGGCTTGGGACAATAGGGAGATCAGGATATTTATCAATGAAAATGGTGCGTTTAAAGAATCCATTTTAGTTGAAGAAGGGAAAGGCATTTACTCAGGGGCAATAGCAGATATGGATGGGGATGGCGATTTAGACATTGTGGGAGAGGATAAATACGCTACAGATTCCAAACCCTGGTTGTTTAGAAATTTGCTAATTAAATAGCTTCAGTTCACTGCCTGAGCAAAGCCGGAAAATCAACTTAGTAGAACAACATTATTTCTTGTTATAAAAAATGTATCTAATTATCGCTTACTAATTTCGACCATGAAAAGAAGAAACTTTATTATCCACGCAACATTTTCAGCAGCTGCTATGGCAGGCTTGTCCTATCCTAGCCTTGCAAAGCCACAAAGAGATAAGATGGATCGTATTGGCTTAACCACGGTTGTCTTTCGTAATCGTTTTGAATCAACCAAACCTAAAAATCAAGTCTTGGAAGATGAATTGACCCTATTAAGGATTCCTGAATATTTTGTAGATCGGTTCAATGTCCATCATGTAGAAATGTGGACCCCTCATTTTGAATCAACCAGCAAAAATTATTTGAATGAGCTAAAGAGGTCTCTAATTAAGGAGCGATGTAAGTTAATAAACCTGCAATCTGAAGGGAAATTTGATCCCTCCGATCCACTGGAAAAAAATAGACTAAAAGCAGTAAAAGAGGTTAAAAACTGGGTAGATATCGCCAAATCACTACAATGTGAGGCCGTACGGGTGAAAGCCATGAAAAAATCCTACTCCAAGGCTGTGCTATCCCTCAATGAAATCACTAAATATGCCAAATCTAAAGGGGTCGCCATATTAATTGAGAACCATAATGATTTGTTTTCAGACTATAAGAACCATACAAATATCATTAAAGAAGTGCCTTCAGACAATTTAGGCCTTTTAGCCGATTTTGGAAATTACTCTTCCAATCCGGTCATGTTTGATTCCCTAAAACACATTGCGCCTTTCACCAGGTTGGTGTCGGCAAAAACGAAGGATTTCTCAGATCAAATGGAGCACATGCCCTATGACTTTCAGAAATGCATCCGCATTTTTGAAACGAGCGGTTACCAAGGTATCTATTCTTGTGAACAATGGGGAAAAGCCAACCCCAGTTACGATTACGAAAAAATTACGGACTGGATGATTGAAAACATAAAAGAAAGCATCTAAAACCCTTGGAACCCAAGATTTCTAAATGCTTTCGATACATTTTTTTAAGGCTTAAGCCTTTTCAAAACATCCTTTGCTTCCTCCCAAGTAAGCCGAGGTCCAAATTGACTAACGATCTTTGAAGATGCCATACTGGCCAACTTCCCACTTGAGGCATAAGAATGCCCATTGGTAATGCCGTACATAAAGGCTCCCGCAAACATGTCTCCAGCGCCATTAGTATCCACAGCTACAGTAGGGTAAGGTGCTATGTCTATGAAAGTTTCCCCATCAAATATCAAGGCCCCATTGTTCCCTTGGGTGATTACGAAGTGCCTGGCCAATTTCTTCATGGCTTCACTGGCTTCAGACAAGTTGTCTTTGCCAGTATAGAGCATGGCTTCTTCCTCATTTGCAAAAAGCATGTCGACTCCTGATCCGATTACTTCTTTAAAACTGTCACCAAAATACTTGACCATGGCTGGGTCAGAAAAAGTAAGGGCTACTTTCACATCATTTTCTTCAGCTACTTTTTTGGCCGCTAACATGGCTTCTCTGGCAGCAGGAGAAGTGATAAGGTATCCTTCAATGTATAAAAACTTAGATGATTTTATCGCTTCCTCATTCAGTTGGGCAGTAGAAAACTTCTCAGTGATCCCAAGAAAGGTGTTCATAGTACGTTCTGCGTCCGAGGTCACCATCACGAGACACTTTCCTGTGATTCCCTCTTCTAACTTAAAGGGGTCCAGGTTGTGATTGACTCCAGATTCTCTTAAGTCATCTGTAAAAAATTTTCCCAATTCGTCATTGGCAACCTTGCAACAATAGTAAGACTTTCCACCAAATTGACTAACTGCAATTATGGAATTTGCGGCTGAGCCTCCACATTGTAATTTTGAAGTTTTGGTGTTTATCGCCGACATCAACTCCCCCTGACGGTCTTCATCTACCAAGGTCATCAGGCCTTTTTCGATGCCATACTTCTCCAAAAAGGCATCACTTACTTCAAACTCTATATCTACCAAGGCATTTCCTATGCCCGTAACATCATACTTTTTCTCCATGTTGAATAAACTATTGTTTCGGCCAGAAAATGACCATTAGAATAATAATTGAACAATCTTACTCCGCTAATTTCAGATTTCTCCCTATGACAGCTTCTAAGGCAAACAGTATAGCGCAAAGGAACAAACCAAAAAACTCCCTGTTAATCTCCATTGCACTGGTTTTCATTGAAAGGTCTTTTTGTTGCCATTCTTGTCCCACCCATCCAAAGATATTTTCAGGCCAAAAAAAGAGGGCACCTATCAAGTAAGTAAAGGTAAGAATAACCAATAAGTTTACATTAAATTTCCCAAAAGAAGCAAATCCAGCAGCAATAGCTGCTATCAAGTAAATGGGAACCCACCACTGGGGGTCTAAATCATTGATCTGCCAGTAACCGAATAGCAGAAATAATAGTGACCAGCTTCCAAAAAAATATTTCCAGAATTTACTCATAGCAGTTCTAAATTAACATTTATAAATAGACAATAACAGCTAGGGGTCATTTTCTATTGACAACATCATAAATTATGGAATAAATAGCTGTTGGATCAACCTGTTCTATCCCTTTATCCTTTTTTGACCTGATTAAAACAGGCCAATCTTTTTCACTTTCAGGAATTCTCCCATGTGAGCCTTTGACCAAATCAGCCTGCAGAGGAATAACATCCATCAAGTACCTAAAACCCAACTTCTTCTTCAGCAGGGTCCACCCTAACTTTCCTTTTAGAAATTTAATATCTGGATTAGCAAACATCTCTACAGGATCATACCCAGGCTTGCGGTGTATGTCCACTGTTCTGGCATAATCTGGCGCTACTTTATCATCTAACCAATAATAATAAGTAAACCAAGAGTCTTTATCTGCCACCACTACCAAATCTCCAGCCCTTTCGTGATTCAATTTGAAATCATCTTGGCCCGCCTTGTCGAGCACCTTTTCCACACCGGGTAAAGTAGCTACTATCGCTTTCACTTCAGCTATATCCTTGGCATCTTTGACGTAAAGGTGCGCCAGCTGGTGATCCACAACTGCAAAAGCACGGCTGGTGCCTGCGTCCATGGTTTCCAATCCAAGCTCATCCTTCACTTCAATAAATCCAGCTTTTCTCAAGGCCCTATTAATATGAATGGGTCGGTTCACAGAAGTAATACCATATTCAGACAATAGGATCACTTCTGCCCCCTTGTCTTCATAATAAGTAATCAGGCGTTCACATAAAGCATCTACTTCATTCAGACTTTTACTTATTTTATCAAAATCTATCCCATATTTCTGCAAAGCATAATCCAGGTGGGGAAGGTAGATCAAAGTCAAAGTTGGATCATGCCATTCGTCTACTTTCATGGAAGCTTCTGCTATCCATTTGCTTGAAGCGATGTTGGCATTTGGTCCCCAGAAGGAAAATAAGGGGAATTGTCCTAGTTCCTTTTGTAGGCGGTCTCTTAGACCCATTGGTTGACTGTGGATATCTGGTAACTTCCTACCGTCAGAAGGGTACAATGGCCTGGGCGTTACAGCGTAGTCTACTGAAGAGTACATGTTGTACCACCAAAACATATTGGAACAAGTGAATTCAGGATTTTCCGCCTTTAATGCATCCCAAATTTTGGAAGACTGAACAAGGTGATTGGATTGTCTCCAGAATTTTACTTCACATTCATCTTTAAAATACCAGCCATTGCCAACGATCCCATTATCCTCAGGCCATTTTCCAGTAAGGTATGCTGACTGAGAAGAACAAGTTACTGCCGGTAATACAGGTTGAATGGCTGATGTTTGTCGTTTTTCGCTCCACTTTTTTAAAAATGGTGTATGTTCTCCTATCACCCTTTGAGAAAGGGCCACTATATCCAATACAACCGTCTTTTTCATTCAATATGGTTTTTTACCCAATTCAATTCTCTTGCAATAGATTGATCCAACGACAAATGTATTTCCTCAGGTAAAACCTCCCATGTATAGGTTTCTACTTCTAGGTGACTTGTCAATTTTCGCGCTCCATTCAATTTTAATACTGTCAAGATATCTTCTTGTGTAGATTGCAAATGTCCATAGGTAGCCAAAAACAAAGGTACATGAAAATGAACACGCCATTCAACTTCTTCGGTAGAAGCCAAATCCAAAAGCGCATCTGGAAGATCTGGGTAAGCATGCAAAGTATTGTCTCCGAACTTACCAATCACCTGATGAAGGTACGTAGACTCAACAAATGGTAACAATGCTTTTTCCACAGGTTTTCTTTGGTTTACTTCCACCGGAATATTGGCTTTTAAAGCAGCACTCAGTTGAAACTTCCCAATCTTAATGCCTTCTTTTTTAAAAACATCCAGCACTTCTTCATGGTCCTCATAACCCACCGCAAAATGGCAAACGTCATAACAAACCCTAACATGCTCTTTGATTAAAGATTCGGCAACCTCCGCTGAAACACCAAATTTTTCAACCAAGATAGGTCTGCCCATAGGAATCAGCCAATCATTGTAAAAACCTATCATTCCTTTAGAGTCTTCAATTACACCATCGGGCTCTGGTTCTATGTCCAGGTGAAGGTCTAAATTCTGATCCAGTTTTAGCTGATACAGGTATTCTACTACCTCCATAATATGCGAACAAGATAGCTCCATCAACTCCTTCATGTCTGTTGATGTCTTGTGCCAATATTTATAGCTTAGTGGAGAGGTGGAGATACCACCATCCATGTCAGTAGGCATTATAGCCGCCAAAATGGCAAATAACCTAAGGGTGTATTCCTTCCTGGCTGGGGTACTCCAATCAGGAAAATGAACTTCATCCTTTACGACCTGCCTGTGGAAACCGCCAAAAGGAAATCCATTGAAAGTAAAAATATAACAGTTATTTGCCTCTAGCCAGGATTTTAGTTCAGCTAATTTATCCGGTTTGATTAATTCTCTACTTGCCTCATCCGAAACTCTCAAGCCTATGGCGAAAGCCTTGTCGACATACAATTCTCCTTTTATTTTCGGGATGTATTCTTTAAGGTTAGCAAAGGTAGCTTCCCAACTTTCTCCCGGATGAATATTGGTACAATATGTTAAATGAAAATCGGCTACTCGCATATGCTGGATGGGCTATTTATCCAAAAGGCCTAATCAGGCCTTTTGGTGTTCAAGTTGTAAATTTTTTAGTTTTTCTACTGCTTCTATGATTAGAGATAAGTCCATCTCATGTACTTCAACACCATGTCCAATCTTATCTAAAAGCGTGATGGTCAGCTCTCCACCTAAATGTTCTCTAAACTCTTCAAGTCCTTTAAGCAAGACCTCTCCAGAAAGTTCTGGAAGGTATAAATCAAACCCCAAATGAATAATTACTTTCAATACGCGGTTCAATTCATTTTCAGAAAGCATACCCGATAAATAAGAATAGGTCGTATCCAATGCTATTCCTATGGCCACAGCCTCCCCATGTCGAACCCTATAGTCAGTAAGGTGCTCTAGCTTATGTGCCGCCCAATGGCCAAAGTCCAATGGCCTGGAAGATCCACTTTCAAAGGCATCTCCTGAAGCAATATGATCCATGTGCATTAATGCGCAACGATAAATCAAATCATCCATTGCAGAATTTTCCCTGTCCAAAAGGTCAGCTACCTGTCCTTCTATCCAAACGAAGAAAGAAGCATCTTTGATGAGTGCCACTTTTAAGGCTTCAGAAATCCCTGATCTCCAATCCCTGGGCGCCAGTGTTTGTAAGAAATCACTGTCATTGATAACCGAATAAGGCGGCGAAAATGTACCCAGGTAATTCTTTTTACCATAGGCATTGATGCCATTTTTAACCCCTATACCTGAATCATTCTGGGAAAGGACAGTAGTTGGGATTCTAATATGTCTGATTCCTCTATGTGCAACGGTGGCTGCAAAACCAACCATATCCAACAAAGCACCACCACCAAGGCCAACAATGTAAGAGTGTCTGTCAATTCCATACTCATTCGTAGCTTTAAGTATATCCTGAAAGTACTGTTGGTTGTTTTTTACCTGCTCTCCACCTGGAATTACCAATGGGGCTGCACATAGGGTAAAAACTTCCCTATTTTTATCAGAATAGCTTTTTATTTCTGTAATCAGATCAGGGTGGGTGTTTACCACTCCCTCATCCAAAACAAAATAAACCTTGGGGATTTTATGTCCACTTACCAAGTCTGCAAAAAGATTGTTATTCAATGAAAACAATCCTTTTGTAAAAAACACCTGATAACTGAAAGGAACACTGAAAACTTGTTCAATTGATTTATGTGCCACTTTATTCATTTTATTCATGATTGTCCCGAGGAACCATTTACTACATATTCTATAAGGATTCTAACCGTTTTTTGGTTCACTAAGTAACCGCAAAACCCTTGGCCAGTTGCAAAGATAATGGTAATAATAGTAAAATAACCAAACCTACTATCCAGCCCGCGAAAGCGGCTGCCATTGTCGCATTTACAATAATTAAGGCTAAAACTGCTGCCTTAACAGACCTTCCGATTAATGAAGGCTCCTTGAATTTCAGCGCTTTGACCAATGGCGGAAAAATAAAATAGCTTAGTAAGGCCAAAAATGGCAGGCTTTCCCACCAATTTTCAATGTTCATATAAGCCAATAGAAAAATGGATACTACAATAACTCCATAGATCACCAAACCTGCTTTTAACGCTGTAGTATTCTTTCCATGGACTTCTCCACGACTCACCATCGTAATGGCTGAAACATAGAGCAAAGGTATAAGCCCAATGTACCAATAGGTCTCTACGGCCCCTTCTATCAAACTCATCCCTAGCAGCAAGTTTCCAGCTCGGCAAAGTCCCATATTTATAGGGCCAAAAATATTTTGGTGTTTCCCCCAAGCGTCGTATAAAACTGCTAGGAAGGCAACGGATATAGCAATAACGGCAGAAAAACCACTCACTTGCCAAGCTGCTAACACGCCTATTAAAAGCAATAAGAAGGCCATAAGTCCCGCACTCTTGACAGATGCAAGCCCACTGGGTATGGGCCTTTCAGGCCTTTCAACCCTATCCAACTCAGCATCAAAAACATCATTAAAGGCCACCCCTCCACCATATAACCCAATGGTAGCAAGCACCAGCCAACCGATGGATTTCAACATTGTGACATCCATTTCTTCTAATAGGAAATAAACTGCTCCTGATATGGCCGCACCCGCTAAAATGTCCGCTATCGCGGTGACAATATTGGCAGGTCTGGTTAGCCTAATGTGCGCAATAATAGATGACATCTGTTTATTTAATTCTCTATAATGTTGGAGGAATCATTTTCTATACGAGGGTTTTGTCCACCTCTCAATACAGTGTTTCCCCCCATTTTTTTGGTTTGATCGATAGGCTCTTTTTCTAGCCAATCCTTCTCATCCATCTGTCCGCTTTGCCCATAGGCTTTAAGGGCATTTCCATAACAAGTCATCATGATATGCTCTTCAGGAATTCCTTTTTCACGCATCAGGTTCGCGGTTTTGGGTACGGCCAGGGGATCACTTATGCCCCAGTCAGCTGCACTGTCTACAATGATTCGTTCTGGACCATATTGACGGACGATGTCTACCATTCGCTCGCTACCCATTTTGGTATGGGGATAAATTGTGAAGGCTGCCCAATAACCTCTGTCAAGCACGTCTTTCACAGTCTCCTCATTGTTATGGTCTACAATGACCATCCCAGGAGCTAAACCGTGCTCTTCACTCACATCCATACTTCGGATGGTGCCTTTCTTTTTGTCCCTATGTGGGGTATGAATCATTACTGGCAAGTCTACTTCTTTTGCCAGTTCAAGTTGCAACCGATAAAACCTGTCTTCAGCTTCAGTTTGATCATCATAACCAATCTCACCGATGGCCACAACGCCTTCTTTGCTTACATATAGCGGAAGAAGTTCCATTACTTCCTCAGCCAAAGCTACATTATTGGCTTCTCGTGAGTTGAGTCCCATAGTGCAATAGTGCACTATCCCAAATTGCTTGGCACGAAAACGTTCCCATCCAACAAGGCTACTAAAATAATCCTGAAAACTTCCAATTTTAGTCCTTGCTTGCCCTAACCAAAATGCAGGCTCAATGACCGCTACGATACCAGCTTTCTGCATGGCTTCATAATCATCAGTAGTCCTGGAAGTAACATGTATATGTGGATCTATGTACATCATAACGCTTCAAATTTATATGCTAACCTATGTTAAATTAAATGCAAATCATAACGATTACAAATGAACGGAGAATTTCAAGTGAAAACGGCAAACTATTGCAATGAATTAGTTTTTTGCTTCATCCTCTTTGCCTATTTGCTCCCAATTTATCTCCCCTTTCTCTATTTGATTTCGTATTTCCGGATGGTTTTCCAAAAGCGCTTTGGCAGCTGGATTTTCACTCTGATAGCAAGTCAATCCTACCGCAGATTTTTCCAGATCATCCCCTTTTTCCAATACTTTCTTCAAGAGGCCCACTATTTCATCCTCTACAAATGGCGTAACAAATCGCCACAATTCAGGAATCACATTCCTGTTGGCGGACCAACGTTCATGAACATAATCAACCAAAGTTTTGGCCAAGTTACTATTGAGCCGTTGGTCAATTCCAATAATCGGATAGAGGGGACGTTGCATAAAAATGGCCTTCAACACCATCTGATTCCAAGCTTGTTCCACTAAATAATCAGCCGGGTAGGGATTATTTAAGGCTATTGCATCAAAAACTGAAGTCATATTGCTTCGAAGCCCTTCGGCTGCCCGCTTGACAAATTTTTCTTGAAAAGGAAAAATAGGCAAGGCTGCGTACAAAGCTTCTTGTTCGTGAATGTCCGCTGATTCAAAAAGCTTTTCAATATCGCCTAGCCATTTTTCATTGTCTTCAGACAATGCTTCCAGCACCAACAACACCCTTGCCGTTTGCAAGCAGGTCCAATTTTGCGGAGAAAAACCTGTTCTAATTTCTCCCGCCTCTAAGAGGTCTTGATTGGTGAGTTTTAAGGGATTTTTGGTAAAATGTCTGGATGCTTGACTAAAGGATAAAAAAAGCTTCATTGAACCTTTATCCGCTTTAATCTTGCCTACCTGAAGTTCCAACCAATCCATGCTCTCTGAAGCAGCAGTCGTCTCTAACTTTGTTTTTAGAAATACTATGGTGGATGAAATGCTTTTCATACTTTTCGGCTTTTTGTTATTTACAAATATAACATTTATATCATTCCTGTTTTTTGAACATGAGAACAATCATAAAGTAAAACAGGATCTTTATCTTTCCGAGAAATCAATTTTGTTGGATATGCTCACTTAGTAGGACACATTTTCAATAGCAAAAAGGAATATTGGTTCCAGAGGCCATTTTGGCTATCTCTAAGAACCTTGGTTTTAAAAGGGAGTACTAATTATCCATCGCAGCAAAAAAAGCCAAGCCATTTCAATACTGAATGACTTGGCTTTTTTTAATGCCTTATATAAATTTTTTCCGGATTATCCTTTCCAATCCACGCCTGTATCTTTCCAGCTTCTTGTTCTTGCAGAATCTAGAACAGCCTCACAGACTTTCTGGGTTTCATAGGCATCTCTAAATGTTGGGCGACAAGGCTCATCTCCTTCAAGGCTCTTGAAGAAGTCAGCTACCTGATGAATAAATGAATGTTCATACCCGATGCTTGTTCCAGGTATCCACCAACGATCCATATAAGGTTGATCGCCTTCTGTAACGTGAATGGAACGCCAACCTCTTACTTCAGGTTCGTCATTGTGATCAAAGTATTCCAATCGGTTCAAGTCATGAAGATCCCATCGAATAGAGGCATGTTCACCATTGATTTCAAATGTATAAAGGGCTTTATGTCCTCTAGCATATCGGGTAGCTTCAAAAAGACCTAATGAACCATTGGAAAAATGGCAGTGAAATGCACAGGCATCATCAATTTCTACTTTCTGTTTTTCACCGCTTCCCTGGTGCACCCTTTCCTTGATAAAGGTCTCAGTCATACCAGAAACATCTTTGATGCCTCCATTTAGCCACATAGCTGTGTCGATACAGTGTGCCAAAAGATCACCTGTCACTCCTGACCCAGCTGCGGCAGCATCCAATCTCCAAAGGGCATCTCCACCTTGAGGCAAATCAGGACTTATTGTCCAATCCTGAAGAAAGTTGGCTCTATAATGGAAGATTTGACCTAATTTCCCAGAGTCGATTATTTGTTTTGCCAAGGTTACCGCAGGCACTCTTCTGTAATTGTACCATACAGTATTTTTTACGCCAGTCTCCTCGATAACTTTCACCATTTCTTCCGCTTCTTCAATGGTTCTGGAAAGTGGTTTTTCACAAAGAATCATTTTCCCAGCTTTTGCAGCAGCTATGGCTATTTCAGCATGGGTATTGTTCGGGGTACAGATATCAATGGCATCAATATCATCCCTTTCAATCATTTTTTTCCAATCTGTTTCATAAGAAGCATAACCCCATTGCTCGGCAAACTCCTTGATCTTGTCTTCCCTTCTGGAACAAGCTGCTTGTAAAACCGGACGGTACTCATATTCAGGGAAAAAATCTCCCAATCTTTTATATCCGTTGGTATG
The DNA here is from genome assembly GCF_963977555.1 of uncultured Cyclobacterium sp. Taxonomy (GTDB): domain Bacteria; phylum Bacteroidota; class Bacteroidia; order Cytophagales; family Cyclobacteriaceae; genus Cyclobacterium. Next base: position 34,879 of record NZ_CAXBPD010000017.1, on the reverse strand, counting down.
GATCCTACCCATTAGGCCAGTACCAATCAATCCTATTCTTATTTGCTTTTTTTCTGACATGTTTAAATATTTTGGGTGCTAATCAATTGCTAATGAATCGAGTGGCTTTGCACTACTCTTTCCATCCATGTTTTTCTCTAACAGCGATCATTGCTGCAAGAATATTGTTCCAGGTATCTTCTTTCTTCATCACTGCATTTGGAAACATACAACCATCCCAACACATGTGTTTGAAAGCTTTGGTTAATTCGCCTTTTTCATCACGTAACCAATAACCGGCATCTTCAGCGATATCCAATTTTCCATTAGGATCATCAGCCAGGCAATGTCTACCTGTTTTGTCGTGGGACCCTGCTCCAAATACTGTAGCGTCATTTTGAGCAACATGGAAATCAATCGTCCATGGTCTCAATGCGTCAGTCATTTCCTTTAGGGCTGCCTTCCAGACAGATTTGTCTTTCCAATCGTATCCTTCAGGAAGCATTCTATGTTCTGGGTAATTGTATCCCAATGTATACAATAAGGTGTGGGCCATGTCTGCCTGAAAACCAAGATAAGGACTATTCACCGATTCAAGTGTTTCAAGCATGGTCTTCCAACTTTGCATGCCACCCCAGCAAATCTCTCCTTCTGCAGCAAGTTTTTCCCCATAACCTTCAGCAATTTTAGCGGCTTCCTTTAGCGTTTCCACTATTATTTTTTGGCTACCTTTTGGATCTTTTGCCCATACTTCCGGACTACTTGCGGTGTCTATTCTGACGATTCCATTTGGTCTTACCCCTATCTCTCTTAATTTTTTGGCAAGCTTACAGGATTTTTCAAGCATGTCCAGGTAAACCACCCTGTCTTCTTTGGTTCCCAGAATGGGGCCACCCCAGATAGGTGCTACCACACTTCCTATTTCTAATCCAAGGGATGAAACCTTGTCCGCTAATTTTTTAACACCATCGTCATTCATGTCCAGGTCGACATGAGGATCAAAAAGTCCTATATCTACACCGTCAAACTTCACACCATTTACTTCGGCATTTGCGGTGTTTTGTAACATCTCATCAAAAGAAATGATTGGCTCAGAATCAGGACCTTTCCCTACTATTCCAGGCCATGTTGCATTATGTAACTTTGGAAAATTATTTTGGGACATAATTTTATATGGTTAGCAATGAATAATTAATTTAAATCACAATAAAAAATTAAAACCTCAAGATGAAAATTAAACTTAAAGTTTAACCTTTTATATTTTCACCTCAATTTAATAAATAACTATTGGAATCCCATTCTAAGGTGGTTTCCAATAGTTATCTTTTTACTTTTACATCTTCAAATCAGGATTTTTAGGGCCGAAATGTTTCAGCATCACTATAGGATCAGTTTTTGACTGATTGGTGATTTTCACGCCTTCTTTTGCTGCCTTTTCAGTGACAAAGTATTCATCATGGGTCAATTGACCGTAACGAATCAAAGATGGCGTTTCTATGTCCCAGGCACCCATGGTACCATGACCTTGCATCATGATCATGCCATAAGCTGCACTGTCTTTAATGACGACAGTTTGTCCAGGAAGAACAGTCAATTCTTTGGCACTAAATGCTTCTGAACGGTAACATATCCAGTTCTCTACGTATCCAGCAGCTTCCATTTCAGCTGCATCAAAAACAGGAACAGGAGCCATAAATCGGGTTTCCAAAATATTTGGATCCACATTTAAATCCCAATCGATCACTTCCATCAATTGGTCATAATCACCAATCCTTTCTTTAGGAGTTCCCTTCCAGAGTAACTCTTCAGGAATGATGGCTTCATTAACCAAAGACTGGTACATGGCAAAAACATCAGATGCTTTCTGAGGCTCATAAGTACACATACTTCCTGGTGCGTGAAGCATTCCTGGAGGAACATCCCAACCAGTTCCAGGATCAAGTTTAAAAGCCTGAGAGAAACTAGTTATTTTATTGTCTCCTTTGTTGAAGTTCTTAAGACACTCCTTGATTTGTTCTTTGGAAGTACCCGGTGCTATACCAAAAAAGGTATATGGGAAATCACCACCATGGTTATTCAATTGAGGTGGGAAATAATAAGCTTCTGGCTTGCCTTTCATGCCAATTTTGGCAGCATGCTCATCATTGTGATGAATGTGGTGAGGCAATGGCCCCATATTGTCAAAAAACTTGGAATACATTGGCCAGCTTTGGTATTCATCCCAAATTCTATCGCCAATGATTTCGCCTTTCAACTCATCAATAACATCTTTCAGTAAAATTTGCTCCTCTTTTCCATCTTCTCCCAAGACCACTTTACTCAAGCCTTCGTGCTCACCAGTAAGTGGACCGTTTTCGGCAGGGCAGGTAGATGAAAACCACCTTTCATCGATACCTCCTCTTTCACCACCCAAAACATAATAATCATCAGGATGAAGTTTTATTCTTCTTCCGGGTACACAAAAAGATCTAGGCACCCAAGTAGGGGCCAGACGCAAAATCCCCTGTCCTTCTTCTAATGCTTTTTTTGCCAAACTCATAGGTTCTATTTTGATTTATTGTTAATTTATTACTTGTTAATATCTACAAATGACTGTATTTTCTTCTTGTTAGTCAAGATATCAAATACCAAATCGTATTGTCTTTTTTCTCCAGGCTTCAGTAGTATAAGGGTACCATCTTCTCTGGCTTGAGCCTGGCCATTTGGAGGGTTGGTGCCTGGTTCCAGTGCTGTTACATATTCATTCTCACCCCAATGTTGCCAGTTAATCAGCCAAGGCAATTGCTTCTTATCAAAAGTCATCCTAAATGCAAACCCCAAGGAGGGATTGTATAATCCGGCCCTACACCTGTCATCGGACTCAGGCCTTGGTTTGATAAAAGCCACATCCTCTCCAAAACCACTGTGCTCTTGCATGGGTGCTGGACAGGATTTAAAATCATTGTCTTTATTAAAAATTCTATTATTGGAATCGCCATGGCGCTCTTCCCATGTTCCATTCCATAATATTTGCGTTCCTTCATCGACCAGTGGCCATCCAAAATTCACATGGTACAAAAGCATATGAGGTGCTTCAACATTGGAAATATTGGTGACTTCATCTGATATTTTGAGATAGGGTTGCCCTAAAATTCCAGAAATGGTCCTTTTCAATAAGAGGTTAGGTCCGAAAACACTACACTCTCTGATTAATCCGGTAATGTGCATTTCTAGGTCGCCGGTTTGAATATCCGGTTGCTTTATGGCAATGATTTCTGCAGGACTATTGGAAATTCGGCCATGTAACCCGCGTTTTCCTTGGGCATCATTTTCTGGTCCACCTACATGCGAAAGTCCACAAGTAGTAAGTAATCCACCACCAAAAGTACTCAGCCAATCTATTCCATCAGTAGTAAATGGTGCTGGAGGAGTAATGCCTACATGGCTGATCCAAGACAATCCATGCCCAGCAAATTGGGCGGAGGAAATGTCCATGGCCCTGTCCAAAACCAATTGGTAGCGAAAACCTGCACCCGTATCGATATTGGCGATCCTGACCCCTTTTCCAGTCCCATTGTCCAATATTGATGTTTCAATACCTCCAATTTGTCGCACATTACCTACTTTCCCTCTCCAGCGCTGATTTTTTGCATTCATAGTTTTGCAAGCTTAATTCCTTTAAGATAGTTGTTCCTGAATGTCATACTGACCTGTTTTTTTCAGCGTAGACCAAGGACAAAATAGTCCTATCAGAAACGGAAGCAAATTAAAGATTTTTCAAATAGATATTGCGGTAAGCTACCTGCATTGGTGGCCCTACATGTACCTGCATTCCCAAGTAACCTTTAGAAGTGCTGTTAGCCGGATCTTCATCTGTCACATCACTCATCAAGGTTCCGTTGATATAATGTTGCAAACGATTTCCTTTTGCTACAATACGTATTTCGTTCCAATCATTTGATTTCACGACTTTTTTCATCTCGTCACGATCTCCTAATTCTTTTACTACTTCAAGTCCCAGCCAGGCATTCTTTTCTACATTGGCTCTTAGGTCCCCTTCTTTTTCCTGCGGATTGATTTTGGTTTCTTGACCTATATAGGCAAGCGTAGTTCTTTTTCTTTCTTCGTAATTTTGGCCAGTGTAATTGTTTTTCCCATCAATATCTGCTTGATATCCTTTCAAGGCATGATCTAGCCCTTCCACTGCATCGCTTCGATAGTTAACACCTGAGTTACCTGCCTCAGTAATTTTGAACTCCGCTTTAAATTCGAAATCAGCAGGCTGGCCTCCCTGATAAATTATAAAATGGTTTCTTTCCAATTTGGTAGCTTCGGTGATCTCACCTACTATAGTACCGTTCTCTACTCTCCAGTAAGTCGCATCTCCATCCCAGCCATTGAGTGTTTCTCCATCAAAAATCTTTTCAAAACCATCATTTGAATCCACTGCAGCGGCAACTTCTTCATGACCTGTAGCCGCCTCATCCTTTTGCTGACCTGAACCACAGGAAAAAGTCAGCGAAGAAATGGCAACCAGTGAAGTTATTTTAAATATATTTTTCATTTGGTGCTGATTTAGGGTGAAAGTTTTCAGGCCAAACAAAATTTGTCTGGCCTGAAAATCATTATTTATTCGTTCTTATTATTTATAAACTTCGTGATCTGGGTTGCCGCCTGATACAAGGTAGGCCATCAAATCTTTCAACTCTTCTTCATTGAGTCGATTAACCAAACCTGGAAGCATCACCGATACTTCAGACTCCTTTGTACTTGTCACTTTGTCCTTTGGAATCTCCACAATCATGTCCGGAGAAAAAGGATTTTGTGAAATATAATAAGTAGTCTCATCTTCTCTTAAAAGTCTTCCTACAACTGACGATTTGTCTCCCATTACAAATACCATAGCTGCATATTGATCAGAGATTACATCATTTGGATTGATTGTAGCTTCAAGAATATCTTTAGGGCTGAACCTGGTACCAAGTTGCGTAAGGTCTGGACCAACAGATCCACCTTCTCCACCCATGGCGTGGCAAGAAATACAAAGGGTCGCTCCAAACATCGCCTTGCCTTTCTCCAAGTCTCTACCTTTAAGGTCGGCTACCAAAGGAGCAGCTTCTTCTACTGTCCATCTTTTACCAGGGCCTTCAGGCTGAACTGTCGTTTCTACGATTTCATTTCCAGAACCTGATAATCTTTTCCCACCTGAAAGCTCGTCATAATGGTCAAACTTAGCTTTTGGAACGGTACTGAGGGCCATTTTTCTAGCCCTGTCAATAAAGCCTACATAACTTCTACCCCCTTTATACTGGAAAGCATTATTGGTCCAGGTGAAATATTCTTCGTAGGAAGTTTCATCCCATCCTGCTTTGGCTCCACCAAGCACTGTTGCCAGGTAAGTTTGCTGAGCAGGAGGGACATTGGCAAGCATGTTGGCGATATCAAGTCCATACTGAGGGTTCCTCATGATCAAGTCAGAGGAAGCAGTAAGTGTTTTCTGGAAGTTAGGATCGTCTTTCGCACCTTCCAACATACCCAACAATTTAGGCACGGCAGTAGGTGCTTCCAATTTCACCAATACTTTGCCCATTACCCTATTGATTTCATTGGTTCCAGCAGGAAACTGAGCATCCAAATAACCTACTAATTGATCCCTAACAGAACCTGTAGGATTACCATGTCTAGCGATGACTACTTCAAAGGCTCTGGACAAGTTCATTTGATCCTCTTCACTTAAAGTTTCAAAATCCAATCTCATTAAAGATTGAACCATTTCATTTCTTTGAGAGGCATTTCCATGTCTTGCCAAGGCAATAATGGCTTGTGTCAAGGCTCTTGGGTTGGTTTCATTCAATGCTTTACTTTGCCACTCTGAAAGTGGTTGATGTTCTACAGCTATCCTTGCTGCGTATTGCACAAATCTATCGCTATGGCTTAGGTGTGGCCAAGCAAAATCAATCGCACCGGATTTTGCGCCAGTATGATATTCTTCAAGACTTCTTCTGATTTTGTGTTCTTCAGGAAGAGCAGCTTCCGTTAGTCCACCTTTGCTATCTCCATTCAAATCTCCTGTATAATGAACCCTATATACATCAGATTCAAGGCGTCGTCCACCAGTCATAAAATACAAAGCACCATCTGGTCCGATCACACCATCAGTTAATGGTAGCGGCGAACCTGAGATAAATTCCTCCCCAGTAGCGGAATAAGACCCTCCATTTGGTGTAAGGTTAATTTTGTACATGATCCCAAAACTCCAATCGAAAGCATACAAGGCATTGCGATATTCTTCAGGAAATTTGGCATTGCTACCATAAAAAACATTCGTAGGAGAACCCTGACCAATATTCAGTACTGCAGGAAGGTTGTCTGTATAATCAGGTGACCATTTCATATTACCTGTTCTCCAACCATATTCACTACCACTTGTTACATGATTGATACGCGTAGGTCGGTACCATGGCATGCCAAAGTCCCATTCCATATCAGAATCATAGGTAAACAAATCTCCAACTTCATTGAAGGCTACATCAAATGGGTTTCTATAACCCACACTGATTAGCTCCCATTCTTTTCCTTCAGGATCAATTTTAGCCACCCATCCCCCTGGCGCTCCTCTACTGTTGGCATGACCCCTTGGATCTTTGATTTCTGGAATCAAATTATCATTTTCCCAGACGCGTGGAATCCTGTAACTATCCATTTCAGGTACGTCTATGTGGTTACCCACAACGATATAAATAGATTTACCATCAGGAGAAACGACCATACTGTGTGGACCATGTTCTCCAGGACTACCTGTAAATTCTTTTATTGTAGTGATTTTATCAAACTGATCATCACCATTGGTGTCTTGCAATCTGTACATTCCTGTACTTTTGTCAAAATCCTCATTGGCACGATGGTTCACCATCACGTATAAGCTATTAAAGGCATACAAAAGTCCCTGAGCATAGCCCATTCCTATTTTGTTGTCTCCATTGGCTCCAATTTTTAGTTTTTCTACCGAAGGAGCCAGAGAATCTGACCCTATAGCTGGCACTTCCAGACGATATATGGCGCCATATTGATCCACTGTCAGAAGCCTATTTTTATCATCGAAGGTCATTCCAACCCAGGATCCCTGGTCATTTTCGCCGGGGCTGTAGAGGTGTTCCGCTTCGAAGCCCGTGGGTAATTTTAATTTGGCGACCTTAGGATTAACCTCCTTTTGCTCACCACCGCTTTGGCCACATGATCCCATCACAAGCAGGAGCAATCCAGCCATTAGCCAGTTCTTCATAATTTTATTTTTATACATAAGTTTATTGTTAATTCAACTTTCTACTCTCAATAGGTTACTACATGCTTGAAACCAATTTTAAATTTAACCCAAATTCGCAGCTTATGATAACCAATAGTGTTGAAATAAAACCTTTGGTCATAAAAACCCAAAAAACAACGGAAAGCAGTGAAACTTTCCGTTGTACCTTAAACCCGAAATCTGCAACGGACATTCTATTACGTGATGAAAGCACTCACTATGAATTCTATTGTATAATTCGGATTAAACCCTTCAAAAGGTTATAACATGCTCATATCTAATTAGAAGTGAGGTGTAATCTCTGCTTCGGATGCCGGCAAGGCATAATATTTAGTGATATTAGTGAAAGCGTTTGACCTAAATGTCGCTCCAGCAGGATAGTAATAATCAATTGGATTTGCCAAGGCCCTTTGCCCAAAAGCACCAATAATTTCCTGAACCCTGTCAGCCCTAGTGATGTCAAACCATCTTTTGTTTTCGAATGCCAATTCCACTCTTCTTTCCTTAAAGATAGCCTCACGCATTTCTGCTTGACTAGAAGCCGCAGTAGCATCCAAACCTGCTCTATCTCTGATTTCATTGAGTAGGGCAGCAGCTTCTGAAGTTTTTCCTTGTTCGTTCAATGCCTCTGCCAAGAAAAGTAAAACTTCAGCATAGCGATAAATTGGCCAGTTGATGCCATGGTTACCATTTAACTCATGGTGTTTAGCATATTTCTTAATGTACGGATAAACTTTATAGTCACGGTCACTCCCTGAGATCTCTACATACGCAATTGAAGCATCCAACCTTTTGTCACCATCTTCATAAGCAGCGATAATATCAGGAGTAGGAATATTATTGCCTTCACCATCAAGTCCCTGGGTATTTGAGGTCCCTGTAATGGGTTGCAATTCATCAGGGGTAATCGGTCTCGGCATAAAACTGTATAGAAAGTTACCATTCAAACCTTCTGGACCTTCCAAATACTGAACCTCAAATAAAGATTCCATATTGTTTTTATTGCCTACACTTTCAGAAAATACATCTTCATAGTTAGCAATTAGCTCATACTCTCCACTGTTTACAATTGCTTTAAGTAGTGTTTCCGCTTCAGCCCATTTTTTCTGTGTAATGTAAACATCCGCTAATAACATCTGAGCAGCTCCTTTTGAAGCCCTTCCAACACCCTGATTGGAGCGAACAGGAAGCAATGATATTGAAGTTTGAATATCACTTATCAGCTGGTTGTAAATTCCTTCTTCCGGAGTGATCGGAAGCGCAGCTTCTTCACGAGTAGTTACAGGAGTCAGGTGAAGGGGTACTCCACCAAAATACCTTGCCAATTCATAATAGGCGTAACCTCTCAAGAAAAGAGCTTGCCCTTTCAGGTTGGCTTTACTCGTCTCGTCAAATTCAACCTCATCGATTACCGAAAGAATTTGATTGGCTCTGGCAATGATAAGATAGTCCTGACGGTACTGGTTAAGTACATGGGTATTTGAAGTAATCCCCAGGGCTTCAGGCAAGGCATGGTCAGAGATATCTTCCTGCTGCTCTGTAGCTCCAAAGTTGATATTTCTAGCATAGATGGTATTGTCCGAGCGCATTTCGCTCAATAACCAAGAACGATCATCAGCTATAGATCGCAGTGGCGCATAAGTCGCATTAACAGCTTGTTCAAAATCCGCTTCTGTCTTGTAGAAAGTAGCAGAACTTAGTGCCGTCTCGGGAGTGAGGGTCAAGAATTCTTCGCAGCTTGACAACACCATACCCAAAAGCACAATGAATATATTTATTTTTTTCATTTTTAATCAAATTAAGATAAAAAGCCTGATTAGAATGTAATGTTAGCGCCCACAGTAAAAGTACGTGGAATTGGATAACCAGTAAGATCTACCCCTGGGCTTAGGTTTCCGCCATCTCCGCTACCATTGTCTTGGCTAACCTCTGGATTAGGACCTCCCCAATAAGGAGTGAAGATGTAAACATTCTGAACTGAGGCATACAATCTGGCTGATTTTACAACATTGGCAATTTTTCCGATATTATATCCTAGGGTAATGTTTTTAATAGAGAAGAAGGAGGCATCATAAACAAAATTACTATTTGCCCAATCTCTTTCAATACCAGTCACATTTCCACCACCTACTGTGGTTCCGAAAATTCCTTCACCCGGATCCGCAGGAGATCGGAATCGATCAGTAGCTTTTGCTACCATATTAAACACACCATCCAAATTAGCCGTACTGTACAAATGCCTCATGTAAAGCTGATTGCCTTGTGATCCGGAAGCAATGATATTCAAATCCCATTTTCCATATTTAAAGTTATTGGTGATACCATAGGTGAAATCAGGAAATGGGTTACCAATAATGGTACGGTCATCATTGTCTCCACCTTGTGTGATGATTCCATCACCATTGACATCTTCCAATTTAATAGACCCTACAGTGGACCTTCCAGGAACTTTCGGGGAGTTATCCAAGTCTTCTTGATTCATGTAGTTGCCCAGTTTGTTAAGACCGTAAAATTGTCCAAAAGGCTGACCTACCTGAGTGATATGATAGGAACCATAAACCCTGTCAATCCCATCAGCCAAAGCTTCTACTCTATTTCTATTGAAGGAGATATTGGCGCTAGTTGTCCATAACAATCTTCCTTCAGTATTTCTAGAGGCAATAGAAAACTCATGACCCCAGAATTTGATCTCTCCTATATTATCCGTGAAGCTACCAAAACCTGCTTCCTGAGGAATCTGTACATTGTACAAAAGATTGGTAGTATTTTTAGAATAAAAATCATAGATAAAGGTAATTCGGTCATCCAATAAGCCTAAATCCAGTCCTATATCAAACTGCTTAGTCGTTTCCCACCCAAGAAAAGGATTGGACAAGGAAGTAATTGCAGCCCCTGGAACTACTGTGTTGTCAAACACATGATTCACAGTATTGTTAACCAAAGCATATTGGGTATAATTACCTATGTTGTTGTTACCTGTAACACCATAACTACCTCTAATCTTGGCGAAAGAAAGCTTGTCACTGGTATTCAAGAATCCTTCATCGGACAATACCCAACCGGCAGAGAACGATGGGAATACACCCCAGCGATTTTCAGCTCCAAACCTGGATGATCCATCAGCTCTGATGGCTGCTGTCATTAAGTACTTGCCTTGGAAATTATAAGTCAATCTCGAAAGGAAGGAAGTCAGTGACCATTCTTGCACATCTGAAATTGTTCCACCTCTGTTGATATTAATCGCTCCCTGAATAGTAGGTAGCCTATCATCAGCGTAGGTATCAGCTGCAACCCTGGTTCTCTCTCTTCTGAATTTTTGGTTCGTAAAACCACCCAATAACTGGAAATTATGGTCATTAATAGACTTCGTATAGGTAGCAGTATTTTCATTCAACCAGCTAAAGTCATTATAATGATCCCTGATGGATGATGCTACTGCAGGGAGTGCTATGTTTATTCCGGCGGTAACTGTTGAGGGAGTGAAATTAAAATATTTACTGTTCCTTATCTCTGCATTAATGCTAGATTTTACGACTAAACCTTCAATTGGCTCATACTGAACATAGGCATTAGAAAGCAAATTGGTTTCCTTGGTTTCATTCGTGATTTCCAGCGCTGATCGAACATAATTAGGATAAGCGAAAATATTCCCTGTCTCACTAGGAAACCTGTTAAACGATGTCAATTCACCCTCATCATTATATATTGGCATATTTGGCCAAGCATGTAGGGCATTAAACAAAATCCCTGTACCTCTGGACCCATCTGTTCTTGGGGTATTGTCCCGAATGTATTGTGGAGCAAGATTGAATCCAATCTTTACCTTATCCGAAGCTGTATAGTCAGAATTGATTCTCAAGGAAAAACGCTCGTAGTCTGTATTCAATACTACACCTTCTTGGTCAAAATAACCTGCCACTACAGAGGTACTCATTTTCTCTGTATTGGAATTAATGGTAAGGTTATAATTGGTAATTGGTGCCGTTTCTAATAATGCATCATACCAATCTTGTGTTTGACCAACGTATTGAGAAGGATCTTGGAACATCTCCGGCACATCTCTGCCAGCATCCTCAAAGTATTCTTTCTTAAACTGGGCAAACTCAACGGCATCCATCATCTCCAAACGGTTGTAATGGGGAACGTTTTGAAGACCAGTGTAAACGTTTAGAGAAACGCTTGATTGTCCGGCTTTACCTCTTTTGGTAGTGATTAGCACAACTCCGTTAGCAGCCCTTGAACCATAAAGTGAGGTAGAAGCAGCATCTTTCAATATGGTGATGTCCTGAATTTCGTCAGGGTTTAAAGTACCAATATCACCAGTGATAGGAAATCCATCCACTACATATAGTGGGGAGCTTCCTGCTGAAACAGATAACTGACCTCTGATACGGACGTTCATTCCCTGACCTGGTCTACCTGTGGTTTGATTGATTTGCACACCTGCCAATTGACCTTGTAATTTTTGGGCCATCTGTGAAACTGGCATATCTGCCAAATCCTCGCCTGAAATTGTTTGAACAGAGCCAGTGATTTCTTTTTTCAACTGGCTACCATATCCTACTACGACTACCTCAGAAAGGTCACTCATAGAAGAGGCAAGATTAACGTCATATTGCGTTTGACCACCTTGAACAGTAATTTCCTTAGTGGAATAACCGATATAGCTAATCGAAAGGACTTCTCCTGCGGCAGCTTCTACCTGAAATTTACCATCAAGGTCTGTAACAGTTCCTCGTGTCGTTCCTTTTACCAATACCGACACTCCCGGTATTGTTTCGTTATCGCCTTCAGAGCGAACAACACCAGAAACGGTGCTTTGCGCATAGGAAGCGAAACTCAATAACATCGCAGCCAAAAGGGTAAACAGCTGCTTGCTATCCAAATATTGGTAACAATTTTTTTTCATAATTAATAGGTTAAATTGATTTGGGAAATTGACTCTTTCACCTCAATTCTGGTGAACTTAATCCCAATAAAGGCTTTATTTTCGCCATAACTGTCCTGTACTGTGCTGAAAGAATCCCCAACGTTTTCTCCTACAAATCAGGTGGGTAAAGAGTGATTTTGATAAATTAGGAGAAATAAACAGTATTAAATTTTGAATAATAAAAAAATAAAGAATACTTCATTAGCACAATGCCGAAAAAAATCAAAAGGATGAATTTTATTCTGACAGTATTAAATTAAAAGAAAGCCCTCCAGAAGACTGTCGCATTTTGGAGGGCTTTATAGGAAAAATTAATATCCAGGATTTTGTATCAATGAAGCATTTATCCTCATTTGATCCTGTGGAATAGGAAATAGTATTTCAAATGCTTCGAAAACAAAGTCATTATTGGAAAATGGAATACCTTCCCTGGAAGTCGTAGGGTCGGCACGTTCTCTTAGTCCATATGCATTTAACATACTCACCAATTCGCTTGCCGTTTTGGTTCGTTTCAAATCAAACCAGCGATGGTTCTCAAATGCCAGTTCAATTCTTCTTTCATTTAATAGAACTTCTCTAAAGGCATCTTTCCCCAAGCCATTTACAGGATCCAAACCTGCTCTATCTCTGATCTCATTCAGGTACGCAACTGCGGTTCCCGTAGGACCATCAACTTCATTGATCGCCTCAGCAAGCATTAATAGCACATCTGCATACCTTATCACTGGCCAATTGTCGTTGGTTACTCCTCTGATAGTATGCGGATGATTGAATTTGTTTATATAAGGAACTCCAACATATTCTCCTTGTAGACTGGTATAACCTTCCCTTAAAGAAACTTCTTTTCTTAAATCCCCCTCTTCGTATAATGCAATGATCTCATTGGTGGGTGTGTTCCAACCTCCACCGTCTTGGCCAGGGAAATCAATAACGGCACCTACAGATTCTCTTGGAGCAAAGGTATAGATGAAATTACTATTCACTCCATACTGATTGTCTCCCTGATACTGAATATCCCATATAGATTCCTGGTGATTCTTGTTTTGTGGATCAAAAACATCCGCATAATCATCAAGCAAATCATAACCCAAAGAAGTCACTTGATTCAAGGCTTCTATCGCAGCCGAGTAATTTTTCCTTGTCAAGTGAACCTTGCCTAGCAAGCTTAAAGCGGCACCTTTTGTCACCCTCCCAATATCATCTGATCCATAACTTGCAGGTAAAGCGCCCACTGAAAAGTTCAAATCGGATAGAATTTGCTCGTAAACCGTTTCTACAGGTGACCTGTTGTACTCAAATGCTTCAGCTGGAGAATTCACTGGCTCAGTGATGATAATTAAATCCCCAAAATGCTGCACCAATTGAAAATATAGGTAAGCCCTGATCATTTTAAGCTCACCTTCTGATCTCATCTTAATGGCATCAGTAGCATTGGAATCCGGTAGCTTACTTAGGGTTGTGTTGACATTCACCATTATACCGTAAGTACTGTTGTACAAATTGGTGATGTTAGAAGTAGACGGATTGTACTGCCAAAACTCCAGGGCTTCAAGACTTGGTCCTGCTCCCCTGTCTCCTTGATTAAAATGAAGCGTAGTATTGTCAGAAATAAATTCTGTGTACTGCCATTGATTCAAGTGCCAGGGCCTTAACTGTCCATAGACTCCATTTACAGCCTGGATTACTTGTTTTTCTGTCTGATAGAAATTATCTGACACCAAAACAGTAGGATCAGTTTTATTTAAAAATTCTTCATCGCAGGCGGTGCCAAATAGCAAAACGCCTATGCAAAGGATCGTTATATTCAAATATTTTTTCATAACTATATTCAATTTATAGATTAGAATCTTAAAGTTGCACCTAATGTAAAGGTCCTGGGCATTGGATAGGACTCATCATCCACGCCTATATTGATTCCGCCTCTGGTTTTAGCATCTGGGTTGGTACCTACGTAAGAGGTGAATAGGAATGGATTCTCAGCACTGAAAAACACCCTTGCGTTGGGAACTATAGGGTTCTTTGGAATGGTATATCCTAGCGTAATATTTCTTAACCAAACATGTGTGGCATCATACACATACCTTGAGTTTGATTCACGTTGCCATTTCCAGGTATTGGAAGTAGCTCCTCTGCCATCCCCAGGATTCTCTGGAGATCTCCAACGATTGACCCCAGATTGAAGGATATTAAATACACCGTCCATATTCATGGTAGAACCTTCAATTTGTCGGAACACATCGTAGTTAAAAGCACCAGTAAACATTAAGTTAAAATCAAAATTCTTGAAATCACCACCTAAGGTATATCCCAAAACCAAATCTGGATGTGGGTTACCGATTTCGATCATGTCCTGTTGGTCATAGGAGATAACGCCATCACCATTGGCATCAAAATACTTATAGGTTCCGGGAACCGCTCCATCTTGATCTGGCCAGGCCTCGATCTCAGCATCCGTATCAAATATCCCTACCATTTTGAAGCCATGAAACATTGCCAAAGGCCTGCCTACTTGAGATACACTATAGGTACTGTAAAATCCTCCTGCCCAGATTTCATCATTTTCTCCTCTTATCTCCAATACTTCGTTTCTATTGATGGTTAGGTTTACGTTTGATCGGATATTCACCTGATTGAACTTGGTCCTGTAATCCAATGCCAGTTCAAGTCCTCGGTTTCGTACTTTCCCTACATTGTCCAGCGATTGGGTAAATCCTGAAATGACAGGCATCTCTACCGAAAGCAACATATTATTGGTCAATCGGTTATAGTACTCAGCCGTTAAAACAAGTCTATTATCAAACATGGCCCAATCCAGACCTATATCCGTCTGTTGAGATTGTTCCCAACCCAAATTAGCGTTGGCAAAATTGGAAAGGATTTGTCCGTTCGCTATAGCATTTCCTAAAACGTAATTTGAAATACCCATATTAGACAAACTGGAATAGTTACCAATGGCATTGTTTCCGGTCACACCAAAACTAGCCCTTAATTTCATGTCCGTAATCCAGCGCGTTTCAGGCATAAAGGATTCTTCAGAAATTCTCCATCCAGCTGAAAAAGCAGGGAAATTACCCCATTTGTTGTTGGCTCCAAAACGTGAGCTTCCTTCTCTTCTGAAGGAGGCAGAAAAGAGGTACCTGTCATTAAAAGAATAATTGGCCCTGGCGAAGTAAGCCATCAAACTCCAATCTGCTTCTTCAGAAGTGGAGGTTTGTCTGATGGCAGCACTCAAATACCTTACTTGGTCATTTGGAAATTCATTTCCATTGCCTTGCAAACGTTTAAAGGTCTCTTCCTGAGCCGAAAATCCAAGCAAAGCATCAACTCTGTGGTCTCCTAAAATTTTACTGTAGGACAATAATTGATCTGCAGCAATATTCAGTGTCTCATCTCTCCGCTGTAACAAGGTGGCTTCTCTAGGGGGAGCTTGGTTGAATCCTGTACCAGCCAAAGTAGATGGCCTGAATTCTTTTTGTTCTGTATTGGCTAGTGTAGCATTTACTGAGGTCCTGAATTTAAAATTTTTCAAAAAGGTAAACTCCAGAAAACCGTTAGTCAATACATTGTTTTCTGACAACGTACGCTCCATTTCGTGCAATTCTTGCACTACATTACCAGTACCGAATACTCCATTTGTTCCTCCAATATAATCATTGAAACTACCATCCTCATTGTAAACGGGGTAGCGGGGGTCAGCCCACAAAGCCTTCCCTATCAATGCACTTCTTCCGTTAGTAGAGGCATAATCTTCATTAGAGCGGGAAGCTGCTATGTTCCAGCCCATGGTGATAAAATCATTAACTTTGCCGCCAATATTTGCCCTAACATTGAATCTTTCAAAGCCTGTTTCGATAACTGCTCCTTCTTCGTTGACATATCCCACCGATACCAGAGATCGAATGCCACCTTTGCCTGAAGAAAGGGTAACATTATAATTTTGGAATTGGGCGTTCTGATTAAGTATTTCATCAAACCAATCCGTTGAAATGGTGTTTTGCTCAGGATAGCGAAATTCTAGAGGAATCTCCTCAATGGCAGGCTCTCTATTTTCATAATACCTGATCCTGTCTACAAAACTGTCATTTTTAAACTGTGCAAATTCTGTCCCATTCATCATCTTAGTCCTTCTGCCATCAGGTACATTCTGTATGCCCTGATTGACCACAAAATCAAGGTTTACAGTACCTTCTTTTGCAGATTTGGTGGTGATAAGAATTACACCGTTGGAACCTCTAGCTCCATAAATTGCCGTAGAAGCCGCATCCTTCAAAACAGTCATGCTTTCTATATCCGAAGGATTAAGTGTTTGTCCCAAGGAGGTACCTATAGGGAACCCATCTACCACATATAAGGGCTGACTACCTGCACCCAATGAACCAATTCCTCGGATGGTCACTTCCATTTCTTCACCAGGTCTTCCTGATTTTTGCCTTACCTGCACACCGGCGGCTTGGCCCTGAAGCAAACGGGAAACATTGGTGGTAGGGATTTCACCCATATTGTCCATATTGATAACGGAAACCGCTGAAGTAATGTCGGCTTTTCGCTGAGAGCCATACCCAACGACTACTACCTCTCCTAAATCACCCATAGAGGATTCCAAAAGGATTTCATAATTGGTTTGTCCTCCATTGACATTTACTTCCTGGGTGGTAAAGCCAATAAAGCTTACAGTAAGGATATCACCGGTGGACGCCTGAACTGAAAACTCCCCATCCATATTGGTAACTGTTCCACGACTAGTGCCTTTAACAAGGATAGACACCCCTGGAAGAGGTTCGTTATCCTCCACACTAACAACTTTTCCTGAAATTTGGCTGGCTTGACGGGCGTACCCGACCATGGCTACCATTATCAGCAATACAGTTATCAACATTCGGAGCTTAATTTGTACCGAATCGTAACATTTTCTCATGATTATTTTGGTTAGTTTGAATAATTGAATAAAATCAACATTATTGAAATTAACCCAAAATAAACCGAATCACTGTCCTGCACTATCCTGCTTTTCTAAAACTTTATATAAGGGGCATCTCGTTTTATAATTACTAAATCCTGTAAAAAAGTAAATACATAAAATAAACGGAAATTAACATTCAGGACAAAAAAAAGGGAGCCATTGGCTCCCTTAATGCTATATTTAAATGCAAGGCTATTATTTTTTTACCCTGATTTTTTCTTTAATCTTAGCAGATTTACCATGTCTTCCTCTTAAGTAGAACAATCTTGCTCTTCTTACTTTACCTTCTCTCAAAACTTCGATTTTCTCTATGCTTGGGGAGATGATTGGGAAAATTCTTTCTACACCAATACCATTTGAAATTTTCCTTACGGTAAAAGTTTCGCCATTGGTATTCTTATTTTTCCTTTGGATCACGGTTCCCTGAAACTGCTGAATTCTTTCTTTCGCACCTTCAGTAATTTTTACGTGAACGTTGATGGTATCACCAGCCTTAAAAGACGGGAACTTAGATCGCGCATCTTTGTATTCCTGTTCTACGAATTTAATAAGTAGTTCGCTCATTGCTTTACTATTTTGCTTATCGCTTTTATGGATACTTAAAAAGCACCCTTAATTATCGTTTTGTTCTAAATATTATCGTCCTTCTCTTTAATAAAATCGCCATTCATTAAATCTGGCCTTCTTTCATGAGTACGACGTACCGATTGTTCAAACCTCCATGACGCTATCTTAGCAGCATGTCCTGATAGCAAAACCTCTGGTACTTTCAGCCCAGCATAATCTGCAGGTCTGGTAAATACAGGAGGAGCCAAAAGACCATCCTGAAAAGAATCTGTCAATGCAGAAGTCTCATCATTCAAAACTCCTGGAAGCAGCCTAATGATCGCATCGGTAACAAGTGCCGCAGGAAGTTCACCTCCAGAAAGCACAAAATCGCCAATACTAATTTCCCTTGTAATAAACTTCTGTCTCACCCTTTCATCTACGCCCTTGTAATGGCCACAGAGAATGATAAGATTTTGTTTCAACGACAAGGCATTGGCTGTTGACTGATCGAACGTTTTACCATCAGGTGTCATGTATATGACTTCATCGTATTCCCTCAATTTTTTTAAGAAATCGATACAATTGGCTATGGGCTCGATCATCATGACCATTCCAGCACCACCTCCAAAAGCATAACCATCTACAGTTTTTTGCTTACCGATACCATAATCTCTTAGATCATGAATTTCCACCTTGGCCAACCCTTTTTCTTCGGCCCTCTTCAAAATTGAATGAGAAAAGGGACCTTCAAGGAGACCGGGCAAAACAGTTATGATATCAATGTGCATCAAAATTAATCCTCCAGGTAAATGTCAATCAAGCCTTCAGGCAAGCGACAGAAAACTTTTTTATCTGTCTTATCCACTTTTTGTATGATCCCATCTTTGATGGGAATGAGTACTTCTCTATCCCTGTATTCCATACCGATCAAGTCTTGGGTTTCCATATCATAGATAACCGCAACCTGACCCAATTCTCCTAACACCTCATCGACTACCATAAAACCCACTAAATCGTGAAAGTAATACTGATCGTCTTTAAGCTTCGGAAGCGCTGTTGATGGCAAGTATAAAGCTGAACCAACCATTGGTTTTACCTGGTCAATATGATCAAATTCCTCAAACTTGGCTAGAAACCTATTATTGGGTTGGGACACCATGTGCTCCAATATAAATGGAACCAAACGGTTGCCATTTTCCACAAAAACATGTGCTAAACCTTCGTAGTCCTCAGGATAATCAACATCAAGAACCAGCATAACCTCTCCATGTAACCCATGAACTTTGGCAATATGGCCCAATTGGTAACAATTGTCTTTGTTCATGGTTATTGATCCGTTTTAAGCTTTGTCTTCAGGAGCTTTATCATCAGCAGCAGGAGCTTCTCCTTCAGCTGGAGCCTCAGCTACAGGAGCTTCAGTTGCCTCAGGTGCTTCTTCTACAGCTTCAGACTCAGGTGCTTTCGGTGCAGCAGCAGCTTCAGCAGCCTTAGCTTCAGCGTCAGCAGCAGCTTTTGCAGCATCTTCTCTTTCCTTGATTGCGTCAAGACGAGCTTGGTTTTTAGCAGTTTCTGCTTCCAATGCTGTCTTTTTAACACTATCCTTAGCAGATTGTATTTTCTCTACTTTTTCAGAAATAGTTTTCTCTTTGCCATCCAACCAAGTCTGGAATTTTTCATCCGCTTGCTCTTGAGTGATAGCACCTTTTACCACACCAATTTGAAGGTGTTTCTTCAACATGACTCCACGATAGGAAAGCATCGCTTTCACAGTATCGGTTGGTTGTGCACCATTCATCAACCATTTCAACGCTCGGTCGTTGTTGATGTTAATGGATGCGGGGTCAGTATTTGGGTTGTAAGACCCGATCTTCTCGATAAAGCGTCCATCACGTGGAGCCCTAGCATCAGCAATTACTACATCATAGATGGCCATTTTTTTACGACCTCTACGTGCTAATCTGATTTTTACTGCCATATTATATTGACTTTTAGTTAATTGATGGAACCCGTCCATCGTTATTTTTTGGACTGCAAAGATAAGCTAATAATATCTAAAAGAACAATAAGACTATATTTTATTTGCGTAATAGCAAAATTATAGTTTAAATTGCGATTCTTTTGGAGGAAAAAGATCCCCAAAACAAGTCCTAAATAGCTTAAAGAGCTGTTATTCTGAACCATACGGCAATTGGCCTCGTAGTTCAATGGATAGAATAGAAGTTTCCTAAACTTTAGATGCAAGTTCGATTCTTGCCGAGGCCACAAAAAACCCCATTTACTTTCTGTATTTGGGGTTTTTTCTTTTTCACCTTTAATGAGCAGCGCTGTTTCCATACTCCTACCAATAACTATTAACCCGGATTATGCAAAAAGATGCTGAAGCCTACCCTGTGTTTAGGGGAAAGGTTGAAACGCAAGAAAGTCAGGATGTATGGAGATTTCACCCTCGCATCACTAGGGTAAAATTGAAAAATGGACGAAGTGCTGATTTTGTCCGCTGCGGCGGATCAGCACGAATTAGAGGGTTTATCGCACATAAAGAGCAGCAGGAACACTCATGAACACTACAGCAGAAAAGTCACAATACCTATCTGTTCTGAGACTGGTAAACCCTAAAACCAAGCATAAAAAAAGACTATTTCTGCTATTTTGTTTGCCATTTCGGTTAATGGCAAGGAAATTGTTGCCTAAAATAATATAAATAGCAAATAGTTAGGAAATTAACCTAAACGAAAATCTATTATCATAAACCATAAAGTAAGGGAGAAACTTTTTAAGACAATTAGCTGGTTCATCACCAACCGCTTAAAGCCGTCCATTACCAAGATCTTCATTACATGCTTTCATATTTCCCAAAAAAATAATGGGTTTAATGTGAAAGCCAATTTTGATTATTCATAAAAAGGAAAGTGGGAACATTGCGCTATCCTACCAATATAAAGGAAAAAACTTTCCAATAGAGCTGATCCATTTTGCAAGAATCGAATTGACAATATGCGTATAAAATGTAATTATTTTTTTCTTTTACCCTTCCTGATTATGGAAGTAGCCTTAATAAATGGCGCCATTGCACAAGAAGTTCCTGAATTAGAAATAGGTGGAGCCTTACGATTTAATTACAACCTTTCCTCTTGGAAACCTTCACAGAAAAAAAGAGGAGGAGATTTCGGATATGATCTGTTCAGGATTAATGCAAAGGCAGCCTACAAAGGAATTGACTTAAATGCAGAATATAGGTTGTATTCAAATGCTTTTGGAGGCGGAATGCTTAAACAGGGATGGTTCGGGTACCATTTTAGCGAAACCAATGAAATTCAATTGGGATTAACGCAGGTACCCTTTGGAATTCAGCAATACAACTCAAACAATTGGTTTTTCAACTTGTCCTATTATGTAGGACTGGAAGACGACCATGACATGGGGATAAAATTTATTCATACGGGCGAAAATGTGGAATACCAAGTGGCATTTTTTAAAAATGCCGAGGAAACCCGTTTTGGAAATAACACCGAGATCACCCATAATAGGTACTCCTATGATGTAGCGGGAAGAAACAAAGAGTTTAATCAATTCAATGGGAAATTCATTTATAAGTACGGTAAAAACCTAAAGCATAGGGCCGGCGTCTCGGCACAGTATGGAAGTCTTTATAATTTAGACACTGAAGAAATAGGAAATCATTATGGTCTTGCCCTACATTATGAAATCACGTATAAAAATTGGAACTTTAAAGCTGAGGCAATGAATATTTCTAACAATCCTGCAAATGCTCCAGGTGTTTCACGGGACGAAATTTCAATGGCTGCCTATGGCGCCGCCTATAGTGTGGCGTCCGATTTCAATATGTACACTTTCACTGTTGCCCGAAACATTCCCGTCGAATGGGATCCGATAACTTCTTTAAGGTTTTACAATGATTTCGGGTATATGCAAAAGAAAAGGGAGGATTTTGATGATTCCATTATGAATGTGACCGGAGTTTTAATTACAGCTGGAAATATTTATACTTATCTTGATTATGCTGCCGGGCTAAATCATTCCTGGCTGGGAGGAAATTATATTGATGATTTTAGTCGCGGGACACCCGGCGCAGATTGGGAGGCGAGATTCAACGTAAATATTGGCTATTACTTTTAGAATTAGATAAATATAATTAGGAAATAAAAACTACTATATGGCTAAGAAGATACTAAGAAGCGATGAAAAAAAATCAATCATGGGGTTGGATGTTAATGGACCGGTATTCTTTACCTCTTCCATTTTCATTATTATAAGCATATCACTTACGCTCATTTTCAGAGAGCAGGCAGAGTTCTATTTCAATGAGATCCAAAACTTTATTTCCAATACTGTAGGCTGGTTCTTTATATTATGTGTAAATGTATTTTTAATTTTCGTAATCTATATCGCCTTTAGCAAATACGGCAATATCAGGATAGGCGGAAAAGATGCGAGGCCTGAATTCAAAACGATTTCCTGGTTTGCCATGCTCTTCAGTGCGGGAATGGGTATAGGCTTATTGTTTTGGAGTATAGCAGAGCCTATTAACCATTTTATGTCTCCACCTCTTACCGAAGGGGGTACCGCTATGGCCGCACAGGAGGCCATGAATTTCACATTTCTGCATTGGGGTTTTCATGCTTGGGGTGTATATGCGCTAGTGGGATTATCCCTTGCTTATTTCACCTATTCTCACGGACTTCCATTGACTATTCGATCGGTTTTTTACCCAATTATGGGGAACAAAATTTATGGAAAATGGGGAGATCTTATTGACATCTTTGCGGTCCTTGCCACCCTCTTTGGGCTTGCAACTTCCCTGGGCCTAGGGGTACAACAAATTGCGGCAGGCCTTGCTCATGTTTTTGGAATTAGCAGCGGGATTGTAACACAGGTCTCTCTTATTGTAGGGATCACACTTGTAGCAACAATTTCAGTGGTCTTGGGTGTGGATAAAGGCGTAAAGTTTTTAAGCGAATGGAACATGAGAATAGCGGTGTTATTGCTAGTCCTGGTAGTCCTATTAGGACCTACAATTTTTATCTTTAAGTCATTTGTACAAAATACGGGTAACTACTTTTACAGCTTCCTGCAAATCTCTACCTGGACAGAAAGCTATACAGGCAATGACTGGCAAAATGCATGGACGGTATTTTATTGGGGTTGGTGGAT
The DNA here is from genome assembly GCF_963977555.1 of uncultured Cyclobacterium sp. Taxonomy (GTDB): domain Bacteria; phylum Bacteroidota; class Bacteroidia; order Cytophagales; family Cyclobacteriaceae; genus Cyclobacterium. The sequence goes on along the minus strand of NZ_CAXBPD010000017.1, from coordinate 12,007 downwards.
CGCCTGGTCTCCATTTGTAGGAATGTTTATAGCACGAATTAGCAAAGGGCGCAGCATTAAAGAATTCATTTTGGGCGTACTATTTGTACCTTCCTTGATTACCTTCTTCTGGATCACAGCTTTTGGAAGTACATCCATCCATCAAGCGCTTTTGGGAGACAATACCATCTTAAATGCAGTTGATGAAAACGTCGCTACGGCTCTTTTTGTATTTCTGGAAGATTACCCCTTTGCGATAGTGCTGAACATTATAGGTGTTATCCTAATTGCTGGATTTTTCATTACCTCTTCAGATTCAGGCTCTTTAGTAGTAGACAGCCTTACCTCAGGAGGTAAAATCGATGCTCCTGTAGGACAAAGAATTTTCTGGGCCGTTACTGAAGGTGCTGTAGCAGCAGTTCTTCTCATTGGAGGTGGATTACAAGCCTTACAAACAGCGTCTATCGCTACAGGACTGCCATTTGCTTTTATTCTCTTGTTTATGTGCTACTCCCTTTATACCGCACTAAAAAGCGAATACCAACAAGCTGAAGAGCGGAAAACCCAAAAAGAATGGGAAAGCTATGAGGAAAGGGTAGCAGATATTATTAAGAAACGCAGTTCAGAAAAAACAAATCCTAATCAATAAAGAATCGGTTATGAAAAAAGAATATAAGAATTTACTCGTGGCCCTGGATCTTTCAGATTTAGATGAGATACTAATCAAATACGCCTCTTTTCTTGCTGAAAAGCTAAAGGCTGAGAAAGTATATTTTGTGCACAATATTAAAAAATATGCCATTTCAGAACTTTTTGAGGAACAGCTTAAAGAGGTAAATCTTGATGAATTAATAGGAGATGAACTCAATGAAAAAGTTCAGGAAAATTTTAAAGCAGACATAGCTTGGGAAGTACTTATTTCTGAAGATCCCTACAGTGAGTCTTTGATCAAATATGTAGTTGATAAATATGTCATTCAACTGGCCATTGTAGGGAATAAGAAGCATGAAAAAGGAACTGGATTGGTAAGCGGTAAATTATTAAAACTGCTAAGATGCGATGTATTAGCTGTACCAAGAATTGCAAGACCTCAAATCGAAACCATTTGGGCTGGAACAGATTTTTCTGCTGATTCACAGAAAGTTTTTCAAGTAACAGATGCACTGCGACAAAACGGAAAAACTTCGCTCAAATTAGTTCATATTTACAGTGTACCTGTACAATTCTCCCCGTATGTTTCACCTGAATTTATGGCTCCAAAAGTAGAAAAACACATAAAAGATAAAATCGAAAAGTTTATAAAGAAAATCAATTACCCTGAAGCCATTGAACCACTTATTTTTCACGGAAGGGAATCTGGTGTAGCACAAAAAATCATAGACAATATCAAAAAATCAAAGGCAGACATGCTGGTAGTAGCTGATAAAGGAGGAAACACCTTCTCCCCTTTTGCAATTGGAACGGTAACAGAAGAACTATTTAATGCAAATTACGGCGTACCCTTATGGGTGACCAAATAGTTCATAAGGGGATTTTGGGGAAATTGTGGATTTCCTTTTCTTCCCCTTCTTTCAAATATACTATTCTACTTGGCTTGGAAAGCCTAGCTAATTCTCGTGCTTTATCGTAAGCTTCATTTTCATTGACGAATGTTTGAACAAGATCATCAACATGATTTAAAACTTGCCAGTGATTTTCTCGTACATCCCACCTAACTGTGAAGGTTTTCTCATTAATCACAGTGGATCTATCCCGTAAAAGATCGTAAATTACCTTTCCATCACTGTAATTACCATCGGGATAAGCCATAGGAAGAAGGGCAAAGAAGATGTAATAAAATGAGAAATAGGTAAATTGATAGGTGAACATGTTTTCCGCTATGAATTCTTGCTCTATTAGATAAAATATGGCAATTATCCCCAGCATATTAAAAATACTACCTCCCCCAAAAATCAGGATACTGCTCCATTTTTTGTTTTTCTTTAAATTCTCGAAGGTACACAACCCATACCAGAAATAGTATTTGCGTATTTCTACCATCCCCCAATTGAAAATGGGTCTTCCTGAACCCACACTCAACCTAATGTTTTTACCTCCCATTAACCATGCAAAAAATACATGCCCTCCTTCATGTAAAATGGAAATGATAGGCAACACCAGAAAAAAAGCCAGAAAGAATTTCGGTATATCGCTAAATTCAAACATATCCTAGATTTTCATCCTTAGCGAGTTCCACAAATCATGCCGAAAACAAAATGAAAAGCCTTAATAATAATTTCGCTACAACCCTAAAGACCAAAGGGATGACAATATGATAGCCGAGGGAGTGGGCCCCTGGTATCAAAGAAAAATCACATCCTTGGATTTAAATTTAAATTCAACTACAAAACCTAAACTCCGGAGGAGTGATACTTTTGTAGCCGTGGGCTTACAGCCCGCGGTTACCGAAAAACAAATATTCGGATTTTGGCGGCATTGTTGCTTTTTTTCGGTAACAACGTCACCAAAATCTTTCCGCAAAAAATTTAAGTCCTTTGATTCAATTTGCCTAAAAAAACCCAACTCCATAGGAGTGGTATTTTTGTAGCCGAGGGAGTCATCCCTCGGTGAATAAGAAAAAGCACATCCTGATTTTGGCGGTATTGTTGCACTTTTTTTCTGCAACAATACTGACAAAATCACCTAGAGGACTGTAAAACAAAAAAAGCTATGAAATAAAATCTCATAGCTTTAGTCAATTAACAATAAACCCAAAATAACCTGCTGTAGGAGAAGGAGTCGAACCTCCACGGAGCAGTTAGGAAAAATACGAGCTCGCTATTTTCTTTGTCCTGTGATCCCCACCCCCGAGACAGGAGGGCATGTCTGCCAGTTTCATCATCCTACAGTATATATCGGTAATAAATATTCCTTTCATTACCCAAAGACCTTTTGTCTTTGTTTGATATTTCAAAGGTAATAAAAAGATTAATAAATTAAAATTACGGCAATATAAATTATACTTTTTTATATTTGTTTTAACATTTATCGTTTTTTATTATATTTCCCATAATTAGAACACCTTTATAAACCCTTGGATTAAAAAATTGGCAAAGGACTAAAACGAAAGTCTTTATTACTACAGTATTCAGCAAATCCCCCTAGGAATTAAAGCCCTAATTCCAGAAAGATGTCTTATTAAAATGTTTATAACCAAACATTTATAGGAATACAATTGAGGAACCACCCACTTCCACCACTCCAAACCCCGTAGTAGTGGCATATCTGTAGCCGAGGAAGTCATCCCTCGGTGAATAAATAAAAGCACATCCTGATTTTGACGGCATTGTTGCTTTTTTTCGGTAACAACGCCACCAAAATCTTTCCGCAAAAAATTTAAGCCCTTTGATTCAATTTGCCTAAAAAAACCCAACTCCATAGGAGTGGTATTTTTGTAGCCGAGGGAGTCATCCCTCGGTGAATAAGAAAAAGCACATCCTGATTTTGGCGGTATTGTTGCACTTTTTTTCTGCAACAATACTGACAAAATCACCTAGAGGACTGTAAAACAAAAAAAGCTATGAAATAAAATCTCATAGCTTTAGTCAATTAACAATAAACCCAAAATAACCTGCTGTAGGAGAAGGAGTCGAACCTCCACGGAGCAGTTAGGAAAAATACGAGCTCGCTATTTTCTTTGTCCTGTGATCCCCACCCCCGAGACAGGAGGGCATGTCTGCCAGTTTCATCATCCTACAGTATATATCGGTAATAAATATTCCTTTCATTACCCAAAGACCTTTTGTCTTTGTTTGATATTTCAAAGGTAATAAAAAGATTAATAAATTAAAATTACGGCAATATAAATTATACTTTTTTATATTTGTTTTAACATTTATCGTTTTTTATTATATTTCCCATAATTAGAACACCTTTATAAACCCTTGGATTAAAAAATTGGCAAAGGACTAAAACGAAAGTCTTTATTACTACAGTATTCAGCAAATCCCCCTAGGGATTAAAACCCTAATTCCAGAATGATTCCTTATTAAAATGCTTATAACCAAACATTTATATAAATACAATTGAGGAAGCACCGACTTACACCACTCCAAACCCCGTAGTAGTGGCATATCTGTATCCGAGGAAGTCATCCCTCGATGAATAAAAAAAAGTAAAGCCGGATTTTGGCGGCATTGTTGGATTTTCGCTAATAACGCCACCAAAATCTTTCCGGAAAAAATTTAAACCCTTTGATTCAATTTACCTAAAAAACCCCAACTCCGTAGGAGTGGTATTTTTGTAGCCGAGGGAGTCATCCCTCGGTGAATAAGAAAAAGCACATCCTGATTTTGGCGGTATTGTTGCACTTTTTTTCTGCAACAATACTGACAAAATCACCTAGAGGACTGTAAAACAAAAAAAGCTATGAAATAAAATCTCATAGCTTTAGTCAATTAACAATAAACCCAAAATAACCTGCTGTAGGAGAAGGAGTCGAACCTCCACGGAGCAGTTAGGAAAAATACGAGCTCGCTATTTTCTTTGTCCTGTGATCCCCACCCCCGAGACAGGAGGGCATGTCTGCCAGTTTCATCATCCTACAGTATATATCGGTAATAAATATTCCTTTCATTACCCAAAGACCTTTTGTCTTTGTTTGATATTTCAAAGGTAATAAAAAGATTAATAAATTAAAATTACGGCAACAAATTAGACATTTATTTACATTATTTTTAATTATCAATTAAAATTACCACACTTCCCATAATTCTCAGTTATTAATACCCATGTTTTTTGAAAAATTTGCAAGCAAGCATTCATTGTTCATGAAGATGGATCATAAAATGGTTTTATTACGCTCTCAAATACAAACACTTAGTAAAATTTTTCTGAAAATTTCAGGTAGCCATCATATTAAATAAACACCTAAATATTCTAAAATAAAAATCAATAAATTTGTTAGGATTCAATTCAACTAAAAAGCTAACCCATGACCAGCTTTCTTAAAATGTATTTTATAATTTTATTGTTTTCATTAAGTAGCGGTTGTTCCTTGCCCTCAAAAAAACCTTTTATTCAGGACCTGACAGGAAAGCATAAGGTAGACCTTGATAAAATTTGGCTTTCCCACGAACATATACTTGTGGACTTTATAGGAGCAGAAAGTATTGATTCAAGTCACTGGAATCACACGCTAGTGATGGATGAAATTTTACCTTACCTGGAAGAGTTGAAACCATACAATGTCAGCTACTTTGTGGACGCAACCCCCAACTATCTAGGTAGAGATGTATTGTTACTGGAGAAGATTGCCAAAAAAACCGGTTTGAAGATCCTTACCAATACCGGTTTGTACGGGGCAAGGGACAATGAATTTATCCCTGACTATGCCAAAAGAATGACGGCAAAAGAATTGTCAAACATGTGGGTAAAGGAATTTACAGACGGTATAGCCGGCAGCTCCATCCGACCCGGATTCATTTAAATAGGCGTTGACAATGCTGACCCTTTAAGCCCTATGCATAGAAAGCTTGTGCGTGCTGCGGCCTTGACTCACTTAGAAACAGGATTAACGATAGCCTCCCATACTGGAGCAGCCAAAGGTATATGGCCTCAATTGGCGATACTTAAGACATTGAAAGTATCTCCTGAGGCCTTTATATGGGTGCATGCACAGTCAGAGACCAATTCCGAAGCCTACCTGAAAGCAGCCACAACGGGATGTTGGATTAGTCTTGATGGCTTGGGATGGGACTTAGAGAAACATGTAGAAAAAATAGTTTTTGCCAAAGAGAATGGTTTTTTGGACCGCCTTTTGATTTCCCATGATGCAGGATGGTACGATCCCCAAAAAGACCAGCAGAGCATAAAGGGCTACACCAATATATTCAGCAACCTTATCCCTGCTTTGAAAGCACAAGGCTTTATAGATGAAGAGATCCAGTTGTTATTAAGCACAAACCCTTCAAAGGCTTTCTCTATCAAAATCAGAAAAACAAAATGAATTGCCTCTCAAGTGAAACGACTGAATTTCAATCAAATTCTTTATTAGCCTTAAAATTTACTTGTAAGAAAATCCTAAAACACTAAAAGCAATCAAATTATCCCATGGATATACCAGCGCTTGTTCAAGAAAAACCCCTTTATACTTCCATCGAAATCCGATGGTTCTTCAATTCTCCTATTAAAGAACTAATGAATTTTGTAACGGAACTTTCATTCAAAAATGAACCGGAAACCCGAACAGATATTTATTTCCCTATTGCAGATAGACCAGACCTGGGACTGAAGATCAGGGATGATAATTACGAAATTAAACGAAGGAGTGAATGGACACTCGCCCTCCTTGAATCCCAACCTTTGCCCGGAAAATTTGAAGCCTGGGGCAAATGGTCTCTGGAAAAATTACCTGAAGCTGAAAGTAAATTAACCGGTTTGCCCATTTTAAAGCAGCGAAGGCTGGTAAATTTAGACATGGCATTTAATGTGGTTTCCGAGCAAACAAATCCCCCACAAAAAATTCAAATAGAATATACAGAAATCAAAATTGAAGCTTCAAGCTTTTATTCCTTTGCTTTGGAAATTTCAGGCTTCCCTACAGCAAGTAGCCTTCTTGAAATCGCTAGAAATATACCAATCCATCCGCGAATGACCACAGAAAACTGCTGCAGCTATCCTGCCTTTATTCTGAATAATGCCGCAAAAAAATAATTCCCAACCCTAAGAATAGCGCTTAAGATTGGGAAATGCATGTTAACCTACGACCAATTTAGGGTTCCTTTTCTATATACTCTTTGGACTTCAACTCAAATTCTTTCTCCAAAGCTTCAAATTTTTCTGCTTGCGCTTTGGCCCAGGACTCCATTTTCTTTTCAAATTCCTTTAATTTTGGCTCATTTTCCTTCTGCCAGGCTTCCATTTTTTTCTCAAATTCCTTCATTTGAGGCTCAAACTCTTTTTCCCATGCTTTCATCTTAAACTCCAATTCCTTTTGAGATTTAGCCATTTTCAATTGCAGCTGCTCCATTTTTTGCGCTAAGTTTTTCTTTTGTTCCTGGGATAAAACCGAGGTATCCCCTTGAAGGGTCACCAAATTCCTGGCAAAAAACTGAATGCTGTCTCCAAAGTCTCTCATGATATTTTGGGTATAATGAATCAAGCTATCATTAAACACCGGAAGACTAAAATTAGCCATCGGGGCGGGACTTAGGTTCAATACCGGTGGTTGTTGTGGCAAGGGCAAACTATCTGTAACCACGGAGCGAATGCTCTTGGTCACACCATTATTTGAATGAATGACCACTTCTACCTCTTCATTAACTATATGATCAACATCTATAGGTACATTCTTATTGATCACAATCACAGTATCTTCCACGGTAACGGACTGAGGCAAGGTATCCATCAACAAGTAAATATCCCTGTCAAATTTTGATTCCAAGGTTGTAGAAATCCAACGATCATGAGATGTTTTTCCTTCATTGGCATTGCCCATAAATAGAATGGCGCTAAATATTAAGGTAAGTATCATTGTTTTAGTGATTAAAGGTGAATTGGAAAAGCGGGCAGGCTCGCTGCCCAGTATCCTTTTTATTCTATTGAGTAATGGGAAATTTGAGGAATGTGCTGCCATGGCCAACTCAGGGGATTCATCGACCGCATCATTGGCAACTATAGCCAAGGCATTGGCCAAATCGATTGCTTTCACCCCCGCCTGGATAGCGATATCATCTGCAATATGCTCCCTTGCTTCTTTTACCAGTCCATTGACCCACCAGAAGGCCGGATGGTAAAAAAACAAGATTTCTAAAACCGATTGCATCAGGTTGACAGCAAAATCATACCTGCGGATATGCGCCAACTCATGGGCAATTATGGCTTCTAACTGTACAGGAGACAATTGCGTGAGCAAACTTAGAGGAAGCAATACAATGGGCTTGAACAGTCCATAAGTTATGGGCACACTGATTTCCGAACTAAGCCTGAAATCAACTGGGAAACTTAGGGCAAACCGGGCTTTTATTTTTTGGACCGACTGAAGGATATTTTGGGGGACATTATTATTGGAACGAGCCTTTAATTGCTTCAAAGCAACAAAATTCCCCATATGCCTTAAAAAATAAAATACTACGCCAATCACCCAAAAATAAACCAGGTAAGGCAGCGCATATTCTATTTTTTCGCTAAAATAAGCCGACCACAGCACTTCAGGTGCTACAGGTTGAGCATTCACCTGTAATTGACTGCTGACATTCAGACCTTCTTGCCCTACACTATAACCCGACTGCAACTCTATTAAGAATGTCCCAACAAAAAAACAGCACATCAAAGTCAAACCAAACAAACCGAGCAGGTATTTTTTTTGCGGGTTATTGAAGGCTTTAAACCTAAATAGCAACCACATCCCTCCTGCTACAACGAGCAGCTGCCAAACTGAATGAGCCAGGGTCCAACCCAAAGCTTCAGCCAAGCGCGATACAATCCATTCGGTATTCATTGTGAATCATTTTCTATTTTATCTAAAAACGCACGAATCTCTTTGATCTCCTCCTTAGAGGGCTCACTCTGACCTAGGGCTTGCATGACCAGTTTCTTTGCTGATCCTCCAAATGCTTTTCCAATAAAATTTTTGACTAGAGACTGCTGGGTATCTTCCTGGGAGATCAAAGCGCTATAAATATGACTTCTTTTCTCCTCATCTCTAGCCAGCAACTTCTTGGCATGCATGTTTTGCATGGTTTTTAATGTTGTCGTATAGCCGGTTTCTTTGGTCAAAGACAATTCTTCGTGCACCTGTCGAACACTTGCTTCCTTTTTTTGCCAAAGAATGGTCAATATTTCTAATTCTGCTGCTGTGGGTTTGTCCATATTATTGTTATACGATTTATTTCGTATCAAATATATACGACAGATTTCGTAATTACAAATTATATACGATTTATATCGTAATTAAATAATTGTGAAAATAAATTTAATTGCTTTTCCCTTTCCGAGGGGAGCTGACTAATTTTGGAACATGTGCTTATTAACATTCAGCTGGAACCAGCATCACGAATACAAACTTATCATGGTTGCCAACCGAGATGAATATTTTGATCGACCCACCAAAGGGCTGCATCAATGGGAAAATGGAATTTATGCCGGAAAGGATTTAAAGGGAGGAGGCACTTGGATGGGTTTTCATCCCAGCGGAAAATTCGCAGCACTCACCAATTTCCGAGACCCTAAAAATGATAGGCCACTGAGCAAAACCAGGGGTGAGCTGGTTACCGGATTTTTAAATGGCAATCATTCACCTCAGGAGTATTTGGTTGAAATTGAAAAATCCCAAGGAGATTACAATGGCTTCAATCTCTTAGTAGCCGAAAAGGATGAATTGTTGGTATTTTCAAACTATGGAGGTGGCATCCAACAAGTGCCTGCGGGTATCCACGGGCTTTCCAATGCTTTTCTAAACACCCCCTGGCCAAAAGTTATTTCAGCGAAGGAAGCCCTAAAAAAGGCAATAGAAGAGAAAAACCCAACCGTAAACGAATTATCAAAATTATTGCAATCCACAGAGAAAGCTCCACTAGCCTCCCTCCCGGATACAGGTATACCAATAGAAATGGAAAAAACAATTTCCTCGGAATTTATAAGAGTGGAAGACTACTATGGAACTGTCAACACAACCGCCTTGTGCTGGGGATATGATGGAAAGGTTTCCATCAAAGAAGTAAGAACCATCCCCGAAAAGGAAATCAATGAAAGTGCTTTTGTAGCGAAGTAATAGATCAACCTATAAAATGCAATAGAACAACAATTAAGTTATGAAGCCCCTATAAAATCCTTAATCGACAGTATTTAAAAAATGGACGCCAACTTTTCAAAGTTTTAAAGATAATTTCAGGTTGTTTTTAACTTTTTGGGATAGTTAAACAATGCTACTTGATCCTTACTTTCTACCCATAGTTTTTACAGGGCGTCGCTGCCCCTCTACCAAGGAGGAATACAAACACCAGTAGGCTCATTCCAACGAAAATAGGCTCTCCCTAAACGAATTCTTGTCCCAAATCCTTAATTTGACAGGAAAAAACAAAAACTAAGTTTATTTATTATGTAAACAATATTTAGATGAATAATAAAAATAAAGAATCTGTTTCGAAAATAACCGATAAAGAAATAGCAGCTCCATTGAAAATTGAAACCATGACTTTCTGACCCCATTAATGAAAGGCAACATGATATACACCATGCCTACTATTCCGCTAATTCACTTGAAGAAACGGTAGGCAAACACATGATGGATGTTATGGTTTATATGGTACAACTTATTTTATAAGGATTTATACCTATCGTCATTAAGAAAAATGATAGTTGGTCGAGTAGACGGTCGTAAGCCAAAAGCCAACAGCCTGTACCGATCCTTCGGGAGTGCGCTTCTCACACCATCCCGGTCGACCGAGAGTCTCGTATACGGCGATTTATTTACCGATAAAACTCGGCACAGGCTTTTCACCTGTTGAAACCGACAACTTTTTAACCTATATTCACCTTTAAAGGCACACACAATGTATAAAAGCAATAGCGGTTCGGGTACAAACTCGAACCGCTTTGTGTTTATTTAAGTATATTGATAACCGAAAGGAAGTGACGTTTTAATCCGCTACTGCTCTTATACTGAAAGTTATGCATAATAAAAAATATTAAAATTGATAAGATCGAACTACCTAGAATTACTTGAAAATTACGGAGTTGATTCAAGCTCAGCAGAAAGACTATGGAGTGAAGTCAATACGAACTACTCTAAAAAGAATCGGCACTATCACAATCTAAATCACTTAGAAGACCTACTTAGTGAATTAAAGAATGTAAAAGACAAAATCAATAATTGGGAAGTTGTTCTATTTGCACTTTACTATCACGATATAATTTATAAATCGACCAAAAAAGATAACGAAGAAAAAAGTGCTGAATTGGCATCAAAAAGAATGAATGAAATAGGTGTAAAGGAAAGTTATGTCAAACTATGCCATGAACAAATTATTGCAACTAAAGGCCATAATGAAAATTCTGATTCAGACACAAACTACTTTACAGATGCAGACTTATCAATTTTAGGTAGAACACCAACCAATTACAAAATCTATTGCTCAAACATCAGAAAAGAATATTTTATCTACCCTAATTTCGTTTACAAGAAAGGTCGAAAGAAAGTAGTCAATCATTTCCTGTCGATGGAAAAGATATTTAAGACTGATGAATTCTATTATCAATATGAGGCACAAGCTAAATTGAATCTTCAACAAGAACTAAAATCACTTTAGATATGGAATTCTTCTCTCGACTATTTAATAAAAAGCAACCTGAAGACGATTTCAAGGTTTCAATTACTGAGGATTCAGTTAAAATTGAACATCCTAAAAGGAAAACAGAACAAGTAGAATGGAATAACATAAAGGAGATTAAACTTATAAATACAGATTCAGGCCCTTGGCTTCCTGATGTATGGTTAGCGTTAATTAGCGAAAATGATGGATGCTTAATTCCTCAAGGAGCTCAAGGATATGACGAAGTATACGAAATTGTATCAAAGTATGAAGGCTTCAATTTTGAAAATGTAATGGAATCAATGTCTTGTACTGATAATGCAGAATTTAATCTCTGGAATAAATTAAATACTGCCAGTCAAGTAGGTAAAGGGGAATCCCATCCCTAAATCTCTCATCCCGGTCGGTTTTATGGACACGTAACCATATGTATGCTACTTCCGGTTCCTGAGTGGAGCTGAGGGATTAGGCATTACGTACCCGTTACCCTATGGTTTCGACTCCGCTCAACGGCCGGGAATATTGAAACCGATTCCTGAGTTGGATTCGGGAAAACCCTTGCCGGTTCCTGAGTGGAGCTGAGGGATTAGGCATTACGTACCCGTTACCCTATGGTTTCGACTCCGCTCAACGGCCGGGAATATTGAAACCGATTCCTGAGTTGGATTCGGGAAAACCCTTGCCGGTTCCTGAGTGGAGCTGAGGGATTAGGCATTACGTACCCGTTACCCTATGGT
>NZ_CAXBPD010000016.1:0-166252 GCF_963977555.1 uncultured Cyclobacterium sp. | reverse complement strand
TGCCTAAAAATTAAAAATTGTACTATTCTACTTGCTTTAATCTTAGAATACGGGGAGAAATATCCTAGCCAGGGGTGTCAGCCCCTGGTATGTTAAAAAGGAGAATGATATGATTTTGGCGGTATTGTTGCTTTTTCTGCAACAATGTTGACAAAATCTTAAGATTTAAAAGTTAATGCCGAGTTCTTAGCATCTGGGCTTACAGTCCCATAAAAAAATGGCAATCGTTTATAGGTTAAATAAATGGTGACAAATCAAGATGCCTTCAGCAAAGATTTGTCACCATTGGTTTATTTATCTAGCATAGAGGTTTAATTTCCGCATGCCCCAAGGCTTGTCTGCATCTTCTAAATTTTCTATTTTTAGGAATTTGGCTTCGGTATTATGGTTCCAACTTACAGTGTTGGCTCCTTGCATACCTTTAGCCTGAGCTACTTCAGTCCATTGTTTACCATCTAAGGAAACCGAAACTTTGAATTTTCTAGGGTTCATCTCATTCCCGGTTTCAAAAGCAATCTCGGTTAGCGCAGCAGCCTTTGGTAATTCTACTTGAAACCAACTGCCGTTCTTTTGGTTTTCATCTGTTTTCCAACCTTTAAAACCAAAGACATAAGAAGGATCTCTAGTAGAACCTACTCCTTGTAAAGAAGTACTGCTAGCTGTAACCCTCCAGCTGTCCTGAGGGGCAAGCGCTTTTGGTACTTCAGCAAGCAGTGCATCGTATTGGTAATTTCCATCCTTTTGTTCGGTTTCTTTACGGATCTTTGCTACATATTCGGGAGTCACAAAGCTTCCTGAATTGCCAAATTCATTTCTAATGTAGGAGGCTACAGAAGCGATATATTGGTTATCATTGCTATTCATTGCAATCATTACCCCCTCGTATTCCTTGCCTTCTATTGCCCCTGTAAGTCCATGAAGAAGGGTCTTAACGATGTATTCTGGGTGACCTTGCACACGTGGTGAACCTGAGAATGCTGGTGCAATCAATTGGCCTCCAGCAGCACCAGTAGGTGTTCCAAGGCCTTTTACGCCATGACAAGTAGCACAGTAACTGTCAAAAATCGTTTTTCCCTGATTGTACAACACTAGGTCTGCAGGGGTATACTGTGTTGCTGCCAGTTTTTTGGCTTCAGCAATATTTTCCAATAGCTGTTCAGTGACCAATTGAACCCCTTTGGCTTGATTGGACTGATTGGCTTTTTCAAGCATTTCTTCAAAACCAGTAATTTTCAATACATAAGCACTTTGTAGCGCCTGAATGACTACTGAAGGATCAGCATCTAGTGTCATTTCATTGTATGATTTTTCAAGGCTTTTTTCTCCATACTTGTATAAGGTTTCGCTTGCTCTTAGGCCTTGAATCCGGATATTTACATTTTTATCTACCAGGAAGGAAAGTACAAGCTCTTTCTTGAGTAGGCCCAATCCTTCCAAAGTCCATAGGGCATGAATTCTTGCCAGTTCATTAGTAGAATTTTTGGCCATTTTTACCAAATCCGAAGCCACAGAATGATCTTGTCTTAAAATCAAAAGTTGCTGTGCCTTGTCTCTCCACCAGCCATTGGGATGTTCCAGGTGCTCGACAAGTTCAGCGGCACTTTCTTCAAACATCTTAGGTTGCTTCTTGTCTCTTGACATGCCGTCATAAGTAACACGCCAGATTCTTCCATTTTCTATGACATCATCCATTTGGTATTGGAGGATTTTAGTTCTCAAATAACTTCCATCTTGGGTCCAGTTACCTTCCTGAATTATTCCTCTATACATGTCTACAATATAAAGTGTACCATCTGGGGCCGTGGCCATATCGGTAGGCCTGAAAAACGGATCTGTTGATTGTATAAATTCGGATTCTATATCTAAATATTGGTTTTGGATTGAAGTAATGCCTTCCTTCTTATCGGAATATACCTGTCTTACTATTCTACCAACTGGCTCTCCATAAAAATACTGGTTAATCAGTGCTTTAGGCAGTCTGTCTCCCCTGAAAACATCACTTCCAGCAGATCCTGTTACATTGTTTAGGGAGCCATCGGGTTTCGTTTCTCGCATACCAGGTTCAAAATCCGCTAGCTTAACCAAACTGAAAGGAATTCTAAAATCTTTTTGAAACTCCTCCTTTACGTTGAAATTTCCATAAACAATGGGGAAGTTAAAGTTACGGGGCACTCCACCAGCACCATCCTGAAACCAAACCTGCCCATAATTGTCTTGCGTCACTCCCCATTGGCCATATGGATTGCCCGTTGGTTCCTGGATAACACCGTCAGGCGTCCATCGAATTCTTTTGGAATTATAGGTGCTGTACATCCAATTGTCCATGGCCCAGGTTAAAAAGCTGGTTTGATGTTCTACATTGCCAGACCTACCCAATCCAGACGCAAACAACTCCTTTTTATCTGCTTTTCCATCATTGTTGGTATCGGTGTATTTGTAAACTTCATCTTCATTGGATTCCATAGATAAAATTGTGCCGGGTCCAAATGGAACGACAAATCTTGGAAAAACCAAACTATCTAAAAAGATGACGCCCTCTTCGTAAATACCATCATTGTCTTTGTCTTCCCATCTTGAAATACGGCTGCTGGGAAGTAATTCACCTACAGCATCAATGTCTTGCATATAACTCCTTAATTCTAACACATACATTCTTCCATTGCCATCAAACTGTATGGCTGCAGGCTCTTTGATTTGTGGTTCGGTAAGAATTGGCGTCATAGAATAGCCAGGTTGGAGCACGAAAGTCTTTTGTTCCTCTTTGGCAGACAATGGAACCAAAGGAGCCAATGGGCTTAAATCAATGCCTTTCCATCTTGGAGACGTTAGGTCGGCAGATTCGGGAATGGGAACTTCTGGATAAGGAGCATCCATTCTACTTGGATCTAGCCTTTCTGTGGGAGAGATGTCTGTATATGATTTTTCCGGATTGCAACTGAATAGGAAAACAAAAGCGACACTTAGACTATAAAATGTTTTTACTGAGAAGTGCATTAAAATTTAATTTATAACACCTTCTTATTAAAGGTGTAGAGGTTTTGGTGATTAGGTCATTCTAATAGAGAACCATAAATCCTAATTAAAATTAGAGGGACAAAGTATATTATTTTTTTAAATATTTAAATGATTAAAAAATTATTTTTTATCGTTTTTTTCTTACTGGGAATTATTTCCTTTAAATTATGCCAAAATACCTAGAAGATACAGAAATGATTATTACACTTGACATTGGGAATTGACCTATGGGTTATACCATTTTGATTTTGCCTTAAAGTACCTTATAACTTATTTTACCAGTATTGATCCCTAACCAATCTTATTTTTATTTGAATGAAAAAGTACCTACTTATTATTTTTGCGCTAGCAATTTTTATCTCATGTGCGGATGATAATGCTTATTACAGCCCTGAAGACTATTCGAAGGTCAAGAAAACAGATGTTCACATTCATATAATGTCGGACAGGCCATATTTCGTGGAGAAGGCCAAGGCAGATAACTTTCATTTGGTGAATGTTGCTTTGGAAATTAACAAAGGATGGGAAGATGTTTACATCAAGTACAATTATGGAAAGAAGCAACAAGCGCAAAACCCTGAAACTGTTGATTTGGTAACCTCATTTGCAGTATCCGATTTTGATGATCCTGCATGGGAGGATAAAGTAATTTCCTGGTTAGACAGTTGTTTTGATGAAGGAGCAGTGGGAGTGAAGGTTTGGAAAAATATAGGGATGGTAGCAAGAGATACTGCTGGTAATCTAATTTCAATCGACGATGTCAAGTTTGACCCTATTATCGATCACATTCAGAAGAGGGGCAAAACCTTAATGGGACATCTTGGAGAGCCAAAAAATTGTTGGTTACCATTAGATGAAATGACGACCAATAATGATAGAAGTTATTTTAAAAGGCATCCGGAATACCATATGTTCCAGCATCCTGAGATGCCCTCACATGAAGACATTGTCGCTAGCCGTGATAGGATGCTCGAAAAACATCCTGACCTTAGATTTCTAGGAGCGCACATGGGGAGTTTGGAATACAGTGTAGACGAATTGGCCAAAAGGTTTGATAAGTTTCCAAACATGGCAATAGGGCTTGCCGCCAGAATGGGGCAGGTTTTTTACCAAACGGTTGAAGATAGGGAAAAGGTAAGAGACTTTTTTATTAAGTACCAGGACAGAATATTGTATGCGACAGATTTGGCTGATAACGGCAACATGAGCAAGGAAGAATTGGAGGCCAATATGGAGGCTGCTTGGAAAAGAGATTGGGAGTACTTTGTTACAGACAATGTTATGGAGAGTGATTTAATCAACTCATCCTTTCAGGGTATTAAATTGCCAAAAGAAGTAGTGGATAAGATTTTCTATAAAAATGCCAATACCTGGTTTGCCCTTAATCCCTAGAAGCTCGTGGGTTCAATTTTATGCCGTATTAAATTAAATCCATATCTTGAAATCTAATTATAAGTTAAGAAGAAAACGTAACCCAAATGGGATTATTATTGACCTTATTGTTTAAAAAATAAGGCTAGTCATAAACCAATAACCACGATTATATTACCAATGGAGTTTTTAAACAGTTTATTCAGTGAAATTACCGGATTTTTAGGCATCGACAGATTAATGGAGATCTTAAGTTCAGGTGATTATGCAGCATTCAAGACCTATGATGGCATCACCTCATTAATTTTTCCCATCATCCCCTTACTGGTTTTACTGGAACTGGTTTTAAGTCTGGTTTATAAAAAGCCTGAAACTAAAGTTTACAAGGTTAATTTTTTAATTTATGTATTCAATCGCATTGTCGGTAGATTTATTGCGATTGCGATGGTTGTTCTGCTAATTGGCTTGTTAGAGCCATATGCCCTTTTCCATGGAGATTTAACCTGGTACTGGTTTATTTATGGATACATCGTTTGGGAGTTCGCCCATTTTCTCTATCATTATTGGGGGCATAAAGTCCGTTTGTTTTGGTGTCTTCATTCCACCCATCATGCACCGGAAAACATGAACCTTTCTGTGACCTATGCGCATTTTTTCTTAGAAGCACCCTACGCAGATACCATTAGAACCACAGTTTGCATTTTGATGGGCGTTCCTCCAGAAATGTTGTTTGTAATTATGTTTATTGATGGAACTTATGGTGCCTTTATTCATGTCGGTGAAAATTTGATGAAGGATGGGAGAATGGGCTTTCTTAATAAGATCATCCTTACACCTTCCCATCACAGGGTGCATCATGCCAAGAACCCCTTATACATGGATACGAATTTCTGTAATCTATTGCTTATATGGGACAAAGTTTTCGGTACTTTTCAAAATGAGGATGATAAAATCAAAATGGAATATGGGATAACCCGAAAAATGGATTCGGGAAATTTTATGGATGTTTACTTTGGTGAATTTGTAGCCCTATACAAGGATGTAGTCCATGCACCAGGTTTAAAGAATAAGTTAATTTACATCTACAAACCACCAGGTTGGCATCATTCTGGGGAGTACCAAACAGCGAGACAAATTAGAAAAGAATTTATCGAAAATAATGATTTGAAAAAGTAATTTAATTATGAAAGGCGGATGGGGTTAGCCTCTAGAAAAACTTTTTAGTTTGACCTTGGGTTTGCTGCATTTTAACTACGAATAGAAACTATTGAGGAAAATTAAACCTCAGATTTTAAACCTAATTACAACTAAACCAACACTATTTTGAAAGCAACAGTCTATAATGGAAACAATTCTTTTTCTGTCATTGATAAAGCCATAGAAACACCAAAAAATGATGAAGTCCGGATCAAAGTTGCCTATACGGGTGTTTGTGGCACAGATGTACACATTTACCATGGCATGATGGACAAAAGGGTGGCTATTCCTCAAACCATCGGTCATGAAATGTCTGGGACAATAGACGCTGTAGGAGAAGATGTATCAGGCTATTCGATTGGAGAAAAAGTAGTGGTCAGGCCTTTAGATGATCGTTTAGTCAAAGCTTCCGACAAAGGATACAACCATATATGTGCAGGCCTTAAATTTATAGGCATTGATAGTCCCGGATCCATGCAACAGTATTGGAATGTTCCGGCTTTTGTATTGCATAAATTACAACCTGAAACCGACTTGAAATTAGCGGCGCTAATAGAACCACTGTCCGTAGCGGTGCATGATGTAAAATTAAGCGGCTTGGTCGCCGGTGAAACTGCCGTAGTATTGGGTGGTGGACCAATAGGCTTATTGGTGGCCTTGGTCGCTAAGAATGCTGGTGCCAATGTGATTGTCTCTGAGGTGAATGAAACAAGAATAAAGAAAGCGGCTGAATGTGGCCTGCAGGCAGTTAATCCTACAAAAACGGATATCGTTGAATTGGTTAAGGAGCAAACGGAAGGGCGACTGGCTGATGTCGTATTTGAAGTGGCAGGAGTACAGCCTGCTTTGGATATAATGACTGAGTTGGCAGGTATAAGGGGGAGAATCGTTATGGTGGCCATCCATGGGGAAAAGAAGCCGGTGGATCTTTTCAAGTTCTTTTGGAAGGAATTAAAGCTGATCGGGGCAAGGGTATACGAAAAAGAGGATTATGAGAAAGCCATTGCACTGATCACTGCTAACGAACTTCCTTTTGAAAAAATGATCACCGATGTACAGCCCTTGAGCAATATTGAGCAGGTTTTTGAATCCATAGACAATAATCCTTCGGGTTTGAAAGTGTTAATGGATTGCCAACTTTAAAATAAAATTCAACACTATCTTCCATCTATCTTGCTCAAACATTAAGGATTTAATTGATAGTCATAGGTTTTACCCATGGACAGAGGAATAAAAAACAGATCTAGATTTTGGCGGTATTGTTGCTTTTTTCGGCAACAATGCTGACAAAATCACAAAGTCTATTATTACTGGGGTCGGGGATTATTTCATTAATCCTCACCAAGCCCCAACGGGCGGCATATCACAGCCAAGGATGTAAGCCCTTGGTTTAAAAGATTAAGCACATCTAGATTTTGGGGGTATTGTTGCTTTTTTTTTGGCAACAATGCTGACAAAATCACAACGTCTATTTATTACAGGGGTCGAGGATTATTTCATTTGACCTCACCAAGCCCTAGCGGGGCGCAATATCATAGCCAAGGGGAAAGCCCTTGGTTTAAAAGAATAAGCGCATCTTGATTTTGGCGATATTGTTGCTTTTTTTTCTGCAACAATACTGACAAAATCATTACGAAATTACCTGTATCGAGGTATTAAAAATTTTAATATTTAAACAATTTGAAATGTCAGTATTGAATTCATTCAGTTTAGAAGGTAAAACAGCTTTGGTAACCGGTTGTAAAAGGGGGATAGGCAAGGCCATGGCCATAGGCTTGGCAGAAGCAGGTGCCAATATCATAGGCGTAAGTGCCAGCCTCGAAACATCAGGCAGTGCAGTGGAACAGGAAGTAAAAGCTTTGGGAAAAACCTTTAAAGGTTATGCCTGTGATTTCAGTGATAGAAAAGCTTTATATGGTTTTATCAATGCCGTCAAACAAGATTTTCCGGTAATAGACATACTTATCAATAATGCAGGAACCATTCTCAGAAAACCGGCTGCTGAGCATCCTGATGAAATGTGGGACAAAGTCATCGAAGTAAACCAAAGTGCCCAGTTTATACTTACCAGGGAAATCGGTAAGGACATGGTGAGTCGGGGAGCAGGTAAAATCGTCTTTACCGCCTCCTTATTGACTTTTCAGGGAGGCATTACTGTGCCGGGCTATGCGGCAAGCAAGGGCGCTATAGGACAGATGACCATGGCATTTGCCAATGAATGGGCAAGCAAAGGGGTAAATGTTAACGCCATTGCTCCAGGTTATATTGAAACAGACAATACAGAAGCACTTCGAAATGACCCGGAAAGATCGGCTAGTATATTAGGAAGGATCCCTGCGGGTCGTTGGGGCAAACCGGAGGATTTTGCAGGGCCTACCGTATTCTTATGTTCTGAGGCGGCCTCTTATATGCATGGTACCACCATGTTGGTAGATGGCGGCTGGATGGGAAGGTAGTAATTTTAAAATTCTTTTAAGTTCGTGTTTAGGTAGATTAATACTTGTTTAAAGAATAAGTATTAATCTACCTTTTTTGATTTAACATTAACAAGATAATATAAACATAATTCCCCATTATAATATTTTTAATGGGAATACTGACAATATATAGATTTTAGTAGGTTTGAAATGTTTAATTTACACTGCATTAAACGTAGTGCATAGGTATAAATTTTAATCGTACATAAGTATTAATCATGTGCCCGATAAATAAATTCATAGTAGCTAAATTTTCCTGCTAAAAAGGGTAAATGATTAGTTTTTTTTATTTTTAGATCACTAATGATATAAATTTATCTAAATTATTTATACTCATAAGTAACTATAAATCAGATTTTTAAAATGTAAAGTTTAAAGTTATTTAATTTTAAATATATACGTTTATTTAATTTCCATTTTACACGCAAACAACGCCCGTAATTCATTTACAATAAGTCATCAAACAGCACTTTAAATTCCTCATCCCTTACTTCATTGTCCGCATTGTAGCTTGGGTTCAATGTGGGCCAGTACCGCTTGTCAATGTTTTCTTTTATCCATCCTTTTAACTTTGTGAATAATTCTTTGGTTTGCTCAGGAGAAGATTTAGACAAGTCATTTTTTTCGAAAGGATCATTTTCAATATCATATAATCTTAACCTTCCATACCAGTCAAAGATAAGTTTGAAATCGCCTTTTCGGATAGCCGAATGTGGCGTCAATGGATATGGTTCGTAAGGACTATTGTAAATTACATTGAAAGGATAGTGCCAGTAATGGCTTGTTTTGGTATAGCTTTTCTTTTCGTTTTTACTGTCTGACAACAGCCCCATTAAACTTTCACCATCCAAGTCATTTGCAGAAATTATTTGTTTTGCGTCGTATCCTCCTGCTTGCAGTAAGGTAGGATAGATGTCTGTACAATCTATAGGAAGGTCTACCCATTGTCCCGA
This sequence comes from uncultured Cyclobacterium sp., assembly GCF_963977555.1. Classification (GTDB taxonomy): domain Bacteria; phylum Bacteroidota; class Bacteroidia; order Cytophagales; family Cyclobacteriaceae; genus Cyclobacterium. The sequence continues at coordinate 157,239 of NZ_CAXBPD010000016.1, read as the reverse complement.
AGGGACATTGCCTTTCCATCGAAAAACCAAGGGAACTCGAATGCCACCTTCGGTAAGGCAGGCTTTTCCTCCCAGGAAGGGACTATTGCTGGTCCCATCACCCCTTGGAGTGATACTGGCATCAATACCTCCATTGTCAGACATAAATACTACCAGGGTATTTTCTTCGAGGCCTAGACTGCTTAGTTTGTCCAATATTTTGCCCACAGAACGATCCAATCCTTTTATCATTGAGGCATAGGTAGGGTCCTTATGGCCATTCCATCCTTTGGTATCTTTTCCCTCAAAATAAATGATTTCACCTGCTATACCCTGATAAGGGGAGTGTATAGCGAAATGGGAGAAATACAAGAAGAATGGCTGCTCTTTGGTTTTAGCCCTTTGCTCCAAAAAATTCAAAGCCTGTGTGGTTAAATCATCGGTGAGGTATTCCTCAGCGCTTGGATTCCCAGCATCTCCAATATCCAGTTTTTCAGGTGCCAGCTTAGGGAAAGTCTTATTGGTGGTATCATTCCATCGGTCTTTCCAATTAAAATAGGCCGATCCACCGGCATCATACCATGCCAGCGGTTCAAATCCCTGATCTTCGGGTTGGTAGCCTTTTGCTCCAAAACCGCCAATATGCCATTTTCCAATAAAAGCCGAGTGATAATCTTCCAGTGCCTCAGCTATGGACAATTCGTCCCAACCCTTGTCTAAGTCAGCACCTGTGGGGATGGCGGAATTGGAAATGCCATTTATCAAGGCTTGTTCTATCAGTATATTGTCCTTATGCTCCAATACATCATGTACATATTGCCCTTCAGGAACTGCTAACTCCTGGTTATAATAAGTAGCCCTGGGCGGCATGGCAGTGGTAAAACCAAGCCTGCCTGCATATTTACCTGTGAGTAGGCTTGCCCTGGTAGGCGAACACAGTTGGTTGGCATAAGCTTGCGAAAAAGCGGTGCCTTCACTGATGAGTCTGTCTATGTTGGGCGTTTCATAGAACATTTTGGCAGTATCCGTACCTGTGAATTTTTGCGCATAGGCCTGGCTGTCCATGATCCCATAATCATCCGCCAAAATGAAAATTATATTGGGACGGCTTGCTACAGGTTTTTCGGCTTGTTTTTCTTGTTTCTGACAAGCGCAAAGAAAGAGGGAGAGCGTTAAAAATTGTATTTTATTCATTTTATAGGTATTTGGGCTATTGTCGTTTTGACCAGGATTAAACAATTCTTTTTTGATATCAAGATCGAAGACTTTAATTTATATACTAGTCTAAAAGTAGGGTTTTGATTTAATCAAACCATCCTGTGCAGTACTGGTAAAGGAATCGGCCATTGATTTAAAATCGATTGGTAAAAAATGTATTGGATATTGGTTTGTCTTTATTTTGGGAACCAAGATGTCTGGGTGTAGTTGCAAAAATACCTAGCGGAGATTTGTTGAAAGTGGCATTATTATGAAATGATTTTAACTTTTAGTATGCGTCCTTTTAATCATCAAATAAATAAGTGTAAATTAATGTCGTACATTTTTCAGTTTTAAATATTTCTTAAACTTAACAATAGGTACAGCCCTAAAATAATTAAATATGGATCCAAAATTACTTATTTATTATGCTTTCAGTGTTTTATTATTTCAATCATGTAAGTCTACGCCAAATTCTGACAGCCAGAATACAAATCCGGAAATTACAGTCAGCACTGAGCAGATGGATAAATTGGGGATTACAAATGCGGAGCAACTAAGCGCCGCCTCCAAGCGTGCTCTGAATTGGCCGGATATTGGGAATGAGTGGTTTATAGAATTCTCCAATTTACAACCTTTAAAAGGGGATTTGGCCTATGAAGAAGGGGTAGTTCGGAGAGACCCAAGTGCTATGATTTTCGAAAATGGTAAATACTATGTTTGGTATTCCAAAAGTACAGGACCAACGGATGGATTTGCCGGAGACATTGAAAAAGACAAGGTTTTTCCTTGGGATAGATGCGATATTTGGTATGCGACTTCGGAAGATGGCTGGACCTGGAAGGAAGAAGGAATGGCAGTAGGAAGAGGTGAAAAAGGCGCCTATGATGACCGATCGGTATTCACCGTTGAGATCATGAAGCATGAGGATAGGTATTACCTGACCTACCAAACAGTGAAATCTCCCTACAATGTGCGGGTGAAAAACCAAATTGGCTTAGCATGGTCTGATTCACCTGAAGGCCCTTGGACCAAAAGTAGGGAACCAATTTTAAGTCCCGCAGACAATGGCATCTGGAAAGGGGAAGAACAAAATAGGTTTGCTGTGGAGAAAAAAGGTGACTTTGACAGCCATAAGGTTCATGATCCATGTATCCTACCTTATAAAGGCAAGTTTTACCTTTATTATAAAGGGGAACAAATGGGGGAGGAGATTACTTTTGGAGGTAGACAGATTCGACATGGAGTAGCAATAGCAGATAATCCCAAAGGACCTTATATCAAATCTCCTTACAACCCTATTAGTAATAGTGGGCATGAAATATGTGTTTGGCCCTACAATGGTGGAATAGCCTCTTTAATCACTACAGATGGCCCAGAGAAAAACACCATTCAATGGGCACCTGATGGGATCAATTTTGAAATTATGTCTTCCATCAAAGGAGCACCTCATGCCATTGGTTTGAACCGCAGTGCGGATACAGAAAAGGAACCTACTGCAATTCTTCGGTGGGGACTGTCACATATTTACAATAACTCCGATTATCAAAGTATCATGCGCTTTTCTTCGGCCAGAAGAACCACACATAAAGCCAAAGGGGAATAAACACCAATAGTAGTACGGGATTTAACAGTTGTAAATCAAGATTATTAATTAGTCTTCTATCTCTGAGTGTAATCAATTCCGGCTTAAGGCAAAATTGATAAGTAAACTTTGGTCCTTTAATGTCATTGTTCTATTTGAATTTAAATTCAAGGATTAATATTATTGAAGCCCATCAGATAACTTATTTCCTCTCTTAAACAATTTATTTTATTTACCTTCATTGATTGCCTAGTAGAAGTGTACCTATGAGGTAGAAGAATTATTGTTAGCAAATTTGATTGGATGAAAAGTTCAGGTTATAGTCTTCTATCTTTACCTATTTAAAAATCATAAATACAATTCCAAAACGAATACGACATGTCAATTACTTCTAAAAGTGCTGTAGCCAAAGGGGACGGGACTTTTATTATTACTCAGGTCACCCTTTCTGATCCTCAGGAAGACGAAGTCTTAATCAAAATGAAGGCTGCAGGCCTTTGCCATACCGACTATGATTCACTCAATTGGGGAAAGCCTCTTGTGATGGGCCATGAAGGGGCGGGTATCGTAGAAAAAATTGGATCGGCCGTAAAAGAGCTCAAAGTAGGGGATCAGGTGATTCTTAATTGGGCAACCCCTTGCATGCATTGTTTTCAATGTCAGGAGGGGAATCAACACATTTGTGAAAACAATTCACCGGTTGTAGCAGGAGCAAATGGACATACTCCAGGGCATGCCAAACTGGAGAGTAGCCAATGGAACGGAAAAAGCATTGAGCGCTCATTTAATCTTGGGACCCTTAGTGAATATACTCTCGTAAAAGAGGCTGCTGTGGTGAAAGTGGATGAGCCTGGACTTAATTTTTCGGCAGCAAGCATAGTGAGTTGCGGTGTGATGACAGGCTATGGCTCCGTTGTCAATGCAGCAAAGCTTGAAGCAGGAAGCTCAGCTGTGGTCTTAGGTTGTGGGGGAGTTGGCCTTAACGTGATCAACGCCTGTAAAATTTCAGGAGCGGCTACAATTATTGCTGTAGACGTAAACCCTACAAAATTGGAATTAGCAAGAAAATTCGGGGCAACGGACACGATTTTAGCGGACAAGGAGGACATAGGTTTGTTAGCAGCAGCCGAAGAAGTAAAGGAATTGTTGGGAGGGCGAGGTGCAGATTATGCTTTTGAGTGTACGGCCATTCCTGCATTGGGTGCTGCTCCATTGGCCATGGTTAGAAATGCTGGAACAGCGGTTCAGGTGAGTGGCATAGAAGAGGAAATAAGCATAGACATGAGGCTTTTTGAGTGGGATAAAGTCTATATCAACCCCCTTTATGGTAAATGTAGGCCTCAAATTGATTTTCCTAAAATCATGAAACTTTACAAAAAGGGTGAATTGATGCTGAATCAGATGATCACCCGGGAATATGTGCTGGAAGATTTACAACAGGCATTTGATGACATGCTTGCAGGCAAAAATGCTAAAGGAGTCATCGTTTTTACGTAAAACTAGCTTATACAATGAGTAGCTTTAGAACCAGTGAATTGTCGGACAACACTTTTGGAATGGACGGTTTGCGCTTCCTCACTGTCAAAACGCCAAACCTGAAAGGGAGGGGAGACATATGTTTGTTTATACCTGATGGCACAGATGCACTTGCTGACCTGCCCATTTATATTTTGCTCCATGGTGTTTATGGGAGTTCCTGGGTTTGGGCAATGAAGGGTGGGGCTCATCATACAGCCAAAAGGATGATGAGTTCCGGTGAAATTGAACCCGCTATTCTGGCCATGCCTTCAGATGGGCTCTGGGGAGATGGATCAGGATATCTGAGGCATAATAACAGAGATTTTGGGCAGTGGATCGTATCAGATGTGCCAAAAGCTGTTTATGAGAATATTTCCTCAGTAAGCGAAAAATCTCCACTTGGGATAGGGGGCTTATCTATGGGAGGCTATGGAGCTTTGAAATTGGGTGCTGAGTTTCCGGAAGTTTTCAAGGCAATTTCTGTACACAGTGCCATCACACAATTCTCTGAAATGGATGGTTTTGTAGAAGAGCCTCTGGACACTTATGATTTAAAGCATAAGGGCAATGATGTGATCGATTCAATAAGGAAAAACACCAAATCTATTCCCCCCTTGCGCTTTGACTGTGGTAAAGGGGATAAGCTGATTCAAGGCAATCGCTTACTGCATGCTCAATTGCTGGAATTGGGTGTTCCCCATGAGTATGAGGAATTTGATGGAGGGCATGAATGGCCCTATTGGCAGAAGCACCTGGAAAGCACCTTGAGGTTCTTTGATCGAAATTGTGTGAATAAATAATAGCTTTAATTGGCTTTAAGCCTATTGGTTGATCTTTTCTTGCTTATCTACTAGCGCATAAGGTTGGATTAGAAGATTCACCGATAACCCAAGAAAAGTGGATAGTTTTCTAACCATTTCAACACTCATTGGTCTTTTTTTATTGAGTACAAGACTGACTGTGGTTTTACTTCCAATGGCAGGAATCAAGTCTTTATCCTTAAGGCCTTTTCTTTCCATTGTATCTTTTATTGCATCAATTGGATCAGGAAGTGAAATAGGGTAATGTTCCTTTTCATACTTTTCTATTAGTGTGACTAATAGTTCCGCTTCCAATCCTTCTGCACTGTCCGGATCAGAATCGAAAATTGAAGAAAGCCTTGCCAAAGCAATTTCGTATTCTTGTTCCGTAGTGATTGTCTTTTCCCACTTCATGATTACTATTTGTAAGTTTTAAAATTGTTATGAATAGGCCCGTCTTTTGATTTAAGATAGCCACCCATACTTCCAGTCATCACGGCCTTTATTTCAGATAGGATGGAAAGGGCTATTTCTTCTGGGCCCTCGGCACCAATATCCAGCCCCATAGGACCGAAGATTACTTTCTCCTCCTCATTTTTTAAATTCACGCCATTGATCAACAGTTGTTCTTTTAATTTCAGTAGCTTTTTTTTTGGTCCTAAAACACCGATATAAGGACACTCGTAAGGATACAAACCTTTTAAAACTGCCAGATCGTAATTAAAATTGTGGGTCATGAGTACTACAGCCGTTCGATTGTCAATACCCAAACGTCCAACTACTTCATCTCCTTTTCCAATGATAAGTTCTTCAGCTTCTGAGAAGCGTATACTTGTTACCAAGTCACTTCTGCCATCAGCTATTGTAATTTCCCAGCCCATTAAAGTGGCCAATTTCACCAATGGAATTACATCATTTCCAGCACCTAATATATTTAGCTTAATTGCAGGAGCCATGTACTCAATAAAAGCAAAATAACCTGATTCATTGGCTGGAAGAATGATGGATTTATTGGAAGAAAGGACCGCTTTGGCTTTTTCCAACACAAAGGATTTTATGTCTTTTTTTACTTGATCAAAATGGTCGTTAGAGGTGATTTTTTCAGCGTCAATTAAAAGCAATGTACCAGGTTGCGCGGCTCTTTTACGCTTAAGGTCAAATAAGGTCACCAATACCTTGGTCTCTCTGTTTATTAGGCAAGCTTGCAATAAGTGTATGAGATTGTTCCCAGTCGTGGATAGGATCGGTTCGATCAGTATGTGAATGATTCCATTGCAACCCAATCCCACCCCAAACTTGGCGTCGTCTTCGTCTGTAGTATCATAAGTGACCAACATTGCTTCTTGCTGGAAGATAACCAGTTGGGCTTTTTTTAAAGCATCTCCTTCCAAACATCCTCCAGAAATTGCACCTGTTAACGCTCCATTTTCTGTTATTAGCATTCTTGCACCAGGCTGCCGGTAAGATGAGCCTTCCACTTTTACGACAGTTGCCAAGGCAGTTTTTTCATTATTTTCCAATGAAAAGGCATAGGCTTTCAGAATCTCTTTAATTTCTTTCATGCTGACTAGAAACTGTTTCGGTGCAAGAAGGTGATGGGGAAAATTTCTCCTTTTTTGAACTCCGATTGGTCCGATGGAAGGCTCAAGAATGCATCAGCAAGTGCCAGGTGTACCCAATCCCCAGAACCTGAATTGGCAATAGGCTGAGCCAATAGCTTGCCCTTTTCCATGCTGGTTTTGACCAATAAATGATTGGTAACAGGCTTGTTGAATACAATGTCCTTGTCTAAATGCCCAAAAGTAAGGGTGTCCTTTATGCCCAAATGCTGTTTTAACCACAATTTAAAGTAAGCGTGAAAACATACAAGGGTAGAGGTAGGGTTTCCTGGGAATCCAAAAACGAATTTTTCTCCCTGTGTCCCAAATAGAAATGGTTTACCCGGTTTTTGCTTTACGCCATGGATGTGTATTTTAACGCCTAATTCCTGAAATACGAGGGGTAGAAAATCATATTTCCCCTTGGAGACAGCCCCAGAAAATAGCAAAACATCGTATTCCCCTAACAATTCCTTTATGGCCGTTTTAAGTTTTGGTTTATCATCTGGTAAGTGAGTGGTTTCAGCTTCAATATTCAAATCTTTCAGTGCTGCTTGAAGCATATATACATTGGACCTTCTGATTTGATGGGGTAGTGGTTTGTCCTCAATGGGAACCAGCTCATCCCCTGTAGAGCAAATCATAATTTTCGGTGATTTCACAACCTTAACCTGCGTAAGCCCTGAAGTGGCCAAGACTCCTTTTACGCCAGGGTGAATCCATGTTCCTGCTGGTAGCAGCTGGTCTCCTTTTTCCGCATCAACACCTTTTTTGTGGATGTTTTGAAACTGCCTGTGGTCATTGGCATGCAACGTTGCTATACCTTCTTTGATCGTTATTTTTTCGTAAGGAATCACACAATCGGTATTACCTGGCAATACGGCACCAGTCATCACTTCAAGGCAGTTGTCAGGGTTTTTGAGAGACTTCTGCTCTTGCCCTGCCGCCTGAATGCCTTCAACAATAAAGTGTTGCCTTTTAAGCAGCTGTTCGCTTTGAATGGCAATGCCATCCATGGCCACTCGATCAAAAGGTGGTGCATCCCGGTCGGCAAAAACACCTTCAGCAAGCATTCGGTTTAGACAATCTTTGAAAGGGATGCTATCTGTTTCTCCTTTTTTGGAAAATTTTATAATTATATCCTGGGCTTCCTTAACACTTTTCATTCAGATCAATATTTCTTTTAATTTATCCTCCAGGAAAATTCATCCCCCTAAAAAAGACATAGAATTTTTAGATCCATCAGCAATCAGGTTTTCAGCCTCGAATCCATCTTTAGCTTTACCTGCAACAGCAGAAAGAATGGCTGATTTTAAACCCTCTTCTCCGGCACCACTACGTAAAATGTCCCTAAGGTTGCAGACAGGAGGGCCATATAGGCAGGTCCTTAACTCTCCAGTAGCGGAAAGCCTAATTCGGTTACAAGTACCGCAAAAAGTACGGCTAAATGCGGGAATTATACCAAAACTACCTAAATATCCAGGAACTTGGTAATTAATAGAGGTGCTGTTTGATTCATCTACTAATTTCTGTATTTCTGGAAAATGATTTTCAATATGGCTATAAAGTGCTTTATAGTTCCACTCTGGAATTTCAAAATTATCAGTCCCATTGAAGGGCATTTCTTCCAAAAACCTTACTGATAAGGGATTTTTTTCAGTCAATTTTATGAAAGGAACAATGTCGTCAATGTTCTTTCTCCCATCGATCACACAGTTAAGCTTTACATTGAAGTCTTGTGCTAACAATTCATCAATGCAGGACATGACCTCATCAAATTTATCACGTCTTGTGATTTCGTGAAAGCGCTGAGGATCCAATGAATCTAATGAAATATTTACTTTTCTAATACCCAAAATGGCGAGTTGACCAATTTGTTCTTTACTTATGGATCCATTGCTAGTTAGGGTTATTTCCTTAAGTCCTTTGTTGTTAGAAAGCAATTCTAAAAATTCCACAATGCCTTTTCGTACAAAAGGTTCTCCTCCGGTAATCCTTATTTTTTTCACCCCTAGATTCACAAAAATCTTTGTGATATAATCCAGTTCCTCATACGTTAGTAGGTCTTCCCGTTGGACAAAGTTCATTCCTTCCTCTGGCATACAATAGTAGCACCTAAAGTTACAGCGATCCGTCACTGATAACCTTAGATAGTCTAGTTTTCTGCCATATTTATCTATAAGCTCTTGCTGCATATGATTGTTATTGGGGATTTCGTATTCCCAAAATTAAGGGTGTGCATTTACCCATACCGTTTGGTCGGTAAAGTATTCTTTTTTCCAAATTGGAACAGTCTTCTTAAGTTCATCTATAAGAAATCGACATGACTCAAAGGCGTCTTGTCTATGGGCGGATGAGGTACCAATGACCACTACAGGGTCTCCTATTTGTTTGACTCCCAACGCATGAACGATTATTATTTTTTTGAGTGGCCATTTCTTTGCTGCAATTTCTGCTAATTTGTTCATTTCCGATATAGCCATCGGTTCATAAGCCTCAAATTCTAATTTTACAACATCTTTCCCTTCGGCATGGTTTCTCACATTACCAATAAAAAGATCCATTCCACCTGCTTCAGGATGTTGCAAAAAGGAGTATATCTCATTTAGCTCAATTTGATCAACCAGTTTTATTTGTATCATTTTATCCTCCACTTACTGGTGGTATTAAGGCCACTTCTTTTGCAGTTCCAATGGCCAAGGTGTCATCAGCATATTCAAGATCAACAGCAATACCAATACTGTTAAGGTTTCCCATTCGTGGATATTTTTCCAATAACCATTTCTTTAAATCCAATACGGTCACAATGGATGGGTCCTCTGGGAATTCTAGTTCTCTTTTACCAACAATGTCCTTGGAAATTCCGAATAATTGAATTTTCATTTTTAATAGTATTCATTGATCTAATTTTAAATTTAAGCATAAGCAACCGATATAGCATAGCGGTTGGCACAATATTAATTGAAAAGGAGCATTGAAAAATCCTAAAGGACAATGAGGACCGTTAATAAGCTTGATTTTTAAGTCTAATAAGGCATTTTAAAATTGATAGAAATAGGTGGTAATCTGGAATAAAATTTTCAATAGCCGGATTTTTTTCTTGATATGATAAAAAAACGCAACAGCAGGTTAGCACTTAATCGATTGACTGTAGTCTAGATGGGATTAGTTGAAAGTATTTTGCTGTAACTGGGAAGAATCCAAAGTGGAAGGCAATTATGTAGGATCTATACAAAATAAGAGATGGAAAAATCTAAATTTTTAAAAATTTATAAGTGAGCATTTTTTGAAAAGCTTTTCAGTGATAACAGCTATCCGCATAAAAAATCTTATCCTAAATCATCGTTAGTCTATAAAAAAGCAAATTAACTATGATATAATCCATTAATTCAATTATTTCATAAAAATTCAATATAAATTTACTTAACCTCTATCTTATTTGTAAAAAATTTTAATTATCAATAGGGTGTGCTGTATAATTATGGATTTATAGCTAATAATTGTGTATTTATAGAAAAATTCATTACTTGTATTGTGATGTTTCTAAATAAACCTATTAAATGAATAACCAGCAATCCGTTCCTGAGCTTGTAGGCTTGTTGCAAACGGGAGATCAAAAGGCCTACATTAATTTGTATAATTTTTTCGCACCGAAAATTTTAAACACCTGCAAGAAAATGTATTTAAATCAACAAGACGCGGAAGAGGTGGTGCAAGAAGTGTTTTTAAAAGTGTGGGAAAAACGAGGGCAATTGGACAATTCCTTGTCCTTTAATGCCTATTTATTGACCATTATGCGATCGTTGATATTTAAACGATCCAGAAAACAGGCTTTGGACATTGCTTATCAAAAATACAACATCCAATTTCTAAGCAAAGAAGACAACTGCACTGAGGAAGCCATTCTTTTTGAAGAAATCAAATCATTCTCTAACAAAGCCATTGCTTCACTGCCGAAGGGGCAACAAGAAGTGTTTTCATTAAAATTCTCTGAGCACTTGACTGCGGATGAAATTGCCGTAAAACTGCATCTTTCCAAAAGAACCGTCGAAAATCAGTTGTATAAAGCAACGAAAGAACTTAAAAAGAAACTAATTTCCAATGAATTGATTCCCTACGAATTATTGATGATGTTATTGATTTATTAATATTATCACCTATATCATGAAAATTTGTAATAATGAGTTTAAATAATTAAAAATTAATTAAATATTAAAGGTGACGTAAGTAAATGTAGGTAATTGAGGATATATACCATATAAACAATAAGGTTCTAAATGGATAACTTTAAGAAGAAGTGGCAAGATTTTCATGATGGCAATCTTTCAAAGAAAGAAGCGGTAGAATTTCTTCATTTTCTTGAAAGTGATTTGGGAAGAGCTAATTTTCAAAAACTCCTTGAACTTACATGGAGGGATCAAGATGAAAAAAAATCAACTATAGACAATCCTACAGCATCCCCTTATTCCTCTAAATTAAATAGTAAGGCTACCCAGAAAAAAAAGCACGATTTTTTTAATAAGTTTTCCATACTAAAAATTTCAAATTTTAAGATATTCATCAAGTACGCTGCCTGTCTGTTCGCTTTAATTCTAGTGCTAAAACACTTGGATATTTTACCAGGTATTACTGGACAGATCTCTAAAGAGTCAGCAGAGCCGGTATGGATAAGCAAGTCAAATCCCAAAGGAGTAAAGTCCAAAATATTATTGCCAGATAGTTCTTGGGTATATTTAAATGCAGGCAGTCAAATACAGTACCCCGAAAACTTTATTGAAAACAGGTATGTGTACCTAAAAGGGGAGGCATTTTTTGAAGTTTTTGAAGACAAGGAGCACCCATTCATTGTCGAAGCCTTTCATGTTAAAACCCAAGTCTTAGGTACTTCATTTAATATAAATTCTCTTGATCAGGAATCCGTTGAAATTGGACTAGCCACAGGTTCTTTAAGAATAATGGATTCCTCCTCCGGCAAAGAATTACTACTCGCTCCTGGAGAAGGAAGTAAAATTATTCCTTCAAATGATGATATAGAAAAGTACAAGATAGACCCAGAGGTGATTTCTGTGTGGAAGGAAGGCATTCTCCATTTTGAGAATGAAAATTTTGAAAGGGCAATAAAGAAATTAGAAAATTGGTATGGAGTGCAAATAACTGTAAAAGGAAAAATCCCGAAAGGAACCTGCAATGGCACTTTTCAAAAAAACACCTACCTCAGCAATGTACTAAAAGTGCTGGGACATGCTTTGGACTTTAAATCCGAAATCGATAAAAATCAAGTAATAATAAATACAAAAAGTGAATGAATAGATAGTAATAAAATTAGTTCTAACCAATACCCAAAATCCCATGAAACAAGTTTTATTTAAAAAGTTTAACGCCCTAAAGTTTAGATTACTGATCGTAGGGATGCTAAGCATGGTCACAATGCTGCCTGCATTGGCTGCCAATACTGCCAAGAGTATTGAGGATGTAAAGATTAAAATGGACTTCTTGGAAGGAAATTTAGAAGATCTCTTAGGAAATATAGAAAGTAAAACCGAGTATAAGTTCTTCTATACGGATCAAGCCATAGTAGACAAAGATGTGCTTACCCTAGATCGAAGCAAAGGATCGGTAGCAGATATTCTAAAAGACCTTGCAAGATTAAAAAATCTACATTTTAAACAAGTCAATAACAATATAAGTGTTAAATTTTTGGAGAGCAAAGCCAAAAATCCCGACCTAGTGATTGTATTGAATGAGGCAGATATTGCCATAAGGGGTAAGATCACTGATGATAGTGGGGAGCCTATACCGGGCGTTGCCATCTCTGTAGTTGGTACCTCCATAGGTACCATTACCAATATTGATGGTGATTACTCCTTAAATGTTCCTGAGGATGGTGTCCTATCAGTTTCTTATATAGGATTCAGCACCCAAAGAATTGAAGTCAACTCGAGGTCTATCATAAATATCACTTTGGTTGAGGCCATTGCTGGTTTGGATGAAGTCGTGGTAACAGCACTTGGTATCAAAAGAGAGGCTAAAAGTCTAGGTTATGCCACTTCTACGGTAGCATCCGATGAAATGACCATTAACAGGACGCCAAACTTCATCAACTCCCTACAGGGAAAAGTAGCTGGGGTAAACATTACCTCCATGGGCTCAGGACCTCAGGGAAGTAGTAAAATCAGGATTAGAGGCGTTTCTTCTTTCGGAGGAAACAACTCTCCTTTGATCGTAGTGAATGGTGTTCCTATTGACAATACAAATTTTGGTGTAAGTGGAGATGTTTCTGAAGTGGGTAGCAACAGAAAGTCGGATAGCGGTGATGGCTTAAGTAGTATTAATCCTGATGACATTACCTCAATGTCTGTATTGAAAGGAGCTGCAGCGTCAGCTTTGTATGGAGCAAGAGCAAAGGATGGCGTAATCATGATTACTACTAGAAACAGGGCCTCAGGATCGGGAATACAAATTGAACTCAATACCAATTACACCAATGATACCCCATTAGATTATACCGATTACCAATATGAATATGGACAAGGTGAAGGAGGAATAAGACCAAATTCACCACGGCCAGTTTCAGGCGTTTGGAGTTTCGGAGAAAAAATTGAACCTGGTATGACTCAGATTCTCTTTGATGGCGTAGAGGTACCTTATACCGCCCAACCAAATAAAATCAGAGATTATTATAGAAATGGGTCCACACTATCCAATACGATCACCCTTTCATCTGGTGGCGAAAACGGAGGTTTTAGCTTGTCAGTTGCCAATATGGACAGTAAAGCCATTTTACCAGGATCCAATTACAACCGTAAAACCATTAACTTAGGTTTTACTCAAAACATAAAAAAATTAACGGTTTCAGGAAATATAAATTATTCTAAAGAAGATAGAATAAATCCACCAAACATAGCAGAGCAGGATTTTAGCCCTGTGGTCATTTATACTTTGGCAAGCTCTCTGCCTTTGGCTTTGTTAGAAGAATATGCTTTTGATGAAAATGGTGATGAATTCCCTTATTCTAGATTTACCAATAGAACCAATCCTTATTTTGCACTTTCGAGATTTGAAAACAACATAAGAGACAGGGTATATGGCAATGTAACAGCCAAATATGACATCACTGATTGGTTGTATGTACAAGGTAGGTTTGGACAAGATTTTTATTCCAGAGATTCTGAATACAATTTGCCTACGGGGTCTCAACGACAATCCTCACCTCCTCCAGGATTCGTAAATGGCCAATACATTCAGGACATTAGAAGATTTAGGGAAGTCAATACAGATTTTCTTGTTGGTATGAACAAGACATTTGGAGACTTTGGATTATTGGTCAACCTTGGAGGTAACCAAATGTACCGAAAACTGGATGTTAACACCCTCTTGGGAGAAAACTTTTATACCCGTGATCTTTATACAATAGGTAATTCAAGTAAAATCACCACCAATTACAGCATTTCTGAAAGACAGGTAAATTCCTTGTATGCGAGTTCTGAATTGTCATGGAAAGGTTTCCTTTATTTGAATGGAACGGTTAGAAATGACTGGTTTTCTACCCTTTCTCCAGCCAATAGAAGTATCGTTTACCCATCAATAACAGGTAGTTTTGTCTTCTCTCAGGCTTTTGAAAACCTTCCCAATTGGATTTCCTTTGGAAAGGTTAGATTGGCCTATGCGGAAGTAGGTAGTGATACAGATGTGCAGCCATATGCCAATAACCTGTTCTACAATATTAATCAACAACAATTCCCCAATTCCAATGGAGTTGCCCAACCTGTAGGCTCAGTTAGTGGTTCCGTGGTACCGAATGCCAATCTGAGACCTATGAGAGTCACTGAAAAGGAAATTGGTCTTGAAATGACTTTGTTCGATAACCTTCGTTTTGAAGTGTCCTATTATGACAAGTTATCTTCCGATCAAATTCTTCAAGCGCAAATTTCTGATGGATCAGGCTATATCAATCAATTGATTAATGTAGGAGAAAGTGAGAACAAAGGAGTGGAAATGTATGCTTCCATTTCTCCAGTAAAAACGGCTGACTTTGAGTGGAATTTTGGAGCAAATGCTTCTTATAACCAATCTAAGGTACTAAGTCTTGGAGATGATGTAGAAGGTACTTTTATTACAGTAGGAGACGCAGAGTTTCATGGAGAGTTAAGGCAAGAGGTAGGTAAGCCAATGGCGCAATTGTACGGTTGGGGTTTCCTTAGAGATGATCAGGGTAGACAAATTTTTGATCCAAATAGCGGGCGCCCACTAAGATCAAACGAACAATTGAATTTTGGTTCGGCAATACCTGTATGGGTTGGTGGTTTTACCAACAGCTTCAATTATAAAAAGCTTAGTTTTTCCTTCTTAATAGATTTCAAACTAGGTCACAAAATGATTTCTGGAACGCATATCAATGCCTATAGACATGGTTTGGATAAAGCCACGCTTGTTGGCAGAGATCAGGGATTTGTAGTTGGAGATGGGGTTAACCCGAATGGAGAGGTCAATACAGCCCAGTCAGCTATACAGCCATTTTATGAAACCATTCGTTCTGGAAGAATGTCTGAGCAATCTGTATTCAATGCTGGATCTTGGCAATTACGCCAGTTAACACTGGGATATGATTTAAGTAGTTTAATTCAGAACAATAACTTTATAAAGGGATTGAAATTCAATGTTGTTTCGAACAATGTAGCTGTAATTAAAAAATGGGTGCCACACATTCACCCTGACCAAAATGGTATAATCTCAGATAATAATGCTGGTCTGGAAGCTACCGGATTACCTATTACAAGAAGTATTGGTTTTAACCTAAATGTGAAGTTTTAATGGCTTTGCAACCTCCAATCAAACATGTGTTACAACTAAAATTATCAGAGATGAAAAAGTCTAAAAAATCATATATCTATCCCATTATTTTACTGTTCATTCTATTCTCCTGTGATTCAGGTTTTGATGAAATGAACACCAATCCTGTTCGACTCACTTCTATTGATCCTAGCTTTCAATTGAATCAGGCTATTATTTCTAGTTCACCTGGATACAACAACTTGACCTATGAGGTAACCATAGTTCGACAAATGATAACTCCTTTTCAAGGCGTGGGTACTGGTGGTAATTTGAATCAAGACAATAGAGCCGCTACCCAAGGCAACTGGGACAATGGCTACAGAACTGTTTTAAAGAACCTTATTGATGGTTTAGCCAATCTTGAAGCCACACCTTCCAGAACTAATCTCGCCCATATTTTGAAGATATGGAAGGCGCATACTTTCTTAATGTTAACAGATACCTATGGTGATATACCCTATTCCGAAGCTGGTAAAGGCTATATTGAAGGTTTGGTTTTCCCAAAATACGACTCTCAGGAAAGTATATATACAGCAATATTAAGCGATCTAGAAGCTGCCGCACAAGGTTTAAATGCTTCAAATGATGCCATAGGTCAGGAAGTGATGTACAGCGGAAATGTAGAACAATGGAAAAGATTAGCGAATTCATTAATGCTCAGAGCTGGTATGCGTTTGTCAAAGGTCAATCCTACCTTAGCGGCTTCCTATGCTAGCAAGGCAGTAGCAGGAGGCTTAATGCAGTCCAATGATGACAATGCAGTAGTAAGACACAATGCTGATTATCGAAATGGGGTAGGTACCAACCTGAATGGAGGCCAAGCACCATTCTACTACCTTGATGAGGAGTTTGTCAACTTTCTGCAAGCCAATAATGATCCACGATTAACCTCAATAGCTGTTAGGTATAACAATGCCCTTAGTGGTAATGATCAAGTAGAAGCCAATGCTAACAGGACTTTTGATGCACAGGTTGGGATGCCTCAAGGGTATGATAATACCACAATCATACCTGTAGTAGCGGAAGCAGGATTAGCGAGTCTTTTCAACTATAGCCAGTTGGACAGAAGTAGAATGGGAAATCCTGAAGCCCCAAATTTTCTGGTTACCTATTCACAAACGCTTTTACTCTGGGCAGAAGCTGCTTTTAGAGGTTGGGCTCCTGGTGATGCAGAACAACTTTACCATGATGGTATCAGAGCGCATATGGAACAAATGGCATTGTGGGGTAGTAACGTCTCCATACCTTCCCAGGAGATAGAGGCATACATTGCTGCACATCCGCTAGAATCAGGAAAAGAGCTGGAACTAATAAATACCCAGTATTGGGTATCATCCTATTTAATTGGTCATGAAGCCTGGTCAAACTTTAGAAGATCAGGTTACCCTGACGTGGATCCTAATCCCTATCCTGGTAGTGATCTGAAAGAGGAAGATTTTATTAGAAGACTGACCTATCCAGATGCTGAATTGACCGTAAATAAAGCAAATGTGGACCAGGCTACTAGTAGAATGGGAGCAGACAACCTTGATACCAGGGTTTGGTGGGATGTCAAGCAATAAAACCATACCAAATGGTAATGAATTTCTTGACTATTTATCAATAAAATAAAAACCGGATTATGTAATCTTATGACAATTGCATAATCCGGATTACTTAAATAAGGGGTTAATATTCAATCCATCACAATGCATAAAATGGACTGCCTATTTCAAGGTCTGTGCTAAGAAAGTAAAGCTTAAATGAAAAAAATCAAAAATAGAATAAATGCTGGCGAAACATTGGCTGGTTGCTGGCTGAATCTTGGCAGCGCGGTGACCGCAGAAATTGTGGGGTCGTCAGGTTATGACTGGGTACTAATAGATTTGGAACATGGAGCAGGAGAGCAATCCGATCTATTGCACCAGCTTCAGGCCCTGGAACATACCCCTGCAGCAGCTTTGGTCAGGGTGGAAAGCTACCAAAAAGAAAGAATTCACCGCGTACTCGACTTGGGAGCAAGTGGAGTAATGGTCCCAAGGATAAAATCCTCAGCCGAAGCCAAAGCAGCTATAGCAGGAATTCATTACCCACCAATGGGAGTGAGGGGCGTGGCTAAAATGGTTAGAGCAACTGGCTTTGGTAAAAGTTTTGATGCCTATAAGGAGGGGACCTTGGATAACTTACTTGGGGTTATACAGATCGAAACAGTAGAAGCTTTAGAGGAATTGGATGAAATTGCTGCTCTTCCTGGAGTGGATGTGCTTTTTATAGGTCCAGCAGACCTTACCATGGCACTGGGGATAGATGGAGATTTAGCCCATCCTTTATTTGTAGAAGCAGTAAATAAAATCATTACAGCAGCAAAGAATGCAGGAAAAGCTGTGGGCATTTTAATTTTTGATCCCAATGACTTTGAAAAGTACAATGCCATGGGTATCCAACTTATTGCCTGTGGGGCAGACGCTACTTTTGTAGCCAATGGTGCGAGGGCACTTGCCAGTAAACTGAACTCATCTAAAATAAAAAAAGAGTAGGTAAATGCTACATGACCCTTTAATTATTTTAGTAATCGGAATGGCCATCGTTGTTGGTGGCATTATTGGAGGGAAGTTAAATCCTTTCATAGCCCTTATTTTAGCAGCATTGGTTGTGGCCTGGTTAACACCTACTGCAGCAATCGTGGAATTTGCTTTAAGCAAAGGGCAATCTGAATCGGCTGCGAATGCTTTGGCGAGTACTTCCATAGGAGAACGTATCGCTGCTGCTTTTGGAAGTACGGTAGGTAAAATCGGTATTTTGATAGCCATGGCAGCGATTATAGGCAAAGCCATGTTGATGAGTGGAGCCGCAGAAAGGATTGTCAGGTCAATTCTCGGCGTAACTGGAGAGAAAAATGCCCCATTGGCATTTTTAAGCGGAAGTTTTTTTCTTGGTATCCCAGTTTTCTTTGATACGGTCTTTTACCTTATGATCCCCTTGGCCAAAGCCATGGCCATGCGGCTAAAGCAGAGTTATTTGTTGCTGGTATTGTGTATTACAGCAGGTGCAGCCATGGCAAATTCATTGGTTCCACCTACGCCTGGACCTTTATTTCTCATTGCAGAAATGAATATACCTATAGGCATGATGATGGTAGGAGGGTTTCTAGTGGGCTCCGTGACCATTACAGCTGGTTACTTCTTTGCAGTTTGGGTAAACAAAAGAACCCCCATTCCCCTTCGGGAATCATTGGATGCTCCTTTAAGTGAAATTGAAGCTTTGGCCAACAAAGACGAATCACTTTTGCCTTCATTGGGCATTTCCTTGTCACCTATTTTGGTGCCCCTTTTATTGATTACAGGAAGTGCTACCGTCAACACCTTTATGGATGTGAATGCAACAGGAAACGACAATGTTTTCTTAGTATTTTTGCGCTTCTTTGGTGAGAAAAACATGGCCCTGATAATGGGTGCTATGGCAGCACTGTTGACCTTATTTCTTCAAAAAAATAAAGCCAGTACTGGAATGAAAGGTGCTGTTCAATCCGCTTTAACCAGCGGTGGCGTGATCATTTTGATTACAGCTGCAGGAGGGGCATTCGGTGCGATGCTGCAGCAAACAGGTATTAGTTTGAGAATTGCAGACCTAACTTCTGGTTACCAGATGGCCTTAATTCCTTTAGCCTTCTTTATTACTGCACTTGTTAGGACTGCTCAGGGATCAGCGACTGTAGCCATGATTACAGCTTCAGGGATTTTATCAGGAATGTCTACTACTGGTTTAGATTTTCACCATTTATACCTTGGATTAGCCATTGCTTGTGGCTCTAAACTCGTTCCATGGATGAACGACAGCGGCTTTTGGATTGTGTGTAAAATGAGTAACCTTACAGAAAAGGAAGCATTGCGCACCTTTTCGCCATTGCTCACGATCATGGGCCTGGTCGGTCTAATTACAATTATGATTGCTGCAAAAATTTTCCCATTAATTTAACATTGAAAGTAAACCCAGAATAGTATGAAAAATATCCTTAAAACCCTTCAAAGAAGGAAATTTATGAAGTTGTTTGCTTCTGGTACTGCAGGAGCTTTAACCACAGCCTCTGTGGCCATGGGGGCAGATAGGTCTAAATCCAGTCCATCTGGCAATAAATTAATGCCCGCAAAAAAGCTTTTGATGAAAGTTGGCTGCCAGTCGGGAGGAACCTCTGAAGAAAACCTGGCTTTTAAGGCGAGGCACGGGGTTTATAATATGGATGGAGGTATGCCAAAGTTTATACCCGGTGTAGGATGGGATTTGGAAGATTCCCTAAGAAAGAGGGATGCATGCGAAAAATTTGGGATTAGTTTGGATGCCTATCACCTTCCCTTGACCTCTGCAGGCATTGATAGAGTCCAAGTTCCCAATATTATGCTGGGGAAAAGTCCAGAAAGAGACAAGGAAATAGAAATGATCCAGCAGATGATCGAAGTTTCTGCCAAATCAGGGGTCAAATTGCTGAATTACAATACGACCATATTGCCTGTATTGAGGACAGGAAGAACCATAGACCCAAAGCGAGGTAATGCCTCCTACAGCACTTGGAATTATGAAGAAGCACTTAAACGAGAGCAACCAATGACCATTGCAGGGAACGTTGATGCCGATGAAATTTTTGAAAGAATCGCGTATTTATTGGATAGGATTGTTCCAGTGGCGGAAGAATACAAAGTACAATTGGGAAATCATATCGCCGACCCCCCTGTTCCTGACCAATACAAAGGAATAATGCGATGGAATAGCCCTGAAGTTTTTGAAGGGATGAAGAGGTTTGCTAAATTGTCCGACAGTCCCTACCATGGGTTTAATTTCTGTATTGGATCCATTGCGGAAGGTTTAAGGGATCCTAAAAACGATATCTTTCCGATTATAGAATATTTTGGCAAGCAAAAACAAATATTCAATGTTCATCTTAGAAATATTAAGGGCAACTATAATAATTTTCAGGAAGTTTATCCAGACAATGGAGAAATGAACTTTTTTCATGTTATAAGGGCCTTGAGAGATGTTGAATTTGACGGGATGATAATGCCAGATCACGTGCCAACTCATGAGGCAGAAGGGGCAAGTTCCCAAGCTTTTTCCTTCGCCTATGGACATATTATAGGTATTCTTCAGGCTTTAAAAGATGAAGAGGGCTGACACTTGAATTAGAAAAGAACTATTAACACCATAGAATAAGTGACAATTTTAAATTTATAAAGAGCAACTATTATGAAGAAAGTAGGATTTATAGGATTGGGAATTATGGGTAAGCCCATGGCGATCAATTTAATCGATGCAGGCTATAGTTTAAATATCTTAGACAGCAATAAAGCTGCTGGAGATTTAACCCCAAAAGGAGCAACTGCATTTTCGACCTGTAAAGAGGTAGCCTCAAATTCAGAGATTATTATTACCATGCTTCCAGATTCTCCGGAAGTAAATGAAGTAGTTTTTGGAGATACTGGTGTTTTGGCTGGAATCAAATCAGGAAGTGTATTTGCAGACATGTCTACTATTTCGCCTTCCACGGCTAGAGAAGTGGCAGAAGCAATGCTTCTTAAAGGAGTGGATGCTTTGGATGCTCCTGTTTCGGGAGGCCAGGTTGGTGCCGAGTCGGGTAATTTATCCATTATGGTAGGAGGAAAACAGTCGGCCTACGACACGCTAAAGCCATTGTTTGATGTAATGGGCAAGAGTGCTGTTCTTATAGGAGATGCAGGTGCAGGCCAATTGACAAAAGCATGTAACCAAATGATCGTAGGAATGACCATTCAAGCGGTGGCCGAATCTTTCACTTTGGCCAAAAAGGCTGGAGTGAATCTTGAAAAAATGAGAGAAGCACTTTTAGGCGGTTTTGCACAAAGTAGGATCCTTGATTTACATGGTCAAAGGATTATTGACCGAAATTTTGACCCAGGGTTTAAATTGAAATTGCACCGTAAAGACATGAACATTGCCTTAATGGCTGGAAAAGAATTCAAAGTGCCCTTGTATGGATCTGCCTTGGTGGCCAATCATATGGATGCTGCATTAGCTGCTGGATGGGACGAAAAGGACCATAGTGCACTGGCTTTATTGATGGAAAAATTATCCAACGTGGAATAAACCTTCATTTTCTAAATTATGAATAAAAATATATCAGGTAGGGGACCGATCATTAAAGAGATGATCATAACCCCTATCGCGATTACCGATCCGCCTTTATTGAATGCGGCAGGATTGCACGCTCCCTATGCCTTGCGCACAATTGTTGAATTAGTTACTGAAGATGGAATTATTGGGATCAGTGAAATACCCGGGAATGACGCCATCAACAGTTCACTGGCTGAGGCTGCGAAGATCATTATAGGGAAAGATGTTTATCAATTCGGTAAACTTCAGCAAGCCCTCAATGCCCATTTTGGTACAGATACCAGCAAAGATAGGGGGGATGCGCCTTGGGACCAGCGAAAGCTTGTTCATGTTTTTTCAGCACTAGAAGTGGCCTGCCTTGATATTATCGGTAAAGTCGTTAATCGGCCTATTGTGGACCTTTTGGGAGGGAAAATGCGAGATGCAGTACCTTTTGCTGCTTATTTGTTCTATAAATACGAAGGGGCTGGAGGAGATTTAGGCTTTGGTAAAGAAAAATATGCCACTGGCTGGGATGCTGCCAGACAGGAGGCCGCCATTGACCCAAAAGGAATTGTAGCCCAAGCCAAGGCCATGTGTAAGCACTATGGTTTCCAATCCATTAAGCTGAAAGGGGGAGCATTTGAACCAGCACAAGAAGTTGCTGCTATGTTTGCTTTACACGCCGAATTTGGAGATAAAATGCCACTTAGATTTGACCCAAATGCCATTTGGAAACCAGAAACCGCATTAAAATATGGGAAAGAGATGGAGCCCATTCTAGAGTACTTGGAGGATCCAGTACGTGGTCAGGAGGAAATGGCGAAATTAAGAAAACTGATTTCAACACCTTTGGCAACCAATATGTGTACTACCTCCTTTGATGAAATACCCTCAAGTATACGATTGGGAGCTGAGGACATCATACTTAGTGACCATCACTTTTGGGGAGGATTGAAGGCTTCAATGGAATTGGCAAAGCTGTGCAGCACTTTTGATCGAAAACTATCCATGCATTCCAATAGTCATTTAGGCATTTCTCTGGCGGCTATGGTACATCTGGGCGGGGCATTGCCAGAAGTCCCTTATGCTTTGGACACGCATTACCCCTGGCAATCTGAAGAGGTAATCATAGGTGGAAGTGTAGTTTTTGAAAATGGTGCTGTTGAGGTACCAAGCGGGCCTGGGTTAGGAGTGGAATTAGACCGAAAGGCTTTAGCCAAACTTCACCAACAATACCTCGACAGTGGATTATCCAAAAGAGACGATCAAATAGAAATGAGAAAAGTGCAAGCAGATTGGACTTTTCAAAAAATAAGGTGGTAAAAAGACCTCTAGGTATTTGTAAATCCTATTCCATTTTGGTTGAGGACTAAAATATGTTTTTTTAATTAAACCTACTACGTATGAAGAATTGGATAACGATAAAAGCCTTCTGTGCAATTTCATTTTTCTTACTTGTAATCATACAAACTGAGGGGCAACAGATAAGCAAAGAAGAAATGCTTTTCCTAACCCCAGAGTGGAATGGAGAAAGATTTGATGATGGAAGACCCAAGGTTTCTGATTCGCTTATAGAACGGATGAAAGCGGTAACCCATGAAGAAGCCTGGGCTGTACTAAAGAATGAAGGTTATAAATACCAATATGCGGAAGGCTGGGAGACCATTCACCCCGACAGTGTATTGGTGGGAAGAGCCCTTACAGCGACATTCATGCCCGGAAGACCAGATATACATGAGGCCATTGACAAAAGAGGAAAGGCGGAAGGTAAACGTGGCCAAAACAGTTGGCCTGTAGCTCTTTTAGTGCCCGGCGATGTTTATGTAGCCGACCAGTTTGGCCTTCACAATGGAGGGCCTACAATTGGTGATAATGTTGGAAACGCCATTTATTCGAAATCTGGAAACGGCATCGTGTATGATGGCGCAATTAGGGACATTAATGGTTTAAAAGCCATTGGAGGTTTTGTATCTTATTTTAGTAGTTATCATCCATCGCATCACAATCAGTCAGGTGATTTGAATACCATGTTGATTGGAATCAATACCCCAACCAAAATCAGGCAAGTAACGGTTATGGCGGGGGATGTTGTATTGGGCAGAGATGGGGCAGTTACCTTTATTCCACCTCATTTGGCCGAAAAGGTTGTCGTTACCTCAGAAGTGGTTCGACTACGAGATATGTTTGGCCATAGTAGAATTAAAGCAGGGATATACACAGCAGGCCAAATAGACACGCGTTGGTCTCCAGAAATAGAGAAAGATTTTTCTAAATGGCTTAGCAATCATATAGATGAACTGCCTATTCCCAAAGAACAAATTAGAGAAATACTTGAAAACAGAACTTGGTAATTAAAAGGTATTGAGATAAAATAGGCAATGACTGGCTTACTGGCAGATAAATTTAAAGTATAGATGAGTTGACCCTTTTGATTGTAGTATCGAGCAAAGTATGGGTTGACTGTACTTTAAGAGAATTGACCCATTTTTAACTAGCAACGATTAACCCAAAATATTTCATCATGACTAAAAACATACACCGAAGGTCTTTTCTTTCCAAGGCGGCACTGACAGGCATAACAGGAACGGCTTTTATGGCCAACTACGGAACAGCATTATCTGCTGCTGTGGATAAAATGCCCTCACATTCCAACCCATCTACCCTTAAAATCACAGACGTTAAGTGCGGCTTTGTAAGAGGTGCTTTATATGTTAAAATTTATACCAATCAGGATGTGATAGGCTGTGGTGAAGCCGTCGATGCCATACATGGGACTTACCACTTGGTCAAAAGACTAGGGGGCCAAATCAAAGGAGAAAACCCACTAAACCCTAACCGACTCGCTGAACAATTGAGAAAAGGAGCCTTTTTTGGAGGTGCTCAATCCGGGGTATTTGTAGCAGTGCTCACCGCAATAGAAACAGCTCTTTGGGACATCACTGGAAAAGTTTTCGGTGTTCCGGTTTACCAGCTACTAGGCGGTAAATTCAGGGATAAAATCAGGGTGTATTGTGATACTGCCCTGTACACCTCTAGAAACCCAAGTCCTGAAGATTATGCGAAAGCTGCCAGAGGGGCGGTGGATAGGGGATATACCGCAGTAAAGTTTGATGTAGACGATGGGAGGGATCCCAACAAATACGATCGCTTCAATTGGACCGCAAGCCCCGCGGAGATAGATAGGATGTACAATGCCATTGCTGCGGTGAGAGAAGAAGTCGGCAGGGGCATCGATATCTGTGTGGACATGCACGGCAGGTATGATTATATAACAGGTGTAAAAATGGCCCAAATGTATGAAGACCTTGACCTCATGTGGCTGGAGGAGCCCATACCGGCAGATAATCCTAACCTTTACCAGAAACTCACCCAACAAACCAGCACTCCTATATGTACAGGTGAGAATGTATACCTGGCTTATGGCTTTGTAAATTTGCTCACTGAAGGAGGAGCAGATATAATCATGCCGGACATACAAAAAGCAGGTGGATTAGGTGAAGCCCAGCGAATAGCAAACCTTTCAAATTTATTTTATGTACCCTTTAGTCCTCATATGGTTGCCTCTTTTTTAGGAGCCATGGCTTCTTGTCACGTGTGTGCCTCTGTTCCAAATTTCCAAATTATGGAATGGCAAATTTACATGGACACGGATCAGATGTGGAAGGACATAGTGACCTACGATGGAGAGAGAACCAAAGATGGATTCATTGCCCTTTCTGAAAAACCGGGTATTGGGGTAGAAATCAATGAGGAAGGAATGAGAAAATATGCAGTTAAGGACATACCTTTTTTTGAATAGTAATTTTTAATTAAACAAATAACGATGAAACCAATTGACAACCCAAAATTTAGTAACCTCTTTAATTTACCTACTTCAGCTAAAAAAGAGGAGCCTCAAAAATTAATTGTACCTCCCGAAACGGCAATTCCCGATCGCAGGTCATTCCTTCAAAAAGCAGCGCTAGGAGGCCTGGGTCTCGGGGCATTTATGTCTATGCCAATCGAGGATACCCTTGCACATTCGATGCAGAACGTCAACCGAAATTCTAATCCATCAGATTTAAGGATTACCGACTTGAGAATTGCAGAGGTTGTAGGAGCACCTATGCGATGTCCAATTATCAGAATAGATACCAATCAGGGGATATATGGTTTGGGAGAAGTACGTGATGGTGCCAGTGCCAGGTATGCTTTGGTACTGAAAAGCCGTATTTTAGGGGAAAATCCTTGTCAGATAGAAAGGCTTTTCAAAAAAATCAAACTTTTTGGTAATCATGCCCGCCAAGCTGGAGGTGTCTGTGGAATTGAAATGGCCCTATGGGATTTGGCAGGTAAAGCTTATAATGTGCCTATTTATCAAATGCTCGGTGGTAAATACAGGGATTCTATCCGTTTGTATTCAGATACTACAAAATCCAATGATCCAGCAGTCTTTGCAGACCGTATGAAAGCAAGAAAAGACAAGGGCTACACGTTTCTAAAAATGGACTTTGGTGTAGAGATGGTAAAAGACAATAAAGGTTCTGTGGTTAATACCAAAGCATTCGGGAAAGGGAAGGAATGGGATTCTGAGTATGGAAGTTACGGCCGTACCGGCCATCCTTTCACGGGAGTTCAAATTACAGATAAGGGAATTGCTGAGATGGTAGAATTCGTTGCTGCGGTTAGGGATAAGATTGGGTATGAAATCCCTCTTGCAGCAGATCATTTTGGGCACTTCGATTACAAAGAATGTATTCGCCTTGGTGAAGCATTGGAACCTTATCGTTTGGCCTGGTTAGAAGACATGGTTCCCTGGTTTTATACTGAAAAATGGAAACAAATAACAGATGCTATCAAAACACCCACGCTAACTGGTGAAGATATTTTTCTTAAAGAAGAGTTTATTAAATTGATTGATGCCAGGGCCATTGATATGATTCAGCCAGATTTGGCATCCTCTGGAGGGATATTGGAAACAAAGAAAATAGGCGATTATGCAGAAGAACAAGGGATACCTATGGCCATGCATTTTGCAGGTACGCCAGTTTCCTTCATGGCCAATATTCATTGTGCTGCTGCAACTGAAAACTTTATTTCCCTAGAACATCACTCTGTGGACATCCCATGGTGGGAAGACATGGTGAAAGATATTCCTAAACCTTTGGTCATTGATGGTTTTGCGAAGGTACCAGATGGCCCCGGACTTGGTATAACACTGAACGAAGAGGTGATCAAGCAACACTTACAGGAAGGTACTGAGTACTTTGCGCCCACTGAGGATTGGAATACAGACCGGTCCAATGATAGGTGGTGGAGTTAATTGGCATTCCCTAAAATTATCGATCAAATAATTTAGATTGAAGACGGGTTGCTTTATTACTTTCTTTTCTGGAAATTCACATTTTAATACTATTAAACATGATTATGATGAAGAAGATTACACTTGCTTGCCTAGTATGTTTATCTGCTTTTACTATGGAAAGTTTTTCCCAACAAATTTCCCCTACACCAGATCAAATTAAAGCTTTGACCGTAGAATGGGAAGGGGAAAGGTTTCCTGATGGAAGGCCGAAAGTTTCAGATGAATACCTTGAAAGACTTAAAGCCATATCTGTAGAAGAGGCTTGGGGGATTTTGAGAAACAAGGGGTATAACAATCAGTTTGAAAACGATTGGATTATTTTAGATGACAATGAAGTAATGACCGGTAGAGCTGTCACTGCTCAATACATGCCTTTCAGAGAGGACGTCAATAATCTGGTAAAGAAAATTGGCAAAGAAGAAGGTAGAGCCCAATCTGGTGGAACCAATTCCTGGCCTATCGATGGTTTGGTGGATGGTGATATTTATATCGCTGACAGCTATGGTAAAATAGCTGATGGTACCTTAATTGGGGATAATTTAGGGATTGCTATTCAAACCAATTCCAATAGAGGGGTAATCTTTAACGGTGCGGTTAGAGACATGGCTGGTTTATCTAAAATTGAAGGTTTTAATCTTTGGATTAAAGGTCATGATCCTTCCTATATTCAGGAGATGATGCTTACCACTATTAATTACCCAATCAGAATAGGAAGAGCAACTGTTTTACCTGGAGATGCAGTATTGGCAAATAAATGGGGTGTAATATTCATTCCTGCTCATCTGGTTGCAGACCTTGTTATCAATGCCGAATTTACTTCCCTTAGAGATCAATTCGGTCACCTTAGACTTCAGGAGAAGACGTATACTGCTGGTGAAATTGATAGTCGATGGAGTGAAAAAATCAAAGGTGATTTCATGTCCTGGTTAAATACTAAAAGTGATCTACCTATGAGTAAGGCTGAACTTGATGCCTACTTAAAAGATAGAAACTGGTAAATTACACCTATCCTACTTTGCTAAACCTCCCTCAGAAG
Source organism: uncultured Cyclobacterium sp. (assembly GCF_963977555.1). GTDB lineage: Bacteria > Bacteroidota > Bacteroidia > Cytophagales > Cyclobacteriaceae > Cyclobacterium. Next base: position 129,251 of record NZ_CAXBPD010000016.1, on the reverse strand, counting down.
CCCGAGGGAGGTTTTTTCCTGTTTGTGTTGAATAAGGGTCAGCTTATCTGACTATTGTTTAATTTATGCATTTAAAAATTGAAACTTTTAAAGCTTAGTGGATAAGGCTTTTCTTGAAAACTTCATAGAAGGGCTTAAGGATTGTTAGATCTCTTAGAAATATCTCGAATAATCTCATCCAATTCCTCTGATGAATCCATAATATAATCTAAGATTTCATTTAGATCTTTTCCCGAATAATTCATGTTTTTTTGGAGGTTCACTAATCCCATAATTCTTGCAACGGGGGCACGAACAATGTGTGATTGTCTCCAAGTTATATCTTTTAGCTTCTTATTTTGTCTTTCTAGTGCTTTCAAATGATTTATTTTATCAGTAATATCTCTGGCGAAACATGCCGCGCCAGTTATTTTATTATTGTCTAAAATTGGATAGAACCCCACTTGAAAAGTCTTGGGTTCCATGTGTTTTAATATAGATTTATACGTCAAATTTTGCTGAAAACCAGCCAAAACCTTTTTATATTTTTTGTTCCAGAAGCTGTTTGCCTCATCGTATAAAAATGAGTTCTTTCCGGTAAAATTAGCGACCCGTTCACCTATTGAATACCTGTGGCCAGATAGTCTTTCCATTTCGTCGTAGAATGCATTATTCGCTAATATTAATTTATAATCATCATCTACTGCCCAAATAAGGTCTTCAGTACTGTTGATGACATGCTCTTGAAGTAATTTAACCTCAGCCATCTTTTGCTGATGCTTTATTCTTGAGCTTATATCCTTAAAATATACCACAATGCCATTTTCTTTTGGAAAAGATGAGATTTCAAGCCAAATGTCCATACCAGGATAATAATCAACAAACTGCCTTTGTTCTCCAGTTTCCATGGTTATGGCGTATTCTTTAAATAATTTAAGGTCAATGGCATCACCATATTCGACCCATAAGTTTTTGCCAACAATATTTTTTCGGGATTTAAGCAGTATTTTTTCAGCAGCATTATTCCAATAGGTAACAATCCAATCTCTATCAACAGAAAAAAAGCCATCTGTGATGCTTTCAAGAATATCCTCACGGTCCTTATTGGCTTTTTCAAGCTTTAATCTATACATTTCCTGATTAGTAATATCATAATTAATACCGACCATTCTAATAGGGGTGCCAGCATCATTCCGTACGATATGGGCAGTGGCCTTCATAATTCTAATTTCACCAGTCTTTGGCAATATTATTTTATACTGGGTATTGTATTCGACTTTACCGTCAAGAGCTTCTTGTATAACTTTGGTATGCTTTTCCACCTCATTAGGAAGCAAAAAATTTTGCCACGTTTGATAATCTATGGTTAAATTATTTTCTGTTATGCCGTATAGCTTTTTCATGGTGTCATTCCATATGACGTTATTCTCCAGAATGTCCCAGTCATATATGCCAATGGCTGCGGCTTGAGAGGCTAGTCTATAGCGTATATTTGCATCTTCTAATTTTTCCTCAACGTTTTTTCTTTCGCTGATATCTTGTATGCTACCATAAATCCGAAATAATTTACCATTCAACCATTCAGACTCAGCTTGAACCCTTACCCATATAATATTCCCTTTGGATGTTACTAACTGTGCATCTACCTCAAAATGAGAAATTTCACCTTTTTTCGCTTGATCAACTTTTTGTTCGATTAAATTTCTGGAATCCCCTTCCTTATAAAAGTTTATCGCTTCATGAATTTTTGGCTCATATTGCTCATTTAATTCATGAATTACTTTGACCATCGGAGACCAATAAACGCTATTGTTAATAAGATTTATCTCCCAAGTACCCATTCGAACTACTTTGTGGGCTCTATATAATAATTCTTCCAAACTTTTCTGATGCGTAGTATCTTTGCCTACACAGTAGATGAAAAACCCGGAAGGGAAAAGTCTCGTCGTCAGATTGATCCAAATGATATGATCCTTTACCAGAATAGGGATATCAATTTCAAGGATTGATCTATTTTTATCTATATTGTTTAATAGGTTGTCAAACTCAGGCTGAAAATCTTCTGGTACCAATTCACGAAAAGACTTTCCTGGTAAATCACCTGAAAGACAATCGAGTGTAATTGCAGTTTGCAGATTTCCCTTTTTTATTATTCCATTGGAATCTATTACAAATAATAGGTTAGGAGTTAAATCGAAGATAGTTTTTAGCTCATCTTCGGTTTTTATTCTCATCAACTCTGGCCCAAGGCGTTGACTTAATTTTTTAAAAAAGACTAAATTTGACTTTAAATAAATTATTTCTTTTTCAGAGAATAGCGTAATGACCCCTACCATGGAGGTATCTTTAAAAATGGGTATACCTACGGCTGTTTTAAGTCCATATTTAAGCATGGCTTTATTTTGTTTAAAGCCAGGGTGATTTTCTAAGTTTTCCCAAAAGATTAATTTACCTTTCTCCCATACCGTACCAGGCAAATCTCTGCCAATTTCAGCCTCTTTAGAGACAATTTTTATTTCTGAGATATCATCAAAATCAAAGGATTGGGTGCAACTAATAACTTTATTGAGCCTGCTATCGTCAATGTTCATTATCCACCCTTCGGCAAGTTTTAGTTCTGTGTAACCTAAAATTACCTTTAGTAAAGCCTCAAATCTTCCTGCCAAATCTTTGGGTTGACTTACAGCCAAGCTCATTCTTTGGAATATGTCCTTTAATTCAAGGTCCTTTTTTCTGTAGGTAACTGCGTCTTGCTGAAGGGTTTTTTTTTCTACTCGGTTTTCAGCCTTTAAGGGCTTTAGCCCTAATTCTTGGCCATTCCTGGATAATCTTAAGGCTCTGTATAACTGTACCTTATCAAGTGTTTCTTTAAAAAGTACGTCTTGAAACCCTTCCTGAATTAATGTAATATAAAAGCTTAGTTCAACATTAGAAGTAAGTGCTATAATGGGCGTTTGGCCAAACTTTAGCTTTATTTCTCCTAAAATTTCATTTCTATCGGTTTTTGGTAAATTTAAATCACAAATCACTAAATCATAATGATTTGAGGTAACTTCTCCAATGGTTTTAATCCAATTAAGTTGTGTTTTATCAACACCTATCTCCTCAAACTTTTCTTCAACAAGCATGTAATCCTCCAGAACACCCACTATCACCAAAACCTTCTGGATATATAAATTATTCATAATTTTATTGTTAGGTCAGGATTTATAGAACTAAACTAAAATGGTTTAAATTGTAAATATAATTTTATAAAGATTAAAAATGGATTAAATAATGCGCCCTGCTTAATGGTTAAGCTTGCTTATTCTAGTCGAATTACGGAAACATAAGAGGCTAAATGGTCATAGAAAACCCCTTCAATAAATTGTTTGTGAATTAACCACAGTAACTAATTAAACATTTTTTACAATAAATATAGTATTTTGGACATTTTTAATTTTATCCTGTGTAAAGTATAACAAAAATTGATCCATAGAATTTTTGCTTTTCACCCTTTAATGATGATTAATTGCTAGATGTGAATATGCTGATTGATGTAGGTAGTAAGAGGCACCTGGGAAGAGGGATTCGATAAAGGCAGCTATTACTGTCCATAAATGGCTTTCAATTCATCAACTAAAAAAGGGGTGTTTTCTAGCTAATGATTAAGGTAATGTCATTAAAGGCCTATGGAAATGGAAAATCACGATTCCAATAATTCAATGAGAGATGGCTAGGAAAAAAATACTAGAAGCGTCAAATCAAGAGTTATAACGAAAGAAAAAGGCTACAATTAATTTAATGGGAATAGAAAAAATATTAAATTCATGATAATCTTAAAGTTAGATTAAAAAAAGGCAGTGATTTTACTGCCCTTTTTTTAATCTATTTGATTGGGAAATCCTCACTAGTTTTGGCGTTTTCTACCCTTATTATTTCTGTGACTACATATTCACTGGCACCGCGCCAAGGGATTGGATTAAGATATTCTTTGTAGCGCAATTCAACAAACTTTCCTCCTGATCGTTCTAAAACGGAAGCCAAAGAATCTCCGTCAGCGCTAAAACGAAATTCATTGCTTTGAAGGGCTCCAGGGTTGGGGCTTTGAAATCCATCCTGCACCAATCTTCCTTCCCAGGTTTTAAAAACATAGCCTTTCTTTTCGAAGTAGTTCAAGTTACCGGCTTTTACACCTTCAGCAAATACAAAAAAATACCTCCACCAGAATACTCCAGCAATAAGGATAATTACCAATATTGAAATCGGACCAATAAATTTTTTCATTTTGATTTTAGTTGAAGTTAACCGTCACCAAATATACTAATAAATCACAAATTTTGTATATTCAACCAATAATGAACAAACCCCAACTTATATGAGTACTATGCTGATTATTATAATAGTTGCCGTCGTTATTGGCTTGTTTTTAATTTCTCTTTATAACAAACTAGTAGCGTATAAAAACAATAGAGAAAATGCATTTGCAGATATTGATGTTCAATTGAAGCAGAGACATGACCTAATACCACAACTTGTAAGTAGTGTTAAAGGCTACATGGATCATGAAGCTGGAGTGCTTACCCGGGTAACTGAGGCAAGATCTAGGGCTATAAATGCAACCACCATTGATGGAAAAATTGCTGCTGAACAAGAATTGGGTTCAGCCTTACAAGGCTTGCAAATACAAGTTGAAGCTTATCCTGATTTAAAAGCCAGTGCCAATTTCTTGCAACTGCAAAATGAAATTTCAGATGTAGAGAACAAACTTGCAGCAGCAAGAAGATACTTCAACTCTGCCACTAGAGAATACAACGTTGCAGTACAAAGCTTTCCTTCCAATCTTGTAGCAGGAATGTTTGGCTTCCACACAGAGAAAATGTTTGATGTGGGTGAGGTTGAAAGAGAACGCCTAGACAAAGCACCAGATATTAAATTTTAGATAATAAATGGCAGGATATATTGGAATACAAACCCAAATTAGGAGAAACAATTCACGTTCTGTCTTACTATTAATAGGTTTTCCACTATTGATTTTGGCTGCGGTATATGCTTTTTTATACCTGACCATTCCCCAGGAAGAGTACAATGTTTCTATCAATGAAATTTTTGTAAATACCATACCTGGGGTACTTATTGCTGTAGCTGTTTGGTTTGTGATTGCCTTTTTTTTTCACTCTAAAATGATACAAGGGGCAGCAGGTTCGAGACCTCTGGAGCGAAAAGAAAACATGAGGGTATACAATCTGGTAGAAAACCTATGTATAAGTAAGGGAATGAAGATGCCGAAGGTAAATATCATTGAAGACCCAGCTTTCAATGCTTTTGCCAGTGGCATCAATGAGAAAACTTATACCGTAACACTTACAAGGGGTATAATTGAGGCACTTACTGATGATGAACTTGAGGGAGTTATCGCACATGAATTGATGCACATTAGAAATAAGGATGTACGTCTTTTGATTATATCTATTATTTTTGTGGGAATTTTCTCCTTTGTTGCCCAAATTTTATTTCGAAACATGCTTTTTGGTGGGGCTAGAAGAAGGGAGAAGAGTGACAACCGTGCCATGCTTATCGCGATGGTTATTGCTATAGTAGCTTACCTGTTGAGCATGCTTTTCCGATTTGCAATCTCCAGAAAAAGAGAATACATGGCAGACAGTGGTGCTGCAGAAATGACGCGAAATCCACTTGCTTTGGCATCCGCATTGCGTAAAATAGCGGGAAACTATCAGGTTAAAGGAGTAAAAAGTGATGATGTAGCAGAATTGTTTATTGAGAATAGACCGGACAAATCTTCTGGCATCTTATCTTCAATCTCCGGTTTATTTGCTACCCATCCACCTATTGAAAAACGTATAAAAATACTAGAGAACTTTTAACATTGATTTAACTGTATTTATAGACCATGGACTTTATTGATTATTATAAACTTTTGGGAATAAATAAAACTGCTTCTCCTGAAGAAATAAAAAAAGCGTATCGTAAAATGGCCAGAAAATACCATCCTGACCTGAATCCCGATGATAAGACAGCAGAAAAGCAATTTCAGGCTATAAACGAGGCCAATGAAGTATTGAGTGACCCTGAGAAGCGAAAGAAATATGATCAATATGGTGAGAACTGGAAAAATCAGGGAACCCAACAAAATTCCAGTAATGCAGGTAGAAGAGGAGCACAGCAACAGTACAGCAATGCTGATTTTGAGCAAGCGTTCGGAGGAGGTGGTTTTTCTGATTTCTTTGACTCCATGTTTGGTGGTGCTGGCGGGGGGGGCAGAAGATCATCCGGTTCTGGTATAAAATTCAAGGGACAGGACCTTCATGCCACACTTGAACTTCAATTGCGCGAAGTGCTTACAGCTGACAAAAGGACACTTGAGATCAATGGCAAAAAAATAAGGCTTACCATAAAAGCTGGAGTTGAAGATGGACAAACCATTAAAATTAAAAATCATGGAGGTGAAGGTGTAAATGGAGGGCCCAAAGGTGATTTGTATATCACATTCAAAATTGTCCCTGATCATGAGTTCAAAAGAGAAGGTTCAGATTTACGCAAGGAAGTTGAAATCGATTTGTATACCGCCATTTTAGGAGGAGAAATAATTGTTTCGACGCTTTCCGGAAAAGTGAAATTAAAATTAGCTGCCGGAACACAAAACGGTACTAAAGTGAAATTGAAAGGAAAAGGGTTTCCGGTTTATGACAAAGAGGGCACTTTTGGAGACTTGTATTTGACTTATGTGGTGAAAATTCCAAGTTCACTTACAGCAGAGGAGAAGAAACTATTTGAACAACTGGCTAATCTTAGAAACCATGAATAATTTAAGTGAAGATCATGTTTCACTGGATCAGTTTTGCCGATCCTGCAATATAGAAATGACATTTGTCTATTCACTCGCAGCGCAAGACATGTGTGAAATAATTGTTATTGAGGAAAAAGAGTACGTTTTACAAGATGATTTAAGGCTCTTGGAAAGACTTTCAAGATTACATTACGAAATGGAAATAAATTTGGAAGGATTGTATGCCATCGTGCATTTACAGGAAAAAATCGAAAGGCTCAAAGAAGAAGTAAAATCCTTGTCTCGAAATCTAGATAGACATCAATAATGTCAAAAAAGTAGGTCGTACCAGGCTCGAACTGGTGACCTCTGCCCTGTCAAGGCAGCGCTCTGAACCAACTGAGCTAACGACCTAAATTGTGTTGCAATGATAGTTGAAAATTGTCAATTTGGCAATTAATATAAAAGTTAACTGCTGCGTTTTCCAGAAATTTTTTCCAACTCTTTCTGGAAAGCAAGGATTGACCAATAGCCAAATTTTTTTTACCTTAATTGAATAAATATAAGATAAAATTTTTAATGGTATCGCTTTTTTACAACTCTGCCTCATTGGTATTAAAATCTCACGCTAAGTTATCTTTATAGGTTTTTATTCTATTTCCTAAAATCTGGAGTATAACCTTTAAGAAATATATTTTTTATTTTATCCTGATTAACCTTTTAAGAACTTTTTATCGCTTTTAGAAATATAACTCAACTAATTTCTAGAAACTATGAAAAATGCTATATCAATCAGAAAAACTTCGTCTATTTGTATTTGTTTTTGGTTTGTACTTACTGCTTGTGAGTTAATTGTCAAAGATGAACCCATAAAGATTTCGCCAGATGCAGCGACCATAAGTGAATTTGTAAAGGACCTTGATTTCGATAAAAAGGAACTATTCAATGAACAAAGTATTACTGGCAATCAAAGTAGAGAGGAAGTAGGAGGACCTGTCAGGCGAGTGACCTCAGGGAAAGGTTTTGTAACAACGTGTTTGACTCAGAAAATAAGTTTGAAAAATAATTTTGAGGAAATAGCGATTCTCCGTCCTACTGATGGGATAATATATCCGGGAGCACTTGTTATCGCTGATAAAGCCACCTTGGGAGGTTTGCCCACTCCGGTGACCATTGATCGCTCACCCATTGATCTCAGGCTTGATTTACCGGGGATTGGGGAGAAAGGCAATATAGAAATAGAAAATGCAAGCAATACCAGCGTTCAGGCCAAAATTGATGAGGCCTTGGAGTGGTGGAATGCAAATGCCAAACCAGATGGCTATACCATAGCGTCTAATTCATCTTATACGGCAGCTACTTCCTATTCTTCCAAGCAGTTAAGCTTGGATGTCGGTTTGAATGTAGAGTGGGCAAGGGGAGATGCACAGGCGCAATTTAACTATACGTCCAGCAAAACGGAAAGAGTGGCCATGATGGTATTTAAACAACGGTTTTATACCATAGCCATGAATGCACCTGAAAATCCAGGAGAATTTTTTGGAAGGAATGCGACCATTGCTGATGTTAAAGCTAAATTTAGTCAAGATGGACCACCGGCCTATGTGCATTCGGTATCCTATGGTCGAATAATTTTGTTTAGGATGGTAACGAGCGAAGAGGCCACAGATGCAGAATTGAAAGGAGCATTTAACTATGTGACTGGATTATCTTCTGCTTCGGGAGCTATTGAAACAAAGTACAAATCAATCCTGAATAAGGCTTCCATAACTGTTGTTACGATGGGAGGCGGGGCTCAAGCAACTTCATCCGCCATATCTGCCAAAAATTTCGGTGATTTAGAGGATGTACTGCAAGGAGAAAACGCAGTTTATAGCCGGGAAAACCCGGGTGTACCCATTGCCTATAGCCTGAAATATCTTAAAGACAATACCAATGCAAAATTAGGATATACCACCGAATATGAAATAGAAACCTGTACTGGAAGTGCTTATCCTTCTCAAACTGTTTCTCTTAATAATAGAAATGGATTTTTAGGGATGACCATGCGATTTACCATAACGTATAAAATTCTTGAGGATGGAAGTGTAAAGAGTAAAAGTATTCCAAGTGGAAATATTCCTACCAGTACAAAAAAAGTAAAAACGGTGCCAGCCGGAGCTTATGGTATAAGGATTGCAGTGGAATATTTAGACGGTTTGATATGGAAGTTTAGGGCTGATGAAAATTTTAGTAAGCCAACCAAAATCTGTTTGGAATCCACACAAAAAGGTTTTCCTACTAAAGTTGATGTTAATGTTGTTTCCTGTTAGGGGATATTCCATTAATATATTTAAGACCTACTTGGGTAGATTTTGAAGCTTTGGAGTAAGTCTTTGTTTAAGTGACTTTACATTAAATGATTTTTGCGGTGGCATTGCTGATTCTCCAATCCTATCGTAAAAATCATTTAATATAATTTTGTCCGGCACTCATTAATTCTGATTTAATACTGTCCATAGTTTCTTTAGGTGGGTTTGATGCTGAAGCATAGGTTTGTAAAGCTGCTTCGTAATAATGAATGGCTTCTGTAAAATCGCCTAAAGCCATCAGGCATGAAGCAAGATCCCTTTGGCTCTGAGCGATTAACTGGTCTCCCTCCGACAAGGAAGCCTGCCTTAACCTTAGGCCCTTCACTAAATATTCTTTTGCTTTTGGAAAGTCATTTTCTTGCAGGGCAATTTTTCCCAAAAAAATTACTGGTGAGGCATGTCGAGGATCTTCTTGGGGAAACAACTCCTGATTTATTGAAATTGTGGTTATTAAATTTGCTTTTGCCTTCTCTATGGCCCCTGTTTTAAAATAAACTTTCGCCAGACTCTCTAATATTCCCGCATAGTAAGGATGCGATTTATCAAACAAAGAATCAATTTTGGTCAATGCTTTTTCATACAAAGGGATTGCTTCATTTGGTTGCTCAAGAAAACTATAAGTTCTCGCTAAATTGGACATACTGGCAATTGTTTCGACATGAGATTCTCCTAGTATTGATTTTCGTTGATCCAGAGATGCCCTAATAAATTGCTTGGCTTTATTGAATTCTCCGAGAGATTGATAGAGACTACCCAAAAAATTATAAGTATAGGCAATCTCCAAATGGGGCGGCGTAAATAATTTTTCTTTCATTGCCAATGCTTCTAAAAGGTAGCTTTCGCTTTTTTCTAAATCTCCCGTTTTTCTGGCTATTGCACCCAGCATATGCAAGGAAAAAGCCAGCTCTGTATTTGGCGGGGTAGTCAAAGCTTTATATAAATTGTAGGCTTCATTGAATGCTGAGTCCGCTTTTTGGTATTTTCTATTATCATAATAGGAATTTCCTAGCTCCGTCAATGCATGAGCCATGGTTTTACTATGACTTAGATCGTTTTTCTTTAGTCTTAGAATGGCCATATTTAAATAGCGGTCTGTACTGTCCAGTTTTCCAAAGTAAAAAAATGATTTGCCAATTTCTATTTCATTTTGAGCCAAAACATTTTGAGTAATCAAAGGTAATTTATTGTTGATATTGTAGGCTGAGAAAGCAAGTTCCTGGGATTTTTCATATTTTCCCAGGTTATAAAATATGGGTGATAGCCGTCCTAACATGTCAGCGTATAAATAATTATCCTCACTTAGGTTCTTTTCCAAAGATTCAAGACCTTGATTTAATAAATTAACAGCAGTAATCGTGTCGGCTCCGCCAATATTTGGATCTGCAGCCATAAAAACATCAGTCATGAGATCCGTTATTTGATTTGCTCTCTTAGCTTCCCTAATCGATAAATTTCGTTCCATCTTCAACTGATAGGTATAAAAAATAACAGCACCAAAAAACAGTAATAAACCAAGAACAATTGAAGTCAGAATTTTGCTATTTCTTTTAATATATTTTTCTGCCTTGTATTTCCATTCTGTATTCCGAAGGGAAATTGGCTGATTTTTTTGGCTGGCTTTGATATCATGCATTAAATCGCTAATGGACACATACCTTTCTTCAGGTTTTAAAGCCATCGCCTTATTACAAATAAATTTCAGGTCACTAAGCATCAATTTGGATACCTCGATTCCTTCCATTGAAAATGCTGATGAATCTCCGCTCAGTTTTTGTTGAGTAAATAATTTTGGATCATTGAGTGTTGATTGAAAGGGATGGTTTTTCGTACAGAGTTCGAATAAGATGATTCCTAAAGCATAAATATCTGTAAAGATAGATGGTGCTAAATTATTGATTTGTTCGGGTGCTGCATAAGCCAAGGTAAAGCTTCCTTTAAAATCATTTGTGTCTTCCAGTAACCGAGCTACGCCAAAATCCAGTAATTTGACTGTACCTGTTGAATTTACCAAAATATTTTGAGGTTTGAGATCAAGATGAACAATCAAAAGCTGATGGGCGTATTGGACCGCCTCACCTATTTGTATAAATAAGTTTAATCGTTGGGAAATAGTACAATTATTAAGCTTACAATATTCTAATAAGGTATGTCCAGAAACGTATTCCATGGTAAAATAGGGCCTTCCCTCTTCATTGATCTCCCCATCATACAACCTTGCAATTCCATGATGGTTAAGCTTTGCAAGTATCTGCCGTTCTTTGTAAAAACGATTTTTGAGAAAAGAATTTGTAACCTGGGAGTTCATCAATTTTATGGCCACTATTTGTTCAAATTGGCCATCGACCCTAATGCCTTTAAATACTGTTCCCATGGCACCGGTGCCAATTATTTCAGATAATTTAAATGCGCCAATTTTTTTACCGATAAGGAATTGATCATTTTCCCAGGTATTAATCAAAAGATTAGGAGAGAATTTAAATATCGAATTTGGTGAATTATCTGCTAATAGCAGTGACTTTAAAGTGAAACAGGTTTCAGGTGCTGTTAACTCAAGGCTGTCCAACAATAGCTTTTTTTCTCCTTCGCTTTTGTCAGCAATTTCATGGAATAAATTTTCCACTTTTTCCCATTCAACATGTTTTAATGTCATCTGGAAATTATTTAAGTTCATTGCTCAACCATGCCCTTGCCAATCTCCAATCTCTTTTAACGGTTTCCACAGAAACGCCTAGCATATTGGCAATTTCCTGGTATTTATACCCGCCAAAAAAATGAAATTCAACCACACGAGAATATCGCCTGTTTATCTTTTTTAGTCCATTAAGGGCGTCATTAAGATTAATTAATCCTTCTAGTGTCGTGGTCACCATTTGCTCACTACTGTCACCATAAGTTAATTTTATTTGATGACCACCTCTCTTTACCCGATTCTTTTGTCTTGCATAATCCACTAAAAATCTACGCATGGCTATTGCAGCAATGGCTAAAAAATGATTTTTATTTTGAATTTCTCCCCGGTATTTTTCCATTTTCATGTAAACCTCATGCACCAAAGCACTTGTATCCAGGGTTAAAGCATTGAACTCATATTTTAATTTATGGCTTGCCTTAAACGAAAGTTCTTCGTAGCAAACCTGAAACATTCTTTTTTTATGAGAATACAAGACTTCGTTATTTCTGGAATTGTTTAAGTCAATTATACCCATGATTTGCCAACTTTTATTCTGTACAAATTAAGATACAATGCTTAATACAACAAGTAATATCAGGAAAATATTTAATTTAATTTGTTTCCTTTAAACCTGCTTATGTCAACTTATAGCTTTAAAGTCCTGGAGTGTACACAATAAAATTGAGCCTTTGTTCCTACTTTATCAGTCTTAATAAGGCTAAATAATACAGCTCTTTTTGTAGCTCGTAATTCAGTGAATGTACATTGACTGATTTTGGCTTCCTTCACATACACTTTTCAGTGTCATCGATATGGGGTTAAAACAATAAAACAAATGTGGTTCCTTTTGTTATTTCTGAATGCACACTAATGCTTCCCCCGTGCAAATGCATAATTTGCTTGGACAAACTCAAGCCAATGCCTGTTCCGCCTTCCTTTGTAGTAAAAAATGGAACAAATATTTCATCAATTTGGTCCGGTGGAATTCCTGGACCATTGTCTTTGACTTCTATGTACTTTCTTCCCTGAGCATTGGTGGAAGCCTTTATGGTCAGCTCACCATCGGTTTGTCCTTCTATAGATTGGATAGCATTCTTTGCAAGATTTATCAGTACCTGCGCAATTTGCTTTTCATCTATGTAAAATTCCAATTCTTCCCTTTCCACAATGATATTAAATCCCAACTTTCGACTGTTATTTTCCATCCGCATCAGTACTTTCAATCGTTCTAATAATGTCTTGATATTTACCAAAGATTTATCTGGATTAGGTAGATCTAAAAAACTTCTATAAGACTGGACAAAATCCATTAAATCCTCTCCCTGGATTTTAATAACATTTAAACCTTTTACCGTATTCCTAATTTGATCCTCATTTAAATTTTCCCATTTCAACTCGCCATCATCATCAATTTTATAGTATTTGGACAAGGATTCCGAGATTGACGTAATAGGTGTGATGGTATTCATGATTTCATGGGTGAGCACCCTTATCAGCCTTACCCAAGAGTCTGTTTCTTTTTCGTCCAATTCTTTATGTAGATCTTGAACCGTTACCAAAAGGAGGGCCTTACCTTCCATATTGATTGGCACGGCCTTGAAAAACAGTTGGTTTTTTTCACGCTCATTTACCAATTGGTAATTCTTCTGCTCAAAGGGCCCAAGGTTGTCTATCAATTCATATAACTTGAGGTCGATTTGATGCAATTGTTTGAGATGTAATAGTGGCCTAAAATGAAGTAGTTTTTCGAGAAATGGATTTGAGTATAGGATGTGGCCTTTTTCATCAATGGTCATTATACCAATATCGATCTGTTTTAAAATCTCCTGGTAATACCTTTCTCTAACTTGAAGTTTCAATTGTACATCCTGAATCAATTGGTTAACCCGGTTCAAACTGCTGTTTAATTCTTTAAAAGATTGTATGGAGACCTTCTCAGGAAAACGAAGCGTAAAGTCTTCATTTCTAATGGCATCGAAAAAATAGGCGATTTTCCTGTTGGTTTTATTTATATAGAAGATTAAGGAATAAGTTTGAAAACCAATACTTATCAAAAAGCCCCCACCAAGCCACAATAGCTGAATCATTATGAAATAAGCGCTTCCCAATGCTGCCAAGGTGATCAATAACACCCTAATGATCACTTGAAAATAGAAATTTCTACTGGCCATCAGTCTCTGGATTTTTTAACTTTATTATACAATGTTTGCCGAGAAATGCCGAGGCGCTCTGCTGCTAAGGTATAGTTTCCGTCACATTCTTTTAGCGTCTTCTCTATCATTAATGCTTCCATTTCTTCCAAAGAACCTGGAAAAGAATCAAAAGAAGAAATGGCTGCTGAATTTAAAAAGAAGTCCGATGGTTTAAGCACGTTTCCTTCACTTAGGATCACCGCCCTTTCCATGGTATGCTGTAATTCCCGAACATTTCCAGGCCACTTGTATTTCATTAGCTTTTCTTCGGAAGACTGATTCATCCGTAAGCCTGGCTTTCCATATTTGTGCATAAACTTTTCTAAAAAATATTGACACAAAATGATTATGTCCTCACCTCTATTTCGCAAAGGAGGCACGTCAACCTGTATGGTATTGATGCGGTACATTAAATCTTCTCTGAAAAGGCCATCCGTCACCATTTTCTCCAAATCGCAATTGGTTGCACATATCAACCTGATATCTACAGATACAGATTTGTTTGAGCCTACTTTTACGATGGTTCTGTTTTGAATAGCAGAAAGCAACTTGGTTTGCATTTTTAAAGAAAGATTGCCTATTTCATCTAGAAATAAGGTTCCTCCATCTGCTGCTTCGATTTTCCCAGTGCGTTCTTCCTTTGCATCCGTAAATGCTCCTTTCATATGACCGAAAAGCTCACTTTCAAAGAGTGTTTCTGAGATTGACCCCATGTCCACTCCAATAAAAATTTCTTCACTTCTTTTTGAACAACGGTGTATTTCTCTTGCAATCAGTTCCTTGCCAGTTCCATTTTCCCCTGTCACCAATATATTGACATCGGTTTGAGCCACTTTTCTTGTCAATTTTAAAGCAACTTTTATCGCATCAGATTGTCCAATTATGGCATGATTGTGATGGTTAATGACCTGCTTCAGATTGTGCTCTTTTTTTTGAAGTTCGATTACTTGTTTTTGAGACTTTCGCAGTTGATGCGCAGACCTAACGGTCGCCAGCATGCGTTCATTGCTCCATGGTTTCAGAATGAAATCTACAGCTCCGTTTTTTATCGCTTTCACTGCCAAATCTATGGACCCATAAGCAGTCATCATGATCACAGAGATGTAAGGTGCCTTTTCCTTGATCTGGTTAAGCCAAAAAAGTCCCTCATTGCCGGAATTAACTCCCGCAGAGAAGTTCATATCCAATAAAACAATGTCTAAATCAGCAAAGCCAGGGTAGGAGGTAATTTGATTGGGATTGGATAGAGTTGCTACATACTTGTACTCAAACTGCAATAATATCTCCAAAGCACTTAACATGCTTTTGTTATCATCTATCACCAGAATTTTTGCGTCGATCATCTGTATTTTATCTTGGTAAATGTTTAAATCTACTATTCACAATGTCCAACTGCTATAAAGTGTCAAATTTTTTGACAAAAGACGTACAATTATTTTACAATTAGTTACTAATTTAATAAAATATATAGTACAAATAACTGTAAATCAACGTATTAAATTTATTGGCATGAGGCTGGTATAGGTATTTGCCAGAAACATTAACGTATGGCACTAAAATTAAAAGCAATTCTACTTCTATTAAGTTTTTTTACCTTAAAGGTACAAGCACAAACCTCCTGGACTTTGGAAGAGTGTGTGGCCTATGCAATCATACACAACTTAGAAGTTAAGGATTTTGAATATGTCTCCCAATCAGGTAAGGAAAATTATAAGCAATCCATTAGAAACCTACTTCCAAGGATAGATGCCTCTACAGGTTACAACATTAATTACGGTAGAAGTACTGACCCTTTTACCAATGATGTGGTTACCAATGAGTTCTTCTCCAATGGGTATTCCCTAAGTTCTTCTATAGATTTGTTTCAGGGGTTTCTAAAAATGAATTCGATCAAAACCGCCAGATTTATATATGAGGCAAACCTTCAGGAAACCCTACAACAAAAGTATTTACTTGCATTTAGGGTAATGCGGGCATTTTATGACCTTCGTTTTTTCGAAGAATTGGTAGAAGTTGCCAAAGGACAAATGGAGGTTTCACAGGCAAATTATGATTTAGTAAAAAGGCAAATAGAATTGGGTTTAAAAGCAGGTGCTGACCTGTATGAATCTGAATCACTTTTACTGTCTGACAAACTCAACCTTACTCAAAGTGAAAACAAATTGGAATTAGCGAAGCTTCAATTGATGCAGGAGATGAACTTAAAGGAAAGAGAAAGTTTTTCGGTCGAAAGTAAAAAACATGAGGGTGAATTTCAGCTGTTTTTTCAAACCATTCATATTGATTCCATTTACCAACAGGCAGAAAGCTTTTTACCCTTACTCAAAGCGCAGGAATTCCGTGTGAATGCAGCGAGAAAACAGATCGATGTGAATAGGGCTTACCTGTACCCATCCCTATCTCTTTATGCCAATATTGGAACAGGGTACTTTCAAACTACAAGAGATACTTTAGGGAATACAATTGAATTCAGGAATCAGATAAGGGACAATACCTACCGCGCGGTAGGGCTGAGTTTAAACATTCCAATTAGCAGGGGATGGTCTACAAGATCGCAAATAAAACAAAGTAAAATAAATTTGCAAAGGGCAGAAAATAGCTTGGAAATTCAAAAACAGTCCGTCTACAATGACATCCAGCAATTGGTAGTAGAAAACAAAGCCCTTCAAAATGAATATGCCCAAAGCCATCAGAAGGTAAAGGCCCAAGAACTTACATTCCTAATTGCACAAAGAAGATACGAAAAAGGACTTATAAGTATCTTGGAACTTACCACCGCCAAAAATTTATTTTCTGTTGCACAGAATGAAAATCTGGAAGTAGGATTGCGCCAGGAAGTAAATAACAGTACCATCGATTTTTATAGGGGAGTGGCCCTATTTAACATTCAATAACTTATGGATATTATACTTGAAAAGAAAAAAGGGCTAAGGCCCAAACATTACGGATATATTGTTCTGGCAGCGCTGTTGAGCTATGCAGGCTATCAGCTGTGGTTTACCAATACTGTTTCTACTTTTCGTACAGAAAAGGGCAAATTATCCATAGCCGAGGTAGTTGAGGGGAAATTTGATGACTATATCACCATCAATGGTAGCGTCGCCCCCATTGCCACCATTTATATGGATGCCTATGAAGGGGGTCGGGTTACAGAGAAATTAATTGAAGAAGGGGCTATAGTTAAAAAGGGCGACATTATACTGGTTTTGGAAAACAGAAGCCTTTATGAGCAAATTCTTGCCAGCGAAAGCAACCTTGCGCTAAAGCAAAATGACTTGCGGTCAACAAAATTGACTTTTGATTCAAGACAGGTGGAAGGAAGGAAATCCTTGGCAACAGCAAGTACCAACCTTCAAAGGTTTAAAAGGAATTACGAGCAAAACAAATCGCTCTATGAGGAAGAGTTGATTTCCAGAGAAGAATACTTAATAGCGAAAGAAGATTATGAACTCTCTGAAAAACAATATGAAATCGTTAAACTCCAGACTGAACAAGACAAAGAATTGCGTGAAACATCTCTGACGGGTCTAGATACTGATTTGGAACGAATGGAAAAGACCTTGTCTATGGTATATGAGCGACTGGATCATTTGAATGTGCGCGCACCGGCAGACGGGCAATTAGGGTTTTTGGATGCGGAAATTGGTCAAAGCATCGCTCAGGGAGAACGCATAGGCCAGATCAATGTTTTGACGGATTATAAAATTGAGGCAGATATAGATGAACATTATATTGATAGGGTTCAAAGGGATTTGATGGCCTTATTGGAGCGGAATGGCAATGATTTCAGCTTGAGACTCAGGAAAGTGTACCCAGAGGTTAGAAGTGGAAAATTTAAAGTTGACCTGGTTTTTTCAGAAGACAAACCTGAAAACATAAGGACTGGACAAAGCTATAATATCAAATTGCAACTAGGGGAGTCCTCTGATGCCATGTTGTTGCCCAAAGGTAGTTTTTTCCAGAGTACTGGAGGTCAATGGGTCTTTGTAGTAAATCAGGATGGGGATGTAGCAATAAAACGAAATATAAGAATAGGGAAACAAAACGCCAGGTATTATGAAATCCTTGAAGGTTTACAACCAGGAGAAAAAGTAATCACCAGCAATTATGACAATTTTGGCGAGGCCGATAGAATAGTTTTGAACTGATCTATTAATTAAGCAAAAACATGCGAAAAAAGATAGTATTCCTGTAGAATAGAAGAAAAAAATTAGATATGATAACGATAAAAGATTTGGTAAAAAGCTTCAGAACAGAGGAAGTAGAAACCCTCGCACTGAACAAAGTAAACCTCAAGGTAGAATCAGGGGAATTTGTAGCCATAATGGGTCCATCTGGCTGCGGAAAATCTACTTTGCTCAATATTATAGGCATGTTGGACAATCCCACTGAGGGCAGTTACAATTTCGCTTCCAATGAAGTAGCTGGTCTAAGGGAGAACCAGAGAACCCAGCTACGAAAAGGAAACCTGGGCTTTGTGTTTCAAAGCTTTAATTTAATTGATGAATTGACCGTTTTTGAAAATGTTGAACTGCCACTTATTTACCTGAAAATGGGCAAAGCAGAACGCAGAGAAAAGGTAATGGCGGTTTTGGAGCGTATGAAAATTGCCCATCGTGAAAAACACTTCCCGCATCAATTGTCCGGTGGACAACAACAACGGGTAGCAATTGCCAGGGCAGTGGTGACCAAACCCAAGTTGATCCTGGCGGATGAACCTACGGGTAACCTGGATTCGAAAAATGGTTTGCAAGTGATGAATCTATTGACAGAACTTAATCAAGAAGGTACTACCATCGTGATGGTGACCCACTCGGAGCATGATTCTCATTTCGCACATCGGGTGGTTAATTTATTTGATGGTCAAATCGTAACAGAAAGTCAAAACAGAGCCATGGGAGCAGAATTATAGCTGCCCTAAAATTCCCTGACCTTATACTCTTTATATTTTAGATACTGGCGAAAATGATCAAAAATTACCTTAAAATAGCTTGGCGAAGCCTCCTAAAAAACAAGGTGCTGTTCGTTATCAATACCACAGGTTTGGCATTGGGAATAGCGTCTTGTGTTATCATTTCTCATTTTGTATTGGATGAATTGAGTTATGACCAGTTCAATGTCAAGTCGGATCAAATTTCAAGAATCGCATTTAGAGCTAAGGTAAATGGAGAGGAAATAAAAGAAGGAGTGGTGATGGCCCCTGTTGCCAAGACATTAAAGGCGGAATATCCTGAAGTATTGGATGCAACAAGGATCCGCAGGCTTGGAACACCAAAAATCACGATTGATAACCTGTCTTACAGAGAGGGGAGATTTGCCTATGTAGATCCAAATTTCTTCGAAATTTTTACCCTGCCAATTATAAAGGGGGATGCTGGAAATCCATTGGAGCAACCAAATACTGCCGTAATTACCACATCATTGGCTTTAAAGTATTTTGGAAATATAGAAGCAATTGGGAAGGTGTTTTACCTGGAAGGTCAGGAAAAGCCCTATACCATTACGGGAGTCATTGAGAAGGTGCCCGAAAATGCCCATTTTCATTTTGACATTTTTGCCTCTATGAGGGGATTTCCTGAAGCCAACAGTAATTCTTGGTTCAAAGGTGACTTTTTTACCTACCTCTTGCTTGAAAAGGGATTTGATCACCAACAATTGGAGGCCAAACTTCCGGGTTTGATAGGGAAATACATGGGGCCTTCCATGCAGGAAGAAATGGGTCTGTCCTTTGCAGAATTTACCAAAGAAAACCAACTTGGTTTTATCTTACAGCCCTTAGGTGACATTCATTTGCACTCAAACAACGCCTCCTATAGTGAATTAGAAGAAGGTGGTGACATAAAATATGTCTATATTTTCAGTGCAATAGCCCTCTTTATGCTTTTGATTGCTTGTGTCAATTTTATCAACCTGGCAACAGCAACTGCTACCAAGAGAGCAAAGGAGGTCGGCATCCGCAAAGTACTGGGCGCCGATAAGAAAATGCTTTTCTATCAGTTTATATCCGAATCTTTTATAGCAAGTACGGCAGCCATGCTTTTGGCTGTTGTTTTCGTAATTGTTATCCAACCTTTTTATGTAGCGTTTTCTGGCAAAGCCCTAGAACTTTCCTACTTTTTGCAGCCGAAGCTCCTATTGACTTTGCCCGTATTTACTTTACTGATCAGTCTGTTGGCAGGAAGCTATCCAGCCATTTATTTGTCTTCTTTTCGGGCCATTCAGGGTTTAACCAATGGTGTGTCCAGAGGATCAAATAAAAGCTTTCGAAGTGCATTGGTGGTGTTTCAATTTGTGATTTCGGCAGGGCTAATTTTGGCGACCTTGGTGGTCAATCAGCAAATGAACTATATTCAAAACAAAGACTTGGGCTATGATAGAGATCAAATTTTAGTCATTAGAGATGCCTATCTATTGGAAAAAAATCAGGAGGCCTTCAAGAATGAGTTGATGAAAAATCCCAAAGTAAGCATGGTGACCCAGTCTTCCTTTGTACCAGCAGGCCTTACTGACAATAATGTGACACAGATTTATATCAACGGTCAATTCAATCGGCGGATGCCAGTTTTCAATATTGACGAAAACTATATTCCTACAATGGACATGGAAATGATTGAAGGAAGAAATTTTTCAAGAGATTTCGGCGCTGATTCGTCCAATGTGATCCTTAACCAAACGGCCGCTAAGATTTTAGGCTTTGAAGAGAATCCAATAGGAAAAATCATCTCTGATGGAGCACATTCAAGCACGGTAATAGGCGTGGTAAAAGACTTTCATTTTAAACCTTTGCATCAACAAATAGAGCCCCTACTAATGTATTACAGGCCGTATGGAGGCTTGATCGTGAAAGCCAAACCTTTGAACATGACAGCTCTCATTACTGAGACGCAATCGTTGTGGAATTCTTTCGGTACAGAAGCACCTTTTGGCTTTTCCCTGATGGATGAATCCTACGAAAGAGCTTATCAAACCGAACAAAATATGGGAATGGTCCTGAACGGTTTTGCCCTGTTAACCATTGCTGTGGCTTGTTTGGGGCTATTTGGGCTTGTCACTTATACTGCTGAACAACGATTTAAAGAAATTGGTATTAGAAAAGTATTAGGTGCCACTGTTTTTCAGATTGTATCCATGCTTACCAAGGATTTTATTCTTTTGGTGGGGATCTCTTTCTTCTTCGCATTTCCTATTGGATACTACTTAATGGAGAACTGGTTACAGGGATTTGCCTTCCGCATACAAATTTATTGGTGGATATATGGGCTCGCTGCCTTGATTACTCTTTTTATTGCCTTTTCCACAATGAGCTATAAAAGCCTTATGGCGGCAAACCTAGATCCAGTAAAAGCAATTAAGGATAATTAGAGAATAGAAGTTTAGGAACCAGAATTTTACTAAAAGAGCTATCCAATAAGTATGGAATTGATGCTTTAAGGGTTAACATAATAATAAAAAATGCAGTCATGTTTAGAAATTACCTAAAAATCGCTTGGAGGAGCTTAAAGAAACAGCCTTTCTTTACCTTTCTAAATATTTTTGGTTTAACCATTGGGATGGCAGGAGGCCTCCTTATCTCTTTGTACATTTACGATGAGCTGAGTTATGATAAAATGTTTCCGGATGCAGAACATATTTACCGTATCAATGCAGACATAAAGTTTGGCGGGGCAGAAAATATAGCTGCTGTGGTACCAGCTTCCATGGCAGAAGTGCTAGAAAAAGATTTTCCTCAGGTGGAAGCCGCCACTAGGTTTAGAACGATTGGAAGTACACTATTAAAGAAAAGTGGAAGTTTACGCAATGTTAAATTAGACGGCACTACCTATACTGATCCTTCCTTTTTAGATTTGTTTGGGATCGATCTTCTAGTTGGTGACAAAGAAACTGTATTAATGGAGCCCAATACAGTGGTACTTACTAAATCTGCTGCGGAGAAATTTTTTCCTATTACTGAAGCCGTTGGACAAGCCCTTGTTTTGGAATCCGGTGATACCTTCACTGTGACAGGGGTGATCGAAGACCTACCCAAAAATTCAATCTTGCACGACTACACGCTTTTTATTGCCATGTCCGGCTTTGCGGACGCTAAAATACCCAACTGGGGCGCTCACAATTACAATACCTTCGTAAAACTTTCCAAGCTTTCCAATGAAGAAGATTTTGAGGCGTCACTTGAATACATAGTTGATACCTATGTATTGACCTGGGCACAAACAGTCTTTCCAGGCATGACTGCAGAGCAGTTTGATGCTTCGGGTAATTATATTCGCTATAGTGTTACGCCTTTGACTGATATACACCTTCACTCTCAACGAAAAGGGGAAATGAATGCCAACAATAGCATTCAGAACATATACATACTCTCGTTCATTGCCTTGTTTCTGATGGTATTGGCCAGTGTTAATTTCATGAACCTCAGCACAGCAAGTTCCCTGAAAAGGGCGAAAGAAGTAGGTATTCGTAAAACTTTGGGATCCAATCGTTTTGCTTTAATAGGTCAATTTTTGACTGAATCCGGACTTATCAGTTTTGCTTCCTTACTTGCTGCTTTAGGGTTGACAATCTTGCTATTGCCGTATTTTAATGACTTGTCTGATAAGCAATTGTCCATTCCCTATTTGGAGGCTTATTTTTGGATGATACTTATTGGAGCCACAATGGTTTTAGGATTATTGTCAGGGATTTATCCTGCGTTTTTCCTTTCACGTTTTGCACCAATTAAAGCACTTTCAGGCAATGGAAGCAGTGCTGTTGGTGGTGGTAAATTGCGAAATGGACTCGTTGTTTTTCAATTTGCCATATCTGTTTTTCTTATTGTCGCTACTTTGGTGGTGTACGGTCAGTTGCAGTTCATACAGCAAAAAGACTTGGGTTATCAAAAAGAACAGGTACTGATTCTTAACGATGTCTATGCTTTAGGTTCAAGAACCAAGGTGTTAAAGAGTAAGATAAACGAGTTGCCACAGACAAGCAATGCGACTTTAAGTGGCTATTTCCCTACACCCTCTTTTAGAAGCAATAATTCTTTTTTTGAGGAAGGAATTACTGATCAAGAGAAGGCTTTAAGTATGCAAACTTGGGAGGTTGACCATGATTATGTCAAAACATTCAATATAAATATAGTCGCCGGAAGAGATTTTGACCAAACCAGGTCCACTGATTCCTCAGCAATGCTTATTAATCAAAGTACACTAAAAGTGCTGGGAATGTCAGCTGAGGAAGTTTTAGGTAAAAGGTTTACTTCTAATATGGTGGAAACGGAACATGAATTTTATACGGTTATAGGAGTAATCAACGATTTCCATTATGAGTCCCTAAGAGAAACAATCAGTCCTTTAAGTCTAGTGATAGGAGGTAGTCCGGGAAGTATGGCTATTAAATTAAAATCCGGAGACTTTTCACAGGCTGTAGCCGAGATAGAATCGATCTGGACTCAATTGGCTCCTGACCTTCCTTTCAATTATTATTTTATGGATTCATCCTTTGACATCACCTACCAAGCAGATCAAAGGTTGGGTAAGCTGTTTGTCATTTTCACGGTGCTTTCTATTCTGGTGGCTTGTCTGGGACTATTTGGGCTGGCTGCTTTTAATGCCGAGAAACGTACCAAGGAAATCGGGATTAGGAAGGTCTTGGGAGCCAGTGTTGGACAAATATCCATCAAACTTTCGGTAGACTTTCTAAAGCTAGTGGGGTTAGCAGTGCTTATTTCTTTGCCCTTGGGCTGGTATGCCATGAACAAATGGCTTGAAGAATTTTCATATAAAATAGAAGTCGGTTGGTGGGTTTTGGCACTTGCAGCCATTCTCGCTGTATCCATTGCCATACTTACAGTAAGTTATCAAAGTATAAAGGCGGCAATGGTTAATCCAATTAATAGCTTAGGTACGGAATAATTTTCTGTCAAATAAATACTACAATAGAAATTTAAAAAAGTTGAATGTTACCAAATAATTAAACTGGATTTCCTTTGATTGAGGAATTATGGTGAGGATAATAAAAAAATAAATTATGTACAGAAACTATCTGAAAATTGCCTGGAGGAATCTTACCCGCAGAAAGGGGCACGCTCTTATTAATATTGGGGGCTTGGCCATCGGTATTGCTGTATGTATTTTAATATTTATCGTTGTTCAGTTTGAACTTAGTTTTGACGATTACCATCAAAAGAAGGATCGCATTTATAGGGTTTTGACTGAGTACCATCATGCAAATACCCCTGTTTTTTATGGTGCTGCTATTCCTTATGCCTTGCCTGAGGGCATAAAAAGTGCCCTTCCCCAAATAGAAAAAGTAGCTGCCTTTTATGCTGAAAGAAATACCCAACTATTAATTGTTGACGATAGTGGAAAAACAACGAATAAATTCAAGGAAAAAAGTGGTGTTTTTGTTACAGAACCTAATTTATTCGACATCTATGACTTTGAATGGCTGGCTGGAAATGCTTCCGTATTAAAGGATCCTAACAACGTAGTACTCAGCAGAGAAACGGCAATTAAATACTTTGGCAGGTGGGAAGAGGCAATGGGGAAAACCATCAAATGGAACAACAAAGAATTATTGAAGGTAACAGGGATTTTAAATACAATTCCTAAGAATTCAGATCTCCAGGTCAAATTATTGATTGCTTATGGAACCGGGTACACTTCGAACTTCCTGCAATCCAGTGATTGGGATGGTACTGACAGTAGTTTTGGGTGTTTTGTACTACTACCAAATAATGTAACTCCGGCCTCTGTAGATTTACAATTAAAAGTACTATCAAAAGAGAATAAGGTGACTGATAACGAAGACAGCCACGTACTACAACCTTTGGATCAAATCCATTTTGATACCGCCGCAGGAAATTTCAGCAACAGAAGTATCAGCAAAGAAATGATACAGGTATTATGGATTGTGGCTGGATTTATTTTGCTGATTGCATGTGTAAATTTTATTAATTTATCAACAGCTTTAGCAGTAAATAGAGCAAAAGAAATAGGAATTAGAAAAGTAGTTGGCAGCAGTAAGTTACATTTAAGGGTACAATTCCTTACTGAGACTTTTTTGATTGTTATTCTTGCAGATTTGCTTGCACTGGTAATCGTTTCTCTATCCTTAAAGCAAATAGGTCTCTTAATTGACTTACCCCTGACCTTCAATATTATTCAACCTTTCAAAATGCTTTTCTTTTTGGTTTCAATTACTTTGGCCGTAACGCTTTTGGCAGGGTTTTACCCATCTTTTGTGCTCGCTAAATTCAATCCAATTAATGTATTGAAAAGTAAAATAGCGGCATTTGCCTCAGGAGGAATTGCCTTGCGAAGAAGCCTGGTTGTATTCCAATTTATCATTGCCCAAGCCTTGATCATCGCTACCATTATCGTGGTAAATCAAATGGACTTTTTTAGCAATCAATCTTTGGGTTTTGAAAAAGATGCCATAGTGAACGTTTCTATTCCCAATGACAGTACAGCCAATGCAAGAATAGATTATTTACGAAATGCGCTATCTGCAATAAATGGTGTCAATAGTGTGAGTTTTAGTTCAAGTACGCCTATGGAAGAGGGAAACAGTTGGGGGAAATTCACTTTCGATAAGGCCGTAGAAGAAAATGAATTTTATTCAATAAGGAAAAGAATTGACCATGAATTTTTGACTACCTATCAATTGGAATTGGTGGCTGGACGAAACTTTTTACCAGCGGATGAAACACTGGAGTTTTTGATAAATGAAACATTGGTCAAAAAACTTGGAATTAATGATCCTCAAGAGGCACTAAATAAAGAAATTAGGTTGGATGATACCAAAGGACTAGTTGTGGGTGTGGTCAAGGATTTTCAAGAACGATCATTAAAGGACAACATCGCTGGAGTATTCATGTTTCCTCAAAAATCTAGATATAACCTGGCAGGTATAAAATTACATTCCATTGAAGCATTAGGCACAATAAAGGAAATAGAAAATCTATGGAATGAAACCTTTCCAGATTTTGTATTTGAATACAATTTTTTAGATGACAAAATTGCCGGGTACTACGAACAGGAAAAACGATTGTCTCATTTGTATCAATTGGCTGCAGGGGTTGCCATATTCTTAAGTTGTTTAGGATTATTCGGGCTTGCATCTTTTATGATAATGCAACGGATAAAGGAAGCGGGTGTTAGGAAAATCCTTGGAGCCACTAAAACCAATCTAGTGTACCTGTTCTCAAGGGAATTTATAGTTCTAATAGGGATTGCATTTTGTATCGCAGCACCTCTTTCATGGTATTTTATGAACCAATGGCTGGAAGCATTTACCTATCACATCAATATTTCTTGGGATGTATTTGTAATTGGTGGTACAATGACCATGTTAATAGCCTCGGCTACTGTAAGCTTTCAGGCTTTTAAGGTTGCCAATGAAAACCCTGTAAATAGTTTACGCGCGGAATAAGAGGTATTTAAAAAATTTAAGATCATGTTTAAAAATCACTTTAAAATCGCTTGGAGAAGTTTGAAGAAACAGCCTTTCTTTACCTTACTAAATACCTTTAGCCTTACAATAGGTATTGCAGGGGGAATGCTCATATCTCTTTACGTTTACGACGAACTGAGTTTCGACAAAATGTTCCTTGATTCTGACCGCATTTACCGCATCAATTCAGACATTAAATTTGGTGGAGAAGTCATGCACTTAGCTGAAACCGGAGCCCCTATGGCCGGAACAATTCTAAATGATTTTTCCCAGGTTGAAAATGTTACCCGGATCAGGAATCGGGGAAGTTTACTGCTCAGAAAAAGTGGTATTATAGAAAACACAAAGGAAGACCAGGTAGCTTTTGCAGATTCTACACTATTTGATTTTTTTGGAATAAACTTGCTGGTAGGAGATTCAAGAACTGCGCTCACTGAGCCAAATACGATAGTAATGACCAAAACAGCTGCGGAAAAACACTTCGGAGTTAACAATGCTTTGGGCCAAACTTTATTGTTGAACAATGAGGATACCTATACGGTAACGGGCGTGATTGAAGACCTGCCCAAGAATAGTTTATTGAGGGATCATTCTTTATTTATGGCATTGGCTGGATACGATGATGCTCAACAAATGTTGTGGACCAGCCACAATTATTTCACATACATCAAACTTATACCAGGAGCAACTATTGAAGATTTTCAAGTCCATCTGCATTCAATGTTGGAAAAATATATTTTTCCTTATGTTCAACAATTTTATCCCGGAATTACGGCTGAATCCTTTGCTGCATCTGGCAATTATTTACGGTACAGTACCATTCCTTTGACAGCTATTCACCTGCATTCCAATCGCCACCATGAGCTGAGTGCCAATAGTAGTATTCAAAATGTATACATTCTTTCCTTTATAGGTTTATTTCTAATTGTGTTGGCCAGCGTTAATTTTATGAACTTGTCAACGGCCTATTCGCTAAAAAGAGCCAAAGAAGTTGGCATTCGAAAAACCCTGGGTTCTGACAGGTTTCAACTGGTTTGGCAATTCCTGACAGAAGCAGGTATGATCTCTTTTATTTCTTTACTGCTTGCTGTAGGGATTGCAGTCTTGGTGCTACCCTTTTTCAATGAACTTTCGGGGAAATCAATGACCATACCAATTTCAGGCCCTTATTTCTGGATCATTTTGTTTTCGGCTACCATACTGTTAAGCCTTTTTTCAGGTAGTTATCCTGCATTCTTCATGTCTAAATTTGTAGCTGCGAAAGTCCTTAAAGGTAGTGGGCAAAGCAGCATTGGGGGAGGAGGGGTTCGAAACTCGCTTGTGGTTTTCCAGTTTGCCATTTCGGTTTTATTGATCGTGGCTACTTTGGTTGTTTTTCAACAACTGAATTTTATTCAGGATAAAGACCTTGGTTACACCAAAAATCAAATCCTTGTTATCGATGATGTATATGTTACGGGTAATCAAATTGAGGCCTTTAAAGAGGAAGTTCAGCAATTAGGTCAGGTGGCAAATGTTTCTTTGAGTGGGTATTTACCTACTCCTTCTTTCCGACAAGACAACTCTTTCTTTAAGGAAGGATCAACCGAACAGGAAAACGCCCTGCAAATGCAAAGCTGGCAGGTAGATCATGATTATATATCCACCTTGAATATGGAGTTAATAGCCGGTCGTGATTTTGACAAGCGATACCCTTCAGATTCTGCAGGGATGATTATAAATGAATCCGCCTTGGCAATTTTAGGAATAAATCCTGAAGAGGCTTTGGGCTTGAGACTGTCTCAGGATTTAGGGGAAGTAAACCCAGATTTCTATAAAGTTATTGGAGTAGTTAAAAATTTTCATTTTGAATCTTTAAGGGAAAATATTGGCGCATTGAGTCTTTCTTTAGGAAGTTCCTCAAGTACAATGGCTGTTAGGATAAAATCTGGTGATTTCCCCAATGCCATTGAAGGCATAGCGTCAATTTGGACCCAAATGGCCCCCGGCCAACCTTTCAACTACAGGTTTATGGAGGATTCATTCAATAGGGTCTACGAATCCGAACAAAAACTAGGACAGATCTTTATGGTTTTTACTATTTTATCCATAATGATTGCTTGTTTAGGCTTATTCGGTCTGGCTGCTTTCAATGCTCAAAAACGTACGAAGGAAATTGGTATCCGAAAAGTATTAGGAGCAAGTGTGGGGCAAATCACCCTACGCTTAACAACCGACTTTCTAAAAATGGTAGGCATTTCCATTTTGATAGCCATGCCCATAGGATGGTATGCCATGTCCAAATGGCTTGAGGATTTTACCTATCGGATAGAAATCGGTTGGAGCATATTTGTTTATGCTGCCTTTCTGGCGATCGGCATAGCCATCCTAACCGTGAGCTATCAAAGTATTAAGGCTGCGATAAAAAACCCTATTCAAAGTTTAAGCACGGAATAGAGAAAATCAAGTTTCAAATGAAATGCAATAATGGCCACTAAAAACCAAAAACCATGTACAGAAATTATTTAAAAATTGCCTTGCGAAATATCCGGAAATATAAACTCCATTCCTTTATCAATATTATAGGATTGGCCGTTGCTTTCTCCGTAAGCATATTGCTGTTTTTGGTTGCCTATTTTCATTTTAGTTTTGATTCGTTTCACAAAGATTCAGACCAGTTATTTAAGGTTTCCCGTTTTACCAATGCTTCCCAAGGGATGAATATAAGTTCCAATATGCCATTGCCCCTAGGTCCAGTTTTAAAGGAAGAAATTCCGGAAATTGAGGCGGCTATAACATTTCATAGTGGCATGCCAGCAACCATGCAGTTTGAAGATATAGGTATTGAAAAGATTATTTCCAGAACGGATGCTTATTTCTTTGATAATTTTAATTTCCCAATCTTGATAGGAGATAAGAAAACTGCGCTTGCTGGCATTTATAATATTGCGTTGAGTGAAAGTACTGCAAAAGCAATATTTGGGGCTAAAAATCCGATTGGAGAAGAGTTGAGAATAGGGAAAACCGGAGAACAAAAGACCTACACTGTCTCAGCTATAATTGCAGATGCTCCAAAGAATTCCAGTATCCGCTTTGATGCAGTGGCAAGGATTGAATCACTGCCTGACTTTAATGTCAATAAAAATAACTGGGAAATTAATTTTCCCAATCTGTATGTTAAAATTTCTAAGAATAGCAATCAGAAAGTGGTTGCTGACAAGTTAGTTTCAATGGTAGAAAAATATTATCCTGAGCAATTGGCCCAGCTTAAAACCGAACAGCCAGAAGCTACAGAAACCAATGAGCTCTTAAGTCTAAACCTCACACCTATGGACCAGGTTCATTTTTCTGGGGAAAGAAGCGCTCCGAAAACCTTGATATATGCCATTGCAGCACTAGGATCATTTATTTTGTTGATCGCTTGTTTCAATTTTGTAAACTTAAACATGGCCCACTCCTTCAAAAGGAGTAGGGAGCTTGGGGTTCGAAAAACTTTAGGAGCCTTTAAAGGTCAATTACTATTACAATTGTGGGGCGAGGCTTTTATTCTTTATGCGATAGGTTTTGTGCTAGGGCTAGTTTTGGCCATTCAATTGGTGCCTGTGTTCAATGCTCAATTTGGTGGAGGAATTCAAATTGAAGGCTTGTTTCAACCTACTTTTATTGCCATTATTTTTGGAGTCTTTTTGCTTGTAACAATGATTGCCGGAGGCTATCCTGCCCTTAAAATGGCCAATTTCGGATTGGTAGATATTCTGAAAGGAAACGTCTCAAAGAATAAACCTGGTACGCTACGCAATTCTTTATTGGTGAGTCAGTTTGCCATTTCCAGTTTGTTGATATTTGTAAGTGTAATTGCTGGTCAACAGTTGAATTTCCTAAAAGATAAACCCATCGGTTTTGAAAAAGAACAAGTCATCAGTATTCCAATAGGGAGTCAAGAGGAGGGAAGAAAAGTTCTTTCCCGATTGCAAAATGAGCTTGCCAGTGATCCGGAATTTGTTTCGATAAGTGGCGCCGGAGGTAATTTGGGTAGGGGGAGAGACCGGATAACTTCCAGAGAGAATATAGACTTTATTTACAAAGAAAACCGGATCGATACGGATTGGGTTTTGGTTGATTTTAATTATCTAAAAACGCTGCAAATCCCACTCTTAAAAGGAAGAGATTTTAGTGCCGATTTTGCCACAGATACTATCGATGCTGTAGTCGTTACCGAAAGCTTTGTTAAAGCCATGGGCGAGACAGATCCAATAGGTAAATACTTTGGTGGAAAGGATGAACAATCAGGAAACCGGATCATAGGGGTAGTAGCTGACTTTTATGCCCATTCACCTTCCGATAGGTCCTTACCTATTGTTATGCACCTGTCATCCACAGAAGCTTTCAATTATATCTTCCTTAAAATCCAATCAGATTCTCCCAGTGCTACTATGAATAAACTTTCAACTGTCTGGGAAGAAATAACCGCAGATGTTGATTTTAAAGCTTCCTTTTTAGATGAAAACCTTCAAGCCTGGTACGAAGGAGAAAGTATATTGACTACCACTTTTGGTTTTGCCTCTGGGGTAGCGATTTTTCTTTCTTGCTTGGGTTTATTTGCTATTTCCCTTATGGTCATAGAAATCAGGACCAAGGAAATTGGTATTCGAAAGGTAATGGGGGCATCTGTTAAGGAAATCGTTAAAATGATCTCTTTCCATTTCATGAAATTGATTTTCATTAGCCTACTTATTGCCACTCCATTGGCCTGGTATGCCATGCAAAGTTGGATTGAAGGTTATGAGCACCGTATAGTTATTAGCCCAGACACCTTTATAGGGGTCGGGATAATGGTAACACTGATTGCCCTACTTACAGTGAGTTTCCATGTAATTAAAGCTGCCATTATCAACCCCGTAAATAGTTTACGGTCAGAATAAATTAGATAGTCTTCTCTTGCCTTAAAAGCTTGGGAACGTTTTAAATTATGATTTATGCTTAAGAACAACTTAAAAATTGCCTGGCGAAATATAAAACGCAATAAAGGCTACAGCTTTCTGAATGTTAGCGGTATTGCCATAGGTCTCGCGGCTTTTTGGTTGATAGCATTGTATGTAGCCGATGAACTTAGCTATGATCGATCCTTTACTCATTCGGAGCAAATCTTCAGGGTCGCTCAGCATGCGAATTGGGACAATGGAAAAATGGACATTGCCCTTACCTCTCCACCTTTTGCAGTGGCTTTAAAAAATGAATTCCCTGAAGTGGAAGAGGCAGTAAGAATCAATATTGAAGGTGGTGACTTAATTAATTACGCCAATAAAAGTATCAACCAAGAGGGCATTTGGTTTGCTGAAAATGCTTTCTTTGCGCTTTTTGATTATCCATTTCTTTATGGACATGGTGCAACTGCTTTGGTAAATCCGGGAACCATCGTCCTTACAGAAAGCCTTGCCATTAAAATTTTTGGGGATGCCTCAAAAGCAATTAATAAAACAATTGCCATGGGTAGCCAAAAACAGCCTATAAAAATAACTGGGGTTATAAGGGATATTCCCCAAAACTCCCACATGAAATTCAGTGCAATCCGTTCTTTTGCAAAGGAAGACCTGAAAAGTGAAAATTGGAATGCAGCATTTCTATATACTTACCTTCTTTTAAAAAAAGGGACTGACCCAGAATCATTTTCAAACAAGCTGCTTCCTTTCGAAGAGGAACTGGCCAGCCGAATGAATTTTTCTGATTTTAAGATAGAATTACAAGCACTAACAGCTATTCACCTGCATTCTCATCTGGATTATGAATTAAGTACCAATGGAAATGCCGGATTGGTCTACTTATTTATTGTAATTGGGCTGCTAGTATTGTTGATTGCGGTAATCAATTACATGAACCTATCTACAGCACGCGCCACCATGCGGGTGAAGGAAATCGGTATCCGGAAGGTGGTTGGATCTGAAATAAAACACCTCGTAGGGTTGTTTTTAAGCGAGGCCATTTTGGTCACCTTTATTGCTTCACTATTTGCCTGTTTTATCGTTCAATTAACCCTTCCCATATTTAATCAATTTGCAGAAAAAGAGTTGACACTCCTGCATTTCGGAGCACTCAAAACCATTGGGGCAATTGCCTTTTTTACGGTTTTGACAGGGGTTTTATGCGGCAGTTATCCAGCCTTGTTTTTGTCAAGACTTAAAATGATTCCTTCACTCAAAGGGCAAATGGGCAGTTTGAGTAGGAGTATTTTCCTACGGAAATCACTTGTTGTAGTCCAGTTTGTCATCACAGTTTGCCTGATAAGTGGCTCCTACATTATCTACAAGCAAATGCAATTTGTTTCCCAAAAAGAGCTTGGATTTGACAAAACACAGGTGTTGATAAGCCATATTGATGATGTAAAAGTACGTAGCAAAATACCAGCATTAAAAGCAACACTTCTGCAAAGCCCCTTGGTAGAAAATGTAGCAACAGCCGGCAATCCTTTAGGTACCAATTACCTTGGCAAATTTAGTTTCTTTTTTGAAGTGAATGGAATAATGCAAACCACTGCCACTATGGCAAATTTTCTCTACATCGATGAGGATTTTCTACCAACCAATGGAATGAAATTATTACAGGGTAGAAATTTCTCACCTGATAGGCCAACAGATAGTGAGGGCACCGTAATCATTAACGAAACATTGATGAAATCTCTTGGCTATAAAGATGCCATTGGAAAGAAAATAAATTATAAATCCGGAAATGACAGTCTGGTAAAACGGCAGGTTATTGGGGTTATTAAAGATTTTCATTCTACTTCTCTCCAACATAAAATTGAACCAATGGTACTGTTGATGCCGCCAAACGATAGGGAAAGAGATAATCTGTATATAAAAATTTCAAAAGGTAAAGCGCTTGAGGGGATGGCATTTGTTAAAAGTACAATGGAACAATTCGATTCCGAGAATCAAGCAAATGTTTATTTTCTCAATGAAAATTTTAACCAACAATACCTGGCCCAACAAAAACTGGGAAAATTATCACTGGTATTTACCATCCTAGCTTTTATCATTTCAGGTCTTGGTCTGCTGGGTCTCGTGATCTTTGTCACTGCTCAGCGTAGAAAGGAAATTGGTTTAAGAAAAGTGCTTGGGGCTTCTATTATCTCTGTTACGCTGATGTTGAGCAAAGATTTTGGCAAACTGGTTGCCATTGCATCTCTAATCGCCTTTCCCATTGCCTGGTTTGGCATGAATAGATGGCTACAGGACTTTGCTTACCATATTGACATCAAATGGTGGATGCTTTTGGCCTCTGGGGCCATTGCTTTTACAATTGCCATGTCGACAGTAGGGTTTCAGGCCTTTAAAGCAGCTTTATCAAACCCCGTAAAAAGTTTACGGTCAGAATAATAAAGAGACGATACCTCTTGGTCTTTTGAGATAAGAACTGTATGGTTTATTCTGTCCTGAATAAGTAAATTGAGTGTAAATAATTATACAATAAAATATAATAAATAATGCTAAAATACTACATCAAATTTGCATTAAGAAACTTCAGAAATAATAATATCATATTTGGAGGAAGTATCCTAACCTTATCCTTAGGTGCCTTGTGTATATCTTTATTGTATTCTTATGTACTGGACCAATTGAACATGGATGGATTTCATGAGAATAAAGATAATGTTTATGTAATTACCAAAAAGACTTCAGCCAAGAGTTTGCCAGAGGTTTTCGACCCTACTTTAAATTTTAATATTGAATACAAAGATTTCCCTGAATTGAGAAGTCATACGAGGGTAAGTAAATATTCTGATGGAGAATTATTATTTACTTACGACAATACAACTGTTTCAGCGGGAGGTTTGATAACAGATAGCTTGTTTTTTAAAGTTTTTGACTTTAAGTTATTGATAGGGGATATCAACAATGTTCTGGATGAACCAGACGCCATTTTATTAACAGAGGACTTTGCTAAGATTATATTTGGAGATGAAGATCCAATAGGTAAAATCATAGAAGTAGGTGATAGAAAGGTGAAAAAATTTACAGTCAGAGGGATTTTAGACAAAGTTCCTTATAATAGTTCGATAGAGTTAGATTTTATTATGCCTCGACAATATAATGATCCAAATTTTTTCAGCAGGATGGGTGGTAGTTTTATTTTAGTAGATAAAAGCTTCGATGAGACTTTATTTAAAGAAAGAATAAATCAATTTGAAGACAAATACAATCGATTTAAAGAAACCACACTGGATATTTTGCCCTTTGATTATAAAGAAATAAACAAAAGTAATGTTCAAAGTCATGGTATTTTTAGTCGTATAGTGAATGAAAATAACCTTTATATACAAATCATTATTATGCTGGTTATTCTTACAATATCTGCATTAAACTTTTCTAATCTACAAATAATAAATACAAATTCCAGAATTAAAGATTCGGCTTTGAAGATAGTGAATGGTGCAAATAAAAATCACACAGTCAAACAAATGTTTGTTGAAATGTTGGTTTTAATATTAATATGTACTTTAATCACAACGTTAGCCTATGTTTTAGTTTTGCCAACGTTTACGAGTCTAACAAAAATTTATCTTTCTCCCTCACTATTGGAAGTTATAAAAATTAATTGTTTAGTACTATTATTAATAGCCACTATGGGTATGATTTATCCATTTATAATAGGAATCAGAGTTCCTTTGGTAAATGGGTTGAGAAATATGGTTATAAACGATAGAAACCTAAAAGGGAAGGGGATAATTGTTGTTTTTCAATATACATTGGCTTTTTTATTATTGATATCTTCTATGGTTGTTGCGAAGCAATTGTCTTTAATGCTGGATATGGATCTGGGATTTAACCAAAAAAATATAGTGAGCGCTCAATTGTGGACGATTCCTTCAAATATTGAAACTAGGGAAGACTATGATAAGTTTCTAACTAAAATTAACCTTGGTAAGAATGAATTAGAAAGGAATGGAAATATCAAATCTTTTACAAAAGGGAATATACCAATTGATTCCTTTACGATGGATTGGAAGAAGAAAAATGAAGAAAATGACCTTGAAACCCATAATATGTTACAGGTTTCTCCTAATTATGAGGAATTATTTAATTTGAAATTAATAGAAGGTCGCTTTTTTGATAATGATATCGATCGTTCTCGTGAAAATAAGATTGTAATTAATGAAGCTGCAAAAAAATATTGGAATATAAGTGCAATTAACAATACTATAATGGAACATGAATCCTGGGGAGATTATAATATTATAGGTGTTGTGCAAGATTTTAAATATCAACATCTTTCTTCCATAACCCAACCATTAATTATGATTTATATGGAAAACGTTGATGATCCTTATATTGTTGAATTTTACGATGAATCAATTGAAAGTGGGTTGGGATTTCTTGAAAACTTTTATAAAAACAATAATCCTCAAGCATCCTTTAACTATACCTTTTTAGAAGATGACATTGCTTCACTCTATCAAAAAGAAAAGCAATTGGGTATAAATTACATATTGTTTACGGTAATTGCCCTGATTATATCTATAATCGGACTTTTTACTATCGCTATTTATGGAACCCGTCGCAGGGTGAAAGAGATAGCAGTTCGAAAGGTAAATGGGGCCCAGGTTTGGGAAGTGATTTACCTTTTGAATATCAGTTTTATTAGATGGGTTGGATTGGCATTTATTATAGCTAGCCCAATAGCGTATTTATTAATGCAAAATTGGCTCCAAAATTTTGCTTATAAAACTAATATAAGTTGGTGGATATTTGCCTTGGCAGGTGCGTTTACTTTTATTATTTCATTGTCGACGGTGAGTTGGCAAAGCTATAAAGCAGCAATT
The DNA here is from genome assembly GCF_963977555.1 of uncultured Cyclobacterium sp. Lineage (GTDB taxonomy): Bacteria > Bacteroidota > Bacteroidia > Cytophagales > Cyclobacteriaceae > Cyclobacterium. The sequence goes on along the minus strand of NZ_CAXBPD010000016.1, from coordinate 93,061 downwards.
GCGAATCCTGTTAAAAGCTTAAGAACAGAATAACCCTTAAAGTCATGTACAAAAACTATCTAAAAATTGCCTGGAGAAACCTTAAACGTAACAAAGGCTATGCTGCCATAAACATTGGCGGATTGGCTTTAGGAATGGCTGTAGTAATCATAATTGGTCTATGGGTTCTGGATGAGTTAACTTTCAATACCCACCATGATAACCATGATAAAATAGCCCAGATTTACAATAGGGGCAAAAACTTGGATACCGGTGAAATTGGTTCTTTTCCCTCTACGCTGTATACCATGGGAAGCGTAATTAAAGAAAATTATTCAGATTATTTTGCCCATGCCATTCGTGCCACCTGGGTGGGAAATTATGTATTGTCCAATGATGGGGAAAATTACACCGAGACAGGGCAGTTTATTGAAAGTGAAGCCTTGGAAATGCTTTCTTTGGAAATGGTCCAGGGTTCTTATTCAAGTTTAGAGGAGGTGAATGCAGTGGTTTTATCTGAAACAGCTGCTGCTGCCATTTTTAGGAAAGAAGACCCTATAGGAAAATCCATAAAAATCAACAATCAGATGGATGCTGTAGTGAATGGGGTTTATAAGGAGCTTCCCAAAAATAACAGTTTTGCCAATGTCAAGTTTTTTGCTAATTGGCAATTGACGGAAGCAAATGAGCCGGATAGGTTTGAACGGATAAAAACCGTTTGGGACGATTGGTCATTCCAGTTTTATGTTCAATTAAATCCAGAAATTGATTTTGAGACAGCCAATGCTGCCTTGAAGAATTTATATTCTCAATACGGACCATCAGAATCATTGGAAGGTTATGAAAGACGTGGCCTTCATCCATTTGTCTACCCTATGGATAAATGGCATTTATATTCTGAATTTGACGCGCAAGGCAAACCTACTGAAGGCAGGATCACCTTCGTTTGGTTATTTATAGCCATAGGTGGATTTGTATTGTTACTCGCCTGTATTAACTTTATGAATCTAAGCACAGCACGATCTCAAAAACGCTCCAAGGAAGTAGGCATTCGAAAAACTGTTGGGTCCAATAAGGAGCAATTAATTTTTCAGTTTTTAAGTGAATCCATTTTAATTTCGGGTATTGCCCTTCTATTTGCATTTTTTCTGGTTTTAATTTCCATCCCCTGGTTCAATGAATTGGCCGGGAAAAACATGCAGATTCCATGGTCTAATTTGGTTTTTTGGTTCTCATTAATTGCAGTCACCCTGATTACCGGGCTGTTGGCCGGTAGTTATCCAGCACTGTATCTATCTTCATTTAGCCCCATTAAGGTTTTAAAAGGTACTTTCAAGGCTGGGCCTTATTCTGCTGTTCCCCGGAAAGTATTGGTGGTGTTTCAGTTTGCCGTTTCTATAATGTTGGCAGTCGGCACTGTCATTGTATTCAACCAAATAGAATTTTCTAAGGACAGACCTATGGGCTATGATCAAAATAATCTTATTTCGATCCAAATGAACAATCCCGAATACAATGGAAAATATGATTTACTTCGAAATGAGCTCATAAACTCTGGAGTAGTAGCAAACATGACGCAATCATCCTCCCCATTAATGGGCGTTTATAGCAATGGTGGCGGAAGTATTTCTTGGGTAGGAAAAGATCCTAAGATGTCTCCTGATTTTGGCATCCTCAGGGTGACTCACGATTATGGCAAAACAGTAGGTTGGGAATTTCTGGAAGGTAGGGACTTTTCCAGAGACTTCGCCTCGGATTCTTCTGCCATAATTATCAACGAAGCGGCTGTCAAATATATGGGTATAGAAAATCCGGTAGGAAGCTTTTTCAATTTTGGGAATGGTGATCGTGTGGAAATCATTGGCGTAACGAAGGACATGGTGATGCAGTCCCCTTATCAGCCAGTCAAACAAGCTTTTTTCTACCTTGATTACGATAGGGTAGATTATATCAATATCAAAATTAAAGCGGATGCCATCACTAGTGATGCCATAGCGTCGATAGAAAAAGTATTTGCAAATGTAGTTCCCTCCGCCAAATTTGATTATGGTTTTATTGACGAGGCTTACGCCAAAAAATTTGAATCGGAGCAGCGCTTGGGAAATTTGGCTGGGGTTTTTACCATCCTGGCCATTCTTATCAGTTGTTTGGGCCTTTTTGGCTTGGCTTCATTTGTGGCAGAACAACGGACCAAAGAAATAGGGGTAAGAAAGGTCCTCGGAGCTTCAGTTTTAAATTTATGGCAGATGCTCTCTAAAGACTTTGTGATTCTGGTATTGATATCCTGTTTGTTCGCTGTCCCAATCGCTTTTTATTTTATGAGCCAGTGGTTGCAAAATTATGAGTATCGAATGGAAATATCTGGGTGGACTTTTGTCTGGGCAATTACTGGTGCCATGCTTATCACTTTATTTACGGTAAGCTTTCAAGCCATCAGAGCAGCCAATGTCAATCCAGTGAAAAGTTTAAGAACTGAGTAAATAAGGAGGCCATGTATAGAAATTATCTAAAAATTGCTTTTCGAAGCATCTGGAAAAACAAAACTTTCTCATTGATCAATATCATCGGTTTATCGATAGGTTTGAGTGCCGCTTTTGTGATCGGGATCATGATTTATTATGACCTTACCTTTGATAAAATTCATGCCGATAAGGAAAGGATTTACAGGATAGTAATGGATACGAAAGGACCCGATCGGGATGGCCATTCCAGAGGGGTTCCGGTTCCTCTTATTGACGCTTTACAGAACAACAGCACCGGAATTGATAATGTAGCTCCTTTTTTTGTGTCTAGTTTTACTAAAGTGACGGTAGCTTCCAGTCAAAAGGAATTTAATTGGCCGGGAGATGTAGTAATAGCTGATCAGGAATACTTTAAGATTTTTGAATACCAATGGCTTGCCGGATCACCAGGTACTGCACTTGAAAATCCATATGAGGTGGTATTGAGCAAAGGCAGGGCAGAAAAATATTTTCCTGGCAAATCACCTGATGAAATAATAGGCAATACCTTAATTTATGAAGATTCTTTGAGCATAAAAGTGACAGGTATAGTGCTTGAATTTGAGGAACGTAGTGACTTTACTTTTAAGGAGTTTATAGCTAGGAAGTCCTTTCAAAATTTAGATAAATATGGTTATTTCTATGATGAAAGTTGGGGAAGTGTCAGTTCATCAACCCAATTGTTTATTAAAACCGATAAATTTAATAGTAAAGAGGCTGTGCAAGCCCAATTGGATGTATTGGAAGAAGAGAGCAGAAATGAAGAAATGGCTGCCTTGGGCTATTTCAGATCCTTCCATCTTCAACCTTTAAAAGAGCTACACCTTGGGGATAATTATGGGGTATTTGACAATAGTAATTACCGGGCGAGTTCCGATGTTTTGTTTGGTTTAGGTTTTATCGCTGTCTTTCTATTATTATTAGGTTGCATCAATTTTATCAACCTGAATACCGCCCAATCTGCTAAACGAGCCAAAGAAATAGGTATTCGTAAAACATTGGGCAGTTCCAAAAAGCAATTGGTCATTCAATTTTTAGGTGAAACCTTCATATTGACCCTCTCTGCAGCTATTCTGTCCATTTTCCTCGCTATTTTTCTTCTTCGTGAATTCGCTGAATTTATGCCTTCCGGGCTAGGTCTAGATTTAATGAAAAGTCCTGTGCTTATATTATCCTTGATACTGTTATTAGTGCTAATTACCTTTTTGTCTGGATTTTATCCCGGTCTTGTACTATCGCAATTTAAACCTGTATCCGTTCTAAAAAATCAGTCCATATTGGATGGGGAAAAAGGGGATTTAAGAAAATACTTAACTGTCTTTCAATTTGTAATTGCCCAGGTATTTATTATAGCTACACTATTGGTAGGTAAACAAATTAACTACTTAATTAACAAAGATATGGGCTTTAAAAAAGAGTCGGTAGCTTATGTTAGGGCACCAAGTAATCCGACTTCAGTCGAAAAAATTGAAGCGTTTAGGGAGGTGCTTACAGGCATTCCTGAGATTAAAAAATTAAGTAAAGCTGGTGCAGCTCCAGCATCCCAAAGTTATTCAGGAAGAGGGGTTAGTTATTTTTCTGGAGGAAAAGAAACCCATGTTCAAATACAATTGCTCTATGGGGATGAAAATTACCTTGACTTATATGGTATAGAGCTCTCGGCTGGTCGTTTACCGCTTAATGATTCCATCTCCGAATATGTTGTCAATGAAACATTGATGCGCCAATTGGGATTTCAAAAGCCCAACGAAGTTATTGGCCAGCAATTCAAGGTAAATGATGAAAATATACCAATTGTAGGGGTAATGAAAGACTTTAATCAAAGTTCTCTCAGAGAGGAAATAGAGCCAATGGCTTTTATTCAAAATTCTCAAAGTAGCACCATTCATTTTTCATTTCAAGCCAATGATGTAGAAAATTGGCCATTGGCAATTAATAAAATCGAAGCGTATTGGAAGGAGTTCTTCCCTAAAGAAACTTTTCGAATTAATTTTATTGATGAGGATGTCAAGCAATTTTACAGGCAAGAGGAAAAAATGGCCACGCTATTAAAATGGGCCACCGGTTTAGCCATATTAATCAGTTGTCTTGGCCTACTTGGATTGGTTATTCATACCACAGAAAAGCGGACCAAAGAAATCGGCATTAGGAAAGTCCTTGGGGCCTCCTTGTTCCAATTAAATATTTTGCTAGGGAAAGAGTTTATGGTTTTGGTGGGCATAGCCTTTATTATAGCTGTTCCAGTTTCGATCTGGGGCATTAATATATGGTTGCAGGACTTTGCCTATAAAACAGCACTTAGCTGGTGGGTTTTTCTTTTAGGTGGACTTAGTACAACAATAATTGCACTTATCGTAATTAGTATAAAAATATTTTTAGCAGCCAATGCCAATCCTGTAAAGAGTTTGAGCACTGAATAGAAAGTGGCTTTTGTAAATATATTGTACATATCCTGTCAAAAAGTTTTACAGTAAAATCTTAAATTGCGATAATTTATATTTTAAGTAGCTGAAATACAGGTATATGTGATTTTGGCATGAAGATCGTATTTATTTATTCAAGAACCTGAATAGCCCTAAAGCTTAGCGCTAAATAATTTGATGAAACCATGTATACACTTTTCTTAAAAATCGCTACCCGATACCTGCTTAAGAACAAGTTGTATTCCTTTATAAATATATTTGGATTATCAATAGGGATTGCCTCCTTCACTTTGATTATGCTTTATGTAAATCATGAAGAAAGTTATGACAAATTTGATGGATCTGATCAGGTATACCGCGTGTATATGGATTACCTAGAAGGGAATGAATATATGCCCGGAGATGCCAATGCCTATATCGTTAGTGGTCCCACCTTAAAAAATGAATTTCCTGAAATTAAAGATTATGTTCGGCTTCGTCGAGTGAAAAGTCAGGTACTTTTATATGACAATAAAATTTTTGACAATCAAACGGGAGCTTTGACTGATCCCAGCTATTTTCGAATTTTTGACCGTGGTTTAAAGAAAGGGGACATTAATACAGCGCTTAATGAGCCGTATTCAATAGTACTGTCCGCTTTCCTTGCCCAAAAGATCTTTGGTGAGGTTGACCCAATTGGTCAGAGTTTAAAGATAGCAGGTGGTGGAGATGCTCTATTTAGCATCACTGGTGTCATGAATAGCAATGTCCCAAATTCACATATTAACAACGATTTTTTGGTCTCCTTTAAGACATTCTATACCTGGCCGGTATTTAGCAATGATTGGAAATATACCTGGAACCAAAATGAATATTTTACCTACTTAACTATAGATGAGAATGCCAATGTAAATCAGCTCAATCAAAAGGTTATGAATTTTACTCCCGAGGGACTCCAAAATGAAAGGCACCATCTTGAACCTATAGAAGAGATTCATTTGTACTCAAACAAACCCTATGAAGCTGAAGCCAATGGGAGTGGAGACAGCGTAAAATTACTGGCCATGATTGCCTTTATTATCCTATTATTATCTTGGATGAACTATGTCAATCTCTCGACTAGCAAATCCCTTGAAAGGGCCAAAGAAATAGGCGTTCGCAAAGTTGTGGGAGCAAGGAGACCGCAATTGATCCTTCAATCATTAATAGAATCTGGTCTTTTGAATTTTATTGCCATCCTGTTGGGTATTGTAGCCGTCTATATTTTGCTTCCCCTTTTTAACAAGTTTGTAGACCTTGAACTTCAGTTGGATATTGCCCAAATGGGGAGATTTTTACCTTATTTTTGTTTTATACTGGTTGGAGTGTTTCTTTCGTCATTCTACCCAGCTTTTGTATTGAGCAGTTATAAACCTGTTAAGGTTCTCAAATGGAAATTGCATATTTCAACGAATGGCTTCAATATGCGCAAAGCATTGATAACAGGTCAATTTTTAGCTACCATTGCTTTATTAACATGCGCTTTTATGGCAAAAAAGCAAATAAGGTACCTTCAAAATAGACCCATAGGCGCAAAATTAGATAATTTGGTAAGTTTAAATGGTAGGGTTTTGAACAGCAATAATGACTCTTTATTGCACGTGGCATTCAATACGCTTGTCTCAGAACTAAAGAAAAGTCCGTCTGTAGAAAATGTGGCTTTGGCACAGACTTATCCAGGGGATAATTTTGGAAATTTGAATTCTAATATTGGCGTAATTTTTCCAGATGGTAGAAAAGATGTCAAACAGGTTTGGTATAATTATGCCGCCCAACCTGAATATTTTGATTTGATGCAGATGGAATTTGTTGCTGGTGAGCCTTTTTCTCAAACAGCAATGGGACGAAGCAACAATATCGTAATCAATGAAAAAATGGCAGATTTTATTGGGATAACCGATAGGAACAGTGCTACAGGTAAGACGATTAGATTTTGGGATCAGGAATGGACTATAAATGGTATTTTAAAAGATTACCACCATTTTGGATTGAAATCTCCAATTGAGCCCTTTCTTATTACCCACAATAATAATACAGCAAATGTTTTGGTGAAGCTAGACAAGCGGTCAGCAAGTATGGCTAGTACTGCCCAAACACTGGATCAATTAGACAATATTTGGCATCAGGTATTTCCTGAGAGTACCTATAATTATACTTTTTTAGATCAGAATTTCGCGAATCAATACAAGCAAGACCGTCAATTTGCCATGGCTTTTCAAATTTTTACCATTCTGGCCATTTTGATTGCTTCCATGGGGCTTTTTGGTTTAAGCTCTTATAGCGTGGTGCAACGTAAAAAGGAAATCGGCATACGGAAAGTAAATGGTGCAAGCGTAGGCCAAATTCTACAACTATTGAACAAGGATTTTATAAAGTGGGTAGGGGTAGCCTTTTTAGCTGCAGTGCCTATTTCATGGTTTGTCATGCACAAATGGCTACAAGGTTTTGCTTATAGGGCTGAAATTAGCTGGTGGCTATTTGTTTTGGCTGGAATAACTGCATTATTGATAGCGCTTCTGACTGTTAGTTGGCAAAGTTTTCAAGCAGCAATTTCCAACCCTATTGACTCCTTGAGTGATGAATAAAATTTCACTCGGATTTTAAAATTAAATTTCCAATACCTATTAAGGCTAAGCCCTGTAATAATCGAACTGCTGCTCAAGAATTAAAAAATAAATCTAGTAATAATGCTAAGACATAACTTGAAAATTTTCTTCCGAAATATTAAAAATAATAAAGGGACTTTTCTGATCAATACTTTTGGATTGGGTATAGGCATTGCCTCATTTTTACTGTTGGCACTTTATGTTCACAATGACCTTACTTACAATCACTTTCATGACAATTTCGAAAACATCTATAGGGTAAGGGATGATAATGCTTTTCAGACCAAGGGACCATTATTACCCAAATTATTGGAAGACTTGCCTGAAATTGAAAATGGCACAAGGATCTTTGATTGGGAAGGGTTTCGAATGAGTTATAGAGAGGTGGCTTTTCAGGAGAATATTCATTACGTGGACGAAGGTTTTTTCTCCGTATTTACTTTTCCATTCTTAGAAGGCTCAGCAAAGAATGCTATAAAGGAAAAATATGGGGTAGTAATCAGCTCAGATTTTGCTAAAAAGTACTTTGGTTATGAACCTGCTTTGGGTAAAAAACTGCAAATAAAATTTGAGGATGTGTTTTTGGAAGTTAAAGGGGTAGTAGACATCCCTTCAAATTCTTCCGAGAAATTTGATATTGTAGCCTCCTATGATACTGGGGAAGAAATTTCCCCTTGGATAAAGGATGTACATGACTGGTACAATCTTTTTTCCATTACGTATGTGCAATTAAAAGAGGGTATTGTTCCGGAATCAATCCATGGAAAATTACAGCAAATTGTCAAAGAAAATTACCTACCAGTAGGTCAAAATGAAACAGTCATTAGCCTGATGCCTTTTGGCGAATACCACGAAGCCGAAGAGTCCAATCAAACGCTTATTGTGATCCTTAGCATTATCGCTTTTGGCATCATCAGTATAGCAATTGTAAACTTTATTAATTTAACTATAAACAGTGTACTCTCTCGAATGAAGGAAATTGGGATCAAGAAAGTACATGGCGCCAGCAAAAGTCAGCTATTTGGACAAATAATGACCGAATCTTTTGCCGTTAGTTTTATTGCCCTGCTTTTGGGTTTAAGCTTAATGGCCCTATTTCTACCCACCTTCAATTCCCTTTTTGAAACAGATTTACATTTTACCCCATTTCAAAACCCGGTTTTTCTATGGATTCCCATCACAATCTGGGGGATAGTAGGGGGCTTATCAGGACTAATACCTTCCTTGTTTTGGGCCCAAGGAAAATTAACAGAAAGTTTAAAAGGCTTTTCCTTTTCAGGAAACAGATCTTCAGCTGCTAGACACTCTCTTATCGTCATTCAATTTGCCATTGCTATTGTCTTGATTTCAGGAACATTTTTGGTTAGAAAGCAAGTCAACGCCATGATGGAAAAAGATCCACTTTTTGATACGGAAAATGTAATCATTACAGAATTGCAACCTTGGCAATTTCCCGATATGAAAAAGACCAGCAATGGATACAAGCGGATTGCAGCGGAAATGGAAGCAAGCCCTCTAGTGGAAACGGTAAGTTTTTCCCAGTGTATCCCTGGCTTTTATAGCGAAAACTACAATGTTTTTTATCCTCAAGGGAATCATTTAGTAGCGTCAATACACCTACGAAAAGCCTATGTAGGTGAAAATTATTTCAAAACCTTTGGCATCAATTTTTTGTCCGGTGAAGGCTTTGAAAAAGGGGCTGTAAATTACGACAATGCAATTGTACTTAACAAGACAGCTACCCAAGAACTAGGCTTTAAAGTAGCAAGTGGTCAGGTCTTAAATGAAAGTTCAGTTACGGGTGAAATTAGAAAATTGGTTGGGATAGTGGATGATTTTAGTTACCAGGGGGTCCAACACAAGGCCCAACCTCTGGCCCATATATTTTCTGAACAAGAAGATTTTACCAATTGGGGATACTTTTCTATAAAAGCTCGGAAAGGAGCAAGCATGCAGGTGCTTGATCTGTTAAAACAAAAATGGGGTCTTGCTTTTTCAGGATTAGCACCTAAGTTTTATTTTGCCAATGACAAGCTCAATGAGCAATACAAAGAGTACATTAAAATCAATAAGCTAGTGGCTTGGTTTTCTATCCTAGCAATCCTATTGTCTTGCATGGGCTTGTTTGCTTTAGCAACATATGCCATGGCCAAGAGGACCAAAGAAATAGGCATCCGCAAAGTGAATGGCGCCAAAGTATCCGAGATTTTACTCTTACTCAACAAGGATTTTCTGAAATGGGTACTGCTGTCATTTTTAATTTCAGTACCAATTGCATGGTACGGCATGGACAAGTGGCTGGAGGGATTTGCCTATAAAACTACTATCAGTTGGTGGGTATTTGGTTTAGCAGGCACTGCTGCCATTGCTATTGCATTTTTGACGGTCAGTTGGCAAAGCTTTAGAGCTGCAATGTCCAATCCTGTGGAAGCATTAAAAGAAGAATAACCTATACATTCAAACATTATATTATAAATTGAAACCATGCTCATACAATTAAGCAACATTTTCAAATGGGTCCAACAAGGAGGACGAAGGGTTTTTTTATTAAAAGATATCAATTTTGAGGTGGAGGAAGGGGCTTTTATCTCCATCATGGGCCCTTCTGGATCAGGAAAATCAACTTTACTCAATGTGATCGGCATGTTGGATGCTTTTGATGAAGGTAAATACAATTTTATGGATGAACCTGTTCATCAGTTAAAGGAAAAGCACCGTGCCGCACTTTACAAACAATACATTGGCTTTGTTTTTCAGGCCTACCATTTGATTGATGAATTGACAGTTTATGAAAACCTGGAAATGCCATTGCTCTATAAAAAGCATACTGGATCCGAACGTAAAGCCCTTGTTGCAGATATGTTGGATCGGTTTAATATTGTAGGAAAAAAAGACTTGTTTCCGGCTCAACTAAGCGGTGGGCAACAGCAATTAGTAGGAGTCGCAAGGGCATTGATTGGAAAGCCAAAGTTAATTTTGGCTGATGAACCAACAGGAAACTTAAATTCCAAACAAGGTGAGGAAATTATGGAGCTTTTTAAGCAATTAAACAAGGAGGGGGTCACCATCATTCAAGTAACCCATTCAGAAAAGAATGCTGCTTATGGCAATAAAGTAATTCATCTTTTGGATGGAAGGAGGGAGAAAGAATAACATTCCCTTTTGAAACCAATGCTGCTAGTAGCTGGAAATCTAAGGTAAGACAGGGAAGTTTGAAAAAACAATCAAACTTCCCCAAAGTAGAGCTAGCCTAAATTGGTGATGGCATGGTTTGATTTTGATCGATTGTTAAGATTCTGCTTTAGAAATGCCTATTGTTAAAGATTTGATTCTTAACTAAAAACCTTTTTCATTATTTTAAAATAACAGCCCTTTTTAAACTAAAAGAGCAAAAAAGTAGAAAAAATCTAAACATTTTTAAATAGGATTCGTTAAATTTTGTGTTATTCACTATATTGCGTTCTCAAATTTTAAGATTGATATTCGATAAAAGAACATATAGAAACATTGCTTTTGCATTTTTAGGAATTTTCCTATCCTTGTTGTTTGTGCCTACCATTATAGTCACTGCAATAGATGAAGATGTAAATATTTCTATGATTTTTTCATTTGCTGAAGAGGAAACAAAAGAGAATGAAGTAAAAAGTGAATTGGACATTGACGATTTTTTTACGTCCGATAATTTCCTACCTGAACATTCTTTCATTAGCAAATTTTCATCTAGCATTAATTTTCAAACGATATTATCAAGTCTCCATAGTCCGGGCATAATTGTCCCACCTCCTGAGTTTTCATAATTCTTCCGTTAGTCCATGGCGATTCTCATTGTCATTGGTTTTTTATCTATCTGCCTAATCAAATATTAATTTTGTTAAGGTAAGAATTTTAAACTCATAATAATTTTACATGAAAAGTAATAATCTATTTGCACATCTAAAATCAGATGTTGCATCAGGTTTGGTAGTATTCTTAGTGGCACTGCCATTGTGTTTGGGAATAGCATTGGCATCTGGTGCACCATTATTTTCAGGAATCATTACTGGAATCATTGGTGGTATCGTTGTTGGATTCTTAAGTCAGTCTCACATTAGTGTCTCAGGTCCTGCAGCTGGCTTGACGGCAATAGTATTTGTTGCCATAGCTGATCTTGGCTATGAATCCTTTCTAATTGCTGTTATTTTAGCCGGCGCTATGCAATTGCTTTTAGGCTTATTGAAAGCAGGAACTATTTCAAATTATTTCCCTTCAAATGTAATCGAAGGAATGCTTGCAGGGATAGGAGTAATTATATTTATCCAGCAAATCCCCCTTGCCTTGGGTTCTGACGTTGAAATCAGTTCTGGACTAGGGATTTTTGCAGATATATTTGCGGCCTTTCAGGACATACAGCCTGGAATTCTAATTATAACAGTTGCTTCTTTGGCCGTACTTATCACATGGCAAAAAACGCCTGCTTTGAAAAAGCTAAAATTAGTTCCTGGGGCATTGGTGGCTGTTATAACGGGGATAGTCATAAACGGAATATTTATTTTAACTGATAGTACCTTTGCAGTCACCTCTGAATATTTGGTTAGCCTTCCTGTTCCTAAGAGTATAGAAGAATTTAAAGGAATATTTGTTTCTCCATCCTATGAGGCCATTTTTAATCCTGGCGTATGGATTGTTGCCATAACCATCACCATAGTTGCCTCTATAGAAACCCTTCTATGCATAGAAGCGACTGAAAGATTGGATCCATTAAAAAGATTTGTCAATACAAATGTCGAATTAAAAGCACAGGGTGTAGGGAATATCATAAGTGGGATTTTAGGAGGTTTGCCCATGACTTCTGTTGTTGTAAGGTCTTCCGCCAACGCAAATTCTGGGGCGAAAACCAAGATGTCAGCTATTATACATGGTTTTCTTCTGCTTATTTGCGTGTTGAGTATACCTGCTTTTCTTAATATGATTCCTATGGCAACACTTGCAGCCATTTTATTAACGATCGGGTATAAATTGGCAAATCCTGCTACTTTTAAACATTTTTGGGAGCGGGGAAAATATCAGTTCATTCCATTTATATTGACCTTATTGGCCGTAGTTTTCCTTGGTTTGTTAAATGGGGTAGCTTTGGGAATGATAATTAGTGTGATTTTCATTCTTAGGGGTAATATTAAAAAAGCTTACTTTTTTAGAAAAGAGGAATATTCAAGTGGTGATGTTATTCATGTTGATTTGGCGCAAGAAGTTTCTTTTCTTAACAAGGCGGCAATTAAACTTACCTTAAATAAGCTCCCTAATAATTCCAATGTTATCATAAATGCCTCCGATACAGTATACATCGCCCAAGATGTTTTGGATTTAATTTATGAATTTAAGATGGTGAATGCTGAGGAAAAAGGTATAAAGGTTATTTTAGTAGGTTTTAAAGATGCCTATCGCCTTGACAACGATATTGATACGAATAATAAAGTTTACATAGACAAGAATCTTTTGTCAGAAGAAAAAATCAGCCAGTTATTTAACAATTAATTTTACTAGGAATAGTAATTGGATGTTTGCTGAATTCTATAAGGAAATTTGACTGTCGTGAACTTAAAAATTAGTCTTATAATTTGGATGGAAAGCAACAAAGCGTCAAGATTTATATTAATTTCACCAATAATTCAATTATTATTTTCCTTTTTTGGATGTATTGAGACCCATATTATAAAAGAAACTAAACAATGAAAGCACATACCGCAGAAACCCAGGCCACAATGACACCAGCCAAGGCTCTGACCATTTTAAAAGAAGGCAACCAAAGATTTGTAAGTAATCTTAAAATTAATAGAAACCTACTAGAGCAAGTAAATGACACCAAAGATGGGCAGTTTCCTTTTGCAGTTGTCTTGAGTTGTATTGATAGTCGGACATCAGCCGAATTGGTTTTTGACCAAGGCTTGGGCGACATTTTTAGTGTTAGAATTGCTGGGAATGTTATAAATAAGGACATTTTGGGAAGCATGGAATTTGCCTGTAAGCTTGCTGGATCAAAGCAAATAGTAGTGCTAGGTCATAGTAAATGCGGTGCAATAAAAGGTGCATGTGCAGGCGTAAAAATAGGAAACCTAACAGGTTTATTGGATAAGGTTAATCCTGCTATTGATGACGTTACAAGCAAAATGCCTGGTACTGAAAAAACCGACGCGGCTTTTATTAGAGCTGTTGAAAAGCAGAACGTAATTTCTACCATGGATTTGATATTACAAGAAAGCCCTGTTTTAAGAGAGCTTTATGAAAATGGCGAAATTGGAATGACGGGTGGTTATTATGATGTGGATACCGGAGAGGTAGCATTTATGAAAACCGTTATTGGTGAACCTAAAAATAAATAAATATGGGAAAAGCAGTTTTTATAATCTGAAGAATGACCAATCGTTATTCAGTTAAAAACTGCTTTTTCATTTCTTTTTTATAGTATCCTTTAAAACGAGATTTTAAGTTCATTTTGAACTCATCTTCACAAAAATCTTTAGAGATAAAACTCTTCTTTGTATTTTGGTGATTTAATTTTTACTTTTTTTAGGTTCCTATTGCTTAGGTTTATCTTTACCCCTTTGTAATAGAATGATTCTGCTTCCGTTTTATAGATTTCCTGATCTTTCTCACAATCTTCGTATTCTTTTTTGTAGTTAATTTTTCCCGTGGAGATATTGAAATCAAAATTTGCCCAATATTCACAAAGTTTGCCATAAACACTAGTATGGCCTATAAGTTCAAACTGATTGTTTTGAAACCGGTATTTGTCTTTATAAAACCATTTCCAACTACTACCACCTGAAAAACTTATTGTCAAAATTCCATTATCAATTGCTATTTCTTCGAAAGGATCACCCATAATGCCGCCCTCCTGACTTTTTAAAATGGCTTTGCTCGATTTTTGCCAGACCGTCCATTTTCCGGCATAACATTTTAGCACTTGAATTTCCCTGACATTTCCATATTCAGAAGGTTGGGAAGTTTCAAATACGCGGACTTTTTCGTTTACCTTATCCTTGTCCAAATCTCCCTCAATTTCAGCAAGCAATTCATAACCATTTGGAATGCTAATTTCCTGTCCAAAAGAAAAAGTGTTTAAGAAAAGTAATGCAAGAACAATCGGTAGTTTCATTAGAGTAGGGTATAGGTTCAAGTCTAAATATTCTTCGTTCTAAAGAGAAACGCTTTTATAGTAGCAAAATAGGAGGGATAATGGTCGTTCAACCTGCTTCATATTTTCTATCACCTTTGTAAGGACTTCAATTTTTTTTCACTTGCAAAGCTTTTATATATTTCCTGGCATCCATGGTCTTGCCCAGTTTTATTCTATTGGGAATTAATTTTATTATACAAAACCAAAATTTAGCATTCTATTCAATCGCTCTAGTAAGCAATATTGGCTCTCGATGAATTTAACCTAGAAAGAAATTTGAAATGAACACATGCCATTGGGTCTATGGATAACTTATTTATAGTGGAACTCCTATAAATTTGACTTTATTATTTGGCCTGAATACAAACATTATATAAGCCCAATTCTGATTGTTTTTGAGGCTACCATTGTTCTGAACATGTTTAAAAGTATCAGATGCAATGAATTGACTATAACCTGCTTGAATGGAAATGGATTCACTGATCACCTTACCGAAAGAAAGGTCAATCTCCGAACCAAAACCCTTGTCCAACGCTGGACCACTATAAAGCTCTTCGAGTATGGTTGCAGAACTGGCTAAATGATGGTAATCCCCTTGTATCCAAAAGTTCGCATCAAAATTGTACCGCGACCTGAGATAAATGTCCCTCAAACCTACAAAATTAATATGATTACCCACGTAGAACAAATCCATAAAACCGTTAAAGGCATGGTTGGTCCCATAAAGAGGTGCGAATGACTTGTTTTTCTGTTGGTCATTTGTTGGTGTTCCACTTAACAGTTCAAAGCCTGCAGTAACAGTATATTTTGTTCCCGATTCCTTATTTTCAGTTAATTTTTGGGTGATATGTGCACTTAAATCGTAAGCAGAAGTTGACCTATTGAAGACGTCTTTTCCAATTTGGTAATAGAAATAGCCAGAAAGCTGTGTTGCTGAAAGAGTGTATTTTAGGGTTGGTAAGGCCAATGTTTGTAAATAGCGGATTCCTTGACTCGTGTAGTTAATATTATTTGTTTCCTGGTACTGCCTACCATCATTCCAAAAGAGTAGGGCGTAGGTAAATTTACCTGCATTGTTTTCATATCGGGCAAATTGTGCAGCTTTGTATTGATTGGGTGTAGTAAAAAGATGGTCACTAATTTTTTGGCTGTCCTGATTAAAACCAAAACCAAAATGGAATTTGGCATTTTGGTTTTCGTACTTCATCAAAGCAAATTCGTGGGACCTTGCTTGAAGGGCCCAATCCAAGTTGCCTAAAAACCTTGCATTGTCATAATTTAACTCTTGTCTTCCCAGTTTTAGCTTCCAGTTTTTACCAAAATTAACCTCAGCCCAGGCCTCATGTACAGACAAATAATTGTCCGAAGTATTGGCCGTAGAACTACTTCCCCATGTACGGACATCCTGTATGCTCATGAAAAAATTAAGTCGATCGATCTTATAATTCGCTTGAATTCTTGCCCTGTGCGCTATAAAACCTGCGGGATCTGCATTTTCATTTAGCAACTTATTGTATCCATGACGGTATTCGCTACGGACAAGCATCTGCCCATCAAATGAAAATTGAGCAAAGCTGTATTGCTGGAAGAAGAACAATAAAATTGTTGCTACAATCTTAAAAATAAATCTTTTCATAATAATTGGATTTAATGAGCTGTCTATGGAATACTGATTGTCTGAATTGATTATTTGCGCATTTGCCTGATTGTTTTTAGTTCGGACCTTTTTTTACTTGACTCGTAGAGACTTTTTACTCATAGGGGAGCCATTTCACTAAATTTCCCCGTTATCGAGACCATAAAATTCTATACTGAAATAATCAATACTTGCTATTTACCTTCATAGCCATCGCTATAATTGGTCATCGAAAATAAGCCATCATTACTTATAGAAACCTGATAAAATTCAGTCTTGAAACTGATTTTTCTCTATCCTTCAGGTCGAATAAACAAGGTGACAAAATAATATATGGATAAAAACAAAATTTATCAAAATTTAGTACTATTAAAAATTTATAATTTAAATTTTTAATAAAAATTATTTTGTTATTGAAGTAGGGATGCGTGAGCTGATAGGGTAAAATAATATCCAAAATTATAAAAGATTGCAACATAGCTCACTTTACTTTAGCCTATGGATAATTGTTTGGAATTTTAAAGATGCTAGGTGCATATGTACTATAAATAAAACCTTTTAAAAAAGTTAATTTTGAGATGCCTGCTGTTCTTATTATATTCAACATGTTCTCTTCTGTGTTTGAACTGGTATGAAAAAAAATGAAAAAGAAGAGAGAACTTATACCAATGAAAAAGAATAAACAAACCAACTTAATTATTAACCTATCGTTTGGGTTTATCTTCCTTTCAATCGTTGGATGTGCCAGTAAAGAGGCGGGAGAAGCAGGTCTGGAGCCGTTTCCAGATGTGGTAAGTTATAATTTTCACATACGCCCCATTCTTTCCGACAATTGCTATGCTTGTCATGGACCTGATGCCAATGCGAGAGAAGCAGGATTAAGGTTGGACTTGGAAAGTGAAGCCTACATGGCTTTGGCAGAAAACCCAGATGCCTATGCTTTTGTTCCGGGTAAACCGCACCAATCAGAGGTTTACCTTCGTATCAATTCAGACGATGAGAGCCAAATTATGCCTCCTGCTGATTCAAACCTCAAATTGACCAATAGAGAGGTGGAACTAATAAAAAAATGGATAAAAGATGGGGCAGTTTATGAGAAACACTGGGCTTTTGAACCTCCCAAATACATTGAGCTTCCTAAGGTAAAAGAAAAGAATTGGGTGGTCAATGAGATTGACTATTTCATCCTTAAAAAGCAGGAAGGTTTAGGATTGCATCCCAATATTCCCGCAACCAAAGAAAATATACTCAAAAGATTGAGTTTTGACCTAACAGGCTTGCCACCAACGTTGGAAATGATGGATGAGTTTAATAACAATGAAGATCCTAAAGCCTATGAAGCCATGGTGGATTATTTGTTGGCCCAAAATTCGTTTGGTGAGCGGATGGCCGTTTATTGGATGGATATCGCCAGGTATGCAGATTCTTATGGCTATCAATTGGATAATTTTAGAACCCAATGGGCATGGAGAGATTGGGTAATCCATGCTTTCAATAAAAATTTATCCTTTAAAGATTTTATTACTTGGCAACTGGCTGGTGACCTATTAGAAAATCCTACCAAAGAACAAATTTTAGCTACCGGTTTCAATAGGAACCATAAAATAACTGAGGAGGGAGCTGTGGATGAGGAGGAATACCGAATAACCTACGTGACCGATAGAACCAATACTGTAGGCAAAGCGTTGCTGGGCATTACTTATGAATGCGCAGCCTGCCATGACCATAAATTTGATCCTATCTCCCAGAAGAATTATTATGAAATGTTTTCTTTTTTCAATAATATCGATGAGTTGAGGACCTCTACAAGCCCGATTGATCCACTGGCTGGTACACCTAATTCCTATGCCAAAAAGCCTTTTATAGAAATTACAGATGAAGATGCAGAAGGCATCTTATCCTTTGTGAATAAAAAGGATACCAGCACTTTAATTGTTTCAGTAATGGGTGAATTGGATACAATCCGGAACAATTATATATTAGAAAGAGGCGTTTTCAATGCTTTTGGAGAAGCCGTATATCCTTCGACCCCAGAATCCATTTTAAGCTTCGATGCCAAATACCCCAAAAGCAGACTAGGCCTGGCCAGGTGGTTATTTGATGAAAAGAACCCACTTACATCCAGGGTTTTTGTGAACAAAGTTTGGAAAGAGTTTTTTGGAAGAGGAATAGTCAACACCACTGGTGATTTTGGCATGCAAGGAGAATTACCCAGTCATCCAGAACTGTTGGACTGGCTGGCCATTGATTTTGTGGAAAATGGCTGGAACATGAAACGGCTGATAAAGCAAATCGTGATGTCTGCGACCTATAGGCAATCTGTTACTATAAGTCAGCAAAAGAGGAACCGTGATTCGGAAAATAAATACTATACCTATGCTTCCCGCAATCATTTGAAAGCTGAGTTTATTAGAAACATGGTATTGGCCTCCAGTGGACTTTTGGTGCCGGAAATTGGTGGACGTAGTGTAAAACCTTACCAACCGGACGGCCTTTGGGAGGCTGCGACTGCTGGAGGCTCTACTTTAGCTGAATATACCCAGGACCATGGCGAAGATCTTTACAGAAGGGGCTTGTATACTTTTATGAAAAGGACAGTACCGGCACCTTCTATGTTGATCTTTGATGCGAGCAACAGGGATCAATGTGAAACCGAACGATCCTTTACCAATACTCCATTGCAGGCATTGGTAATGCTGAATGACCCTACAGTGCTTGAGGCTTCCAGAGTTCTGGCTTCCAAACTGCTCAGCGAAAAATCAACCGATAAGGAGAAAATAAGCCAAGCATTTCGATTAATTCTTTGTAGAAAACCCAAAGCCAAAGAGTTGGCACTGTTGGAAACCTACTATAAAAACAAGCTGAATTCTACTTCGGAGGAGGATGCCCTTGAATTGGCATCGATAGGTGAATATCCACAGGATGAAAATGTGAATCGGGTACCTGTAGCTGCCCTTATGCAAGTAATCTCTACTATGTACAATATGGAGGAATCCATAAGCAGATCTTAAAAAAATATGGAGAAGGAGATTTTAGAATATGGGTTGAATAGAAACAGAAGAAGGTTTTTGTCAAAATTGAGTTTGGGTATTGGAAGTGTAGCCTTAGGCTCATTGCTTATGCCCGACCTGTTCGACCGAGTCAGAGGGGACAATGACTTGGAAATGGCCATTCCGGGTTTACCTGACTTTGCACCAAAAGCAAAGCGGGTGATTTACCTGTTCCAAAATGGTGCCCCTTCCCAATTGGAGTCTTTTGATTACAAACCCAAACTTAGGGACATGCAGGGTCAGGATTTACCTGCCTCTATCCGTGGGGACCAAAGACTTACTGGCTTTACCGCTAACCAGGATTCGTTGCCTCTGGTAGGCTCTTTTGTGGACTTCAAACAATACGGGGAATCCAGGGCTTGGGTAAGCGACCTATTCCCCAAAACGGCTGAAATTGTCGATGACATTTGCATACTCAAATCCATGCATACTGAGGCCATCAATCACGACCCTGCCCTGACCTTTTTTCAAACTGGGGCCCAGCAAGGAAACCGACCAAGTATGGGTTCATGGTTGAGTTATGGCCTGGGAAGTGAAAACCAAAACCTGCCTTCTTTTACGGTATTGATTTCAAGAGGTGAAGGCAATAGTCAGGGGGTTTATTCAAAATTGTGGTCCAATGGATTTCTTGATTCAATACACCAAGGGGTACAATTCAGTAGTGGGGAAGACCCAGTATTGTACCTTAAAGACCCAAAAGGACTAAACCGATCCGACAGGCGTCAAATGTTGGATAAATTGGCTCAATTGAACCAGTGGTCTTATGAAGACATCCATGATCCCGAGATCAACACCAAAATTCAGCAATATGAAATGGCCTACCGCATGCAAACTACGGTGCCTGAAACATTGGATATTTCCAAAGAACCCCAAAGCATCATAGACATGTATGGGGAAGACTGTAAAAAGCCTGGAACTTTTGCTGCCAATTGTTTGCTGGCTAGAAAATTATCAGAAAATGGGGTGCGTTTTGTTCAACTCTATCACCAGGGTTGGGATCAGCATGTGAATTTACCAAAAGAGATCACCGGCCAAGCGATGGATGTGGATCAGGCTTCTGCTGCCTTGGTAAAAGACCTTAAGCAAAGGGGTTTATTGGATGAAACATTGGTTGTTTGGGGAGGAGAATTTGGGCGGACCAACTTCAGTCAGGGAGAAATAACCAAAGACAATTACGGAAGAGACCACCATCCAAGGTGTTTTAGCATATGGATGGCAGGAGGGGGTGTTAAACCTGGAATCGTTTATGGCGAAACGGATGAGTTTGGCTACAACATAACGAAGAATCCTGTCCACGTGCATGACTTTCAAGCAACGCTTTTACACCAACTTGGACTGGATCATGAGAAGTTGGTCTACAAACACCTGGGCAGAAGGTTTAGGTTAACCGATGTTTCAGGGCATGTGGTTAAGGATATATTGACCTAGTCTATGAATGACAACTAGGAAAGTTTAACTTCCATTTCTGGTTATAATTGATCGCTTTAAAAAGAACCCTCGATTTACTTCCGTGACAAATTATTTTACGCATAAACCAACAAATATTCAATTTCAAACCTTAACAAACAGCCAAAAATTTATGCATAGGTTTTACAATTTTTTCAACTCTTCGATCTATAGATTTTCTTATATAAGCCATAGTTTCCCCTTGGGGTCGATGGTTTTAATTTGTGTTTTGATGGGAAGTTTAATGACGGTGAATGCCCAGTCGAACGATTGGAGAAATATTAAAAATGGTACCATCATACCTGACAAAAGCTATAGTGATCAGCCTTATATCGTAAAAACGGAGGATGGAGCATGGTTGTGCGTGATGACCACCGGATCTGGCCATGAAGGAGCGGCTGGGCAACAGATTATTAGTCAACGCAGTTTTGATCAGGGTAAAACCTGGGAAGAAATAGTTGAAGTAGAACCGGATAATGGGCCAGAGGCTTCCTATGCCGTACTTTTAAAAGCTCCTTCTGGACGAATATATGTGTTCTACAACCACAATACCGATAACATCAGAGAAGTCAAAGGAGATGACCCACCTTATAAAGATGGGATTGTAAAGAGAGTAGATAGTCAGGGCTATTATGTTTTTAAATATTCGGATGACGATGGAAAATCCTGGTCCCAGAAAAGGTATACAATACCCGTTAGGGAATTTGAAATCGACAGAAACAACCCTTACAAAGGAGATATAAGATTTTTTTGGAATGTAGGGAAGGCTTTTGCTCACGAAGGAAGTGCTTTTGTTCCCTTGACTAAAGTAGGTGGATTTGGAAATGGTTTTTTTACCTCAAATGAAGGTGTCTTATTAAAAAGTGACAACCTTTTAACCGTGTCTGATCCAGCTAATGCCAATTGGAATACCTTACCTGAAGGAGACATAGGCCTGAGAACGCCAGAGAATGGCGGGCCAATAGCAGCAGAGCATAGCTATTCCGTGTTAAGTGATGGTTCTTTTTTTGTGGTTTACCGCTCATTGGATGGGCATCCGGTGTACAGTTACAGTAGGGATCAGGGGAAAACCTGGGACAAACCGCAATACATGAAGTTTGCAGATGGCCGCTTGATGAAAAATCCAAGGGCAGCCAATTTTGCCTGGAAATGTGAAAATGGTAAATACCTCTACTGGTTTCACAACCATGGGGGCAAGTTTATCAGAGAACATCCCAATCCAGGATCAATCGGCTACAATGACCGAAATCCGGTTTGGATGGCAGGAGGCGTGGAAGTAGATGGCGAAGGTGGGAAAGTGATTCAATGGAGCCAACCGGAGATTTTACTATACGATGATGATCCATTGGTGCGAATGAGTTATCCTGACCTGATGGAAGAGGGTGGTAACTATTTTATTACCGAAACGCAGAAAGACATTGCACGTGTCCACCAAATTGACAATGCCTTTCTGGAGCGCCTATGGGGCCAATTTGAATCACCTGTACGGGTGAGGGATGGCTTGCTGATCAATTGGTCAGGCCAGGGTAAAAGCTTACCGCAAAAACTTCCGGCACCAGCTACGCCAACCTTTAGAGTTAGGGATACCAATACCGCTGATTACAGAGGGAAAAGCACCAATGCTGGCTTTACCATAGAACTGGGATTTTTACTTCATGAAATAAAAGAAGGGCAGGTGTTGGCCGATACAAGAGATGCTTCTGGCAAAGGTTGGTGGGTAAGCATTTCGGACAAAAACAACCTTGCTTTTAAGATGAACGATGGACAAACGCATGTTGTTTGGAGCAGTGATCCGAATACCATACAACCAAATACCCAACACCAAGTTAGTACCCTTATAGATGGAGGTCCAAATGTCATAGAATTTGTAACAGATGGCCGTTTCAATGACGGGGGAGAGCACAGGCAATTTGGCTGGGGTCGGTTTAGTCCTTTTTTCCAGTCTGCCGCAGGTTCCAGTACTTTACTGCTAGGATTAAATATTAATGGAGAATTGAATTATTTCAGATGCTTCGATCGGGCTTTGATGGTTTCGGAAGCCATTTCTAGTCAAAGGTTTAAGGAGGAATAGGTGATGGGGTGATTTGGTGATGGGGGTGAGGAAGTGATGTGGTGATTGAGTGAGAAGGGTGATTGTGGGATTGGGTGATGTTGTGATCGAATGGGTGGCTGAGCTGGGTTGAAGGTAGCAAAATGGATCTTTTCCTTAGAATTTTATAAGATTGGAGAAGTTGATAGGCGCCATCACTTTTTTAGGAAAAAGCCACTCATCGAAAGTAGGGTAGAAGCCTTTCTAGTAGAAAAGGTTCTCTCTTTTTGATTATCCACAATTTTAGCTGGAGTCAAAAAATATTACAATAGCGTTCCGTGTACTGTATTAGCTTTATGTAGCCTAAAATACTTGGAGCCCAAAATGACATTATATCCTGATAAATAATAATTATCCCTCTGTTGCAAGTAATGGTTGCACCAAAAGGAAACATGTTTTAACTTAGGTTTAATGATGGTAAGCAAGAACAACAAAGCCAATTGTATAAATAAAAGCGATACCAGGTTTTAAATCAATAAATGTCCAGCAAACGATAAACGGATCATACTAACCTTTAAAAAACAATGAATAAATTTTTACTTTACCTGGTAACTGTCTTTATCGTATTCGGCTGTGAAACCAAAGAGAAAAGCACCGAAGTTGAAATTATAAAGCTCACTGAAACAGTAGAAAACCCTGCTGCAATGGCTGTAAAAAAGGAGGACGAAGGCTGGGTGAAACGGCACGAAACAATATTAGGTCGTCTTAATCAGTATGCTGAATTGATTCTTGTTGGCAATTCTATTTTTCATTCATTGGACAATGAGGACCGAAATGCTGTTTGGGAAAAGTACCTTAATACCTACAAGGCAATAAACATGGGTATTTCCGCAGACAGAACGGAAAATGTGATTTGGAGACTTGAGAATGGTTCACTGGAAAATATAAACCCCAAAGTAGCCCTGCTCTTGATTGGAACGAACAATACCGATGGCAACCATTTTCTAAGTGTGAGTACTGCTGAAGAATTGGCTGGAGGGATTAAGAAAATCTGTACCATACTAAACGAAAAACTGCCCCATACTCAAATCCTTATTATGGGCATTTTACCCTATGGCTACAAACCCAACCATAGAGATAATATCAATAAAGCGACAAACAATATCGTTTCTAAATTCCCTGAGGAGCTACCTAATGTTCATTATATAGACATAAGTTCTGTTTATTACGACGAAAACGGTAAAGTGATTAAGGATCTGATGCCGGACTATTTACATCCTAATGCTGAAGGCCATATGTTAATGTTTGAGGCCCTTGATGGCAAAGTGAAGGAGTTGATGGCGAAATAAAAAGGTAAGCTACTTATAATGGTTTAGTTTCTTTGAATCTATTTTAACTGAAAAACAGCCCATTGGAATTTCCTTCTGAACTTTCATGGATGCTACCTATTACGATATTTATTGCTTTTGAAAAATATTCCCAACATATCATTTCAAAGCTCAGCAGGTGCTACCAATATCGAGTTTCTTAAACTTTCAGAACTTTTTAGCAGGATTCAAGAAGACCCAAACCACGATCCTAAAAGACCACATCGATTGGATTTTTTCGCCTTGTTAATTGTTACCGAAGGTACAGGAACCCATCAGGTGGATTTAAAAAAGTACCCACTTCAAAAAGGATCGGTTGTGAAGATCGCAAAGAATCAAGTGCATGCTTTTGAAGAAGACTTGAATTATCAGGGTTATATGGTTGTGTTTACCGAAGAATTTGTTCTTAAGTACTTTTCCAGGTCATCGATCGATTTTCTTTCTCATCTCTACAATTATCATGTTTCAGAGCCCTTGGTAGAGGAAAGTTCATACAATGAATCTTTTCTTTTTGATGCTTTAGAAGCGCTTAACTCAGAAAATCATTACGCGAAAATGAACATTGTTGCCAAGCTATTGGAGCTTTATTTGCTGCGATTAGACCAACAAAGTCAAGGAGCATTTAGGCGTAATATTAAAAATGATTTTCATCAGATTTTTACCCACTTCAAAAATTTAGTAGAAAAAAGTTACACGGAGACCCGTAATGTAAAGGATTATGCGGGTTGGTTAAACATATCTCCTAAGCACTTAAACCAAGTTATAAGGGAAGTGACATTGGATACGGCCAAAACCTTTATTGACCAATATGTGATTTTGGAAATTAAACGAAGTATTCTTAGCACCGATAAAAGTTTAAAAGAAGTGGCATTCAGCACTGGATTTGAAGAAGTGACCAATTTTACAAAGTTCTTTAAAAAACATACCCACCTTTCTCCAAAGGAATTCAAAACCCATAGCTAAAGCTCTCGGTTACACATTTACCATTTTTACTTCCATTTTGATAAAAACCAATACTTCTGTATTTCTCACCTTTGCTTCATCAATTTAAAGCAAATAAAAAATGAAGTATTTAAGATTAAACCTTTGGGGAATGGCATTGATTGCTTTGGCCCTGTTTACCGCTTGTGACAATGATGATGACAAAAGTCCAGGCATTGAAATGGTAGATTTTGGCGCATCACCTTCCAGTGCATTGATTAGCACTGGTGAAGTAAATGTTATCACTGAAAATACGGTACGTTATCATACCTTTAACTTTGATGTTGCTCCTTACACCGTAACACTAGTAGAGACTAAAAATAACATAGTAATTGTAGATTTAGGACCTGCACCAGTTTTTGCAGACGAGCTGAAAACTTATGTAGATGAAATCAACAAACCAGGAGCTGTGATTATCACTCACAATCATGGAGACCACTATGGAGGTGCAGGAAGCTTTACTGATTGGGATTTTTACGCCGAAACGGCCGTAGCTAATCAGCTAAACAATACTGAAGATTTTACCAATGTATATTCAAAAAATGTAATCGGCATTTCAGGCAACCAAACCATTGGCGAACTAGAATTTACTTTTAATAAGGTATCAAATGCTGAAACAGGAGAGAATGGATACTTTTTCAATGAAGAACACAAAATCTTATTTCCTGGAGATTTGGTTTATAACCTTACCCACATTTATCTCAGGGAATACACTCCGAACGATGCCGATGATGAAATAGACAACTGGGTAACAGGTTTAAATTTGCTAAAAGCTGAATTTTCAAACTACAATCACTTATTTGTTGGACATAACGATTCTCGTTCAGATGTTGCCAAAGTACTTGAAGAAAATATCGATTATTTAATGAACGCGCAAGCCCTTATAAAAGGTAGTCAGCAACTTACCAATGGAGGATATGCAACCAGCCAACAAGAAGTAGTAGATGAATTGCAATTGCTTTACCCCAATTATAAGGTAGGTGGTTTAATGCTTTCTTTACCAGAGGCCTTCTTCCCAGGGGATCCAGGAGCAGATTGGTTTTAATCCAATTTCCAAAGCTAATAGGAAAGAGAGTAGCATATTGAGATGTGATACTTATAAATTGATTGAGTCAGATTAAAAGGACCAGAAAGGCAAAAGCTAACTGTAATTAAAATAGAAGGAATAGGGGGTTGCGACTATCAGGCGGCCCCTATTTAAACGGAAGGAATCGTGATTAGTCAAGAACAAATTCAGATAGAGCAGATCATCCACCAGCTCTATGAAAAAACGAGGTTTGATAAGGTCAAAGCCTTTAAAGGGGTAGCCAAAAGTGCATTTAGACCTATGCAACCCTTAGATTTTAAAGATGTAGCACTATCCATATCAAAAGAACAAGGTGAGCACCTTAAAGAATTGATCATAAAAGATGGACATAAGAACATTGTAGAATTCGGAACATCATTTGGAATATCTACTCTTTTTTTGGCTCAAGGAGCATTGGAAACAAGAGGTCATATTATTACAACCGAACTGATTCAGTCTAAAGCAGAACGTGCCATCAACAGTTTCAAGGAAGCAGGTGTAAACCATATTATTGAAACCAGAATTGGGGATGCAATGGAGACGCTTAAAGGGCATGTCGAACCTATAGACCTCTTGCTACTTGACGGATGGAAAAACCTTTACCTGCCTCTCTTTAGCATGTTGGAAGCTAACTTTCATACCAACACGGTTATTTATGTCGATAACGCTGAAATGGCAGAAACCAATCAATTTTTACAGGTGGTGAAACAGAATAGTAAATACAAATTAAGCTCAGAAGGTAATGGCAGAGTTGTTTTGATAACGATCAAAAAAGATAATAATGAGTAATATTGGCTATTCCCAACTTGTGGCAGCAAATCAAACATAAAGAAAAGGAGAGGAAAGCCCAATATAAGGATGCATTAATGAAAATAGTCCAACTTAAAAAGGTTATGGAAAAGTTTAAAACCCAAGCTAATACGCTGAAAGAAGCATTTAAAACCCCAAAATTAAAAGAAATATGCAGTTTTTGAATAAAAATTATGGTTGGATAATTGTGGCGGCTTTAGCCCTATTGCCACTAATCCCATTAGACAATATGGCAATGGAGAACAGCAAAGAGAATATTGAAATGCTGTACCATATTTCGGGTGAGTTTGCCATTAGATGGATGACCGCTGTATTAACACTAACGCCAATTTTTATCCTTTTTGGGGTAACCAATCTTTTTGTACGCCAGGCTATGGGTATAGCCACTGCCATTTGGAGTATTTTGCACTTTGCCATATTTATAGCTGCTGAGGGATTTTCTGAAACTTTTACCCAAGTAAATTATGTCTTGGGCTTTGTAGCCGTATTGATATTAATTCCGTTACTCTTTACATCCAATCGAAAAGCGATGAAGCGGCTAAAATCAAGCTGGAAAAAGCTGCAAAGCATGGCTTACGTTGCTATTATTCTAAGTTTATTGCATGTGGCTATTTTGGAGAAAACCTGGATTATATATGCTGTTGTGGTAGGTTTAGGCTTTATTGTCAGGATACCAACGGTGAAAGCAACAATTCTTTCCTATCGGCTAAAAAATAAAAACAGTTAGCATATACACATCCCATAGGATATGAAAATTCCATTATGGATAATATTGTTCAAGCACGATTAATCTTGATCATAATTAGTCAAGTGTATAAGTTCTTTCTAGACCATGATGCGGTAAAGGCTTTAGGAATCACCATTAGTAGGTCGAACTGTTATCATTTGTAAAGCTTTTTAAATTGTATCAAAGAAGAAATAGACCATCTGAAATTAATTAGAATGCTTTAAGATGACTCAACTTAAACCTAAAGAAACTGGCATCCATCAGTTATTTTTAAAAAATCTTAACGCACTATAGCTAATTTTCTAAATTGAATACTAAATTACTGAAAGTTTGGATTGAGGATAGGGAAAAAGAGTACCTAAAATTGATCCAATAGACCAGGAACGAAAAAAATAAAGACTGGCTCCCACATTAAAAAAGGAAAATTCAAATAGATTGTGATTATCCATAGCTATTAAAGCCTCAAAAAGCTTCAATTCCTTTATGCTAATTGTATAACGTATAATTAAGTCAACCGATGGAAAAACTTAGAAAGACGATTTACATAATAATTTGTATAATAGCCATAATTGCGGTGTCCTTCACTTTTCTTTCAATTT
Organism: uncultured Cyclobacterium sp.; assembly: GCF_963977555.1. Taxonomy (GTDB): domain Bacteria; phylum Bacteroidota; class Bacteroidia; order Cytophagales; family Cyclobacteriaceae; genus Cyclobacterium. Next base: position 64,670 of record NZ_CAXBPD010000016.1, on the reverse strand, counting down.
TAAGAAATACGGATAATCGATTTTTAAAAATGCTCGATTTTCCAAGAATCCAATTTTTTATTGTCCTTTTATCAAGTATAATACTATTCACAGTATACACTAGGAAATGGAAATGGTATGATTATCTGCTAATCATGGGATTAGCAGTTGGTATAATAATTCAAGGTATTTATCTAATTCAATATACAACATTTATTACCAAAACGGTGTCTACTGCAAAAGAGCAAGATTCTGCTACTGATGACCAAATCAGTGTTTTGCTTGTTAATGTAAAAATGAAGAATAGAACTGCCCAATTGCTATTAAATACCATTGAATTAAAGGATCCTGACTTAATTATAACAATGGAAATTGATGATTGGTGGGTGAATCAATTGAAAGCTATTGAAGGGGAATATAAATTCACACAAAAAATGCCCAATAATGTAGCTTATGGGATGTGTCTGTATAGCAAGTTTCCTTTGGAAAATAGCAAGGTCAATTATCTGCAAAATAAAAGAGTTCCTTCATTTGAAAATACTATTCAGCTGGAAAATGGTAATCGTTTTATTTTGCATTCCATTCATCCCGTTCCACCAACCTTATTTGAGGACTTACCTGATAATGAAGGTGAAAAAGAAGTAACCTTGATGAAAATAGGGGAGAAAGTAAAAATGAGCAATTTACCTGCTATAGTTGCTGGTGACATTAATGATGTAAGTTGGGGTGCTACTGATGAATTGACCCATACTGAAAACCTGCTTTATGATATTAGGGTTGGTAGGGGATTTTTCAATAGCTATAATGCCAATAACTTGTTAATGCGTTGGCCTTTGGATCATTTTTTAGTAACTAAAGAATTCAGGGTAATTGCCCTTGAGAGAATGCCAAATATTGGTTCTGACCATTTTCCAATTTATTCAAAATTTTCTCTATCTCCTGAGTAATGAACTACCAATAGGTAAAATTATTGGTAGTTTTCTTCTTTAAAACTTTACACTTGTATTTTTTTGTTGTTTATAAAATGATTTATGTTTTTCAAAAATTATTCCTTATTCATGTTGAATAAAATGCTTGTTACCAGTATTTTATGTAGTTATTTTTTGCTAATTTTACGGACTGACTGTAAGTTTAATTATAGACCCATCTTCTTCGTCTTCAGAGTTAAAAATAAATAAAAACTATCTGAATTTCTTTTAACATATAGGATATTTGGTTTTGAAACCACTTAAAATTTTTTACAAATCATGAATAAATTTATTATTAGCATTGAATTGAACTTTACTTAATAAGTAATTTTTATTATTTAATATAATATCTGAAAAATAATAATTTTAGTATATAACTAAATAAAGAAAAAATATACTATAGTAGCCAGCTACAAAAAGAGTTAAGAATTTGGGTACGATTATTGTTTTATTAGGTATAAGCGGATATTACACCTTAATTAACTCCGTTGTATCCTTTAATATAGGGAAGATATAATTGTAAATTATAATCTTACAGGCCTATTAATATCCTATTATTCTAATATTTAAATATATATTTTTTTAAATTTTAAATAAAACAGCCAAAAACCATGAAGATAAATACCCTTAAATTATTTACAATCAGCTTAAGTATGCTATTACTTAACGGCTGCAACCTTTTTTCTCCAGAAGATAAGGTAGACACAGATATTGATTCCATATCTTTGTCCATTCCAGATGGCTTTGATTTTAGTACCTATCATGATGTTACCATAAATATCACAGATAACGAAGGCTATGCTAAATACGATGTATATGCCTATACTGATGAATTATATGACGCAGGAACTGAAACTTTTGAAGATGAATCGGGTGAAATTGTAACAGAAACAATTTTCAAATCCGATGTTTTAGAAAAACTAATTTTTAGTGGTGTACCAACTGATGGTGTATTGAAACAAACCATTAACCTGCCTAAATTTTATGATCAGGTTTACATCCGTAGAAATGAAAATTTAAGTTATTCTTCATCTGTTGCAGATATTGTAGGGCAAGAAGTAAATTATACCTTTTCAAAAACCACTTCAAGTGCAAGAATTTTAGCAGGAAGTGTGACAGATTATTTATATTGTGTTAATGGTAATGGGCAATTGTTTCAAATTGATCCATTGACAGGTGAACTAACTGATTTATCAACCATGCCAATGGGAAGTTATACTTGTGCCATCGATCAGGAAAACAAAGTTTTGTATTCTATTGGTAAGAAGAATCCTTTTCCATTGATGAAGTATTCAATTGTTGATGACAGTTGGGAAACGGTTGCAAATCTTGGAATGGGTGGCCCGAGATTGGATTATAATTCGGAAGACGGTTTGTTATATTTCGCAGATAATAAAGCAAAACTTTTTACCTTTAACCCTACTACAGGAGCAAATATCGATAAAAAGAACATTTTAGGTTTGCACAATACTACTGGAGGTGATTTGGCTTTTGCTGATGATGGGACACTTTTTATATGTACATTTTCAGGTTTGTATGAATTGGAGTTAAATGATGATGGAGATTATCAAAGCACCAGGTTAAGTGCAGATAATTTGCCATTTACCCCAATATCTATGACTTTTGACTCTAATCAAGAGTTGTATTTAGCTGAGGCTTCAAACAGTGCAGATTTAATTATTATGGATACTCAAACAGGGGGGTGGGAATATAAGTATGGCGCTAGTGCCAATAATAATACAGCTTTTGGTAGGAAAATAAATGACTTGACAACTTTCAGGGTATATTCTGATATTATTGATGAAACTGACTCAGATGGAGACGGAATTTTGGACCAAGACGATGCTTTTCCTGACGATGCAGATGCGGCTTTTGAGTCCTTTACTCCTAGTAAATATGGAAAAGGAACGATTGCATTTGAAGATTTGTGGCCTTCAAATGGTGACTATGATTTCAATGACGCGGCTTTAAGTTACCAAGCAATAGCCATTTTAAATGCTGACAATTTAGCTGTTCGTTTGGATTTTATTTGTAACATAAAGGCAAATGGTGCAGGGTATACCAATGGTATCGGATTAGAAATTGAAGGCCTTTCTCCGTCCAAAATTGAGAGCGTAACAGGTCCATTGTTAAACCAAGGTTATATCAGCGTAAATGACAATGGCACAGAGGCTGGCCAAGAAAGTGCGGTAATAATATTGGCAGATGATGTGGATAATATATTAAATGAAACAACCGTTTCTATCAAATTTGTTGAACCAATAAGTACTTCTGAATTGGGAGTGGCCCCTTTCAACCCTTTTATTATAATAAATAAAGAGAGAGAAAAAGAAGTACATTTACCTTATAGGCACATTACTAGTCTAGGAGATCAAAGCAATGTTTTTCCCGGAGACAATAAAGATCTTGATGGTAATTTTATATCTGAAAATGGTTACCCATGGGCCATTAGCATTATTCATGATTTTAAAGTACCCAAAGAGAAAGTTGATATAACTACAGCCTATAATTATTTTAGCTCTTGGGCTGAATCCGGTGGTGCAACTGATGAAGATTGGTACAAAGATAATCCAGGAAATAGAAATGAAGATTTGTTAGATGATTAAAAGCATTTTATAAATAAATGATAATTACTACCCTGAGGTTTTGCTTCAGGGTTTTTTTATTTAAAAATTTAATGGCTAATGTTATTTTGCTTACTTTTTCGACAATAAGCTATGCATGGTTGGAGCTAGTTAATTATTTAGAAGATTTAGTGTTTCTTTTATAAATTCAAACTAATGACTGTAATATTTTTTATCTTAGAAGAATAATTTATTTATCTAAAGAAATACCGTAGTTTAAAGTTCATTTATTTCTAATTCAGATTAATTCATGGATATGAGTGAAATATCTACCTGTCTTTGCCGCCATGAAATAAATCACGCCTATGCCAGCAGTTAAAGTAAATGAGGTTGAGATACATTATGAAGAATATGGAAATGGTAAAGAAACCCTGCTATTCTCCCATGGCTTTCTAATGAACAGAACCATGTTTGAAGGTCAAATTGATAAATTCAAAGCTAATTTTAGATGCATTTCGTTTGATCATCGAGGTCATGGTAAAAGTGAGGTTACCAACAGTGGGTATGAATTAGACAATCTTGTAATGGATACAATCTGCCTAATTGAAGCAATGAATTTAGGTGCTGTTCATTTCATTGGGATGTCGACAGGTGGGTTTGTGGGTATGCGATTGGCTATACGAAGACCTGATTTATTGAAATCCTTAATTTTAATGGATACATCTGCCGAAAAAGAAGACAGAGATGCAATAAAGAAAAACAATTTACTTGTATGGATATTAAAAAATATAGGTTGGTATCCAGTAATTGGTAAAGCAATGGCTAAATTATTTTATAAATCATATCTTAAGGACAAATCACGTCAATCGGAAGTTAAAATGTGGCGAAAAAATATTATGAGTCAAAATAAGAAAGGTATAATTCCTTTTGCAAAAATGATTTTTGAGCGAGATAGTGTGCTTGAAGAGCTTTCTGCAATTAGCATTCCTACTGCAGTGATTGTAGGTGAAAGGGATGTAGCCACTCCTCCAGCATTAAATAAAATGATAGCAGATAAGATTCCCAATGCTGAATACTATACCATACCTGACGCAGGACATTCTGCAGCGGTTGAAAAACCGGAAGAAGTGTACAATGCAATGAGAACATTTTATACTCATAATGGAATCTAAAAAATGAGGAATCAATTTGGCAACCTACTATTAAATTAACAAAATAATCGCTGCAATATACAGTATCCACCTACTGTTCCAAAATAGCTCTTTCTAGCAGGATTGTTTTCATAGCCTCATGTGCCTCCCAAAATTTTGATCGGATTTTCTGAGTCGTGTTTTTAAAATCGGGATGATCTTTCATTTTTAATAGAATAGGATCTTCTAGTAGAAAAAGCACAAACCAATACTGATAGTTTTCCTGCTTTGTAAATGATTTCAAATAGCTCATTCCTTTTTCCACCTCTCCTTTAGCTGCGTAATAGGCTGAAAAATTCAAATCTTTATAAATAGATTGATCATTTTCTGCGAAAGCGAAATAACTGTCATAATATGAATCGGCCTCCTCTTCACGACCGAGTTGTTCCAATACAAAGGCTATTTTGATATCTTCACTTTGGTAAATATCCAATTGTAGGTCTGACTTTATGGAAATAAGCTTTTTATAATAAAGCCAAGCTTCATTGTATTCTTTTAACGTGTAGCAAACTTTAGCTACCTCCTGGATGACATCAATTTTGGTAGTGTCATGCTTAAAGATTTTGATCAATGCAGCTTTAGTTTTTTTTAAGTCATTGTGTTGCCCCAATTTTATGTATTCATGAAGGTATTTTGAATAGTGGTTTTGCGGATTGAAAGCTTTGGATTTTTTTATGTATTTAGCTGCCTCGGTTAGAAAACCCGACTGGGCAAGTGCATTGCTTAAATGCAAATAGCTAATGCTTGCGGATACAGAATCCTTATCGGAAACCGCAACCTCTATACCCTGTAAAGCATGCAATAGATATTTTTCAGTATTGGGAAGCATGTATGCATAGATATCTGACAGGAAATTATGAATCCATGCGATATTGGGATAGTAGTCTAAAACTTCTTCAAAAGAGTTCACGGCCTGTTCATAATCTTGCATTTGCATAAAATACAGCGACCTGGCGATTAAGCTCTCGCCAATATCCGGATCGAGGAGCATGGCTTTATCAGCATAGTTCTTCAGTTCTTCCGTAAACTGTTTGTTGGCTTGAAATAGGTCCAGATAGTAATAAGATATGGCGACATAGGCATAGGCATTGGCAAATTGCCCGTCTTCTTGAATCGCTTTCTTAAACTGCGTTATCCCTTCTTCCAAACCATCCCCGGAATCATCATTTATTAAAGTAAGTCCTTTCAAATAATAATCATAGGCCACCAAATTATTGGTCGGGATCTTTTCTATTCGTTCTTGCTCTTTTGGGGTAATAACAGCATTGATTTCTGAAGCTATACTTTTGGCAACATCAGCTTGCAATTTAAAAACATCTTTTAATTCTCGCTTATAACGCTTTGACCAAAGGTGTTTATCGCTGGGTGCTTCAATCAATTGAATGGTTAGTACGATTTCATTACCAATTTTTTGACCGCTACCTTCCACAAAATAATTGACATTTAGCTCCTTTGATAGCTCAGGTATGGACTTTAAGTTGTTGCGGTATTTTTCAGAAGTGGTTCGGCTGGTCACTTTCAGGTCTTCTATTTTCTGAAAATTATCCAATATAGCTTCCATCAGTCCATTCATGAAATAGACATTGCTGCTGTCGCCACTATCATTTTTAAAAGGCAATACAGCTACCGATTTTCTTAATTTTTCATTTGTTTGGATATCCTTTTTGAAGAACGTATAAATGACTGCGGTTGCTATTGCCAAAATCACGAAGACACCAATCAGTATAAGCTTTTTGGAATTTAAATCTTTACCAGCTATTGGACTTACCTCTTCAAATTGGTCGTTTTCTATACTAATCTTTGATAAATCTCCAGGGGTATGCCCATACAATTCTCTGAAGCATTTGGTGAAATAGGAGGTACTGCCGAAGCCCACTTTAAATGATATTTCAGAAACAGTGAGTTCTTGCTCTCTCAATAATTGATAAGCATTTTGTAGGCGAACATTCCTAATAAATATGCTTACTGATTCCCCTGTTTCCTGTTTTACTTTGCGAAGCAAGTTGGACCGACTCATGAATATTGCTTCCGCTAATTCAGTTACGCCAAAGTGCTCATCCTCCAGGTTGTCTTGAATAATGGCTACAATTTTTTGTAAAAACGGGCTTTTGTGGTTCAGGTAGTCTATCATTTTGATGAATTGAAGATACGAAATAATTGGAAATAAAAACACTATATACAAAGCTCGTTTTAGGCCTTCTGCGTCATAGTTTATAGTCATTCGCCATAATTGCTAGCCTAAATGCATGGCTTATATTTAATGAAGCATGCTTGTTAAGTCGCGCTCCTGTTTCCTTCTGACCTTTGTTTAAATCAAAAAAACATCAACAATTAAAACTAAAGATCATGAAAACCATTCATTTAAAAACAACAAAAGTTCTAAGTACAGTAGTATTAATAGCTACATTACTATCAACTGTAGCATGTCAGGAAGCAAAAGAATCGAAGTCAACGTCTGATAGGGTAGAAGCTCCTGGCATACCTATTCAGGAAGCCGCATTTTTTGGCAATATAAGCGCTATTAAAGAACATGTATCAGCCAAATCAAATCTCAATGAAAAAGATGATTATGGCTCAACCCCCTTGCACATTGCCGCTACTTTTGGAAAAACAGCCGCAGCCGAGCTTCTAATAAAAAGTGGAGCTGATCTAAACGCAAAAAGTTCGGATGGCTCCACCCCTTTACATACAGCTGCATTTTATGGCAGAGTGGAGATTGTGCGGGCTTTGCTGGAGAAAAATGCAGCTATAGCAGTAAGGAATTCCTATGATGCAACTGCATTGGAATCAGTTTCAGCTCCCTTTGAAGCAGTAAGACCCATATATGATGAAATCAGTAAAAACCTTGGTCCATTGGGGCTAAAGTTAGACTACGATCAATTGAAAAAAGACCGAAAAGTAATTGCTGACTTGATTAATAATCACCAATAATCTTTATACCATGTTAAATAATAGAAGATATGATATCGATTGGTTGAGGGTAATTGCCATAGGATTACTACTCATCTACCATATAGCCATAGGTTTTCAGCCTTGGGGTGTGTTCATTGGGTTTATCCAGAGTAATGAAGCTTTAGAATGGATTTGGACACCCATGTCTATGCTAAACGTATGGCGTATCCCCTTGTTGTTCTTCGTTTCCGGAATGGGGGTTTATTTTGCCATTCAGAGACGTTCTTGGAAAGAACTATTGTTGGAAAGAACAAAGCGAATTTTACTTCCATTTATTTTTGGCGTGTTAGTGATAGTTCCATTGCATATTTGGCTGTGGCAATACTATTACAATCAAGATTTGGCCTTTATGCTTAATCCGGCACATCTATGGTTTTTAGGTAATATTTTTATTTATGTGGTGATTTTTACACCATTGTTCTTCTACCTAAAAAGTAAACAAGAGGGTAGGCTAAATGCAGTATTGAATAGGTTCATGGCAAGTCCATTTGCACTCTTAGTGCTTATGATTCCTTTTATAGGAGAAACAAAATTAGTTCAACCTGAAAACTACGAACTGTATGCGATGACTCCACATGGTTTTTGGCTAGGAATGATAGCCTTTCTCACTGGCTTCTTGTGTGTGTATGCAGGGCTACCTTTTTGGGAAAATGTAACAAAATTTAGATGGGTATTATTACTGTTTGCATTTACCCTATATCTTTTGCGTTTGCAGCAAATCACAACTGATTTATCCCACTATTTAATTCCTGTAGAGTCTAATTTATGGATATATACGGTTTTTGGGTTTGGACATAAATACTTAAATCGGCCTAGCAAAATGCTATCCTATTTAAGTACTGCAGCTTACCCAGTTTACATTGTACATATGTTCTTCCTATACCTTACCTCTTTGTTTGTATTCCCTATGGGCATTCCTCCTTTGGCAAAATTGGCTGTAGTTGTCCTACTCACCTTTGCAGGCTGTTTGATAAGTTATGAGTTCCTGATCAGGAGGATCAATTGGATAAGACCACTTTTTGGCTTGAAAGAAAAATCAAGCTTTAGTGAAAATTCAATTGCTGTAGAGAAAGAGTTAAAATTAGGAAAGTTATGAACTGGCCATCCCTAAGATCATTAGTCCATCTCCTTTTAAGCGTCACGTTAGCAGCTGCTTTTTTAAGCGGCTGTATAACGGACCTGTTTTACATACCGGGATCTATTGAGGAGGAAATGCAAAAAGCCGTTGAAGGGAAGTTTGACGGCATGATAGTATTTGTGAATCAATCGGGAAAATCTTCATTTTATAGTGCCGGATTCAATAATAGAGAAAAACAAATACCAGCTCATCCACATGATTTGTTCAAAATAGCCAGTATCAGCAAACTATATATGGCTGCAGCCACCACTAAACTTGTCGCTTCCGGAGAATTAGAACTCGAACAAACATTGGTTGAACTCATTCCCGAAGTAGGCAACCGCATAGCCTACGCAGATCAAATTACGCTAAGGATGATGCTTTCACACCGTAGCGGAATTCCGGAATTCATATACGAAGCGGAATACGAAAGTGGTACAAGTGAAAGTTATATGGCCACAGCCCAATTGGTCTTTGGTAAACCTGCAGATTTTAAACCCAATAAAAAATATGCCTACTCCAATACCAATTATCTGTTGCTCGGAGAAATTCTAGACAGAACGCTTGGTTATTCTCACCACGAATTCATTCGGAATAAGCTTCTAATTCCGCTCGGACTAGATGAGACCTATAGCCTTTACAGCGAGGTAGATTCCAACAAGGTAATGAGCGGTTACTTGATGGACTGGGAACCTGACCTAAAATCATGGGATCATACCAGACCGGGAGGCTCAATGATTGCAACAGCTGAAGACGTTGGGACCTTCCTTAGGACATTAATTGATAGCAGCTTTTTCAACGATAAGGAACAGGCTATTTATTCATCTGTGTATGCATATGAACATACAGGTTGGCTTCCGGGATATACCAGTATTGCTCGTTACCACAGTGATATTGACGCGGTAGTTGTTCAATTCGTAAATACAAGCGGCAAAGAAATATTTTGGTTGAAATTAGAAAGCGTGTACAACAGAATTGTAAGCGTTGTGGAAAGGAATCAATTAAACATTAATAACGATGAAACAATACCTAAACATAACATCAGGTGAGTTATCTGAAGCCAGAAAGTTTTTTTACGGGTAAGGAGTAAAAGATGTTAAAGATTATAAATAAATCTTAGCTTTTGAAGTAGTTTAAATAAGCAAATTCAAACCATTACACTTTCTTATTGAAATGTGAATGCCCGATCTGGCTAATAAATGCATTAAGTACATTTTAAATTTATTTTAATATGAAAAGTCAAATGATAATATTTTTTGGAATAGTAATGCTTTATGCTTGCTACAGTCCAAGGAAATCTGGTATCACCCAGCAACCAATATTAGCTGATTATCAAGTTGGCGAAAAATGGGTTTGGAAATACAAAGGGGTATCATCGGAAGGAGAAATACGCTCAGAAGGAGAAGATACCAGAGAAATAGTCAGAATTGATTCAATCCGGAAGGCTAAATACCAACACAGTTCCTCCTGGGTGGGGTTTCAATTTAGAGCCCCCTGCAGAGATGGCGATGTATTGCTTGCCGTTTACAGCGTATACACTTGGAGTAGCGTGGCCGTCAAAAGGCAGTTCATATTCCCAGAGAATTTCTCCATTTTCTTTGTTAAAAGCCCTGAATTTGGCATCTGAAGTAGCAGCAATAAACAATAGCCCTCCGGCTGTTACGACCGGGCCACCATAATTTTCTGTCCCTGTTACCGGGACTCCACGTTTGGTCAACTCTTCGTATTCACCCAGCGGAACTTTCCATTTGATAGTGCCAGTATTCAGGTCGACGGCGTTTAGTGTGCCCCAGGGTGGCTTAATGGCCGGGTATCCTTCATCATCCTGCCAGCGTTGAAAGCCGCGAAAGACATAGGGTGGTGCATTTTCGTCCCTGTCGTTTTTTGAGCCATTAGCTACCTCTTCATTAAAAAGGTAGGTTATAATGGCTTCACGACGCGCTTGCGATACCTGATCAAAGGCAGGCATTCGCCCTCCTCCCTTTTTTAAGATTTGCATTACGACATTCTTGTCTAATCGCTTGGAGATGTTTTCAAGGGAAGGAAAGCCTCCAGCAGGATTTCCTTTACGATCCGTCCCATGACAGGAGGCACAATGGATCAGGTATTGCTTTTCGCCAAAAGGCAATGTACTGCCATCAGCCTTTTTTGTGGGAACCAATTGATAAAACCAGGGAATCTCATTTACATTCGCATACAGTATTCCTTCGGGATCAGCTGCAGCGCCACCCCATTCCATGCCTCCATCGAATCCGGGAAACATGATTGCTTGGTCAACACTTGGTGGTGGATAGGCCCCATAATTTTTTGATTGGCTGAATACCTCCTTGCTCATTTGCTGCGCCCTTGGAGAAATATTAGAAAAATCGTCCAAAGTATATTCCTGTCGCATCAATGGTGCTGGCTTCGTTGGGAAAGGTTGTGTTGGCCAGGTTTGAATTTCATCAACTTTTGATGCGGCTTGGGGTCGTTCTTCAATGGGCCAAAGTGGTTCTCCCGTAACCCTGTTATATACAAACAACAGCCCCATTTTGGTACCTACAGCTACAATATCTACCTTTTCTCCCTCGTGCTTTACCGTCATTAAAGTCGGTGCTTGAGGAATATCTAAATCCCAAAGATCATGATGCACGAGTTGGTGGTGCCAAAGTCTTTCTCCCGTATTCGCATCAAGTGCAATCAGCGAGTTGGCAAATAAATTCTCTCCAAATCGGTTACCCCCATAAAAATCAGGTCCAGCCGTCTCCGTTGACAAATAGACGATTCCCCGTGGAATATCTATTGCCAGACCTGACCAGTCGGATGCTCCGCCTGTTCTTTCCAAATAGTTTTCCGGCCAAGTCTCTGATCCAAATTCACCAGGTCGCGGTAAGGTGTGGAAAATCCATTTTCGTTTTCCGGTACGAATGTCAAAAGCACGTACAGCACCTGGGACATCTTCCCCTACATTGCCGCCAATGATAAACATATCCTTGTAAATATGTCCGGGCGTATTGAGCATCACATTCGGTTTGCCCTCAACGTCCATGCCCTCACCAAGGTGGATTGACCCATTTTCTCCAAAAGAAGTGATTAGTTCTCCACTTTTTGCATTCAAGGCGTAAAACCGATTACCTTTCGAAGTAAGGATGCGACCATTTTCACCATCATCCCAGTACATCAGCCCCCGTTGATCCCCATCAGCGAGGGCTTCATGAACCTCGGAAGGATCAAAAGTCCAGTTTTCTTTCCCTGTCGCACCATCCAAAGCAACAATCCGACTGTGTGGAGTAGCAGTGTATAGCCAACCATCTACAATAAGGTTATTTGTTTGGTAATTGGCACTATCACCAGTCTGATAAGTCCAAGCCAATTCCAATTGAGACACATTGGCTGTATTTATTTGATCCAGTGTGGAGTATTGGTTGCTTGTAGGGTGACCCAGGTAGGTTGGCCAATCATCCCCGGCTCCTTCAGGCTTATTTTGCGTGCAGGCAGTTAGGTATAAAAACAGGGAAGAAATGGCAATAAACTTGTATTTTGAAATATAGCGACCATAGTCCATGTTCTACCAGATTATAATTTTGGGGATGTTGCTTTATTGAGAATGCAAAATATAAAAATTATTGGTCATGTCTATAAATGGGGAATCTTATAAAATACCAAACGATAAAAATTGGGATTTAAATGGTTGTAGCGTGATGGAGTGATGGGTGAGGAGGTGAAGAAGTGATTTGGTGATCGGGTGATGAGGTGATGAAAGCCAACCGATAAATTTTAACACAATTGTGTCAACTATCTTTTGCAAAAAGGGTTAATCTTCGTGATATTGTTAGGCTCAAGTAGATTTTAAAAATTCTTTTTATGGAACCGTCAATTATTTTTTCTTTTAGCAACTCATTTGTCCTTATCGGATGGATCTTGCTAATAATAATTCCAAATTGGAAATACACAGCTACCCTTGTATTAAATGGCGTAATTCTCCTCTTATCGCTGATTTACAGCACGATGATCCTGGCCACAATTCAGGATTTTGATGTAAATTCATTTAGTACGCTGCAGCATGTGAAAGCATTATTCCAAAGTGATATGGCCTTAACAGCAGGGTGGATACATTACCTGGCTTTTGACTTATTTGTGGGCCTTTACATCGTAAATAAAGGAAAAGAATTGGGATTTCCCAGGTGGCAATACACCTTATGCCTGCCATTCACCTTTATGTTTGGCCCCCTCGGTCTTCTTATTTTTCTGTTTATCAAATGGAGAAGAAATAAGGTTAGTCAATAGAATACTCGAGCCAAATAAATTTCCAAGGTTTTTCGATAATGCAAAAATGATTGCCATATCCTGTATAGCCAGCGTTTTAACCTAAAGAAATTTCTACAATTCAATTAATAAGGCGTAATTATGAAAACTATAACAGAATTCTTTTAATCCATCACTTTACTTCCTTTATTGTAGTCAAAGTTTCTCCCTCATTCACTTCAATAGTGAATTCAGCACCTTTGGCAGAACTGTTATAAACGCCGACTTCAGTCATACTCACCGTGTATTTACCAGGGTTAAGGATCAATTTTCGGGTCTCTTCTGTATAGGTGCGAATTCCGGCAATATCTTTTCCTGTGGTGAAATCCTTAATCCTTATTAATACATCAAAGATTTTGCCCTGGTGATTGGCTCCAAGATTAACCTCTGCAGTTTTAAAATCATGGCTAATTTCGGTTATTTCGCCGCTCCCTACCGAAACATTTTCTAGCGTATGGCTAGATGCTAGACCACTTACATCTCTTGCAATAAAGGTTACATTGTAAGTACCCGCATCAACTTCAAGCGTTTTTGATTTGGCATAGGTGCGGCTTCCCATTACATTTTGGCCTGTTGGGGTTGTAATCCTAATCTGGCTATCCCACATTTTGCCGTTATTGGTTACATTAAAAGTTAGCTTTGCCCCATCCAAACTTACGGTTTGGTAGGTCATTTTATCATTATAGGTTTTTACATTATTAACAGAAATTGGCGTAATGGAGCTTATGGAGTGCTGCCATACTTTTAAGTAATAGGTACCTTGAGGCAGATACAAATAGGTCGTGTCTGTGTAGGTTCGTCCCTGATCTGCTTGATTATTAGTACCAGCCATATAGGCTTGCACCTGAGCATCCAGCGGTTTTCCATTCTTACTTACGTATACGCCCAGGTTTCCTTTGGGTTTATCTACCGTTTGTGTAGCTACTTCTGTCAATGCATCTCCTAAGCCACTCGCATCGGCGGCATCGTAATAATTGCCATCGCCGGCTTTGGCAGCACACTCAAGTTGTTCGGTTTCGCCAGGTTTTAAGCCGAAGCCCACAATGTGCAATTTAAAGTCAATTCCTTCTTTTTTTGCTGCCAATACCACATCGCAGATATTTCCGTCACAGGATTCTATACCGTCCGTAATTAAAACTATGGTCGCTTTTTCCTTACTTATCCTTATCTGATCAAAAACCGTAGATGCCGAATGGGCGAGAGGTGTCATTCCCAAAGGTTTAATACTTTTCACTGCCTTGGCTACCTCGCTTTTTGAAGTGTTGGTTTGGGACAGCAATGTTTCTACATCGTCACAATCTCCCTTTTTTCTATGTCCATAAGCTACTAAACCGATCCTTTGATTCTCAGCAAAATTATTAATTGAATTTGAAAGCACGGTAGCTGCTATTTCCGTCTTAGTTTTGCCTTGAATTTGTCCCCACATAGAGCCACTTGCATCATATATAAAAACAATTGGAGACGGAACCTCCGAAGCTTGTTTGGATTGGGAATTGGCTTGAAAATAAAAAAGAAAAGTAGCTATTATAATCACTAACTGTTTCATAATCAATTAATTTGGACAACATTAAGTTAGTGTAAAATTGTTAGGAAATAAAATTTTATCAAATTTATAAAACCTCTTAGTATAGTGTAGGATCTTGGTAAGGGAAAAAAAAGGTTTGCTGAAATCTCTTTCAGCAAACCCTCTGTTATTAATTGGTGGTTTAAAATGATTAATAGGGCATGTTTGTACCTTGCAATAACCACATTTTTGAGCGGGTATCATCATTCGTTGGTACCTGTACAAATTCAGATTTTTCCAATCTCTCAACAGCTTCATTGTATTTATCAACATACTGCGGATCTGGTGGATTAGGTGAGTCGTAATGATACCTAATTGGAATTGAAGGCTGTGCAGCATCATATGGAGGTACAAAATCCGGATAACCTGTTCTACGCCAATCAAACCATGGCTCGGGCCTGAAAAACATGGATATGTATTTTTGAGTCATGATGCGCTCATGCTTATTGGTTGCTTGACTCAGGTCAACTTCTTCCTGATTATAAAATGCTTCAAAATCAAAGCCTCCTACATAGTCACCAAATATTCCCCATTCACCCATAGAAGCTTCAATTGCCTTTTTATAGTGGGCTTCTGAATTAGTTACGCCGAATGCACCAATTTCTGCTGCTTCAGCCAGTATAAATTCAACTTCAGAATAGGTGATAATATCCATCCCTACATATTCATTTGCATTTTGAAAATAAATATCGCTAAGACGACTATTAAACGGAGTGGTTTTAGGCTCAACTGATGTTGCTTGAGGACCAGCGTTATAGGCAGTCCACGAAGCTTGACTACCGACAGGTAATCCAACGTACAGATTTGTATCCAGGTCATCATAACCGCTCGGGTAGGGCAGTACTTCTACAGGGAAAGTCTGTCCTAGCGGGTCTGTGTATTGAATCGTTGTTGCTGTGGCTACATCCTTATCCCATTTCTTTTCAACAGGACGCAACCATCTATACAATCTCGGATCATTTTGATCTCTTAATGAATTAAGAAAACCTAAGCCCATTCTCCTAGCATAAGTCAGTTCAGAAGACCTAAATTGTCCCCCACGAAAAGAAGTAGCTGCGGAATTACCTAGATAATCCAGCACAGCATTGTCATCACTACTTGTGAAAACATTTTGAGCAGCATCCTGGAACTCAGCATCTAAATCGATACTTAATTCATTTCTTTTATTATTTAGTAACAAGCACATCCTGATTCTGAGTGAATTGATAAACTTTACCCATTTGTCTTTATCTCCATTGTACAACAAGTCATACCCATCTAATACAGGAACTTGAGATCCGGGAATCCCTTCGATCATATTTTTTGCTTTTTTCAAATTGACCAATAGGGTTTCATAAATCTCTTTTTGCTGATCATATTTTGGAAAAACAACTCCTTCTTCCAGCTGATTGGTTTCTGTAAAGGGAACATCGCCATAAATCTTCGTAGCTAAATCTATAAGTCCAGCCTGATATACCAATGCTACAGCCTCAGTGAAAACATTTCCTTGCTCAATACTGAGGTCAGACATGGCTTTTACATCTACTAAATTTGAATAGATAGATTCCCAAGGACTGCTTTGTCCTGGTGTCCAATACAGCGCATTTAATTCCTCCGATTTATAACCATCGCCAACTTGATAATATTGCAATAAGGAAGGAATTCTTGAACCCCAATAACCAAACTCGCTATAGGTACTAGCCAAATTGAAGGTGTTGGTAGTTAATAGAAAGTTTGGGTCAACTTCGTTAACATCATTGGGACTTATACTCAATTTGTCAAAATCACTACATGAGTTTAAAATCGGAATGAATGCAATGGATAATATTATTATTATAATTTTCTTCATGATCAATATTTATTATAATTAAAACCCAACATTTAATTTCATACCTAAACTTCGGGTACGTGGAATCACAGAGTAAAACTCATAGCCTGGTTCATTCCTAGTCCCTCTGGCGGTATAAGCAGTTTCAGGATCGATGAATACATTGTGTTTTGTCCACATAAATAAATTTTGACCTAGCAGCGATAAAGACATATTTTGCAGGTTGAATTTATTTACTACAGCCTTAGGAAACCTATAGGTAATGGACACCTCTCTTAACTTCACATAAGTGGCACTGTACAAATTAGCAGATGCCAAGTACCTGTCTGCGCCTTTTTGTGCATTATACGGACTGAGCCATATTGTACCCGGGCCTCCAAAATTCTCGATATATCCTCCTTGGCCATCTTCTCTAACGCCTACATCAAAACTGGCATCATCTACATAAACTTTTTCTCCTGAAGCATTGATATAGCTTCTGGCTTCTCGTTGAGCCTCATCTTGCCATTCAAAACCACCATATTCAGCATCTCGTCCTCCAACCCATTCATGTGAATATTTTTCAGGGTTGTCTTTAATTTGCTGTACGATGTCTACATTAGGGTCATAATCCACACTTCCATTGATATATTCTGGAAATCTGCCATCATTTTTTCCTTGCCTTAAAGTCTCTGAATAGAATTCTCCTCCTGATCTCCAATCAATTACTGCAGAAAGGCTAAAGTTCTTATATTGCACATTGGGGTTTATTCCCAATACAAAATCAGGGTTGTAGTTTCCAATTTTTTCAAAGTTCTCAGGATTTTGATCCCTTTCAGGCTTACCATTACTATATATGATGGCATGTCCATAGTACTCAGAGTTTGGATCTTCTACTTTAAAGTAGGGGGCTTGATAAATATCGCCTACCTGATCTCCAGGATAGGTATAGAAATAAGCGTAGCCTTGGCTATACCCAAAGTATTCAACTCCATCTGCTAGCTCCACAATTGTAGTTCTGTTCCTTGTGAAATTTAATCCTAAATCAAATGAAAAATCCTTTTGCCTCACAATTGAGGTTCCTAGGGTGACATCCCAGCCATTACTCCTAACCAGTCCTGCATTAATAAGTTTGCTGTTCGCTCCTGAGGTAATAGGGGTACTAATGCCAAGTACCTGATTTTTATTATCCATGGTATAATAGGTGGCATCTAATGTTAACCTGTTATTAAACAATGACAAGTCAACACCAATTTCTTTGGATGTAGCTATTTCAGGTTTCAGTTGCGAATTTTTAGCAACCTTGTCAATACTGGCTCTTTTGGTATCACCCCAATCTGCACCAAAATTATAATATCTTTGAAGCTGATACGGATCTACATCATTACCTACCTGAGCATAACCTGCACGAACCTTGGCAAGGCTAATCCAAGCTGGCATTTCAAACATTTCATTTACCAGCACACTTATAGAAGCTGAAGGGTAAAAGTAGGAGCGGTTTTCTTTGGGCAATGTACTAGACCAATCATTCCTAGCAGTTAGGTCAAGATAAACCGTGTTTTTATAGCCTATCGAAGTTTGGCCAAAAAGGCTGTTCACTTTCTTCTTACTCAAGAAGTTGTTGTAAATGACGGAGCCTGGACCTCCATTACTAATGGTATACAAGCCAGGAATAACCAAGTTTGTTGTCGAATTTTGAATATTTTCTTGGTAGTTGTATCTAAGATTCCCACCAGCATTAGCTTGTATGTCAAAATCCCCAAAAGTTTTGTTATAAGAAAATAGGCCCTCCCAGTTTTGTTCCCTAAAACCAGAATTTTGAATGTCAAAATTTCCTTTTTTTGAATCAACTGTATCCCATGGCCTTTGATTAACTGCTCTTTGGTTTAACTGGCTCCGTAAATATCTTGCTGTAAACCGCAGGTCTTTAGCAAACTCATAAGCCACTTGGATTTTAGTCATTGCCTGTACACGATCAAAACTAGTTGTGGCTAACTCTTGCATCAGGTAAGGATTGTTCCACCTTTCTTTCCAGCGGGTTTGAACAATACCTTCTTGATTAGGCATCCACCATGTTTCTGGATTACTGTAAAGGGACATGTCTACTTGTGGCCCAACCGTTAAAATGGCTCTTGTTGGCGTAAGAAAACTTCTATACGTATTTGGTCTATTATCTGACCTTGACTCATTCAAGGACGTCATCACTGTCACCTCCAAATTATCAGTCAGGTTCATGGTACCATTAATGCTGATATTATTCTTTTTCAAATCTACATTCGGCATAATGCCTTTGTTGAGGTAGTTACCCAAAGAAACGCGGAAATTGGCTTTATCATAGTTACCGCTAACACCCACATTGTTTACCTGTGTCCAGCCGTTTTGATAAAAATTTTCCTGTCGATTGATATTGTTTTGATAGGAAACCAATTCGCTTGGACTGTCCTGGTTTCTTTGTTGGGCAATAAAACCATTGTCTAACTTTGGTCCCCAAAATTCATAGGCATCGTTTTCAAATACAAATGCACCTTCTTGCCCTGAAGCAAACTCATTTTGTACTGGAAGGTATTGATAAGGATTGTCAACAATAAAGGATGAATTGAAATCCACTCCTAAACCTTTTTTCTCACCCGCACCAGATTTCGTCGTAATTAGTACTACTCCATTCGCTGCACGTGATCCGTAAAGGGCCGCAGCACTAGGTCCTTTTAATACTGACATTGATTCAATATCTTCTGGATTAATGTCTGAAATAGCATTTCCAAGGTCAGCCTGATTAAACAGGTTATCCGTAGTGTTATAAACCGGCACACCATCAATAACGAACAAAGGTTGATTGTCAGAATTTAAAGATGACGCTCCTCTTATAACCATATTCATAGAAGAACCTTTAACTCCGTATGTTTGGGAAATCTGTACACCGGCTATTTTACCTTGCATTGAACTAAGTACACTAGCCTGTGGCGTTCTATTCAACTCCTCCCCATTGACTGTCCCTACTGAATAACCCAATGATTCTTTCTCACGAGAAATACCTAGAGCAGTAACCACTATTTCATTCAGCCCAACTGCAGCATCAACCATGGTGATGTTTAAGATTGACTGACTACCTATCGCCACTTCCTGTCGTTGATATCCAATATATGAAAACTGCAAGGATTCAGTATTAGATGGGACAGAAATGGAATAATCACCATCTAGGTTGGTTACGGTACCGCTGGTAGACCCTTTAACTAAAACGGCAACACCAATCAATGGTGTTCCATCTGCATCTGTAACTAATCCAGTTATTGTTTTTTGTGAATTGGTATTCTGTGAATAGGTAACTGTACTAAACAACATTCCGGCATTTAATACTAACAAAAACAGACTTATCTGTATGGTCCGTATTGTTTTACGGGGAAGACCCTCAAGATCTCCACTAATTTGTTTTTTTTTCATTTCTTGTAATTTTAAAATAAATTCATTTGAAACCGAAGGCTATTTTTTGAGCCTCACGGGTTTAATAATATCAGTTCGTTTGTTTCTATTTCATAGGCATATTTTCTTGGTTTTAGGGTTTATTAAAATTTGTTTTAATCTAGTATTCTAGGTATTAGAAGGCGAAAAAAAAATTGCTGTTCCAAACCTTAAAGCAAGATTGCAATATTAAATATACAACCAAGTCTAAATTTCAAAATATCTGCAATCATAATTAAATGATAATGTACAGATAATTTTGTTATAAATAAAAGCGAATTATTGGTGAATACCTATTTTTTAATGGTAAACTCAGGCATTTAGGTTAATTACACAAATAATATAGTGATATTTTAGGTTAATATGGCTATAAATATGGTTTGTTATGTGAAAAAATACAGATGATTTAGTAATAAAATGATAGCATTAATTTTTCAGCGTTATTGGTAATTTTTTACATTACCGTTGTCAATACTTATATTTATGAAAGTATTTAGACTCGATTTTGTAAAATATTTAAGACTTAAGAGGTATAGGTGAAGCCTATGCTGCCTATAGGATTCTTTTTTTTAATAAAGCAGGTCAGCGTGTGGAAATAAACAATTGTTGTAACTGCTTAGACTTAGAAGAGAGGTGGAGCTTCTTTGGAAAAATATTAAAAAAGCTGGATTAAAAATATAAAGCTTAATTAAAGCTGTATAGGTAGTTTAAAATATAGGGTTGGACAAAAAATATCCCAAAATCTGGCTGAAAATTAGTTTCTACTTTACATTCGTATCAACCTTCAAAAAATTACTTTATTGGGCACAATACATACAACTTAAAGAAGCCCTAGCAAGGCAAAATCAATAAAACTCCTGATTTAATTTGCGTTTAGATTAATAAATCCAAAATAGGCAATTTATTTTGTGCTGATCCTACGCGACAGACAAAATCAGCCACTTCGTTGCTGTTTGGAAATTTAATTGCGATTACAACTTTTCCCGTACAAACGAGGACTGACTGTACAAATCCTATTACCTTTTCTGGGTTACAAGAACTGGGAAAAGAAAGGTACTTATAGCTCAACTCTGAAATAATATTTTACAAATGTTCAATTGCCAGTTCCATATAAAGCATTGGCTGCACTTTCATATTTATCACCTTTTACCCAAAGCGGCCTTTGGGGGTCATTTGCAATTTTTTCAGCGGATAGAATATAGGATTTCCAATACTTCATTGCATAATCCAAATCAAAGTTATCTACCTGATCAGTAACCTGGTGGTAATACTTTCCTATTTCTGCATCAAATGCAGTAAAGCCCAAACTAAAAGTAGGTGCTGGAATGCCTTTTTTAGCAAAACTAACATTGTCAGACCGATCGTATAATCCCTGTTCAGGAGAAGGGTCTGCAATGGCCTTTAATCCAAAATCCATAGCAGCGGCTGAAATATGATGGTCTACAGAGGACCTGCCCATTCCAATTATCGTTACCAAACTTGTGTCATTGTAGCCCCCATTGTCAATGTTCAGATTAAATACAATTTGGTTTAAAGGTATAGGAGCGTTATCTGAAAAATAGGAGGATCCAAGCAATCCTTTTTCTTCAGCAGTCCAGGCGCACAATAAAATTGATCTTTTGGGAGGGTTTTCACCAAAGTAATTGGCCGCTTGAATCAAAGCCGCAGTACCTACAGCATTGTCTCTTGCCCCGTTGTATATAGAGTCTCCTTCGGCGTTAGGTTGGCCTATTCCCAAATGATCGTAATGTGCAGAAAGCATTACATATTCATCCTTTAACTTAGGGTCTGTTCCTTCTATGATGGCTACCACATTTCTGCCTTGAATCTTTCTATTTGTCTTTCCCTTGATCTCCACTTCCATAGCATTTTTGCCATTGGCAATGGATTTGATCATGGAACCATTCAAATCCTTTACCCATAAGTAGGGAAAAGAATCGTTACTTTCAGGGGAAATGTCTATGCTTAATTGAGACTTATTTAGGTAATTCACCAGCATTCGCCATGGCGTGGTAGGGACATTGTACATTTCAATCAAACCAATTGCACCTTTGGATTGAGCAATGGCTAGTTTTTCCCTTCCAGCTTCAAAAAGTGCTGATGGAGTCAACCTGTTAGGTGCTCCAACCCTGGCTACCACCCACTTGTCTTTTACATTTTTACCCTTATAATCTTCCTCAAATCCATAACCAACCACTTCCATGTCATATTCACCTGAAATATTAGCTCCTCCTAAGACCAACAAATCTTCTCCATGGATTAGCTTGCTACCTTTCCACTTTACCGTGCCAACACTAGGTGGTGTTGAATTTACAAAGGGAACATATTGGTAATAGCCATTTAAATTCTTTACGGGTGTCGCCCCATATTGCTCAAATTCATTGGCGATATAAAAGGCAGCAATGTCAATTTCTGGACGGACAGGATCTCTACCTTTCAACTCATCGGAGGCTAAAAATTTAAAATGAGAAAGGGCCTCGGCTCTTCCCAAGAACTTATCGATGTTCTCTTTTTGTGCAATTCCAGGTGTACTGATAAGCGTAATCACCATTAAGACAACAACAGAAGGTAAATGTTTTAGGTTTATCATGTGATCTTATTGCTTTATTTGGATTATTTACTATTTGATTGATTGAGCTACTATCTCTGCTCCTGACAAATTTAAATCGCTCATTGTTTTCTTAAAATGCATAGGAATGTCCGCATTAATTGTCAAGGCCTGATTGGAAAAGGGTTGAATAAAATTCATCTCCCAGGCATGTAAGAGCATATTACCAAGATGAAACTGGGAAGCAAAAAAGTTGTTCTGCTTGTTGTCACCATGTGTCTTGTCACCAATAATATAATGTCTTAAATGAGCAAAATGCCTCCTTATTTGGTGCATTCTACCGGTATGAGGATATACTTTTACCAAAGAATACCTACTGGTTTTATACCTGTCCGAGGAAACATACGGAACCTCGCTTTGCTCAAGAGACCAGTATTCCGTACGGGCCTCTTGCATTGAGAATTTCATGTCCTTTGCCAGTGGATGGTCAATTGTGCCATGTGTCTCTGGAAGGTAACCCCTAACGATGGACAGGTAATATTTTTTAATGGAGTTGTCAATAAATTGAGGTTGTAGCATGGAAGCAGCCTTAGAACGCTTCCCAAATAATAGAACGCCAGTGGTTGGCCGGTCAATTCTATGCATAGGATAAACCTTATAGCCAACTTGTTCTTCCAGTAATTGCACTGCAAATAAGGCCTCTGGATCTTTCTCCAGAGGTGTCTTATGAACCAATACCCCAGCCGGTTTATTAATGGCGATGTATTCTTCGTCTTCGAAAACAATCGGGAGTTCAATCATATCAAAAAATCACTCCAGAACCTATGCTTTCCTCGTCTTCATACCAAGCCACAAACTGTCCAGAGGCAATGCCTTTCTGGGCATCGTCAAACAACACGTATAAACCATCTTCTCTCATAAGTAAAGTAGCTGTTGACAAGGGTTGTCGGTACCTTATTCTGGCCAAATACTTGGCTGATTCACCTACTTTTAAGGTTTTATCAGGTCTTAGCCAATGGATGTCTTCATTTTTCACATGGAGACCATAGCGCAATAGCCCAGGATGGTCTTCACCCAAACCTGTATATATAATGTTTTCGCTAGTGTCAGTGGCAATTATAAACAAGGGTTTACCGGTTCCCCCAACATTCAAGCCTTTTCTCTGTCCAATAGTAAAGTAATGTGCGCCGTTGTGCTCACCTACCTTTTCTCCTAAGTCTTTACTAAAGCTTAACGGCCAACAAATATCTTCCAATTGTTCCTTGTCGAGATCTTCCAACTCAATTCCAGCAGGAATACCATGGTTAGCAAAAATTGGTGCATCGGCAGGCACGGACAGTATATCGCCTTTTTTAGGCTTAAGCTGTTGTTGTAAGAAATCCGGAAGCTTTACTTTTCCAATAAAACACAATCCTTGGCTGTCTTTTTTTTCTGCCGTGATCAATTCCTGTTCTTTGGCAATGGCCCTGACCTCGGCTTTTTGCAGATGGCCAATAGGAAACAAAGCTTTGCCCAATTGTTCTTGGTTTAGCTGACATAAAAAATAACTCTGGTCTTTATTGACATCCGCACCGGCAAGTAGCCTGTACATGGGTTTTCCGTCAACAATGAGCTCGTCTTTTTGACAGTAATGTCCTGTGGCCACAAAATCAGCTTTAAGCTTCATTGCAGCCTTTAAGAAAATATCAAATTTTATTTCTCTATTACATAGTATGTCTGGATTTGGAGTCCTTCCGGCCTTGTATTCAGCAAACATGTATTCAACAATTCTTGTTTTATAGTCTTCGCTTAGGTCAATGGCCTGAAAGGGTATACCCAATTTTTGGGCCACCAACATGGCATCCGTACTGTCTTCTACCCAAGGGCATTCATTGGATATAGTAACCGATTCGTCATGCCAATTTTTCATAAACATGCCGATCACCTCATACCCCTGCTCTTTCAATAAGTAGGCGGTTACAGAGCTATCTACCCCTCCGGAGAGACCCACTACTACTCTTTTCTTACGTTGAGTCATATTCTGTTTTTCCATGAATGCAAATTCCGTCTATAACATCCAACAATATTGATATGGTTCAATTAACAAAATTAGCTATTTAAAATGGTTTGGTCCGGCTGAATTTCATATTTTCGTCTATGATTATAATTGTTTACGGCGTTACGGGTTGCGGAAAGAGTACTATTGGTCAATTATTAGCAAATAAAATGGGAGTTCCCTTTTTAGATGCAGATGATTTCCATCCTAAAGCCAATAAAACCAAAATGAATGCGGGGACGCCTCTAGTAGATGAAGATAGAATTCCATGGCTGAACAATGTGGCAGAAAAGTTGAAAGTTTGCTCCAAAGAAAAAGGTGCAGTTTTGGCCTGTTCTGCCTTGAATGAAAAATACCGAAACATTCTAAAAGTAGTGCCAAATATAGAATGGGTACTTTTGAAAGGAATTAAATCCTTGGTAGAGGAACGACTGGATGCAAGGGTAGGGCATTTTATGAATCCAGCCTTATTGGCCTCTCAAATGGAAGCTTTGGAAATCCCTGAATATGGGTGGAAAGTAAGCATTGATGCCTCTCCTGAAATAATTGTGGAAAACATTATACAAAACATAAAAAAAATGAAAAATCAGGCTGATTTTGGCGTAATTGGTATGGGGGTAATGGGGAAAAGTCTCGCCCTAAACTTAGCCGATAAAGGAGTAAACTTATCCATCTACAATAGGTATGTCGAAGGAAAGGAAGAACGTGTTGCGGAAAAAGTGCTGGAGGAAAACCCAGGCTATAACAATGTGCAACCGTTTGAGAACATACAGTCCTTTGTAGTTTCCCTTTCTTCACCTAAATCAATCTTATTAATGATTCCAGCTGGCAATGCGGTAGACCTTCAGATCAATGAACTTATACCACTATTGAACCCAGGAGATATCCTTGTAGATGGAGGCAATTCATTTTATAAAGAAACCAATGCCAGAGCAGCATTATTGAAATCCAAAGGAATTTTATTTGTAGGTACAGGCGTATCTGGTGGGGAAGAAGGAGCAAGAAGAGGCCCATCTATTATGCCCGGTGGAGACAAGGATGGTTTTTCTAAAATTGCACCTTACCTAGAAGTGATAGCTGCCAAAGACTTTCAAGGCAAACCATGTGTAACTTATACAGGACCAGGAGGAGCAGGGCACTTTGTGAAAATGGTGCATAATAGTATAGAATATGGTGAAATGCAGGCCATATCTGAAGTGTATTATCTTATGCGCAACTATTTGGAACTTTCTACACTTGAAATTGCAGCCATATTTGAGAAATGGATGGACAGCGACCTTTCCAGTTATTTATTGGAAATCACCATTGACATTCTTAGGAAATACGAGGAAGGTGAACCTTTGATAGATAAAATACTCGACCAAGCAGCCCAAAAAGGAACAGGAGGCTGGTCTGTAAATACCGCTTTAGAATATGGTGTGCCTTATGGGGTGCTTTCTGAAGCAGTAATGGCCAGAAATCTTTCGGCCAGAAAAGGGCTTCGAATGATTGCTTCAGGCTTGTATAACCTCGAAAGATTTTCAGATGTCGAAGATTTGGATAATTTTCTAAATAAACTCCAGGCAGCTTACCAAGCAACAAGGATCATTAACCATGAAGTTGGTTTTTCCCTAATGCTGGAAGTTTCTGAAAAAAATAATTGGGCACTTAACTTTTCTGAAATTGCTAGAATTTGGACAAACGGTTGTATAATCAGGTCTAAGCTGATGGAAGAGTTGGTTGAGATTTTTAAAGAGAGTAACCATATTTTACTCAATCATGAAGCCATCACGGCTTTAAAAAGTTACCAGGGGGATTTATCCTATGTAGTAGGGCAGGCCTTGCAGAATGGATATCCTGTGCCCGTTTTATCCAATGCGATTAATTATTTCTTAGGCGTAACTACCGCCAATTCAGCTGCTAGCCTGATTCAGGCACAAAGGGATTATTTTGGTGCCCATACCTATAGAAGAAATGACGGGGATCCGGATAAAGCCCACCATACTCAGTGGAAAGAATAAAGTTATATTTGAGTGAATTTAAGTAAGGTTAAAACAAAAAAAAGAACCCTATTACGGACAAAAATGTACTCAATAGGCAAAATATCCTTCTTTTTATTAGTACTGCTACAAAACAGCAAATGGTAATCGAAAAATAAACAAAGCCACTTATGCTTGTTGAGAAAAGAAAAGCTTTTACCCCATCAGTGCCGTTGATGGGGTAGTAAGGATATAAAAAGTTTTGATTAGCTACATTTCTCCACTCGTTCCAATAAAATACGCTGACAATAAGGAAGATAGAACCAAAAGCCAAAAGCAATGGTATAAGGTAATGTTCGGTTGCTTTATCTATTCTTTTACTCATATTAATGGATTTCGCGTTTGGCTTTTCATGAAGAATGTGTAAATTTTTTTTATTATGTAACCGATGGTAAAGCCATAGAATGCCAAACCCACAAGCACAGATGGAATGCCTAAGCCAATTTGTGTACTCATTAAGCCAATAAGGAATATAACTCCTAAAATCCCTAGGGTCCATTTTAGCAACAGTGATTTTAAAGGCTGCAACTCGGCCAATTGAGATTTTGATTTTTTGGCCCTTTCCAGGTAAATAATGAATCCACTTAAGGAGAGAAAACCAGAACTTAAAGCCAGAAGGCAATAAATTATTTTTAAAGGTAGCCCTGCAAAATCCCCAAAATGAAAGGATTCTTGCACGAAATAGAATTTTGCACCATAATCCTGATCATCAATATTGTACTTGAACAAAAGACTATGGTCTTGCTTATCAAATACCAATTTATTGGATCGCCGTTCATAAGCCTGGCCAGGGACGTTCCCCAAAACTTGAACAATTCCTTCTCCATTGGTTGTGGGACGGATAAACCAAGGGATCATATTTGGAAATGCTATTCTGGATTTTTCATAAATGGCATCAAAGTCCAGATTGTAACTAAGGTCATCCTCGGCAGTTAATACTTTTTCAGAACGGGTAAAGCTATTGGGTTGCTCTATTTTTAGTCCCCCCATCAAATAGACCTGAAGACCTAACCAGGCCCCGGTAATGCCTATCATCAGATTGAAAGCAACAGAACTTATGCCCACCAATTTATGAATATCTGCCTGGGTGATTCTAAGCTTGCTTTTCCTAATCTTACCAAAGGTTTGTTTTTTCATAAACTTCCCATAGATCAACAAGCCAGTAATGGTAGATAAAAACAGCGCTATGCCGGCCAAGCCCACAATTTGCCTACCAAAATAGGCTTCATAAAACCGAACATGAATGTTTCTCAAAAAGTAACTGAAAGATTTAAAGTAATTGCGTTCTCCAAGAATTTCACCTGTATGTGGATTGACAAAGACCTCCCAAATCATTGGGTTTAATTTGCTTTTTTCCTTTGGCATCAAGCGGATTATCCAGGTATCCAGATTGGCCTTTGGCATTTCTACTTCAAAAAGATATTTGTCAGGATGTGAAGGCAATACTTTTCTCACGGCAGCAGTCAAAGAGGCTTTATCAGCATTTGAACTTACTTGGGTGAGTACGGGGTTAAGTAAATGGTCAATTTCTGGTCTGAACAAGGCAGCAGCCCCAGTAATACTTAGAAATACAATGACGACACCAGTGTACAAGCCCAGCCAATTGTGAATTTTCCAAAGAAGGTTGTTTTTCATTCCTAAAGCGTAAAAACCTTTCCTGAAACGAATCAGGAAAGGTTTCCATAAATGTTCTAAAATATATAAGAGATGGTTGTCATCGCACTTCTTGGGGATCCGGGGAAGGCCCTCAGGTAATCGTATCCGCCCACCCAATGGGTTTTATCAAATAGATTATTAACATTCATCTGGATCTGGAATCTATTCATTTTGTAATAGATAGCAGCATCAAATAATTCATATCCTGGGAATATGGGTGGGTTATCTGTTGCTCCCAAAGAACCAAATCGCTCAGTTACAAAATTGGCTCCAAATCCAAAACCAAGCCCTTTAAATTTTCCTTCTTTAATCAGGTATTTGGTCCAAACGTTACCCATGTTTCTGGGCGCATTTGGCTTTTGTCTGCCGATAAGATTTTCATCATCATTTTGGGTGATCACAGCATCATTGA
Source organism: uncultured Cyclobacterium sp. (assembly GCF_963977555.1). Classification (GTDB taxonomy): domain Bacteria; phylum Bacteroidota; class Bacteroidia; order Cytophagales; family Cyclobacteriaceae; genus Cyclobacterium. The sequence continues at coordinate 36,141 of NZ_CAXBPD010000016.1, read as the reverse complement.
ATGCATAACTTGCCGTTAAACTCCAATTGGGGGTAATATTACCAGCAATATCAATTTCAAAACCTTTTGACACTTCCTCTCCGTTCTGAACAAGTAAATCTGGCTGACCAGGTTCATTTGCATTGTACAAGGAGCCCCATTCAGTTAAGGTATAAATGGCCAGGCTACCACTTAATTTGCCATCAAACCATTCTGTTTTAGCACCTATTTCACCTAATTCACTTGTTAAAGGGTCAAATGGGCCTCCTGCATTCGGGTCATTTATTACAGTTGCGGTTTGCGGTTGATATCCTTGCACATAAGTTCCATAAACATTGATATGGGGATTTATGGTATATACCAATCCAATTCTTGGAAGCAGCGCATTTTGAGTAACATTGTCTTCGGCCCCTATTTTATATTCCAAGACGTCCTGGTAGTATTCTTGCCTTAATCCCAAAAGAATTTGGAAATTTCCAATGGTGGCTTGTTCCTGAATATAAAAGCCATGAGAATTCAGTTTTGAAGGTGCAAAATTACTGGTGCTATAGATGTATTTACTCATGTCCCTCATTTGATTCGCAAAGGGATCGGTAAGGTCAAAATGGGTTACAATTGGAACTGGATTTCCTTGGCCATCCAATAGGTAATTGGTCTTATTGTCTGGGTTGTAAGAATTGATGGAACGCTGGCCATCTGCACTATAATAACCCCTGGCAGCTAGTTGAGAACCACCTGGTAGCAAAACTTGCTGAAAGTAATCATACCCTACCAACAATTGGTGTTCAATTTTACTGGTCTCGAAATCAATATTGAAATAGTTGCTGAAATTATTATTGCTCCAATTTCGCTTTCTTATACCAACCCTCATTCCTACTTTTTCAGGGTCAATATTTCCATCTCCTAATATAGCAAATGCATTGTCTGTCCGGTGTTCCAATAGGTCTTCGGCGTAGTTAGATCGCATGTAAACTGAATTGAAACTTATATTAGAGGTGAATTGGTGGTTAAGGGAGATGGTAGCATTGACGCTTTCTTCTTTCAAATAATCGTTGACGGCATTCAAAGACCTTGTGATAGGTACTGAAAAGAGATCCCCATTACCAAATACAGCTTGCCCTCTGTCCAATCTACCATCAGATTGTTGGTAAACAATGTCAAGGTTTAACCTTGTTTTGTCGGAGGGCAAAAAAGAGAAGGAGGGGGCAACAACCAAATTTTTGTCATATTGCAAATCCCTAAAATTTCCTGAATTTTCGTATCCCAGGTTAAGACGGTACAATAAGGTTTCGTCTTCTGTCATCGGACCAGTAAAATCCCCTACAACTCTAAAAGTATTGAAACTGCCAAGCGTAGAACTTACAGATTGTCTTGATTCTTTTAGAGGTTTCTTAGTAACCCTATTGATGGTTCCACCCGCAGAAGCATTTCCAAAAAGGGCAGAAGCTGGTCCTTTTATTACCTCCACTCGTTCTATATGGGGTATAAGTTGTTGCTTCCAAAAACTTGTCATGGCACGCATTCCGTTTACTAGATTTCCAGAAGTCTTTTGGCCTTGAATTCTGTGTCCACGAATGGTAATGTCATTGTAAAAGGTAAATTGATTGACTCCACTGATGTTTTTTACCACATCATTTACACGGAAAGCACCTTGGTCGAGTGCCAGTTCCTTGGTTACATAGCCAATTGATTGTGGCACATCCTTAAGTGCGGTAGCTGATTTTGTACCAATATAAGAAGATTTGTTTTTATAGGAGGTCTCTGACCGTCCAAGGATTTCTACCGTCTGTAATGTCACTTCACTTTCTTGCATTATGACATTAACTGTGAGTGTTTTTCCTGGCAAGAGGTTTACTAATTTTTCATGCGCTTTGTAGCCAAGCAAATTGAAAAGGATAGTTTTGCTTCCAGGAGAGACTTCTTTAAAGATGAAATTTCCTTCAAAATCGGTAATTGTACCCAATTGGGTATCTTTTATAATAATATTAATAAATGCAAGTGCTTTTCCATTTTGACCCTTTACAGTACCCTTTATCTCACTTTTCTGAGCTATTAAAGAGAAGGATGTAAAGAACATTAATAATGCGAGTAGTGTTTGTTTCATAATTGTTTATATGGAATTGGTCTTAATAGACGCAAATGTAAAGGCTAATAATTAGGACGCAAAGAAATTATTAATTTTATTTAGATTAATTCCATTTAAAAATGACTAAAAGAATTCGGTATAGGAGTAGCGTATTGAAGAGTATGCTGATAAACTTAAATATGCAGATACAAAGAAAATTGTAAGTAGGCTTTTTGTGAGCCATTCTGCTTAGGAAAGGAAGCCTTTGTAATCAAGACAGGTTGCTAATCAACTAAGGGCTAAAAAACCATTGAAATAAAAATAACTGAATTGTTATTTGTGAGCTTAAAAGTAGATTTTTACTGTTACAGGAGGGACAATTAAAAAAAATAGAAAAATTTTCAATAATTGGTTCATAAAATTATGAACCAAAAAAACCTTTTGTATCTTTGTAGCGTTAATAGACTAAAATTCCAAATAGATTATGACACTAACCCCAGACCAACAGCAGATTATTGAAAGGATTGGTGTTTTCTTTGAAACCAAAGGAAATCAACCAATTTTAGGTAGAATTATAGGTTTATTAATGGTTGTTGATGATGCTGAAGCAACCTTTGAAGACATTCAAAATTGTTTGTTTGTAAGTAAAAGTGCAGTAAGTCAAGCCCTAACTTTATTACAAAGTCAAAATAAAGTGGAATACATAACCAAGCCAGGTGAACGCAAGCGTTATTTCCGGTTAAAAATTAGAAACTGGAAAGTGGACATCCATGATGACCTAAGGAAAGTCTTTAAATTCAATGAAATCATTGAAGAGATTATTTCATTAAGAGGAAATAAAAATGAAGAGTTTAACTCTTATTTAAAAGAAGTATCAAAATTTATGCAATTCATGGAAGCTGAGTTGCCAAAATTGATTGAAAAATACCAAAAACAAATCGAATAATTTTTTTTGGTTTATTTAGTTCACAAAATTCTGAACATACTATATATTACTACATATAATACAATTAAATAAAATGAAAAAACAAATTTGTATACCATTACTATTTATGCTCTTACTTGGGGGGATGGTGCGTGCTCAAGGAACAGGGGGAGATGGATTTACTTTGAAGGAATGTATTGAACTGGGATTAAAGAACAATGCAGAAATAAAGAAATCTATTTTAGAAGAACAAGAAGCTAAATTTTTAAGAAAAGAGATTATAGGTTCGGGATTGCCACAGTTAGAGGCTTATGGTAATTATAACAATTTTATAGATGTTTACCCACAAGCGATTCCTGGAGGAATTTTGGATCCCAATTCTGATCCCAATGGAGTGGATGTAATTGCTTTTGGTGTACCACAAAGTTTAAAAGGTGGGTTTAAGCTAAACCAGTTGGTTTTTAGTCAGTCCTATTTAATTGGCTTAAAGGCTGCCAAAACTTCAGAAGAGTTTTACCAATTGGTGACCAACATGACCACTGAAGACATCATATATGACATTGCGCTAAATTATTACGGAGTGATTGCCACGGAACTTCAAATGATAAATCTGGAAGCCAATCACGATAAACTTGTTAAATTAGAAAGCATTATTAAGTCTCAATATGAAAATGATCTAGCTAGGAAAGTAGATTTTAATCGCGTAAAAGTGAACCTAACTAGTTTAGAGACTGAGATAGCTAATCTAGAGACCTTAATTGAGCAAAGAAGTAATTACCTAAAGTTAGTTATGGGAATTCCAGTAATTTCTGATCTGAAGCTTAAAGCTTACGATTTTGACGAAATAACCAGTTCCCCACAAATTTTGGCCTCAGACCCAGACTTAAGCGGTCGCTACGATCTCCAAGTTTTAGACAAACAACAAGAATTACAATCACTCAATATAAAGAATATTAAATCAGGTTATTACCCCACAATCGCTGCCTTTGCTGATTTGAATTACAATGCCTTTTCAAATTCTTTTGATTTTTTATCTAGTAGTCACCAATGGTATAGGGGGTCTTTGGTTGGCATACAATTAAACATTCCAATTTTCGATGGAAACCAGAGAAAGTATAAAGTGGCTCAAGCAAAGATCCAAAGTGAAAAATTAAGACACGATCAGTATCTGGCAGAACAAAACGCACAAACGGCTTACTTAAATGCTTTCAAAAAAATGAAGAATAGCCTGAAAAGTTTGGAAGCGCAGCAATCAAATTTGCTGCTGTCTGAAACAGTGTTTGATGAAACCAATCAACTCTACCGAGAAGGACTGTCGCCATTAACAGATGTCTTGGACTCAGAAACTGCTTTAAGAGAAGCGCGAGCGGCCTATTTTAATCAGATAATCAATGTTAAAACAGCGGAAGCGGACCTTTATCAATCAACAGGTCAAATAGAAAAGATTGCCCTATAAACTTAAAAGAATTCGGAGATATAGTCTTAAATAAACATGAAAAAATTAATCACACCTTTAGTAATAGTGTTCATCGCTGGCGTAATAGGCTTTACACTTTATAAAAACAAGCAAGAAATGGGAGTCAAAGCCGAGCAAGCGATGAAAACCAGTGAATATATTCCAGTGAGAACACAATTGATCACTAAAACGTCCAATTCCATTTCGTTTATGACCAATGGCTCTTTTATTCCAAGCCAAGAGCTAAAACTTAAATCCGAAGGGAATGGTAAGGTTATTAAGATTTTGAAGGACAAAGGCGATTATGTAAATAAAGGAGATGTTATTGCCAGATTGGATGATGAACTTTTGCAAGTAGAACTTTCAATTGCTGAAACAAAATTCAATCAATTTACCCGAGACTTGGGCAGGTATGAAAACCTGGCAGGAACAGAGGCGATTACAGAAAAGCAACTTGAAGAAATTCAGAATGCACATAAAATGGGAGCTTCAGAGATCAAAATGATCAAAAGAAGATTGTCCAATACTGTAATAACAGCACCCATCTCAGGTTACATCAATGAAGACTATATTGAAATAGGAAGCTTATTGAATCCTGGAATGGATGTAGTGGAGATTGTAAATGTCATGCCTTTAAAATTGGTGGTACAGGTAGCCGAGATGGAAATTGCTAATATTAAGGTTGGTGATGAAGTTCAGGTAAAAGTGGGAGTGATCCCTGACCAACAATTTAACGGAAAAGTATCCTTCACAAGCAGTAAAGGGGATGCCTCCTTTAAATATCAGGTAGATATAGAACTAAAAGAAACTTCAGATAAAATCAAGCCAGGCATGTTTGCTTATGCCACCTTTGAATACCCTTCAATGGAAGCTGTATTGATCGAAAGAACTTCTCTTATCCGAGGTATAAAAAACCCTGAAGTCTTTATTTTGGAGGATGGAAAAGCTGTTTTGAAAAAGATCCAAATAGCCCAGTTAGGAGATAGCAAATTGATGCTTCTGGAGGGCTTAAATATTGGAGACAAGGTGATTACTTCTGGTTTGATCAACCTTAAGGATGGAGTGGCTGTAACCGAACTACAATAGAAAAGCGATGCAAATTACAAAAATATCGATTCAAAGGTCCACCATAGTGGTGGTGCTTTTTACCATATTGACAGCCTTGGGAATATTTTCCTATAGCCAAATGTCTTATGAGCTTTTACCTAAGTTCAGTCCTAATGTAGTCACCGTTTCTACCCTTTACCCAGGGTCAGCTCCCACAGAAGTGGAAAGCTCAGTTACCAGGAAATTAGAAGATGCCCTGGCCTCCTTAGAGGGGATTGATGTCATGAAATCCACTTCCCTAGAAAGCTTCTCTATTATCACGATTGAACTTAAAGATGAGGTAGATGTAGACATCATTTTACAAGACGCACAACGTAAAATTGATGCCATTTTGGGTGACCTTCCAGAGGATGTTGACCCTCCATCTTTGGGTAAGTTTAGCCTAGACGATATGCCCATCATGCAATTAGGTGTCTATTCTACAATGAATGCCACCGAGTTTTATGACCTGATGGATCAACGTATTCAACCTACTTTGGCGCAAATAGATGGAGTAGCTCAAGTCAACTTATTGGGTGGAACTGAAAGAGAGATAAAAGTTAACCTTAACCAAAATAAGCTTGAAGCATTGGGGATTTCCCCACTTCAGATCAACCAGGTAATCGCTTCAGAAAACCTGGATTTCCCTACAGGCAAATTAAAAAGTGACAACGAACAGATATTGATTCGTTTGGCTGGAAAATTTAGCTCTGTCGATGAAATTAGGAATCTTGTTGTGGCGCAAAATGGTTCCTCTACAATTAGAATAAAAGACTTGGCTGAGGTGGTAGATTCCAAAAAGGACGAAGAAGTCCTAAGTAGGTTAAATGGAAATGCCGCAATTGGTATATCCATTCAAAAGCAATCAGATGCCAATGCCGTGGATGTCGCCAAAAATGTAACCCTGGCCTTGGCGGGGTTGGAAGACACTTACAAAGAAAACAAACTGAATTTTGAAGTCTCTCAAGACAGTTCAACTTTTACCTTGGAAGCTGCTAATGCTGTTATTCATGATCTGATTATTGCAGTAGTTTTGGTGGCCATTATAATGCTTTTGTTTTTGCATAGTATCAGAAATGCGGTGATTGTAATGATAGCGGTACCTGCATCAATTGTGGCAACATTTACCGTTATGTATTTGGCTGGTTTCACGCTAAACCTGATGAGCTTACTTGCACTATCATTGGTAGTAGGTATTTTGGTGGATGATGCCATTGTGGTGATTGAAAACATCTATCGTCACATGGAGAAAGGCAAAACAGCCATACAAGCATCCTATGATGGGATTCGTGAAATAGGAGGTACCGTGGTTTCAATTACGCTTGTGATTATGGTTGTTTTCGTCCCATTGTCAATGACAGGAGGTTTAATTGCTGGTATATTAACCCAATTCAGTATTACTGTAGCAGTGGCTACCCTGATCAGTTTATTGGTTGCTTTTACACTGATTCCTCTTTTAACCTCCAGGTTTTCAAAACTGGAACACATTAACCCTAAAAGTTTCTTCGGAAAAATCATCAATGGGTTTGAAAGGATGTTGGATAAATTTGTTGATTGGTTAACGGGTATTCTTAAATGGGCATTTAACCATAAAGCTATCACATTAGTAGTGACCTTGGGATTGTTTGTTTCCTCTTTTCTACTCGTAAGTAATGGTTTTATAGGAAGTGAATTTGTTGGGCAAGGAGATAAAGGGGAGTTCATAATGAGAATAGAGCTTCCAAAATCTTCAACCATAGAAGAGACCAATTTCACTACAATGGAAGTGGAACATTTCTTAAGACAATATCCTGAAATTACAGGAATTTTTACTTCAGTTGGACAAATTACAGGAGGCTTTTCAGGTGCCACCTCTACACCTTATGCTGCAGAACTAACTGTTAAAATGGTTCCTTCAGAGCAGAGGAATATGACTGCTCCTGAATTTGCAAGGGAGATGGAAATCGCCTTGGAAGAAAGTATCGTCGGCGCTGAATTTACAGCAGTGCCTATAGCGATCACAGGTACAGCAAGTGATGCGCCGATTCAAATATTACTGTCAGGTCCAGATTTGCCTACTTTAGCAGCCTTTTCTAAAGAGGTGATGGCAGAAGTCGTGCAAGTACCTGGTACTAGAAAAGTGGAAACTTCACTCGAAGAAGGTAACCCTGAAATAAGCGTTCAAGTGGATAGAGCAAAAATGGCTGACTTGGGATTGGATATGTCTCTTGTTGGAGGCACGATGCAGATCGCATTTAATGGGAATACAGACACAAAATACAGGGACGGGGATTTTGAGTACGATATTAACATCAAGCTGGACGAGTTTGATAGGAAATCTGTACCTGACATTGAGAACCTCACCTTTGTAAATAAAAGAGGAGAAATAATTTTACTAAAGCAATTCGCAACAGCAAAACCATCAGAAGGACCTAGTCAGCTTCAACGTCAAAACAGGATTACTTCAGTGTCTGTAAATTCTCAGGTTTCTGGTCGCCCTACAGGTACTGTCGGAGCGGAGATTCAAGAAAGAATAGCAAAAATTGATTTGCCAAGTGAAGTAACGATTTCCTATGAGGGAGACCTTAAGATGCAGGAAGAAGGCTTTGGGAGTTTAGGAATTGCCTTATTGGCTTCAATTCTGTTGATTTATTTGATTATGGTCGCTTTGTATGACAATTACGTATATCCATTGGTAGTAATGTTTTCCTTACCATTGGCCTTCATAGGTGCTTTATTGGCCTTGGCCATGTCAGGATCTTCTCTAAGTATTTTCAGTATACTTGGATTGATTATGCTAATGGGATTGGTTGCCAAAAATGCGATTTTGTTGGTGGATTTTGCCAACCAACTTAAAGATGCAGGGGTGGAAGTGAAGGCTGCGCTTATTAAAGCAGTGGAGATTAGGTTTAGGCCTATTCTTATGACTACACTTGCCATGGTTTTTGGTATGATGCCGATTGCGCTTGCCTCAGGAGCAGGAGCTGAATGGAAAAATGGTTTGGCTTGGGCCCTTATTGGTGGCCTGATTTCTTCCATGTTCCTAACGATGGTTATAGTACCTGTAATATATTACGTCTTTGATCGGCTACTGGCAAAATTTGGTAAGGATAAAAAGAAAGATATCGTAATAGAAGAAACGGAATTGTCTGAAACTGAATCGGAAGTGGCAGCATACATTTAGTCGATGCTTTATTAGAATTAGTCGTAGGCAGTATTGTATACCAACTACTTCCTACGACTATTTCTTAAATGTAATAAAATAATATTTAGTTTTAACCGTTTAAGCATGAGTGTCTTGTGACTTTCGTGAATCGGAAATTTAAATCCTTAGAAATGAATAATTATACAAGATTAAAAGCGATTGTTGAAGTATTTGGCCAATATGGCATTGCTCCAGTAGCGAAAGTTATGCAGGCTGATTTCGTGAAAGACCTTGGATTTGACAAGGTGTTTTTAAATGGGTTGATCTTTGACGTGGAGAATGTGTTACACATGGAATTGGAAGATGAAATCGTCCAATCATTAAGAAAACCTGAGGATTTGATCCAGTATTTTCTTCAGCACCAAAATTAATGCTTCTATTTTGAGACTAGCTACCCGTTCGGTACCTAAATGCTTTTTCTAATTGTTCTCGGAAGCTTCTAAAAATACAGGCAATAGTCATCCTGTTAAGCACAAGAATGGCTATTGCCTGTTTAATGCTGAATCTGTATATGGTTCGATTATAAAACCGCAGCTTATAGAAAAGAGATCAACTGTCCATATTCTTTAATACCTTTTCAAAACCCTTAATAACTTTTTGTGATTTTTTATCCAAGTCAGATTTATTCACAGGTTTCTTTTCATACAGATCCTCCTTCAATTGGTAAATTTCTCCATTTTTATAAAGCTTCAAATCAGTATTGTGAACAAATGTTCTTGGTTCGAATTTCCCCCAATTAGGAGCATAATGGCAAAAAATCCATTCCCTTTTATTTTTAGGGTTTTCATTTCCAATAAGTTGGGGATAAAAGCTGATTCCATCCGAAAAGAATGAATCATTTTTTGAATCCGCCCCTGAGGCTTCCATTAAGGTGGGTACGAAATCAGTGAAATCGATGAGGTTTTGATTGATACTTCCTGCCTTAATTTTCCCAGGCCAATAAGCGATCATTGGAACATGCGTACCCAAATCATTGGTATAGCCTTTGTTTCCTTGCAGCAATACACCCTTTACACTTGAGGTCACATCTCTATCTGTACCATTGTCGCCAATAAAAAGGATCAATGTATTTTCAGCTATTCCGAGGTCTGTTATTTTGTCCATTATTCGACCAACCAGATGGTCCATATGCTTTAACATATCAGGAAATAACTCAGGATCATTTAACCTTGTTTCAGGATCATAAGAAGAGAAGGCTGTCGAACCTGGGGTGGGTTCAAATGGGTCATGCGTCAAAACCATAGGGAAATAAGCAAAGAAGGGTTTGTCAGTATTTTTTTCAAAAAATGTATCCAGGTAATCTACGAAGAGATCCGGACCATATTTCCCATCAAACAATTCTACGCCCGTCTCTTTGGTATCTAATAATGGGTCTTTGTATCTGGACCCACGATCAGCCACTTGCCATAAGCGGTAATGATCAAATCCAGCATCATGTGGTAAAGTACCCACTTGTCCTCCAACTAATTTTCTTTGCATCTCATTCCCATAAAGTTGCCATTTTCCTACGATACAAGTAGTATATCCTTGCGCTTTCAAAAGATGACCAAAAGTAGTTTCATTAGGATCCAGGATTCCAAAACCAAGATAATTTCTAAAATTGTATTTCCCCGTCATTAACTGTACCCTTGAAGGTGTACACAAGGGCATGGAATGCGTGTTTTCAAATTTCATCCCCCCTGAAATCATCCTATCAAGGTGCGGCGTTTGGTTATAGTCATTCCCATAAGCTGCCAATGCTTCATAACCCAAATCATCTGCCATTATCAAGATGATATTAGGCTGTTCCTGAGAAAAGACTCCTTGAAAATTCAGGAAGAAAAAGCTTAAAATTAAGAAAGTATATCTCATGGTAAATCAAAAGTTTTAATAGCTTTATGGAATGTTATAAAGTTGTTTTATAGTTGGTTAGCTATAAAAATTTAAAGTTCAAAATTAATGCTTTTTCCAGCAAATGCACCTTTTGGCATTTGAACAATGAACTGTGATGTTTTTGTTTTCTTGTCCTTTATGACTTGGATTCCAGCTTCTTTGGTACTGTAAAGCCCGTCTAATGTAAATTTGAGGGCTGTCAATTTTCTGGTGGGGTCTGATATTGAAAAAGATTGGACTTTACCTTTCTTCACATTCAGCATTATGATACCAGCATTTTCCATTTGTAAATTCAAGTCATTTTCAATTAATAAATTTCCAGATTGGTAGAACACAGCTTGTAATTCATTTTCATTTTTATTCATTACCGCCTGGAGCTCTTCGGTATTGGAAAGGACTTTATAGGGTGTTCCTGCTTTATAAATACTTTTTAGTTCGCTTACAGAAATGGAAGGAAAAACCATGTAAGCATACTTACCATTTTCAGGTTTTACGCCATGATCGAACCATATTTCCAACACTTCTTCTGAAACTACTTTGTTGGATATGTTTTTTTGATCTGTTATATCAGACCAACGTCCGGTTGCTGTTTTATTAGAGACATGTACCCTTCCTTCATTCGGGAAAATATAACCAATATTGCCGTGATAAAGCCATTTGAGGTGGTCAATAGTATGGTCTCCTTGGCTAAGGTTCAAAGGCGTTTTATTTGCTTGTAAAATACTTACCGGAGACCTTAATAGGACCTGATCAACCGTGGTTACAATGGGTAATTCTTGACTTCCTTGAATGCCAGTACCAAGACAAACATAACTTTGATCGAAGAAAAACCAAGCCTTTTTAGCTTTTGTGCCATCGTGAGGGCTGATAAAATCAAAACCAACTGCCCCATTTTGGCCATTTTCCACAGCTCCGACAAATTCCATTTTACCTGCCTTTTGGATGAGGTCCCCTCCCAATAATTCAGGCTTCTGCAAGATGGTAGTTCCAGATATTTTTTGCCAATCATAGACGGGCCAAATGTCATGGTATTCATCTCCTTTGAGCATAAGATAGTTGGTGCCGTCAGCTCGGTGGTGAGTGGTTATCCCTGGTCCATTATAAGGTTCTTCCATGTTTTCGTTCCGGCTGGAAAACATACGTACAGTGGTGTAATAATTAGGTCTTTGTACCACGAAATGCTCTGTTTGCCAGAAAAACTTTGAAAAGGATAGGGAAGGAGAGGATTCCCCTTTTCTTAAACTAATAATCTCTTCCAGTTCCTTCTTTCTGTAATCTGTACTACGGAGCAATCGCTCTATTTCTAGTGTACCTTTTGGGTAAAAGGTAGAACGGTTAGCGATTGACCTGTTTTTCACGCTAATGTCTTCATAGATCCCATACACCAATTGTTTATAAACTCCATCTAGATAGTAATCAACCAATTGGTTGATTTTATCTTTCTCAAAAGCATATGAAGTACCTGCAACATAATCAGACCATTCTCCAAAAGCATTGGCGTATTTACCATAACCATAGGAAGTGGTATTGTTTACCCTATCCTTTCTATGATGAAAACTGTAATCTTGCTGCATCCCCCGCTCTCCATTACTAAACTTAATTTCATTGGCAATAATATCAATCACTTCATCAAAACCATCTCTATTCTCGTTGAACAGCAGGTTTTTTGCTAGGATGCCTGCGATAACTATTCTGTCTCCACTCGGTCTCGCCCCCGAGGCATTCATATTTGCCCTACCTATAATAGGTTGTGCTTGCTCTACCAATTCTGAAGGAAGCTTATCGCCAATTAAAAGCATTAGGTTGACAAGATTTCCCGGAGTTGTAATTTGATTGTTATGCCAGTTTTCACCAATAAAATCCCGCGCTACCCAAAATTTAGTGGACAATTTGATTTTGTCGAGCAGGCTTTGGTTTTGAAAGAAGGGACTACCTTTGGTTTCATATGCTTTAGCCAAAGTGACCAATCCATAAGTATGTTTTCTGTGTGGAAAACTTGCTGTTCTGCTCAAGTCAGAATAATTGATATTGATAAAACTTCCATCTGACTGAATCTCCTTCAAAAGCCTTGTGATTTCACCAGTATCAATTTGACTTGTTTTCAATTCTTCTACAACTCTATCACGGATCAATCTTATCTCATTCACCTGTGCCAGCAAAGTACTGCTTAAGAAGGCACCTAGGGATAAAAATAATATTAGTAGGGTTTTTTTGGGTAAATTGTTTATTGACATTATTTTGTAGAATTAAAGCGGCTATTTCTAATCAGTACCTATATTTTTTTCAGCACTTTCCAACACTTTTCTTACACTTAGGGGCTGCATGTTTGTCCATACCTTTTCTATATATTCTAGACATTTTTCCTTGGTCCCTTCTTGTCCTTCAGCCCTCCATCCATTGGGTATAACTTTTTCGTGGGGCCAAATACTATACTGTTCTTCATGATTGATTACCACTAAAAACAAATTCTTTTCCTCTTCTTCCGACATAAATTGGATATCATTGTGATCTACAGAATTTCAATTTAGGTAATATCTTTTTCCCTACAATAGCTTTAATAGGGATGTTCGCATTAACTTCTTTATGATTTTCCAGGAATTAGTATTTGTAAGCATAGGTAAACGAAAGATAATCAGCCTGATTAGCTAATTTTTGTGGAATGCTTAAATGGCATTTTTAGCCCTGAAAATTTTAAGGTAGTACAGATGAAAGACAGGGAAATTTATCTGGCTAAACCTGGCCTGAAAAAGTTCGAAGAATTAAATAATGCAATTGAATAGAAACTTAGCACATTTATTGCATTTTGCCAATAAGCATTTAGATTTATAACATACGTATGAAGAAATTCTTTTCCCGATCCAGCCCAATAGTTCTAGGGGCTTTGATAATCATCGCTTTGTATTTTTTAATTGTGGGACTAGTGGCCTCACAGAAAGTGTTGGCCCCATTGATACTGGCCTTAGTTTTGGCTCTATTGGTTTATCCCATCGCACAAGTTTTGGAAAAACGGGGACTACATAGAATATTAAGTACTTCTTTTGTAGTAGGGATGGTCTTTGTAGGATTTATAGGAGTTTCAGCTGTTATCTCCTTGCAGGTAAGGTCTTTTTTAGAGGATGCTGACGTTATGAAAGAGCGTTTGAGTCCAGTTGCAAAGAAAGTGGAACTATTTGTACTGGCCCATACCCCTTTAGAACAAGACAAGTTGGAAGCTTACAAAACTAGTTATGGTTTAAATGGCAAAGAACTAAATGAAGAGGAAGAATCGTCGGAATTAAAACAGGAAGAAGCATTTTTGATGTTGGGAAAAGTGATGGGTACCGCTGCTGACTTTCTACTGATATTTGTTTACCTCTTTTTTCTCATTCATTTTAGGCATATGTTTTACACCTTTATTTTAAAGCTATTTCCTGATGATAGCAAAATGAAGGTGAAGAGAGTTACCCATGATTCTGCTCAGGTGGTTAGACATTATCTAAATGGACGTTTGATTTTAATGGTTATTTTAGTAGTGCTCTACAGTTTAGGAATGTGGATTTCAGGTGCAGAAGACTTTTTACTTATCAGTTTTATTGCTGCCTTTCTTTCTTTGATTCCTTTCATAGGAAATATGGCTGGGTATGTTTTGGCCTTATTCATTGGCTTATTATCAGGAGGGGAATTCGAAACTTTGGTGGGTATTTCAGCTACATTTCTTATTGTCCAGTTTCTTGATTCCTATATTTTTCAACCCATTATACTTGGCAATAAAGTAGATGTACATCCCTTTTTTATTATTTTAGCGGTTATTATCGGCAACGCGATTTGGGGTATTATCGGAATGGTTTTATCTATACCAATAATTGCCATAATAACCGTGATCCTTCGAGAAACGCCCGGTGCGACGGCATTTGCTTACCTACTCAGTAATGGCGATGTAAGTAATAGTCAAAATAAATAGGTGATTAATAGTATGTCAGGTAAATGGCTTCTGTTAATGCTATTTAAGTGATTAAATTTTTTACAAAATGATTCTATAAATATTTTCCAAAATGAAGATTCCAAGCCTAGCGAATATCAAAAAGGAACTCAAACAAAGGAATGAATCCGAATTGATTGAATTGGTATTGCAACTAAGCAAATTGAGCCGTGACAATAAAGCATTTGTGTACTTCAAACTTTTTGAAGCCGATAACAACGATTTGTATTTGGCAATGGTCAAAGAAGATTTAGAAGAAGCTTTCGAAAACGCAAATTTAAAAAGTTATTATACGGCCAAAAAATCTGCACAGTCCATAAGGAGAATGATGAATAAAAGCCTGAAACTGACAAAAGACAAAGTAACTATCATTGAGTTACTTTTCTTTTTTTGTGAGAAAATCATTGAATACGGATACCTTAAATTCCGTCATCCTGTAATCGATAATTTATATGCCTCACAAATAAAAAAAATTGAAAAATTAATAGCGGGGCTTCACGAAGACCTTCAATTTGATTATCAAGAAACATTGGATAATTTTAAAAAACACATAAGCTAAGAACCCATTTCCCACCCAATAAATAACCAACCCCATGAAGTCAGCTTTAAAATTATTTTTATTTTTTGTCCTTTCATTTCAGGCAATAGGTCAGGAAAGAGCAACGGATTTTGTCTACAGCACACCATCTGAAGAAAATTTTGATGCCCAAGGAATTTTATCTTTCCTAGATGAAGTAGGTGAAAGTGAACACGAACTACATAGCCTTATGGTTTTGAGGAGAGGGAAAGTAATCGCTGAGGGCTGGTGGGATCCTTATGGACCCCAATTAAAGCATACCATGTATTCAGTAAGCAAAACCTATACTGCTTCAGGGGTTGGTTTTGCAGTAAGTGAAGGACTTATTTCTGTGGAAGACCAGGTGATTAAATTTTTTCCTGAATCCCTTCCTACTGAGGTTAGCGAAAACTTGAAACAGTTAAAGATTAAACACCTGCTCACCATGAGTGTGGGACACGCAAAAGATTATACTTTTTCTATAGTAAGAACAGCGGACTGGGTAAAATCATTTTTGGCTGTGCCCATTGTAAATGAACCTGGAAGCAAATTTGTATACAACACCGTTGCTACTTATATGTTATCTGCCATTGTACAAAAAGTAACAGGGCAAACGCTTATGGATTACCTCACTCCGCGACTTTTTCAACCGTTAGGTATAGTAGGAGTAGATTGGGAGAAAAGTCCACAGGGGATCAATACCGGAGGCTATGGGCTCAGGGTTAAAACTGCTGATATGGCCAAACTAGGCCAACTCTTCTTACAAAATGGCAACTGGAATGGTAAACAAATTCTACCTGAAAGTTGGATTGATGAAGCCAGTAACTTAAAAATTCCACAAAATCCAAATGCCAGCACGGAAGAAAAGGCCAAAAGTGACTGGCTTCAAGGATATGGTTATCAAATGTGGCGAAGCCGCCACGATTCTTACCGTGCAGATGGTGCTTACGGACAATACATCTTAGTTTTACCCAAACAAGAAGCGGTAATCATTATTACCTCTGAAACTTCCAATCTTCAAGGCCTTTTAAGTGAAGTTTGGGACCATATTCTACCTGCATTTGATAGGGAAAGCAACAGTAGGAAAGATTTTCTATTGAAGGAAAAACTAGAAAAACTTGCTCATAATCCTACTATAGGAGTTGAAAATGAATGGTTAGAAAGAATATGGGACGAAAAAAAGGTAGCCCTTACAGCTGAAGAGGAAAATATAAATTTTTACATTGATTTCCAATCCGAAAATTTGGTATTACATGTGGATGAGGAGCAAAAGAATTATAAATTAACGGCTGGCAAAGCGCATTGGGTTTCCGGAACTACTAATAGAAAGCAACCTTATTTAGTGGCCCATGCGAAAAAGGCATTAAACGGACTTGCTCCATTTAAGGTCTATTCAAGTTATTTTTGGGAAGATTTTCAAACACTCGTAATTGAGATTAAATACATTGAAAGTCCTCATACCGAAATGCTTAAATTTTTCTTTAATGAAGATAAGGTAACTTTTACAACAAGCAGTCTTGGCAATAGAGGTGGGAGTAAGGTATTCAAAGGAGCTTTGGAGGAGTAACAGGTATTAAAACCCATGTATTTAACAAAAAAAGAGTGCCCCAGATGGGGTGAAATTTTTGTAGCCACGAGCGTTAAGGTCCTGGTGAAAACAACCCATACACCACGATTTTGTTAGCATTGTTGCCATTTTTTTGCAACAATACTGACAAAATCTTAACCTGATTAATTTTTATTTTTGTTACTAAAGTATATTAATGTTACTATTTTCGTATATTTATATGAATAAGTAACATAATAACTTGAAAAAGCGAACGAAAAGCCAACAGGCCCTAATAAAAGCAGCCAAGGATTGTTTCTGGAAATATGGAATCAAAAAGGTAACTGTAGAAGAAATATGTGATACTGCCGGTGTTAGCAAGATGACTTATTATCGAAGTTTTGCCAACAAAATGGAAATCGCTGAAACCGTGCTTACAGACATTATAAAAACCGGTGAAGATGCATTTGATGAGATCATGGAGAGAAACATTGATTTTCCACAAAAGATTAAAGGTGTCGTTTTACTGGAGCATGAATATTCAAAAGGAATAAGTCAGGATTTTATTTCTGATATCATAAACAATGAAGACAAGGAGTTAAAACTCCTTATGGCAAATGCCAACCAAAGAGGTCAGGAAAAATTAATTACCCATATAAAGGCTGCACAGAAAGAAGGATGGGTCAGAAAAGACCTGCATTTTCCTTTCTTAATTTACATGATGAAAGACATCAACCATAAACTTATGGATGAAAATTTAACCGCCATGTATGAAACCACTGAGGATTTGATAATGGAAATGATCAATTTCTTCTTTTACGGCATTGTATCTCCTGAGAAACTCAAATGAAAACCAATGTCCTCATATTGCTTTTAAGCTGCTATTTCATTCAACAAGCCATGGCTCAAAAGGATGTTTTCCATGGTCAAGCTTCCTTAGTAAGCAGTTATAGCCCTAAAAATGAGCTGCCAATTTTTTTTGGAGCCAGGTATATTCCTGAATTAAGGATTAACAATGGTATAGACTCAATAAAAAGCATTGACCTGGTTGCCTCAGCGAATATTTCTAGTACTGTTCTTTTTGCTGACCTTAATTCGGCTGAATCCAATTTAAATATCAACCCTTACCGAATTTGGATAAGGTACAGTTCCAGTCAGTTTGAGCTTAGGCTTGGCTTGCAAAAGATTGACTTTGGTTCAGCCGCTATTTTACGTCCCTTACAATGGTTCAACCAGATAGACCCTAGAGATCCACTTCAACTGACCAATGGGGTTTATGGCATTATGGGCCGCTATACCTTTTTAAACAACGCTAATATTAGACTTTGGGGGCTTTATGGCAATGAGAAGGCAAGGGGATTTGATGTGGTTCCTACCAATAAAGCCATTCCGGAGTTTGGTGGTAGAATTCAAAATCCGGTTCCCAAAGGTGAATTGGCTTTTTCCTATCACCACCGGTCTGCCAATTCAATGACCCTCAGTCAAGTCAATACTTTGAACAATATTCCTGAAAATAGATTTGCCTTAGACGGAAAATGGGATTTGGGCGTAGGCATCTGGTTTGAATCGGTTTATGTTCATCGTAACAAAGATTTGGGAAACCTGACCAACCAAACCTTGTTCAATTTAGGTATTGATTATACCTTACCCTTGGGTACAGGACTAAATGCTGTTTTGGAACACATGCAAATTAATTTTGACGAGGAGGATTTGGCCTTAAACAACGCCTTACATGTTACTGCTGCTTCGCTAACGTATCCTTTAAGCTTTTTCGACAATCTTACTACTGTCATGTATTATGATTGGCGCACCAACAATACAAGCTTTTTTCTAAACTATTCTCATCAATTCAAAAGATTAACAGGATACCTTATGGGGTATTATAATCCTGAATCTATACAGCAGGGTGTTCAACAAAATGAATTTGTCAACCAGTTTAAAGGCCCGGGTTTAAGGCTAATGTTGGTCTATAACCACTAATAAAATGATTATGGAAAAAATAATTTCACTGACACATGTAACCAAAAAATTTGAAGTAGGAGACGGCTATTTTACTGCACTGAATGATGTTTCCTTGTCTTTTAATGCTAGTGAGTTTGCCGGATTTGTCGGACCTAGCGGCTCCGGGAAGACCACCCTGTTAAACATAATAGGGTCTTTGGACAGTCCCACTGCAGGTGAAGCGAGGGTTATGGGGAAGGATATCGCAAAACTCAGCCATAAGGATTCTGCACAATTAAGGAATTTGCATATTGGCTTTATATTTCAGGTTTTTAACCTTTTACCAGTATATACGGTGTTTGAAAATGTAGAATTTGCTCTACTTCTCCAGGATGTTGGCAAAGAGGAAAGAAAGAAGGCAGTTATGGATGCTTTGGAATGGGTAGGATTAGAAAGTATGGCCAATAAAAGGCCCGATAAATTGTCCGGTGGAGAAGGCCAAAGGGTAGCCATAGCAAGGGCAATGGTTAAACGCCCAAAGATATTGTTGGCCGATGAACCAACCGCCAACCTGGACTCTGCCAATGCGCATGCGATTTTAAAAACCATGAAAACCTTGAACAAGGAATTGGGAACAACTTTCCTATTTTCCACCCATGACGAAAAAGTTATGGCTTATTTGAACCGGACCATTTCTTTGAAGGATGGAAAAGTAGTTTCTGATCTTGAGAATATAAACCAGAAGGTAGAAGCATGAAATTGGCCTTTACACTAGCCTACAAAAACCTCATAGGAGCTGGATTGAGAACCTGGTTGAATGTCGGTATACTTGCCTTTGCTTTTATACTCATCATCTTCTATAATGGCCTGTTGGATGGGTGGAATCAACAGGCCCGGCTGGATACCATCAATTGGGAAATTGGATATGGGGAATTGAGGACCGAAAATTACGATCCCCTGGATCCATTCTCCATTCAGGATGCCCATAGGGTTTATAAGGCAGAGAAATTTCCTCAGCTGACACCTATTTTGATCCGGCAGGCAACCATTTACCCACATGGTAGGATGCTTTCAATTGCCCTAAAAGGTATACCTTCAGATCAAACCCAGCTGCGACTTCCTACCTCTTATCTAAGCACGGAAATGGATGTCATACCTGCAATTATAGGGAAGCGCATGGCAGATGGCGCGAAATTAAAAGAAGGGGAGGAAGTACTATTGCGTTGGAGAGACAAGAATGGAACATTTGATGCCAGGAGCATAACCATAGTTAAAATTTTTGACTCGGATGTTGGCAGCATTGATTCAGGCCAGATATGGATAAGCCTCGAGCAGTTACAGTCCCTAACAGGCCTCAAGGAGGAAGCCACCTATTTCGTTGCAAACGAAGAATATTCTCACCAAAGATTAAATAATTGGACTTTTGTTAACCAGGAAGAATTGCTTCAAAATATAAACGAAATTATAGCCTCTAAGAAAATCTCAGGATCCATAATGTATCTTATGCTGTTGGCCATCGCTTTATTGGCCATTTTTGATACGCAAGTCTTGTCCGTTTTCCGCAGGCAAAAAGAAATTGGAACCTATGTCGCCATGGGAATGACCCCAAGTCAGGTGGTGGTTTTATTTACCATGGAAGGAAGCATGTATAGTTTTTTAGCCATGTTGGTAGGAGGACTCGTTGGGTTACCTATTTTTACTTATTTGGCCATGAAAGGAATTTCTTTTCCTGATGTGACACAAGACATGGGCGTAACCATGGCTTCAAGAATATTTCCTGTATTCGGAATACAGCTTATTTTAGGGACCATGGTATTGGTGATTGTCTCCGCCACAATTGTAAGTTTTTTACCAGCTAAAAAAATTGCTTACATGAATCCCGTTGAAGCATTAAAAGGAAAGCTACAATGATTAGATTTTTATTTAAAGGAATTCTGAGAGACAAAAATAGGAGCATGCTCCCTATCATTGTAATATCCCTTGGAGTAACACTCACGATAGTTTTGAGTGGATTTCTTAATGGTGCCATGACAGATATGGTGGATCAAAATGCCAAATTTGAAACTGGTCATGTGAAAATCATGGCCAGAGCCTATGCTGAGAACAAAGACCAGCTCCCCAATGACCTCGCTTTACTTGGTGTAGACAGTCTGATAGCTGATCTTAAGGTAAATTATCCTGATTTACAATGGGTCAAAAGAATTCGTTTTGGCGGAATTCTTGATGCTCCGGATGGCAACGGAGAATCCAAAGGACAAGGACCTGCAGCTGGTATAGCCATAAATCTTTTGAATGCATCAAGTGGTGAAGTGGCACGAATGAATCTCTCCAATTCTATTGTATCTGGAAGTCTCCCTAAAAATGCCAAAGAAGCACTTATTGGAGATGAATTTGCCAGCAAATTGAAGCTTAATGTTGGAGATGAAGTGACCTACTTTGGCACAACTATGAATGGCAGTATGACTTTCCAAAACTTTATAATAAGTGGGACCATTCGCTTCGGTATTGCTGCAATGGATAGAGGTGCTATTCTTCTGGACATTACCTCCGCCCAAGAGATGTTGGACATGAAAGATGGAACAGGAGAAATACTAGGTTTTTACAAGAATGGGGTTTACGACGATAAAAGTGCTATAGCATTGGAAACAGCCTTTAATAAAAGGTTTGAAGACAATCCAGATGAATATGCTCCGGAAATGTTTACGCTTCGTGCACAGAATAATTTGGGTGATCTTCTGGATTATGCCAATAATATGTCAGCTATCTTTGTGATCATCTTTGTGGGGGCCATGTCGGTGGTATTGTGGAATACAGGGCTAATTGGAGGACTAAGGCGTTACCAGGAATTTGGTATTCGTTTGGCACTAGGAGAGTCCAAAGGTAAAATTTACCGTTCCTTGGTTTTAGAAGCTACCTTTATTGGAATTATAGGCTCCCTTGTAGGTACAAGCTTAGGACTCCTTGGAGCTTTTTACCTGCAAAACTATGGCATCAACATAGAAGGAATGGTGGATAATTCATCCATGATGATGCCTACAGTAATGCGAGCTAAGGTAACGCCAGCGCTTTACTATATAGGTTTTATCCCTGGTGTTTTCGCTATGGTTTTTGGCAATATGCTCTCAGGAATCGGAATTTATAAAAGAGAAACTGCCAGTCTGTTCAAGGAATTAGAGGTATAAATTATTAGGATCAAATTACCTATCTAAATATGATTTTCCATTGATTATAAATAAATAAAATCATGAAAAACCGATTGATTATAGCTTGCCTTTTGTCCATCTGGATCCTTCAGGCCAAGGCCCAGGATGCCAATGCCATCCTAGAAAAAGTGGACAAAAACATGGTCTCTAAAACAGAAATCACCGAATCAGAGATGGTTATCAGAGGCAAAAGAAATGTTCAAACCATTGGTTCAAAATCTTATACTGAGGGCAATCAAAAATCCTTTACCGAATACCTCTATCCAGAAAGAGAAAGAGGTACTAAAATGCTGAAACTTGGCGACCGATTGTGGATTTATTCTCCCTCTACAGAACGTACCATTCAACTCTCAGGGCACATGTTACGTCAATCGGTAATGGGTTCAGACTTGTCTTATGAAGACATGATGGAAGATCGGAAACTATCTGAAATCTACTCTGGTACTGTTCTGGGAGAAGAAGTCCTAGAAGGAAGAAAAGTCTATGTTTTAGAATTAATTGCCTCTGTAGAGGATATTAGTTACTATAAACGAAAATTATGGATTGATCAGGAGCGATACATTCCTCTTCAAGAAGAGTTGTTTGCAAAAAGCGGGCAATTATTGAAAAAAACGGTAATGTCTGAAATCGAACAAATTGACGGTCGCTGGTACCCAAAAAAAATTAATTTTAAGGATGTTTTAAAAGCTGGAGAAGGGACAGATTTTATCCTTAAAAAGGTGCAGTTTAATCCCCCCATTCCGGCTTATATTTTCACCAAGGCCTCATTAAAGAAATAATGAATTGATTAAGCAATTACCACTTATCCTTTCTTGTAGCCCATGACTTTTAATTTCTTCCGCCAGGATAGCGGAATTATCTGTAACAATAGTTAGCTTTATTTCTGCCCACAAGATTGTTACTATGGATAAAGTAGCACCTTTAAAAGAAAACTACAGTGAACCAAGTCCACAATCAGGTTTAAATTTTAGTTTATTGTCAATACAACAGATGATTAAATCAATTCAATTTCGATCACTTGCTCTATTTTTAATTTTTAGCTCAAAGGCCCTTCTCGCACAAATTCCCTTGCCCACAGAAGCACAATTGGCTTGGCAAAATGCAGAACAGGTAGCTGTTTTTCATTATGACCTGCATGTTTTTGATGGGGTTAAATACAATCAGGCAAAGAATAGAATTACACCTATTGAAGATTACAATATATTCAATCCGGAAAAACTCGATACCGACCAGTGGATAAAAGCGGCCAAGGATGCAGGATGTAAAATTGCCATCCTTACAGCTACCCATGAAACTGGTTTTGCCTTGTACCAAAGTGATGTCAATCCTTATTCACTAAAAGCAGTCAAATGGCAAGATGGAAAGGGGGACATAGTCAGGGACTTTGTAGCTTCATGCAGAAAATATGGTGTTTCACCTGGAATTTATATAGGGATTCGTTGGAATTCCTTTTATGGTGTTCACGATTTTAAGGTAAATGGAGACAATGATTTTGCCAAGGAAAGGCAAGCCCATTACAATAGGATTTCTGAAGGAATGGTTGAAGAATTGATGTCCCGGTATGGAGAGTTGGCCATTGTTTGGTTTGATGGTGGAGCCCATGGACCTGAACAAGGTGGTCCAGATGTGCTGTCCATTTTTGAAAAACACCAACCTAATGGGCTTTTTTATCATAACTTACAAAGGGCTGATATTCGCTGGGGAGGAAGTGAAACCGGAACAGTGCCCTATCCTTGCTGGGGGACCTATATCACTCCCTCTTGGTTTAATAATAGGGGAGACGAAGATAATTTCAATCCACTAAAGTATGGGTATCCTGATGGTAAATATTATATTCCGGCAATGAGTGATGCCCCCCTGAGGGGTTATAACGGAAGGCATGAATGGTTTTGGGAACCAGGGGATGATGCCCATATTTACCCTTTGGCTGACTTTATGAACATGTATTATAAATCTGTTGGAAGAAATTCCACTTTGATTATAGGCTTGACGCCAAACCCTGATGGGTTCCTTCCTGAGCCAGATGTGAAAAGGTTAAAGGAATGGGGAGATGAAATCAAGCAAAGGTTTTCTAACCCTATCGCAGAGACATCCGGCACGGGTGAAACTTTTAAAATAGCCTTACCCTCAAAACAAA
Source organism: uncultured Cyclobacterium sp. (assembly GCF_963977555.1). Classification (GTDB taxonomy): domain Bacteria; phylum Bacteroidota; class Bacteroidia; order Cytophagales; family Cyclobacteriaceae; genus Cyclobacterium. The sequence goes on along the minus strand of NZ_CAXBPD010000016.1, from coordinate 12,233 downwards.
CCATTAACCACCTAGTTTTGATGGAGGACATTACTTTTGGGGAAAGAGTTAGGGAGTTTACTGTAGAGGGGAAAACAGGTGGTAATTGGGAAATTATCTTTCAGGGTAGTGTAATTGGTCATAAGTTTATTCATCGATTCGATGAGCAGGAATTTTCCGCTTTCAGACTTAAAATCAATGCCTCAGTAGAACAAGCAAAAATTTTGAGTTTTAGCGTTTACAATACTAACGAGTAAGGCTATTAGGGTAAAAGAAATAAGAATAAAATGAAAAGTATAAGGTCATGGATAATCTTATTAATTAATTCTCTGGTAATCCTTGTAGTGGTGATTCTCTCTATTTTTTCTTATAAGGAATTTAAGAGAGCCCTCGACGAAAGGGTACTGTTACAACTTACTTCTATTAAAAGGCTAAAAAGAATACAGTTGGAAGCTTTTTTAAACAGTGAGATTGGTACTTTTATTAACGACAAGGATAAATTAGAAGGCGCTAGCTTAAAAGATCCTTATCTTCAATTTTCTGATAATGTTGATATAGAGTGTTTGAAAAACAAGTTGTATTTATTCCCTAGTGAGCAAATACTGGTGGACCTAACTTCCTGTTCTACAGATGGTGAAGTAATTATCGCAATGGTGAAGAAAGTGGAAAATAATATCAGGCAAATCCAATTAATAGAAAATGATGGCATTCAGGAAATATTGATGGAACGCACTGGGATGGGTGAAAGTGGTGAGACCTATCTGGTAGGAACTGATTATCGGTTGAGATCTTTGTCAAGGTTCTTTCCAGACCAGGCTCCGGGCCAAATTCTGGCCAAAACAAAAGGAGCGGAGCAAGCACTGTTAGGTGTTGATGGAATTGGAATTTTTGAAGATTACAGAGGAGTCCCCGTTTACAGTTCCTACCACACATTGGATATTCCTTACCTTAACTGGGCTATTTTATCTGAAATGGATGTAGAGGAGGTGACTACCCCGCTTTTAAAGATGAGAAACAAGCTTATCTTAATATCAACACTAGTCTTACTCTTCGCTCTTACCTTTTCCTTTTTTATTACAGTTGTATTAACAAAGCCTCTTTTGAAAATGAGATTTTTCCTCAATAATATGACGCGGGGAAATTATGATTTCAAAATCGTCAATACTTATCCTACCAAAGAAATCAATGAAATGTTTGTGGCTTTGGAAAAACTACAGAAATCCATAAATGAAGCCATTCAATTCTCCTCAGAGATAGGTAATATGAACATGAAGGCAAAGTATCAATTGTCTGGAGAAGGGGATTTGCTTGGAAAATCATTGGTCCTCATGCAGGAAAAATTAAAAGAATATGAAAATGCTGAAAACGTAAGTCGCTTGTTGGCAAAAAAATCTTTGATTGAAGGACAAGAAAATGAACGAAAACGATTATCCAAGGATTTGCATGATGGACTTGGTCCTTTGCTTACTAGCCTGAAGTTGATGGTGCAAACTTCAGATTTATCTGTAAATGACAAAAAGAAAATCAATTTAGTAGTGGATGGCACCATAGATGAAATCCGGAGAATGACTTATAATTTAATGCCTACAGTACTGGTGGATTTTGGTGTTGGCAAAGCATTGTCAAGTTTTATTGAAAGAATGAATAAAACCAGTGGAGTAGAAATTTTTTATGAAGATGTAACAAAAGGAAAGGATGGAGAATTAACCATAGATTTAGATATTTGTATTTTTAGGGTTTGTCAGGAATTGATTAACAATTCACTGAAGCACTCTGGAGCAAAAAAGATAACCATTTCATTAACAGAATTTAGTGACAAGCTCTCCCTGTATTACCTGGACAATGGAACTGGCTTTGACCTCACTACTATAAAATATGGGGCAGGCTTGAGAAACATTAGAGAGCGAATAGAGATTTTTAATGGATACCTAAGCATTAAATCTGATGCGAATGGTACTGAAGTAGAAGTAGAAATACCCTTAAAAGATGGATAAATTCAAAATTGCAATTGTAGATGATCACCAGTTATTTAGAGATGGAATCCATTCCTTGTTGTCTAAGCAGGAAAACATAGACGTAGTGATCAGTGCAGAAAATGGTAAAGATTTCTTTAATAAACTCAAAACTGGTATTGAGCCTGAGCTCCTATTACTGGACCTTACCATGCCAGAAATGAATGGTTTTGAAGTACTTTTAAGGTTGAAAAAAAAGTATCCTCAAATCAAGGCAATTGCTATTTCCATGCATGATGATGGCAATTATATCATGCAGTCCATCAGGGGTGGCGCCTATGGCTATCTGCTTAAAAATGCTGATGAAGAAGAATTACTACTGGCAATTGATACCGTACTCAATGGAAAGAAATACTTTAACCAGGAAATCTCCCAAAGAATGATCAATATTATGTCCCTTGAAGGAGTCAGTCCTAAAAAGCTGTCGCCAAAAGAAATGGAAATATTAAAATTAATAGCCGATGGCCAAACCACTAAGGAAATTGCACAAAAACTCTTCATCAGTACACGTACAGTAGAGACCCATCGAAATAACATGATGAAGAAGCTGGAGGTCAAAAACACCCCTGAATTGATCAATAAGGCTTCCCAACTGAGTTTATTGTAAAGAACATCCGTATAAATACGGATACTTTTTAACGTAATTAAACCTACTATAATTTACCGATTTTCTTAGAGTATCCATACCCATTGTTTAGCGTTAAATTTACTAGACAAAAGATATAAATTGAAAAACGGTACTCCTATGAAAAGTTTATTAATAGCCTTCGCTTTTATGACTGTTGCTACTTTCAGTTATGCACAGAGTAATAATGACTTAAAAGGTCCTGCTGCAAAAAACCAAAAACCTTGGCAGAATACTGAAAAAGCCAATAAGATTTACACTTTAGAAACTTCTTCTAAAGCCCAAGGTCCATCTGCAAAGAATAAAAAATCTTGGAAATCTAAAGCCAAAAATTACCAACAAGTAACGTTGGTTTCAAATAAAACCAGGCTTACAGGTCCAAAAGCAAAAAACGCAAAAGTTTGGAAAAACTAATCGCCTAAAAATATTTAGTGCAGAAGCCTTGCCTTTAAAACGGCAAGGCTTTTTTTTTGCCTATATTCCCTTATTACCAGAAATATATTTTTATTACTCCTATTATGAATTCATTATAAGGTTGGTTATTTATACACTTTTTTGAACATGTATCCTGGTTCGATGTTTTGTTTATCTATGAAAGAAAAACTGGAATCTTCAAGACCAACAATCCAAAATCTATCATTCCCTAAAGGGATAGGCAAAGAAGAATTATTTCAAAATTTGGTAATTCGACCGGTTGTCAAATTATTGCATGATTTATTAATGGTACATTTTAAGCAGTATTTGACAACAAAGAAAATTGCGTTTAGTCAATTATCTGAAAAAGAAAAAACCAATTTCATTGAAAGTTCCTTCAACAAAGACTTGACATTTAGAAGTGAAATTCGAGGCTTGGTTATAGGTCATTTTTCTACTGATGAATTTCTTTTGTATGCCACCATGCAGCGTGGATTAAATAAACGAATCAATTCAATTTTAAAGGAAAGAATAAATAGCAATAGGCAAAATTTTATTGATGAGTAGATAGGGAACCACAACTATTATAATTTTTGCCACCGTTCTAAACTTAACTATTTTTAAAGATTCAAGTATAATTATACTTTAGAATCCCCATATCACTCAGCGTTCTCTACTAAAAGCACTCCTACGCCTCCCCACAAAGATTTTTTCTTGATAGGGGGTCGAAATCAGGTTTTTAGATAGAATAGTACCATTTAAGGCCTATTTATTTGATTTTGATGCCAAGTTTTGCTTAAGTTTGATATATAGCTGTTAAGCATTCGATGTGCACCCATTTACAACTCCTGTCTTAACAAAATCATTTTTAAATTTGAATAAATTAAAAAACTGTAGTAGGTCATCCAAAAATGGATTGGTTTTACTATATTTTCTATTCTCATTCTTCACACTTGCCAACGCCCAAATCAGGGAATTGCAATCAATGTGGGAAGACCAGATTGATACAAGTGCCTTCAGCTTTAGAACCCAGAACTACCTTCAAATATCAGAGGAGGAATTTTTGGACCTTTATGATGCACAACCTAGCTTCGGTATGTTTCGTGACAATTATTTTATTACAGGGGTACCCACAAACAAGGATATTAACAAACAAACAGCTGATGTCAAATACCAGATAAGTGTTAGTCAGCGGTTGACCAAGTCTAGGCTGCCCTTTCGAACTTCACTATTACTCACTTATACCCAGAAATCATTTTGGGACATTTACGAAAATTCTTCCCCTTTTGCTGATAACAATTACAATCCGGGAATAACCCTGATTAGGCCAGTATTAAATAATCAGCAGTTAAAAGGAGGCGTTGCGCTTTCCCTTGAACATGAATCAAACGGCCTGGATTCCATTTATTCCAGAAGTTGGAATTTCATTACCCTCTCAGGAGTGTATTTCTACAATGCCAATATTTCCCTTCAGGGCAAAATGTGGGCTGGGGTTTTAGGAGATGAAAACAAGGACCTTTTCAGATACCGGGGATATGGATTATTGGCTATGAATTACCGCAGTTACAATGATAATTTTTGGGCAAGCCTGGTGCTGAATCCAAGTAAAAAATTTAACGCTGTCAACACCATTGTAGAATTAAATTTCAAACCAATATCTTCTTCCAACCAATACCTATTTATTCAATGGTACAATGGTTACGGCGAAAACCTTTATGACTACAACCAATATACCACGATGGTTAGATTTGGACTCTGCATCAAACCAGCCATGCGAAATTTTTATTGAATAATATAAATCCTCTAACCTTTTAGTAAGTGTGACAAGCTCCCTTATTTTAGAACATTGGAGTGGAAGGTTTAAATTCAATAATAACCAACTGATTAGAATAAAGACTTCAGTTTTTAGCAAATCTATAGGATCTAATTATTTCCATCCGTTATAAAGTAGGACAATATGGTTATCAATTTACCCTTAAACATATCTTACTTTTAATAGTTAGACAGTTAAATGAAATAGTTGCCTTTGGATACCAACTGTTTTTTGTTATCTTCAAAAAAAACCCAATGACTATTGTATTATAACCAATTATTAAGCTTGCTCTCCAATTGCACAATTCGAGCCTTAAGAAAGTCCTTCTTTCCACTCATTAAGTGCAGCGTCGCAATCTTGCTAACCTTTGGGTGTGGAAATAAGGTCACAACAAGAGACGTTCCAGTAGCGCTTCCGGAAAGTTTTTCCCTTCCGACAGGCGCTTCCGAACTTGATACTGACTGGTGGACATTTTTTCAAGATTCACAACTAAATGCTTTGGTAGATTCTGCTATCAAGCACAATTTAGAGTTGAAAAGTTCTTGGTTTCAGGTGGCACAAGAAGCCAGTAATGTGGCTATAATTGCCTCTCAGAGAGTTCCACAAGTATTTTTAGAACTACAAGGTGGTGCAAGTAGGCCTGCCCCTGATTTTGTAGGTGGAGAAAACACACAATTGTCCCTGCGAACCAGCTACGAAGTAGATCTCTGGGGCAGGGTAAAGCAAAGTAAACTGGCAGCAGAAAACAGGTTAGTAGCAAGTTACTTAGATTATCAAACTCTTGCCATTACCATAGCCGGAGAGGTATCATTGACTTGGTTTTCTATCCAGGCTTTCCAGGAACAACTGGAATTGATCCAAGAACAAACGGAATACAACCAACAAGTTCTGGCATTGATTCGAGCAAGGTTTGCAAGTGGGCAGGTGAGAGGGGTGGACATCCTTCGCCAGGAACAATTGATTGAAAACACAAAAGAAGAAGCGCTTTCTGTACAGATGGAGCTTAAAACATTGAACAATAGACTTTCAGTTTTATTGGGGATTGCTCCAGGCATGCTTTCTATCTCTCAGGAGGGCAAATTGCCACGCCTGAGTTCCTTACCTGATGCAGGCTTGCCCATGGAATTGATCAATAGACGCCCCGACATCCAAAGCAGCTTCAACCGCATGCAGGCTGCAGACAGGGAAGTGGCAGTAGCCATTAGCAATAAGTATCCTAGACTATCATTTAACCTCACTGGAGCGTTGAGATCCAATACACTCACCAATCTTGTAGAGTCCCAGGCAGCATCTTTAACGGGCAGCTTATTGATGCCACTCTTTTACGGTGGGCGATTAAATGCCGAAAAGAAACAAGCAGAAGCCTTTAGAAATCAGCAGGTTCAAGAATATGGTCAAACCATTTTACAGGCACTTCAGGAGGTAGAGGATGCGATGGTGAGAGAAAGTCTCCAACAAGAAATAATACAAAACCTAGAAAATCAATTGAACCTTGCAGAGCGAGCTTTTCAGCAATTGCGGGTTGAATACCTAAACGGCTCCATTGCTTATCTTGATGTACTGGTCACCCTGGATCAGATGCAACAATTAAAAAGAGAATTGGTCACAGAAAAACTGAATTTGCTTTTGTACAGGGTTTCACTTTATCGAGCCCTTGCAGGAGGCTTCCAAACGCCCATCGAAAACGAGGGAGAATTCAGCATAAATGAAAACACAATCCCGACAAAATGACTAAAAAGAAAACCATATTTATAAGCATGGGATTATTGATTGGCAGTATCCTAATCGCCGTGCTCTTCTTTTGGACAGCACCTGAAGCTGAAATGGAAGGCGCCTCCAAAACCACTGCCATGCTAGTAGATGTTGTACAAGCAAAGCAAGGTGATTTTACGCCCACTATTGTGGCGACAGGCATAGTTCAACCAGCTACTGACATTTCTCTAAGCAATCAGGTAGGAGGGGAAATCACTCGAATTGCTAACCAATTTCTTCCCGGGGCCTATGTGAAAAAAGGTGATCTGCTCTTACAAATTAATCCTGCAGATTTTGAAAATACGCTTTTGTTGAGGAAAAGTGATTTGTCCCTGGCTCAATCGGACTACGAGGTTGAGCTGGGTCGTCAGGATGTAGCCCTTAAAGATTATGAATTGATAGGAGATGAGCTTACTTCAGAAAATCAGAACCTGGTGCTTAGAAAGCCACAGCTATTAGCGGCAAAGGCCAATGTAGAGGCCGCCGAAGCTGCAGTTAGCCAAGCCACTTTAAATTTGAATAGGGCAAGCATCCGTGCACCTTTTGATGCGCATATTTTGTCAAGAAATGTAAATCTAGGATCTCAAATTACTCCAGGATCCGACTTGGGACGTTTGGTGGGTATTGATGAATATTGGGTAATGGCCAATATACCCCTTTCTAAAGTCAATTGGCTTTCCATTGGAGAAGATGCGGATGGAACAGGTTCACCAGTAAAAATTGTCCATCCAGCAGCTTGGGAACAAGGTCAATTTCGTGAAGGCAATGTCTCAAGACTGGTAGGAGCCTTGGACAACCAAACCCGTTTGGCCAGGGTTATTATCCGCATTGCGGACCCTTTATTAAGGAGAAAACCCAATCCAGATAAACCACCCTTGATCATCGGTACCTTTGTGGAAGTTCAAATTGAAGCAAGTAAATTAGAGAATGTAACCCGCTTGGAGCGACAATACATTCGACCTGGAAACACCGTTTGGGTGATTCAAGAGGGTAAATTAAACATACGTAAAGTCAATATCCTATTTGAGGACCAGGATTTTGCCTATATTAATGAGGGCTTGTCTGCCAACGAACAAGTGGTGGCAACAGATCTTGCCACGGTGGTCGATGGTTCACCCCTTCGTTTGGATGCAGATAAATAGTTAAAACCATGCAGGAACCAACAAACCTAGAAACTGAAAAAGGGGCGATTGCCTTTATGGCCAGAAGACCAATCATCACCAATCTGCTGATGGTAATTTTACTGTTTGGTGGCGTGTACACCATGTATTCCATACAAAAAGAGGTTTTCCCACAGTTTCAATTGGACATAGTAGAAGTATCTGTCCAATACCCGGGAGCTGCCCCAGAGGAGGTAGAGCAAGGAATTGTCTTGCCTGTAGAGGAAAAAGTTCGGGAAGTTCAAGGCATTAAGGAAATAATTTCTCAAGCGGATGAAGGTTCAGGAACCATAGAAATCTGGTTGATTCCTGGAACTGACCGGATGAAGGCCCTGCAGGACATCAACCAAGCAGTAAGCCGGATACAAACCTTTCCCGATGACATTGAAAGGCCTCAGATTGTCCTCCAAAATCAACAGATGGATGTGATGCAGGTGGGGATTTATGGCAATGTAGATGTCTGGACCCTTAGAATTTTAGCAGAAAGATTGCGAACAAGATTACTAAGCGACGATCAGATCACTCAGGTTGAAATTGGAAATGTGCCAGATTTTGTAACGCATGTAGAAATTCCTAGAAATACCCTGTTAAAATATAACCTTACCTTGGGTCAGGTGGCCGATTTGATTGAAAATTCAAGCCGAGACATTCCTGCTGGATCCATAGAAACCCTCTCCGGGGAGATTCTCCTAAGGATGGAAGAACGCAAACTGGTGGCGGAAGAATTTGCTACCATAGATATAATATCTTCTGAATCTGGCTCTACGGTTACATTAGGAGATATTGCCAGTATACGAGATGGCTTTGAAGAAGTGGGTTTTAACGGCCAGTTTGAACAGCAAAACACGGTGGACCTGGAAGTCTTCCGAATTGGAAATCAATCTCCTTTGGATATAGAAGCCACCGTAAAAGAAATCCTAGAGGAGTTTAGGCCTAGTTTACCTCCAGGCGTAAAAGTGCGAATTGAAAGCAACAGAGCAGAAGATTTTCGCGAAAGGCTCTCTTTGCTTACCGAAAATGGCCTTATGGCCATCATTATTGTGCTCGTCATTTTAGGCTTGTTCCTTGAATACCGATTGGCTTTCTGGGTAATGATGGGCATGACCATTTCATTTGTAGGGGCCATGATTTTTCTTCCAGCGGTAGGAATCAGTGTCAACATGATTTCTATGTTTGGTTTTTTAATTGTTATGGGAATTGTGGTAGATGATGCCATTGTCGTTGGCGAAAACATTTACGAGTACCGGCAAAAAGGCTATTCCCACATGGATGCAGCAATTTTAGGTGCCAAAGATGTTTCTAAACCAGTTATTGTAAGTGTACTGACTACCATCATGGCATTTGTGCCCTTATTATTTATTCCCGGTGAAACGGGGAAATATTGGTGGCCATTACCTGTAGTGGTAATAGTTGTACTCTTTGTTTCCCTATTTGAAGCCCTATTCATTTTACCATCTCATGTAACCAAGCCACCTAAAGAAAAGAAGCATCCTTGGGTAAAAAAGTTGGAGACCTGGCAGGGAGCCATTGCATCAGGGTTCAATCGCTTTATCAATACTTACTACAAGCCCTTTCTTGACCTTTGTCTGCGCAATCGTTACCTCACTTTTTCTGCAGCCATCTCACTATTGATTCTAGTAGGAGGCTTTGGGTACAGCGATCACATGGGCATGGTGCTAATGCCTGAAGTGGCTGCAGATGAGATTGAAGCTGCAGTGCGACTTCCTGTAGGGACCACCAATGACCAGGCAGCAAAAGTGGCCGTAGAAATCACTAACAATACCCATAAAATGTTTGAGACCTACAACCTTTATGAGGTGGCTTATGGTGTCAAAACCAATGTTCGGGGAAAAGATTTTATAGATGTGGAAATCGTCATGAAACCACCGGATCAGCGGGATATGAGTCCAAAAGAACTGATCGCACTTTGGCGCGAAAACATTGGAGACATCAAGGGAGTAGACCAAATCAATTTTGAGGCGGAGCGAGGTCCAGGAGGTGCCCGACAAGACATCAGTGTAGATTTGAGCCATCCTGATATCAACGTTTTAGAGCGAGCAAGTCAAGCTTTTCTGGAACGAGTGGCGACCTTCACCGAAACCAGAGATGTGAGTGATAATTATAACAAAGGTAAACTTCAGTTGGGTTTTGAATTGCTTCCTGAAGGCAGGAACCTAGGACTGACACCCAATATGGTGGGACAACAAGTTCGAGACGCCTTTTTCGGTGCCTTGGCCATGCGCCAGCTGCGAGGTATCAACGAATTTGAGGTTCGGGTAAAACTTCCCTTAGAAGAACGAAAAGACATTAATTACCTGGAGGATTTCATTGTTCAGGCACCGGATGGCACTGCTGTACCTTTATTGGATGTGGTACGTATAAAGGAGGGTGAGACCTTTACAAACATCAACCGAAGAGATGGCAAGAGGGTGGTCAATGTTGGAATGGACGTGGAACCTGCTGCTGCGCAAACCCGTGTGCTTAAAGCTTTAAATGAGCGTGTCTTGCCCCAGTTGCGGGCAGATTTTCCAGGAATTGCCTGGACGTATGAAGGAAGCCAAGCGGAAATGCGGGAATCCACCGATGCCTTATGGTCAGGATTTATTATTGCCATGCTGCTGATATTTTGTCTTTTGACCATTGCTTTGGGAAGCTATTCTCAGCCCATTATCATTATGCTTGCCATACCCTTTGGGCTTGTAGGTGCTGTTATTGGTCATATTTTACTTGGCTATGATTTGTCATTGGTAAGTTTAATGGGGGTGATTGCTTTGTCAGGAGTGGTGGTAAACGATTCTCTTATTATGATTGACTATGCCAATAAAAACAGGGGAGATTTAACTGCTTATGAAGCCATTCACGAAGCAGGAGTAAGGCGTTTTCGTCCAATCGTATTGACTACCTTGACCACCTTTGGTGGCTTAACACCTATTATTTTAGAGACATCTAGCCAAGCCTTCCAATTGATTCCCATGGCTATTTCACTGGGATTTGGAATCATTTTCGCAACGGCCATTATATTGGTAATTGTTCCTTGTCTTTACATGATTTTTGAAGATTTGGTGGAAGCTTTAAAGCCAAAAGAAAAAGTGAATGCATAAATTCACCATTTAAAAAATGGATAAAATTTGAGAAAATAAGCAAATTTATGAAATATATTAGTTCTTTAATCCTGTTCATGCTGTTGATAAGCAGTCCATTATTGCTTTCTGCCCAAGTGGTAGACCAAGAAGTACATCAGGTCGTTTTTCAAGTCACCAAAGGGGAAGTTGCTGACCAAAATAAAGCCATTGCTCAGCTCAATAATATCCTAAAAGCATTGCCAAATGCTGAAATAGAAGTGGTTTGCCACAGTGCTGCGCTGCCAATGGTTTTGAAAGAAAAGAGCCAGGTATTAGAGGGTATAGTTAAACTACAAAGCAGGGGAGTGGTTTTTGCCGCTTGTGAAAACACCATGCGCAGGGCCAAGGCGAGCAAAGAAGACTTGGTTGACGGAGCCCTTACAGTTCCTTCCGGACTCGCAGAAATCATAGTCAAGCAGGAGCAAGGTTGGGCTTACATCAAAGCAGGTAATTAATTACTTGAGTACCTCTTATTTTTTAATCTTTTGATTTCACAGCCGATCCTCCTTCCATCCAATTTGGGAAAACCTCACCCAAACCTTCAACCATAAATTGAACGGCAATTGCAGCAACTATTAAACCAAATAATCGGGTAAATCCTACAAAAACAATGTCATCCACCTTATTTTCTATCTTATAGGAAAAACTAAAAACAATAAAAAGGAAAAAGTAGCTGACCAACAAAACGCCAGATAGTCCGGTATAAGTAGCCGAACCAGTTGCTCGAAAACTGTACAATAATACTGTAGTTATTGACCCGGGCCCGGCCAAAATGGGAATGACAAGGGGAACCAAAACTTTTTCAAACCTAAGTTTTGCCAATTCAAAGTTGGTATCTGCCTCTTCTTTTATCTCCTCTAATTTAGTAGCAGATCCATTGATCATAGACAAGGCAGTGAACATCAAAAGAAAACCTCCTGCAATTTTAAAAACTTCAATATCAATATTAAAAAACACTAAAATATATTCCCCCAGAAGTAAAAATATAAGTAGCGTAAAGAAGGAAGTGCCTGTAACCATAAGGGCAATTTTTCTCCTAACTTTTGGCGTGGCATCGCCTGTCATATCATACCATATAGGAATAAGCCCAATGGGGTTTACCATGGCCAGCATTGCTGCTAAAAAGTTTAGATTTAGATTCCAATCCATATTAAATATTATTGGGATTAAACATCAGAATTGTTCCGCAGAATGCATGCCAATTTTAACATTGAATTTTCTGAAAATTGGAACCCCTCGGACAGGGAAAAAGAGAAATAAAGCAGAAGGATTATGGAAAATTTAAATTTATCCCAATTCATTTAATTGAATAAGGCGCTTTTTAAATGGTATAAATAGGGCTATATTGCTAGTAAA
>NZ_CAXBPD010000015.1:0-166996 GCF_963977555.1 uncultured Cyclobacterium sp. | reverse complement strand
CCACTCAATTCACCTAAATCTCCTCTTTTTTATTTTCTAAGCAGACCCTACTTAACCTCCTTTAAAGTAGTAATCTGTTTTAATCCATTAGCAATGGCTTCTGAAAGACCACCTTATTTTATTAGGTTGATCCACAGGGGTTACTTCATTTTGAACAACCTAAAAGCGGCTGCACTCCGTTGAGCTTAGGCTATTTTATCTATTTTTGTTTCAGATGAAAGTTTGTATTGCAGAAAAGCCAAGTGTCGCCCGTGAAATAGCGGCTGTTCTAGGAGCTAATCATAGGCATGAGGGGTACTATGAAGGCAACGGATATATCGTTACCTATACTTTTGGGCACTTTTGCACCTTATTGGAGCCGAACGATTACGAACCTCATTGGAAAGGTTGGCACCTTACACACCTTCCGATGCTTCCTGAAAAATTCAAAACTAAAATTGTTAATAATCCGGGAGTCAAGAAGCAATTTGACATTGTAAAAAAGCTATTTGATACAGCTAAACTGGTGATCAACTGTGGTGATGCTGGCCAAGAAGGAGAGTTGATTCAACGATGGGTAATTGAACAAGCGGGGTATAAAGGGGAAGTCAAACGCTTATGGATTTCATCCTTGACCACAGAGGCCATCAAAGAAGGCTTCGACAAATTGCAACCCTCGGCGAAATACGATAATTTGTATTATGCTGGTTATTCCCGAGCAATCGGAGATTGGTTGTTAGGAATGAATGCCACCCGATTATATACGGTTAAACATGGTGGGTACAAACAAGTGCTGTCCATTGGCAGAGTTCAAACGCCTACACTGGCCATGATCGTTAATCGGTTTAAAGAAATTCAAAATTTCCAGCCACAACCCTACTGGGAACTACAAACCCTGTATAGAGAGACTGTATTTAACTGTGAAGAAGGGAAATTTTTAAAGAAAAAAGACGGGGAGACTTTTGCCAATCAGGTCAAAGAAAATGACTTTGAAGTCGTCTCAGTTGCTAAGAAAAAAGGAAAAGAATATGCACCTAAGCTTTTTGACTTGACAGGATTACAGGTGCATTGCAATAATAAGTTTGGCCTCTCTGCCGATGAAACGCTCAAAATCGCACAGAAACTATACGAACAAAAATTAATCACCTACCCTAGAGTTGACACCACTTTTCTACCGAACGACATTTACCCCAAAGCACCAGGAATATTAGAGAAGCTAACGAAATATAGGTCGTTGACTCAACCCATTTTGGGTAAGAAATTAAAAAAGTCTACTAAGGTTTTCAATGACAAAAAAGTAACCGATCACCATGCCATGATTCCTACAGGCATGCAGGATAGTTTACACGACAATCAGCTAAAAGTCTATGATATCATTACCAAGCGTTTCATCGCAGTGTTTTATGACGACTGTACAGTGGACAATACCACCGTATTAGGAAAGGTGGGTACGGTCTCGTTTAAAGCAAGAGGAAAGGTGATTTTAGAAAAAGGCTGGAGGGTTGTTTTTGAAACTGCAGATGGTAAAGAAAAAAAGGAGAAAGACGAGCTCCCGTTTTTTAAAAAAGGGGAAAAAGGGCCACATGAACCTTCTTTCCTAGAGAAAGAAACCAAAGCTCCAAAACAGTATACAGAAGCAACTTTGCTAAGAGGCATGGAGACTGCCGGTAAACAAGTGGACGATGAAGAGATGCGAGACTTAATGAAAGAGAATGGCATAGGTCGCCCTTCTACTCGGGCAAATATCATTGAGACACTGTTCAGGCGACAATACATTGAACGTAATAAGAAGCAAATTTTGCCCACCGAAACTGGAGTGCAATTGATCGATATTATTAAGAATAAATTGCTGACCTCTGCAGAACTTACAGGGCAGTGGGAGAAGCAATTGAAAGAAATAGAAAAAGGGAAATTTCATGCGGGTTCTTTTGTGATGAACATGAAAAAAATGGTGGCGCATTTGGTCTATGAAGTTATACGGGAACAAAGTCATACTAAAATAGCGCATACCACTGAAAACAAGCTTCCTGAGAAAGAAAAATCAGCAACTGCAGTTGTGGGACAGTCCTGTCCAAAATGCAAGAATGGGTCGTTGCTAAAAGGAAATTTGAGTTACGGGTGCAGCGCTTATAAAAAAGGATGTGACTTTTTACTTCCTTTTTCTTTCGAAGGAAAAACTATATCAGAGAATCAATTTTTGAGGTTACTTCAAAAAGGCTCTACTGTCAATTTAAAAGGATTTAAAACGGCGACTGGAGATAAAGAAGGGTTGCTACGTTTCAATGAGGAACTTCAACTCGTTTTGGTAGAAAAGAAAGTAGCCAACTCGGCGGCTTCTAAAAAAACTCCTCCTGTCATTTCATGCCCTCTTTGCAATAAAGGAACCATAATAAGAGGAAAAACAGCCTATGGATGCAGCGCTTATAAAGAAGGGTGTGACTTTAGATACTCTTTTAAAACCCTCCGGGAAAAAGCGAACAAGAAACCGTTGACTGTTGAGCTGGTGACATCTTTATTGAAGGAGAGTGTAGTTGGTTAAACTGTTGAAATAGTATCGAAAAAAAACTGCTGCCTAGACGGTATATCTATCCTATGCCTAGCTTAAAACACCCAAAGAAAACCATAAGGAAATGGTTATGGCATTAAAAAAGACTGCAAACACAGCCAAATATCCATAATTCTCCCAAACTCTTCTTAAAATAAACCCTTCCCAAATATCGGATTCCTGATATTAAATCTATTTTCTTTTGAGTAAAATTTACTCCATGTCTTTGTCCAAATATCTTCGAACTTTTCTTTGCACCTCTTCTGTGAATTCCAATGATTAAATACCCCAGCTGGGTGTAGAATTCTCTACACCCTTTTATTCTTAACCACCTTTTGAAGTCGAAATCTTTTATATGCCATTTGCAATGGCTTCTGAAAGACCTCCTTATCTTAGTAAACAAATGGACAAAATTTTGAATACTGTTTGACTGATATTTGAGACCCCATCCAAATCAATGACATCTTTTTCGGTTACTCGGCCAGTATTCATTTGTAATTGAATCAAGGATAGACTATTTTAGTTATAGGAGAAACTTATCAAATAAAGGATCAGAATACCTGTCGTCAGGTACAGAAAAAGGTTGTATGGCGTAATTAAGATTTAGGAAATTGTTGTGCTGGGGTCTTTCTCTACAATGGCTTTTAAATGCCTTAATAGAATAGGTTTTTGCAGTCAGTACTTTGGACTATGGATTTTGGATGATAAATCTAACTAACCCAGGTTGGGGTTATTTTGGAAAAAGTTAAAATGATGAGAAATTATAGAAAAGCCCTGAGCTAAATTCACCTAATTTACTGTTGAATAACTTTCTGACAATGTAGCGTTTCTTTACCATCCTTTTGAAAACGTTGATTAACCAGAGGGGCATCCATGGATTTGGTAGTTACAAGTATTTAACCCCAGCGGAAAAGTAACATCAGGCCAAAACCTAATGCCTCAAATAAACGATAGAAAGATATCATGCGTTTATTAGAGATTAAATTTAAAAATGATAAAAAATGTTATATTTACTATAGGTTATTTATTACCAGTACAATGAACATAGAGACGAGGAAATACAAAATTATACAAAAAGTAATGCAATCTTCTGATGAGCAATTAGCAAAAATAGAAGAAATGCTAAAGGAAGAATCAGAGCTTGAAGTGAAGTTGGAAAAAGCTATGCAACAAGTTAGGGAAGGCAAGGTAAAACCTCATAGTGAGGTGCGAAAAAGATATGAAAAATGGCTTTAGAAATAGTTTGGTCAGAAGAAGCCGAGAACCAGTTAGACGGAATTGTTGACTATCTGGAAGAAAACTGGACCGAAAAAGAAATAAAGAAATTCTTCAAGCGTTTAGAAGACGCACTAAAACAAATAAGTCAACACCCTCAACGTTTTAAGAAATCTGAAAGGAAAGAAGGAGTAAGAGAGTTCCAATTAAGTCCTCACAATACACTTTTTTATAGCTACAATGCTGAAAGGTTAGAAGTATTACTTTTGTGGCCAAATAAAGATGACCCAGCTAAACTTGATCCATAAACCGTCCCAAAACGCTCTACCCAAACCATAATAGCCAACCCGCCTACAAACGACCGGATTAAAAGTTACGATTGTCATCACTATTAAGCAAAAAGTCATTCCCCTAAAACGGGCGCTTGCTATTATTCTTTTATAGATGTGTCCTGAAGTCCTTAATGTGAATAAAAGACACATTGAATAAAAGATAGTCCTAGGTCTACAAAATCATTGAGTAAGTGGAGATTGCAAATTACCTCTCGGTAGTTTTTTTGGTTATGAAACAGTGTGAAATGGAAAGTGGAAAAGATTTGCCGGATGGATCAGGTGGGAATAAGAGAGGGGTTTACAAATGCCAGAATCTATGCTGAATAAAATGGTTAAATAGCCGTGATTTATTATCAATTCATTCCACTTTTCGATTGCAAAATGGTAGGATAAAAGGGTGTAGCTGCCTACACCCAGTATGCCATATTTTGGCACCTATTTACTTTTAAAATCAGTTATGGTTTTTCCTTTGTATTGGTACACCCCATCAGACCCGAACCAAATACTGCCATCCTTGGCTTCTAAAATCCCAAATAGCATTTTTCTATCTTTGGTATTTAATTCGGTTGCTGCGGGTATTTTATTTAGAAAGGTCTGCGAATAATAAAGAGAAAGTACCCAGGGTCCTTCTTTAGTTTCTGAACTTGTCCAGATATTGCCTTTTTTATCTTCGTAAATGTACCCAATAAAATTCTTGCTGATGTTGGTAAACTCACCCCCACTTTCCCTCAGCGAAGTCGAAGAGTCGTAGCGCCATAGGCCATCATTTCCGCCGAGCCAGATATTTCCTTTTTTATCTTCAATGATAGATCGAACATTGGTAAACGGCTTGTCCTTATGGCTTACAATGGTAAATGTGTTTCCGTCATAAAGATAAGTGTTGCCCCTTGTGGCAAACCAATATTTGCCCGTTTTGTCTTCAATGATAGAATTAACTTCGTTAGGGGGGCGTGAAAAATCCGGAACAGTTTTTCCTGTTTTGTCTTCAACTATGGTGTTTTCGGCCAATATATAATTCTGAAATGATTTTCCATTGTACAGGCTTATGCCCCCATTTGTGCCAAGCCAAATGTTGCCGGCTTTGTCCTCAAAAATGCTGGTAATCTCATTATTCGGAAGCCCTTCTTTGGTTGTGAAATTTTGAAAGGTTTTTCCATCAAAATAATAGGCGCCTGATCCAATACTTCCAAACCACATATTCCCTTTTCGGTCTTCCAAGAGAGAAAAGAAGCGGGCTGAACTCACATTCTTTGTCACATTGAAGAAAGATTCTCCATCATACCGAAACACACCTTCCCAGGTAGCCATCCAAATATTGCCTTTGCCATCTTGCACCATATTACGTACAATAGAATCAGGCGCTTTGGAAGTATTTAAATGGTTACTTTGGAAATTGGATTGAACTTTTGATGGGTCAGTTTTGACTTGATCTTTACATGAGGTGGTAAATATAATTAGCATTAGCCAGGAAAATAATCTTAGTTGTCTTTTCATTTTTTCTTTGTTAAGCACATCCAAACTTATAACTATCCAATGCCAAGATGGTAAATGGAGTGTAAAAAGAATGTAAATCAGGGTAAAATTGATATTTGGCCTGTACTAAACCCGAAATATGTAATATACAATCTATTCCGTGCTGAAATCTCCAAACAGCCTGATTTTCTTGCGATTGCAACACTCATCACAAATCCTATTAAATAATCCGGGTTAAACCTTATATTTGGGTAATGAAAAAACTGATACAACCTGCCGGAATCGGAATGATCACCATGCTTTTTATGATGGTCCTACTGTGGCCATGGAAATCAGATGATTTTGAAGAAAACAGGGAAATTAGGTTGAGGAATGTGGGGCATCAAATCTTGCTTGCCTCAGGGGATAGCACTTCAAGGGTTTTGCCAATCAAAAAAATAAGCGAGAATGAATTCATTCTCGTATTTGAAAACCCTTTCCAATTTGACCCGGACAGTTTAGTTAAAGTCATTCATAAGAGTTTGGGGGAGGGCTTAATAAACAAAGAAGCTGAAGACAAGTATCAGGTGAATGTGATGGAATGCAAGGCCAATCAGATTGTTTACAGTTATCAAATGTCCAATCACAAAGACAAAACGCTCATTCCCTGTCAGGGACGCGTGCAGCCAAAAGATTGCTATAGCATCAAAATCCGGTTTGAACAAAACGCAATAAGGGCATCCAACTTTTCAGTACTGATCATCTTTGGGGTTTTGACTCTTGGATTTTTATTTCTTTTCTATAAAAAGTCAACCAAATCAAATGGGAATAAAAACAAGGACAATAGTCAATTCGTGGAAATTGGAAAGTTTGAACTGTATACCGGTAAACAGCTTTTAAAGATCGAAAATGAAGAAATCCAACTTTCTCAAAAAGAAAATAAGTTGCTTACACTTTTTGCTTTACACCAAAATGAAACCCTTGAGAGAGACCGCTTGCTCAAAGAAATTTGGGAAGATGAGGGTGTATTTGTGAGCAGAAGCCTGGACATGTTTGTCTCCAAACTCCGGAAAAAACTACTGCAAGATCCGAATATTCAACTCAAAAATATTCGAGGTAGGGGTTATATACTGCAGGTAAATTAAAAAACGCCCGAAAACATTTGATACTGTAACCGGTGTTTTAAATTGGTAATTAGGAAGGTTGATATTTCTACAAACTCCTCTGATTGGTAAGACTATTTGCATTTGGGGAAATAGACCTAGATCATTGGTGATTCCGTCCATTTACTATTGCAAATTAAAAATAATAGAAGGGTGTTATGCGAACCCAACTTGCGGAAGGCGTAAACTACACCGAGGGGAGACCTCCAAAAATGCGGTAATAATATAGATATGGACGGCGTTGATCAGCATCCTTCTGGTCAAAGTCATAAAGACAATAGCAAAATTCGGGTGACATCTGTCCAATCTGGTCGCCTATATTTTTGTTAAAATCCAACTGCAAAAATGGCTTGATAAGCCCATTTATGGAACCAAACAAACCACTCCTGAGTGTAGTACATTGGGATCTGTTTTCTCAAGCTACTTAAGAGGTGCCCAATTGCTATTCAAGTACGGACCAAATGATAAATCAAAAACTATTTAAGACAACATTGAACTGGGGTGAAGAGAGATTTAAATAACAATATAAAATGTTATCTTTATCATTATTATGAGAAGAACAGACATAAAACAGGAATTGAGGACATTGATTGAGAATGAGAATGACCTTCATGTTTTAGAGGCGATAAAGACCTTACTTGTTAAGTCCAGCATAAATCCAATCCTTAAAGAAAAACTCGCCTCAAGGGCTTTAAGAGCCGAAGAAGATATAAGGACAGGCAGGGTTTACACAAGGGAAGAGATTGAGAAGAAGCTGGATAACAGGCTAGGTCTATGAGAATAATTTATACCGGCCAATCTTTTGAAAGCTTGAATGAATCCATGCAGTTTTTATTGAAAGTCCAAAAAGTTCCTTTAGAAAGAGCATTGGAAATCAGAAGACAATTATTGGATAAGGCAGGCAGCTTGACCAGCAATCCCTATGTAGGTCAATATGAAGAATATCTGGAGCACCTTGAAATAGGCCATAGAAGGTTATTAGAAGGTAATTTTAAGATAATTTACCGGATAGAGGAAGATTGCATTTACATAACAGATTTTTTTGATACAAGGCAGGATCCTGAAAAGATGAAAGGATAATCTTCCGCACTGATCCACCTCAACTGGGTGTAGAATCGGCTACACCCTTTTATTCCTAACTTACTTTGAAGTCGAAATCTTTTATATACCATTTGCGATGGCTTCTGAAATCCCCCCTTATCTTAGTATGCAAATGGACAAAATTTTGAATACTGTTTGACTGAAATTTGAGAACCCATTAAAATCTCTTTCAGTCACTGGTGTTTTTATTTTTATAAAATTCTTCTACCTTTGATCACGTAAACTTTAGGGGTGCTGGTCTTTGAGACTGGCTGAGATAAAACCCTTTGAACCTGATTCCGGCTAATACCGGCGAAGGGAAAAGTCTTTCTGCATTTGTATCATGTCATTCTTTAGGGAATGGTGATTTTTGTATATACTTTTTCTATAGGGATTTCCCTCTGGTTTACAGCCATTTAATTTTCAAAAATGATAACTGTAAACGTAAATAATACCCGCCATACTTTGCCTTCACAATCTAGCCTTCAGGACTTGTTGACGCAGCTTGATATTTCTGACAAAGGAATTGCTGTTGCCGTTAACAATGAAATTATCTCTAAAAATGAATGGAGCAGTCGTGCTTTGGCAGAAGGTGAAAATGTGCTTGTGATAAGGGCAACACAGGGTGGGTAATATAAAATGAAGGCTGCGGAAGGTTTCTTCTGCAGAAGAAATTATCAAATACAAAAATTATTCTACCTATGAAAAAGGACCAGACGCCAAACCAGCACGTCATTAGTCGTGCACCTTTTCCAAATTCAGAAAAGAGCTATGTGAGTGGAGAATTACATCCCGACATTAAGGTTCCAATGAGAAAAATTTTCCTAAGTGATACTGTGGATAAATTCAACGGAAAAGTAGAGAAGAATGAACCGGTTCTTGTTTATGACACCAGCGGCCCTTATACCGATCCTTCAGTTGAGATTGATGTGCGTAAGGGGCTTATGCCTTTGCGAAACAGTTGGATTTCGAGCAGGGAAGATGTTGAGCAATTAGGGGGGCTTTCTTCTGCCTATGGTAGGGAAAGGGAAGAAAATTCAAATTTGGATGGCTTGCGTTTTAAAAGGAATAGAAAACCTTTAAAGGCGCAACCGGGAAAAAACGTTACCCAGATGCACTATGCACGGAAAGGCATCATTACCCCTGAGATGGAGTTTATCGCCATTCGTGAAAATCAAAAACTGGAAAAAATCAAACAAATTTCAGAACAACACCCTGGGAATAGTTTTGGGGCGAGCATTCCAAAAGCCATTACTCCAGAATTTGTAAGGGAAGAGGTGGCCCGTGGAAGAGCGATTATTCCTTCCAATATCAATCACCCCGAAAATGAGCCTATGATTATTGGCCGTAATTTCCTGGTAAAGATCAATGCCAACATTGGAAATTCAGCGGTATCTTCTTCTATTGAGGAAGAAGTGGAGAAAGCGGTATGGGCCTGTCGTTGGGGCGCAGATACAATTATGGATCTTTCCACCGGAAAGAATATCCATGAAACCCGGGAGTGGATTTTAAGAAATTCTCCCGTACCTATTGGAACAGTACCTATTTATCAGGCACTAGAAAAAGTAAATGGAAAAGCAGAAGAGCTTACCTGGGAGATTTTTAGGGATACCCTCATTGAGCAGGCTGAGCAGGGAGTGGATTATTTTACCATTCATGCCGGGGTCCGTTTGGCCTATGTTCCGCATACTGCCAAAAGGGTTACCGGACTGGTCTCCCGTGGAGGTTCCATAATGGCAAAATGGTGCCTGGCCCATCACAAAGAAAGCTTTCTTTATACGCACTTTGAGGAAATTTGTGAAATTATGAAGGCTTATGACGTTTCTTTTTCTCTTGGAGATGGCCTACGTCCCGGGAGTATTGCAGATGCCAATGACTATGCGCAATTCGCAGAGCTTGAAACTTTAGGAGAACTCACCAAGATTGCATGGAAACATGATGTACAGTGTATAATTGAAGGGCCAGGACATATCCCAATGCATATGATCAAGGAAAATATGGATAAGCAACTGGAAGTATGCGGGGAAGCTCCTTTTTACACTTTAGGGCCATTGACCACAGATATTGCACCCGGATACGATCACATCACTAGTGGGATTGGTGCCGCTATGATCGGCTGGTATGGATGTGCAATGCTTTGCTATGTGACACCCAAAGAACATTTAGGTTTACCTAACCGAGACGATGTTAAAGAAGGTGTGATTACTTATAAGATCGCGGCACATGCAGCCGATCTGGCAAAAGGTCATCCCGGAGCACAGCATAGGGATGATGCTTTGAGTAAAGCGAGATTTGAATTCCGATGGGAAGATCAATTTAATCTTGCACTTGATCCAGATACTGCTAGGGCTTACCATGATGAGACTTTACCTTCTGATAATGCCAAAGTAGCACATTTCTGTTCTATGTGCGGTCCCAATTTCTGCTCCATGAAGATTACTCAAGATGTACGGAAATTTGCGGAAGAAAATGGAATGGATACTGAAGAAGCGATCGAAGAAGGCATGAAAAAGAAATCGCAAGAATTCAAGGATAAAGGAAGCCAGGTTTATCTTTAACAGCGATTTAAATGCTTGTCCTCATCACATTGGAAAAAAACAACGATAGTGAAAAGGAACAGCTCACTCAAATTTTTGAGAGTGGGCTGTCACTTTTACATGTTCGCAAACCCGAAATATCGGAAGAAGAATTGCGTTCTTGGTTGTCTGGATTTGAAGAATGTTGCCTTCGGAAAATGGTACTCCATCAACATCATCGTTTAGCTGCGTCTTTTCCTGTTAAGGGGATTCATTTGACAGAACATTTAAGAAGTAAAAATAAAGAGCTGGTTCAGTATATAGAGCGGTACAAATTAGGAGGTTTTACTGTGAGTTCCTCGTTTCACGATCCTGAAAAGATAAAAAATGAAGCTTCATTATTTGATTATAGTTTTTTGAGTCCGGTTTTTACTTCTATTTCTAAAGACGGATATGAAGGGCAGGGATTTGATGTAAAAAATTTGCCTTTCAAAACAATCGCCTTAGGTGGAATTAAAGCAGAGAAAATTTCCAAAGCCAAGGAACTGGGATACGATGGCGTAGCAATATTAGGGGCCATATGGCAGAGTGAAAATAAGGAAGGAGCTTTTACAGAAATTTTTAATGAGTACAACAATGTTTTCCAATAACAGGCCATTTGTATTGAGTATCGCAGGATTCGACCCATCAGGAGGAGCCGGATTACTTGGGGATATTAAGACCATTGAAAGTTTAGGCTGTTATGGATTGGCAGTAAATACTGCCAACACTGTTCAATCAGACCTGCAATTCTGTGCTTGTCATTGGACTTCCGAAGATATCATCCTCCACCAGCTAAAGCTATTGCTCGATAGTTTTCCTGTGGAAATGGTAAAAATCGGGATCATTGAAAATAGACAGCTTTTAATTACTGTCATCGATGAATTGTTGCTGAGAAACAAAGACACCAAGATTATTTGGGATCCGGTGTTGAAATCTAGTAGCGGATTTCCTTTTCAGCAGTTGGATGCTTTTCAGGCGGATGTGGATTTTATTTTGGAGAAGATATTTTTGGTGACCCCAAATTTTGACGAACTACAATGGTTTAATCCCGAGGGTACTGTTGAAGAAAGTATTAGCATGCTAAGCAGTAAAACCAATCTGCTCTTGAAAGGTGGACACTGTAAAGAAAAAATTGGACTTGATGAACTGTTTACTACAGCGGGGAAACACTTCACATTTCCACCAACCCGAACTGACTGTTCAGAGAAACATGGCAGCGGCTGTGTGCTGTCATCTGCAGTTACGGCTTTTTTGGCATTAGGTCATCCGCTTCCTGAAGCCTGCCAAAAGGCAAAAAATTATACAGAAAAGTTATTGGCATCAAACAAAACTTTACTAGGCTATCACAAATTATGATTTCGAACTTACACTATATATCACAAGGAGAAACGCCTGAAGAACACCTGAGAAATATTCACCGAATTTGTTTGGCAGGTGCGGATTGGGTACAACTGCGGCTCAAAGATGAAACTTTAAAGACGGTTCTTGATACTGCAAGATCAGCAAAAGAGATATGCGATCTTTTTAAAGTGAAACTGATCATTAACGATTATCCGGAAGTGGCAAAAGAAGTAGATGCGCACGGTATACATTTGGGCAAAAAAGACTGCTGCCCATGGGAGGCCAGAGCACTTCTGGGAACAAACAAGATCATTGGTGGCACTGCTAATACGCTGGAGGACTGTGAAGCTTTATGCGATAAACAGGTGGATTATATAGGTCTTGGCCCTTTTCGGTTTACCACAACTAAGAAGGATTTGAGTCCGGTATTGGGAGCAGAAGGTTACAGAAAGCTTTTGAGCAGCTTTCACAGCGGTGGAAAGTCAATTCCGGTTATTGCTATAGGAGGCATTACTGCATCTGACGTCTCCATATTGGTAGAAAGCGGAGTCCATGGCCTGGCTATTTCAGGAGGGCTAACCTCATTGGAAGACCCGGAAAAATTGCTTAAGGAAATTCAATATCAATTTTCAGGAAAAAAATTATGAGCAAAACAGATCAATTAATAATAGCAGATAAAAGTTTTTCTTCCCGATTATTCACAGGAACAGGAAAATTCAGTTCTCAACAAGTAATGCAACAAGCGATTTTGGCTACGGAAAGTGAGCTGGTGACAATGGCTTTGAAAAGAGTCGATCCAGGCAATGATGATGATCAAATGATCACAGCGCTGAAAGGTTCCAATATTAGTCTGCTTCCCAACACCTCAGGAGTAAGAAATGCAAAAGAAGCAGTCTTTGCCGCTAAAATGGCAAGAGAAGCACTGGAAACGAATTGGGTGAAAGTGGAAATTCATCCCGATCCTAAATATTTACTTCCGGATGCTGTAGAGACTTTGAAGGCCTGCAAAGAACTTGTTGATCTAGGATTTGTGGTGATGCCTTACATCCATGCGGACCCGGTATTGTGCAAGCGACTTGAAGAAGTGGGGGCACAATGTGTGATGCCTTTAGGAGCACCTATTGGTAGCAATAAAGGATTGAAGACCCGGGACTTTCTAGAAATCATTATTGAACAAAGCAATGTGCCGGTGATAATAGATGCCGGGATAGGTAGCCCGTCCCAAGCCACACAGGCCATGGAGCTTGGGGCCGACGCCGTGCTTGTCAACACCGCCATCGCAGTTTCTCCGAACCCGATAGAAGTAGCAACAGCTTTTAATCTAGCGGTAAAAGCGGGAAGAATGGCCTTTAAAGCGCAACTAGCCCCACAAAGAAACCAAGCCGAAGCAAGTAGCCCATTAACACGATTTCTATATGAGTAGTTTTAAAAATACATTAGACCGGTATTCATGGGATGAGGTACTGGCTAGTATCTTATCAAAAAATGAGGGAGATGTCCGGTTTGCCTTACAGAATCCTAAGTGTGGTTTGGAGGATTTTAAAGCATTGATCTCCCCTGCAGCCAAACCATTTCTCGAACAGATGGCCCGGCAAAGCAAAGAAATTACCAAAAAACGATTTGGTAATACCATGCAAATGTACGCGCCGATGTATTTAAGCAACGAGTGCCAGAATATCTGTACCTATTGTGGTTTTAGCATGACAAATAAAATACCTAGAAAAACGCTCACCGATACTGAAATAATCAAAGAAGCGGAATTTTTAAAATCCAAGGGCTACGACCACATCCTGCTGGTAACCGGTGAAGCCAATAAAACAGTAGGAGTGGACTATATAAGCAATGCGGTACAGATTCTAAGACCATATTTTTCTAATATCACGATTGAAATTCAGCCATTGGAGCAGGATGAATATGAAAGATTAATTGAGGACGGACTCTATGCCACCCTGGTGTATCAGGAAACCTACCATCGAGAAACCTATAAAATGCATCATCCAAAAGGTAAAAAGGCTAATTTCGATTATCGTTTGGATACAGCAGACCGTTTAGGTAGGGCCGGAATCCATAAGATCGGAATAGGGGCATTATTTGGACTGGAAGACTGGAGAGCGGACAGCTTCTTTACCGCCCTTCATTTAAAATATTTACAAAAGACTTATTGGAAAACCAGGTATTCTATTTCATTTCCACGCCTACGTCCGTTTAGTGGAGGCCTGGAACCAAAAGTAGCAATGACTGATTCAGATTTGCTGCAGCTGATTTGCGCCTATCGCTTAATGGATGAAGACGTGGAGCTTTCCATTTCCACCCGGGAAAGTGAAACCTTCAGGGACCATATTGTTCATTTGGGAATCACTTCAATGAGTGCTGAATCAAAAACCAATCCGGGAGGGTATGTGGTAGAACCGGAATCTCTGGAGCAATTCCAAATTTCAGATGAACGGAGCACAGCGCACATTGCCAAAATGCTTTCAGAGAGTGGCCTGGAACCTGTATGGAAAGATTGGGATAAAAGCTGGTAACAATGCTGAAAGGGAAAGTAGGTTCGATATTACATATTGGAGACATTCCTATACCTATTTTGAAATTGAAGTGTAGAATTAATGAATAGAAGCCTCCACGATTTACACCTTAACCAGCGCTTGTGAACCTACTGAACTATCATAGCCCCCCTTTTCTTAGGGAATGTTACAGTTATAGATTGAAAAGCAATTCAACTTCCTTTTCTCAGCAGTTGGAGTTTATAGAAAGTAAGAAAATCTTGCTCTTCACCTATAAAATCGTCATTTCTGAGCGCGTAGAAGGGCTTATCTAAGTTTTCAATATTTAAAATATAGCCAATTTTATAGGGGACGATGATTTCATTGGAAAGGGTAGCATCTTGAGCTATGATTTTAAACACCTGGTTTTGAAAGTCTTTGTATTTAGGGTAGTTTTCTCGAAGCTTTAATTCATTTTGAATAAAAATGTCTTCCTCAATACCTTCCTCATAAAAAACCACCGTCTCATTTTCTGTCACAAAAAGTTGCTTTATCTTTCCATCAAGCATTTTAAAATGGGATATGTATTGGTTTTTTTCTGGATGTTCTCCATTGTCTAAAAATTTAGAAGGCTTAAAATCAACAGTACTTAAGTAGGTTTCCCCATCTGTTAAGTCGTAAATATGAATCAATGGCTCATTGCTTAGAGCCAGGTGAAGTTTATTCCGGGATATACCAAATTGGATTATAGGTCTATCAAAGTATTTGTTGGTGGAATACCTTGAGGTATTTGGTATCTTAATTAATGGTACTGATCCTCCTGTTTTTGGGTCAATTTTTTCTAAAAGAAAGTTGTCCCGGATAAAATGTGGACCATAAGGGTTGGCATCATCTCTGCCTGGATAAAAACTGATCAGTGAATCATTATAATATTCTAGATTTTTAATAAAGCCACCTCCATCCTGTGATTGGCTAAGAAATGAAAGCTTTATTTCTTGCTTCAAAGTTAAATTCGTATTTAACTCATACAGCCAGCCCATAAAACTAGCCGCAAAAACGCTTCCATCCTCTGTGTATTTTAGTTGGGTGGGATATTCAACTTTTTCCGGTCCATCTTTTGGATAAGAAATTTCATAATTGATCTTACCACTAGAGTCAAACGCAATCAGTTTATTTTCTTCAAAATTATAAATCACGCCTTTCCCATTTCTAAAATCTCCACCATCAACAGTCCCTAAATAGTCTACTTGAATGGAATCCAAGATTAGGAGTTCCCATTCGTTGGAAAAAGCCTCTACATCTGAAACCTTCTTTTCAGAACATGCAATTTGGGATACAAAGAGAATTATTATTGCCAAAAACGTAAATCTCATTTTCTTACCAGTTGAAGTTTATAAAATGTAAGATAATCTTGCTCTTCACCTATAAAATCGTCATTTCGGAGGGCGTAGAAAGGCTTTTCTACGGTTTCGATATTCAGAATTAATTTGATTTTTGAAGGTATAATCAATTCGTTGGACCAGCCTTGTCCATGCCTGTAGATTTTGAGATAATTTTTAAGAAATTCAGGATAGCGATGGGAATTCTCTCTTTCAATGAGCTCATTATTCACAAAGGTATCTCCATCGATCCCACCATGATAGCTAACAATGAGATGCTCCGGATCAGAATAAACGCCTCTAATTCCAGCTTCATACATTTTAATTTTTTCTAGATAGGTTACTGGCGTATTCTGTCCGGGGATCAATTTAAAATCACTTGGATTCATGTCAATGCTTCTTTTCCAAATAATGCTATCTCCCATAGCATAGACATGTAAACGGGGTTCATTGGAAAAGGTAAGGTACAAACTGTCACTTTCTATGATGAAATTAATGTCAGGCCGATCAAAGAAAGCATCACTACTATATTGCGATGCTTGAGGGGTCCTTACTACCGGTTTGGAAGTTTTTGTTTTAAGATCATATAATTCCAAAAAAGGGTAGTCTCTATAAAAGTGGTCAATGTATGGGCTGATACCGTTTCGCCCCGGATACCAAAACAGTAATTTCTCATTCCAGACAGCGATATTTCTTCGATTATAGGCACCTCCTCTGGCTTCACCCATAAAAGGCATTTTCAAGCGCTCCTTTATATTAAGATTGGCATCGAAATGATACAGATCACTAAATGAAGTCGTCCCAAAATATTCTCCCTTATGTTCAATCAAAGTTTCTAAAAACATAACAGATTCCGGACCTTCTTGAGGGAATTCTTTATTCACTAGAATATTTCCTAATGAGTCAAATTTTATCAAACCATTATTGGAGCTAGTTTTAATAAGCCCTATTCCATTAGAAAAAATACCTTCTCTTACCTTAGCTAAGTAGTCTACCTGAATAGAATCCAAAATTACGAGTTCCCATTCATTGGAATCAGAACTACTGTTGGAGGTTTTATTTCCATCAGTGCAAGCATAGACCGACACCAATAGCAAAATCAAGATATTACGTACTTTGATCATTTGGGATTAAGTTTATTTTATAAAGGCTTAACGTTTTTTCCTCCCCTTTTGCATCAGGTAATCTTTTGGTCAATACCCTGAAACCCTTTTCTTATTCTATTGTAAACTATGAATTTAATAAAAATAAAATTTATGGACGAATTTTATAAGATTTTTTAAATTGAGGCTTCTACCTATTTTTGGGTGACGTCATTACCGTAGTAAGTGACAACGTTCGAGTATTAAGGAGAGGTAAGAAAAAAGACCTTTAGGAATAACAAGTGGCAGATACAGAAACACCAGCCGCTAGGGTGAATCAAATACATAAATAAATCGTTATCTTTAGAATGAGAAAATTGAATTTAATGAAAGGTATAAATTACGTGACCGATGAGAATGACAGGAAAGTGGCTGTCCAGATAGACCTGAAAAAACACGGGAATATGTGGGAGGATTTTTATGACAATCTGGTAGCAGAGCAAAGGAAAAACGAGGAAAAAATACCACTGACTGAATTGATCAGTTCCTTGAAAGAAGAAGGAAAGCTGGATGAATTAGTATGAGATAACTGTCAGCAAGTCGGCTGCAAAAGAACTATTCAAATTGCCCAAACAGGTCAATTTTAAACTTATCAAGAATGGCTCTGTCAGAGGACCCGAGGCCGGTAAGTGCCAAAAAGCTTCGGGGCGGGTCTGGCAACTGGCGTATCAGGGTAGGTGATTATACGGTGGTATACTCCGTTGACGATGAAATACTGGTGGTGGATGTCAGAAAAGTCGGGCACCGAAAGGATATTTATGATTGATCAACCAAGGATTACTAAGGAGCGTCTTGGTTTAGAATCGTCTAAAATTTTGAACAGTGTCTGATGAAATTGAAGGATCATTCAAATCAACCATTCCTTGGTTATTTAATCGGGCAGTACTCATTTGTAATTCCTACGAGAATAAGCCCTGGGGGAAGCACCGAGATTAATCCGTTCATTAGAAACTTCTTTTATACTTTTATAAACCCAGATCCAGCCGAACAAAGGCCAACTCATCCCTGATATTTAAGTAAAGCCAAATCTTGCCATCCTTAAAAAATGGCTTTTGCGGTATGGGATTAGAAAAAAGCTTCCCAATGCCATCCGGAACTTCAGTTTCTTTGATTACTTCAAAGGAATTATTAAGAATACTGATAAATACTTTGTGTTCATTCATTTCGGGTAGGCCTTCGTCGTTCATTTTTGGTAGGCCTATAGTAGAAATTCTGACATACTTTTCAGTAGTGGCCTCTGTCATTAAAGGTAAAAAGGTGACCTCTTTCCCTATCTCTATTTTCCGAATTGTGAATTCTTCTCGTGAATTGACATCTTTGGTATAGGTGCCTACTTTTTCTGATGCGGTTAGTGTTGGTAGACAGGCATAATATTTCAAGTTTTGCTCGACTAAATCATAAACCGCTATTTTGCTGAACACGGGATTAGTGATGACGAGTTTATTTCCTAATTGAACAATTTCTGTGTTTTGGGGAGAAATGGATGCACCTCTTCCTTGCTGATATCTTACGGTAAAATCTTCTGCCTTCTCAAATCCATTTAGTTTTACTTTCCTTAAAAGATCTGTTTCTTCATTTACAATAGCAAAAAATATTTCTCCGGTATCATGATTCTGAACCAAGCCAAACATTGTTTTATAGTCTTTTGAAGGGATAATTTTAGAGGTAAATTGTTCTCTTTTTAATAATTGTTCTCCTTCAAAATTACGCCCAATTAATAGGTACTTTTTCAGTTTTTGTTTATCAAAGTTGAAAATACTTGTGGAATAATGACTCGTCAAAATCAAATTGTTGTTAACATCTGAGCTTACTGCATAAACGTAATCACCAAATCCATTAGGCCCTTCCACATCAAAAATCATCTTTTCTTCATAGGCCAATTTTTCCAAATTTATCCTTTCCAAATAGGGACTAGTGCCACCGGAAATAAACAGGTATTTTTTATCATGGCTAATACCTGACTGATAAATCCCCCATTTCAGGTTAATAATATCATCGCCAGTAGCTATCATGACCGTATCAACAGTTATGTCTAAGCCATCAACTCCATTAAACGTAGAAGAAGATTGATTGCAGGAATACAATAGAAGAATTCCCACCCATAAATAGCCAAAATGTTTCATGACTCTAATTTGACCTAATCTTTCTAATAATCAAATTCTTAGGACTAAAATTTCAGTTAAAGGTTTTGAGGGTTTAATTTGAGTAGGGTGGGTGGTAAAGAATTTACCAATCTCTCTCGATATATGATTTAAATTCAAATTTTTTCTGTGGCTAATAGATTTTCCTAGCTGCTTTACAAGTGGTGATTTGAAATTGTTATTGTCTTGTTTTATAATGTAATAGAATTACATTATATTAGTTGAAGTAAGAATGATCACTTCAAAAAGGGGAATTTGAAAAAGCGATTTATCATAGGTAGTATGGGAATGGCAATTTTATTGATGACCTTCGGTTCTTATGGATCTTTTAATCCTTTGGATGTTGGTTTTTATACCTCAATTGGGGCTTCCACAGTATGGTTCTTTTTGAGCTATTATAGTTTTAAATGGTTGAAAAACTAAAAGTAGATTTAATCTTGTTTTTATCTTTGCTAGGAAGAAAAACATCAACTTTAGAATTACCTGAAAGAAATTTTTTTTCAATTGAGATAAAGTAGAACATCGAAAATGGCAGATTTCTCCATTAAGCATAGTATCTTCTAAAGCCATTATAGAAAAAAATGATTGTTTGGGCGTACGTTATTGAATAGTGGTGATTACTTTTTTTTGAACTAATATTTATAGTAGCTTTACCTAAAATAACTACCTATGGATGCTACTTATGATGCTGTGGTTGTTGGGTCAGGGCCAAATGGACTATCAGCAGCAATTGTTTTACAAAAACATGGATTAAAAGTTCTTCTAATTGAGGGAAAAGATACCATTGGTGGTGGCATGCGGACCATGGAGCTTACCCTTCCCGGTTTTAAACACGATGTTTGTTCGGCCATACATCCTATGGCAGCAGCAGCCCCGTTTTTTAAAACCTTGCCTCTTGAAAAGTACGGTCTTGAATATATCCATCCTAAAATCTTGGCAGGACATCCCTTGCCGGATGGTACGGTAGCTTCTTTGCATCGGTCCTTAAGTGAAACGGCAGATCATTTGGGTAGAGATAAGAAAACGTATACAGATTTGTTAAAGCCCCTTGTTGCGAATTGGGAGGGCTTGTCCTCCGATTTTTTGTCTCCACTTAAAATCCCCGAAAATCCAATTAAACTTGCTCGGTTTGGCTTGAGTGCCTTGCAACCGGCTACGATGCTTGCCAAAAAATTTAAAGAGACCAAAACAAAAGCCTTATGGGCCGGTATGGCAGCCCATGGGATACAGCCCTTGACTAATGTTACTACCTCAGCAATTGGAATGGTGCTCATGGCTGCGGGTCATCAGGCCGGCTGGCCCATGCTTAAGGGCGGTTCACAATCTCTTGCCAATGCTTTGGCCGACTATTTTGAGTCCTTAGGAGGTAAAATTGAAAAGGGCAAGATGATTACTGATTTTGGTCAAATCCCCAATGCTAAAATGGTAATGTTTGACCTGAGCCCTAAAAACCTGTTGAAAATTGCCGGAGGAAAATTTTCCAGTTTATACCGCTGGCAGTTGAATCGTTATCGGTATGGGATGGGTGTGTTTAAAATGGACTTTGCACTTTCTCAACCCATACCCTGGAAGTCAAAAATGCTAAATGGAGCAGGTAC
Organism: uncultured Cyclobacterium sp.; assembly: GCF_963977555.1. Classification (GTDB taxonomy): domain Bacteria; phylum Bacteroidota; class Bacteroidia; order Cytophagales; family Cyclobacteriaceae; genus Cyclobacterium. The sequence goes on along the minus strand of NZ_CAXBPD010000015.1, from coordinate 146,588 downwards.
GGTTCATCTTGGAGGGACACTTGAAGATATTTCAAAATCCGAAAGGTTGACTTGGGATGGGAAGTATACGGATAACCCGTACGTACTTTTGGCCCAACAAAGCCTATTTGATAAAACACGTTCTCCGGAAGGGCTTTATACAGGGTGGGCTTATTGTCATGTACCATCAGGTTCTGAAGTTGATATGACTGAAGTGATTGAGAACCAAATTGAGAAATATGCGCCGGGCTTTAAAGAAACCATCATAGGCAAGCACACTTTCAATACCAAAGAGATAGAAGATTATAATCCCAATTACATTGGAGGAGACATCAATGCGGGTGTTCAGGATTGGTCTCAATTGTTTACCAGACCAGCTGTAAGGATATCTCCTTATAGGACTTCAAGCAAAAACATTTACATTTGCTCTGCATCTACCCCTCCCGGAGGAGGAGTCCATGGAATGGGGGGATTTTATGCGGCCAACAGAGCCATTAAAGATTTGTTTTAAGTTTAATTGAGCCTTTAAACTTTTTGTTAGATTATATTATGTACAACTTCATAAAAAAATATAAAAGAACATTAGCGTTTTACCTAACAGTGATACTACTTTTTGTATCATTGGGTTTTGCTAAATTTGTTCGTGAACCCTATCCAAGCCTTAATATGCCTGCCTTTTCAGGAAGTGGGATAATAGGAGGGATATTAGCAACGAAATACTTTGAAATTGTCTATCTAAACAACGATGAAGAAGTTTGGAAGGGTGATTTAAAAAAGATATTTAAACCAAAAAATTTAATCCGATATAACAGTAACATGAAATTTGTTTTCTTCAACCAAGCAAGTGCAAATACCTCTCAACCTAGAAAAGAGACGAGAAGATTAATATCCCGCATTCCGGGGGGATATAAAATCCGTGAAGTAATTAAAAAGTGGACAACAAATGATTTGATTGGGGGGGCGGATGTGGTAGTACCTAAATATATGTACGAAAATAGGCCTTTTGAATCTGATAAAATAACGGGTTTTATTATCAAAGAATACAAAGATTATTACGACTTAGTAGAAGGCTTTCAGAAAAGAGAATTAGTAAAAAACAAAGAATTTACATTTGATAATGATACTATCAATTAACGAGAAAATTACAAATTGGCTTGAAAATACCTGGGCACCAAATTTTTTTCAATTGGGGTTATCAAGAATATTATTTTGCTTAGGATACCTTATTATTGGCTTGCCTGAATTCATAGAAATATCTAATTTTAAATTATTGTTTTTTGACCCACCATTAGGGCTTTCTTTATTTCTAGGTCCAATAATTTCTAGTGATTTTTGGTGGTTTTTTGATCTGATTGTAAGAATAGCCTTTATCTGTCTATTTGTTGGTTTCCGCACAAAATGGTCATCAATTATTTTTAGTTTACTTTTGCTTTTTGGATTTACCTATCTTTATAGTTATGGAAAAATTGATCATAATATTTTCCCTATAATTTTCCCAATGTTTATGGCTTTTACCAATTGGGGGGGAGCTTTATCAATAGATTCCTTAAAAAATAACAAAACCAATTTGAGCCCCAAAGGATGGCCATTGACCTTCTTTTCTTTTTTACTCGGTTGGGGATATTTTACTGCAGGCCTGCCTAAATTAATGGGAGGATGGTTAGATCCTTCTTACTCAACTACAGCAGGTTATATTTTAAGAAAGTTTCACTCAGGACAAGAGCCTTTATACTTGAATGAAATGTTTGTTAAAATAAATAATTTATTTATTTATAAAATGTTAGATTACGGTGCTTTAGTTTTTGAAATTGGTTTTATATTTACTATTTTTTGTTCTGCTTTATTTTTGAGATCCATAGGTATTGCCGCTTTATTTCACCTAGGTGTTTTATTGACTCTAAACATAGCGTTTACAACCCATGTTTTAGTTTTTTTTCCCTATATCATGTACTTTTATTTTAATAACAGTACTGAGCTTTCAGATATATATCAACAATTTTTCAATAAAAATAAAATAGTGTTTATCGGGATTTTTTCAATTTTCGGCGGATTTATTCTACTTGATTTCAATCCTTTACCATTTCAAATTCATCCTCACATTGTTTTATTTATAACTTGTATCCTATCTATACTGATGCTACTGCCAAAGCCTGTCCATTTGTATTTTAAGAACGAGGAGACTTAATTAACAAAGCAATGTGTACCTTTGGTAGTAATAAATGTTAAAGTAATTCTAAAGAAAGTAGTGCTCTGCATATCCCATTGAGATTTCATACGAGCTAAAAAGCTAAAAATTCGGTAGTATTTTATATAAACAATGTAGATTTGCCGTAAAAAATTATCTCTTTTATTTATTTTTAAAAGGAAGGGTGTTTGATTTAAAATTATTTTATATTAGTTAATTGTTATAAAGGTAAATGGACTTGGTATCAAATATTCTTATTCACCACCAATTCATAAAAAAAATCACGGTAATTCCCGCCAATGGTTATGTGTAGGTCTTGATCTATCAGCTTTACTTTGTTTCTACTGATGATTTCTATCTGGTTGACTGACACAATATAGGATTTGTGAATGCGAATAAAGCCCTTGGAAAATAGGCTCATCTCATAGTGTTTGATTGAATTAAGTGTAAGAATTGGCTTGTCATTTCCGATAAGGTATATCTTGACGTAATCTTTGTAGCCTTGAAGATAGGCGATGTCTTTAAGGCTGATCTTAACGGTGAAATGCTCAACTTTCACGAATATAAACCTAGATGATTCATCAGGTTGGTTTTCTTGAAATGCGACTTGGGACACGGCATTTGGTTGGACGTGTGGTATATGGATAACTTTTCCCACTGCCTGAAAGAAACGGCTAAAACTGATTGGTTTCAGCAAATAATCAATGGCGTTGATCTCAAAACCTTTTACCGCATATTCACTGTAAGCTGTGGTGAAGATTACCTTGGGCTTGTTGGAAAGGCTTTCATAAAACTTTATACCGTTCATATCCGGCATATTGATATCCAAGAACATCAATTTGATCTCATCATGGATGATGCAATCCATTGCTTTTAAAGGAGAGTCAAACCTACCCTTTAGCTCCAGCATTGGCATTCTTGAAATATAATCTTCCAAAATATCCAATGCCAATACTTCATCATCAATGATAATACAGTTAATCTTCATTTTTTTATCTTTAGAAAAGCTTTAAAAGTACTGTTTTCATAAATTTGCTTAAAGCTGTGTTTTCCCGGATACAGCAACTCCAATCTTTTCTTGAGATTTTCAATGCCAATTCCTACTTTGTTGGTATTGATATTTTGGTCGTCTTTTTTGCCTACACTGTTGATTACCGAAAGGAATATTTCATCCTTGTCTTCCTTAAATGAAATAAGGATAAAGGATGGCGTAACGTAACTTATCCCATGCTTAAAAGCATTTTCAATTAAAGTAATAAACAAGAGTGGTTCTACAGTATAGTTTTCATTTGTAAAGGAAAAGTAGCACTTAATTTGCGGAGCATTGTTATCCGAAAATTTAAGCTTTTCAAGATTTACATAGTTTTTAATGAAATCCATCTCTTGGTGAATAAACACTTTGTCTTTTCCAGATTCATATAAAACGTACCTGAGTATGTTGGAAAGCAACATTATGGATGGTGTGGTGTTCTCGGATTTTCTACTTGCAAGAGAATAGATGTTATTCAAAGCATTGAATAAAAAGTGAGGGTTAAGCTGGTTTTTAAGAAAGTTTAACTCTTTGATGATTTTCTGCCGCTTCAGTTCATCATACCTTTTAGACTCCCTATCAAGTTTGGTAATAAGTTCTATGGCAGTTCCCAATACCATAATCAGGACGAATCTCATAAGTGATGGTATCCAGAAATACATTTGCCTTCGACCTCCTCCTCCACGAAATTTGGGAGTAGAACGGCCTTCTCCCATTGGTATAAAATCCATAAAAGTATATTCGAGGAAAATAAATAGTGCAAGAAAAGATATTAGAAAAAGCGCATAGTTTAAATACTTTTGTTTAAACAATAGATGGGGAATCAGCCAAATAATATTGGCCAAATAAAAAAATATTATACTAATATTGGATAAACTCAGATAGAAATTTGGCCGGAATTCCTGAATTCTGTTTGAAATAATAAAAAATACTGGGGATAATATTACCCCCAGTATCAAGACATGAACCAATGTCTTTAAAATTACTTTCTTTTCAATATTTAACATCTATTTCGTTGTGAAAGGATTAATCTTCCTCGTCATAATAAACAAAAGGCTGAAATTCGTATATGTCATCAAATCTCAAGCTGGAACTTCTTCCCAATAGTACATAAGCCCTTCCATTGACAGAGAAAGCGGAGGCGCCAGCCCTATAAACTGCTTCAAGTGGAGTCTTTTCTTCCCAAAGGTCGTCTGTAGGATCGTATTCCCAGGTGCTTCCCAATATTGAACCCAATGAACCTGCTACGAGATAACCAAATGAGCCAACAGAAAAAGCACTTGCTTCACTTCTCACTAAGCTATAATCATCATCATAATCCAAATCGTTTTTTCTGGTCCATTCCATACTGTTGCCATCCAAAGACCAGAAATCATACTCATAAGAACCATTGTTGATACCTGTTCCAATATATGCAATGTCGCCGATAACAAAAACCATGGCACTTTGACGTTTTGCTCCTCCCATGGAGATTATTTGTGACCATGAATTACTAGTAGGATCATACTGCCAAAAATCTTTTTGCTCACTACCATCATAGCCAGTACCGATGTATCCTTTTCCTACAAGTGAAAAACCTATTGCATTGTACCTGGCAGTCCCACCGAAAGAAGCTACTTCTATCCAGTTATCATTTTCAGGATCATATTCCCAGAAGTCATTTAGTTTGTTGGTGCCGTCATAGCCTGTTCCTACATAACCTTTTCCATCTATAGTAAAGGCAACAGCATTGCTACGCGCTTGCCCAGGGAAATCTGCTTTTTTGATCCAGTAATCTCCTGCAGAATTGTATTCCCAGAAATCATTTAAATAATCTTCTCCTGTATAACCTCCCATTACAAAGGCCCTGTCGCCAATTGAGAAAGACGCAGCATTGGAGCGGTTGCTGCCTTCAAAATAGGATCTCCTGACCCAGTTTCCTTCACTGGTAGTCACATCATCACTGATACAACCTCCCAGAAAAAAAACTCCAATAATAACTCCTATTAACAAACGTGTTTTATTCATAATAATTTAATTTAAAGGAAGAAATACAATATCTAGTTTGATTTTTTGCTGTGTAGAATGAGATGAGAGTACCAAATACCTCGATGTGAGTGTGGTGCTAACAGGTAGTGTAATCCATAAGGCATTCTCATTGTCGTAATTGGCACTAAGCTGGCTGTCTATGAAATCTTTAACAGGGATTTCATAATAGGTCTGTTCCTGAAATTGATCATCAAAAGCAGCCATGCCCACTGTTCCCAATGATCCAATGATCTGGTTGCTTTTATCAACCGTATAAACATTGATGGAAAAGGCTGGGGTGTTGAAATAATTATTATAAGTCCCTGGCTTGACAGGCAAGTGAAGTACTGCAGAAGAAATAAAGAAGCTTTCGGAAATTTCTTTCAGCAGCTGGATTTCTGGAAATTCAATCCTAATTCCTGATTCGTAAAGGGGATCCACCATTACTGCCCCAGATGTTTGCTCAGCGTCAATATTTGTATAGGAAGCAAACCCATTTAATAGGCCTGTGGACTTGTCTACAGTTAAATTGGTAAAAGATTCGGTGCCACTTTGTACGGTAATCTTGAATTGGGAATTTGTTTGGTCAATATTGGCTGATCCTCTATAATAAAAACCTATATATGAAGTCTCTGAAAAGGTTAACAAAGGGCCATTTCCAAGGGCTTCAATGACCAAACCTTTGAATTCCTCTTCCAGGTCTTCGTTTGAATTAAAGATCGAACTACTAGATTTTGAGTTTTCAAAAAGTGCATGACCAAATTCGTAAGGCAAGGTTACGGTTAGCGAATCCTTGTGGGGCAGGGCTTGAACTTGTTTGTTTACTATAGGGCTAGCCCTATGTTCAAAAGTTTGAAAGTTGTAAATGGCATTATACTCATCAGGTTCCGGATTTTCGAGCAGTTCGTAGATATTTAAATCAAATACAGGTAAGGTGTCGTATTGAAAACTTTCATAGAACAATACAAGTACTACAGAATCCATTTGTGCCTCATCATTCATTCTGATAGCACTTTCTGGGCCAAATTGTAAATAGGAAATAGCATTTACGTTTCCCCTGATACTATCATTTGAGGAGCCAACCATAAAGTTTGTTTTGCCATTCGTTACCAGGCTGTCTTTAAAATAATTGTACAACAAAATCTCAGTGCTTTCAATTAAACTCACTTCCAGCTGATCATCATCTTTGATGACTTCAGGCTGGACAAGTATATCATTTTCAAAACATCCTGTCATTAAAATGGCCAATGAGGGGTAACAGAGATATTTGATTAAACTGAAACTAGCATCCATAGCGATTATTTTTGCCTCAAACCAAATCAATCTTCCACGAATAGTAATGCATAATAGACATAGAGACCAATGTTGTCGACCAAAAGCCTTATATTCTCTATGATCCTGAATACCGGATTCGGATTTGTTGTTCTGATATTTATAGGTAAAAAATTGGTTTACATCTATACATTTCCAGCTTAAATCTATTATAAAGGAATAGGAAGAAATGAAAGAATAGCTTTCGGAAAAAATAAAAAATGGTTTTTCCAATTCGAACGCTTTGTCTATATGTTTTTTCCTTTTTGCTAACAGGAACATTGCTAGCACAGCGGGGAGATGGTTCTTTATTTTCTTCCTATGGTATAGGCTTGATAAATAATGACAATGTGGGTTATTCAACGAGGCTCGGTGGAACGGGTGTTGCTGTACAATCACCCTATTTCCTCAATCACATTAATCCAGCATCAAGCGTTGGTATACTTGGTGCCTATAATTTTATGATTGATGCTGATGTTAAATACCAGATGATGAACATTTCTACTTCTGAAGAAAGTATTGACCTCAATAGAACCAATTTGTCTCATGTAGCTTTTTGGTTAAAGGTTTCCAAAAAGTCCGCTTTTACATTTGGCTTAATGCCTATCAGTAGTGTCGACAATAGTTTTTTGGAGACCACTTATTTTGTAGGTTCGGCAGATCCTTATTCTAAATACACCAAAAATTATGGTGACATAAGTAAGGTGTTTTTGAATTATGCCTATGCGCTGCATCCTCGACTTTCCCTAGGTGTTAGACCTTATTACCTCTTTGGGCATGTCAACAATACAAATTTATATGAAGTCCAATCTGATGTCAACGGATCAGTGGACAGCTTTCAACTGAACTTGAAAAATAATTATAGTGGAGTGGGTGTGGACCTGGGTATGCAGTATATAGCGTATAAAAAAAAGGATAAAAAAATAATACTGGGACTGACCTACAATGCCCCTGCAAATATTAGTGAGCAACTATCTGAGGAAGTTCAACTGTTAGATTCAGATTCACTTCTGTTTGAATCCAGCGGAGAAATGGAGCAAATGGATTTCTTTCAATCTGCAAAGGCAGGAATTTCTTATCAAAACAAAAATTGGATAATTGCTGCGGATTATGTCTATAAATATTTCCCAGATTCATGGGAAGATTATACTGCTGCCCAGCAAGTAAGTCTTGGAGTTGAATATGTACCTGACTTTTATGGTTACAGTTTTCCTAAGCAATTGAATTATTCAGCAGGCTTATTTTATGACACCGGAAATTACCTCTTTCAAAACACACCTGTAAGTCGTTACGGTTTTACAGCGGGGATAGGTTTCCCAATACAAAACCTTACAAGGTTAACTTTGTCCTATCAGTATGAAAAACAAGGAAGCACCTCACTTCTAGCAAAAGAGATTACTCATGGGATCACAGTAAATTTTAATCTTGCTGATATCTGGTTTCAAAAGAAAGGCTATAAATAATCCATGAAACAGTCTTATTAAATTTTACTTCTAATCGTTTAAAAATGAAAATTGCATTTGCCCTCTTTTGTAGCTTGTTTATTTGTTCTTTTAATTCTCCAATACCGAACCAAGCCAATTTAAAGGTGGGGAATTTAGATTTTGATTTGGGTGGAGATATTCGGATTCAAGTGTTTAAAAAACAGCCAATCGATATGTTGACGGAAATGGAGCCTGTTGTAAAACTAAAGGTAACTTTAGAAAAAGCTCTTTTTATTAAACTTCCTGAATTGGCGCCTGGAGAATACCTGATTGCAGTCTTTCATGATAGCAATAAAAATGGTAAAATGGATTATAGCTTTTTTGGATCTCCTCGGGAGGGGTTTGGGTTTTCAGGAGAATTTTACTGCAATAAGAAAAATGCAGCTCCTGAAACACATTATATCTGGTTGAATTCAGGAACTCAGGATATCACTGTTAATATTTGCTATAGATAAGGGAAGAAGTATTCCTGACCATCTACGACAAAGACCTTAATCAGATGTTAAATTCAGAACCCCTTTCCTGAAGAAGAGACCTCATTATCATTTTGTCAAGGATGGCAAGATATGGGTTTTTGAAAGTATTGAGGATGAAATGAATTTCGTTCAACTTACTATTGATTTTTAGTTTACCCTTGCAATAGCATCATAACCAATTTAAATTTTGATTTCTTCAAAATTTAAAAGCCAACATAAATTTTTTCAAAATAAAAGGCATTTTTTGAGGTAAAAGGCAAACGAATTGCCCCTATTTAATGAAATCCCCTCTATCTTTACCAGACAGGCCTTTTGCCTATCAAATCAGGAGAATTCAACTTACCTTAATTGTAGGGCCATAGCGTTGCGGTCAATCTTAAAATATATCAGTAAGGATTTACGGAAAGAAACATGAATAAAAAGCAAACGATATTTAGCTCATCTCTAGCTTTGGCAGGAATATCATTAATTGGAATCGTTGTTTTGCTCTTAATGGATTACCAGGAAGGAGCTTCCCTACTTGTGTTGTCTTTCTTTGCCTTTTTACTGATAGGAATGCAAGGTTATGATAGGTTTAAGGGTTTTTCGTTTACCGTGTGGGTAATTGCGGCAGTAGGTGTAAGCATGACTTTTCCAAGTTACATTACAGAAGTTGCGGGCTACAAAACGGATGGTTTTATTGTCCCTTTAATACAGCTCATTATGTTTGGTATGGGCACCACCATGGGGATAAAAGATTTTCAGGGGGTATTGAAAATGCCAAAAGGTGTAATTGTCGGTTTGGTTTCCCAGTTTACCATCATGCCCATTCTTGCCATAAGTCTGGCTATTTTAATGGATTTCCCACCGGAGATTGCTGCAGGTATAGTACTTATTGGATCCTCGCCTAGTGGTGTGTCCTCCAACATCATTACCTTTCTAGCCAAGGGAAACCTCGCTCTGTCCATTACCTTAACTGCCTTTACTACTATACTAGCACCTTTTTTAACCCCTATGTTAATGAAATTGCTGGCAGGTCAATTTATACCGATTGATTCCTTCCAGATGATGATCAGTATAATCAAGATGATCTTTGTACCCATCATTGCAGGAATGGTATTCAATAAGATTTTCAAGGGTAGGGCAGTATGGCTAAATATTGCCATGCCTTATATTGCCATGGCAGCCAATGTTATAATTATTGCGGTAATTGTGGCGGCAGGGCGCGATAGCCTTTTGGAAATTGGTCTATTGCTGTTGTTGGCAGCCATTATCCACAATGCAAGCGGTTATGTTTTGGGCTATTGGGGTTGCCGTCTCTTTAAGATGAACAAAATCGACAGTCGTACCATTGCCATAGAAGTAGGCATGCAAAATGGGGGCATGGCAGCAGGGATTGCTTCCGAGTTGGGCAAGGCCGCTACTTTAGGCCTTTTCCCTGCTATTTTTGGCACCTGGATGGATATATCCGGTTCTTTCCTCGCCAACTGGTGGCGGACAGCCCCAACCGGAGAAGATGACTCTTCAGAACTTACTGATAGCCCTCAATCAAGGGACTTAGAAAAATAAAACTTGATTTTTGAAATTTCATTGTTGCCGGTATCTACTATAAATACGAAGGCTAAAGGGCCTAATCAATAATAACCGTGGGCGTCAACTCCCGGCATACAATTCAATCTTTTCCCCAACCCTGAAGAATTGTTGAATAGTCAATTAGTAAGCCGTTGCTTTGGTTAAAATGTTATTTCCTTACACAAGTTATAAGAATTGGTTATGGACGTTGTAGCCTTACAGCTTCTCGGATATGGCATCCTATTTTTTTTAAACTACTTCCAAAGTACAAATTAAGAAAACAACAAGAATATTTTCTGTCTTTAGGTCTATATACAGTGATTTTTACTTAACTTTTCATCAAACCCTTGTTATCATGTTTCAAAGCTCAGGATATAAAAGTGGCTTATATCAAATATGGAACCCAGGCCTAAAGGGCCTGAACAATAATAACCGTGAGTGTCAACTCACGGACCTCAACGCACTATTTTTCTGCAACCCTGTTAAGGGTTGAACAATCAATTCTACATATCCAATTAACTCCAGAAAGAAGGTTTTGATTGTTATAAACCATTGGATAATTATCCTGAGTAGGGGTTTATCTTCATGTGGGTCAAAACACAAGTTAAGTACAGAATAGCGTTACTTAGAACCTTGCAATAGGATTTTCTGACGCTTCAAAAAATGGAGACTTACTAGATCCTGCTAAATGAAGATGCCCTCCCAGCTAAGCCAGGAGGGCGTAAAAAGCAATCTTCAACTGTCTATGGTTGACCGCAGTTGTCGATCAAATTGTTATTTTTTGATGACAAGTATTTAATAATCTCCCATGCCAAACATTCCTTTTCTGGCACGTTTAAACTTAAACCAAGATGGATTAACAGCAGTAGAACCCGGACTGTCTACTTGAATCAATAGGGAAGCAAATGGTTCGTAAGCTGCCCTTGGGGCAATGTTTCCTTTTGCCACAATGATTTTCTGTCTTTCAACATATACGCCATTGGAAATAAGTTGGTGCGCACTGTTTGGGCTGGATGCCAAAGTAGTCAAAAGGAGCAAATTCGGTTCATCCAAAGTGGAGCCTTCTACCTGAATAACTGCTGTATGGCCCATATTCCAGTAGCGACCACCACCATGGCGCACTTCTGTCTCAAGATAACGTCCCACATTCAAGGAACGTACCTGGCCTTTTATCCTTACAGGTTTTCCATGCATGTCATCTGTTTTTCCGCCTACTTCAAAATCAAAATCATTTCCCACGCCTGCATTTTCAGCGATCTTATAAGCATCTGGATCAGCAATTACCATTACCCAGCCTTGAGCTCCTTGCTTGATCAATTCTTCCAACAAAAAAGAACTGTCACCTGTAGATCCACCACCAATATTATCACCCATGTCAATCAAAACAACGGGACGACCATCATGTTCCATTGCCATTTTCACAGCTTCTGCAGGCTGAGGGCTGTCAAGAATTGTTTTATCGCGGGAATCCCAAAGCATATCAGAAAGTCTTTGTGCCTCCTTTTGTGCAAGTTCGGGATCATTATCAGTAACGACAATTACCGATGGGCCCATCCATGGTACATCTGCGTATTGATAGCCACCAGAAACACTTACTGCCAGTACTTTTTCATTTTTCTCCAATTCTTTACTTGCCGTAGTGATTGGAAGCAATGGGTTTGCAAAAGTGCTCTGATATACAATATTATAAACCATAGGGGCCTTCACAATAGCCTGTGTTGGTTTTACACCTTCTTTTACCATTTCAGCCATGATTTTTGCCGCCTGTAAGCCACGATCGAATGTATCAAGGTGAGGGTTTTCCTTAAAGGTGATCAAAACATTGGAAAGCTTTACCAATTCTGGTGTAACATTGGCATGGAAATCATGAGTGACAATGATGGGCATTTTAGGGCCAAAGGCTTTCCGAACTCTTCTTACAATTTCTTCATCACCGCTAGGGTAACTTTCCACAACCATTGCACCATGAAGATTAAGCAATATACCGTCTAGTTCAGGTCCTGCTTTTAGTTGCTTAATGATTTCGCCCATCATGGTGTCGAAAGCATTGTCAGTAACAGGTCCCATAGGCCTGGCTCTGGTAACTACGGTAGGGTAAAGCTCCAATCCGAAACGCTTAGATCCTTCAATATAGCCTGAACTTATGGTTTGAGAATTGGCATAAGAAAAGAATTTTTCGGACAATTCTTTTTGGGTCTCTCCCAATTTGAAATCAAATAAATCCAGAGTAGTAAGTTGGCTACTAAAAGAATTTGATTCGTGGGCAATTCCAGCCACGCCTATTATTGGTTTTTTTTGAGCGAAAACGCTATTGAAAGCAAATAAAACCATGGGGATGGCGATAGCAGTTCTAATAAGGGTAGTAATTTTCATCCTATTTCTTTTAAGCGTTTATACCCAGGGTTTCCCCTAATTAAGTGGTGAATTTATTTAAATCAACTTATCAATAATAACTTCTTTTTTGTTAAAATTCAAAAATTATAGGGTGCAAGGTTTTATTTTAGCAGGGAAGGTAATAAATATTGTAAATTTTGCATTGTATGGCCATTATTGATACCACCGTGGCAAGGATGACATTCCAACTGTTAAGTGAATCGATAGGTTTTTCATCATTAATTTAAAAAAAACTTTCATTATGGATGCTGTTCACGAGACAATGTCTTTACTGAAACTGGAGAAAAATAAAGTTAATAACTTGGCCAAAGGGAGATGTAGCTCATTAACCATTGAAGTAATAAATCTCCAAAAAGATGATTGTTTTACCACCGTATTTTGAGGATTTATATATATTTAGTCAAGAATAGTGTAATTGAAGGTCCTGTCAATCCAGAATTGAAATATAAAAGGCTGTAGAATGAAAATTATTAAAGCCGAACTGGAATATTTCTTAAGGCCTTTAAACAGTATTTAACCTATCACCGACAACAAAATACAATTAAATTTATGAGAACTAAATTATTAACCTGGTCATTCTTGATTTATTGGCCATTTTTGATAAACCAGGTAATTGAGGACAAACCTGTTCTGGAAAGCCATCCTCAATCGTCTTTAAAGAAAGCCGAAGCCCAATATTTGGTAAAAAGACTTAAGCAGCGTTCAATAACCATTGATGCGGATTGGGATAAGAAGCAATGGAAAAAAATCAAACCTGTCACCCTTGATTACAATATGGGAACTGAGCCAAAGTTCCTACCAAAGGTAAAGGCTAAACTGATGTATGATGATGAAAACATCTATGGTATTTTCCAGGTGGAAGACCGCTATGTTCGTTCCGTTGTACAAGAATACAATGGTAATGTCTCTGGAGATTCTTGTGTTGAATTTTTCTTTTCACCTGACACGGACTTGCCATTGAGCTATTTTAACCTGGAAATTAATGCTGGAGGAACGCCGCTTATCTTTTATGTTGCAAAACCTTGGGATAAATTCACAAAATTAGAAAAGGAAGACATTGATCAGATCGAAATTGCCCATTCTTTACCTAAAGTAGTAGATCCAGAAATTACTGAAGCGACGACTTGGACCATTGAGTATCGGATACCTCTTTCCATGTTGAAAAACCATTCGAAAGTTACCCAGCCAGAAAGTGGCACGATCTGGAAAGCCAACTTTTACAAGACAGGAAGTAGGACCAGTAACCCAAATTTTCTGACCTGGTCCTATGTTGACAATCCCAAACCAAACTTTCATTTGCCCAAGTTTTTCGGCACCCTGAAGTTTGAATAACCTTGTAGTTATTCACTGCAAAATTGGATTAAAAAAAAATGCTTCTTTGATAGGCTTTTTTTTCAATTTGTTTTTGTGGGGGATTCGAAATTTAAATGTTGCCTTTGCCATCATAACTAGGATAAAGAACTTGCTTACAAACCGGGAAACCGGTTCCAGACTGAAATTTAACCATTAACTTAACATAAAATATAACATGAGACGTAGGGAACTTCTTAGGTATCTTGCCATTACGCCCTTATTGCCTGGGCAATTGCTTTCCATCTCCCCAGCGCAAGCGAAGACTTCCAACCAAGGGAATTCGGGAGAATTTATTCCCGGTAGGCCGAAAAGAATAGCGGCTATCCTAACAGAATATCGACCTAATTCACACGCGGACGTGATTGTTGGCAAGTACTTGGAGGGCTATAATCAAGACGGTATGGATCCTTATCCAAGGTCAAAAATCGTTTCCATGTTTACCGAGCAGGTACCTGATACAGATATGAGCCGAGACATGGCCAAGAAATATGGGGTTCCTATTTTTCGGACTGTGGCCGATGCCCTTACTTTGGGTGGTGACAAATTGGAGGTAGATGCCGTTTTGCTTATAGGCGAGCATGGTGTTTACCGGATGAATGACAAGGAGCAAAAGCAATATCCCCGATTTGAGATGTTTTTAAAAATTACGGATGTTTTTAGAGAGACTAAAACTTCCGTACCAGTGTTCAACGACAAGCACCTTTCTTACAGTTGGAGACAGGCAAAACGTATGGTGAAAATATCAAAAGAACTTGATTTTCCAATGTTGGCTGGTTCCTCCGTTCCAGTAGCTTGGCGTATCCCGGCGATTGATACACCGTATGGTGAGGCCCAGAAATATGCTGTGGGCATTTCTTATAGTGGTTTGGATATTTACGGCTTTCACCTGCTGGATGTCCTTCAGTCGGTAGTAGAGCGAAGAAAAGGCGGAGAAACAGGAGTAAAAGCGGTTCAATGTCTTGAAGGGGATGATTGCTGGCAGTTTTTGGAACAGAACGAATGGGCCGACAGGCTGTTTAAGCAAGCAATTTCACATAGTCTCACAAAAGTGGAAGGTGACATGAAGGAATTGGTGAAATCTCCTGCTTTATTTGTCGTAGATTATAAGGATGGGCTAAAAGTTGCCGCTTTTCTATTGACAGGTTTGGTTCAGGATTTTACTGTGGCTGTTGAGTTGGAAGACTCAACAAAGCCCTATTCTACCCTGATGCGACTGCAGGGGAAACCCCACCATCACTTTGGGTCTTTAGTAAAAAACATTGAGATTCTATTTGAAACAGGTGAGGCGCCTTATCCTGTTGAGCGCACCTTGCTTAGTAGTGGGATTTTGGATTTTGCTTTAGAGTCAAGAATTCAAGGACACAAAAAACTCAAAACTCCGGAACTGGCTAAGGTAAGTTATGTGACGCCAAACGCTTCCCACTTTAGCACAAAAGGCTGGGATGAAAATGGCAAAAGGTTAGATTAAATAAAGTATTAAGGTCAGCTGAAAACTCCCATGTAATTGGATGTTTTTCTGTTTTTATATAATATTTATTAAAACTCCACGGGTTAGCGCTCGTGGAGTTTTTTTTTCTTGAGTTACACCCCCTATTTAACAGGTATTTAGCTCATCAATTGTGTCTCATCTCTTTGTAGGAGTAGTAGCCTTTTTTTGAAATCACGCTTGCTGATATGGAATTATTAAAATCAAAATAGCTTGCTCAAGATCAATTTGGAATTGGGTCATTTGATTACATTATTGAGGTTCTGTTCCATTGAATTCCTTAAATCTTCGAAGTTTGGTTTGATTTATAAACCGGAAAATAATTGGTAAAATTGGATGTATGAAAATTTTCCTGATCATATTTTTCCATATAAAAATAAATGATTTCCAATTAATTTTAGCATTCTTTTGTCTACTGGTAAATCACAATAAGGTCGAAGCTGGGGACGCTACTTCAGTGCTTTTAAAAAAAATAATGCCTTGGTCATTAACTATTGCTTCCTTTAATGAAAATGCGATTTAATTGGCAATAAGTATTTATTCATTACTAAGGCTTATAGATCATCATGAAGTTAATCAGCTTGTTTGTTCCTATCTTGGTGCCAGAGCAAAAGAGTTGCTTGCCTAGTAACAATTCAATTCAGCTTTTTAAAAATTAAACTTGAATATTAGAGAATAGCGAAGTTCTATTTGGAGAAAATAAGCATTTGAAAATTAACCCTGTAGGTGTATTTAGGATGAATTTCTTTAGTTGATTGAACTTTATAATCAAATTCCAAATTAATAATTAGAATGAACATAAAGGAGCATTCTTTTGTCGGTTGAAACTTTTACCCAAAAAATCTGTATTTTAATAAAATAGACCCAGATGAAAAATTCAAGTCAGGAAGTATTTGATTCCGAAACGCGTGGACAATTAGTAAATGGTAGCTCTAAATTAAAGGCCATGATTCACTGTAAATGTCCGGTATGTAGGGAGGGAGACATGTTTAAAAGCAGTGCTACTGATTTGGGGAAATTCAATGAGTTGAATAAAAACTGCAAAGAATGTGGCTTTGGTTTTATGCCTGAGCCTGGTTTTTACCAGATTTCAATGTTTTTCACCTATATGGTAGGGGTCGCCATTTTTATTGTGTTTGGTTTCCTAACTTATTTGGTATTCAATGATCCGCCCCTTTGGGTGTATTATGCCACTATATTTATACCGACCATTCTAAGTACTCCTTGGAACTTGAGGTACTCAAAAGTGGTCATGCTTTATTATTTTGGAGATAGTGAAGGCTTTAGGTAATGGTTTTTAAAAGCATTACTCTTCATCTACATTAAAAAAACGGTAGTCATATTTCCACGCTACGGACTCACCGGGCGCTAGTTCAAATCTAATATAGGGTTCAGGGCAATAAGTCCTTGGGTTGGCCCAATAAACAATTTTCTCCAAAGCTTTGTCTCCTTTGATTTTAACTCCGGCCCCAGTCTTGGTGTTTATCACTGAAAACTGATAGTCTTCGGGCAAATCTCTAAAACCCATAATACCGCTGGTATATACGTTTTCCCCCTTTTTGAAATACCTACTAAAGCTTATAGTGCGGTCGGAAACTATACCCAAAGAATCAAAATTAACCACTTTTTTATCTTCGCTGTTATCAAGCTGGATGTCGTAAGGAAAGTTGGTTTCAATATTTGGCCCTGTCAGCTCCTGATCAATCACAAAAAAATTATGGTTGTAGACGCTTGTTTTGATTGCTTTTTTGCCGGTATTCTTCAGTTTGTGTCTGATTTCAAGTAAGGGTTTATCTTTTACCAGCTCCACTATTTTGGCATACTGATAGGCATAGCCATCTGCATCTATTAATTCATGTTGGAATTCCACCCGGTTTTTATGGGTCTTCACTTTCCATTCACCACCATTTACCAATTCATAGGTATGGGAAAAGCGGTATTTTTCTTCCTTGATTTTCTTTAGAGCACCTATCCCGATTTTAACAAATACGCCTCCTTCTTCAGCATCATCATATCCTAGTGGAGAAAAATCTTCTACTGGCCCCATAATGGCATCGTTTGTCATCGGGTCATAGTTGTCAAACCATTGGCCAAAATAGTTATGGCCTTTGTATTCAAGACTAGAAATAACCCCCGACCAATCGAACCTTGAAGCACGATAATAGCCATTTTCATGGTCTGGGAGGTAGAGGTTTGCTGTGATTATCCCATTACTGATTTCCGTTTGGGGAGGTTTAACTAACCAACTGAAGCCAGCAGCTAGGATTAAAACACTTAAAAGGCCAGCAATTGCATAAGTTCTGCGCATGTTATTTCGGATTGGGTAGGAGACAGGTTGTTCTATCGGAAATATACAATGACTTTTTTATTATGCAGGGAAATTGCTAAAAAAATAGGTTTAGATAATGGGTGATGGGTGATCGCGTGATCAGTGATGGGGTGATGGAGTGATCGGTGATCGGGTGAAAACACGAAATTCATCGAGACTAAATCTTTCTATTTTTTTAAATATTTTCACGGACTTCTACCTTCGACAGGCTCAGACACCGGTATCTCGACAAGCACATTCCGACCGTCTCGGGCACTGGTATGGACGTTTAACTGTCTCAAGCAATGGTAGTAGATTATAGAAGTTTATACGTGAAAAACAATTAACAATTAACAATTAACAATTAACAATTAACAATTAACAATTAACAATTAACCATTAAACCAATTGAGACCTTTTTTTGCTATCTTATTGCTATTATTGTGAATCACTCCTTAATTGATGAAACAATGAAGAATGCCTTATTATTACATTTATTTTTATTAGTGATTGCTCCTTTGGTTATGTTCGGTTGTCAGAAAGAACCTCGTAAACCAAATATAATTTTGATAATGACGGATGATCAAGGGTATGGTGATATTTCTGCCAATGGAAGTCCTGATGTTTCCACTCCTAATATGGATAGGTTGAAATCTCAGAGCATTAGTCTGGAAGATTTTCAAGTGAGCCCTACCTGTGCACCTACCAGGTCAGCCATAATGAGTGGGCGACATCCATTTAAAAATGGCATTACGCACACAATTTTGGAAAGAGAAAGAATGGCGTTGGGTCTAACCATCTTACCTCAGGTATTGAAGCGAGGAGGATATACCAGTGGCATATTTGGGAAATGGCATTTAGGTGATGAAAAGGAGTACCAACCTGACAGCCGCGGATTTGATGAGGTATTTATTCATGGAGCTGGTGGAATCGGTCAGGCATATGCAGGTTCCTGTGCAGATGTCCCTGACAATGGATATTTTGATCCGATTATTAAGCACAATGGCACTTTTGTAAAAACCCAAGGATTTTGTACCGATGTGTTCTTTACCCAAGCCTTGTCTTGGATAAAGGATAAATCATCAACAGAGGAACCGTTTTTTGCTTATATCACCACAAATGCGCCACATGGCCCATTTATCGCTCCAGAAAAATACAAGAAAAAATTCAAGGATCAAGGTTACCCGGAAGATGCGCAAGGTTTTTATGGAATGATCGAAAATGTTGACGACAACCTAGGGGTATTAATGGACAAGCTAGAGGCCTGGGGAGTGGTTGACAATACCATTTTGATTTTTATGTCGGACAATGGCAAAACCTATGGAGGTTACAATACAGTGCATGGAGAAACCTACAATGCAGGGATGAAAGGTTTTAAGGGAAGTGTATATGAAGGAGGCACCAGGGTACCTTTCTTTATAAGGTGGCCTAATCATTTCAATGCTGGAAAAGAGGTTGATGTGATGCTTAATCATTATGACATGCTGCCAACCTTTGCTGAGATTGCCAATATTGACATCTCAGACATCCCCGACCTGGATGGAAAAAGCTTTCTTACCTATTTGAAAAACGACAGCTTTGAATCTGAAGACAGGTTGCGTTTTTTTCACGGAGGAAGGTGGCCATTAAACCCTGAAAATGTTTCTGGCCAAGAAGGTGCAGAACGTTGGATAGGGACCGCGGAAACATCAAATCCGGACAATTCTCAATATGAAAAGTTTGCAGTAAGAAATGAGCAGTATCGATTTGTAAACAATAATGAGTTGTATGATTTATTTAACGACCCTGGAGAGAAGCAGAATATTATTGCAGAACATCCTGAATTAGTAAATCAAATGAGAGGGGATTATGAGGCATGGTGGACTGAAGTTAGACCTCTGATGGTCAATGAAAATGCCCCTTTAGCCAATGAAAAACCTTTTTGGGTGAATTATGAAAAACAAAAAGAAACTGAAGGCGTCAAAGATTGGGTAAAACCTGACTTGGATTGAGGAAGCCTCATTTAACTAAAAAAAATGAAAATTGACAAGAAGTTCAATCAATTGAGTAAAGATGAATATTTTTACTTTATAGACAATTATAAGAAATACTCAGATTTCAATACCTTAGGTTTGTACCGTTCCATTTGTGAGAATGAAAGCCTTCAATTAAGCGATCAGATTGAAATAAGAGACCATGCCAATACCGTATTTGAGAAAACCTTCAATTTTTATCAATTAAAAGATCCCAGAACCTATTTTGACCTTACTACTTTAGGACTTGAACTGACTGCTGCTGACGAAAGGCAAATATGGGAGGACATCAGAGCCAACCAAGAGAAAATTCTTTCCGATAAGAAGCTAAAACACAGGAATTTTGGTGATTACTCCAAACACAATTGCGGACATGAAGATTGCCCTTATAATGGTATTATGATTAAACCAGGTTCTTCTTTTGCAGAATCAAGTATGCATTTTAAATCAGATAAAAATGCTGTTTCGGCTAAAAAGAAATCGGAACGATTTAAAAAACAACGCAAGAACAAGCATCAAATTATAAGAGATGAATACAATGACTAATAATCACATTTAATTAACACCAAGATTTGCAAAAATAACGTAACTTTTTCTCCATAATCGACACAGTATGGCTCAACGAAAATTTTTAAAGAGGGTACACATTACAATTTTTAACGGTATTGTTTAGGAAAGATTAAAAAAAGGAGAAAGTGTTGGGCAAGTGCTTAATTGAAAAGATTGTACCTTTGCATTTCTAATTAAGGTTTAGCAAGTCTTCACCTGTCCTCAACACGACACCAGCCAATTAATGGAAATCAACATTATTAAAGGTCAGCTAAGCAAAGATCAAATTGATCAGTGCATCGCCATTTTAGAAACCTTAAACAACGACACTGATCAAATATTTGATATTCCACTAGATCGAAGAATTGAGCTGATAAAGCAGGCTGGAAGATTGTCAAGGCCTCATAAAGAGGAGTTAATCAAACGTAAGAAAAACGCGAAGAAAAAAGTCAAAAAGGAAACAGCTAAAATTCATAAAGAAGCGCGGAACAATACAGGAATTCGCAGTGCCAGGGAAGCAATTGTTTTTGTCGCGCCTAAAATGATTGCCCCTAATGCTGAGCAAGAAAGACCTATAGGTGCAACTGTTGCTCCACGAGAATGTTACGTATGTAAAGAGGTTTTTACCACGCTTCACCACTTTTACGACACCATGTGTGGGCCTTGTGGGGACTTTAATTATGCCAAGCGTTTTCAAACAGCAGACCTTACAGGACAAGTGGCCTTAGTCACAGGCTCTCGTCTGAAAATTGGTTATCACATTAGCCTAATGATGTTACGTGCGGGTGCCACCGTAATAGCTACCACCCGATTCCCGGTAGATGCTGCCATTCGTTTTGCCAAAGAGGCTGATTTTGACACATGGGGACATAGGCTTAAAATTCATGGATTGGATTTGAGGCATATTCCTAGCGTCGAACTGTTTTGTAATTTCATAGAGCAGCAATACGACAGGTTGGATGTGCTGATCAATAATGCTGCGCAGACCGTTAGACGTCCAGCAGGTTTTTACCAGCACCTATTACCAAATGAGGAACTTGCCTATTCCGACTTTTCTTTTGCCGTAAAAGAGTTGTTATCAGACCATGAAGCATGTCTGCAAGAGTTAGGAGCAAGCAGTGCCATGATGGAAGATTCAAACAGAAACTTGCCAGTAACTTGGCATGGAAAGCAAGTTGGGATTGGTTTGAGTGCTTCTGCGAAATTATCTCAGATTGCTTACACCATTGACCATGCTTTGACACCTGAGGAAGTTTTCCCAATTGGTAAAATGGATGCAGATTTGCAACAGGTGGATTTGAGAAGGACCAATAGCTGGCGGTTAAAATTAGGAGAGATCCATACCAATGAAATGCTTGAAGTACAACTTGTCAATTCTATTGCGCCATTCGTGCTTTGCAATCGATTGGTTCATGTAATGAAAAAGGACCATACGGGTAAGAAACACATCATCAATGTTTCCGCTATGGAAGGGAAATTTCATAAATACCACAAAGAATCTCGGCACCCACATACCAACATGGCCAAAGCGGCATTGAACATGATGACCCTTACTTCTGCAGCAGAATTTGCCAAATTTGGGATCTATACCAATGCCGTAGATACCGGATGGGTAACGGATGAAGATCCAATTGAGCTGGCCAAGAAGAAAGAAGAAATTCATGACTTTCAGCCGCCATTGGACATAGTAGACGGGGCGGCCAGAGTAATGGATCCTCTGTTTGATGGGATCAATACTGGTAAGCACTGGAGTGGAAAATTCTTAAAAGACTACAAGCCGACAAGTTGGTAATAGAGGAGAACTTGATTTTTCCAGTTTAGCTTTTACTCCAAATAAAGGGAGTCTAAGGTTTTACTTTATACCTTTTTTTCAATTGAGTTAGAAGGGAAATAACATCCCTGTAGCTAAAGTGATGGCTTTAGCTACAGGAGTTTTTTAAATTTTAAACCAAATGCTATGGGTATTGGCCTTTGTGAACATGTACCTTTTGGCTCAATGATTTTTTGGATGATAGGTTAGACAATTCAATAAAGTTTAGGGATTTCATGACAATTTTATTAAAGCTGGTTGTTAGTAGGATAGAAGCAAATCATCTTTAAAATTGAAATGCCAGGCCTATAAATGGCCCATTTAAATCAAATGGTAATTTCTCTGTACTTCTTACACCATTCAATCTAAAATCAATATTTGATTCGTCTAAATTCTCTTTTGCTGTTAAGCTTTCATTGTTCACATCCGTTCCACTGAACTTCATCATAGGTTTATTGGAGTAGATGTTGTAAGAATAACCGCCAGTTATGGTTAACATGGAGTAACCTTCAGCTTTTTGAAATGGAAATGCAAAATCAAATCTAGGTTTAACTGTTCCCTGATTGGAGATAATTTTTATGGAAACATCATCGCTGTAAAAATCAGAATCATTTACCCTGATATACAAGTCGTTATTAGATATATTTCCCATTGGCGCCTTTGCTCTACCGAATTCTACTCCAAGGACTGGCCTGAAAATTATTTTATTCGATGCGCCAAAAGAAAAGTTATAACCATACGCGGTATGAAAAGCCAAGAAATTAACCGATCCAGTAATTCCGCTTCCTCCTATTTCGTAATGATACCCATTAAAATTCCCCGTTTGGATGCCAAAATCAAAAGAGATTCCATATTCCTGTTCCTTAATTGTCTTTTCTCCTAAAAAGGAATCCATGCTAGGACTTTCATCTACATAATTAAGCCACATCAATGATTCCTTTAGGTTGGTTGACCTTGATCCTATGCCTAAATAGAAGCCAGAATAATCATTGGTATCAACAGCTGCTTTCGGTGTAGGAGCAGTTTCAGGAATCGGCGCAGGTGCCTTGTCATTGAATCCTGCCATTTGATTATCATATTTTCGAGCACCATCTGTTCCGACTATATAGTTTACATTATCTAATGGTTCGGTTCTTTTGGAGCTGCTTCCATATTGAAGATAGGATAAGTAAGTTTCCTCGATGGTGTATTCTTTAACAGGAATAACCTTTCCACTATTAAGGTATATTTTTTGGGAAACTTGCTCAACTTTTATGTCATCTCTCAATTTCAACACGATTTCAACTCGCCTATTTATTGCCCGGTTTTCTGCCGAAGTATTAGGGACAATAGGATTAGACATCCCAAAACCATTGAACTTGAGTCGGTCTGCAACTATTTCTTTTTGAATCAAATAATTGTATACCGATTCAGCCCTTTTTTTACTTAATTCTAAATTGTAATCTTCATTCCCTACATCGTCGGTGTAGCCCTCAATGCTAATCGCAATATTTTCTACCTCTATAAGGCCCATCACCAGGGTATCTATTGTCATCTTAGAATTGGCTGTCAATAGGTGGTTGTCGGTTTCATATTGTAAGTGAGGTAAATTCAGCACTTTTCCTTCTATAGATTGGTTTGAATTGACCCAGTGGTACAAAGTATCCATACTTGAGGTCATGGTTTGAGCTTCTAGCGAATTTCCATAAAACATACTCAAGTATAGGAAAAGGCTTGCAAAGGTTAATCCTTGTTGTAGTTTCATATTTTAGTGTTTAAGTGATCCAATTTGCTTAATTTGAATTCGGTTAGGTAAAACATAAAATAGCCTTACATTAAGATCTGGTTTTTAAACATAGGTTGATAGACTTAATTACTGTCAGTATTTAATGACCTTAAAATTATGATTTGTAATGCTTTATGCCCTTAATGTTAGTTGAAAAAAAATACGCTCAAGCTTTATTTTCGCGAAGAGTATAGACTATATCGTGAAACTGCTTATCGAAGGAGTAAGGTGTTTTTAAATATTAAACCTTTTTGAATTTCACATACAGTTCAAGGTATTAATTGCTCAATAATATGAATATTAGATAGACTTTGACCTTGAGCAAATCTTACGTTTACTCTATGCACAAAAGAGGTAAAATCGGATAAGGATATAATATGTATATGGGGCAGTTAGGGGATAATTAAAAAAAGGAGGTGTTGATATCTTAAATTGTGGGACAATTAACTCTTTATCAATACCCTCTCCAACTTCGGCATCTATTCGAACCAGTGACCCTACACCTTGGTAAAGTTTACCTTCTTCAAAAAAGGGAGTGATCACCTTGGTATTAACTACTGTTATATGAGCGTTTTTTGTTAAAAAGTTTTATTATTTGTCTGGAAATGCTTCAAGGGATTTTTCAAGGCTTAGCAAACCAGTATCATTAATAAGCCCTTTATTTACTTGATATTATTTATTTGAAGTAAGGACTTAAAGACCTGATTTGTAGCTTGTTACACTCTATAATACTGCTTCCGCCAATCCACGTGAGGAGATTCCTCCAAGATATCCTGTTTCCTGAAATTTATAAATTCAGGCCAAACCCGATTAATTAAAAACATATCTTTTATCAAGATAGGTGTTTTCAAATTCGTAAAAGGGCTAAAAGTATTGGTAAAGGTGGGTGAATCGAGGGTTAGCCATATCCAATCTTAAATAAAGTCTATTTAATATGGTAATTATATACCCTCTCAATATTTTTGTAGTCATTAAATTCAGACCAACTCATTGTTTTTAAATGCTATTCAACAAGGAGTAGTTAAGATAGCTTTTGCCTTTCAGTCCACAAATGCAGGAAAATTTCAAAAGGGTATTTGTCCAAAACTCTTGCTATTTCACCACTTAAAATATAAATATTATAAATCTCTTGCGATTGAATCAAGTAGTTTATAATTTTCATAGCTTAATGTATTCAAAATAATAAAGTGTTATTTAATGTTTAACCCAATTTATGGATTTTAATAACTTTACCAATGAGTAGAAAAATACCTAAAACTTTAAAACTAAAGCACGGATTATTTGTCCTTGCTTTTTCCACCCAATTCTTGACACTGGGAACTTCCTGGGGTGCGAACAAGGGCTTGGTTGAAAGAATTGAGCCAGCATTGGACGTTGTAATTAATGAACAACTAAGCAACAAAAATATTGCCGTGGACATCACCGTTACCGGTACCGTAACGGATTCTGATGGGGAAACCATTCCTGGTGTAACGGTATTCGTTCCTGGAACCACCAAAGGAACAGCCACTGACCTTATGGGTCAATATTCCATTACTGTTCCAGAGGATGCTACTTTGTCTTTTTCCTATATTGGGTACGTTACCCAAAGCATTGCAGTAGGAAACAGAACGGTTTTGGATGTAGTATTGGAAGAAGATGTAACCTCAATGGATGAGGTTCTTGTCATTGGTTACGGAACAGCAAAGAAAAGCGATCTTACTGGCTCTGTAGCAAGAATCACTATGAAAGACAAGGCAAATCAAGCAAATGTCAACCTTTTTCAAGCCTTGATAGGGGCATCTGCTGGGGTAAACTTAGAAGGAAGGGGAGGAGCATCTAGTGAGCCTGAACTTTCAATAAGAGGGAAAACTTCCCTTTCTGCTTCTGATGGTCCTTTGATTGTTATGGATGGGGTGATTTACAATGGAAGCATATCCAATATCAACGTCAATGATGTAGAAACAATCGATATACTTAAAGATGCAAGTGCTGCAGCTGTTTATGGATCAAGATCTGCTAATGGTGTTTTGCTGATTACCACCAAAAAAGGTACCTCCGAAAAACCGGTGATTTCCTTTGGAATGTATACTGGCTTTCAGGACAAGACCAATAATTCGATGAGAGTGATGAATGGTGACGAGTTTGCAAACCGATTAGTGGATTGGGACCATCAGAGTAAGGTTTACAATTGGTACAAAACGAACCCTACAAGTGCGGAAGGAAGACCTCAAAGAGCTGATTTAACCAATAAGGAGACCGTAGGCTCCTATTTGAAGACTTTTGAAGAGCAACAAAATTACCTTGCCGGTAATGAAATTAACTGGGTAGATCAAGTTCTACAGGTTGCTCCAATGCAGAATTACAACTTAAGTCTTCAGGGCATGACTGAGCGGTCCACCTATTATGTTTCGGGTTCCTTTACAGATGTTGAGGGTATACAGAAAAATGATAAGTTCAAACGCTTTACATTGCGAAGCAACGTGGAAAGTGAAATAACAGATTGGCTGACTTTTGGATTGAATGTGTCCTATAGTTCCAGAGACAATTCAGGGATTCCTACCAGCTTATCGAATGCAAGGGACGCAAGTCCATTGGTCAATAATTATATAGGAGAGCCAAATTATGACATTTACCTAGGTGGAGAATTGTTCCAGCCTTACCCGCTTGTATACAAGTACATTGATAATTCTGATATCAACAATGAGCTGTTTGCTGTAGGAAGAATCAAGGTTAAGGTGCCTTGGATTGAAGGATTAAATTATGAGTTTAATTATTCTCAGGTATATGCCAACAGGAATAATAATACTTTTCATTCAAGCGCAACTCCTTCAGGAGTATCAAACAGAGGTTTGGCTATAAAGAACCCTTCTGAATCTACAGACTTTAATCTCAATAATATAGTTAGTTATTCTAAAAGCTTTGGAGAGCATCAGATTAATTCCACCTTCCTATTTAGTAGAGAAGGAAGAAGTGGTAATTCTTCTACCCTTTCAGCTTCCGGATTTGAGAATGAAATCCTTGGATACAACAATATTGGTTTGGCTGAGGTCATCACTGGTAGTTCTTCCGCTTATGAAGAAAACAGTCTTGCTTATATGGCACGGGTCAATTATAGTTTCCAATCCAAGTATATGTTTACTGGTACGGTACGTAGGGATGGATTTTCAGGATTTGGTGCGGGAAATAAATGGGCAACTTTCCCATCTGCTTCCTTGGCTTGGGTAGCCTCTGATGAGCCTTTCCTTGAGAATGCCGGTATCTATTTAAAATTACGTACTTCCTATGGTATAAATGGTAACCAAGGGATTGGCAGGTATTCAAGTTTGTCTAGAATGGGGACCCGTTATTATGTATATGGACAATCAACTGCTATAGGACTTTATCCAAGTAATCTTGGAAACGAAAATTTAGCATGGGAAACGACGACTTCTTATAACCTAGGTTTGGATTTCGGCCTGTGGCAAAACAGAATTACAGGTTCATTTAACGCCTATACTGCAAATACAACTGACGTATTGGTATTAAGACAACTTCCAAGAACGGCAGGATATGCCAATATCTGGACAAATATAGGAGGCCTAAAGAACAAAGGTGTTGAGTTTGATTTAAGATCTATCAACATGGATGGACTGTTAAGATGGGAGACAAATTTCACCTTTGCTTTGAATAGAGATGAAATCACCAAATTGTATGGTGGAGAGAATGACAATGACATTGGAAACGGATGGTTTGTTGGTGAATCTCTTAGCGCCCTATACGATTATGAAATGGCCGGAGGAGTTTGGACGGAAGAAGAATTCTTCAGCGGTAATGTGCTTGATGGATGGTATCCAGGTCAATTCCGTTATGTTGATCAGAATGGAGATGGAGCCATAGATCCAACAAATGACAGAAAGGTGATCGGAAACGAATCCCCAAGTTACCGTTTCAGTATCAACAACTCTTTTACTTATAACAATTTTACTCTTTCTGTTTTTATTAATTCCATACAAGGAGGTAATAATTATTATTTATCAAACAACGCTGACATAGTTAACCCGCTTTACTATTTCCCGGATAGAAGAAATAATTCAGCTGTTAACCCTTACTGGACACCAGAAAACCCAACGACAAATACTACCGGGATCTATAATGTGCCACAGCGTCAAAGTGGAATTTATCAAAGCAGGAGTTTTGTAAGGTTACAGGATATCTCATTGGGATATACTTTTAACCAAAGCTTTTTGGATAAATTAAAATTACGGTCTGCTCAAGTTTATGTGGCAAGCAAAAACCCGTATGTATGGACAAACTGGCAAGGTTGGGATCCTGAAACGGGTGTAAGTGATACTCCGCTTATGAGAAATTTCATATTAGGTTTAAATCTTAGCCTATAAGAAATCAGCTTATTAATTAAGTAATACCTGATAAATAAAAAAACAATGAACATAAATATAAAAAAAATAGCAATAAAATCTTTGGTGGTTGCTGCCATTGCGCTGTTTATATTTCCGTCCTGCAGTGAAGATATTTTGGATGAAAAACCCATCGATTTTCTTTCGCCAGACAATGCTTACCTAACTGAAGCGGGAGCATTCCAGGGAATTACAGCAATCCACGATCGTGTACGATCTGCCTATTATTCTTTTGGTGAATTTGGCGTGATGAATTGGGCCACTCATGGGTCTGATCTTGGGTACAATGGTGAAACACCAGGCCCTGGAGGTTCTTATTTAAACTCCTACAATGACATGACCCCGGTTTGGAGAAATGTCATCGCAACATGGAATGTAGGGTTTGAAATAATTCAATGGTCAAATGTATTGATTGATAAAGTAGGGATTGCAGATCCTGAAGTGTTTGTAGGAGGTGAAGCAGGAAAAAACAAATACATAGCAGAAGCTAGATTTTTCAGGGCTTTTGCCTACAGGTACCTGGTTTCTACTTATGGAGATCTTCCTCTTTTAACTGAGCCGATTAATTCAGCCAAAGCTGATTTTGTTAGAAACCCTGTGGCAGACATTCATGCCTTGATGGTGGAAGATTTCAAATTTGCAGCTGCTAATTTACCAAAACCAGGTGAAGAGGATGCTCCTGGAAGAATTACCCAAGGTCCTGCCTGGCATTATCTTGCGGAAACTTATCTAGAGCAGGATGAATTTGAGCTGGCAGCTGCATCTGCTACAAGCGTAATTGATGGTTATGATTACGATTTGATGACAAGTCGTTTTGGTACAAAACTTGGCAATGATGTTTGGGGCGCTGGAGATGTGTTCTTAGACCTTTTTGGCTTTGGAAATCACAACTTGAATGAGAATAAAGAGTCCATGTGGGCCATCCAAGTTGAACCTTTCCTTATTGGTGGAGGACAGATAGCGAGTGCTTATATATTCGGTCCTCGTTATTTTGATATTGGACTTACCCCAGATGGTAAAAAAGGTTTTCAAGGTGAATTGTTTAATGGTTTGTATACTGGCTATTCCGATTCTTTAGGCCGCCCTACTGCGAATGGTAGAGGTACAAGCTTGGTTTATTATGAGGTGTGGAAAAACGATTGGGACAATGATATCAGGAATGCTGAGCATAACCTAAAGCGAAATTTTTATTTTGACAATCCAGAGTCTGCTTATGACAAACAAAAGATAGATTTTAGCCTTTACGATCCAGCTAGACCTGATCCTATGGCGGATTCAACGAAAATCATTTTCCCTATCCACATTAAATTCACTGATGCGTTAAACTATTTCTTGCAACCAAACCGGTCGGGAGGAGGAATTACGCACAAGGATTGGTATGCCTTGCGTTTTGCAGAAACCTTGCTTATACGGGCAGAAGCTTATTTGGAATTGGGCAATAATGGCCTTGCAGCAGCGGATGTAAATAGGGTGAGAGTTCGCTCCAATGCAACTCCTGTAGCTGCATCAGAAATTGATATGGATTTCTTACTGGATGAACGTGTAAGGGAGTTGTATGGTGAAGAGTGGAGACTTATTATATTAAGGCGAACAGGAAAACTACTTGAAAGGGTAAGGAAATACAATGACAACCCACTAGTACCTGGTGCGGATATCGCAGAACACAACTTCAGATGGCCAATACCACAGGAACAAATTGATTTAAATGTAGATGCTGATTTCCCTCAAAATCCGGGATATTAAATAGTCCTATTTAAATGGTTTTTTTAAAATAGGAGTCCAAATTTATTTCAGGTTTTCTCTGAGATCAAATGCAGGCTTTAAATTCAAAGGAGAAACCTTGGGTTTCTCCTTTGTACTTTAAAATAGCTATCCTTAAATTATAGGAGCTAGAAAAAATTGTTTTTTGAATGTTAATTATTTAGAATGATGAGCGGTATTAATAAAAGGTTGTCTACCTTGCTTTGCCTACTTTTGTATATCCAACTCTCCATAGCAGGGGGGAGATGTATCAAGAGTGTTCAGCTTTTTCCTCTTCAAAACCTTCAAGAGGGATTGACGCTTTCCACTTTTGACATTGATGTTACGCCACCAGTAGGAGACCCCTTGGCTTATGATATTTCCATTAATACCTGGGACTTGGGTTTACGTGCCAAAGGGGTAGTACTGCAAGGAGCTGGATTGCCGATTGTTTTGTGTGCAGTGGATTGGCTGGCTATTGGGAATGAAGGTATGGATGATTTCAAACGAGCACTTGCCGCTGCCGTAGGGTCCACCCCTGAACGTATCGCAGTAAATGTAATCCATCAGCATGATGCGCCTAGATATGATGCGGGAGCTGAGCGAATCCTAATCGAAGCTGGTCTTGATCCGGCAAAAATTAATCCAACCCAATTTGATGGTACTTTTGCCCGTGATGCCCTACGTCGATTAACAATTGCAGTTAAAAGTTCTTTGGAACATTCCCAGCCTGTAACTCATTTGGGCCTGGGCAAGGGCATTGTAGATAAAGTAGCTTCCAACCGTAACATTTATGGACCAGATGGGAAAGTCCGTGTGACTCGAATGTCTACAACCAAAGCTGCTGAAATTCGTGCTGAGCCCGAAGGATTGATTGATCCTGAATTGTCCCTTGTCAGCTTTTGGAATGAAGACAAACCAATTGCTGTTATTAGTTATTACGCCACGCATCCACAAAGCTATTACCGCACGGGCATCCCGAATCCCGATTTCGTAGGAGTAGCCCGATTTTTTCGTCAATTGGCCGTACCAGATGCCCTGCATGTTCATTTTAACGGAGCCGGGGGAAATATTGCAGCGGGCAAATACAATGATGGCGCCCATGAAAACCGGCTAATTTTTGCAGAACGTTTGGCTGCTGGAATGAAACAAGCCTGGGAAACTACAGAGCGAGAACCCATATCGGCACAGAAGGTGACTTGGAATGTTTCTTCAGTTGTTTTGCCTCCTGCCAAGTACTTGTATAAATTGCAAGAAGAACTAAAAACCAGTAATGCATTATTAATGGAAAGTAGCGGAAATGCCAGAAAAATGGCTTGGTTGACAAGGTCACAGGCTGGAAAAACATTGGATTTAACGTGTCTTACTCTAAACAATGCCCGACTGTTGCACATGCCGGGCGAACTTTTTGTTGAATACCAGCTTGCAGCAAAAGCGGAACGTCCAGATTTATTTGTGGCCGTGGCAGCGTATGGTGATTTAGGGCCTGGATACATTGGGACGACCCTGGCCTATGAAAAAGGAGGATACGAAGTAAGCAATAGGGCCTCGAATGTTGCTCCCGAAGTGGAAGGAGTAATGATGAAAGCAATAAAAGATTTATTAAGAAAATAATACGGGTATCCTAAAAAGGGATTCGCCTAAAAACACCTGATGCAATAACTTTAAGATTAAGTCCAAAGGTTAATTTTTTAATTTTTTTATTTAAGCATTTGGTGTATCAAGTTTAGTAATCATAGGTCCGTGGAAATACAAAATGATATTCAAGATTATATGTAAGCAATATTGAATTTTATGGCAAAAGTACCAATAAATGAAAATTCAGCGATTGGTAAATGGATTGAAATCAATATTGGTCTCTCTAATTGTTTTAAAGTTGCTCAAAAATTCATCAATTCAATATTTTTTTTCGCTTAAACTGATGCTGTGCTTTGAGCTACAAATTTTAATAATTGGGTAGATTCCACTTCCATGCAAACAAGTCCGGTTAAATCAGCTTTAATTGATGTTTAATAAAGCTTGAGATTCTTGTAGGCAGTCAGGTTTTACGTGCTCTTTTTTCTTTTTTAACTTATGGGAGCAAGGGTCTAAAGCTTCTTGGTTGTCATATTATAACTAACCGCAATTAATCTAAAAAAACTTGAATTATAGAATGAATAGAGCCCTTCTTTATACTTTGTTTTTTATCCTTTTAGCCGGATCTATAAAAGCGCAAAATCGAACTAATCCCAAAGTCAACTACTTTAAGATAAGTGCAGGATACCAGAACAATTACCTAAAAGACGCTATTTTGTCCCCCTTAAATCAGCAAGGAAATGGGATGCAATTTGGCATAGCCTATCGTAGAACTGCTAGAAATATTTTAGGGGTGTCAGTAGCCTATGCGGCTGGTGAGGTGAACGCGAATGAGACATATGGGCTTCCCAATACCTATATGGACATGAATATTGGATTGGAATATTTAGTGAGGATAGCTAACCAAAATGAAACTATTGATTTACATATTGGCGGAGCCTATGAGACCAAGGCTTTTTTCGTCGAGTGGAACGATCTGGATGCATTTAGCTACACTTCGACGCAAGGGTTGACCATTAAGGGTATATTGACAAAGCGATTTCGCCCAAAGCACAGTATTCAAACATCGCTTGGAATACCAGTGGTCCAGTTTTTAGGTAGGCCTCCTTATAATGGTATTGATGAGTTTATAATAGAGAATCAGGATAGTCCTGTTATAATAATGTTGCAGGGAGAACCTGCTTCTTTTGGCCAGTACTTAGGGTTGGATTGGGATTTTGGATACACTTTCCAAATGTCTCCTCGATTGGCTTGGAACATTGATTATTCTCTGTCCCTCCAGAAAGTTAATGGGCGCCACCCCTATAAAAGGATGTCCATGACGCCCTCTACCGGTATATCATTTAATCTTTAATCCCATGACTAAATTCTTCCACGTTATTATTTCCAAGATGAATAAAAATATTTGTTTGATCATCGTTTCTCTATTATGGTTTGGTTGTGAAGAAGTTTTTTTAGGTGAGGAGGCACCAAATAGTCCGACCAATAATTTCGAAGTTTTCTGGAATGATTTTGACCAACATTATAGCCTATTTAAAGTTAGGGCTATTGATTGGAATCAGTTGTACCAAACTTATCGTCCACTGGTCAATGATGATATGATTGAGGAGGAGTTGTGGGAAGTAATGACAGCCATGGTAGAACATTTGGATGATAGCCATACTACCATCTATGATGGAAGTAATCAATATAAATCGGGCTATACGCTAAATGAAAAATCTATTGCTGAATTTAGCGCTGACTTATTGCTTTCTAAATACGTAGAGAATGTTATTGAGGTGAATTCAGAAGATGAGCTTTTGTATGGAAAAGTTAAGAACAAGAATATAGGCTACATTTACTTGGGTTCTATGAATGGTAATAATCCTTCAGTGATTGATGAGGTAATTAGAGCATATGAAAATACCGACGCCATCATATTGGACATTAGGCAAAATTCTGGTGGAGATGACAGGTATTCTGCAAGAATTGCCCGGGCTTTTTCTGATGGTAAGCATGAGATATATAGTGTGCAGACAAGAAATGGCAGCCATCATGACGACTTTGATGAAAAGAAGATTTATCACACCCAATTTGATAGTAATAATGCTTACACCAAGCCGGTAATTGTACTTACAGATAGGAGAACCATCAGTGCTGGAGAAATATTTTTGCTTCACCTAAAAGCCTTTGATCACGTTACTCAAATAGGGGATACCACTGCCGGAGATTTTTCAACTGTAAGTAATATGCGTTTTCTACCTAACGGTTGGCGGTATGTGTACTCCATACAAAAATTTTTATTGCCAAACGGTGAGAGTTTAGATGGAATTGGACATGTACCAGACATCTATGTTAAAAATACCGGTACCACTATCGAAAATGGAAAGGATATTGTCATGGAAAGAGCAATAGACTATTTATTCAATGAATTTGAGGTAGAGTAAATATTAATAAGGGCCTAATTACACGTGAAGCATAATTAGTGGTCTGGTCCTTAATATTTTACAATTAAAGCTAATTTTTGTAGCTTTAATTTTATTCTAGGCAAGGCTTTAAAAAAATTATGGAAAATAGGATATTGACATTGCACCCGGAAGGCAAGAAGGGAGTAAATATATCATTGTCCAAATACACATTAATTAAGGCATTCATTCTTAAAACCCTTGAAGAACGGAAGGAGATTTCTTACAAGGAACTTAATGAATTGGCCATAGCTACCCTGAAAGATAGTTTTGATGGCTCCGTTCCCTGGTACCTTGTTTCAGTAAAACTGGATTTGGAGGCGAGAAAAATTATAGCGCGTATCCCTGGAACAAGTCCACATTATATTAGATTGTGTAAGGACAAAAAATGATTTTATGCAATTGCCGGAAAAGCTTGAATATTAGAAACCTGCAGCCGTATCCATGCCTCTGGCGTCAGCTCCTGCTTCCAAAGTCCCATCTTCTCTCACCAGGATTGCATCAACTTTTCCAATAGCATTTCTTTCATTAAATTCATGGCCTTTAGCACGTAATTCTTTCAGTGTTACCTTACTAGAATATCCTTTTTCATAGCTTATTAAATCAGGTTTCCATTGACTATGAAAACGATATTCATTGACGGATTGCTGCATACCCATATCAAATTCGATAACATTTACGATGACTTGAAAAACTGAGGTAGGTATGGTGGAGCCACCAGGTGTCCCCACTACCATGTGTAAACTTCCATTTTTTTCCAAAATTGTAGGACTCATGGAACTGAGCATCCTCTTTTCTGGCGCGACTTTGTTGGCCTCTCCTCCAAGAACACCGAACATGTTTGGGAAACCGGGCTTTATAGAAAAGTCATCCATCTCATTGTTTAAGATAAATCCTGCGCCGGCTACCAGTACTTTTGATCCCATATTTCCGTTTAGCGTAGTGGTGCTAGATACAGCATTTCCTTCTTGATCAACAATAGAAAAATGGGTAGTTTCTTCGCTTTCTATACTAATATCGCCTTCTTTGATTTCATTTGATGGCGTTGCTTTTTCAGGATTGAAATTTTCAAACCTTTCCTTTAAATACTTATCCGCTATCAACTGCTTAACCGGAACGGGATAAAAATCGGCATCTCCCATGAATTCGGCTCTATCTGCAAAGATTCTACGTTCCATTTCTGTCTTTAAATGAAGGTAATCGCTGTACTTGTCTTTAGAAATTGTATGGTTTTCTAGGATGCCCAGCATCTGAAGCAAAATGATTCCGCCACCACTAGGAGGCCCCATTGTAATTATTCTATAATCCTTGTAATTTCCTGTCAGAGGTTTCCTCCATTTGCTTTGGTAGTTTTCCAGGTCCTCATGATTGATTATGCCACCACCACGCTTCATTTCTGCGACCAAGTGATCCGCCACTTCTCCTGAATAAAAACCATCTCTACCATTGTCCCTGATCAATTTAAGTGTTTTCGCAAGTTCCTTTTGTACCAACACATCTCCTTCTTTAAATGCTTTGGCAGTAAAATGAACGGGATCTACAGAAGAATATTTTTTAAGCTTAATTGAAGCCTCGGAAAGAAAATTAGCCTCTACATTAGTCAATTTATAACCATCCTCTGCAAGTAATATTGCTGGGTTTAACAATTTGCTCCAAGGAAGAGAGCCAAATTTTTCATGTGCTTTTATCATGCCATCAACAGATCCTGGGACCCCTGAAGCCAGATGACCATTTTGACTCATTTCAGGCTGAGCATTTCCTTCTTCATCTAAGTACATGTCTCTACTGGCTGCCAGAGGTGCTTTCTCCCTATAATCAAGTGAATGAAGGGCTCCATTCTTTTCTCTGATTACCATGAATCCACCCCCACCTAGATTACCGGCCTGTGGATACACCACGGCAAGTGCCATGTGAACTGCTATGGCCGCATCTACAGCATTACCTCCTTGTAGTAATATTTCTTTGCCTACATTTGAAGCCAAAGGATGTGCACTGACAACCATGGCTTTATCACCTATTAACCCAGTATGATTTTTCTGCGGGGCGCAAGAAAAAACCAGAAGAAACAAAAATAAATATATTGAGAATTGGGAACGGTAATTATAAGGAGACTTAATCATTAAAAACATTTATTAGAAGAAATTGAGGAATAAAACTGCAGCTATTCAAATTGGTAAAAACCAATTAATGAGGTGAGCTTTTGAGGAATGAGTGTAAATCCTGTTCTAGCTCATTCAACGCTTCCAAAAAAGCAGGATATTTTTCGGTAAATTCGGTATGAATGGTATTTTCTAGAATGACAATGTTTTTATTCACATTATTAGCACCTAATAAACTAAAAACTGGCTTAGATTTATGAAATTTCTTCATTATTTGATTAATTTCTCCTTCTAAGTAAAGAGGCATTAATTTTTTTAAATCTTGTATATTCAGTTCTAAAACCAATTCTATGATTTCATGGATAAGTTCAATATCCTGATCGAAATAATGATAGATCATATCTGGTTTGATCTGTTTATACATAGAATGGTTGTTATTAGGAATATGAATTAATGCAGAATTGGCAGTGAACAATAGTCATTACAGTTCACTACAAAAATAAGGCTGGAAAGCTGTAATTTAGCAAATAATAAAATTTTTTTTAAATAAATAATGATTTTAGGGATTCGGAGCCAATTTAATACCCTTTTAGTAATTTAGTGATAAACGCTCATATTCCCTTCAAAAGTATGCGTTTATAGGGAACTATTTTTACGAATACTTACTTAGCTTAAAACATAAATTTGACGTAACAATGAATAGGAACAAGCTTATCTTTCTCATTTTTGGTTTAGTTTTTTTAGCGATAATGCTATGGATAGGATATGATATGTCCTCGAAGACCACCTTTCCTGGGTCCAAACCCAATTTGAAGGAGAGAATTGAAAAAGAATAATTGGTTTATCCTCACTTTTTCCCACTGTTAATTTATTTGTCTAAATGCACCACTTAAAAATAGATCAATTAATCAAAGCCCTGGAAGAAATTGAAATGGCTTCTGAAGTTGATTTTATCCTACCCGTTAAGAGAAGCCAGATAAAAGGTAAAGGAGAAGCTTTACTTTCTGACGCTTATAGCGACCTGAATGGAAACGATGAATTTCCATTTTTAAATCAATTAAAAGTTGACATTAAAATAGACAAGTTTTTATTCGTTTATGATGACCCCTATCATTTCAATAGGTATAGACTTAAAACATTAAAAGCAGATATTTATTCGACATTCAGTTTTTCCTGGCATCAAAGTTACCTTAGAATGTGTAGGACTTTTGAAAGAGAGTGTCTGGTCTCAGGCTCTCAGGAGCGTATTTGGAATGGGCCTCCTATCGCTTCAAGGTGTTTTGGACCATCCGAAGAAGCACCTGATCTATCTGGGAATGGATCATCTGGCTGGAAATTAAATGCCTACAACGACTTACAATATGATTTGATAAGTAGGCTTCAGGGATATAAACTAATAAGAATTCCTGCTTATGAAAACCTGATGATTGGAGGTAAACTTCAGCGAATAGATAAACTGTTGCTAAGACCAAATGCAGCTACTCTAAAGGTTATTGGCTCTTGGATGGTTAGAAAAATGAATTAGTTGAATAACCCAAAAATCTCTCTGTCAATTTTCTCTACTATTGCGGAAAAGTCTTCGGAATTTTTAATAAAATTCAAGTTGTTAACCTCTATAATTAAAAGCTTTCCCAGATTGTATTCAGCAATCCATTTTTCGTAAAGATTGTTGAGGTTTTTTAAATAGGCTATTTGAATGTTCCTTTCATAAATTCGCCCTCTTTTCTCAATTTGATCCACTAATTTGGGAATGTCTGCTTTCAAAAAAATCATTAAATCGGGAGCTTTGACGTAATTCACCATAGAATGGTACAGTCCATTGTAGTTTTCAAAATCCCTCTTAGATATTAAGCCAGATTCATAAAGATTGGCTGCAAAAATATGTGCATCTTCATATATCGTTCTGTCCTGAATCGTGGAAACACCACTTTCCTGGATTCTCTTTATTTGATTAAAACGACTGTGGAGGAAAAATACCTGTAAATGGAATGCCCATTTGGGCATGTCATTATAAAAATCGGCTAAGTAGGGGTTTTCCTCAACTGATTCAAATTCTATTTGCCAGCCATAATGTGCTGATAGTTTTGATGCAAGTGAAGTTTTTCCACTTCCAATATTCCCTGAAATTGCAATATGCATATGTCTTTTTCTGTTTTTGTTGCGCCAAATCTGAAACAAGCTATAATCGTTTGAATAAGGTAAGATTACTATTACCTTTTATCTTTATGTGATTATTGTCCGAATTTGATTTGGTCTATACAATAAGCATCTCTATATTGTTACTTGAAAGACAAAATATACAATTTTAAAGTTCGAAATTATTTTATGTTTTACCCTGCTTAATTAATATTTAAATATAATAAGTTAATAAACAATGGTTTGTGATATTAATGAATGTAAAGTTCTGAGCTTTACATGTCCGAATCTATGTTTTAAATGCCCATTTCTATATCCCTATTTTTTCATTTATGGGATATAAAAAGAGAAAATGGTAATTCTTAATTGTCCATTTCACTTAAAAAATTTCATGCGGTTACGCTAAAATTTATAATTATTTTTAATTTTAAAGCCATTATTTTGGAAAATTGGTAATATTTATTCGATTATGTGCATTTTTGATAT
Organism: uncultured Cyclobacterium sp.; assembly: GCF_963977555.1. Classification (GTDB taxonomy): domain Bacteria; phylum Bacteroidota; class Bacteroidia; order Cytophagales; family Cyclobacteriaceae; genus Cyclobacterium. The sequence goes on along the minus strand of NZ_CAXBPD010000015.1, from coordinate 108,032 downwards.
TTTGATGTATTGTTGTATAGCCCTTTTTCATAATCAAAAAGTAAAGTTTATATGAATCAAAAAACAAACGAAAAAGAACAACAGTTAAAGAAGACCTTAGGGCCGTTCATGTTGTGGGGTTTGGGAGTGGGGTATGTAATTTCTGGCAATTATTTTGGATGGAATTTAGGGCTTGCTGAAGGAGGCACCCTGGGCGCAGCCATCGCCATATTTTTTATTATTATTATGTATGTGACCTTTACGTTCAGTTACACAGAAATGGCTTGTGCCATACCCAAGGCTGGAGGTGCATTTTCTTATGCAGAACGTGGTTTGGGCAAGCACCTTGGCTTCCTGGCTGGGATGTCTCAAAATATTGAATTTATATTTGCCCCACCTGCCATTGCTTCAGCTATAGGTGCTTATTTTGGCATATTCTTTCCTGAGCTAGACCCCCTGTTGATTGGCATTGTAGCGTATCTTATTTTCACTGCCCTGAATATTGTTGGCCTACAGGTAGCAGCCACTTTTGAACTGTTCATTACCATAGTCGCGGTTTTAGGCCTTTTGTTTTTTGCAGGGGTTACCTTGCCTGAGTTCAAAGTTGAAAATTTACAAGTCAATGCCCTCCCCAATGGTTATATGGGTATAGTGGCAGCAATACCTTTTGCCATTTGGTTTTTTTTAGCGATTGAAGGTGTTGCAAATGTGGCAGAAGAAACCATAAACCCTCAGAAAAACATTTTAAAAGGTTTTGGCTTTGCTTTACTTACACTAATTATTTTGTGTGTACTTACTTTTTTAGCAGCTGTAGGTGTTGGTGGCTGGGAAGCGATTGTTTATCCTGATGGTTCGGGAGTGGCCTCTGATTCCCCATTGCCTTTAGCAATGGGTTTGGTTACAGGGGACAATCCTTTTTATTACCATCTTTTGGTATTCATAGCCCTATTTGGACTAGTCGCCTCCTTTAATGGAATCATTTTGGCTGCTGGCAGAACTACCTTTGAGTTTGGGAGAGTAGGTTATGCACCCAAGGCAATAGGTAAAGTGAGTAAAAAATTTAAAACGCCTGTAAATGCTTTGATTTTTAATATGGCCATAGGGATAATAGCCCTATTTACTGGTAAAACGGGAGAAATCATTACTATTGCTGTATTTGGTGCTTTGTGTCTTTACATCTTATCAATGCTCGCTTTTCTTAAATTAAGAAAAAATGAACCTGATTTAGAAAGACCTTTTAAAGTGCCTTACTATCCATTATTTCCACTAGTGGCATTAATAATTGCTAGTTTATCCCTAATTGCCATGACTATTTATAATTTTAACCTGGCACTATTGTTTTTCGCCATGCTTCTAGGCGCATACCTTTTCTTTGTATTATTCCTTAACAAGACAAAAACTTCATGAAATTCAGTAAAGAAGAAGTAAAATCAACCTTAAAGAACAGTTCCTTTAATAAGGTCAAATTGGCCATTGTTGACATTGATGGGGTATTGCGTGGAAAGGTAGTTTCACTGGAAAAGTTCTTTTCTATTTTAGATGGTGGAATGGGCTTTTGTGCTGTAGTTTTTGGCTGGGATGTAGAGGATAAATCCTACGACAATGTTTCTGTCACAGGTTGGCATACTGGCTATCCAGATTTTCAAGCAGAAATTGATCCATCAACTTTTCGCAAAATACCATGGGAAAATGACCTTCCATTCTTTCTAGCTGACTTTAGCAAAGACAAGGAAAATGGAGCACTTGTATGCCCTAGGACATTATTAAAAAACATTAAACTACAAGCCTTAGATTTAGGTTTTACGCCTCAGTTCTCTCAAGAATTTGAGTGGTTTAACTTTGAAAGTACTCCAGACGGTTTTGGTGGGGAAAATTGTTCCAATACCAAACCCCTAACACCGGGAATGTTTGGATATTCCATTTTAAGGTCCTCGCTGAAGAGTGATTTTTTCAATGACCTTTTTGATCTATGTCATCAGTTTGACATTCCATTAGAGGGATTACATACAGAAACTGGCCCAGGAGTGTATGAAGCAGCCATACAATACAGCGATATTTTATTGGCAGCAGACCGGGCTACTCTATTCAAAACAAGTGTAAAAGAAATAGCTTACCAACATGGTATTATGGCTACCTTTATGGCTAAATGGACGGAAGAACTACCTGGAAATGGCGGTCATGTGCACCAAAGTATTTGGGACAAAGACATCAAAAATAACTTATTCTATGACGCAGATGGCGAATTTAGCATGAGTCCTTTGATGCGACATTACATAGCAGGTCAATTGAAATGTTTACCCCATATTTTACCAATGTTTGCGCCTACGATTAACAGTTATAAAAGACTGGTAGAAGGTGCCTGGGCTCCAACAACATTGACCTGGGCACAAGACAATAGGACCACAGCCTTAAGGGTACTTTCAGGTGGTGCTAAATCTACTCGGCTTGAAACTCGCGTAATAGGTTCAGATGTAAATCCTTATCTGGCCATGTCCGCTTGCCTTGCCTCCGGTCTGTATGGGATTCAACATAAATTGGAATTGGATAAACCCGCCACAGTTGGCAATGGATATGAGGATTATTCCAATGGATCCATCCCAACATCACTCAAGGAAGCGACGGAAGCAATGAAAATTTCACCCATAGCAAAATCTTTATTTGGGGAGGTCTTTGTAGACCATTTCTGCAAAACAAGAGAATGGGAATGTAGAGAGTTTGCTTCTAAAGTTACCGATTGGGAAAGAAAACGTTATTTTGAAATTATTTAACTACCATCAATAGCAATCAAAATAAGTAGACAATCTCAAGAGAAGAAAGTTTGTCCCCCTGAAAAGTAATGCCACAGTAGGTAATACAAATTCCAATTGTAATCTGGCCTTTGCTCGATTTCAGCTCAAAAAGGATTTAAAGTTGAATCGTAATTTCTCTCAAGTTTTATCACTAAAGTTTTCATTTATAAAAATGGATATTCTTCAAAAATTTAATTTTAGTTTTCCTACAACCATACGTTTTGGGGTAGGTGTTATCAGTGAATTGTCTGATTATCTCAAACAAAACCAATTAAAAAGACCGCTATTGGTTACAGATCCAATAGTTAGAGAGCTTGGGTTTTTTAAAAAGATAGTAAATGAATTAAGCCAATCTGGGCTGTCTGTAGAAGTTTTTTCAGATGTTCATAAAAATCCAGTCAAGTCGGATGTGCTTAAAGGGAAAGCTTTGTATCAATCTACCGATAGGGATGCCATTATTGGCATAGGAGGAGGAGTAGCTTTAGATGTAGCAAGAGCCGTTGCGCTGAGCATTAATCACCACAGAGATTTAATGGATTACGATGACCTTATAGGAGGAGACAAATATGTAACCGAAACTATACCGCATTTTATCACCGTTCCTACAACTTCGGGAACTGGAAGTGAAGTCGGAAGAAGTGCTATTATTTCTGAAGACGAAAGCAGGAAGAAACGCATACTGTTTGCGCCAACCCTAATGGCCAAAATAGTATTTGCAGACCCTGAGCTTACCATGGATTTGCCATCATTTGTAACTGCTGCAACAGGAATGGATGCACTTACCCATAATATTGAAGCCTACCTTTCCAAAAATTGGAACCCTATGTGTAGTGGCATTGCCTTGGAAGGAATCAAGTTAATAGGTGAATCCATAGAGAATGCTACGCTAAAGCCAGATTTGGTTTCAAGAAGCAAAATGTTAATGGCCTCTATGATGGGGGCGATAGCTTTTCAGAAAGGTTTGGGAATTGTGCACAGTTTGGCTCACCCCTTGTCCAGTTTACTGGATACCCATCACGGTTTGGCCAATGCCATTAATCTACCACATGGTTTGGCCTTTAATTATGAAGGATTTGAGCATAGGTATGAACAAATGGGCCTAATGATAGGGCTAGAGCAAGGTCAAGGTAAAGAATTTATTACTTTTATCAAGGATTTGAATGAAAAATTAGGTTTGCCTTCCAAGCTATCAGAAATAGGGGTGAAGGAAGCGCATATTGATACCTTGGCTTCACTGGCAATTGCAGATTTTTGTCATCCAAATAATCCTAAAGAGGTCACTGAAGCAGACTTTAAATCTATTTATAAGTTTGCACTATAGGTTATGTTAAAGATCGGAATAAGTGCATGTTTCATGTATAAGGAGCCTTCTAGGGTTGTATTTGGACCTAAAAACCTGGCTTATGTAGAGTGCGACATGTTTAATTATGTCTCTCAGAAAGGCATTCTTCCTGTGTTATTACCAGACCTACCTATGAATCTTTTAAAACCGATTTTGGAGGAACTTGATGGTTTTGTTTTTCAAGGAGGCTCCGATTTGGCTCCTGAAACGTATAATGAGGCGCCAATTGTTGAGGGAAAATGGCTAGGGGATGCTTACAGGGATGCCTATGAGCTTAGAATAATGGATTTCGCAGTGAAAAAGGGTAAGCCAACACTTGCAATCTGCAGGGGGTTTCAGCTGATGAATGTTTACTTCGGAGGTAGTTTATACCAGGATATTGCTACGCAAATGCCAACTGCTATTCAACATAGGGATGCTGAAAAATACGATGGTTTAATACATGAAATAGTTTTTGATAAAGGTAAAACCTTGGATTTAATATACAATGGTGTTGGCAAAGCAGTGGTTAATTCTGTACATCATCAAGGGGTGAAAACCATTGGTGATGGGTTGGAAATATTGGCAATGAGTAAGGAAGATGGCATTATAGAAGCCTTGCAGAGCAAGGAGGGTAGTGTACTAGGAGTGCAATGGCATCCAGAGTTTTCGGTAGGAAAAGGAGCTCCGCTTTTGAATCCCCTAAAACTGTATGAATATTTTGTAGACAAAGTAAAAAATCAATAAAAATGGATATCATAAACCCTGCTACAGGTAGCACAATTGAAAAGCTTAAACAAGACACAGCTGTTGAGGTAAGTAATAAAATAAACGCTTTAAAGGAAGGGCAGAAAAAGTGGGTGGCTGTACCCTTGGAAAAAAGAATAGCCATTGTTAAAAAGTATGGTGACCTGGTGATGGAGCATTTAGAGGAGCTGGCTAAGATTTTGACTTCCGAAACTGGCAAACCTATTCAACAAGCCAAAAATGAGATCAAAGGGGCACAAAATAGAATTGACCACATTCAAAAGGATGCGCTAAAATGGTTACAAAAGGAGATCATTACAGAAGAAGGGGGGACAAGAGAAGAAATAGCTTTCGAACCCCTAGGCGTAATTGCCAATATTTCTGCCTGGAATTTTCCTTATAATGTCGGATACAATGTGTTTTTATATGCGCTATTGGCAGGCAATGCTGTTGCCTATAAACCTTCAGAGTTTGCCTCACTAACAGGGCTTAAATTTCGTGAATTACTCTTAGAAGCAGGAATTCCAAAAGATGCATTTGAATGCTTTATTGGTGGAGCAGAAGTAGGAGAGCTATTGTTGGAAGCAGATCTGGATGGCTATTTCTTCACAGGATCTTATAAAACAGGCAAATACATTGCAGAGAAAGTGGCTTCCAAACTGGTACCCGTGCAATTGGAATTGGGAGGAAAAGATCCATTGTATGTGATGGAGGATGTGGCAGATGTTAAACAAGCAGCAATCAATGCAGCTGAGGGGGCATTTTACAACAATGGCCAAAGCTGTTGTGCCGTCGAAAGGGTTTATGTCCATGAAAAGATTTATGACGAATTTGTAACTGCATTTGTGGAAGAAGTGTCTACCTATAAAATTGGAGACCCTAACCAGGAAGGTACATTTATAGGACCACTCACTAGGGCTGACCAAATGAATGTCATTCTTTCACAGATTGAAGATGCCAAGAATAAAGGCGCTGAAGTGCTTTATGGGGGAGAAAAATGGGGCGATAAAGGATATTATTTGACGCCTGCTGTTTTAACAAATGTGGACCATGGCATGAATCTTATGATGGAAGAATCATTTGGACCTATCATAGGGATTCAAAAGGTGAAAAATGACCAGGAAGCCTTTGAATTAATGAATGACACAACTTATGGGCTAACTGCTGCAGTATTTTCAGGAGACGAATTGCGAGCGAAGCAACTGGTAGAGAAATTACCAACGGGAACTGTTTATGTAAATTGTTGTGATCGGGTAAGTCCAAACCTACCATGGACAGGAAGGAAAAATTCAGGGATGGGAGTGACCTTATCGTATATGGGTATCCGGGCTTTTACTCAACCAAAAGCCTATCATATTAGAGGATAATCGCTGTTTCTAAGATTGGAGGTCGGCGGAATAGTCTCAATGTGGTTTTAAATAGTATTAAGGGGGAGTTTATTCCCCCTTTTTTGTTATTTGGCAATGTGATAATAGAGCGATTGTTTAAATTGTAATTGTATTTAATGAATTTGTTTTTTATTAGTTTTTAAATTATGAATGAAAATAGAAGAGATTTTCTTAAGAAAGCGGCACTTTTTTCAGGCGGAATGGGCTTGTGGGGCGTATTGCCTGCATCCATTGAAAAAGCAATGGCGATTAACCCAGAACCAGGAACCACTTTCCAGGATGCAGAACATGTGGTTTTATTGATGCAGGAAAATCGGTCATTTGACCATTGCTTTGGGAAATTAAAAGGTGTTCGGGGTTACAATGACCCAAGAACTATTTCATTGCCAAACAAAGACAAAGTTTGGTTACAACGAGACAATAAAGGAAATGCTTTTTCGCCTTTTAGGTTCAATATAAATGAGACCAAAGCAACCTGGATGAGTGATATTCCTCACTCTTGGGAGAATCAAGTGGATGCGAGGAACAATGGTAAATACGATGGCTGGATAGAAGCCAAAAGACCAGGTAGAAAAGAATACCAACATGTTCCCATGACGATGGGGTTTTATGAACGACAGGACATTCCATTTTACTATGCCTTTGCCGATGCCTTTACTGTTTGCGACCAGCATTTTTGTGGAGCACTTACTGGCACCACTACCAATCGAAATTTTCACTGGGCAGGTAAAACGGTTGGTAAAGTAGGCGAAAAACCCTTGGTAAGAAATGGGGAACATACCTATGGAAAGGAAGTAGATTGGAAAACTTTTCCTGATCGATTACAAGACAATGGTATTCCATGGAAGGTATACCAGAATGAGGTGAGCTTATCCACTATGCTTGAAGGAGAGGACCGTTCTTGGTTGTCCAATTTCACTGACAATAACCTTGAATGGTTCAAGCAATTTGAGGTGAGGTATACGCCAGGTCATTATGCGTTTTTAAAAAACAAGCAACAGAACCTTCCTAAAGAAATCTCAAAATTAGAAAATTCACTTGCCTTGGCTGTTGAAACAGACAAAGCGGATATAAAAAAAGCAATTGCTTCTAAAAAAGAGGCCGTAGAATTAGTCAATAACTCCATAGAGAAATTTGGTCCTGAGGCTTTTGAAAAGCTATCTGCTAGAGACAAGGAAATGCACCAGCGAGCTTTCACCACGAATATCGCAGATCCGGATTACCACAAAACGGAGGTGCTAGAGTATGAGGAAGATGGCGAAAAAAGAGCAACGAAGATTCCTAAAGGAGACATCTTTCACGAATTTAGGAAAGATGTTGATGCTGGAAATCTCCCAACAGTTTCTTATCTAGTGGCCCCCAAGAATTTCTCTGATCACCCTTCTGCTCCTTGGTACGGGGCCTGGTATGTTTCAGAAGCGTTGGAAATTCTGACCAAGAATCCAGAGGTTTGGAAAAAAACGATTTTTATACTGAACTATGATGAAAACGACGGTTACTTTGACCACGTTCCGCCATTTGTGCCACCAAAACCGAATGACCCAAGTGCAGGAAAAGTATCCAAAGGAATAGATGCTAGGACTGAGTTTGTCTTTAAAGAGCAGGAAGAAAACTACCCTGGTATGGATGCTGAAGATGTTCGTGAAAGTCCGGTAGGTTTAGGATATAGAGTGCCACTAATTGTTGCCTCACCTTGGAGTAGAGGGGGTTGGGTGAATTCTGAAGTTTGCGATGTCTCTTCTACCATTATGTTTATGGAAAAGTTTTTGTCTCATAAAACAGGTAAAGAAATTAAGGAAGACAATATTAGCTCATGGCGAAGAACGGTTAGTGGAGACCTTACCTCCGTTTTTAGGCCTTATAATGGCGAAAAAATAGATTTACCTAATTTCTTGACCATGGAAGGACATGTCAAGAAAATTCTCAATGCCAGTTATAAGGACATTCCTGATAACTTTAAGATTTTGACGGACGATGAGATAAGTTTGATTAATAACAGTCACCTGCAGTCACCTTTAATGCCGAAACAAGAGCCGGGAACCAAACCGTCAAATGCACTTGCTTATGAACTGTATGTGGATGGTAAATTTAAGCATTCCAGTAAATCCATAGTGCTCGATTTAGCCGCTTCCACAAAGAAATTTGGTAAGAAAGCCCTGGGTGCTCCGTTTACGGTTTATGCGCCTGGAGCTTATAAGAATCCAAAAACGAATAATTATGAAAATGCTCAAAACTGGTCCTTTGCAGTAAAGGCTGGAGATAGCTTGAACTATGAATGGCCATTAGACTCTTTTGATGGGAATACTTATCATTTGCAGGTTTATGGACCAAATGGTTTCTTCAGGGAGTTTAAAGGAGATAAAAAAGACCCTAAATTGACTTTGGTTTCCACTTATACTGCTGAGGCTGGTAAAGACAAGACAGGTGTATATAGCATTGGTATGGAAAACACTTCTGCGGTGAAGGTGACGGTTGAGGTGAATGACAATGCCTATAACCATGGTAAAAAATCGATAACGCTGTCTGCCGGAGAGAAAAAGCCGATTCGGGTACCTACTGTAAAAAGCAATGGCTGGTATGATTTTACCTTAAAGACCAGCGGGAATAATACCTTTAGTAGAAGGTATTGTGGCCGTTTGGAATTTGGCAAGGACAGTATCTCTGATCCTTTGATGGGTGGTGAAATGTCATTTACACTTGGATAGAGGTAAGAATAAAACAGACCTTGATAGCAATTGGCTTTAAGCCTAAAGTGAAAAAGCCCTTCTCCATTTAATGGAAAAGGGCTTTTTAATTCAATAGTAAACGCTACAAAAAGCTTATTCAGGTAGAACAGAAATTGTTCCTGCTTCATGCACGACCTGTTTGTAGTCGGCGCTGCTGTAACCATGGTTGGTCACTACCACAGTTACGTCAAAATCTCCACTTTGTTTATAAGTATAAGAAGTGTACCAGCCAGTTTCTCCAAGCGCGGTTTTATACCCTCTTGCTTTTACCAAGCCATAATCCATATAGTAATCACTTACAATAAGAACTGGATGACCGAACATGTCCAAAGAGTCTGTTTCAGTATTCTTTTTCTTTACGATTCGACGCTCACCTCCAGGCCAAACAGTAGCAATATCCGCGTCAGTATCTACCACAAATCGGAAAGACTTATTGACAGTAGGTTGGTTTATTAGCGAATCATTTCCTTCAATATCGGTCATGACCAACTGAAGACCTTGAACGGTAGGTACCGGAACGATGTCTTCCTGTAAACAGGAAAAGAAAATAAATGGAGCCAATACCCCCATCATTAGTATGTTTTTTATCTTTTTCATTTTCTTAAATTTTAATTTTTGGCAATCCAATTTCGAAACATCAAATTTTAATTGGGTTCCGAAATTCTATGCTTAGGTTTTTAATAGCCTGGATTTTGATTTAGAGAAGCATCCTTTTGAATCTCACCAACAGGAATAGGTAGCAAGAGCTGATATTCTTCTATTGGCTCTGTTGTAAATATTCTTGCATCATAACCGACGACGGTCATCAAAGCCCAAGAGATCTTTTCCACAGCCTTATCCGTTCTTACGAGATCAAAAAACCGATGTCCTTCAAATGCCAGTTCAAGCCTTCTTTCATGTAAAATCTGATCAATGTCCAATTGGTCTACTGTCAAACCTTTTAGGCCAGCTCTTTCTCTAACCATATTAAAATAGGGTAGGGCTTCACTTGCTTTATTGTTGCCAAACAAAGCTTCACCATACATCAACAAAGCATCTGCATACCTGGTTACCATGTAATTGTAATCTGTTCCCGTGATATTGTACTGGGCAAGTGTACTTGTTTCTGGTGTGAATTTTTTAGGCCATGGTTGTAACTCGGGGCTACCACCTTCCAACAATCCTGAATCAAGCGTTGCAGTGTACCTTGTCCAATCTGGTTGGTCTATCCAGTCATTGTCTTCTACGAAATCTTCCAGTAAGTTAAACATGATTACCGGTCCACCACCAGAAGCGATGCCATAAAGATAGCCGTTTTCATTGGTCATCCACTTAAACAAGAAGTTTGGCTGACCCAAAGTAGCATTGTAATTGATTTCGAAAATGGACTCTTCATTAAATTTGTTATCCATTTTATGGATATCAGTGAAATCATTTAATAGTGCATAATCGCCAGCCTCTTTATTTACGATCAATCTTTTCAAAACTTCTTCTGCTTTCGCATGGTTTTTCATCGTCAAATAAACCTTACCAAGTATGGTCATGGCAGCGCCTTTAGTCGCTCTTGCTTCTTCTCCCTGGAGTTTGGAGTCCCCTTTTTTAAGACAATCAGCAATAGCTGCCTCTAAATCAGGGATGATAACTGAAGTGTAAATTTCGTTGGCAGAAGTTCTGCCAATACCAATGGCTAAATTTGGATCATCTAGTCTTTCTACCACTTTAGGGACATCTCCATACAAGCGTACAAGGTTGAAATAGGCCAAACCCCTTAGAAATTTTGCTTCGGCTTTGTAGGCTTTAATTTCGTTCTCTTCTGCAGTATTTAAAGGCGTGTAATTGTCTATGATGTCTATAATATTATTGGAATTTACAATGACTTTGTAATGATCTCTCCAAAAGTTTGGTCGGGAGTTTCCCGTATTCTTTTTGAACAGGTAGTCATTGCTTTGCCACAAGACATCTTTTGCATCATCTGATATGATTTCCAGGTATTGGGGTACCTCAGACCGAGAATAGATATTCTGGTATGGGGAATAACAGGCCATTAGGCCTGCTTTGATTTCAGAAGGATTGTTATAAAATGCCCCCGTAGATAGTGCATCCTCAGGTTGTCTGTCAAGGAATTCTTCCGAGCAGGATACGATGAGTGTAGCTATTATAAGTAGATTAATTATTTTTTTCATGATTGAGTGCTGTTTACAATGCTAAATTAATTCCTAAAGAGATAGTTCTTGCCAAAGGATAAGCTCCTCTGTCTATGCCTTGAGACAAGGCGGAATTTCCCTGGTAGTTTACCTCAGGATTGTAGCCTGGATACTTTGTAAAGTAAAAAGCATTCTGTGCACTTACATACACACGAAGGTTACTGATATTCGCTCTGCTGGCGATTTGATTTGGTAAAGTATATCCTAGAACTATGTTTTGAATATTTACATAGGAACCTTTGAATAAAAGACTACCCGATACACTGGATCCGTCAGCACTTTTTCTTGTAGGGGAGGCATAAGCTGCATTTGTCCTTTCTGGGGTCCAGTAATTGTTGAAATATTCTGTAGTCATACTTCTTCTTCCTCCTCCTCTTCCGAGCATACTTTCAAACTCAACCATAGAAAGGTCGCCTCCTTGTACACCGTTCACATGAACAGAGAAATCAAAATTCTTGTATCCTAAGTTATTGGTCATACCCCATATAAATGCTGGGTTATTTTGACCGATGACTGTCTGGTCATTGCTATCCAAAATTCCGTCTCCATTTACATCAGCTGCTTTTGGCGTACCAGGTGCAGATCGCTTGCTCCATAGGGCTTGTTGAGGATTAAATATTGGCGAAGTTTTTACATCTTCCCAATCATCAAATGCACCCAGGTTGGAATAACCCCATATTCCTGCCAGAGGTCTGTCCTCAGCAGTATAGCCATTGTTATTGATTATTGGTCGTTTGTCCTTACCTATATCCAATACCCTGTTTCTGTAATAAGAAAGATTGGCAGTAGTACTCCAGGTGACAACACCGTCAAGGTTTCTTGTAGAAATGGAATATTCATAACCTCTGTTTCTCATAGATCCAGCGTTTGCCATAAAGGAGCTAAATCCAGTAACTACAGGCAATGGTAGATTAAACAGCATGTTTTCGGTAAGTCTGTGGAAATAGTCCACACTGAACATTACCCTACTATTGAAAAGCTCTACATCTGTACCTATACTAAAATCAGTCGTTTCTTCCCATCCCAAAGAGGAGTTGGCAACTTTTCCATCTACATAGGATGGAGCGACGGTTGAACCTGCACCCAAAACGTAAGCGCCGGAATTAAGTGTACTTAGGGCCAGGTAATTGCTTATACCGGCATTACCAATAATCCCCCATCCTCCTCGGATTTTAAGGTCACTAATTACGCTTCTTAATGGCTCGAAGAAATTTTCATCTGATGCACGCCAAGCCAAGGACATAGAAGGGAAAACGCCCCATTTATTGTCTTTACCAAACTTAGAAGATCCATCCCTACGAATACTACCTGTGAAATAGTATTTGCTATCATAGTTATAAATTACCCTTGCAAAACTACCGATCATTGATTCGCTAGAGCGATTGGTACGGGCATCATTTTGAGCATTAACAATGGTTACACCTTGATTCAATGTTGGAATTAAATCAGTAGGGTAATCGTATTTATTGATGTAAGTGCTCCTGTAACTGGCATCATCTACCGAGTAACCGACCATGGTATTAAAGGAATGCGCATTGAACTTCTTCGTATAAGTCAGGAAATTTTGGGAATTCCATGTAAAACTTGTTGTGATTTGATTGATACCTCTAGACCTAGAAAAAGGTTGCGAAGTGGTTGGCATGGAGTTAGGAAGGAAATAACTTCGTTCCCAAAACCTGAATTGCGTATGGAATTCTGACCTGAAAGTAAGCCCTTCCATCAGTTGAATTTCTCCATAAAGTGTGGCCAGGTTTTTAACTGTCCTTCTATTGTCTTCTATTTGAAAAGTAGATAAGGGATTGACTGCGAAATCCAGGTTCCAAAACCATGGATTCTCGTAGGTGGATTCAGTTCCATAATAATAAGGTACACCATTTTCATCAGCAGGGGCCCAAATTGGAGGCAAACCTAAGGCATTGTAGAATGGGTTACTCGTACTCCCACCTTCTATATTGGACAATACTTGGGTGTTTTCCAAAGAAGGAGCTAACATTAGGCCTAACTTCAGGAAGCTATTCACCTTCATGTCTATATTCGCCCTAAAAGAGAAACGATCATAGCCAGAAGATTTAATGATACCTTCCTGGTTGAAATAACCACCTGAAATTCTGTAGGTAATGTCATCGGTTCCACCAGAGGCAGAAAGCTGAACGTCATTAGTTTTGCCCATTCGGCTAATTACATCTTGCCAATCGGTATTGTGGGGGCTGTTTTTTGTAGTATCAGTAACTGTAATCCACCTGTAAAACATTTGGTAAGGATCTTGCATCCCAGCAGAATACTGAGAATAGTTGGTCCAATTGCTGATTCTAGTTTCATCAGAATCGGTCCATTGCCATAGCGGTGCTTCAGGGTCATTGGTACCAAAATTCGGGTCTTCTATGACATAAGCAGCAGCCCTGGATTCATCCATCATTTGAAGGAACTGATCTCTGTTCAAGACTTCCACTTTGTTGAGCATTGATTGAACACCAGTTGTGGCATTGACAGAAATACTTGGTTTGCCTGATTTTCCCTTTTTAGTAGTAACCAGAATTACACCATTCGCTGCCTGTGTTCCATAGATAGCACTTGAGGATGCATCTTTCAATACCTCAATAGACTCTATGTCCGCTGGGTTGATGGAGTTCAATGGGTTTTCCGTTTTATTATAGCCATCCTTTATTGGAAAACCGTCAATAACGATCAAAGGGCTGTTGCTCGCATTAATCGAACTTACCCCCCTTATTACAATATTGGATCCACCGCCTGGTGCTGAGTTATTGTTTGAAATTCTAACACCTGGCATTTTCCCTTGCAATGATTGAGCGAAGTTGGATGATGGTCTATCTTTAAGGTCCTCTGCAGAGGCGGAGGAAATGGCGGTAGAAATGTCTTTTCTTTCTTGGGTACCATAGCCAATAACGACTACTTCGTCTAGCGCAGAAACATTCTCACTTAAGGTAACATTTATAATGCTTCGACCGCCGATGGCAACATTTTGCTTTTCGAATCCAATAAAGGAAAAGACTAAAGTGGCATCTTCTGGTACGGACATGGAATAACTTCCGTCGATGTCAGTAACTGTCCCAATAGAGGTACCAGGGATAGATATAGTGACACCCGGAAGTGGTTCGCCAGAAGAGTCAGTCACAATACCTTTTATAGGAACATCTGCTAAGGGAGATTTAGTGACTTTAAATAGGTCACTTTTTACGGTAATACCGGAAGTGTAAACGGTATTTGCGACTACTGGATTAATCATGAATTGACTCGCTGTCAAAGAGGCCAGTAGCATGCCGGTGAATAATTTTTTACATCCTATCCACCGGAGAGGTATACTTTTGTTCATAACATTTGGGTTTATAATTATTATTTGTACAATTTATCTTAATAAGAGTGCTTTTTAATCTCAATAAAATCTTAGTAAGAGAAGGATAATTAATTTACTTTTCTATTTGCATATTCTTTTTTAAAATATTTATATAAGATGTTTAATTATGGGTATTTTATGAGGTAACGTACACGAATTAAGTGTGTTACGGGATTGGATTAATTCTTAATTTATGCGTTTGATTTGAGATTGAAATGGAAAAATACTAAGAAATCTAGTGCCAATTATATAGATTTAATTTAACATTAAAAAGATATAATATGAAATTAAGATTTGAATACAGAATAATTAAAGATCTGTTGAAAGATGTAATTTTCATTTTTTTAATAATATCCCCTTATTGATAACGGATATTATAGTAATAATAACTTCTTTGCTAATTTTTGTTAAAATCACATGGTTATTTTAATCATAATGAAATAATCAGAAATAAGTACTGATTATGGATTCATTTGTGATTTTTTGTATTAACGGTACTGTGCTTCTCCGATTCTGTTGGTAATACCTTTCGGCATAGAATTTGGTTGCATTAAAACAATAACTAAAAATAAATTAATGTTTTATTGTTTCTATCTCGAATGCTTTTCATCAAAAAGGCTATCGGTTTTATCAGTTAAAAAAAAATGTATTTTTAACTAAAAAGATTTGCAATGAATATTTGAAAAATAATTACCGGTTAAAGACTTTCCCTTTTAATTAGTAATTATAAGTGAAGAGAAGAGCTAAAAATACAATTCACCAAGGACCATTAAAATGCGAAAAAAAACATCTATTATTCTGGGGATTATTATAGTACTTTTGATTGTATTTAGGCTTCTTTTACCTGATATAGTACTCCACTTTGTCAACAAACAACTGGCTGAAATGGAGGAATATACTGGCAATGTTGAAGACATAGATATAGCCCTGATAAGAGGAGCCTATGTTATTGATGGCATAAATATCCTTAAAAGAGATACCAAAGATAGGGAAAGTGCGGATAGCATCCCTTTTTTTACAAGCCCTCATGTAGATCTTTCCATTCAATGGAATGCACTTTTTAAAGGTAAGATTGTGGGTGAACTTGTAGTGGATCAGCCTAAATTAAACTTTGTAAATACAGAAAAAAATGATCCTGAAGTCAAACAGGATACGGCTGATTTTAGAGGGCTGATAAGGGATTTGATGCCATTGGATATTAACCGTTTTGAAATCAGTCAGGGAGAAATACATTATATCGATAATATGGCATCGCCGAAAGTAGATGCCTTTATAAAAAACCTCAATATTTTGGCAGAAAATCTGACCAACGAGCCAATAGAAGGTGATACTTTGCCATCGTCATTGAATGCAAGTGGATTGGCTTATGGAGGGACATTTAATTTAGATGTTAAACTAAACGCTTTAGCAGATGAGCCCACATTTGATATGAACGCTGAAATTGAAAAGGTTGATTTGGTTGGATTGAATGATTTTCTACGGGCATATGGGAATTTCGATGTAAAAAAAGGGGAATTTAATGTCTTTACAGAATTTGCAGCAAAACAAGGGAAATTTAAAGGTTATGTCAAGCCTCTTATCAAGGATTTAGACATTGTACAGTGGAATAAGGAAGAAGGAAATGTGTTACAAGTTCTTTGGGAAACAATAGTTGCTGGGGCTGCAGAGCTTTTCGAAAACCAAAAAGAAGATCAAATCGGATCTAAAATTTTGATAGAAAATACCTTCGATAATCCAAATATCCACACAGGTCAGGCCATCTTATTGATATTGAGAAATGCCTTTGTTCAGGCTTTAAGACCCTCTATAGAGCAATCAATCAATATCTCAAATATGGAAAAGGATGAAAATGACAAAGGTTTTTTTAAAGAATTATTCGGAGGTGATAAAAAAGATTAGTATACCTTAAAGCATCTTTATATCTATATCATTTAGGATAGCTATAAAGATGCTTTTCTTTTTTTCTGGTACTATTTTAAACCCTACTCTTAAACAAACCAAAATTCTTGTCTTTAGGTCGCTATTGTGTTTTTTTCAAGGCTTCAGTCCTTTAGTTTGTATTTTTTTAGAAACTGTTTCCAAAATTCAGTTTGAATTCCCTAATTTCAATTAATTATTGAGTGGTTAATAATTGACCAAAAGGATTGCATGTATTGTACCATCCTTAAACTCACTTCAATATTAGGAACTATATGATGAGATTTTTAAGCTGTGATTGGGGTACTAGCTCCTTCAGGCTAAGGCTTGTAAATTTAGAGGATGCAGGCATTAAGGAAGAATATACGAACGAAATTGGTATTCAAACTACCTACCACTCCTTTATAGAAAATGGAAATGGCGTAAGCAGAGAAAGCTTTTATTTCGGCGTACTTAGAGATGAAATCAAAAGTATGGGGGAATCTCTAAACGTTAACTTGGATGATATGCTGGTGGTTTGTTCAGGGATGGCTTCATCCAGTATAGGCATAAAAGAATTGCCCTATGCCAATTTACCATTAGATACTTTGGGTACTTCTATGAATTTAGAATATTTTGCTTCATCAGAGGCATTCAACCACCCTCTACTTTTGTTATCAGGTGTCAAGAGTGATGACAACGTAATGAGAGGTGAAGAAACCCAGTTGATAGGGGTAGTCCGTCAGCTAGAGAATTTTGATGGAAATGGCATTTTTATTTTACCCGGAACACATTCTAAACACATTTGGGTAAATAACAATCAAATGACTGGTTTTAAGACCTATATGACTGGAGAGGTCTTCCAGCTCATGGCAAACAAGAGCATCTTATCAAAAAGCGTTACATTCAACTCTTCCGAAAATGATAAATTCAAAACTGCCTTCGCGGAGGGCATTAAGGCAGGTGCAGAAAATGCGTTGTTATCGGTGCTTTTTAAGACGAGAACGAATGAATTGTTTGGACGCTTATCCAAAGAGGAAAATTTTCATTATTTAAGCGGTTTGCTGATTGGAAATGAACTCACTAATTTGGTGCAGGAAAAAGAGGTTAATATTTACCTATGCTCAGAAGGTAAACTTCATCCCAATTATGTATTGGGGATGGAAACATTAGGACTTAAACCCAAAGTATTACCCACTAAATGGGTAAGTCAATCCGTAATTCATGGTCAAATTCAAGTTTTGAATCAACATATAAACAATGAAAAAAACATTTTCCTGGGAAGCTTTTAATAAAGCACCCATCGTCGCTATTTTTAGGAATTTAAACAGTGAGGACCTGATTCAAGTAGCCCAATGCTTTAAAGTTGCAGGGCTTTCTACGATGGAGATTACCCTTAACTCAAAGAATGCTACCAAAGACATTGAACGATTGGTAAGTGAATTTGGTGTTGATCTCAATATTGGGGCAGGCACCGTTTGCGACTTAAATGACCTGCATGCAGCACTCGATGCAGGCGCACAATTTATTGTCACACCTGTTTTAGACAAAGACGTCATTGAATTTTGTGTAGCTAACGATATCCCTGTATTTCCTGGCGCTTTCACACCTACTGAAATATATACAGCCTGGAAACTAGGCGCCAATATGGTTAAGGTTTTTCCTTCTGGTGCATTAGGCCCCAGCTATATCAAGGATTTGTTAGGTCCTTTGGACAGCATTAAATTATTGCCTACAGGTGGGGTTAGCGTAGACAATCTTTCAGAATATTTTAAAGCGGGGGCAAGTGGAGTAGGAGTAGGAAGTGCAGTTGTTCCAAAATCTTATCTTCAAAATAAAGATTGGAAAGGGCTTACTGAGCATTTGGAGCTATTTATGAAAACCTATAAAGACGCTAAATAGCAGTAATCTTATATTCCATCAGGATTACCTTTCAATTTTTCTTATACCATCATTAGTTATTTAATAAACCCATGGATCAAACGCTATATCTTTTTATAATTACCTCTCTGTCTATATTGCTATTGCTGGTATTGGTGATGAAGCTAAAGGTGCATGCCTTTATTTCTTTATTACTCGCCAGTTGTTTTGTAGGATTAGCCTCTGGAATGCCTTTTATGGAACTTATAGGTAGCCTCCAAAAGGGTATGGGAGATATTTTGGGTTTCATTACGATTGTAGTGGGGTTGGGAGCGATTTTGGGGAAATTGCTTGAAGTTTCTGGAGGAGCCCAAACTATGGCCCATTTTCTAATCAAGGGCTTCGGAGAAAAAAGAACTTCTTGGGCGTTGATGCTTACTGGTTTTATTGTATCCATCCCAGTATTTTTAGATGTGGGTTTTATTATCTTAATTCCATTGGTTTATGCCTTGGCAAATAAATCAGGCTTATCTTTATTGCATTATGCAGTGCCTTTACTGGCGGGGATGGCAGTAACACATGCTTTTATACCTCCTACACCTGGGCCAGTGGCTGTTGCGGAGATTTTGAATGCCCCTTTGGGTTGGATGATAATTTTCGGTGCGGTGGTAGGCTTACCTTGTGCTATATTGGCTGGCCCTGTATTTGGTGGATATATATCTAAAAAAATATTTGTCCCCGTCCCAGAACATATTGAATTTAAAGCTGAAAGCAATACCAATCCTTCCAAGCAAGATTTTTATTTAATTGCCTTTATAATTATCCTTCCTTTACTATTGATTTTGATTGCGACTACTTCTGATCTTTTGGTTGATACGGGATACTTAATTGGCGAAAATTACTTGTTGGAATTGGCTCAGTTTTTAGGTCATCCTTTTATAGCACTAACCATTGCAACACTGGTGGCCTTGTATTTCTTAGGCTATAGAAAAGGCTATAAGGCCAAACAATTGCTAGAATTTTCCGACAAGGCATTGGCTCCAGCAGGATTAATTATTGTCATTACAGGGGCAGGAGGGATGTTTAAAGAGATTTTGGTACAGAGTGGAGCTGGTGAAGCACTGGCGGAGGTTTTCATCGCTTACAACGTTGCCCCCATAGTGATGGCTTACTTAATTGCTGTTATTATTCGTATTATCCAGGGCTCTGCTACCGTGGCGATGGTAACAGCCGCAGGCATGATCTCTCCTATAATTATAGACATGAACATGACTGACCCTCATAAAGCATTAATAGGCATTGCCATCGCCGCAGGTGCCTGTATACTCTCCCATGTGAATGACAGTGGGTTTTGGTTGGTCAAGAAATATTTGAATATAAGTGAGAAGGAAACTTTACAAACCTGGACTACTTTAGAAACAATAATATCTGTTACAGGCTTTGTTATTGTATTGCTTATTTCTGTAATATTTTTATAAATACCATTAAATAAAAGGGCTGTATCTTAAAAAGTCAAATTTTTAGCGTTAGGGTGCGAGAAATACCTGTTAAAGTGTATAAACTTATGGTGCTGGCGACACTAGCCAGGACTTTATATTCCTCTACAAACGCCTTTATAGACCTTAATCCATACGATAGTGTCAAATTCAGCATTTTGCAGCCATAGCTTTCAGGCGCTAAAAATTACAATTGGACCGAGAGAAAAGCCCCTTATGCGATATTTGGTGATTTACCTGCCAATGATTACGTAGGCAAGTACTTTAAAGAAGGTGCCTACAAATTGAAGGTTACGCCTTATAATAGCGACAACACGATGGGTGAATCACTTACGGTTAACTTTAGCGCTGGTTTTGACATTGGCGGTAACTTAAGGATTAGCAATGAGTACTTAAATCAACTTGAAGCCAATGCCTCAGAAGAAGGTACTAATAGCGATGGGCAGAAAGATGAACTTACTGTTTATCCGCAACCATCCCAGAACCTGGTCAATATCCGCTACCCCTCCTCACTTAGTGAAGATGCATTGGTAAGGATCTATAAAGGCAACGGTCAATTGATTCACGGTGGGCAGATGTCCAATACCTCAGCCTTTAACTTTGGAAGTTATGGTTCTGGATTATACCTGATCCATTTAACCAATGGTAATAAGGTTATATCTAAAAAAGTATTTATTTACTAAAATATAAACGTATAAATTAGTATTTAAAAGCCTTGGACTTGTGTCTGAGGCTTTTTTTATTGTCAAAATTAAACAATCAATTGAAATATTGATATAAACTTTGTAGCAGCATTTGAAAAAAGAGTAGTAATTACTTGGACTTAATGATCGAGGATGGATAATGTAAATAAACTTTCAAACTAATGTTGTTAAGAAAACTAATAAATAGGGAAAGGATAAAAGTTTTTATAACATTATCTCTTTTCTAATTTTTCGTTAGTTAATAATTTTTTTTTTACTTAAATGTTTAAAAACTAGACCGTTAAATTTGTTAATTTAAATTTTACATATATATTTATGTATATATAACCCATAAATATGTATGTTATGAAACAAACCTACCGCATTTTAAGCTTTATTTTTCTGCTGATTATACTACCCTTGGGCCTGGTGTATTCTCAGAATGGGATTCCTGATAATAAGGGAAAGGAATTTTGGTTAATGTTTAACCGAAATAACGATAACATAGGAGTAAATCTTGATCTTTTTATATCTGGAGATGTACCAACCACAGGTAAGGTCAATTTACCCAATAATGTTGTAATAGATTTTTCAGTCACACCTGGAGAAATTACTAAGGTTGATTTGCCGGTTTCTTTACTTGCAAGTCTTGATGACGAAATAAGTAGTAAAGGAATACAAGTTATTGCCGAAAATGAAATTACCGTATATGGTCTTAACCAAAGGTCAGCTTCTACAGATGCATTTCTAGGGCTTCCTGTAGATATATTGGGTAATGAATATATAATAATGTCCTATACTACCTGGAGTTCATCCGTACAATTGGCATCTGTGCTTGGTGTGGTGGCAACAAAGGACAATACTACAGTGACTATAACTCCTTCTAGTAGCACAAGATTAAGAACAGCTGGTGTTCCCTACCAAATAACTTTACAGAAAGGACAAAGTTATCAGTTGGCAGCTACTACAAATAGGAGTGACCTCACAGGAACCATCGTAACTTCAGATGAACCAATTTCTGTATTTAGTGGACACACTTGCAGCAATGTGCCAGTAGGTACAACTTATTGTGACCACTTAATTGAACAAATCCCACCTGTCTCTTCATTAGGACAAAGTTTTGTTACGACACCACTGTCAACTCGAAGGGCTGGTGATATTTTTAGAATTTTGGCCACAAAAGATGGAACTAATGTATCAGTAGTAGGAACTCAAGGATATGCTCAGGATTTTGTGCTAAACAAGGGAGAATTTGAAGAGTTAAGTATTCCCAGCAATGTTTACGCAAATATTGAATCGAATCAGGCCATTTTGGTTGCGCAGTATTCTAAAGGGCAAACTTCGGATGGCGTAATTTCCGATCCTTTCATGATGCTCATTCCGCCATTTGAGCAATTTCAAAATCAATATACAGTAAGTACACCTTCCACTGGATTTAATAAGCACTTTATTAATCTTGCCGTCCCTATTTCTCAAAAGGACAAGGTAGAATTAGATGGTAGTTTATTAGATCCTTCTATTTTTACAAATATCCCTGGTTCTACCTATGCAGGTGCGCAGGTAGAAGTTTCTCAAGGCACTCACAATATTTCTGGTACCTTGGCTTTTGGTGCTTTTATGTATGGATTTGGAAGTTATGACTCTTATGGCTATCCCGGTGGGCAGGCATTGGCAAGTGTCGAACAAGTCCGTAACATTAACTTAGACCTTGCGCAGGAAATCCAACAAGGGACAACCTATTGCTTTAATTCTACAGTTACAGATGATGAAGGAACACCCATATTTGGGGTCAGGGTTGACTTTGAAATTGAAGGGCCTAATGAAAAAATCGGTTTTGCTGTGACAAATGAGGAAGGTATTGCCAATTTTTGCTTTGATGCAGTCAATGAAGGTACAGATAAAGTAGTGGCATCCGTAGGAAGTACGTCTGCAGAAGCTACTGTAGTTACCACGATTCCTAGGCCTGAAAGCGTTCTTTTTTCTTCAGTTCCTGAAGAAGTCATGTTAGGAGAGGAAATTTGCCTCACCAGTCAGGTATTAGACCAATTTGGTAACCCTCTAGAAGATGAAGAGCTATTTATTGAGTACATGGGTAATGTTATTTACAGTGGTTTTTCAGATGAAAATGGGCAAATTGAATATTGTTTTACTCCAGATGATGGAGGCGACCTATTGTTCACTAGCTATTTTGATGGTGGCGATAAAATCGAAACCACAGTTATGGTTGCTATTCCAGCAGCTGTTCCAACTGTAATTACGATTGGATCTGGAGCCAATGAAATTAATTTAGGACAGCAGATTTGTGTCACTGCCACCGTACTGGACCAGTTCGGTAAAGTAATGGAAGGGGTAGAAGTGCAACTGGAGATTAATGGAGAATCTGCAGGTTCTGAGATCACGGATGAAGACGGAGTTGCTGAGTTTTGCAAAACCGCTGAAGCCGAAGATGGTGAAGAATTGATTTTCGTTGTAAATTATGTTGGGGGTGGCACACCGGCGTCTACCACTATTAAAGTCCTTAATTCCGGAGGTGGTGGCAATGGTGGCGGAGGTGGAGACCTTGTAGCCAGCGTTATTTCTATCACTAACATTCCTGTGGAAGTAAACCTAGGATCGGAAGCTTGCTTACAATCCCTTGTATTGGATCAGAATGGAGATCCATTGGCCAATACAGAAGTAACGATTGAAATCAATGGTGAGGTAGTTGCTACTTTAATGAGCAATGAAGATGGAATCGTAGAATATTGCCTTATTACTGACAGCCTTGGTGATCTTGAGTTTTCTGTTTACTATTCAGGTGGTACCCCAGCAAATGGCACGGTGAAAGTCATACAAGTAGTATTGGTAGCTACAACCATTTCTGTAAACCCATCTGAGGACAATGTCAGTTTAGGGGTAGCGTCTTGTTTGGAAGTGGAGGTTTTGGACCAACTTGATAATCCAATGGGAGCTGTTGAGGTATTTGTCACTAAAAATGGAGCGCCTGCTGGTTCCATGATGACCAATGAGGATGGCATGTTAAATTACTGTTTCACCCCAGACATGGAAGGAGAATTTGAGTATGGTTTCTACTATACTGTTGAAAACACAGTAATGTCCACTATAACAGTTTCAGACAATACACCCGTTCCTACCATTATTTCATTCGTAGACAATGAGGTAGAGGTTGTAGTAGGAGCGCAAATTTGTTTGGCCGCCACTATTTTAGATCAATTTGGTATGCCATTGGTTGGTGTAGAAGTTTCTTTTGATGTCAATGGTGTATTCTATGGCAATGCCATCACGGATGAAAATGGCAGGGTAGAATTCTGTCAGACACCAGATGAAATGGGGGATTTGATGGTGACTGCTACTTATGAAGGAGGAACCCCAGCAGAAGCCACAATTATGGTAGTTGCCGAAAATGAAGGCTTGGAAGTCAAAAGCTTCTGGTTGGTAGATGCAGGCACAAACACCATGATCGCTGAAATTATGGATGGAGATAAAATTCCTTATTCTACTGTCAAAGATAAAATGGTAAACATGATGGTAATCACAGATCCTGCTAAAGTGGGTAGTGTGAAATTGGAATTGGAAGCATTGACTTTATGTCCGACTTGTGCTCCGGATATGCGCAGTACTACAGAGAATGTGGTTCCTTATGCTTTGTATGGAGACATCAATGGCAACTATACAGGCAAAGAAATTGTACCTGGAGCGTATAAGTTCAGCGCAACTCCTTTTGAGATGAAGCACCTAGCAGGAAATCAGGGAATGAAATCCATGGTCAACTTCGAAATAGTATTTGAAGGAACGATAGATAGCTTTACTTTAGTCAATGCCACAGATGACACTGATATTCGTGAAATCATGGATGGAGATGTTGTAGACCTTTCTAAATTCCAAGGGGTTAAATTCAACATTAGAGCAAATGTTCCTAATGGCCAGCAAGGTGGTGTAGAAATAAGGATTGATGGTCCTGTAATTTTCTCATTGTTTGAGAAAGTAATGCCATACGCCTTGTTTGGAGACAACAGTGGTGATTACACTGGTAAACACCTTCCTGAAGGAAACTATACCCTGTCTGCAACTGCATTCCCAAACAAGTCAGGTGCCAATAGAGGTATAGGAGGAGCAACTGTGATGGTTAATTTCGAAGTGATTCACAACAGCAAAGTGGATAAATTCACTTTGGTAAATGCGGATTCCGACGAGGATATCATGGAGCTTATGGAAGGTAGCTACATCGACCTGAATCAGTACAAAGATGTCAAGCTGAATATCAGAGCAGATGGCAAAGGAGATGACATGGCTGCCATGACTTTCCAACTTTCAGGTGCGAAGAATTACAATTGGACCGAGAGAAAAGCCCCTTATGCGATATTTGGTGATTTACCTGCCAATGATTACGTAGGCAAGTACTTTAAAGAAGGTGCCTACAAATTGAAGGTTACGCCTTATAATAGCGACAACACGATGGGTGAATCACTTACGGTTAACTTTAGCGCTGGTTTTGACATTGGCGGTAACTTAAGGATTAGCAATGAGTACTTAAATCAACTTGAAGCCAATGCCTCAGAAGAAGGTACTAATAGCGATGGGCAGAAAGATGAACTTACTGTTTATCCGCAACCATCCCAGAACCTGGTCAATATCCGCTACCCCTCCTCACTTAGTGAAGATGCATTGGTAATGATCTATAAAGGCAACGGTCAATTGATTCACGGTGGGCAGATGTCCAACACCTCAGACTTCAACTTTGGAAGTTATGGTTCTGGATTATACCTGATCCATGTAACCAATGGTAATAAGGTTATATCTAAAAAAGTGTTTATTTATTAAAACAATAAATCAATTAGTATCCTTAAAGGCTCCGGACGATCGTTCGGAGCTTTTTTTATCTATTTATAATAAATATCAAATCCAAAAACCCGGTTTTTTCAATTGGTTCTTAAGGAATTTAATTTCCCCTTATTTCAATGCTTTTATATTTCAATGTTATTCTCATTACAAGTGATAATATCGAAGGAAATTAATAAACCTAAAATAATAGTAGATTTATTTTGAGTTTTGTGGTTATATTCTAAATAATAATTGAAGCTTACAAGGTAATTTATTGCGATCTTTGAATTATACATGTTAATTTGTGTGTTAAAAATCCAGTAAAATGTGTTTTATGAAACAGTCCTACTTAATATTAAGCTTTATTTTTTTATTGACTATACTTCCTAACTTCCTGATATACGCTCATAATGGGGTGCCAGATGATAGGGTAAAGGAGTTTGAGTCAGCATTTGTTCAGAACAATTCCAATCAAAACATTAAACTAGACCCGAATTTCTTTTCAGGTGAAACAACTTTTAGTCAGCGAATGCTATCCTATATTAGTAATCTAAATTATAGCATTGCACCAGCGGTAGATTCATTC
Source organism: uncultured Cyclobacterium sp. (assembly GCF_963977555.1). Lineage (GTDB taxonomy): Bacteria > Bacteroidota > Bacteroidia > Cytophagales > Cyclobacteriaceae > Cyclobacterium. The sequence continues at coordinate 82,205 of NZ_CAXBPD010000015.1, read as the reverse complement.
GATAATCATCCAGGTATTGAAGAAGGGAATATACCAGTGCCAACAACCATCACCTTCTTGGAATATGTAGTCAATGGGATTGTTGGTCAAGAAACATGTTTAACGGCCACCCTTAAAGATCAATTTGGAGTACCAATGAGTAATGAAGAGGTGATTTTCTATGTCAATGGTTCATATTATGGTACTTTCATTACAGATGAAAATGGTAAGATTGTGTTTTGCCAAACGCCAGATGTTTTGGGGGATTTAATAGTGACTGCTTATGCAGAAGGTGGGGAATCTACCGAGGCTACTATTATTGCAGGCGAAGTATCTGAGGATTTGAAAATCGAAAGCTTTTGGTTGGTGGATGCCAGTACCAACTCCGTAATAAGTGAAATTACAGATGGAGATAAGATTCCATATTCTTCTATTAAAGACAGGACACTCACCATAGTAGTAAGCTCTGACCCAGAAATTGTGGGTAGTGTGAAGATGGAAATGGAGTATTTGACCAGTTGCCCATCTTGTCCTGCTAAAAAGCATACCATAACGGAAAACATTGTCCCTTACGCTTTATATGGTGATGTCAAAGGGCAATATGTAGGCCATGCATTTTCACCAGGTACTTATTCACTAATGGCCACTCCTTATGAAACTAGATTCCATACCGGGAATCCAGGAATGAATTCCATGATTAATTTTGAAGTAGTTTTTGATAGTATCATTGAAACCTTCACTTTGGTCAATGCAACAGACGATACTGATATTCGTGAAATTAAAGATGGCGATATCATTGATTTATCGTCCTTTACAGGTAATAAGTTTAATGTCAGAGCAAATGTCCCCTTAAATCAAGTACAGGGAGGAGTGGGTATGGAGATCAGCGGGCCTGTGAATCATTCACAGTTTGAAAAGGTGAAACCGTATGCCCTTTTAATGGATGATAATGGAGACTATGCAGGAAAAGAATTGCCAGAAGGAAACTATACTTTGACAGGTTCTGCTTTCCCATTCAACTCAAGTGTCAATACTGGTATTGGTGGAGAATCCTTAACCGTGAATTTTGAAGTGGTTCATAAAAGTAAAGTGGATAAGCTCGTGCTTGTGAATGCGGATACCGATCAAGACATCATGACCATTCTGGACGGAGCTTATATTGACCTTAACCAATTGAAAGAAGTCAAGCTTAATATTAGAGCTGAAGGCAAAGGCAATCAGATAGCTGCGATGGCATTTCAGCTTTCGGGTGCGAAAAATTACAATTGGACAGAAAGAAAAGCGCCCTATGCGATCTATGGGGATTTGCCTGGGGACGATTATAATGGAAAACATTTCAGCGAAGGCAAATATAAATTAATGGTTACTCCTTATAATAGTAATAATGTTATGGGAGAGCGATTGACAGTAAATTTTGTTGCTGGTTTTGATATCGGAAATAATTTAAGGGTTAATGTTGAGGCTATTAATCAGCTAGAGAGCCTGTCTTCTGAAAAGCAGGTTAATCTAGAAAGTTTGGAGGAAGAGCTAAAAGTCTATCCACAACCTTCCCAAAATTTTGTGAACATCGTCTACCCATCCATTCTAAGCGATGACGAAACAGTCATGATTTATAAAGGAAACGGTCTTTTGATCCACAGCGCCCAATTAGGCAATACAGCAAACTTTAACTTTAAGAGTTTTGGCGCAGGTCTATATGTAATACAGGTAACTAATAGTGAAAAGGTGTTTTTCAAGAAGGTGTTCATCTATTGACAGCACAAAGTGATTACAGGCATTATTTTCAAGCTCCGGACCTTTGTTCGGAGTTTTTTTTGTGAATTTTAAATTGTAGAATTTTCCAGCGAGGCTTTAAAGCTTTAATGAGACTTAGCATTGTCTTTCAATTACTGTTAGAATTACTTCCTGCTAAGATTGCCAGGATAGGTGGGATTGTGTCACCGCCAAAGTTAGGAGGCATGCCTTGAACTCAAAGAAGGGGAGACGCTTTGCTGTATTAGGGTTTACTATGCATGAGGGTAGATTTCAAAATTAAGCTTTAATACCCTGAAATACCCTACTTTTTTTTATTTAATGCATTTTTTAAGCGATGTAATGCATCGTAATATAGTCACTATAGATTTCAATTGTTTTATACATACTCAAAAAAGTTTTTAGAAATTTTTTGCTCTAAATTGATAATATATAAGTTATATAATACTTATTTATGTCAGTAAATATAAGGTTATTAATTTTCTTGTTTTAAATTTTTATAGATAATAAACCATTATTAAACGTTTATTTATTTTAATAAAAAAAAATTAAAATAATTTGATTTTTTTTTAAGTACTCATTTTTTCGATCACCAACAAAATTTAGAATTTCAAAAGCAAAATTTAATTCATCTATTGAAATTATTCAATTTTCCCATCTCTCTCCCAATATTTCCTACATCACAAAAGTTTGGTTTTAAGAATTTTATACTGTTAATTATTGAAATGAGATTCATATTTAGAATTTCATTTTGATATGTATGAAAATCAAAAAACAAGATTCTTTTTATTGAAATGCCGTTTTGAGATTTTATAAGTCAAAAAAAGTAGGACAAAATCAACAGACACCTGATAAATAAGGTGGGATTTGAAAAACGAAATAATCTAAACTTTAAAATTTAATACCATGAAAGCTTCATTTATCTACATCTTCATTCTGATTTCGTTAGCAATGTCACTTACCCAGGGATATGCTACAAATTTTTATGTATCTCAAGAGTCTGGAAATGATAATCGCTCTTCTTCACAAGCACAAAATGCTAATACTCCTTGGAAATCTATTGATAAAGTTAATTCCTATATTAATTATTTGAAGCCTGGAGATGCTATCTTGTTTAAAAGAGGAGAAGTTTTTTATGGTACTTTACATATTAAAGCATCAGGGTCAACTACCTCTCCTATTAAAATTGGAGCTTACGGTTCGGGGGCCAAGCCAGTTATTACTTCTTTTAAAGGGATAAATGGTTGGAAGTCTATTGGAAATGGTATTTATGAAAGTAGCGCTTCAATTGATACCAAATCCGTTAAGGTACTTTTGATCAATGGTGAAATTCATGAATTGGGAAGATATCCCAACAGTAATGTTGGTAATGAAGGTTATTTAAAAATTGAAAAGGTAATCGATTTCAACCAAATTTCCAGTAGTGAATTGAGTGGTACCCCTAGTTGGAAAGGCGCTGAGGTTGTCATTAAAAAGAATCAGTGGGTAATTGATACCCATCAAATCTCATCACATAGTGGGAGCCGAATTCGTTACAATGGTTCAGCCAGTGCTTATAAAGCTGAAAAAGATTTTGGGTTTTTTATCCAGAACCACATCAAAACACTCGATACTTTTGGAGAATGGTATTTTAATCCTTCCACGAAAAAAATAAACGTCTTCTTCGGTAATAGAAACCCGTCATCCTTAAAAGTAGAAGTTAGTACTTTACAGAACCTTTTGATAAAAGACTACAGAGACGAAAACATTTTCATTGAAAACATTCAGTTTAAAGGAGCTAACAATGATGCAATCGAATTTAAAGGCGGAAAGAATATAAGGGTCAGTGATTCAGAAATCAGTTTTTCTGGTGAAAATGGTATCCTTGCCTTGAGTGTGTTGGACTTAGTAATTGAAAGAAATATCATCACTAATACCTATAATAATAGCTTGTACCTAAGGTATGGCAATGATAACGCAAAAATCAAAGACAATGAGATCAGAAAAACTGCTTTGATCGCAGGAAGAACGCAAAATGAAGATGCCTCAGGGATTGGAATATTTGCTTATGGAGAGAAAGTACTTGTTCAAAACAATGCCGTTATCAACTCTGGTTTCAATGGTATTCAATTTAATGGTAATTATTCAGTAGTTAAAAATAATTATGTAGACACGTTTTGCCAAATTAAAGGTGACGGTGGAGGAATTTATACTTTTGGTGGCGTAAAATACCAAGGCTATAGAGGAAGAAAAATTGAAGGCAATATTGTTGTAAATAGTATAGGCAGTAAAGGAGGAATTCCTGATAAAGGTATCAATTACAGACCTTTGGCCGAAGGTATTTTCCTTGATGACCATTCAAACAATATTGAAATTACTGGCAATACGGTTGCTAATACTGAAAACAATGGCTTGAAAATGTCTAATGTGAACAATATCCTAGTAACAAATAATACTTTTTACAACTCACATACATCTGTTACTTTAGGAAACAATGTTATTGGAGAAGACACAAGGAAAGTGAATATTGAAAACAACCAATTTTTTGTTAAGAGTGCCAATCAAAATTCATTAAATGTCAATTCTCATAAAAATGACATTAAAATAATGGCTGATTTTGATAAAAACTATTTTTTCAGACCACTTGGTGATGAGTTTAGCATTGTTAACGAATATGTGAATAATGGTAAGAAAATAGAAGCTGTAGATAATTTAGAACAATGGACTGCTAAATTCGGTAAAGACAAGAACTCGGTAAGTAATTCAGTTGATATCTCTACCTATACTATCAAAAAGAAAATCGGTTCTAGCTTATATGCTAATTCTTCCTTTGCCAAAAATGTTAGTGGTGTTTCCTGTAGCAAATGCAAGCAGCAATGGGACAGCAACAGCAAAACCAATGGTGGAGCCCTTAAAATTAGCGGTTCAGGAGCTAGTGCAGTGAAAATCAATTTAGGTAAAATGAAGAAAGACAAAACCTACATGTTGAAATTCAATGCTTTGGCAAATAAATCAGGAAACATTCAGACTTATTTAAGGTATACTGGTACTCCTTGGGAGAAATTGTCTGCAATGACTAATTTTGAAGTCAAAACTGATCTTAATGGATTTGAAGTACTTGTTTCTCCATTTGCAGATGTAAATGAGGTATCTCTTTTGATCACCACTACTGAAGCTAACTTCACCTATTGGGTAGATGATTTGGAATTGGTAGAAGTGGAAGCTTCTTTTATTAATCCTGATGAAGAAATTATCTTTGAATTCAATCCAACTAAAAGTAGCAAAACTATTGCTTTATCAGGTGAATACGTAAATGCAAAATTAGAGAAATTTTCAGGAAAGGTTACTATCCCTCCTTATGGTTCAGTAGTGCTCATCCGTGTTTCTAAGGCAACTCAGGTAGAAAAGGTCGAAGAGATTGAAAATACCACAGACAGTAAGGATGGCGCTTTTTATCATTTCGGAAATGAAGGTCCAATTGCTTACAAAGGTCAGGTCTTTGAAAAATTAAGCAGTAAATTCTTCCTGTCTTCAGGATCAAATATTTCAAATTATGAGAAGGGTAGTGATGAAGTCTTGTTCCAGACAGCAAGATTTGACAATAAACTGTTATTCAAGATACCTGTAGAGAACGGAATCTATACTGTTAAGACCTACCACAACGAATTGTATTTTGGTAAAAAAGGAAAGTCTCAAAAAGCTGGACAACGGGTATTTGATATTGCAATAGAAGGAAAAGTAGTCAAAAAGAACCTAGACCTTTTCTTAGAAAATGCAAATCAAGAAACAACCCTTACTTTTAATGAAATAGAAATTAAGGATGGTTTTTTAAACCTTGACCTAATGGCTTCATCTAACAATGCGTTGATCTCTGCGGTTGCCATTATCCCGCAAATTATGGAAGATAAAAAGCCAAGCATTGAATTGTCTATCAAAGAGAATACGTCAGAGGTTACTGAAGGGGACAAAATTACCTTGACTAGTGCAATCACCAACCTGGATAACAATATTGCAAAAGTTGACTTTTATTGTGGGTTGAAATTGGTAGGTTCTTGCTCGGAATTACCTTACCAGGCTGTTATTGCAGAAATACCTGCTGGTGGAAACTATGTTTGGGCTTCTGTTACAGATAAAAAAGGAAATATAAGTACCTCTTCGGAAATAGAATTTACAGCTAAAAAGAAAGCAATTGAAGTTGTCGAAAGCAAGCCTGCTGAAAGTGGATCAAGTGAAGTATTGGGAGCATTTTATTATCATACTGGTTATGAAAAATCGATAGCTTTCAATGGTCAAACTTTCGAAAAACTAAACAATGAATTTTTAGTAACTTCAGGATCTAATGTGTCTGTTAATGACAAAGGTAGTGATGAGGCCTTATTCCAATCCACAAGGTTTGACAATAAACTTTTATTCGAAATACCTCTAGAAGATGGATTATATACTGTAAAAACCTATCACAACGAATTGTATTTTGGCCAAAAAGGAAGATCTGAGAGAGCTGGACAAAGAGTATTTGATATTGCAATAGAGGGAAAAGTAGTCAAAGAAAACCTGGACTTATACTTGGAAAACAAAAATCAGGAAACCATACTTTCTTTCGAAGGAATTGAAGTAAAAGACGGCGTATTAAACCTACAATTGATCGCGAGCGTAAACAATGCCTCGATCTCGGGAATATCCATAATCCAGGAGAGCCAAGAGGCTTCTCAGAAACCTGGTTCTGATCACCTTTTCTTTTTAAATACTGGTGGAAAATCAAATGCAACTTTAAATGGCATCACTTACCTGGCCGAAGCAAATACAAAACAATATTACAACAAAGGCACTGGCCGTTATGATAATACTAAAATAGATGTTGAAGCCTTATTCCAGTCAGAAAGAAGTGGTAAAAACCTAAAATACAGCATCCCTGTTCCCAATGGTTCTTACACAGTCTTTACCATGCACAATGAAGTATGGTTTGGATATGCGGGAGGCACTGCCAAAGCTGGAAAAAGAGTCTATGACATTTCTCTTCAAGGAGAAGTGTTAAAAAGCAAATTTGATCTTTTCGTAGAAAATAAAAATGCACCTACTTTACTGTCTTTCGAAAACGTTGAAGTAACGAATGGTGTTTTAACACTAGAATTAAATGCTTCAGTAAACAATGCAAGTATCTCTGGAATTGCTATCATAGGTAGTGCTGCCAAGGGTGCAAATATAACCGCCAACTTAAGGACAGCACAAAGTGAGTTTCAAGAAGAAATGTACAACAGAGGTTATAAAGAAATGGATGTTTATACAGAAAGTGTAACTGCTGATGAGATCCGTATTTTTCCTAACCCTGCAAAAGGAAGAGCTACTTTGGAACTTAATGCAGAAATGGGTCAAGGTCGGGTTCTTATCCACAATATGAATGGTCAGTTGGTAAGTCACTTTGATTTGAGTGGAATTCAAACTTCAAACAATCAATTCAACATCCCACTTGACAATCTTTCTCAAGGTGTCTACCTCGTAAGTATTAGCAACGAGCAAACGATCATCAATAAGCAAAGACTTATCGTTAATCCTTAATTTAAGGATTTATGTGAAAAGGTTCTCTGAAAATTATTCAGAGAGCCTTTTCTGGTTTATAGCAAACTGAAACAATTTAATGCTGCTAAGGATATGGTTTATAAATATTAAAGGATGTTTGAAATCGACCTTTAATCAAATTAAATTCGCTTTTCTACTTCACATATTTTAAGTTTGTTAATTATGAAGATCTACAGAACTAAGAAAGGTATTGTTATAGAGACAAATAATCAATTTTATACCCAACCCAATGAAAATTGGGACAGGTTTATAAATGACGATAACTTGTTCCGTAAGCTTGAAGAGATTGTTCAGTCTTCAAAGGTATCAGAAGAAGCCCACCATTGGATCAATGAAGATCTATTACCTCCTGTAGGAAACCAGGAAGTATGGGCGAGTGGAGTAACTTATTTCAAGAGCAAATTAGGTAGACAAGAAGAATCTAAGGACAGTGGAGGTGGCACTTTTTATGAAAAGGTTTACAATGCCGCCCGTCCAGAATTATTTATGAAATCTACCGGTGCTCGGGTAATGGGGCATTTGCAAAAAGTTAGAATCAGAAAGGACTCAACTTGGGATGTTCCTGAACCTGAACTTACCCTGTTGGCAAGTACTTCAGGAAAAATATTAGGCTATACCATAGGGAATGACATGAGTTCTAGAAGTATAGAAGGTGAAAACCCTTTGTACCTTCCCCAAGCCAAGGTATACAATGGAAGCACAGCTTTGGGGCCCTGTATATACATTACTGACAAGCCATTGCCGAAGAGTACTGAGATAAAACTAGAGGTAATCAGAGACAGTAACTTAATTTTTAGTGATGCCGTAACCATTGATCAGATCAAAAGAGATTTTACAGAGTTGATCACCTACTTATATTCAGAATATAGCTTTCCAGAAGGTTCTTTTTTGATGACAGGTACGGGTATTGTACCAGGCAGTGATTTTACCTTAGCATCTAAAGATGTGGTTAAGATTCAGATTAGCGGGATTGGTACTTTAATAAACGCTGTAGAATAAAAAACTAATGATGCTAACGGTTAATTTGAAGGAGTGCAGCTAACGCTTTGCTAGTGGGCATGTTAATCCTAGCGTCAAACTATTTAGATTTTCAAATCAAAATATTAACTCAATTCTAGGCCTTCAATTCAATTATTTTACCTAATTTTGAATCCCATAAGAATATAAACAAAATTTCATATAACCGTTCTTATGGCTGCGTCCACAAAACATATCTTTATTACCGGAGGAGTTACCTCCTCACTTGGAAAAGGAATTATAGCTGCATCACTTGCTAAGCTTCTTCAATCAAGGGGTATCTCGGTTACCATCCAGAAATTTGACCCTTACCTAAACATTGATCCAGGAACATTGAACCCTTACGAACATGGGGAATGCTATGTAACCGAAGATGGTGCTGAAACAGATCTTGATTTAGGGCATTACGAAAGGTTTCTAAATACTGCAACTTCTCAAGGTAACAATGTTACTACCGGCAGGATTTATAACAATGTTATTACCAAAGAGAGAAAGGGAGAATATCTTGGTAAGACAGTTCAAGTAATTCCTCACATTACTGATGAGATCAAAAACAATTTTTATAAATTAGGAAGTGAGGGCAAGTATGATGTAATTATTACTGAGATTGGCGGATGCGTTGGAGACATTGAATCTTTACCGTTCGTAGAGGCAGTAAGACAAGTTAGGTGGGATTTAGGTCCTAACAATTTTTTGGTTATTCACTTAACATTAATTCCATTCCTTTCGGCCGCGAAAGAATTAAAGACAAAGCCCACCCAACATTCTGTAAAGCAATTGTTAGAAGCAGGTGTTCAGCCAGATATTTTGGTTTGCAGAACGGAACATCATTTGCCTGTAGATGTTAAAAAGAAAATTGCTCAGTTTTGCAACGTTCAATTGAATTGTGTGATTGAAGCAATGGATGCTGATTCTATTTATGATGTTCCTTTGTTGATGAAAAAGGAGCGTTTGGACGAACGGGTGATGACCAAGTTGAAAATCACTTCCAAAACAAACACAGAGCTTGAGCATTGGAAAGAGTTTTTGGGCAAGCTGAAGAATCCAACAATGGAAGTAGACATAGCCTTGATAGGGAAATATGTTTCTCTTCCTGATGCTTACAAATCCATTATCGAATCTTTCATACATGCTGGCACATCATTAGAATGCAAGGTAAACCTTCACTTGGTCTCCTCAGAAGAATTAAATGAAGGGAATATCGATAAAAAGCTTGAATTTATAGATGGTGTTCTAGTTGCTCCAGGCTTTGGCGTAAGAGGATTGGAAGGTAAACTAATCGCTACCAAGTATGCCCGAGAGAATTTAATTCCCTTCTTTGGCATTTGCCTGGGAATGCAAGTAGCTGTCATTGAGTTTGCAAGAAACGTCCTGGGTTTAGAAGGGGCCTCTTCTACTGAAATAGATCCTGATTGTAAAGACCCCGTAATTTTTCTTATGGAAGAACAAAAAGGGGTAAAACAAATGGGAGGGACCATGCGACTTGGAGCTTATCCTTGTGAATTGAAAAAAGGATCTAGAGCATTTACTGCTTATGGAAAATCTAAAATCTCAGAAAGACATCGACACAGGTATGAGTTTAACAATAAGTACCTTCAGGTTTTTGAGGAAAATGGAATGATTGCTACTGGGAAAAACCCTGAAAAAGGATTGGTGGAGATTATTGAGTTGAAGGAGCACCCTTGGTTCATTGGTTCACAATTTCACCCTGAATACAAAAGTACTGTTTTGAATCCTCACCCTTTATTTGTGAGGTTTATCAAAGCGGTAAGTGAGAATAAAAGAAATAAATCGTAAATAATTATTTAGTGACAGGTAAAAACCTGTATTAAACAACCGATTGAATTATGGATAAAAATCAAGCGACAGGACTAATTCTTTTCGCGGCGGTAATTTTGGTGTATTCCCTCTTTTTTGCGAGTGATCCACAACCAATTATCGAACCTCAAACAACCACTGAAAGTACACAAGTACGTTCTAATTCGGTTGGTACAGATCAGGGAATTGGGCAAGTTGATAATGCAACTTCTGATAGTCTGAGTAGTGTAGCTGAAAAGCAAAAATATGGCGATTTTTCTAACCTTGTAAGGGGACAAGAAAAAACTACTGTATTAGAAAATGAAAACATGATAATAACCTTATCCAATAAGGGTGGGGAAATTCAAAATGTAGAAATCAAAGGTTTTAAAACTTTCGATCAGCAGCCATTAATACTGTTTGATAGCAAAGGTGGAAAGTTAGACTATAAAATTAATTCCAAGCAAGGAGAATTAAGCTTAAATGATCTATTCTTTGTAGCCAATGAATCCAGTGAACTCATTGATGGGGAACAGGTAAGTACTGTAACTTTCACGGCAAATGCTGGATCAGGAAGCATCGTAAGGAAATACCAACTGCTACCTACAGGTTACCAGGTTTCTCACCAAATTGAAGGAAACGGATTAGACGGATTGATCAGCGACGATAAGTTGACGATCAACTGGACCAGTGAGCTTAAGCGACTGGAAGAAGATATGGGTGAATCCAGAAGAAAAACCTATATGAATTTCTACACTTCGGATGAATCCTATGATTATTTGTCAACAGGTGAAGATGATGATGCCGAACAAATAGGAGAGCCCTTAAAATGGGTTGCCTTCAAGCAACGCTTTTTCACCACTGGAATTATTGCAAAAGATCAATTTAATAGCGGCAACTTGGCACAGGAGACTCCGTTGGATTCTTCTTATGTGAAGAACATGTCTGCCACTTTAATGCTTCCAATAACAGGTGAAGTAAGTTATTATTTTGGGCCTAATAATTACAAGATACTCAAAAATGTAACACCGGAGTTCGACAAAAATGTGGACATGGGCTATGTTTTTGTTAGCTGGGTGAATAAATACATCATCGTTAACTTATTCCATTGGCTCGAAAATTTCTTTGATAACTATGGGGTAATAATAATTCTGATTGTTTTCATAATCAAATTGTTCCTTTTGCCATTGACTTACAAGTCATACATTGGTATGGCAAAGATGAGGGTGATCAAGCCGGAGATAGATGAGTTGAAGGAAAAGTATGGTGAAGACCAAACCAAGATGCAACAAGAGCAGATGAAACTTTTTAGTCAGCTTGGGGTTAGTCCTATTTCAGGATGTTTGCCTATGGTGCTTCAAATGCCATTTTTACTGGCCATGTTCTTTTTCTTCCCGAATTCAATTGAGTTGAGGCAGGAATCATTTTTATGGGCACATGATTTGTCCACTTATGATTCTATAGCGAATCTCCCTTTTACCATACCCTTTTATGGCTCTCATGTAAGTTTGTTTACTCTACTGATGACGGTTTCGCAGATTGCCTATACGCATTTCAATAATCAGTTGACAACTGCTCAAGGCCCCATGAAAAACATTGGGTACGTGATGCCTGTAGTATTTATGTTTGTATTAAATTCATTCCCAGCAGCTTTAAGTTTTTATTATTTTGTATCCAATATGGTGACATTCGGTCAGCAATATTTGATCAAGCAATTTGTGGATGATGATAAGATCAGAGCGAAGGTGGAAGAAAGCAAACTTAAAAATGCCAATAAGAAAAAATCTAAGTTTCAAATGAAGATCGAACAAGCCATGAAGGCCTCTGAAAGTAACAAAAGTGAGACCAAGAAAAGAAAAGGCAAAGACAAATAAATTATCAAATCAACGATAATAAAAAGGTATGGAAATTTCCATACCTTTTTTTATGCCCAATTAACTCAAGGTTTCAGACTCGTGAAATTGAACAATGGATTTTGTTAACACGATTGGCTTTTTGAAAAGGATTTTTGCTTTACCTAAGCCCATGTAGCGCCTAAAATGAATAATTCTATGCCATTAGCATAAAAGCTAAAAAGCCAGTTGGTTTAAATTAGCGAAACAATTAGTTTTGATTAAAAAGGTTGATTATTAAGGACTTGTTTTTTAAACTGGTGGAACGGGCAAGCTTGCTGGCCATAGTTCGGATTAAAATGATATATTTGTAATCGCATGAAAAATCGGAATTCAAAATAATCTATGATTGAACAGAAGTATTTTGGTCATTCGACTTTCTTGGTGCAAATTGAAAGCATCTCTTTTATTTCACCCAATTCACTTGCTTCTGACATAGAGTTTGATATTATATCCACTCAATGTGTAAATCAATTTTGGTCGAAAGGGCCATGCTTTGATTTTGGAAAGATTGTAAATCATGATAAGGCTATCTGGGTTTCGAGTTTTGGAGCTTTTACGAGGTTTTCTAAATGGTATTAAGAACGTTTTGGAATAAAACATGAGGATAAGAGGGCTTTGATTTTATAGTGTCGAATTAGTAAGAGTACTATTTAATAGCGCACTTTCAGACGCTTCTTTTGGTGAGAATTCATAGTAAAAACGCTGTAACGTTTAATCAGGGGATTTTAATTTGATACGTTAAAATGTCTGAAGTTATGACATGAAATTAATTGGAGATTCATTTGACATGGATTTTGCAATTTTACCAATTGAGGATAACTTTACCATAAGTAATACAGATGCACTTAGTGCTGCCGATTTAGTAGGGATGGATGAAATTAAAGGTATGCACCATGATACATTTGCACCAATTGAAATTAATAAATAATGCCGCAAATAATTGAGGAAGAGGAAAGGGGGAAAGATTTGATTTTGCTAAACATAGGGGAAAGTATTTCGCTTTAAAAAACAATGGGAAAAGTAATCGCAATAGCCAACCAAAAAGGAGGAGTAGGGAAAACCACTACAGCCATGAACCTAGCAGCCAGCTTAGCTGTATTGGAATACAAAACTTTGGTGATCGACGCAGATCCCCAAGCCAATACCACATCTGGCTTGGGCTTTGATCCTAAGGAGATAGAAATTAGCATTTACGAGTGTATGGTAAATGAAAATGATATCAATGAAATCATTATTTCTACTGAAATCGATCATTTGGATTTGGTTCCTTCACACATAGACCTGGTAGGTGCTGAAGTCGAAATGGTGAATCTTGAAAATAGAGAGGAAAAGATGAGGGGAGTTATTCAAGAGATCAGAGATCGCTATGACTTCATTATCATAGATTGCTCTCCGTCTCTAGGTTTGATAACCATTAACGCGCTTACCGCAGCCAATTCAGTGGTGATTCCTGTGCAATGTGAATACTTTGCATTGGAAGGATTGGGCAAGTTATTAAACACCATTAAGATTATCCAAACAAGATTGAATCAAGAACTTGAGATTGAAGGCATACTTTTAACCATGTATGACGTTAGATTAAGACTATCCAATCAAGTTGTAGAAGAAGTGCGTATGCATTTTAAAGACATGACTTTTGACACGATCATTCCTAGAAACGTGAAATTGAGCGAGTCTCCTAGCTTTGGTATGCCAGTTGTTGCTTTTGATGCAACAGGTAAAGGAGCTGTGGCTTACTTGAATTTAGCCAGCGAAATAGCAGCTAAAAATGGATTGGTTAAAGAAAATTGAATATAAAAGAACAATGACTGTTAATAAAACAAATAGTAAAAAGCGAGGCGCTTTGGGAAAAGGTTTAGGGGCCTTATTAAAGGATTCTCCTCAAAAAGAAAAGAATTCAGACCATTCAGAAGAAAAACACCCAGTTGCTGGTATTTTTGAGGTCTCTTTAACAGATATTCAAGTAAATCCATATCAACCAAGAACGCATTTTGATAAAACTGCCTTAGAAGAACTGGCGGATTCTATTAGAGTTCAAGGGATTATTCAGCCAATTACAGTCAGGAGACTGGCTGAAAATGAATACCAACTTATCTCTGGTGAAAGGAGATTTCAAGCATCAAAAATTGCTGGTTTAGAAAAGGTTCCTGCTTATGTTCGAACTGCCAACGATCAGCAGATGCTGGAAATGGCTTTGATCGAAAACATTCAAAGAGAAAACCTCAATGCATTAGAAATAGCGCATTCCTATCAAAGGCTCTTAGCAGAGTGTGAGCTTAAGCAAGAACAACTTGGCGATAGGGTAGGGAAGAACCGAACTACAGTAAACAATTACCTTCGCTTATTGAAATTACCACCAGATATTCAAGCTGGTATCAGGGATCAAAAAATAAGTATGGGGCATGCCAGGGCTTTGATCAATATTGAAGACGTAGACAAGCAACTCGCCATTTTCAAAAAAACCGTAGAAGAGGAGTTAAGTGTAAGGAAAGTAGAAGCACTTGTGAAAGAGCTTAACGAAGGTGCTCAAAAGAAGGAAGCCAAAGAAACAGAAAGCTTGGATCCTGTAAAGAAATATGAGATCAATAAGCTTCAGCAAAAACTAGCTTCGCATTTTGGTACCAAAGTTTCTTTAAAATCAGATAAAAAGGATAAAGGAGAAATTAAAATCCCCTTTCACTCTACCAGTGACCTTAACAGGATTCTTGAAATTCTCGAATTGATCTAAGTGAAATGTCTGAATTTATTTATGGCAGACAAATTTAATATCCATGCAAAACTTATGCCTGCTGTTTTAGTGCTTTTATGTCTATTAATGACACATTCAGCTATTGCCCAAGAACAAGAAAGTAATGACTCTTTAACCGATTCCTTGGGTAATGAAGCCCCCTCAAATGTTAAAGATCCTAAAAAAGCCCTTTATTTATCTCTAATGTTCCCTGGAGCAGGTCAGGTATATAATGAAAAAGTCTGGAAATTACCTTTACTTTACAGTGGTGTTTCAGCTGCGGTGTATTTTTTGAATTTTAACAATAGGAGATACAAAGAATTTATCTTGGCACTTGATATAGTACGAGAAGGCACTGAAGCAAGCCCCTTTCCTAACTTGAATGAAGACGGCATTATAAGAAATGTCAATTATTGGAGGAGAAATAGGGATGCCATGTATATGGTTTTTGGGGTCATTTATGCATTGGGTGCTGTGGATGCTTTTGTAGACGCCCACCTTTCAGGGTTTGATGTCAGCGATGACCTTACCTTTAAACTTGAACCTAGTATGGAGCCTTTACTAGCCAATAATAATGCAATAGGGCTATCATTAAAAATTAAATTTTAATATGAATATTCTGATATTAGGATATGGAAAAATGGGAAAAATCATTTCCCAGGTGGCGGAAGATAGAGGCCATCAAATAGTGGCCAAAATAAATATAGAAAATGTAGCCGATCTAGACCATTTGGACACAAGTAAGATAGATGTAGCCATAGAATTTAGTCAGCCTGGCTCCGCTGTAGGAAACATCACCTGGTGCATGCAACATGGAGTGCCTGTAGTAGTAGGTACCACAGGATGGATGGATGATAAAGATGGGGTGACTAACCTGTGCAAACAAAAAGACGGCTCACTATTTTATACTTCTAATTTTAGTATTGGGGTAAATATATTTTTTAAAGTCAATGCTTTTCTATCCAAACTAATGAATGATCAGGAAGCCTATAAAGCTACTCTTGAAGAAATACACCACACAGAGAAAAAAGATGCTCCTAGTGGTACCGCTATTACCCTTGCTGAGGGATTGATTAAGAATAACCAAAGATACTCCAACTGGGAGTTGCAAGATGGTGATACCCCTCAAAAGGAGGGTGCCCTACCAATTACTTCTAAAAGAATAGACCCTGCTCCAGGGACACATATTGTGTCCTATAAGTCTGAAATTGATGATATAACGATTAACCACACTGCTCACAATAGAAAAGGGTTTGCCTTGGGAGCTGTTTTGGTTGCCGAATGGCTGCCTGGTAAAAAGGGTGTGTTATCAATGGATGATTTTTTGGACTTTTAACTAGATAAAAATGAATCAAGAAAAAAACAAAAAATCAGCCTCAAGAGAGTGGATAGATGCACTGCTTTTTGCAGTCATTGCAGCAAGTTTGATTAGGTGGATATTATTGGAGCCATTTACTATTCCTACTGCTTCTATGGAAAAATCCCTTTTGGTAGGCGATTTTCTTTTTGTAAGTAAAATGCATTACGGTACAAGAGTACCTAAAACCATTCTTCAGGTTCCATTAACCCATCAGAAAATTTGGGGTACAGAACTCAAATCCTATTCTGAAGCAATCCAACTGCCTTATTACAGATTGCCTGGCTTTACCTCTATTAAAAGAAACGATGTAGTGGTATTTAATTTCCCAGAAGAATTTCAGTATCCCGTTGATTTAAAAACCAACTATATAAAGCGGGCAATTGCCGTCGCTGGAGATGTTTTGGAAATAAAAGAGGCACAGGTGTATGTGAATGGCAAGGCCGCAGAGAATCCTGAGGAAATGCAGTATTCTTATGATGTCATTGTTAATAGACCCTTGAATGCAGAATTCTTTGATCGCTATGGCATAAATCCAGATAGCTATTATTCTTTTTCGGATAACTCAGGTTACTTTGTATTTGCAACAGACCAAATGATCAAAGAATTGGAGAAATCTCCAGCCATTTCGTCTATTCAAAAGCGAATTAGCAAACCTGGCCAAGGCGATTCTAATATTTTCCCTGACGGGGCTTTCTATAAATGGAACAAGGATAATTTCGGTCCACTCGAAGTGCCTGCAGAAGGTCAAACGATCACACTCGATGAGGACAATGTTAGACGCTACTCTTTTACAATTGAAAAATTTGAAGGGCATGATAATGTAATAGTGAAGGAAAACAAGTTGTTTATTGATGGGGTGGAACAGGAAACCTATACCTTCAAGCAAAATTATTACTTCATGATGGGTGACAATAGACACGATTCATTGGATTCAAGATTTTGGGGGTTTGTACCTGAAGATCATGTCGTAGGCAAAGCTTGGTTCCTCTGGTTGTCCCTAGAAAAGCACAAATCAATGTTTAATAAAATTAGATGGAATAGATTTTTTAAATCCATTGATTAATTCCTTACATCATTATCTATTACATTACTTTTAAAGTTAATTGGTAATAAAGTATTGGTCTTTTTGACTGATAGGAAAAACATTAAACCCTATGCTAAATTTAGCATGGGGTTTAATGTTTTTAGGAAATGCCTACCGATTTCAATAAGACCTAGTTGAATCACCAACGATGCCAAAATAAAAAAAGCCCGGACTGAAGATGCCTAAGTGAACTTTCAATAAGAAAATACTGCCTACCGATTCCCACTATTTAATATTTTATCTTTACCATTTTATGGGAACCATTCCATGTGCTTCTAAATAGGCATTGGTTTGGCTAAAATGTTTGCATCCTAAAAAGCCTCTATAGGAAGAAAGGGGACTTGGATGGGAAGTTTGCAATTTTAAGTTATTGTCTGCCTCTATTTCTTCGGCCTTTTTTTGTGCATAAGCTCCCCAAAGTAGAAAAACAATATTCGATTTATGGGAAGCTAATTTTTTTATTACAGCGCTAGTGAATCTTTCCCAACCCTTTTTCTGATGACTTCCTGCTTTATTTGCCTCTACTGTTAGTGTAGCATTTAGCAGTAAAACTCCTTGTTCTGCCCATCTTTCTAGATTGCCATGCGATGGAAATGGTAGGTTTAAGTCACTTTTTAATTCCTTAAAAATATTCAGTAAGGAAGGTGGAAATGGCACGCCTTCTTTCACTGAAAAGGCCAGTCCATGGGCTTGGTTAGGGCCATGGTAAGGGTCTTGACCCAAAATAACCACTTTCACTTTGTCTACGGGGCATAAATCAAAAGCCTTAAATATAGTATCCCCTTTGGGGTAAATGGTTTTTGACGCATATTCTGATTTTACAAAATTTACCAGAGAATCAAAATAGGGCTTCGAAAACTCATCACCCAGCAATTGTTTCCAACTATTTTCTAATTTGACGTTCATTAATAAGTTTTCTATTGGTATATTTGAGACAATAATTCAAATTTCGGATAAGTTTTGAATTAAAAAAACAAAATGGCAACTGCTACTACAGAAGGTATAAAAATTAGTGTTGAGGCGAACTATCAAAAAGAATTTTCAAATCCTAATTTACATCATTTCGTCTTTACTTATAAAGTTACCATAGAAAACCGAAACCCCTTTACCATTCAACTGTTAAGAAGGAAGTGGGAAATTCATGATGCCGCAGAATCACTGAAGTTAGTGGAAGGCGAGGGAGTTGTAGGGCAACAGCCTGTATTGGAATCAGGAAGTGCTCATACTTATTTATCAGGTTGTACCATTAGGTCTGGAATGGGCAAAATGAAGGGGGAATTTTATGTCGAAAAGCTAATTGATGGAAAATTATTGACTGTAACCATTCCGGAATTCCAACTAATCGCCAATATTTTCAACAACTGATAAATCCGCAATGCTTTTCCATTCCTGGGAATACTTTCTTTACTTTTTACTCAAAGAAGACCAGCACAGTATACACTCACCATTTTTTTTCAAGCTTTACCAAAATCTAAAAGTCTTTTTAAGAGACAATAGAAGAGGCAACCCAGAAATTGAACAACAAAGAAATACCTTCTTAGCTTCTCAAGAACATATAAAAAGAATTGATTTTGGGGCAGGTTCTCGCTGGGGCAATGGCCAAACGCAGCAAGTGGGTTCCATAGCGAAAAAAGCGACCACTCCAGTTAAATTTTCACTATTGTATCAATTCCTCTGCATGTCTACGCCTGCACATACCGTTATGGATTTGGGTACTTCTCTGGGGATAAATACATCCTATCTCGCATCAGTAACAAATGGGTATTTATATTCTTTCGAAGGGGATCCCACCTTAGGACTTTTTGCAAAGAGTCATTTAAATCGCTTCGAGCAGGTAAAGATTATTACAGGAAACCTTGATGAAACTTTAGGTTTTATACTCCAAAACATTGAACATGTAGACTTTGTATTGATAGACGCCAACCATAGGTATCTACCCACAATGGACTATTTCAAGAAAATAGCACCAAAACTTCACGAAAATAGTATCGTGGTAATCGCTGACATCCATTGGTCTAAGGAAATGAGTAGGGCCTGGAATGAAATCAAAGACATGCCGTCGGTTAGTAGCAGCATAGATTTTTTTGAATGCGGCGTGTTGTTTTTTAACGCTCAGGGGGTCAATAATGATTATATACTTTCAATCTAGCTTAGTCAGGTGGATTTTAAGCGGGCTATTTAGGCAGATAATACTTCTCAAGATTGTTAGATGCATTGGTATTTATTAAATTTGTTGTTATCAGAAAATTTTATTTGATAAATGATATTAAATCTGGTCTGATAATTGTAATGATTATCGGGTTGATGTTGGCACTTAAATAAATGTCCAAACCAAAAGAAATATACAATAGTAAAGTGTCTATAGTGGTATGAGTCAAGGGGAAAAGATTGATAAGAATAGTATTAATGTTGATAAGGGAAAAAATATTCTAATTATCGTTTTGGTGATTTTAGTATTTCTTAGCGGGTGGAGACTTTTAAATGATCACCGTGAGAAATCCAGAAAGAGTGAGGAAATCTTTCTTTTATCTGAAGAAAACAGCCATCTAAATACTAGAATTGACTCGATGACTTTAGAGTTAGAAGTACGAATCAAGGAAATACAAAGGCTTGGTGGTGATGTAGACGCCTTGGTAAAGTTAAAGGACCAATTGATCAGGGAAAGGAAGCAAGACAAGAATAGGTCTGCCAAAGATATTGCCAAGTTAAATACTCAAATAGATAGCTATTTAACTTTAATGGAAGAGAAGGATGCTGATATTCTTCGTTTGAAAGCCCAAAACGTCCAGTTATTTTCTGAAAATAAAGAATTAAAAACAACTAAATCGGAAATAGAGGAGGAGGTAGTCAAACTTAATATTAAAACGGGTGATTTAGAAAAGAAAGTTAACCTTGCCTCCCGATTGAAAGCCGAAAATATAGTTGTAGCTGCTGTTAACTCTCGAGGGAGAGAACGAGAGGCTGAGTTTAGAAACAGGCAGCTATCAAGGTTGAAAGTTTCATTCAACATAGCAGACAATAAAGTTGCCGAAGCGGGAATGAGGGATGTTTTTGTGCAAGTGCTGTCCCCCAACGAACAAGTTATTTTCGATATAGCCAAGGGTTCAGGAACTTTTGAATTAAAAGGCAAAGAATATTTTTATACTTCTAAACAGGATTTTGTTTTTAACAATACCCAACAACAACTGACCTACTTTTATGAAAAAGGATCGGACTATGAGAAGGGGATTTATTCAGTTAAGATTTTTTCTGATGGTGCTGAAATAGGGAGAAGCACATTCGAAATAAAATAAACTAGTATTTTTTTGATTATTGGCCCATTTCTCTTAATTTTGCAGACTGTTTTAAAATATTAAACAAAAATTAAAAAGAATGTTCCAAAAAAGTTATGAAACGGTATTCATCCTTACTCCCGTTTTGTCTGAAGTTCAGATGAAGGATACCGTTGACAAGTATGTAGGCTTGTTAAAAGAATTGGGAGCAGACGTAGTGAATGTTGAGAATTGGGGCCTAAAAAAATTGGCTTATCCAATCCAAAAGAAAACTACTGGGTTTTATGTAATGGTTGAATACAAAGTTGATCCGACTGCGATTAAGAAGTATGAGATCAATTTCAGAAGAGATGAAACCGTATTAAGATTTCTTACCACTGTTATGGACAAGCATTCCTTGATCTACGCGGATAGAAGGAGAAAAGGTGAATTCAATAAAAAAACAGAAGCTAAGGAGGAGCCAGCAAAATGACGTTAAAAAACGAACCAATCAACAGAGAGCAG
The DNA here is from genome assembly GCF_963977555.1 of uncultured Cyclobacterium sp. GTDB lineage: Bacteria > Bacteroidota > Bacteroidia > Cytophagales > Cyclobacteriaceae > Cyclobacterium. Next base: position 61,264 of record NZ_CAXBPD010000015.1, on the reverse strand, counting down.
AACAGGAAAAAATACTGTAGATTTAAAAAGCTAGGCATCAAGTATATAGATTACAAAGATCCTGTGTTTTTGCTTAAGTTTGTAAACGAACAAGGTAAGATTCTTCCTAGAAGATTGACAGGTAACTCTGCAAAATTTCAGAGAAAGGTTGCTCAGGCTATTAAAAAAGCCAGACATTTGGCATTATTGCCTTACGTAGCAGATGGCTTGAAATAGACTATCTATAATCCTTCACCTAAAAAAATTATTACAATAATGGAAGTTATCTTAAAAACGGATATAAAAGGACTTGGATATAAAAATGACTTGGTAGCTGTGAAACCTGGTTATGGACGTAATTATCTGATCCCTCAGGGCTTCGCTTTACTTGCTACCTCTTCTAACAAGAAGGTTTTGCAGGAAAATATCAAGCAAGCAGCCCATAAAGCAGAAAAAATCAAAACTGAAGCGGAAGCTGTAGCTTTGAAATTGGAAAGCATCACATTACAGATTAAAGCTAAGATTGGCGATTCCGGAAAGATTTTCGGGAAAGTTACTACCTTGCAATTGTCTGATGCATTGGCTGAGAAAAACATTGACATTGATCGTAAAAAGATCTCTATTAATCAGCCAGTATCTACTTCAGGAGAATATGAAGCAGAAATTGATTTGCATAGAGAAGTGAAAACTAACGTTAAGTTCGTTGTTGTCGCTGAATAGTAATCAATACTGTATTTGAATAAAAAAAGCCAGGTTTATCCTGGCTTTTTTAGTTTACAATTGCCTTTTCCAGATCAGTGATCAATTTTTTAGATACCGAACGGCTGCTCTTTTCTTTGGCTTCCTTCAATAAGTCCAAAGCAAGCTTAGATTTCATTTTCAAACCTTCAGGATTGTTATCAAACCGATAACTTCCCAAGCACCATTCCAGTTCCGCGGTCAAACCTTCACTGATTTTTAATTTGCTTAACTTCGCAATAGTGTTTTCTACTGATTTTTCTAATAAAGCTGATTCCATTTTTGATTTGGTTAATGGTAAAAGTGATTTGTGTAACAATATTATTAATTATTATTAAATATTGAAATTTTGACAATAAAAAATTTACATATCGTATTAATTAACCTAATCATTTATGAATACAGTAAATTTGAACTTTGGGGTTATTTAAGCTCCAAATCCCTTATATTTTCATTAATTTGTTCTTTTATTTTAGCCCTAGAAATAGGGGGTTGCAAAAAAATGTTTTAGAAAATGAAAAGTTTTAGAACTACTTTCCGCTTTAAGGAATGTGTTAAAGGAATAAACCATTCCTCTCAGGTGATGACGATAGGGTCTTGCTTTTCAGAAGTGGTGGGAGAAAGGTTAAGTCTAAGCAAATTTGATGTGCTGGTAAATCCTTTCGGTACGACTTTCAACCCAGATTCTATATTTAATCTTCTTACTAATTCACTTCTATCAAAGCCTGTAAATCCAGATTTGTACTTGAATAGGCATGACAACTATTTTCATTACCAACTACATTCTTCATTTAATGCGGGATCTGTAGACGAACTTGCCGATAGAATAGAAAAAAGCCAGTTGCAGGTAAAAAATAAACTTGAAAATGCTTCTCATTTGGTGATTACGCTAGGAACTGCCTTTGTTCATCGATTGATAGAGAGTAATAGTATAGTAACAAACTGTCACAAACAGCCCCAGCAATACTTCTCCAAAAGTATTCTTGGTCTCAATGAAATGATTGAAACTTTCAATGCATTTTATCAAAATCTATTGAAAGTTAATCCTGAAATTCAGGTGGTTTTGACAGTCAGTCCTGTGAGGCATATCAAAGATGGAATACCTGAAAATCAGCTAAGTAAAAGCTTGCTAAAAGTGTTGTGCCACGGGTTGGTTTCAATTTATCCAGAAATCTATTATTTCCCAGCTTATGAAATCATGATGGACGACCTGAGGGATTACCGCTTTTATAAGGAGGATATGATTCACCCCAGTTCAATGGCAGAAGATTATATTTGGAATGAATTTCAAAATGCTTTTTTCAATGAGGAAACCAAGGAATTAATTCAACACATCGATCAAATTCAAAAGAATCTCAGCCATAGACCATTTAATCCCCAATCAGAGGCCCATCATCAGTTTCTTTTTAAACTTCGGGAACTAATAGCGCTGATGCCAGCCAACTTGGATTTCTCCATAGAAAATCAAGTCATTAATGATCAATTGAGATCGTCTGTAACAGATGAACCTAACCTAAAATGAAAGCCAATAAACTGATCAAAAGCAAAAGTCTGTATTTGCAACAGCATGCGCACAATCCGGTACAGTGGTATCCCTGGTCAGAAGAAGCTTTACAAAAAGCCAAAGTTGAGCACAAGCCCATATTGGTAAGCATTGGTTATTCTGCCTGTCATTGGTGTCATGTAATGGAGAAGGAGAGCTTCGAAGACATGGAGGTTGCTAATCTGATGAACAGCCATTTTGTATGTATAAAAATTGATCGAGAAGAGAGACCTGATTTGGACAATATATACATGGAGGCTGTGCAGGTAATGGGGTTGCAGGGAGGATGGCCCTTAAATGTTTTTCTGATGCCTGATCAGAAGCCTTTTTATGGAGGTACCTATTTTTCAAAAAATCAATGGATGAAAGTGTTGTCTGGCGTTGCCCAGGCCTTTTCGAAGCAATATGAGGAGTTGCTTAAAAGTGCCGAAGGTTTTGGAAGAAGTATTGACAGGTCCATTATTGAGAAATACGGGTTAAAGAGAGAAATCTCTGAATTTACTGCAGAAAGGGTAAGAGGAATGGCCGAGCATTTATTAAAAGGAATCGATATGGAATGGGGTGGCATGAAAAGAGTTCCTAAATTCCCAATGCCTGTAATTTGGAACTACTTATTGGACATGGCTATTTTGGATGTTCAAAAGGAGATAGGTGAACAGGTTTGTTATACATTGAAGAAAATTGGAATGGGTGGTATATATGATCACCTGAGAGGAGGATTTTGCCGCTACAGTGTAGATGGAGAATGGTTTGCCCCTCATTTTGAAAAAATGCTTTACGATAACGGCCAATTGCTATGTCTTTACAGCAAGGCCTTTCAGTACAGCCAGGATCCTTTCTTTAAAGAAAAGGTAAGAGAAACAGTAGGCTGGTTACTAAGTGAAATGCGGAGTAATGAATTGGGCTTTTATTCAGCCCTAGATGCAGATAGCGAAGGGGTAGAAGGAAAGTATTATACTTGGACTTACGAGGAATTAGATGAATTATTAGGAGAAGATTTGGCTTGGTTTAGCCAGTTATATGGCCTTAAACCAGAAGGGAATTGGGAATCGGGTAGGAATATTCTTTTTCAAACCATGCCTTATAAAGAAGTTGCCGAAAACCATGGGTTTACTATTGCTGTTTTTGAAATCAAATTAAAGGAAGCAAAAGAAAGGCTTCTGGAAAATAGGTCTAGAAGAATAAGCCCTGGATTGGATGATAAAATCATAAGTGGATGGAATGGTTGGGTAATAGTGGGGCTCTCTCAGGCTTACTTAGCCATTGGTGAAGGAGAATTTCGAAAGGCAGCCTTGGAGACTGGGGAATTTATTTGGTGTCAAATGGTAATTGACAATGTCTTGTATCGCAACTTTAAAGAGAATGTGGCTTACACGCCAGCCTTTTTAGAAGATTATGGGGCTGTAATTCAATCCTTTATTTCCCTCTATAAAATTACATTTGATCCCCTTTGGCTCAAAAGGGCAGATTTATTGACACAAAGAGTAATGGATAAATTTTTTGATGAAACAGATGGTTTGTTCTATTTCAATGATCCCAATACTGAAAAACTGATAGCCGATAAAAAAGAAATCTTTGACAATGTTATTCCAGCCTCTAATTCAGTGATGGCTAGGAATCTTCATCAGTTAGGGCTATATCTATACAATGATGCCTACCTTTCGCAAGCAGAAAGCATGCTGCAACTGGTCAGTGAAATGTTGGTGAAAGAACCGGATTTTCTAGCCAACTGGGCAAACTTTTATTTGGAAAAAACAGTTCCTACAGCTGAAGTAGCGATAAAAGGAAAGGAGGCAAAAAATGTTGGATTATCACTTCAGGCTAATTATTACCCCAATATGGTGACAGCTGCTGAAGATGATCTCAGTAGCGAACTTCCAATACTAGCAGGTAAGTCAGGGGAGATGGCCACTTTGTACGTATGCTTTAATAAATCGTGCAAGCGGCCTGTGGAATCAATAGACGAAGCCGTCAAACAGCTTCCATTTTTGCCCAAAACTAGATAATAAGATTAACAGTGGAAGACCTCTTTGGAAATAACTATCCTTCATCAAGTAAAGATCTGTACGCGGACATTATCCTTCCGGTGCCTATTCCGCTTACATTTACCTATAGTATAGGACCTGAAATTCAGGAGGAAATAGGCATAGGCTATCGTGTAATGGTTCAATTTGGAAGGAAAAGGATCCTCACAGGCATTGTGGCTAAAGTCCATCAAAAGGCTCCAGAAGCATATAAAGCCAAGCCCATTCTAGACTTACTGGATGATTATCCTATAGTAAATGCCTTGCAAATCAAATTCTGGGGCTGGTTGGCCAGTTATTATTGCTGCCATATAGGAGAAGTAATGAATGCGGCACTACCTAGTGGTTTAAAGCTTTCTACCGAGAGTAAGGTTCAAATGCATCCTGATTTTGAATTGGAAAATCCTGGTTATCCTATGGATGATAGGGAATTGCTGATTCTTGAGGCATTGGAGAAAAAGGAGGAAGTCAATGTTGACCAGCTGGAATCAGTAGTGCCTGTAAGAGCCCTTCACAAAATTATTAAAAGCCTACTTGCCAAGAAAGCCATTCTGGTTTACGAATCTGTTAAAGAAAAATATAGTCCTAAGGTAGAGGTAAGAGTGCGCTTAGCGCCAGAGTACCTTTCTGATTCCAATAAACTCAATGAATTATTTGAAGGAATCAAAGGTAAAGAAAAGCAAGAAAATGTCTTGCTTAAATATTTGCAACAAGTACCTATTTTTAAAAACAGTCAGTTAAATGATGAGGGACTATCCAAAAAAGTATTGACTGATTCAGGCTGTTCACCTTCTTCCATTGATACCCTTGTTAAAAACAAGGTTTTGCAAAGTTTTAAAGTTAAAATAAGCCGTTTTTCGCCTATTCAGATAGACGACAAGCCCATTGAGCTATCAGGTGAACAAAAAGAGGCTTATGATGCCGTTCAGAAGGAATTTACCAGCAAAGCTACCGTACTTCTACATGGAATTACTGGCTCTGGTAAAACGGAGATTTATATAAAGCTTATTTTGGAAGTTCTGGAAAGCGGTTCTCAAGTATTGTTGCTACTTCCAGAAATTGCCCTTACCACTCATTTGGTAGCCAGATTACAGAAAGTCTTTGGAGATAAAATGGGGGTATTCCATTCCAAGTATTCAGACAATGAACGGGTAGATATTTGGCAAGGGGTTTTATCAGGTAAATACAACTTTATCATAGGAGTTAGGTCTTCTTTGTTTTTGCCTTTTGATAGTTTAGGGCTAGTCATTGTAGATGAAGAACATGAACCATCCTATAAGCAATATGATCCTGCTCCCAGGTTTCATGCCAGAGATGCGGCCATCATGATGGCCTGGTTGCATCAAGCCAAGACTGTGCTCGGTACAGCTACCCCTGCATTTGAAACCTTTAGTAATGCCCAAAATGACAAATATGGCTATGTGAGAATGGACCAGCGGTATGGAGATGCAGAATTACCTCATTTTCATTTGGCCGATATTTTAAAGGACAAAAAGAAAAACCTGCTAAAGTTAGATTTTACCAGGCTTATGAGAGAAAAAATTCAGGAGGCCTTAAACCACCAGGAGCAAGTGCTTATTTTCCAAAATAGGAGGGGGTATGCCCCTTATATTACCTGTGATGAATGTGGTTGGATTCCCGAATGTGAACATTGCGATGTCAGCTTAACTTACCACCAGTACCAGGAGGAATTGAGATGCCATTATTGTGGTTTTAAAGATAAAGTACCTGTAAAATGTCAGGCTTGTGGAAGTAATAAAATCACAACAGTAGGATCAGGCACAGAAAGAATAGAAGAAAACCTCTCTTTACTTTTTCCAGAAGCCCGTATTCTAAGGATGGACCTGGATACCACGCGGAGCAAATATGGCTATCAAAAAATACTAGAGGAATTTGGGTCTGGAAATGTAGATATATTGGTAGGTACTCAAATGATCACCAAGGGGCTTGATTTTGACAGGGTTTCCTTGGTAGGGATTGTTGATGCTGATAGAATTTTATTCTACCCGGATTTCAGGTCTGGAGAAAGAGCTTTTCAACAGATTACCCAAGTGGCCGGAAGGGCCGGGAGGAGGAATGTTACTGGTAATGTTATCATTCAAACAAGGCGTCCTGATCAGTTGATTTTCAAGCAGATAATGAATGGTAATTACAATGATTTTTACCAACAAGAAATGGGAGAGCGGCGCCAATTTTACTATCCACCTTTTGTTAAAAACATCAAAATAGTTACCAAGCACAAAGACTTTAAAACAGCCGAAACAGCGGCTATCCAATTGAAAAACCTGCTATCAGATATAGAAGGTAGGAAGATAATTCTGGGGCCAGAGAAAGCATTAATTGGGAAGATTAAAAACCTCTTTCTTTTTGAAATTTGGATCAAACTTGAAAAAAATGCGAATACGCAAGAGCGCTTCAAACAGGAGATGGTCCGGATTATTTCTGAATTGCAGGGTGACAAACGGTTCCGTTCTGTTAGGTTTTTAATTGATGTTGATCCCTATTAGTGGTTAGACCTGTGCTTTTGTCTATTTTTCATTCTATTTCTGCCGTTCAATTAAAAGCGAAATTTTTATAGTAGGAAGCAGGCTAAGTCATAGAAATATCCTTAAAGAACCATATTTATTTTAAGGTTTTAACATTCCGTAACACTTGCGTTAATTTTTTTTTGTAATGCTTAACTTTTCATCGAAAGTATATAAACTATCGATTTAAGAATACAGTTATTTTAGGTGCTTTTTCAGTCTTTATCATCAATGATATTTGTTGCAATAGTATATTTCTTGGTTTTATTAGTTATATTATTGAGTAAATGACATATGATGTTAATTTTATTTTATTAAATTTAGGAAAAGAAAATTTAATAAATGGGTCATTATTTTGAAACCATAACTTTTGAATCTTTAGATGGCTTCCAGTGTGACTTGAAGCATTTATTGTCTCCCGCTGCAACGAAAGGACCTGTATTATTGGTGCATGGTGCAGGGGTAAGTAGTAATATATTCAATCCTCCATCCAGTAATAATATTATTCATGCGCTAGCAGAAGCGGGTTATGATGTTTGGTTAGAAAACTGGAGGGGCAGTGTTCAATTTGAGCCAAATGAGTGGAATTTAGATCAGGTAGCCTTATACGACCATCCCGCAGCAGTTAGGAAGGTTGTTGAACATACAGGGTCAAAAGAAATAATGGCCATAATTCATTGCCAAGGAAGCACCAGTTTTATGATATCATCCATACTTGGGCTCATCCCTGAGGTGAAATTAATTATTAGCAACGCGGTTTCCTTACATCCGGTCGTACCTTTTTACTCTAAAATCAAACTGAAATTGCTGGTGCCTTTGGTAAGTAAATTTTTTAAATACCTGGATCCTCAATGGGGATTGCGGGCACCTGATTTTAAATCTAAAATGGTTTTAAAAGTAGTGAAAGCAACACATTGGGAAAAAGATTCGATGGTTGGGAAAATGGTCAGTTTTACTTATGGATCGGGTTTTCCTGCACTATGGGAACTTGACAATATTGATGAAAAAACAAAAGAATGGATACAATATGAGTTTGCACATGTTCCATTAACTTTTTTTTCACACATTCAAAAGTGTGTTGCCAATGGAGCATTGACCCGATATGAAGAGGGAGCGGGAGGTTATACAGAAAAGGCTCCAATGACAACCGCAAGGTTTGTATTGTTTGCAGGTAAGAAGAACAAATGTTTTTTACCCAAAAGTCAAGAAAACACTTTTGAATACCTGAATAAATTGCAGCCAGGGTTACATAAATTGTACTTATTAGAGGATTACAGTCACTTGGATGTGTTTTTTGGAAAAAACGCCCATATGGATGTGTTCCCTAAAATGATAAATGAACTTGAACTTGGATGAAAAGCCATTATGCCCCCAAAAAGAATTAAGAAATATACCGGTAGATATGCATTGGTAGACGGTATTCCTTATACCATGCCTGTAAGCTCATCAGATTCTCCAGCTTTAATGGCTGGGTTTTCATGTGACTGGGAAAAAGCCAACGCCCTATTGCCTGGAAATGAAATTCATGCCATGAAATTGCCCAATGGCAGGGCAGCATTGATGATTACCATTATCAATTACCTGGATACAAGTATTGGTAAATACATAGAATACAGCATTGCTATAGCTTGTACTCATGGTTCAAAACCAGCCCCAAGAATATTAAATACCCTATTATTGGGGCATTATGGTACAGGACAGTACATTTTGGATCTTCCAGTAAGCAGTGAGATATCTGTAAAGGGAGGCAAAGGTATCTGGGGAATGCCCAAGCACAAGGCCAACCTTGATTTTAAAGTCACCGAGGATAAAGTGACCAGTCAATATGAAAAGGATGGGCAGTTTGCTTTCAGAATAGAAATTAATAAACCCAAATCTCCTTCAATCAAGCTAAAAGTAGGGGCAACCAACTATTGCAGGTTTAGGAATATGTTGATGGCATCTTATATTTATTTTGAATCAAAGGCTGGCATTAATTTACTGGGAAAGGCCAGAGGAAGTCTTTTTATTGGAGATCATCCAAAGGTAGCCGCTTTGAAACATATCGATATCAATCCAGATCCCTTTTTTACCACTTTTATGCCAAAAACCAACGGGATATTGGATGATCATTTTGATTCTTGGTTTATGACTTATGATGAACCGCCGGAAGCAATGACCGAAGGTTTAGAGTCAGTGTATCCCCTCGGGTATACTGAGGATTGGCTGCCAGCTCCATCTATCTCTGATTATGAAAAATTCCGAATATAAAAATTTACTATAAAATGAGTCCGTTAAAAAAAACATTATTAGACATCAATAATGCCTACATCTTTTTTTGTTCTTCTATTTATTTAGGGATGTTTTGGTCATTGCATTACTTCTGGTTTCCGAATTATCCTAAGACCTTAAACCTATCCAATTATTATGATGCCATTATTCCTCAGACGGATCTGGCTACAAAATTTTTCTTTGTTTCCATTCCAATAATGGCAATAGCGCTCGTGATTATGTTGATTACGGAGTGGAAATCGGGACTCAGATGGGTTCCAATAGCTTGGATTCCGGGACTATTAGCACCTGTATTGATCCAGCAACTTTATATTGAAGATGTTAATAACCAATTTAAAGCAGGTTTAACGGATGAAAGCACCTTGCAAGCATTGCTGACTGAATGGATGTGGCTCAATGACCTTCGGTGGATCATTCTTACCATAATGTGGCTAATAACGATGTATTTCTTTATCGCCAAAGCTAAAAGTAAACATCAAAACCATGAATGAAAAAAAAATATTAGGTTTATCCTTTCGGTACACTGAATTGCTAGTGGTATTAATTTCCTTTATTACCCTGGTTTCTGGTGTGGTTCAAATGCTGGCACCGTCTTTTATGCTTGACTTTATCGGCAAGGAAGTGCCCACGCCATCCTCAGCACATTTCTTTGCAATTGTAGGCATGTTTATGGCCCTCTTTGGCGGAATGGTGCTGCATGCCGTTTATAGCTCCATTACCAACAAACAAGTTGTTTTATGGGCAGCTCTACAGAAATTTGGGGCATTTATAGCGGTAAGTATTGGCGTGTTCAATGGATTGTTTTCTATTTTAGCCATGTCTGTAGCCATATTTGATCTTTTCTCAGGAGTGGTTTTCATCGTTTATTTGAGGGTGCTCAACGCCTCCACTACTTAAAAGCTCTTTTTATTGAAGTATGCGATCTGTTAATTCAAAACAGAAATAAAAAAGGGTTCAAAATTTAACGTAACAATTAGGATGTTAATTATTAACCAACAAAATGACAAAGATCCGAAACGAACATTAATATTGGCTGGAGGGGGGATGCGTGTTGCCTATCAGGCTGGTGTTATGAAAGCGTTGGAGGAAGAAAAGCTCGTCTTTTCTCATGCAGACGGCGCTTCCGGCGGTATTTTTAATGCTGCAATGTTGGCTACTGGTCATTCTGTGAATAAAATTATAAATAAATGGAAGTCACTAAACTTCAATCATTTTACTTCATTAATTAGCCTTAAAGAATACTTTACTCCGTGGAAACTCAGAGCTTTGGGTGATGCTGATGGGATTAGGGACAAGATTTTACCACATTTTGAGGTTAGTGCTTCAAAGATCAAAGAACTCAATTTACCTGTTACTTTTTCAGTTTGTAATTTCACTAAAAAGACTGTCGATACCATCTCAACAGATCAACTAGAAGAAAACCATTTGTTGGCTGGCGTTTCCTTACCTATCCTAATGCCAGCCCTGAAAATTAAGAATGATTGGTTTATCGATGCCGTGTGGATAAAGGATGCTAACTTAATGGAGGCAGTCAAAAGGGGGGCAGAGGACATATGGCTGATCTGGGGAATTGGCAATTATCCTGCCTATTTGCCTGGCTCTCTCAATCAATATGTGCATTCTATAGAAATGAGTGCTAACGGTGCCTTATTTGAAGAGTTTGAACAAATTAAATGGATAAATAAGCTAATCGAACTTGGGAATTCTCCGTTTGGCCAAACCAGGCCAATTCAAGTTTTCATTGTGAAACCAAAACTTCCCTTACCGCTTGACCCTGAATTGTTCCTTAAAAAGATAACCGCAAGGTCCTTAATTAATATGGGGTATCAGGATACCAAAAATTACCTTAGGGAGAAACCTGAATATGGGGATTCCCTTGATTTCAGGGCTACGCAGACGAAGAACTCTGGTGATTACTTGTGTCTACCCATGAAATTCTCAGGAAAGCTTGAAATAAAGGATAAAAAACACCAGGTAGATCTCTATATTTTCCTGCGTAAAACCATCGTGAATGAAGTGGAAAGCATTGAAGCTTTTTCCAGTATCTATATAAAAGCTATTGATCAAGAAATAATTGGTGGGCTTACCAAAGTTACAGTCTATGGAAAAGGTTCTAGTGAAACCTTGATAGAGATCGAGACCAATGTCAACTACGAAGAAAAAGCCCATTTGCTTAAGGCGGAGTTGCGCTGCTCAAGCCCTTGGAACTGGTTAATGGGACTTGCTTTCAAATCAGTTGATGTTAAGATTTATTCAAGTCATGTAGCACCTGATAGTATTTTTATGGAAGGAAAGCTCTATCAATCTTTTATAACACGGATAAAGGCTGTAGGTCTAAGTTTGGCCAAAAAGAAGAACGGTTCTAATGGTGGCATTGGATTTAAATTTGGAATGATAAAAAATATTTTACAAAATGAAGTTTGAGAGAAAACCAATGGTCAATTGGTATGACCCCAAACAGTTGGCTTTCACAAGTGTCAAAACTGTGTTGTCCTCTGTTTTCGGTAATTTTGCAGATAGAAGAGAGCTGCAAGCCGCCTTAGATCAGGAAACCAACCCCTTTGATTATTCTCAGAAAGAGGAATTATGGTTTGACTATATATCCGATTTAGGTGATGGTTTTAATCCCACATTTACGCTTGCCCATTTATTGGGCAGAGAAAGCTTAGCTTTGAGGGGGAAAATTCTCAAAAGGGGCGATATTTTAGTTATGGGAGGCGATGAAGTTTATCCCACTCCGGAAAATATTGAATATGACAATAGGCTAAGAGGTCCCTATACAGCTGCTTTTCCAAAAGACAAATCAGATATCGATAGGCCTGATGTTTTTGCTATTCCTGGCAACCATGATTGGTATGATGGATTGACAAATTTTTTAAGGCTATTTACCCAAAAGCGTTCCCTTGGTAATTGGAAAACCCAACAAAATCGAAGCTATTTTGCACTCAAATTACCTTATGACTATTGGATTATAGCGATTGATATTCAATTGAATGCAGACATTGATTTCCCTCAAATTTGCTATTTTAAAGAAATGGCAAGAGCACATTTTAACTCCAATAGTAAGTTAATATTGTGTACCTCAGAGCCATCTTGGGTTTACAAATCATTTGACCTGGAAAATGGTTCCTTTGATCGACTACAGTTCTTTATAGATAAGGTTCTCTTAGGACGAGGGGATAAAGCCTACGAAGAGAAAAATAAGAATATAAATATAGAAGTCATTTTAACAGGGGATTTGCACCATTATGCCAGGTACGAAACTGTAAAGGATGATGCTAAACCCTGCCAATTGATAACCGCAGGAGGAGGAGGTGCCTTCATGCATCCTACCCATACATTAAAAAATGAAATAAATGCCATTCACAACAGAAAGGCTAAACTGGAAAAGACCTTTCCACCAAAATCAAGCTCAGTAAAACTTAGCTTATTAAATCTAGCCTTTCCATTTTTTAGCCGTACAATGCTGCTTTTTTTCGGTATTTACAATGTTTTCACCTCCTACATTCTTCAAACGAAGATGATAAATGGTACGACATTGATGGAAAACCTGTCCGGCTACAATCTGTTTAACAATGAGTTTCCAGAGATATTCTATTCCATAACTGATACATTACTCCACTTTCCCACTGCGCTTTTTCTCAATCTTTTGTTATTTGTGGGTATTGTGATGTTTACAGATACCAGTTCGGGTAAAAAGAACCTAAACTACATAGCAGGAGTCATTCATGGCCTTTTACATTTAGTCAATTTTTATTTCCTTCTATGGCTTTTTTCTTACCTGAACCTTAATGTTTGGGGAATGGACGTTGATAAAGGGATAACCATATTGCTCTACAGTGCTGAAATGATTCTTTTTGGGGGTTTAATCAGTTGTTTCTTCTTTGGTCTTTACTTGACCATAAGTGTCGTTCTATTGAAGAATCACATAACGGAAGCATCTTCTTCTTACCGTTGGGAAGGGTATAAAAACTTTTTGAGAATTTCAATTGATAAGGAGGGGCTAACCATATACCCGATAGGAGTAAAAAAAGTGGTGAGCAATTGGAAGCAAGTTGGCACCGTTGAAGATCCACGCTTTGAAGGAGAACCCATAAATTATGAATTGATAGAGGACCCTATATTTATAAAAAATGAAAAAATTAGCTAAACCCCTTGCAAGCATACAGCCTGAATATGATTATGTAATCATCGGTTCAGGGTATGGAGGAAGTATTTCAGCATCAAGGATGGCTCGATCAGGACAAGCTGTTTGTCTTTTTGAAAAGGGCAAGGAATTTTTGCCCGGTGAATTTCCGGATACCCTTTTCAATGCATCGAAAGAAATGAATTTTATAAAGGGTAAATCCACAAGTCTTGAAAAAAATGGACTGTATGAATTTACCATGGGCAATGGCATCAATGTTTTTAAAGGATGTGGTCTTGGAGGAACTTCTTTGGTAAACGCCAATGTCTCCATTGAGCCAGAAGACAGGGTGATGCAAGATAAAATGTGGCCTGAAGCAATAAGGCAAGACCTGGCATCATTTGAAGAAGGGGTGAGTAGGGCCAAGGGAATGCTTAAACCTAATCCCTATCCAGAGAATAAAAATGGCTATCCAGTTCTTAAAAAGACAGAAGCCATGCGTAAGTCCGCTGCTTATATGTCTTCTCCCTTTCGGCTTTTGGATATAAACGTCAATTTTGAAACGAAAACCAACCATGTTGGTGTAAAGCAGCCAAAGTGTACCAATTGTGGGGATTGTGTAACAGGATGTAATATAGGAGCTAAAAACACCACGGCAATGAATTATTTGCCAGATGCATACAATCACGGAGCTGATATTTTCACCTCCATTAATGTCAGGTATGTAAAAAAGGCCCAATCACATTGGCAGGTATATTATCATCCGATTGGCATTGGTAGGGACAATTTCGATGCACCTCTTCTGTTTATCAAAGCCAAAAATGTAATACTTAGCGCTGGTTCTTTGGGTTCAACGGAAATTTTGTTTAGGTCAGCGAAAATGGGGCTCAAAGTTTCCAATAGGTTGGGTATGAGGTTTACAGGCAATGGGGATGTTCTTGGCTTTGGCTATAACAATGACGAAAGAATCAACGGTATTGGTTTAGGTAGCAAAGGCACAGACCAAATTGCCAATGTCGGACCTTGTATTACCAGTGTAATAGACCTTAGGGAACGAGATAATCTGGAGGATGGGATGACCCTTGAAGAGGGGACTATTCCCGGTCCGATTAGGAGCATAATGCCCAATGCTTTGATTGCTTTTTCGAGATTAGCAGGAAAAGATACTGACAGAGGCTTTAAGGACTATTTTAAGGAGAAATTTAGAGAATTTAGAAGTCTATTCTTGGGAGCTTTTCATGGAGCAGTAGCTCATACGCAAATCTACCTGGTCATGACCCATGACGATGGAAATGGGACCATGAAAATGGATGACGAAGGCAAGTTAACACTTAATTGGGAGGGAGTAGGCAAGCAGGAGATTTTCAATAAAGTCAATGGAGAAATGTTTAGTGCTACCCAAGCACTTGGAGGGACAAAAATACCCAATCCGACTTGGAACAATCTGATGAACTACGACCTGGTGACTGTACACCCTTTGGGTGGTTGTGGCATGGGAGATAGTGCAGAAACAGGAGTTGTAAATCACAAAGGACAAGTCTTTGCTTCTGATAATGGCACTGATCTACATGAAGGTTTATACGTGCTGGATGGCGCAATTATTCCTAGACCAGTAGGGACCAACCCACTTTTAACTATTAGTGCCTTGGCAGAAAGAAGTTGCAAACTAATAGCAGAAGAGAAGGGATATGAATTGAATTATGACTTCGCTGTTCCCTCCAATTTAGAGGGCGAACAAACATCGGGTACAGGAGTACAATTTACCGAAACCATGAAAGGTTTTATAGGCTTAGGAGAAACAGAAGATTTTGAAAAAGGCTTTGCAAAAGGAAAGATAGATAACAATACTTTTGAGTTTACGCTGACCATACAAGCAGAAGACATTGATGCCTTTGTGGCAGATGAGAATCATGCTGGAAGAATGATTGGAAATATGATTGCCCCAGCGATTAGTAAAGAGCCTCTTTCGGCTTACAATGGTATTTTCAATTTGTTTATCCAGGATGTGGGGGATAAGGAAAGAAAACGCATGAACTATAATGCGGCCTTAATTAGTCCTTCAGGCGAAAACTACTTTTTCGAAGGGTTTAAAGACATTTACAATAACAATGTTGTGGATGCATGGAAGGATACCACCACACTTTTTATAACTTTATATGAAGGAAATACAGCAGGTGGTAAAATTGTGGGCAAAGGTAAATTGGTAATAAAGGTCTCGGATTTGCTCAAGCAATTAAGAACCGTTAAATCCTTACATCCCAAAAACAATGAAGAAGGAAGGAAAGCCATAGGGGCATTTGGGAAGTTTTTTGCAGGGAATGTTTTTGAAACCTACTTTAAACCTTAGGTCATAATTAGCTTATAACCAGTTTTTAGTGTGCCTATAACGCTATAATCAGTAATAAAATTCCATTTAGTGGTTGGACCCGAAATAGGCAAAAGTCAACCTATTGCGTAGAGATCCGCCTCTGAAGATAAAATCAGCCACTTTGTTGCTGTTTGGAGAAATCACGATAGGGATGCTAAAATCTCCAAACAGCCTGATTTTTTTACGATTATAGCATTTTTGTTAAACACAGGCTTTACAAATCCTGTAACATTTCTGGGTTAAAGCATTATAACTGCCATATGGAATGTTTTTTTATGGCAATATTTATCGTGGTGAGTTTCGAGTTTAAATTGGGCTATTCAAAGAGATTGATGAATGAATAAGCTATTCTCTAAATTTTTCCAATATTCCAGCTTTACTTTCCATCTTGCTGGTAAACCATCGATTGGCCTTTGTTAGAAAGTCTCGGTTATGGTAGGCATCGTATTCTGTATACAGTTTAATTAAATGCGCTTCAAGTCCCTCCAGTTGTTTTTGAGACAATCCGGTAGATGAACTAGCATTGGGGTTTTCAATGTCTGACTTGAAATTAATTGAGGATTTTATGATGACATGATTGCCAATATTTATGCTTGTATTGTAATTGTCCTTTCCACTCATATTTAATAGTAAGGGATAGGTCAATTTATCCAATGGAATATTTATTTGAATAAGCTGATCGGGTACCTCTTTGTTAACCAACCAAAACTCAGAAAATTTAGGATTTAGCCCATGTACAGTATCCAACTTGTTGATTTTTTGGATGTTTTCTTTATTTGTGATCCAATCCTCCCATGCTTTAGGTTGGTATTTCTCCAAACCAATTAAGTGTAAAAGGCTGTCTTTTCTTTTATTATCTTTTTCAAATTGATAATAAGAAACCGTGCTATCTGGAAGAAATGTTATCTCTTTGAATATGGAATTGGTATCTAAAGTAGTTAATGCAATCCATTTTTTAAGGGATAAAGTATCAGGAACGTATTTTCCAATAGGTATTGAATCCTTTAAGATCTGAAAAATACCTTCATTGAATTGAGATTTTAGGAGTAATGAATCATCCGCTATCCAAAGTTTTTCATAAAGTTGCTTTTGCGGTGTTTTAGAACTGTTTTCTCTTTGGATTATTGACCATTCCTCCTGGTCAACTAATCCATCTTTGTTAATTTTATACCATAAGGTGGAGAAATAGTTATAAGGAGGAATCTGGGATTCAAACTCATAAGTTTGCAATTGTTTGAGCATTTGCACCATGGTGTTCCACTTTGTATCTGCAAGTTTCCGGTTGTTATAGCGGTCGGTTGTAGCTTCTTTTAGGGAATCGATCTTCACTAATTCGGATTGTAAGTGATTTTCGAATAATGTGGCTTCCTCGTAACTTATAAATCGATCTTCCTGAATCTCTTTGGTCAAATCAATAAGTTCATCATGGTGGAAAAAGACTTTTTTTACCTCCACCTCAGTAAGTAAATTGATAAGTCGACCGATGGTTTGACCTCCGTTTAATTCGGCTTGTTCGATTATCCCTGCCTTTCGCGCATTTGTTTTAAGTTTCTGGACAGCATAGATTTTGACCTTTTTACTGTCCTTAAAATCCACCTTTCCATTGTAGCTCAACAAATCAAATCCAGGTATTCCTTTCTCAGGAATAAACCAGGGGTTGATATCTGCATTAAGTATTTTAGGGGCAAGGCCGAAAATATGTAATTCACCCACTTCTTCATTCAGGTAATACATATGGCTTTGCAATTCTTCGAAATCAAAACCAGCCTTTACAGTGCCCCTACCTATCATTGCCAAGCTTTTTTTAGCTTCACTGCGTGGCCTATCTGATAACTTGCTTGCATAGTAGTCAGAAGTAAAGGTTGCTGAATTCCAAAAATTGTTCCCTTCAGCATCGTACATTTCTTTTAAAGTTTTCCGAAGCCTATTTTCCCTTAATGGATCTGTAATTGAATTTGATTTATCGTTTTGTTTCAAGTAAAAAAAAGTCATGATTTCTTCAAAGAAGATCAACCGGCTGGTTTGTTCCCATTCACCTAGATAGTTGAGTTTTTCCAGAATATTGTTGCTCCCAACCTTGTCTACTAATATTTTGTTTCGGTCACGTCTTTTGAGCTGTTTTTCTGGGTCACCAATCGCTAGTCGCTGTTCTACAGTAAGCTGGTGGAAATTTTTCAGGTTTGTTATTTCCTCGACTATTATGTCGTAGGTTGCCTCTGCCAGTTGGGCAATTTCAGGTTCTTTTTGAAAGTCAATTTGCACCTCGTCAATTGATGTCAAAACTTCACCGTAATATTCGGCTGTTATCATTTGCCCAATTTCTCTAATTTCTGAAACCATATTCGCAGTAGGTTTTAAAATAGCCTTTCCCCCAAATACATTCATCGGATTCCACATATAGATCAAAACCACAGCGGCAACTACTAACAGAATTTGTAGTATAAGGCGAGCACTACCAAGGATTTGACGTATCATGGGTTTATAATATTATCAGGTAGTTGTATTTGTCTTATTTTCAATGAATCACTTTTAAAGTGAATGAAAATCTCATCAAAGTCAAAACTCTTCAATAGAGTGAACATCAATTTTCTAGCATGATTTTGACTGGTTTCTACGAGACCCATGTAGGGGAGTTGGGCCCGAATGTCCATCTCAGCTAATCTGAAAAAGGTCTCCTGATCCTCTAGATTGATTGAATTTAAGAATCGCTTAGGGTTTGATACCAACGAGTCTTCCACGAAATCTTCCGGTGGATAGGAGAAATTGATTACTTCAATCGTTGGTAAATGAAGGGTGATTTTATTTCCTTCTATTAGTATATCTTCCTCTCTTATCCGTTCAAGATTGATACCTGTTTTAATCTTAGCCCTTGAATAAGCTAAAAAGGAAGCTTCATTAATAGGTACAAAGAATATGTTTTTTTCTTTTCTTCCGAAAACTACTTTGTCTACTACAAATTCTGTCACTACCAGATCACTGGCTTGTTGGATTTTCCCAATGACCAATCCTCTTTGTTCTTCCTTACAACCTGATGCTGCAAAGACAATGAGGACAGAGGCTACCATGTATAGCAAATGCTTTTTTAAGCTGTCCATGTTTGCTCTTTTTTGAATTGCTCATAAAAGTGTTTCATTTTAATGTGATATTTATTGACCTTATAGCCACTTCCATTGTATCCATAGGCGAATGATTCCCAATCATAGTTTCCTTCATTTTCCTCGGAAATGTAGTTTATCAATGTTTTACCTCTAACTTTTTTGATTTTTATAAAGGCAAGAAAGTCAAGGAAATGGAAATATTCTGATTCATGTTGCCGGGATTCAAACACTTCCACGCTTTGATAATTACGGGATTTAATATTATGTTCAAGGTTTTCACCTAAGAT
Source organism: uncultured Cyclobacterium sp. (assembly GCF_963977555.1). Lineage (GTDB taxonomy): Bacteria > Bacteroidota > Bacteroidia > Cytophagales > Cyclobacteriaceae > Cyclobacterium. The sequence goes on along the minus strand of NZ_CAXBPD010000015.1, from coordinate 42,305 downwards.
TTGAAACAATCCCCAAGAAGTGGCATAGATCGCCGCTTTGGGATCAATTTTTCTTGCTTTTTCTAAACGATCATATTCTTTTATGCCCACTCGGTAATGCGTTCTCGTCCATTTTTCATAAATGATGTCCTCATTGCCTACACTCAAAGCTTTAGGGTCTTTATTGAATTTTTTTAGCCAGTACCAGAATTTATGGCCCTCAAATAAAATTTTTGCCCTTCCATCACTTAGGTGACCACGCCCAGCAGACTCTACTTTTACAATCGCCTTTATGACAGGTAAACTTATCTTGATATTGTCCTTCTCCTCCAATTCATCCAAGGCTATTCTGATGTCCATATCACTAAGCAATTTGTCATTCGTATTGTCCTTTATCTGAACATACTCCTCCCTATGCAAACTTATCTCAGGTTGGCTTTCAAAAGAAGTTGAAAGAATAGACCTTTGTTGTGTAGCCGGTGGGGCACCTTCTATTTCCAACCCATTTTCAATAGAAAATTTCCTGTCTTCCTCCTCAAAATAGGCGTTGTCAATTTCCATATTGTCCATAGGCCTGGAGGGAATATCCATTTGAGCCGATGAAAGAGAGGCTCCATTAGAGCCTTGGGCTTTGGTTCCATCCTGATTTATTACTTGCTTTGGTGTCCACCTCTCTCTCAAGTATTTCAAAGACTTATCGCCAAAGTAAAAAGCAATCATCATTAAAAATGCCGTCTCAAAAAACTCAAACTGCTGACTCAATAATGCAGCGTCCACTCCTGAATACTGAGTGCCAAAGCTGACAATCAGAAGCGACATGCCCCCCATCAAAAGCGTAAAAGCAATCATCCCTCTCACTGTCCCTGGAGGGAGACCAAAAGTTTGACTCTTATAAGGATTGTATTCCGGCATTTCCAAATCGGAGGGTTTGACAGGTATGCCTTTGCTGTGCATGTCCCTGAAATCATAAATCCGCTGCCAATCTTGATCTGTAAGTCCGTAGTTAATATTGTAATGGTATACTGACCACATAAAGTAAATTAAGAACAATGCGATCCATATAACCGTGGTGGCTAGGCCTACTGCCTGAAAAAGGTTGTCATGTTCTACATAAACGAACAGCGCTCCTAATACAGCGAAAATGACCAGGATTATGGATAAGATTACCGTTCCACGGAAGAAAAAGGTATGGTAAGGATTAAAGTTAGGGTTCCTGTCTTTTACTTTAGGACTTATATGTCTTGCTATTAGTCCATAGATAAAGCTCAAGGCAACAATGACAACGAATCCATTGGCAAATGTATGGTTGGTTGTTTCCATGCCTGGCACTATAAATATAAGTGTGGCAAGCATTATCATTACTATCGCTGCAATGTGAATGAAAATATAATTGCGTTCCGATATTAATGATGGCTTTTTATCCTGATTTTCAGGGGTTGAAGTGGCATTTTCCATGTAGTTTTTCGGTCTGTGGTCTTTCAATTATGATTTAACTATTATTAGGCATTTTCTAATTGGGGAGTGTTGGAAATCTTTTCAAACCATTCCTCATTTAGGATATTTATAGCCATCGGCTCATTTTGATCGATTTTCGGAAATATATTTTTATAAAACCTCTCAAATGCTCTTTGTGATTGAAGGATCATTTTTTCAGGTTGACTCGCATTTACCCCATCAGCGATTAAAATACAGCCCTTAGTGTCCTTGTGACTGTTACCGATATGTATGTAAACCAAGTCATAATTCGGTATCCCTTTTATTTCGATATGGTTTCGAAACCAATCAAACCTATTTCTATACCTTTGTGTCAATGGACTTAAATTGGGATTGATGCCTAGTTGGTAATGTCCTTCTGGAATCCTTGTGCCACCAGGGATTTTTTCATTGTTGTGTGTGTCTTCAAGCGTATAAGCGAAAAAAGCCTTGTCAATGAACATTAGTCCCAAAGTAGTATTTCCATCATCTACATATCTAAGAATAGTAATCAATGAATGAGGGAGAGAATTTACTTCTTGACTTTCTAATAAGGTTACAGCTTTTTTAATATCAGGCTTAATGTCCTCTTTAATTTTATCATTGCTTGGTCTCTGAATGAAAGCGGTATTTTTTTGTTCCTTGATAGCTTGATTAGAAGTAAACAAGTCTTTTATTTTTTCATACCCTTTTCTAAATAAGATAGCCAGGTAACCAATAAAGCCTATCATCCATAGCCAAATTTTTTCCAATACTTCAGGATTGGAATATAGGAATAGGGCAGCCAAAATTAATACAGCCAAAACCAGTAGGCCTGGTATTCTATTCATTTTACTTGTGTTTTATTACTGAAGGATAAAATATTGTGTTGATTCTTTGTACCTCAAAATTTAATTAATTATTTTTCAATATCAAAAGAATAAACATCATATTTTGATGGTGATAATTGGGTGTACAAAAGAATTCATTAGAATTATTTTGGTATTGTATCGTTTGTCTATTTGAAATAATTTAGGATAGTATAAGGCTGTGCTGAACCTTATAAGGTTAAAGTATATTCCTATAAATTAATTCTAGTATATTAGTCAATTGGAACAAAAGTGTAGCATACTTTTCATTCGATAAAGTAGAGAAACGAGAAGAAATCATTGGTATAGGTTTATTTTTTATATTAGGTTTAAAAAAGAAATTAAAAAATGGCTAACTACAAACTTAAAGTCAACAATAAGAATTTTGAAGTGGATGTGGATTCGGATACCCCTCTTTTATGGGTACTTCGTGACAACCTGGGTTTAATTGGAACAAAATATTCCTGCGGCATTTCTCAGTGTGGAGCCTGCACTGTACATTTAAATGATGAGGCTGTAAGGTCCTGTGGTCTGCCTGTTTCATCTATTGGAGATGCCAAAATTACAACCATTGAAGGACTTTCAGCCAATGGCGACCATCCTGTGCAAGAAGCCTGGAAAGAAGTAGATGTAGCCCAATGCGGCTATTGTCAGGCTGGTCAGATAATGACAGCGGCAGCAATGTTGAAGAAAAATCCTTCACCTTCAGAGGAGGAAGTGATTGATGGAATGAATGCTAATTTATGCCGATGTGGTACCTACCACCGAATCAAAGAAGCAGTTTTGTTGGCCTCAGCTAAAATCAAATAACCATGAACAAAGGACTAAAATCGAATAGAAGGGAATTCTTGAAAATTGCAGCAACTGCTGGCGGTGGTTTATTGATAGGCTTCAATTGGTCGGCTTGTGACTCCCCCAAAATGAACGTCATAAGCGATCAGGAGATTTATGATGAAGCGATTAATTATAATAGCTTTCTATCCATTTCCCCATCCAATCACGTGGTAATTTTTTCTCCAAATCCTGAATTGGGGCAAAACATTAAGACTTCATTTCCAATGATTGTAGCTGAGGAATTGGATGTTGATTGGGCGAATGTAAGGGTTCAACAAGCCTTTTTAGATACTGAAAAATACGATAGGCAGGTTACTGGAGGCTCCGGAGCTATGCCACATTCCTGGCAACGATTAAGACAGGCAGGAGCAACGGCAAGGCAAATGCTAATGGCGGCTGCAGCCAAGCGACTAAATGTACCTATTAGCGAATTAAAAACGGATAAAGGCAATGTAATTCATGGATCGAAAAAACTGAATTATGGAGAACTTGCCAATGAAGCTGCAACTTTGACTGTACCTGAAGAGGTGGAATTAAAAAACGTAAAAGATTTTAAAATTATTGGTACTGCTGTAAAAAACGTAGACAATGCTGCCATGTTTACGGGGCAGCCTCTTTATGGATTGGATGTATACCGAGACAATATGCTTCACGCCATGATCCAAAGGCCTCCTTTTGGAATGAAGTTGAAAAGTGTAGATGCGGATGAAGCCAAAAAGGTAAATGGGGTCAAAGAGGTAGTTACTTTTAAGGACAATGTAGCTGTTGTAGGAACGGGTACCTGGCCTTTGATGAAAGCAAGAAAATTACTTAAAATAGCTTACGAGCCTATAGACAAAGCGTTAGAATCTACCGCCTTTCACAATAATAAATTTGATGAAATGCTTAATTCAGGTGCTGCGGAAGTAAAAAGAAAAGATGGAGACGTAAATACAGCATTTAAAAACGCAGCAAGAATTATTAAAAGTGAATACCAATGTCCTTTTTTATCCCATAGCCCAATGGAACCTATGAATTTCTTTGCTAACGTGAAGGAAGACAGTGTAGAGTTGATTGGTCCTACGCAAACACCAGACAGGGCAAGAAGTGCTGCAGCAGAGATTTGTGGTATAGCACCGGAAAAGGTGAGTGTGGAGTTGACGAGGCTTGGTGGTGGTTTTGGAAGGCGACTTAGGGCTGATTTCGTTGAAGAAGCAGTAGAATTGTCAAAAATGCTTAAAGCCCCTGTTAAATTAACATGGTCAAGGGAAGATGACATTACTGGCGGGGCATATAGGCCTGCTGTTAAATATAGGTTTGAAGCTGCTTTAAATAGCAAGGATGAATTAATTGGCTATAAACTGACTGGTGTCGGTATGAATTCTGGTAATTCTACCAGGGAGAATAATTTCCCTGCCGGTGCCATAGAAAATTTGGAGATAAAGTCAATGGCATTTGATTCTCCAATTACCACTAATGCCTGGCGTGCGCCAATCACCAATTTTCTAGCTTTTGCGGAGCAATCCTTCCTGGATGAAGTTGCTGAAGCGATGGGCAAGGATCCGGTAGCCTTCAGATTGGAACTTCTGGACAAGGCCAAAGCCAAACCCGTTGGAGAAATCCACTACGATATTGACCGAATGAGAGGAGTGATTACTACTGCTGTTGAAAAGTCAGGTTGGGGCAAAAAACAAGGCGTTTCTCAGGGATTTAGCGTGTATTTCTCCCACAGGTCTTATGTAGCGCAAGTAGCTGAGGCGAGAATAGTGGATGGCAAAGCAATTTTGGATAAGATATATGCAATAACAGATTGTGGGATCGTAATCAACCCTACTGGAGCTGATCAGCAAGTAAGGGGTGGGATGTTAGACGGCATGGGACATGCCATGTTTGCTAATTTAACCTTTACGGATGGAATAGCTGATCAAAAGAATTTTGACACCTATCGATTGATAAGGATGAAGGAAATACCTGAGATCGAAACCCATTTCATCGACAATGGAATTGATCCTACCGGATTGGGAGAGCCAGCCTTACCTCCCACAGGTGGCGCAATCGCCAATGCCATCTATAAAGCTTCAGGTCGACGGTTGAGAAATCAACCTTTCTCTAATGAGGAAGCTATGAAAAATTTAAACCTGGGAAATCCGGCTTAACTTGGTTGCCAAGGTTTTAAAAAAGGAAAATTTTGAACCTATAGCTTTTAAATATTGACCACGGGTTTTTTGCCCGTGGTTTTTTTATACCATAGCTCATCGTTCAGCTATTCTAAACCCTAAATGGGTTTTTACTATTCCTGTTAAAGCAAAACAATTTCTTAGAATTTGAATTTTATTATACATCCTTGCGCAATTTTTTTATCTTGGATATTGATAACTGAAATGCACATAAGAATCACTAGTAATGGGCCTGTTTAGAAAAATAGTGGTTTAGATTCCATTTGCCATTTTCGCGTGAAAGCTTTACTTGCCTCAGTTAAATTAACCCAAAAACCTAAAAGCGCATGACTTGGTATAAATCCTATTGCTTTATTTTTCTTGCCTTTTATCTTAGTATTTCCTTTTACAACCAACCCTATTTATTTGCCACGGAAGCCGATTCACTTAGTGAAGAGGTGCTGACACACCGGTATTTGTATGTAGCTGTTCCGGGTATCCGAAATTACTTAGGTTATGGGGGCCATGGTTTGTTGGTTTTTGACATAGACAAGGGGCATGAATTTGTGAAAAGGATTCCTTTACAGGGTTTAAAAAAAGACGGTACGCCTTCAAACATAAAAGGAATAGCAGTGAGTATCCCATTGAACAGCGTCTATATCAGTACCCTTGAAGGACTTCAACGAATGGATTTAACCTCAGAGAAAATTATTTGGGAGAAGGCATTTGATGGAGGCGCTGACAGGATGTCCATTTCCCCAGATGGGATGACCATGTACCTGCCTTCCCTTGAAAAGGATTTTTGGAATGTCGTAAATTGTGATACTGGAGAAATCATTACCAAAATAAAGGTTTACGACCGAGCGCACAATACCATATATGGCCCTTCTGGAGATTTTGCCTATATGGCTGATATCAGTTCCCCTTATCTACATGTAGCAGAAACAAAAGGACATACCCTAGTTGAGAAAATCGGTCCTTTTTCTCATGGAATTAGACCCTTTACCATAAACAGTCAGGAGAGTCTTGTGTTTGTGAATGTCAATGAACTGCTGGGATTTGAGGTTGGAGATTTACAAACCGGTAAAGTGCTCGCGAGCATACAAGTTGAAGGTTGGGACAAAGGTCCGGTGAGAAGACATGGCAACCCAAGCCACGGGATTGGGCTAACTCCTGACGAAAAGGAAATTTGGATCAGTGATGGCCATAACATGCGCCTGCACCTATTTGAAGCCACAGCTCCTTATCAACAACTCACCACTATTCCATTGCAGGACATGCCAGGATGGATTACCTTTAGCCTGGATGGTAACTATGCATATCCTTCCAGTGGAGAGGTGATTGACATTAATACCAGAAAAATAATACACCTACTTCAGGACGAGCATAACAATTTTGTGGCAAGTGAAAAAATGATCGAATTGCACTTTCAAGATGGTAAAATAGTAGCAAAGGGTGATCAATTTGGTTTGGGTAGAAGAATGAAGCATTAACGGATTCTTATATTTTATAAACAATATTAAATTTAAGCAATGAATAATTCCGCAATCATAATCAGGGATAATTTGACAGAAGTTTATGAGGACGTTTATTCCTCAGGAGTCCTAGAGGCATTGGCCTACATGGCTCCATTTAATGAAGAAGTTAAAAAGTTGATGAATATAAGGCTTCGTAGAAGAAAAGAACGGAGTCAAAATGAAAGTAGAATAACATTTTTAAATCCAGAAACCAATATCCCTGGAACGAATATTAAAGTAAGTGATGCCAGGGAAGGCAATTTTGAGGGGGCTGAAATTCCTTCAGATCTTCAAAGACAGTGGATTCAGGGTACAGGTCCTGGCGCAAAGCCAAATGCCAGTCTGGAAAGTAGTATTCGAAATGTCGCTTATGCTTTGCTTTCTGGTGCAGATGGGTGGATGTTTGATGGTGAAGATGCTTTGGGACAGGTTTCCACCATGTCACTAGACAATCAGCGCAATCTCAAACTGGCTTTGCACAAATCACCCGTATTTTTATCTGTTGCCGAAGAAGTGGCTACGCAGATGAACAATTGGAGCAAAACATTTTTCGGACAGGATAAAATTCAGGATTGGAGGACACAGTTAAATTTTACAACTAAGATTTTCAGAGCCAGGGGGCTTCACCTGGATGATAGGCATATTCGCCTTAGTGATGATGCTTCCTTTTCTGCGTCCATTGCTGACTTGGTACTTTATGTGGTGAATAATGCAGATGCTTTAATTTCAGCGGGATCATCTATTGTGCTCTACTTGCCTAAAATTCAAACTGCAGAGGAAGCTGCTTTATGGAATAGAATGATCAGTGCTGTGGAAAGCCACTTGGAGCTCGAAGAGGGAACTGTGAAAGTGTATGTATTGGTGGAGCAACTAGAAGCCACTTATCAGCTAATGGAAATTAGGGCTGCCTTAGGGAAACATTTTGTAGGTTATAATACAGGTCGCTGGGATTATATCAATAGTGTCTCCGATGCCATGGCCTGGGACCAATCTTTCATTAATCCAAATATTGAATCAATTGGCATGACCTATGGCTACATGCGGAATTATGAAGACAGGGTAAGAAGGGCTGTGAATACGCCAGATATGAATGGCAACTTTGCACTCTGGCAAGGAGGTATGGAGCCAAATATCCCCGTTGGATCAACAGAAGGAGTTAACTCAAGTATGGAGAAAGCCTTGGCAGGAGCAGAGAGAGAACTTCAGGAGGGAGCCAGTGGAAAGTGGGTGGCCCATTGGAAAATGGTTCATATCGTGCGTCCGGTTTGGGAAAAAAAGAATGAAGCCAATCAGATGGGTAGGGCTTTTGAAAGGCTAAGCTATACTCAAGAAGATGCCGATGGACTGATTTATCTTGAACCAGCCCCCAGAACCATCCGAGGTGCAAGAAATTTATTAAGTGTAGGGCTACAATACGGCAATGCCTTTGGGCAAGGCATGCAGGCGGCTGCCTTAAAGCCTGCTGATTTTTTTGGAGATGAGAATGTACTCTATTTAATGGAAGACATGGCAACGGGCGAAATTCGGCTAAGTATTCTTTGGGAGTGGCTGCACAAACATGCCGAGATTACTTCAGCAGATGCCGAATCTGGTGTAGAAGAAGGGGCTATTTTTACTCAGCAGTTGTTTGATAGATTGCTTGAAGAAGAATATGACAAACTGCTGAAAGCCAGTAGTAAAGATGTACATGATGCCTCTAAAGTGACCACGCTTCCCATCGCCAAATCCATTGTTAAAAAATATGTTGGAGAGGAAAAGAAGATCCCTTGGTTTATAGACTTGTTGAATATCAATCTTAATAATTTGGATTTAAAAATAGCTGATAAAAGGATCGATCTTTACATTAAACTCTTGAATGAAAAAGGGGAGCGGGTGACTGAAAACCTTGATTTTACCCTATGATGCTGATTGCTTAATCCTTCACAATAGCTCCTGAAAATGTCACAGAATCTTTTGTTTTTTCTTGCTGCTTTTCCAATTCTGGTAGCATCTATTATGTTAGTAGGTTTTCGTATAGCTGCAAAGTTCACCATGCCTGCGACTTTCTTGCTTACGGCATTTCTGGCGTTTGTCTTTTGGGACATGTCTTATGTTACCATTTTGGCTTCCTCCATTCAAAGTTTGTTTATCACTTTTGATATTCTATACATTGTTTTTGGGGCCATTCTATTGCTTAATTTCCTCAAATTTTCTGGAGCCGTAGACCGTATTCGGGATGGCTTTTATGGCATCAGTAAAGACCGAAGAATTCAGGTAATTATTATTGTCTGGCTCTTTGGGTCTTTTCTTGAGGGAGCGGCTGGATTTGGTACTCCTGCTGCTATTGTTGCCCCATTATTGGTAGCGCTTGGTTTTCCTGCCCTGGCAGCCGTCGTCCTGGGCATGATGGTACAAAGTACAGCGGTTACCTTCGGTGCTGTAGGGACACCCATATTGGTGGGGATTAAAGGTGGTTTGGAGCGTCCTGAATTGACGGCTAGATTGGATCAGATGGGGATGAACATGACCGACCTTTTGAATATAGTAACTGGGAATTCAGCGATTATCCATGCCATAGTAGGAAGTTTTATGCCTTTTTTAATGGTGTTGATGCTTTGTCGGTTCTTCGGCAAAAACAGGTCGTGGAAAGAAGGATTTCAAGTTTTTCCTTTTGCTATTTTTGCTGGACTTTCTTTTACTGTTCCCTATTTGATTACGGGATTGTTTTTAGGTCCAGAGTTTCCCTCGCTAATTGGTGCTTTGGTAGGGCTGTCACTCGTTGTTTATGCTGCTAAAAGAGGCTTCTTGGTGCCAAAATCTGTTTGGGAGATGGAGGAAGCGAGCAAATGGCCTGAAGACTGGCTAGGTGCGGCAAATTTGAAAAGCCCTAAAGTCCTGCCAGGTATCCCTTCCGCAAAACCTAAAATTTCATTGAAATTGGCCTGGCTTCCCTACTTTCTGTTGGCGATTTTGCTGGTGTTAAGTAGGTTGCCACAGTTGCCTATTAAAGGTTGGTTTACTAGTTTTTCTTTTGGGTTGAGTCAGATTTTTGCCACCAGCGTCTCAGCTTCCAGTACTCCTTTGTATTTGCCTGGGACACTTTTGCTTATCGTATGTGGGCTTACTTATTTTCTTCATGGAATGAATAAGAAGGAAGTAGTGGCGGCTTTTACCGAGAGTAGCCAAATGATCTTTAAAGCCGGGGCAGTTCTATTATTTGCTGTAGCGATGGTCAGGGTCTATATAAATTCTGGCGAAAATGCTTCTGGATTGTTGTCCATGCCTATATTGATGGCGGAGTGGACCGCTGCTAAAGTGGGGATGATCTATCCTTTCTTTGCGCCTACCATAGGAGCGTTAGGTGCCTTTATAGCGGGTAGTAATACCATTAGTAATTTGATGTTTAGCTTGTTTCAATTCGGTGTTGCGGATACCCTTGATATGCCTCCTACCTGGATTTTAGCACTACAGGCCGTAGGTGCTGCGGCAGGTAATATGATCGCCATCCACAATGTAGTAGCAGCTTCTGCCACTGTAGGTTTATTGGGTAAAGAAGGGAGTGTGCTTCGGAAAACTATTTTCCCTACGCTTTATTATTTGGTTGCTACTGGTTTGATTGGCTTTATCCTGATTGGAATTGTGGGTGTTGCAGATCAATTTATGGTCATAATTTGATGTTTATCCATTATTTAGTTGATAAATTAGAATATCCATCAATAAATAGATAAATTGAATTATCGTTTAAAATGTAGATAAACAAGTTATTGATGATTGGAATAATTACAGGGGACCTGATCAACTCAAGGAAGGTGGCAGCAGCACAATGGATGCGGGAATTAAAGAAAGAATTGAATGAATGGGGCAATGAAGGTAAAGATTGGGAAATTTATAGAGGTGACAGCTTTCAATTGAGGATAAAAAATCCGGGTGAGTTGCTAAATGCTGCAATTCTGCTCAAGGCAGCCATCAAATCAATGGATCCTTTAGACATTCGAATGGGGCTGGGTATTGGTGAGGAAAATTTCACTGCTGACCGTTTATTAGAAAACAATGGTACCGCTTATGTTTACTCAGGGGAGGTGTTTGAAGACCTTGAAAAAATGCATCAGGGGATGCTGCTCAAGAGTGATTTCGACGAGCTAGACCAGGAAATAAACCTGATGCTTAGACTTGCATTAACAATATTGGACGATTGGTCCGTAAATTCCTCTAAGATGGTTTATTTGGCATTCAAGTACCCCACAAAAAATCAAACGGAATTAGGGGATATGGAAGGTATAAGTCAGAATTCCGTAAGTGCCAGACTTTCCAGAGCCAATTTTGAAGTGATTAAAACATTGGTGGACTACTTTCCAAATCGAGTAGCAAAATTCTTATCATGATTGTACTAATAAAATTAATTTTAGCCCATTTATTGGGGGATTTTGTACTGCAACCTAACCGTTGGGTGCACGCAAAAGAAGCAAAGAAGCTTAGGACTTACCAGCTGTACGTACACCTGTTGATTCATGGCGCACTAACCATGTTGTTCATTGCAGAACTTTCCTTTTGGCCCTATGCGGTGGCCATCATGCTCGTTCATGGGGTAATTGATGTGACCAAGCTCTATGCACAAAAGGAGCAAACCAAAAGGTATTGGTTTTTTATTGACCAGTTGGGCCACATCATTACTTTGATTGTAGTGGTAGGAATCCTAGATCCGACGCTTATAGCTTTGATTTACCCTATATCGGAGAAACATTGGTTGGTAGTTACCTTGATGGTGTTTTTATCCTTGCCTGCATCAATAATCATTAAGACCGTAATTTCTAAATGGACTCCTGCTGCCGATGATGAAATTGGTTCATTAGAAAAAGCAGGGCAATACATCGGTATACTTGAGCGCTGGTTTGTATTGGTGTTTATTGTGGCGGGAAAATGGGAAGCCATTGGCTTTCTGGTAGCTGCCAAATCAGTGTTTAGGTTTGGTGATTTAAAGGAATCAAAAGATAGGAAATTAACAGAGTACATTTTAATTGGAACCCTTGTCAGCTTTGGTTTGGCCATTTTATGTGGATGGATCTACGAACAATATTAGCTCTGACCTCTACAATACGAATTGTCCAAAATAAGAGATAGAAAGGCTAAAAATCACTATTCTATTAGCTTGAACTTGAAGTTAGAAAATGGTCTAAGCTGTGATAGTCTTGAAATACCACTTGCAGACAATTGCAAAATCCGATGATACCCTCCTGTAACCTGGGCATCCTTCATTAAGATAATAATTTTTCCGGCATGGGTTAATTGAACCGTTCCAGGGTAAACTGGGCTTGAAATAAGCTCAGAAAGTTCATGCCTTAGTTTTTCAACCAGATGGATGCCCATTCTATTTTGAATGGTGGACAGTGTAAATGGGGTATTAGTCAAGGTAAATTGTTGTTTCTTGTTCAGGGAGGTGAAAGAAGGGCCTCGATAAGCAGGAATAAAAACCATTTGAGGCAAATTCTTGGATTTAATTTTAGCAAAGTCCGAAGGTATAGTATTTGGTGAACTGGAATAAAATAGCATATCACTATTGGAAAATTTTGACAATGGAGTGATTTTAGGATAAAAACTTTGACTGCCCAAGACTTTTTCACTTGCAAAAGTGCCATTTATAGCCATATAGAGCCATTGTCCCTGACTGAAAGGGGAAATGTTAAGTCTTGAATAGGCCGACACATTGATGATCTCATTGGTTGCATATACTTTGGAATCAACTTCTATTTTTGCATTGGCACCGGTGCAAACTATTTGGCAACTTTCGGTGAAATACAGGTTGATATTCCCCATATAAATTTCCAGACAAGCGGCACCAGGATCTTTTCGGACAAGTAAATTGGCTAGATGAAAAGCTTCTTCATCCATTGGGCCTGACAAAGGAATTCCCTTGTCCACAAGATCAAATCTGCCCTTGTCTTGAATGGTGGTGAATAATCCCGCTTTAACAAAAACTAGCTTACCCAAAGTATGGTTCTTTTTCCCAATGATGAATACTACCTTCTTGAATCTCCATATAGCGCTGTTGAGAAATGGCTGCAAACTGAATCTTATCTCCAGGATTAAAAGGTAGGTTAATTTTGCCATTTTCAAAAATTAGTACTGGCGTTTTGCCTACCACATACCAACCTCCAGGACTGTCCACAGGATAAATGCCTGTTTGAGAGCCACCAATGGCAACACTACCTTGAGAAATTTTTCTGTCTGGAATTTTTTTTCTTTTAATATGCAAGGGTTCTGGCAAGCCTCCCAAATACATGAAGCCAGGTAAAAAACCATAGAAGTACAAGAGAAAACTTTGAGAAGTATGAAGCGCAACCAAGGTATCCAAATCCATGTTTTTCTCTTCCAGGTACTTGCTTTGTGAGGGGGCTACCTCCGGATCATAGCAAACCGGAACGGTCCAAACCCACCTTTGAGGTAATTGGTGGCTTTCCAAGGGATGTTGAATTTCCGATTTCACCCAAGCAATGAATTCAGCTGTTGGGGCTCCTTCTTTAAGCTGAATACTCAACACCTGATAACTGTGATAGATGGAGGTAATGTTCAAATGCCACTGATTTTCAATGCTATTTTTAAGGACAATAATTTCCATTAAAACATCCTCAGAAATGATTTCTGGCCAGTTTAGCTCAATGATTCTAGGTCCTTGGGAGAAGATTTTTACCGGATATTTCATCTTTCGTGATTACCTAAGTCAAATTAGAGGAGCAAGTAATTGAGCGATTTCGAGGGCTTTTGGATGATCTCCATGGATACAGAGTGTATCTACTTTGATCGCATACTCTTTCTTATCGATGGCCAAAATCCTTCCTGAATTCACCATTGACAAGACTTGTTGTTTTATAATTTCTAAATTGGTGATTAAGGCCTCGGGATGCTTTCGGCTAACCAATTCGGATCCTGTCAAATACGCTCGGTCTGCAAAACCTTCATATTTAATGGGAATATTATGTAAGAGCGCTTCCTCAGCCATGCAGGAGCCATATGGAGCATAGAGCAATACCTCGTCATAGTGAGTAGCTATAAGTTGGGCCAACTGGTGGGCTAATTTTTGGGAAGTAAGGCTGGACAGGTACAAAGCGCCATGAAATTTTATATGATGCAATGACCTATTTTCAGCGGCAGCCAATTCTTTGACCAAGGAAATTTGTTGAACCAAACTTTCCTCCAGCACTGAAAAGGAAATAGCCATTGGTAACCTTCCAAAGTTAATGCGATCAGGATAGGAGGGGTGTGCGCCTATTTTTACCTGGTGTTTCTTAGCAAGTTTTATTGTTTCCATCACAGTTTGGGCATTACCTATATGTCCACCAGCTGCGATATTACAACTCCCCAAGTAAGGCATGATGGTTTTGTCGTTAGGCATCCCTTCTCCCAAATCACAATTTAGATCAACATTTACAGTCATAGCTACAAGAATACAATCTATTTGTAAGAAAATGGGCTATTTTGAGTTAGAATAATTCGGAGCCTCTCACAATTTATACTTTGCTGCAACATTATGCGTTTTCTTTTCGTCTTGAAGATAAAGATTAAGGAAAAATTTATGAAATATATAATCAGCTTATTGGTAATATCCCTTGGTGTTTTTTTTTCAGCCTGTAGCCCTGTACGTGTCTTTTTGGAAAAAAATGAAGTAGCCAGTATTGATGCTTACCAAACATTTTATGTCATCAATCAATATTACGACAAGGATGCTTTTGAGTCTCCTGTTTTGGAAGAAAACCTGAAACATAGGCTTTCCGAAGGAATGAGAGAAATGGGTTTTGAGCAGAGTGAAGCCAATCCTGACCTTATAGTAAGGTATAACACAAACCTGACCGATCGACAGAAAGAAGTGAACAACATGCCCATGATGGGCCCTTATTCCGGATATGGGATGTACAGTCCCTATATGATGCCCTACGGAGTTGGTAGAAGCTCCTATAGTGTTGAAAAATACGATATGGGAGAATTGGTAATAGATTTTATTGATACCAAACAAGACAAAGTGGTGATGAGAATTAGTGCAGTTGGAGAGATTACGAAGCCTAAACAAAAGACGAAAAACCTGTTCACATCCGTGGAAAAAATTCTGAAAGCCTTTTCAAAAAATGTGCTGTCTTAAATCCTTACCGATTAAGACTGATTCAATTGTTTATGGGTGCTTTTTCTCTACCGTGGTAGGGAATGATGCTTTACCGTATGCATACTAAATGGTTTTGGCGGTATTGTTGTTTTTACCAATAACAATACCCCAAAATGACCTCAAATTAGTTTAATCAACTTAATTTTTATTTCATCAAGCAGGGTTTGTAGCCCCTTAACAGCATTAATAACGGTGTTACTTTTACATTATAGCGCTGCTATTTTTAAGCGTCAATTATAGAACCAGGTTATAATTGGCTTTTAAGGTTTGATAAACCAAGTTTACTGGCAATCCCATTACGTTGTAATATGACCCTTCAATGTGGTCTATGCCAACAAATCCTATCCATTCTTGTATGCCATAAGCCCCTGCCTTGTCAAATGGTTGGAAATGGTGGACATAATGAGAAATTTCTGTTTTAGATAAAGTTGAAAAACGAACCTGGGTTTGATCACTAAATATTCGTTTTTGATTAGTATCAGCTATACAAACACCTGTGGTTACCAGGTGCGTTTTCCCATTGATTAAATCCAGCATTTCTATCGCTTCCTTTTCATCTTGAGGTTTGTTGAGGATGCTATGGCCAGCGATAACGATGGTGTCAGCCGTTATCAACACTTCATTTCCTTTCAGATGGGGGAGGAAGTTATTTGCTTTTTTTTCAGCAAGATAGGCCGCGACTTTTTCTGGATCTAAAGTTTCAGGGTAAGTCTCATCTGTTTGCATCGTTTTCACCACAAACTTTAAACCCAAATCCTTTAATAGCTGTTGTCTTCTTGGTGAATTGGAAGAAAGGATGATGCTTTTATTGCTGATTTCCATGATTTAATTTTTGATTTTTAATTTGTCTTTTTAATCTAATGCGATGTAAAAATTGAATATGGTCGAATTATACTGATTATCATTGAACCTACAATCCATCAAATTTTCCATCCCTATTATCAGTTTAAAATCAAATGTTAAGAATGTCGTTCTTCTTTTTTATTGTCTCAGCACTATGCAGACCTCTTGTTTGCCTGTAAAGGTAGCCCTTGCTAAGAGGGTTATTACAGAAACATGGTTTAATAAATTATAAATTTTGAAAGCGGAAATTACCAAAAGTCGATGTAATTTTGTTGAATCAACTTAAAAACCTTATTTTTGAACGTTAATTACGCTATTTAAATAGTAATTTGTTAAACATCAAAGTAAATACACATTGGATATATTTGAAAAACTGAACACCAATCTCGGTCCTTTGGGAAAACATTCCGAGTTATCAGAAGGATATTTCATGTTTCCAAAATTGGAGGGTGAGATAGCTCCTAGAATGAAATTTAGAGGTAAGGAAGTTCTGAATTGGAGTTTAAATAACTATTTGGGATTAGCCAATCAGCCAGAAGTAAGGCAAGCAGATACAGATGCTGCTACAAAATGGGGAGCAGCATACCCAATGGGTGCCAGAATGATGTCTGGGAATACTGATCTTCATGAGCAACTTGAGAATGATTTGGCTGAATTTGTAGGCAAAGAAAAAACGTACCTGTTAAATTACGGTTATCAGGGAATCATGAGTGTTATCGATTCACTTATCGATCGCAAAGACGTAATCGTATACGATGGTGAGTGTCACGCTTGTATAATAGATGCCTTGCGCATGCATATGGGGAAAAGGTTTGTTTTTCCTCATAACGATATGGAAAGCTGTGAAAAACAACTTGTTAGAGCAGAGAGATTAACTAAAGAAACTGGTGGCGGTATTCTGGTTATTACTGAAGGGGTATTTGGTATGACCGGTGATATGGGCAAATTAAAAGAAATCGTAGCGCTTAAAGAAAAATTTCAATTCCGCTTATTAGTAGATGATGCGCATGGCTTTGGTACTATGGGTAAAACGGGTGCTGGAAGCGGGGAGGAGCAAGGAGTTCAAGGTCAAATAGATCTGTATTTTTCTACTTTTGCTAAGTCGATGGCAAGTATTGGCGCGTTTATTGCAGGAGATGAAAAAGTAATTCATTACCTTAAATACAACATGCGTTCTCAGATATTTGCCAAAGCACTTCCTTTAATCATGGTTGAAGGCGCTTTGAAACGTTTAGACTTGTTGAAGAACAGGCCTGAATTTAAAGCAAACCTTTGGAAGATTGTTCATGCATTACAAAATGGATTGAAAGAAAAAGGATTCAGTATTGGTAATACTAATTCTCCTGTCACTCCAGTTGTTTTGAATGGCACAGTCGGTGAAGCGGCTACATTGAGTAAGGATTTGAGAGAAAACTATAATATCTTTTGTTCAGTAGTTATTTACCCTGTTGTTCCAAAAGGAATGATTATATTGCGTTTAATCCCTACTGCAGTTCATAGTCTTGAAGACGTAGTTGAGACAATTTCTGCTTTTGAAGCGATAAAAGAAAAATTGAACAGTGGGTATTATAAAACCACAGAATTAGCGGCCTCTTTTGGTGAATAAAGTCAGAAAACACTGCTTATACTGTAAATTTATAAAGTATTTTACTATATTGAATCAAAAAACAATTTCATCATCAACCTAAATAAACTTTTAATTATGAACAGATTTAATGAAATCAAAGATCTTATAATGTCACTTGAAGCTGATTTTGACAAATTTTATGATAAGAAAAATCAAGCAGCTGGAACAAGAGTAAGAAAAGGCATGCAAGATTTGAAAAATTTATCTCAGGAAATTAGAAAAGAAGTTCAGGAGATCAAGAATAATTGATTTAAAGATTTTAATAAAAAAGGGAGACTTATTAATTTAAGTCTCCCTTTTTATTTTATTTCAAAATTACCCTCTATAATAGGTTTACTTTACTCTAAATGAGGGGAGTAAAATAAATTTGTATTGATTTTTGCTGCTGCAGCAACTATTTTGTTTTTAAGCTCTATTGAGGCTTTTAAAAGTGGAAGCCTCACATTGCTCTCACATATTCCTAAATGTTCCATTAGGCATTTCACACCTACTGGATTGCTTTCTTCATACAACAATGGATTAATATCTAGCAAACTGAACGTTCCTTTTTTAGAATATTCACCATTTCCATGAATTATAGCTCCCATTATTTCAGGGTAGGCATTGGCAATAACTGAAATCACACCTTCCGCTCCAATACTTCTCATAGGAGTAGTGTTCATGTCATCACCTGATATCAAAAGAAAATCGTCAGGTTTTCCATTGGCAATTCGCATGCATTGCTCCAGGTCTCCACTAGCTTCTTTAATGCCAATTATATTTTTATGCTTGGCCAGTTTTAATGTCGTAATAGCGCTTAGATTAGACATTGTTCTTCCTGGTACATTGTATAAGATTACCGGTACCGGACATTTATCCGCCAAAGCCTCATAATGCGCTATTATCCCAGCTTGACTAGGTTTATTATAATAGGGACTAACGGAAAGCACACCAGCAATTTCCGAAAAATCAATTTTATCTAAAGCAGCTAAAATTCCTGCTGTATTGTTGCCCCCAAGACCATAAACGATAGGAACTCTTGAGCGATTTATCTTTTTGGTGAAAGACAATACTTCTAATTTCTCTTCTTCAGAAAGTGTGGCGGACTCACCTGTAGTACCTTGTACCACCAGATAATCCACATTGCCCAGAATTACATGCTCAATAACACTTTCTAAAGCAGGGTAATCAATTGCTCCATCTGCTTTAAAAGGAGTTATTAACGCCACTCCGGTACCTGTAAACTTTTTCATTTTAATTGATCTGCTTTAAATATTTTATCAACAGTGCTGTCCCTGATTGAATATCATTTTCTTCATTATTTAACATCAAGTCCAAGTAGGGCTCTGTTTCTTCATTGTAAAAGCCCATACTATACGATGCAGACTGTAACTGCAGTAAAAATAGGGTAAAGTAATTAAGACTTTGGGGGGTAAAAATAATCAAATCTGGTGTAAGGGAAAGCATCTGTATTAGTTTTTCTCTTGGTTTACCAAATAAAGTAAAATCTTTATAAGAAAAAGCCTGTTCATCTACTGATTTCTCGTCATAATAATTCCCCACTACCATGATGTCAATCCCCAAGTCGGAATGAATGATCTCAGTAATGGCTTCGATCTCTTTTTTATTACTGGCTATTATAGATATGGTTTTTATATTCGTTGTTTTTAATACAATGGATTTTTGGGTAAGCTTCTTCTTTGGATTTTCCAGAGTACTTTTTATGTAATATTCCCTTATCCATTTCATCTGTTCTTCTCTTTAGCTTTATTATTTTTCAAACATTTTTAAAAAATCTTCCTCTGATATCAATGGAATATTTAGTTTTTCTGCTTTTCCCTTCTTGCTAGGCCCCATTTCTTCTCCTTCAATGATAAAATCAAGATTTTTAGAAACAGACTTGGAATAGGTGCCTCCCTGAGCTGTGACAAAATCCATTATTTCATCTCTCTTAAAATGATTTAAACGACCTGAGGCTAGCACTTTTTTGCCCTCCAAAATACTGCTTTCAAGCCTGGTTTCTTCTTCTGAAAGTTGAAATTGTAGCCCTTTCTCTTTTAGTTTATCAATGATCCGATTGTTTTTCTCTTTCGAGAAAAACAATCCAATACTCTGCACTAAAGTTTCACCAACGCCATTGATTTCCAGCAATTCTTCCGCACTGGCTTTTTCAAGGTTTTCAATGTTTTGAAAGTGTTTGGCCAACAATATAGCCGTATTTTCACCAATATTCCTGATGCCAAGCCCAAATAAAACTTTTGGGAAAGGTTGAATAATCGATTTTGAGACACCTTCCAGCATGTTTTTTATGACACCTTCCTGGAAAGTATTTCCTTTTAACTTGTTGATTTGGTCTGAAGCAATACTAATTAAACCAACGGTGTCATTGATTAATATTTCATGTACACTGTTTTTATTTTTAGTAATCCTTGTTAATTCTTCCAAGTTTCCTTTACTGCCACTCAAAATGTACAAAATATAGGTAACCGGTACGAAATCTTCTACTATATCAAACCGATCATTGTCTAAAAGATGATCTAGGTTTTCTAATGCCGCAATATTTGTATTGCTTTTTCTGCCTGTATTTTTGATAAAATCGATAAAAGCTTCAACTTTTTGATGCAGGCTATGGGTCTCGTGGGAAGCTATAAATTCATCTATTTCCTTTAGCGTTATTTGTTGGGTTAATGAATACAGGGCCTTCTTAAGGCTTACGTATAAAAACCCTTCAGCGCTTTTTGAATACTGCTCGTCTGAAATTTCCAGTCCAAGAAGTTCGTTTCTATATTCAGGCAAATAATACAAATCTGCAAGGTCATTTACATAACCCTGTTGGATCAATGCCCTGAGTCTTTCGGTACCTAGTGAGTCGATATCCATGGCCCGTTTGGATACAAAATGCTCAATTCTTCCCAAAACCTGGGGAGGGCAAGCTTCATCATTGGGGCAAAAATGTTTTGCCTCTCCTTCATTTCTTTCCAGCAGCGTACCGCACTCAGGACAATGCTCAATATAGGCAATTGGTTTACTGCCTGCGATTCTTCTATCCAGTACCACTCCTGTTATCTTAGGAATAATTTCCCCTCCCTTTTCAACATTCACGGTATCTCCCTCATGAAGATCCAGTCGCTCAATTTCATTGGCATTGTGTAAGGACGCTCTTTTCACTGTAGTTCCAGCCAACGAAACAGGGGATAGGTTGGCTACTGGTGTTATCGCACCCGTTCGACCTACCTGGTATTGGATAGATAATAGTGTTGCTTCAGCACTTTCTGCCTGGTACTTAAATGATATGGCCCATTTTGGTACTTTGGCGGTAAAACCCAACGCTTCCTGCTGGCGATAATCATTTACCTTTATCACCACACCATCTGTTTCTACTTCTAGCTGATGTCTTTTTTCCCTCCAATCCTCTAAATATGCTAGAACCTCGTCTAAGTTTTGGCAGTTCTTATAAGTTGGAGAAACATTGAAACCCCACTTTTCAAGAAGATGAATAGACTCTCCATGTTGCTTTATCCCTGCATCATCTGCTATCAATTGGTACAGGTGACAATTCAGTCTCCGTTTAGCAACTACAGAAGAGTCTTGCATTTTAAGCGTTCCGGATGCTGTATTTCGAGGGTTGGCCAAGAGGCTTTCTCCATTTTTCAGCCTTTCGGCATTGATTTTTTCAAAACCACGTTTTGAAAGAAAAATTTCACCGCGAGCCTCAAAATAGCTCGGAAGATCCGGTTGATCTTTAATGACCAAAGGAATGGACCTGATTGTTTTTACATTTTCTGTGACATCATCTCCCTTATAACCATCTCCTCGGGTGACTGCCCTTGTCAAAATGCCGTTTTCGTAAACCAAACTGATGGCGACTCCATCAAATTTTAACTCACAAAAATAATTGTAATTTCTATGTTCAAGACCTTTGGCTACCCTCTCATCAAAGGCAGTTAACTCTTCTTTGGAGTAAGTATTGCCAAGTGAAAGCATTCGAACAGAATGGCTTACAGTTTCAAAGTTTTTGGTAATTGTTCCGCCAACTCGTTGCGTAGGACTGTCAGGCTTCTTTAATTCAGGGTAATTGTTTTCCAATTGAACAAGCTTGCTCAATAGCTGATCAAAATCAAAATCACTTATTTCGGAGCTGTCCTCCTGATAATAAAGATGATTGTAATGGTTGATTTGTTTCGTCAACTCATCAATTTGATTTTCTACTTCCTGTATACTTCCTCTTTTCATTCAAAAATGATCACAATATCTGCTTCCAAATGTACTGTTTTTGATTATAAAAAAGTGACATTGGCCTTAAATAAAACCTTGTTTTACGTGTTTCAACAACTTTTAATAGGCAATTGATTACTCTTCTTCAAATGCTTTTTTGATTTCATCTGAAGTCATCTTTAATTTTTGCTTGCACACTTTCACCAAATCACTGGCTTCTTTAACCATATTAGTTAAATCATCCATTCCTTGCTCACCTTCTTCAAGCTGCTTGACCAAATGGTCTAACCTGGAAATGGCTTCATCGTAGCTTAAGTTATCCTTTTTGCTTTTCATTCGTCTCTAATTTATTGATAACAGAAGTTATTTTATCCAGTTTATTATAAGTAACCAATTCATCCCCAATCATAAGCTTTTGCTTGTTAATTGGCTTGCCGTCTTTTTCCGTTTTTGTATAACCTCGTTGAAGTAGGGTTTGCGGATTTAGGCTGTCAATTGTCTTATCGTATTGTAACAACTTATCTTCCGACTGCTTGAGTCTTCTGTCTATGATTTTTCGAAGGTTCTGCTCAAGGTGTTCACACTTGAGGTATTCCTTTTCAGTCCTGTAAAGAGAAATCCGTCTTGCCTGTTGCGCATAGCGCTCCAGAGATAAATTGGTTTCATTTAATTTTTGCCGAAAAAGATTGGTTATTAGATGTGTTTTGTCCGTTAGTCCTGACTCTTCTGCCTTTAACCTTGCTTGGGTACGCCTTTCGATTGCGACCAAGTTGCGATGCAAGCTGTCTTCAAACTCCCTGAAACCGGACAAAATGAAACTGGCAACGGCAGTAGGTGTTTTCAGTTGGGTATGTGCGACGAGATCAGCAATGGATTCATCTCTTTCGTGTCCTATACCCGTCACCACAGGCAGGCTAGCATTGGCGATGCTCTTGGCCAAATCATAATCATCAAAACAATCCAAATCCGTTTGAGCACCTCCACCGCGAACGATGACCAGAAGATCAAATTTCTCCTCAACCAATAAATCTTCGATTTGCTGAATGGACTGAATGATTTGAGGAACCGCATCTTTTCCTTGCATGGCAGCTTGAAAAAGTTGGTAATGGATTTTATACCGCTGCGGGTTCTGATCCAATTGATTAATAAAATCACCATAGCCTGCAGCAGTTACAGAGCTAATAATGGCTATTTTTTGACTTACTTTGGGCAATACGAATTGCCTGTTTAGGTCTATTAATCCTTCGTTGGTTAGGCGACTGATGATTTCTTGTCGTTTTCTTGCCCTTTCTCCTAAGGTAAAGTTTGGGTCGATGTCCTTAACCACCAAACTTATGCCATACAACTCATGAAATTGAACACTTACCAGTGCCATGATATTCATGCCTCCCTTGAGGGCCGTTCCAGTTGTGCTTTCAAATTTCCTTGATATAGACTGATAGGTGTAAGACCAGATATTGCCGCGGATTTTAGCTAAAATGTTCCCTTCTGATTTTTCTATCAAGTCCAGGTAAGCATGACCTCTTACACCAGCCCTTAACTCACCTATTTCTGCAATGACCCAATAGGTAGGGGCGAGGTGACTATCTAAAGTACTTTTGATCAGCTCGTTTAGTGATAGAAGGGATATTGCTTGCTGCTGCATCCTACAAATTAACAAAAAATATGCTTAAAAAGGAGATGATTTTTCAGTTCATTTACCATAGCATAATACCGATTATGCAACTGATTTAGTAATGGGGGATCGCGTTAGTAAATTTAGATTTTGGAATAATTACGATTAGAAAACCTATAAAAACACAATTATCCAATTGCTTATATTTTGAAAACCATTAATATTGAGTCGAATTAAGGATATGGAATTCAATACTTACCAAAAAATTAACCATGATTTTCCTGCTTAAATTTTGTTAAGTCAGCAGGCATATTAAAAAGGGATATAAAAAAACCAAATAAAGGAGTAAACGCTCTATTTGGCTTGAAATACTTTATTTTTACTATTAGGTTTCAAAGACGCTCCTTAAAGCTTCGCTTGAATTTATTCATTTCTATCCTCCGACTTTGGCTCCCTTTGTTTGCGTTGTAACCTATAAATATGTCGGGTAAAATCCCTATTGATTTCATTTAATTTTAAAGCTTGAATTGGACTAAGTGCATCTGAAATTTGTCTTAAAAAAACCTTTTCCGCGTTCATAAGGTTTTCTTGAATACTGAATCTCTTTTCCATCATTTCCTTTGCCTGAGCATTTGAAACTTGATTATCGCCTATTTTAGAAATACTGCGCATTTCTCGCATCATTGTATTTCGCTTGTCTTGGAATTCATTGTATAGCGGCCAGAATTTCTCTGCTTGCTCTGGACTAAGGGACAAGCGATTTGTAATAAAGGCCACCCTAGCTGCTTCCAGCTTCTCTTTGTCTACCTCATTGCTTTTCTGAGCATAGCCAGAAACAGATAGTATCATTAGTAAGAAAACGATTGCTAAATTTTTCATATTAATAAAATATTTCATCTTCCAATAAACCTTCAGTCACCCATGTTTGATTGCTCCATTCTTCCTCCGTGATGTCATCCAATAGCTCGTTAGGATTATCAGCCAATAATAAAACATCTTCTACATTCCATACACCAGATTCAATGTAATATTCTACCTCTTCGTTTAATTCTACCTGATAACTGATGGAAGAGGTAACTGTGTCACTGCCATTAAACAAAAAGAACCCAATTACTACCATTGCAGCTGCTGCCATACCACTGAGATAATATTGCAAAGCCTTGGGTTTCCGCTTTTCCAGAATTTGGTCCGGTAAATTTTCAAAGTAATTGTCGGGCGTTTTGAATATGTTCTTTTTTGGAAATTTCTCCATACAGGTGTTTGACTGTTTTTTTGACAATAGGTTTAATCTTTGCTCAAATAATCTTCAATCTTTTTAACAGCATGATGATAACCTGCCTTAAGACTCCCTACACTTGTTTCAGTGATTTTGCTCATTTCCTCGTAGGGTAATTCATCGAAATACCTGAGGTTAAAAATCAAACGTTGCTTGGTAGGCAGTTTCAAAATGGCTTTTTGAAGTTTTTTTTCTATTTCATTCCCATCCACTAGCGGCGATTGATCTACATAGTTTTCCATCTTTTCATGATAATCTTCGATCGAAGTGGACAACTTTTTTTTTCTCTTTTCTATAAAGTTCAAGCTCTCGTTAACTGCAATTCGATAAATCCAGGTAAATAGAGAGGATTTTTGGTTGAATTGATGAATGTTCTTGAAAGCTTTAATGAAGGTGTTCTGAACTACGTCATTCGCATCATCGTGGATGATCACCATTTTTCTAACGATATCATAAACATTCCTCTGGTATGTTTCCACCAATATCCTAAAACCTTTGTCCCGGGTTTTAGAAGTATTGATCATTTCCAGAAGTTCAACATCGTTTTTTGGCTCCATTCATGTCTTTGACTATAATTTAGCCAATTGGTTTAATTGTAACCAGCTTTTTTTGTTGAAATTTTTATGAAGCAAGAGAATTCCCTCTTAAAAAATCACCAATTTCCATTCTTTTTTTGCCTTCCATTTGTAGGTTAAGGATAGACAATACCCCTTCTCCCGTTTGAAAATGCACGTAAGTTTTATTGTCTGTTTTAAGAGCACCTGGCTCATTACTGATGATTTCTGTTCCAATGACCTCAGATTTAAAAATCTTACAGGTCTTGTCATTGATTTTGCACCAGGCACCAGGGTAGGGGGAAAGTCCTCTAATAAGGTTATGAATAGCAACTGCTGGTTGAGTCCAGTTGATTTCACCTGTCTCCTTGAATATTTTGGGGGCATGATTAAGGGCTTTACTCTCATCCTGCACCTTGGGTTGAATATCATCCTTTGCGATAGCCTCTATAGTTTTTACTACCAGAGTTGATCCTGTCTGCATTAATTTCTCATATAAATCCCCCAAATTCTCTCCAGGCAAAATGGGCACTTCTTCTTGAAACAATATACTACCCGTATCGATTTCATGCTTAAGGAAGAAGGTCGTCACCCCTGTCTTGGTTTCTCCATTGATAATGGCCCAGTTGATAGGTGCTGCTCCTCTATAATCGGGTAATAAAGAAGCGTGAAGGTTGAAAGTGCCTATAGGAGGCATGGACCAAACCACTTCAGGTAACATCCTGAAGGCAACGACTACTTGAAGATCTGCCTTGTAGGATTTGAGGGTTTCGATAAAGTCTGGGCTTTTCAAGTTGGAAGGTTGGAGTACAGGAATTGCATGTTTTACAGCACAATCCTTCACTGGAGAGCTTTTTGGCTTTCTTCCCCGGCCTTGCAATTTGTCTTGAGCGGTGATTACCGCAATGATATTCCAGCCATTTTCAATTAAGGCCTCCAAAGGGGCTACCGCAAATTCCGGCGTACCCATAAATATGATCTTTAAGTCTTTCTTTTCCATTGGTCTATTGGTAGATCAGGTATTGTTCTCTTTTTACTTTGTAGGTGTCTAGTCCCTGCTTCCATGTGGACCTGATGTCTTCTTCTGAGGCTCCAGCAATGATTAATTTTCTCAAAGCATCTGAACCTGCAAGCTTGTCAAAAAAGGCATTGAAAAAAGCGGCACCTTTATTTGCTATTTTATAGGTCTCTAGTAAGTAGGATAGTGTGAACTGGTGAGAAAGGGGCACTTCTCTTAAATCTTTTCCATAGCAAAGTTTATCCTGCTGAGGGGGGTATTTCGACATACCCTCGATACTAACAGGGGTAAAAGTAAAATCTCCAAACTTAGGATCTGGATAGCCATATACCTGAAAAGGGAAAAGGGTACCTCTTCCTAAACTAACATCAGTTCCCTCGAAAAAACAAAGGGATGGGTACAAACGGATTGAGACGTCATTTGGCAAATTTGGTGAGGGCTTTACAGGCAAAGAATAATGTTTTTCATGTTTCCAGTTTGCTACAGGTACGATCTCTATCGGAGCTTTTATCCCATCTTTTAACCAACCTTCTCCATTGATCATTTGTGCCAACTCAGCTACGGTCAGACCATGAACGATAGGGATAGGGTGCATTCCAACAAAACTTTCATACCCTTTTTGTAGGATTGGCCCATCTATATAGTCTCCATTTGGATTGGGCCTATCAAATATCATCAGGGTTTTGTTTTGTTCAGCACAAGCTTCCATCAAATAATGTAAAGTGCTTATAAAGGTATAAAAACGAATCCCAACATCTTGAATATCGAAAATCACGATATCCACATCAGAAAGCGCCTCAGTGGAAGGTTTTTTTGATTTGCCATATAAAGAAACCAGTGGAAGTCCGGTTTTGGGATCCACCGTATTGTCCACTTTTTCTCCCGCATCGGCATCTCCTCTGAAACCATGTTCTGGAACAAAAACCTTTTTGACTTCAATGCCCTGTTCTAGCAGAAAATCTACCAGGTGTAAATTGTCTTTGGAGGTCAGTATACTGGTTTGGTTTACGGCTAAAGCTACTCTTTTACCAATTAGTTGGGGTAAATAAACGCCTGGGCGGTCAGCACCGGGGAATATCATTTTAGGTGTTTCTATAGGGGTTGGTTTAACTATGGTATGACTGTCCTTGTCCGGTTTACTTTTACAAAAAGTCATATTACCAAACAAAAAAGCCAGGATAAGTATTAATTTAGTTTGCTTCATGTTAATTTGCGTTTCGGTTAACAAAATAAACGACTTCATTGAACCTTTCCTACTTCATTGCAAAAAGAATCAGTTTTAAAAAGACTGGCGGTTTCACCGGAACCATCCATCGGATTGCTGTAGCCAGTATTGCCTTAGGGCTGTCCATTATGATCATTTCCTTTTTGATTCTAGGAGGTTTTCAATCGGTGATTTCCAACAAGGTATTTTCCTTTACGGGCCATTATCAGGTCAATCGTTTTGTGATGAGCCAATCTATTGAGGATTCTCCCACAAGTATGGACAGTGATTTTTATACCAATTACCGGGACATAGATTATATCCGACATGTTCAGGTTTTTGCGAATAAACCAGGCCTCATCAAAGGTGAGGAGGAGGTAGAAGGTGTCATGATGAAAGGGGTAGGGCGAGATTTTGACAGCTTGGCATTTAAGCCATCGCTTGTAAAAGGCCGATTTATCCATTTTGGAGAGATTGGTACCTCTTCCAATGAAATTGTGGTTAGCACAAAGATCGCTAGAAAAATGCTTCTGGACGTAGGAAGTAAAATCACTATGTATTTTGTCCAAGATCCACCCCGCTTTAGAAGATTGGAAGTGGTTGGTCTGTATGAAACTTTTTTGGAGGATTTTGATGATAAATTTATTCTGGGTGACATTCGTGTACTACAGGTGTTAAATAACTGGGACGAAGACAAGGTAGGAGGGTTTGAAGTCTTTTTAAAGGATCCTGAGAAAATCAACCTTTATGAAGATGCATTGTACGATAGCATCGATTATGACCTGAGACTTACAAAGGTTACTGATAAATTTATTCAGATTTTTGATTGGCTGGAATTGTTGAATAACAATGTCTACGTTTTTTTAGCCTTAATTCTCTTTGTTGCATCTTTTAATATGGTGTCTATACTGTTTATTTTGATTATGGAGCGCACCTCTATGATTGGCTTGTTGAAGGCATTGGGCAGTACGAATCAACAGATTAGGAATATATTTATTTGGAATGGAATTCGAATAATCGGTAGGGGAATGTTGTTGGGCAATTTGATTGGCCTGGGTTTTGGCCTGATCCAGCAGACAACACAAATTTTGAAACTGGATGCGGAAAATTATTACATGAGTTATGTACCGATTGTTTGGGATTGGCCAATCATTCTAGCATTAAATGTATTGATTTTGGTGATTACTACTTTGGTATTGTTTATTCCTGCAGTAATTATCAGCAATGTAAACCCAATCAAATCTATTAAATTTGATTAACTCGTTTTGGCTTGGTAAACAAGCTTTTTACTTTCATGTAAATAACGCCCATTATTGCTTCTCTAAAAATATGCTTGGACATTTTTGAAGTGCCTCGCGTGCGATCAGTAAAAATGATAGGGACCTCTAGTATATCAAAACCCATCTTCCAGGTAGTAAATTTCATTTCTATCTGAAAGGCATAGCCGATGAATTTAACTTTGTCCAATTGAATTGACTCCAATACCTTTCTGTGGTAACAGACAAAACCAGCAGTAGTGTCTTTAATAGGGATGCCAGTGATGAACTGCACGTATTTGCTGGCAAAGAAGGACATTAGGACCCTTCCCATAGGCCAGTTGACCACATTTACACCGGAGACATACCTTGAGCCAATTACCAAGTCATGATTGCCTTTTACTGCAGCTGTATATAGAACGCTCAAGTCTTGAGGATTATGAGAAAAATCTGCATCCATTTCAAAGATATACTCATAACCTTCTTGCAAGGCGTAAGCAAAGCCTTCAAGATAAGCAGTTCCTAATCCCAATTTGCCTTTCCTTACAATAAGAGAAAGGCGCTCTGGATAGGTTTCCTTTAATTGCATTACCAAATTGGAAGTTCCGTCTGGCGAATTGTCATCTATCACCAACAAATCAAAGTCTTCTGGCAAGGCCATAACTTCCACGATGAGATCTTGGATATTTTCCATCTCATTAAATGTAGGAACGATGACAATTTTACTGCTTTTCATATTTAAGAATACAAAAGTATAATTTAATACGGAATATACTTCTGTGAACTGAAAATTTTGAAAACAGCAAAGGTTAAAGAATGTGAAATAGAATTCGTGATTGCAATTATCTATCTGCTATCGACGCAACTCAATAGTTGTTGCTCTTTGGCATAAGCATTGCCATTAAGGGCAGCTGTTTCCAAGTCAAAGCAAGACTGGCTAGGATTTTTTTCGATTAAGCATACAGCCCTTCTTGCAAGTGCCTCATAATGCTTAGGATTCATTTCCAGTACAGTATCGAAATCTTCTAGTGCCCAGCTTTTATAACCCAAGGTCATAAGGGCTAAACCGCGGTTAAAATGGGCACTGATATTGTTTGGTTCCAAATCAATGTAACTATTGAAGGTTACGGCCGCTCCTAGACCATCTCCAAGAAGTCCCATAGCGATGCCTTTATAATAATAGGGATTGGGTTCTTTGGGTTTTATTTTGGTGGCTAAGTCTAAAAATTCTATGGCACTTTTATAGCGTTCATTTTTGATCATTGCCCTTGACAGGGATATTAGAATATCATAATCTTCAGGCTCAAGCATGGCTGCTAAGAGGTAGTTTTTTTCAGCTTCCTTATAATTCCCCCTGTCCCAGGCAATTTTCCCTATACCGGCATAGGCGTAACCATATTCAGGATTTAAAACAATGATTTTTCTGTAATCCGCTAAAGCCTCAGCATATTTTCCCATCTCCTCATAGGCTCTACCCCTAAGGTGGAGCGCCTTGAGGTCTGTAATGCTGACAAAAAGCACCTTGCTAAATTCTTCTATTGCTTCTTCATAAGCGCCGCTTTTGTAAAGCTGTTCGCCAGTTTTATAATCTCCAAAGCAACCTGTCAGTAAAGAACAGAACATAACCAATATTAACCCCTTAAACCACATATGTTTACGTATATTAAATGATTAGTTCAATATAAGTGATTAATTTTATTCTTACAAATAATTAGCCTATATTATTATTTTAAAATCTTAGTCTTAAGCACCATGCTGGTCTTTTAATAGATAAAAACAAGGTTTTCAAGTCTGCAAAGGTCAATTTAATTTAAACCCAGTCTTGAAAACCTCTAAACAATAATCTTTTTGCTATCCTGACTTTTTCAATTAATTGAAAACAATCCTTTATAATGATCTCTCTTTCGATAAGCTAGAAATAAATTAGCAGTTAACACAAAAATTGCAACAGGCAATCCTTCAGGTGCGAGGAAAACATGTACGCCTACAATATTTACTACTATTGGAAAGATTAAAACTGATGCCAAGGGAACAAAACGACCTGATATAAAGGCAATTCCACATACCAATTCTATAACCTTAACGCTTGGCATTAGATAGAATGAAGCATCCAGTCCTTCATTGAAGGTTTTCATGGCTCCTGTCAACTCAGGCTGAGGCACCAAATTTAAAAAGTAAGTCACAGAAGAAATGAGAAACAGTGCTCCTAGAAGTACACGAACAATAATTGTTGCAATTTTCATGAATCGGACATTTAAAGGTATTATTTATTTAGTTTATCACTTTTAGAAAGAAAGCAATAATCAAGTACTTTGAGATTTAACCATTAAAATATGGGAAAAAGAACATCTTCCTTCAAGTTAGCATTTGTATTTAAATTTTCCTTTTTTAATGTCAGGGATATTCAAGATCAACACTAAAAGGGGAGCGGTTAAGAAAACTTTTCACCAGTATCATACTTTCTCACCACAATTGAACATCCAGTGAACACCAAACTTGTCGATGCAACTCCCATAATAATCACCCCAAAACATTTCCTGCAGTTCCTGGGTTATTTGGCCATTTGTTGACAGGGCATCAAATAACTTTTTTGTTTCCTTATGCGTGTCTGGTTGGAGATTGATATACGAATTGTTTCCAAAATTAATATTAAAGCCCATTGATTCTGGAGCGTCAGTACCCATTAAGCTATGGACGCCTAGAATTCTTAGTTCAATGTGCATAATAAGGCTTTTGTCCGCTTCAGATAGAGGGGGCATGTCTTCCTGTGGCGGAATATCGCCAAACCTCATGGGGCCATCTCCAAAGAATTCACCGCCAAAGACAGATTTGTAAAAATTAAATGCTTCCTCGGTATTCCGAGCGAAATTTAGGTAAGTGCTAACTGAAGCCATAATAGATAATTGTTAGATGTAAGAAAGAATAATGATAAATGTTGAATATTTGATAGGCTTTTTAGCCATTGGTTTTTATTACGTAGGAATACATTTCCTTGATTATAGTACTTGAAGCGGTAGTGAAGCGGTAAACATCACAAAAAACGTATGTTTTGCCCGCCATTTTAATTTCACCACTGACCGAGGCCTCTTTTCCATGGGTAATGATAGCAGCTAGGATTAGCTCGTCAGCGGCCCAGTTTTTCATTTTATTTATTTCAAGGGAAAATTGACGCTTTCCCTGTAATGATTTATCCCCATAAATTACCCAAAGAATGTCCTTAGCTACATGCGCAAGAATATAATCTGCCTTTCCAGCAGCAAAAGCAATATTGAAGTCTTTAAGAAAAGCTTTTTTAGGAGAATTCCCACAATCAGTACTTACTGTTACTTTAGTCATTTTTCATTTTATCGAGGTCCATGTACAATATATTCCAACGATGCTCATCTAAATCGGTAAAAGCACAGCCATACATCCAGCCTTGAATTTCCGCCGGGGGAGAAAATACTTTTCCTCCTAATTTTTCCACCTTGGAAGCCAAATGATCTACATATTCACGGTTTGGAGCACCTACTGAGAGAAGGATTTCACTCCCTTTGGATGTGTCTGAAACTTTATTCAAGGCGTATTTTTCAAATTGGGCTTGGGTAACCATCATTACCGGAACATTACCAATTTTGAAGCCTATCATTTCTGGGGCATCCCTCATTGTTTCAAAACCCAGGCCAGTAAAGAAAGCTTTGGTTTTTCCCAGGTCTTCGACAGGCAGATTGAGCCATAATTCTTGTGTCATAGTGAGTTCAATTTTTGGTACATTCAAATTTCTACAATTATTATGTTTATTACACAGTGGAAACCCGACAATGTAAGGGGTTGATTGCGACATTCTTAATTTGTAATTTGCTGAAATGAAACACATCTCTATTCTTGTTCCGGAAGGGGATACCAGTCTAAGTAATCTTGAGGCTACCCACAAAATGTTTACCATGGCCAATGGGCATTTGGAACGTACCGGTCAATCACGCCTATTTGATGTTCACTTGGTAGGACATTCCAGTGAACGCCAGGTGAGCAATGGCATATTTAGTGTAAAACCAGACTGCACCATTGGAGAAGTGAAAAAGACCGATTTAATTATCATTCCAGCTATTCATGGAGACATTCATAGGATTTTAACACGCAATCTTGATTTTGTGGCTTGGATAATTAAGCAATTTGAAAATGGAGCCGAAGTGGCTAGCTTGTGCATCGGCGCATTTCTGTTGGCTAAAACGGGGCTTTTGGATGGTAAAAGTTGTGCCACCCATTGGCTTATGTCCAAAGAATTCCGTGAGATGTACCCTGATGTAAAGCTTGTGGATGACAAAATCATAACTGATGAGGGAGGCATCTACACCAGTGGTGGTGCTTACTCCTCGTTGAATTTAAATTTATATCTCATAGAGAAATTTGTAGGCAGGGACATGGCGGTACTTTCTTCCAAAATATTTGAGGTAGATATCAACCGTCAAAGCCAGTCTCCCTTTATTATTTTTAAAGGTCAAAAATGCCATGATGATAAGATTGTGAAAGCTGCCCAAGAATATATAGAGGTTTTCTTCTATGACAAGCTTACTGTAGATGGGCTTTCAATGCAATTTTCTTTAGGCAGGAGGACTTTCGAACGAAGGTTTAAAAAAGCCACATCCAACACAGTAATTGAATACATTCAACGAGTAAGGGTAGAAGCAGCTAAAAAAAAGTTGGAAGCTAATGGAATAAGCATTAATGAGGTAATGTATGATGTCGGCTATAATGATGCGAAAACATTCAGAGAGCTCTTTAAAAAATTGGTAGGTATGTCTCCAATAGACTATCGGAATAGGTATTATATAGAAGTATAAATAAAAAAAGTGACCATAAAATGGTCACTTTCTAATTTTTTAAACCGAATAAAATTATCCGATTACCTCAACGTTTACTGCGTTTAGTCCTTTTTGACCTTGCTCAGCTTCGTAAGATACTTTGTCATTTTCTCTGATCTCATCGATCAATCCACTGCTGTGAACGAAAATATCTTTACCTGAATCACTTGGAGTAATGAATCCGTACCCCTTCTCTGTGTTGAAAAACTTTACTGTTCCTTCTTGCATTGTATTATTGTTTGAATTGTAATATAGTGTTATTAATCTATGCGTTCAACGTTAATGGCGTTGAGCCCTTTTTTTCCTTGTTCTGTGTCATAGGAAACCTCATCGTTTTCCATGATTTCATGAATAAGACCACTGTTATGGACGAAGATATCCTTACCTGAATCCTTTGGGGTAATGAACCCATACCCTTTTTCTGTGTTGTAAAACTTTACTATTCCTTCTTGCATTATTATAATTATATTGTTGTTGAATTTATTTTTTTACTGGTGGAAATTTTACGCTCCCCAGCTGGTATAGCAATTTTTAAATGATTGGCTATTGCTGAGAAATTGCAGCTGGTCGCCAATTAATGGACCAAATGCTAATCTTGCACATTCGCCTCTTTATAATTTATGAAGTCTATTTAATTTAGCATTTGGTTAAAACCGAAATAAAAATGTTGTGTTTATGACATCATCATGTTCCTCTATATTATTAAAGCTATGGTGAAGCACTTTGTGTTGCCATCTCCAAACTTGATTATTTGTACCAAAAAGATTTATGGTGCAACCCATAAACTTATATAAATACCTGTTTTTTGAATAAGAACCGTGAATGGAATTATGCATTATTCCCCCAATAATGATGGATATACCAAACAATAGTAGGACGCTCGAAAATGGGACGAAAATTCCCACAACTAAAGGAGCAAAAAATAGGAGCAACATAAAAATGGTATTAACAACCATACGTTCATCGCCGTATTTGCTTATTTTGTTGTTTTTGAAGTATTCCGATACACGAAATTTAAGTGTAGAGGAAAAATCAGCGCCTACTGATTGGGCAAAGGATAGCTTTTTAATAAAAACAGAATTAATATAAAACTTATTTCAATAAGGAAGGAAATGTTGAGGGAATAGCCCGATGTTAATCGTCTATTGAAAACGTAGGGAGAACTTCTTAGAGGAAAATACTACTTAAACCGTTATTTCTCACTGCCTTTGCAGCGCACTTACTTAATTATTGTACCCAAACATATTTTGGATGATGTAAAGGTAATCATTTTTTACAATTATAGGTATATTTTTTAGGATTTATTTTTTATACCAAGATTTTTAAGCATTTCTAACTCCTAAATGTAGGTTAGTAATTTTCGAAAAGTTTAGGCGATTGAATTTGCCTAGTAGGTTCTTGACCATCCTGATAATTCATTCAAGAACTAGTTCGTCTAATCGAATATACTTTATTCGTTTATAATTATGGGCAAAACAAGATGATAAGGCAGCTAGTAAGGTACATTATTTTAAGTTTTATTCAATTAAGAAATAGTTATTAAATTGTAAAATGACTGAAAATAGGATTAATAATTGCTTTAATTTTATTAATAACAAAATAATATACCAATAATTATTTTTTTTCCGCCATTAAATTGTTTAATTTGATAGGTAATTAAGTTAGCAGATTCAAATTTTTGGTATGTATAGTACTTTGAGTAACTCAGATCTTCTTGTTCAAATATCAGTGAATACTGATAAAAAAGCATTTGGTGAGCTCTATAAAAGATACCATTGCAAATTGGTCTCTTTTGCCAGGTATTATCTGCCCATTCCAGCAGAGGCGGAGGATGTGGTTTCAGATGTTTTTGTCAATCTCTTGAAAAAGCATGGTCAGTTAAAAGACATTGACAATTTTGATGGTTACATCTTTTTTGCAGTAAAAAATCATTGTCTCAACAGAATTAAAAAAAATAAACGGAAGGAGCAATTTTCTGATATTACTACAGAAATAGATATTAAAACTGACAAATGCACCCAACCTTTGGAACAACTTCTTAATAAGGAGTTAAGTTATTTTTACAGTAGCCTTGTTGAAGAATTACCCAGTAAAAGAAAGTTGGTGTTTAAAATGATCAAAGATGATGGTTTGAAAATAGCGGAAGTTGCCAAGCTTTTAGTAATCACTGAAAAAACAGTAAAAAAACACCTTGAACTAGCGGTTAAGGATTTAAGAAAAGGAATTAGTGAATACCTAGAGGTCAAAGGTAATAATACAAAAACCAATCAATTGCAAAGAAATAAAAAAGGTGTTGTTATTTAATATTTATAAGTATGATGGAAAACAGCAGCATGCTT
This sequence comes from uncultured Cyclobacterium sp., assembly GCF_963977555.1. Classification (GTDB taxonomy): domain Bacteria; phylum Bacteroidota; class Bacteroidia; order Cytophagales; family Cyclobacteriaceae; genus Cyclobacterium. The sequence continues at coordinate 6,624 of NZ_CAXBPD010000015.1, read as the reverse complement.
TTTTATCGTAAGCTTTACCGATTTATTTAGGTACCCACGATTAGGAATTTAAATTTCAAAATCTGTTTCTACAATTTAAAAAAAACTTTGTTTCAGCAATCAAAAGGTAGTTGAATTAGTCGATTGCTCTTAATGAGCATTGATTTCACTGGCTGCTTAAGGATTCTAATACAATGTAAGCCCAAAAACGATATAGTCTCATTCCATCATAATTTTTCAATACAAAATACACCATGGCCTATTAATGGTTATGTTTTTTAATTGACTTAGATTAATAGAATTTATTTTTAAAATATATTAAATTCTATTACGCCTTTTTACTATTAGAGTTGTCTTATACATGTGAGTAAGGAAAAAGACAATATTGATCTCTTGCTGGTTAAGGTACTAACTGGAACTGCTAGTGAGGCTGAATCAGATGAAGTTAAGACCTGGGCTAAAGAGAATGCAGTTAATTCTAATACATTGAAGAAACTAAAAGAAATATGGAAAGAAAAATCCGCTACCTATAGCCATGTTAATTCTGAAGAAAATATTGATGCTATTTGGAATAAGGGTATTGAAAAAAAGAAGTCCTCAAAATTTTTTCGGAATACTTATTTAAATTACGCGGCAAGTTTATTGGTGATTTTAACTCTTTTTACTGCCTTTTATTATTTTATACAAATAATTGAAGATGAGAACAATACTAAAGAATTAATATATACCGTCCGCGAAAATCCTCCGGGTAAGAAAACAAAGCTTTCCCTACCTGACGGATCAGTGGTGTTTTTAAACTGCTCTTCAAGTATAAAGTATATAAAAGGATTTGAAGGCGAGGAAAGAAGGGTGCAGTTAAATGGTGAAGCTTATTTCAAAGTGGCTAGCAACCCGAATAAACCCTTTATTGTAGAAAGTAAAGGCCTGATAACAAAAGCCCTTGGTACTATTTTCAATATTAAGGCTTATCCCAATTGTGAACTAACCAGCATATCACTTTTGGAGGGTGAGGTAGAAATTCAAAATGTAGGAAAGGAAAAAGAATCCATTTTGCTGTTGCCAGGCAAACAGCTTCAAGTAGATATAACTAATAATACATTCAACGAAATTCCTTTTGATTCGAATTTGGTAGTAGCCTTGAAAGAAGGAAAACTAGTCCTTAAGAATTCAGATTTTGACACTGTGATGTTGAATTTGGAACGATGGTTTGGTGTGAATATAAGTGTATTAGGAAAAAAACCAAGTAACTGGAGGGTTACTACAGTTTATAAAGGGCAAACGCTAAAAAATATTTTAATGGATTTACAGTACTCTAAAAAATTTACCTATGAGATAAACGATGATCAAATAATTATTGAGTTTTAATAGGTATGCCTAACATGACAGTTTACCAATGAAACTTTAAGCTAGCTTAGTGGATCCGTTTTAGGCATATCAGTTAATAATTTATCTAAATCCTATATACAATTTTAACAACGTAAATTATGAGAGAAAAATCTTTACCAATAATTCTAAACATGACAAAGTATGTCATGTATGGTTTTTTGTTGCAAACACTTCTTTTCAATGTGTTGCTTGCAAACAAGATTGAATCGCAAAAAATCAATGAAGTATATGTTAATATTTCCTTTAATAAGGAAAAATTGGTTGATGTGCTTAAAGAAATTGAAGTACAGTCAACTTTTCATTTTACCGTTCATGAAAATGATGAATTTCTAAATGAGATAATCTCTATTAATCATAAGAGAATTTCCATAGAAGATGCACTAAGGGAAATTGGTAAGAACACTGGTTTGGCTTTTCAGCAAATCAACAACAATATATCCATTAGGCGTCATAATGTAGATGTAAGCGCCAGAAAGTCCGAATTAGCCGCAATAGAAATTAATGGTCAGGTCATTTCTGCGACGGACAATCTTCCTTTACCTGGAGTTGCTATCAAAGTGAAAGGCACTACTCAAGGCACCATTTCAGATATAGATGGGAATTATACGGTCAATGCGGACGAAGAAGCAGTGCTCCAATTCAGTTTCATTGGTTTCGCTACCAAAGAAGAAGCTGTAAATGGTCGCTCGTTGATCAATGTTTCACTGGAAGAAGACCAGCAAAACCTGGATGAGGTGGTAGTTACTGCGATTGGTATCAAGCAGCAAAAGAAAAAACTGGGATATGCTACCCAGGAGGTAAATACTGACGTTCTTGGAGAAGCAAGAACAATGAACCTAGGAAATGCGCTTTCGGGACAAATTGCTGGTTTGACCGTAACGAATCCAACAGGGATCTTTCAATCCCCGTCCTTTTCTTTAAGAGGTAAGACACCTTTGATTGTACTAGATGGTATTCCTGTTGAATCAAATTTATTTGATATTTCGCCTGAAGACATTGAGAGTATCAACGTGCTTAAAGGTGGTGCTGCATCTGCACTTTACGGCGCCAGAGGGAAAAATGGAGCCATTCTTATTACTAGAAAAAATGCTTCAAAGGAAGGCCTAACGGTTACCGCCTCTACAAGTAATATGGTGACAGCAGGCTTTACTGTTTTTCCGGAAACCCAGACAGAATATGGAAATGGATCCAATGGGAAATATGAATTCTGGGATGGTGCCGATGGGGGGATTTCCGATGGAGACATGATCTGGGGACCAAAATTTGAACCCGGTGTAATGGTTCCTCAATGGAACAGCCCTATTAGAAATTTACAAACTGGTGAGCAGATCGAGTGGTATGGCAATGTAACCGGTACTGTTTATGACGATAAGTCAATGTACGAAAGGGTGCCTACAGAATGGAAAAGGCATGACAACCTGAATGACTTTATGAAAACAGGCGTAGTTTCCAAAAGTGATTTTTCTATTGCCTATCAAGGTGAAAAATCCAGGTTTTACTTTTCAGGAAATTATTCTTATCAAAAAGGACAAGTCCCAAATACTGCCCTTAATACTGGCGGGTTAAACTTTAACAGTTCCTTCGACCTTACCGATAAATTGACCTTGGATGCGACCTTGAGCTATAATAAAGTTTATTCTCCTAATTACCCAAGATATGGCTATGGGCCAAAAAATCATATGTACACCATATTAATATGGATGGGAGATGATGTCAATGGACAGGACTTGAGAGACCACATGTATGTACCTGGATTAGAAGGTTACCGCCAGGCCAACTATAACTATGCCTGGTACAATAATGTGTATTTTGCTGCCCATGAGTTAAATCAGCAGCACAATCAGAACACGCTTGATGGCAAGTTAAAGCTCAATTACCAAATCTCAGATGATTTTAATATTCAGGGAAGGGTTTCTGCCAGAGAATATAGCGTGTTTTCTGACATGCAAAGTCCAAAATCATACATGAACTATGGGGATTCCAGAAATGGTGATTATAAGATGTGGAATGACAGAAGGTTAAACATGGATACAGATATCCTAGCCTCCTATAGCAAGACTGTCAGTGATAATTTCGCCTTTGCTGTAAATGCGGGTGGATCCATATTTTATAGAACTTATCAGCAGGAATACGCCACTTCAGATGGGTTAATTGTTCCTGAAATTTATGGTTTGAGCAATACGCAGGGTCCGGTTAAGGCAAGTAATTATTTCGATGAAAAAGCCATCCGAAGTACTTATGGTTCTGTGAATTTTGATTTATGGAATTCAGTATTCCTGAATTTTTCAGGAAGAAATGACTGGTCTTCAACCTTGCCTACTTCCACCAATTCCTATTTCTATCCTTCAGCCTCAATGAGTACGATGCTTTCAGAATTTATAAACATGCCGAAAGCAATGGATTACCTGAAAATATACAGTTCATGGTCCCAGGTTTCAAGTGATTTAAGTCCTTACAGTATTTATTCTACCTATCAAAAAGGAGTTACTTACGGAGCGACTCCATCCATTTATTATCCTTCAGGTTTGGTGAATTCAAGTATTATGCCTGAGAAGTCCACTACGTTTGAGGCAGGGTTTTCTACCTCTTTTGCCAAAAAGAGATTGACTTTTGAAGGTACCTATTACAGGATTTTGGATGAAAATCAGATCATTGACCTTAGTATATCTGAAGCTTCTGGCTTCACTTCCAGGAAAGTAAATGGCAACGAATATACCACTCAGGGTTTGGAAGCCATGGTTAATTTCAATGCGATTGAGCGAAATAACTTCTCATGGAATATTGGTTTAAACTGGACAAGGTATGTTAAGAAAATTACTGAAATTTTTGACAACAATGAGAAGTTTGGTAACCTGGTAGTTGGTGATAGGTCTGATGCTTATTATGCCACGGTTTGGCAAAAAAGTGCAGACGGTCAAGTAATTCTAGATGCCAACACCGGCTTGCCATCTAGAGATCCATACCCAAGTAAAATTGGTCATCTGAACCCTTCCTGGAGATTGGGACTTCAAAATAGGTTTAAAGTTGGGGACTTCAGAATCGACATGGACATAGATGGTGCATGGGGAGGTTTGATCCGATCCCTAACCATTGAAAAAATGTGGTGGGGCGGTAAGCATCCTAACTCAGTAGAGTACAGAGATGAAGAATATGCTGCTGGACAACCTGTATACGTACCTCAAGGGGTAGTGATCACTGGAGGTGAACTTGTAAGGGATGTGAATGGTGCTATTCTTTCAGATAGCCGTGAGTACATGCAGAATACTACAGCTGTAAGTTGGCAGACATGGTCACAGATATATCCTTATCGTGCCCAGGTTACTGAAGAAGAAAATTCACAATTTGCCAATGTTTATGACCGTTCCTATTTCAAGTTGAGAAGGCTTTCAGTGTCTTATGATCTCATGAACATCATGTCTTCAGAAAGAATAAGGAATCTTGACCTTTCTCTCTACGGTTACAACTTGGCCATGTGGAAAAAGATGCCTTTACTGGATCCCGATTATGGGAATGATGATAACTTACAGGATCCATCCTCGAGATATGTAGGTTTGACCATCCGAGCTACCTTTTAATAGATTTTCCAGACTAAGTAAATAGAGAAAAAATGAAAAATATATTAGTTATAGGTTTATTGTTGATTGGGTTGGCCTCCTGCCAAAACCTTGAGGAGATGAATATCAATCCCAATCTACCAACTGAAACACATCCTCAGCTTTTGCTGACCAATATTGAATGGGATGCATTTAGAGATAATCGGGGTACTTCTCCTTTGTATGCATTGAAAATGCTCGTGCAAACTGATGGGGAGAGCACAACTCAATATTATAAATGGGATCGGGGAAGCTACGGATCCTACAGTGTGTTGAGAAATGTGACCAAAATGATTGAAGAGGGTGAAAGAATAGGGGAACCTACCTATGTGGCACTGGGCAAGTTTTTTAGATCCTACTATTTCTTTAACCTGACATTAACTTTTGGTGATATCCCTTACAGCTCTGCGCTTAAAGGGGAGATAGAACAAAATTACCAACCCGTTTACGATGACCAAGAAACGGTATTTAATGGGATTTTAATGGATTTAAAAGAAGCAAATGATATTCTGGCTGCTAACAATACCATTATCGCAGGAGATATCATTTATGATGGGGATGTTACCAGCTGGAGAAAATTGGTGAATGCCTTCCGACTAAAGGTGATGTTGACCCTGTCTGAAAAAGAGGGAATGAACAATCAAAGTGAATTTGCCTCCATTTTTCAGAATGAGCCTTTGATGGAAAGCGTTGAAGAAAGTGGACAATTGGTCTTTTTAGATCAGCAGGACAACCGCTACCCAGATTTTAATTCCAGTGGTTTTAGTTCCGGAATGTACATGGACTCCACTTTTATTCAGCGACTTCAGGAGCGCGAAGATCCAAGGTTGTTCATTTATTGCACCCAGACCAAATCCGCTAAGGAAGCAGGAAAAGACATTGCTGACTTTTCTGCTTATGAAGGGGGCGATCCTGCTGCGCCTTATGCTGAGGTAAATGAAAAAGCTACAGAAGGCAATGTTTCTAAGGTAAATGACCGTTACCATAGAGATCCTGTAAATGAACCTTACATGCTGCTGGGCTACTCTGAGCAACAACTTATTTTGGCTGAGGCAGCCATCAAAGGTTGGATTTCTGCCGATGCAGCCATGTTGTACGAATCCGGCGTCAAGGCTTCTTTCAAATTTTATGAGAAGTATGCAGAAAACTACAGCTCCTATGTAGGGGAAAGTGATGCGGTAAATTATCTTTCTAAGCCTATCAATAATTTCTCCATGGCAACCACAGAGGAGGAGCAATTTCAGCTAATCATTATGCAAAAATACCTGCAATCTTTCTTTCAATTGGGATGGACGTCTTTCTTTGATCATCTGAGAACCGGTGGCTATCCGTCCTTCAGAAGACCTGCTGGGGTGGAAATTCCATACCGATGGATTTACCCACAATCTGAATACAATTACAACGCCAGTAATGTCACGAACGCCATTAGCCGACAATTTGGGGAAGGCAATGACCACATTAATGAAATGACTTGGTGGTTGAAATAATATAAACTCACTTGATAAATTTAAAAGTGGAAAATTGCCGTTTGTAACGGTGGTTTTCCACTTTTTTAATTTTTAGATAAGTATAAAATGAGAATTATTACAGATCTAATGATAGAATTTTAACTTATTGAATAAGGCACATATCAAATAAAGGCTTTGTACGGATATGGTGGCAAAGC
>NZ_CAXBPD010000014.1:0-172460 GCF_963977555.1 uncultured Cyclobacterium sp. | reverse complement strand
CCATCCTTATCCAGGTCATCATCTAGTGTATTTGGATCACAATCGTCATCTATGCCATTGTAAGGGATTTCCGCTTGCTCTGGGTTGATGTCTGGATTGGTGTCGTCACAATCCTCCACAGCAATGAAACCATCCTTATCCAGGTCATCATCTAGTGTATTTGGATCACAATCGTCATCTATGCTATTGTAGGGAATTTCCGCTTGATCTGGATTGATATTTGGAAAAGAGTCATCACAATCAAGATTATTGGTTGCATAATCTGAACAGTATTCATCACAAATTAAAACGGCTTCAGCATTTGCATCACCAAAGCCATCTCTATCCAGGTCAGGGTAGGCCACAATTTCTTCACCCCAGGTTGATCTTATTAGATCTATGCTTCCTTGAACATAACTTGTCCCGTTGTACACATTTCCCAAGTGATCTGGGATTGCTAAATTATCCGATAAGGAACCAGAATAATTGATTAAGGTTCCATCCGTTCCTGTCGCTTCTATACTTACTTTCCAGTCAAATTTCACAAATTCTCCAATCATTCCACAATCATCGAATAAACCGCTTTCTATCTGTAGGTCCTGAATAGATGGTCCTGTAATTGGTGTATTTAAAACCTCCAGTATACCATTTTCATCGAAGCGAATACTATTTAAATCTGAAAATGACCTTATCCTGGATTTATAATGACCTCCTCCATGTCCATAATTCGCAACGGTAACCTTTACAGAAGTAACAGTAACTCCTTCAGGGATATTAAACTCGAATGAAGGACTATTGCCTTCATTTAGTAAAAGTTCGTAGAGATCTGAATTATTAATGAGTCTACATTGACCAAAAGCGTGCAAAGTGAAAAAGAATAAAATTGCAGCGAAAAAATAAAAGGATTTGGGCATGAATTCGGCTTGTTTATGTAGTGATCATTAGGATTTCCTAAATGAGAACCTTCAATTCACCCTGATTGAAATTGTATAGGGCAAAAATACAGTTTAATATTAATTTTTGAAACTAAGCTTTAATTATTTTACATGCTCTGCTGATGATTTTATGGTTGTAATTCAAATCATTATTAGTTTTTGGAGCAGTCATTTATTATTTTACCTTTTAATTATTAGCTATTCCTAAGACCCCTTATGATAAATTTATCACTACTACTTTTCTATAGTGTTATTTCATTGGTCGACAGCCTGCCTCAAGTTCTACCAGGAACGAGAGAAGGTATAGCACCTGTTTCCCAAGAAGCCTTTTCCAGAGATTTATTGAATGGGGCGCATCGTTTTGTGGAGGTGAAAATCGAAGAGGCCAAGAAAAAAAGAATGCAAGACTGGACGAATGGATTTTCATCTAATGAACATAAAGAGGATTTTTTGTCCGAAAAGCGCGATAAATTGAGGTCCTTATTAGGGCTAGCCTCCCTACCGGTAAAAGAGAACAAAATTGAAATAATAGCCAATGTTTCAAACCCTATTGCAGTAGCAGAAACAGAAAAATACACCATATACCAGATCAAGTGGCCGGTGATAGAAGGTATGTTTGGTGAAGGGCTCTTACTCAAACCTAAAGACCATCCGAAAGGTCATGTTGTGGTTTTACCTGATGCGGATCAGCTTCCTGAGCAATTTGCTGGATTGGTTCCGGGAATAGCTGAAAGTTCTCAAATGGCGAGACATTTGGCTGTAAATGGTTTTGAAGTAATCCTTCCAACTTTGATCAATAGACAAGTGCTAGAAAAAGACCAATCGGCCAGGGAATGGATTTATAGACAAGCCTATCAAATGGGCAAACACCTGATAGGTTTTGAGGTGCTACAAGTGATGGCAATCACGCAATATTGGCAAGACCATGGGGCTAATAAAATAGGTTTGGCAGGTTTCGGAGAAGGAGGCCTGATTGCTTTGCTTGCTGCTGCCTTGGATACAAACATTGACGCAAGCTTAATCTCTGGTTATTTTGGCCAACAGCAAGCGAAATGGGAGGATCCCATTTATCGAAACATTTGGGACTTTTCCACTCATTTTGGTGACATTGAATTGGCCGCCATGGTAGCTCCAAGAGGCTTGGTGATTGAGCACAGCCAACTGCCGGAAGAAGTCATCCTTACTACCCAAAAACCTCTGGAGTATAATCCATTTAGCTATTCCGGATATAAAGGGGCGCTTAAACAAACAGATTTTAAGGTTTTACAGGAAACCTTTAATCGAATACCTCTTATTGAGAAAAATGCCAAGGATAGTAGGGTAATGGTGGTAGGGGAAAACAGTAACTCCATTGCTTACGGGTCAGCGAAAGGGCTCAATACCTTGCTAGGTTTTATGGGAGTGGAGGGAAAAATTGTTCTTTCCGATGATATACCCAAAGACCAAAGAAAAGGTTTTAACCCTAAGGATAGGCAGCTTAGGATAAGAAAAAGCATGGAAGCTTATGTTCAACAGCTGATGCATTTATCGCCGGTTACTAGAAATGAGTTTTACCTGCATAAAGTGATGCCCGAATGGGCCAATAAAAAATGGAGTACGAAAAGCTATCATCCCTATGAAAAACCAAATCAATTTATTAAAAAGAGTCAGAAGTATAGAGCATATTTCAAAGATGAAGTAATCGGAAGCTTTTCCGACGATTTATTACCGGGAAACCCAAGCAGTATTCAGGTTTATGAAGAGGAAAAGTGGAAGGGATACTCCATTGAGTTGGATGTTTTTCCGGAATTTGGAGGCGGAGGGATACTGTTGCTACCTAAGGACATTGGTAAGGGGGAGCAGCGTCCGGTAGTGGTGGTGCAACATGGTAGAAATGGAGTGCCTGAAATTGTAATAGAAGGGCATACAAGCTATAACAATATGGCAGCAAAACTGGCAGAGGAAGGATTTGTAGTATTTGTCCCTTATGGTTTGTTTTCAGGAGAAGATCGATACCGCTGGCTGGACAGGAAAGCCAATAACATAGGGAAGAGCCTTTTTTCTTTTGTTTTGGCACAACACCAGCAATATTTAAAATTCCTTGGGGGTTTGCCTTTTGTGGACAAAAACCGCATCGCCTTTTATGGTAAAAGTTACGGGGGCGAAACAGCTATGAGAATCCCATCCATACTGGAAGGTTATGCCCTCTCCATATGTTCCGCAGATTTTGGAGATTGGACGAGGAAGGTCGCCGATACCTCTTTTTATAACAGCTTTATGCATACCATAGAATGGGAAATGCCCTACTTCAATATGGGCAATACTTTCAGTTATGCAGAAATGGCCTATTTGATATTTCCCAGACCATTCATGGTAGAGCGGGGTAGACATGACTTGGTTCAGCCAGATGAATGGGTGGCTTATGAATACGAAAAAGTCAGGTCCCTTTACACTCAGTTTGCTAAGGGGGATAAAACAAACATAGAATATTTTAATGGAGGTCATGCTTCGAGAAATAAAGGAGTATTTGATTTTCTTCACCAGCATTTGAACTGGCCTTAATTAACCGTTGATTTTTATTAGATCAAATTATGCAAAAAATAATATCTGGAACTCAAGTGAAGGAGCTTGATAAATTGTATGTCCAGGCATCGGGCATTACTCCCTACCAATTAATGGAGAGGGCGGCAAATGAATTTTGCCATTGGTTTACGGCTAATTTCAACAAAGAAAAGACCATAAATATTTACTGTGGCATCGGTAATAACGGAGGAGATGGCTTGGCCATTGCCCGCTTATTGTCGGAAAAAGGGTATGTTATAAAGGTGACGACAATAGGTGATCGTGAAAAAGGGTCCACCGATTTTGTTAAGAACCTCAAAGCCCTGCCACCAGGGATTGTTACAAGCAGTTGGCAAGAATTAAAGTCCTCAGAAATCACCATTGATGCCGTTTTCGGGGTGGGGATAAATAGGCCCCTTGAAGGTGAATACCTTGAATTGATTAGAAGGATTAATGAAGAAAAAGGCCTGAAGATCAGTGTAGACCTTCCATCGGGCCTTCCTTCTGATACACCTGCTGACGGGGAGGTGTTTCATGCAGATTATACTGTAAGTTTTCAGTTTCCCAAGTTGTCCTTACTTTTCCCCGAACATGCACAGTATGTAGGTCAATTGGTTGTAAAAGACATTGGAATGGAGCAAAAACACTTTGATGATTTCCCTTCGGAGCGATACTTTTTTTCGGGAGAATCTCTTGCAACCTTCCATAAGAAATTCCATGCCTTTAGTCATAAAGGAGATTTCGGGCGCATAATTTTAGCAGGAGGTAGTTATGGTAAAATGGGCTCCATTTGCCTTAGTACTAAGGCCGCTTTGCGTACTGGTTCAGGGTTGGTTTTTTGTAAAATTCCAGGTTGTGGTGTAAACATTATTCAATCTACCATTTCTGAGGCCATGGTCTTGAGACCAGAAGATGAAATGGATATTGATGCTAGCATCGAACTTTCAGGGATAGACGCCATAGGCGTTGGTCCCGGATTGGGCAATGGAGAAAACGCCCAAAACCTTGTAAACTATATTCTTGAAAATTATGCAGGTCCTACGGTTTTGGATGCAGACGCCATTAATATTTTAGGGGAAAATAGAGATTGGCTCACTTTATTACATGAGAATGTAATTCTAACGCCTCATTTAAAAGAGTTTGAACGGCTAACAGGAGTTAAATCCGATAATCACCTACAGCGAATTAATTTGGCTAAAGCGTTCTGTATGGAAAATAACTGTAGCCTGGTTTTAAAAGGAGCATTCAGCCTAATGAGTTTTCCCGATGGAAGCCAGGTGTTTAATAATTCAGGAACCGTATATATGGCCACTGGCGGATCAGGAGATGTGCTTACAGGTATGCTCACCTCATTTTTAGGACAGGGTTATACTATGAAAAATGCAGCCATCTGTGCCGTCTTTCACCATGGCGATGCTGAAGAACTTGCTGGGAAAAAGCTACGAAGAGGAACTTTGGCTTCGGATATCGTTGAAAACATTCCGCAAAGTTTTCTGGCATGGGACATTAAGTAAAAGTCAAATTACTTGATTTAGCGTTGATTATAGCTTAAAGTAGACAAAAGCGTCACTGCGAACCCTATTTTAGGTGGCACTTTGGCGGGTAAGGGTGTGGCAGTGTCTTTTTTTTGAGAATTATTGCAATTTACGCTTCTCAAACTACCTTAAATGCCCAGATGATCAAATTTATTTTTTAAATAAAGTCGACCTAGGTTTATTGTTTTTACTTAGGCAAAAGACGGAATGATTTTCTATGATGTGGGCTTGCCCCCAGTTCTTTGATTCCCAAGCGGTGGATTTTTGTAGGATATCCTACGTTTCTTTCCCAACCATATCCTGGGTAGGCTATTGCAAGATCGGCCATTAATTCATCCCTGTAGGTTTTTGCTAGAATGGAGGCAGCCGCTATGCTGGCATATTTCCCATCACCTTTAATGATACATTCATAAGGTATATCATAAACCGGATTGAATCGGTTGCCATCAATCAACAAGAATTCAGGTTTGGTTTTTAATGCCTCAATGGCCCGGTTCATTGCCAGAAAGGATGCGTTCAAAATATTGATTTTATCAATTTCTTCTACCGTCGCACTGGCAATGGCCCAGGCCAAAGCATTGGTTTTTATTTCTTCAGTAAGTTTCTCCCGGTTGCCTTTCGTCAATTTCTTTGAATCATTAATCCATTCATTGGCGTAGTCGGCGGGTAAGATCACTGCAGCAGCCGTTACCGGACCACTGAGGCAACCCCTGCCCACCTCATCACAACCAGCCTCTAATCTATTAGGAACTAAATTCGGTAGCAGCATTGGGGTAATATTCTTGTTCCTTATGGTATTTATGAATTAACTCAGCAACCAAGCCTGTCCAACCTGTTTGATGCGAAGCACCTAAACCACGGCCATTGTCTCCATGGAAGTACTCGTAAAATAGGATCAAATCCTGGAAATGCGGGTCTTTTTGCATTTTTTCATTGTCTGCATAGATGGGGCGGTTTCCGTGTTGATCTTTCATAAATATATTGATCAGCCTGAGGGATAGTTCTTTAGCAATAAGGTCTAAAGTGATGTATTTCCCCGAACCTGTAGGATACTCGATCGAGAAGGTACCGCCATAGTAGTAATCAAATTTTTTCAGTGATTCAATAATCAAATAATTGATAGGGAACCAAATAGGACCACGCCAATTGCTATTTCCACCAAACATGGTCGTCTCAGATTCGCCCGGAGCATAGCTGATTGAGAATTTATTTCCATTGATTTGGACCGAGTAGGGGTGTTCTAGATGATCTTTGGAAAGGGACCTAATGCCAAATTCAGAAAGGAATTCTTTTTCGTCAAGCATTTTATTAAGAATACTTTTCATGCGATGCCCTCTCAACAATGAAAAAAGCCTTCTTTTATCCCGGCCAGGATGAATCCAGTTCGAAACCAACGCGGCCAATTTGGGTTTTTCTTTAAAGAAAAAGTTCAGTCTCCTTTTAAATTCCGGCAGGTCATCAAATAATTCTTCCCGAATAGGTTCCACTGCAAACATTGGAATAATGCCTACTATGGATTTTACTTTCATAACCTTTGGCTCTTCTCCAGAAAGATGGAGTACATCGTAGAAGAAGTTATCCTCATCGTCCCAAAGACTAATGTTATCTTTAGAAATATTGCTCATGGCACCTGCTATGTTCAGGAAGTGTTCCAGGAACTTAGTGGCCGTATGTTGGTATACTTTATTGAAGACACAGAGATCTAGGGAAATCCTTAGCATATTGAGGCTAAACATGGCCATCCATGAAGTAGCATCCGCCTGTTCTAGCTTGCCAAAAAACTTATCTACATGACTTCTGTCAAAAACACTGATATTATCAAGGCCGAGAAATCCTCCTTCGAAGATATTCTTGCCTTCCATATCTTTTTGGTTGACCCACCAGGTAAAGTTCAGCAGCAATTTATGAAATGCTCGTTCAAGAAATTCCTGGTCGCCGACCTTATCTTTGTTGTTTTTTCTATCTATCTGATAAACACGCTGCACTGCCCAGGCATGGACAGGAGGGTTAACATCATTGAAATTCCATTCATAGGCAGGCATCTGCCCGTTTGGGTGCATGTACCAATCATTCAACAACACCAGCAATTGGTCCTTGGCAAAATCAGGGTCCAATCGGGCTAGCGGGATGGTGTGAAAAGCGAGGTCCCAAGCCGCATACCAGGGGTATTCCCATTTGTCAGGCATGGAAATAATGTCATAATTCTGTAGGTGTCGCCAATTGCTATTTCTCCCTGATTTTCTTTCTTCGGGGGGCAAGTACCTTCCAGAATCACCTTCCAACCAACGCTCGACGTTGTAATAATAAAATTGTTTGGTCCACAACATGCCTGCATAAGCTTGTCTTTGGATCAAGCGCATTTGCTCGTCTTTTACTCTTTCCTGAAGGACGTCATAAAATGAATTCGTGTCCTCAATTCGATTTTGAAGGATGCTTTCAGCATTTTCAATAGGGTCTTCAGTTTGTAATTTTTGCATTCTGAAAACAACCTCAGCTTGGCCTCCTGCTGGAATTGTCAATTGGTAAATTGCTGCTGCTTTCGTTCCTGTATTTTTTGGATTCAGGTGCTGCTCATCTCCATTGATCACATAGTCATTGATAGCATCTTTGAGGTATTTTTTTTGATTGCCAATGTGATATAACCGTTCTCTATTGGTTTCATTGTCACAAAATTTCAGCTCAGGATCTCCTTTGAAGTTAAAAGTGTAGTTACCTGATTTGGGTGAGTAGGCTTTAATTTTATTTTTCCCATTTTTCCGCATTGTAGGGATAAATGGTTCATCGCCAGTAAACCAGGTTTTTCTAAACCAGATAGTGGGCATAACACATAGGTTAGCTTCCTTAGCCCCCCGGTTATGGATAGTGGCTTTACAGACAATGTCTTCAACATCTTCTTTGGCATACTCCAAATAAATATCAAAATAGGCATTGTCATCAAAGATACCAGTATCTAATATTTCGTATTCTTTGTCGGTTTTACTTCTTCTTTGATTTTCATCCAACAATTCCTGATAAGGAAATTTGCTCTGCGGGTATTTGTAGAGCATTTTCATGTAACTATGGGAGGGAGAAGAGTCCAGGTAATAGTACAGCTCTTTTACGTCTTCACCATGATTCCCCTGATTCCCTGTAAGGCCGTACAACCTCTCTTTGATCATTTCATCCTTACCATTCCAAAAAGCCCATGAAATGCATAGTTTTTGTTTGTTATCGCTGATACCGCCTATACCTTCTTCACCCCATCGATAAGCCTTACTTCTGGCGTCATCATGGGTCACATTTTCCCAAGCGGATCCATCAGGGCTATAGTCTTCTCTAACAGTACCCCATTGCCTTTCAGTAAGATAAGGGCCCCATTTCTTCCAATGCCGGGTTTTTTCCCGGTCTTCCTTCAATCGCTTTAACTCTATATTCATGGATAGTTCGCACCTAATTAATAAAGAGCGAATTTAAACTATTTAGATTTCTTTTTGCCAAATTTCCCAAGTTGTATTTTGCTTTTTTTTTATACCCCTTATTTTTTATTGGTATATAGCCTTGTAAAATTAGGCTTATAAAGTCACCATATTTTTAGGTTTTCGGTCTAAAATAAGAAATAGACAGTGTTTTGGATGGTGCTTTTGGAGAAAGATACCAGAAATAGTATCAATAAGCATTGACTTTTTCATCGGAAGAAATTTCATTCACCATTTCAAAAACATGTTCTTCCAATGAGTTTTGCCATGCTTTATAAGTGGCATTCTTATGCTGAGTATCTTTTAGACTGCCAATGTATCGTTTCAAAACCTTAAGATCAAAGGTTTTAGACGCTTTTCCTGCGCCAGCTTTTTCGGCATCAATGGCATTACAATGCTGTTCATATTGTCCTTTTACGGGCACCATGAGAATGTTTTTACCTAGGTACATGGCCTCTCCTATAGATTCAAAACCTGCCGTAGTGAGAAATCCTTTGCATGTTGCCATCTTCTCTAAAAATAGGCTTTCATTGATTTGGTGAAAAACAAGGTTTGGAAGTGCTTCATAGGGATCCGAGACCCCTGAATTGTCCCAAAATGCCTGAATATCTGAATCTGGGTTTTCTTTAGCAGATTGGATCAATTCCTGCGCATATCCAGGGTTTACCACATAGGCCAGAAAAAAATTTTCTTCTCTTACCGCTGTTTTTTTTATAATTTCTTTTACCAGTGGAGGCCATACTTTTAGTCCATTTTTCCGATTGGCCGCAGATGGCTGCCAGAGGGACAAAGCAATTTTCACTGCAGCACCATGGCAAGTGATTTTAGTATTTAACTTAAATAAGAACTTGTTGATTTCACCCTGTTTGTAAAAATTGAAATCAGGATGAAAGGAGAGGTATTGATGTCCTATGGCAATAAATTTGGTTTTTGGTCTAAATATTAAATTGTACAGTCCACCCAAAATATCGTAAAAATTAATGATTCCATCTGGCTGGTGAAAACTGACTTGATGGTCAATTTGCTTTAAAGTCCGAAAAAACTGAGGGGATTTTTTTAAATTTTCGAATATCGTGGCCCTCAATTTAATGGATTTATTTGCCTTGTCGGTGATGAAATTAGGACTTGGAATGCTATAAACAGGACAATTAAATGAAGCTAAAAAGTAGGAGGGAATTTTTCTCCTTTTGCTTGTCCCTAAAATAACAGCAACGATAACGTGTCCCTGTTTTTCTAAAACATTTTTTAAAACCTGAGCTTGGGTCATGTGACCCCTGCCTTCTCCCTGAACGATAAACAAAAATTTCATTCTTGACTTTAGTAGAATTTTTTCGCCTGATTTACAGGTATATCTTTCATTTTTACGACCTTCTTGTTGTTCAGTTGACTAAAATCCAATTCATTATAGTATATGAGTTGCCAGTTTCCCTCATGATCTTCTGCTAGCGCACTTAGGGTTTCCACCCAGTCGCCCGAGTTATAGTAGTCAATCCCGTCTATGTTTCTTATCTCAGCTTTATGGATATGGCCGCAGATAATTCCATCACAATTCTTAGATTTAGCCACCTTGCATAACTCTTTTTCAAAATCATCGATATAAGTCACCGCCGATTTAACCTTAGATTTTACGTATTGAGAAAGTGAAAAATAGGGGAGTCCTTTTTTTCGGCGATACAAGTTAACTTGTGTATTGACCCAAAGTAAAAAGGTATAACCAATGTCCCCAAGATAGGCTATCCATCGAAGGTTGGTAGTGATATTGTCAAAGACATCTCCATGGGTTACAAAATACTTTCGTCCATGACTTTCGTATACCATGTCTTTGAGAATTGAAAGCCGGCCGATTTCCAGAGGGAGAATTTGATCTAAAAAATCATCATGATTGCCTCTTAAGTAGAATACCCGCGTACTGTTAGCATCCACCATTTTCAGGATCCTATTGAATACCCTGGTGTGTTTTCGCTTCCAACTGCCTGATTTTTTCAGTTGCCATCCGTCAATAATATCGCCATTAAGGATAAGGTTTTCGCAATGATATTGCTTTAAAAACCTGACCACTTCCTTTGCTTTGGAGCCTTTGGTCCCAAGGTGGATGTCGGAAAGAATAATTGTTTTAAAATCTGTTTCCAAAATGAATCTGTTTTGGAAGCAATTTAAGTAGTACAAATGAACTGGTAATGAACTACTTATTGTATAAATGCTAATTTAATGGCATTTTCATTCTGTTATGTGAACAAATTGTTATTTAGTGGTGTAGGGGTTCCATACAGCAACAGAATGGAATTGATGTAAATCAGGCATTAAAAATCAATTTGAAAACAGTGCCCACACCTACGCTAGACTTTACCTGCAAATTTCCCTTGTGGCGGCGCATGATTTGCTTAGATAAGCTAAGCCCTATGCCTGAGCCTTTTTGTTTGGTAGTGAAAAAGGGTATGAAGATTTTGTTTAGCGCCTCTTCTTCTATCCCTTTGCCTGTATCGGCTACTTCTAAAATGATCTTACCATTGTCATCTATATAAGCGCGGAGGTTAATTTTCTTTATCTCGGTCTCTTCCATCGCATGGACGGCATTTTGAGTCAGATTTATAAGCACCTGTTCGATTAATGCGCAATCCGCAAATAGCAACAGGTCTTTGGGTAAAATGTCCTTGTTGATTTTGACGGCTTTTTCTTCACATTGATTTTGAAACAAGATTTCTAGTCTGTCAAAAAGTTCCTCTATTTTGATTGCTGTAAATTTAGGATTGGGAATGTGGGCAAGACTTCTAAAATCACTGACAAAATTAATAAGCCCTTCGCTTCTTTTTTCTATAGTGGAAATTCCCATTTGATAATCCTGTAAATCTTCATGTGCTACAGAACCTTTATTTTTAATCTTACTTTTCAAATCAGAATTTATGGTTGCAGCCAATGAGGAGATAGGAGCAATAGAATTCATTATTTCATGGGTAAGCACTCTGATGAGATTTTGCCAAGCCTCCATTTCTTTTTCCTCAAGCTCGCTTTGAATGTTTTGTAAGGAGACTAATTTGAATTTCACATCCCTTAATACCAATTCAATCGCATAAACCGACAATTGCATTATCCCATCGGGATGGGCGATTTTGATTAGCTCACTTCCGCCAGTTCTCAGTTGGTCTATGGCCTGGTACAATTCCTTGTTAATTCCTGATATTTCCTGAATATGAGTCAATTTGTCAATGTTTAGCATTCGCTTGGCAGCGGTATTTAATATCTGCACACTTCCATCTGCCTCAAAGGTGATAAGGCCTATGCTTAAGTGCTGAAATACGGTGCGGAAATATTGAAAATTTGCTTCTTTCTCTAATTGGTCTTCCTTGAGTTTCGCCAGAATGGCGTTGAACTCTATGTGCAGGTCGTCAGTTTCAGTCCCATCAAACTTTACAGGATATACAGTAGCATAATTATTCTTTTTAATATTATCTAGGAACTGCCTGACTTTTTTGAAGCTACTTTCTGCATACCTGATCAAAAGAATCAATTGTACAAAAGTGACAATGAAAAACAATGAAATAGCAAATGCTCCTGCTTCATTGGTAATAATATACCCCAGTAAAAACAGACTCAATGCAAGGACAAAGACCCTGCCCATTAATCCGATTTTATAATCCATATTTTTCCAACCTTCTATAGAGTGAAGCCCTGGTTAATCCCAATTCTTTAGCAGCTTTGGAAATATTTCCACCGTTTTTATCGATCGCCTTTTGTATCATGTTTTTTTCGACCTCATCAAGGTTCAAGGAATTTGTATTTATTTTATCATTGGCAGGCTTTGCCGAAAGAAAAAAGAAATCTCTGCTGTCCAATTCTTCTCCTTCAGCCATTATTATGGCCCTTTCTATGGCATGTTGTAGCTCTCTGATATTTCCTGGCCAACTGTATCTTTGCAACAATTGGTGGGCACTGTGCTTTAATCCTTTGAATTGCTTTCTGTATTTAGTGGCGTAGACCTTTAGAAAATGATCTGCCAAGGTAGGTATGTCATCCTGTCTATCCCTTAGCGGAGGTAGGAATATTTCTACAGTGTTGATTCTATACAACAGATCTTGGCGGAAGGTGCTTTCTAAAATCATGTTGTGAATGGGCATATTGGTGGCGCATATCAACCGGATGTCTATGGGCAAAGATTTATTACTTCCAATCCTGGTGACCTCTCTTTTTTGGAGGGCTGTGAGTAACTTTGATTGAAGGGGCATACTAAGATTTCCTATTTCATCAAGAAATAAGGTGCCGTTGTCCGCTACTTCAAACCTTCCCGCCCGGTCTTCTTTTGCATCTGTATAGGCTCCTTTTTTGTGCCCAAAAAGCTCACTTTCAAATAGGCTTTCTGTAATGGCTCCCATGTCTACCCCTACAAAAATTTCATCATTCCTCTCAGATTGGTCATGGATAGCCCTTGCTATGAGTTCCTTTCCTGTGCCATTTTCACCCAAAATCAATACGTTGGCATCGGTTTTTGCTACTTTTTCGATAATGGAAAAAACATTCTTCATGGCAGCACTATGGCCGATGATTTCTGAAAATGGTTTTTTCATATCTGCCTGCAATTGCTTCTGCCGACTGGATAGTTTGTCTACCTGGTTGTAGCTTTCTTTAAGCTTAATGGCTGCAGACAGTGTGGCCAGCAATTTTTCGTTTTGCCAGGGCTTTAGAATAAAATCTGTAGCCCCTTCTTTAAGGGCCTGCACCGCCATTTCCACATCACCAAATGCGGTGATGAGTATGACCACTGCTTTGGGATCCATTTCTTTGATTTTTCTGAGCCAGTGAAACCCTTCCTTACCGGAAGTTGTGTCTTCAGTAAAATTCATATCCAGAAGGATGACATCGTAATTGTTGTTGTTGATCAAAAAGGGGATCCTTCTTGGATCCTTTTCGATGAACACTTCTTTTGCATGTTTTTTCAATAACATCTTGGCTGCAAAAAGAAGGTCCTCGTTGTCATCTACAATCAATATTTTGCCTAAATATTTATCCTCCATTGTTTTTTGGTTTACTACTGCTGAAATTATGCCAACCTTTTATCCCTCAATTTAGCAATATTTGTACGTTTTGACCTATAATCATGTTCGAAAGTGGACATTTTCTTTTCGATATTGAACACTAATGTAATCGATCACCCATATTTTTTAATCCCCTAAAATTTCTGTTACCTTTGTGCATCAAACAAAAAAAGATACAAACTATGTCTGTAGCAACTAAAGGAAATACCGTAAAGGTACACTACACAGGAAAACTTAACGACGGAACTATATTCGATTCTTCTAAAGATAGAGAACCTCTTGAGTTCGTATTGGGAGATGGCAAAATGATAAAAGGATTTGATGTTGCCGTAGAAGGCATGACGGTAGGAGATGATATCAGTGTAACCATTCCCACTGAAGAAGCTTATGGTCCAAAAAGAGAAGACATGATGTTGGATGTTCCTATTGATCAGGTACCAGCAGATATTAAGCCTGAAGTAGGTATGGATTTATCGATCCAAAACCAACAAGGTCAGCCTACCCCAGTAAAGGTTGTACATATTGACGAAACAAAAATCACATTGGATGCCAATCACCCACTAGCTGGAGAAGATTTGGTATTTGATATTAAACTTGTTGAAGTAGTTTAAAAATTGCTTCTCATCTTTAAAACAAAAAAAGGACTTGGTATTCAAGTCCTTTTTTTATTCCTCCAAACTGGCATCTTTTTCAAGCGTTCCGTGCGGATTGGCATAAATGCTTTTGGTCTTGTTGTATTTGGCATTACCAACTTCAACAACGAAAATTTTGCTATTGAGGTGGGTGAAATCATAATTTTTTTGTAGGCCTCCATCCGGCAAAAGTTGGTCTTGAAGGATCAAATTGCCTAAAATGTCAAATATTTTTACGTTTGTTAACTGGGCATTGGGTTTGTCTAAAATCAGCTTGAACTTTTTATTTCCAACTGATTTTAAATCAAAATTAATGGCAGGGGTGTTCAATTCCTTAGGGAATGAAATCTCGGTCTCAAAGGACCTGCTAACACTCTGGGCCTCTGCAGAAAATTTTCCGGAATAGAAAAAGATTAAAAAAAGGAGTACAGATAATATTATTGTAACGGTATATTTTTCTTCATTCATTAACGTCCAAATTGCAAAGATCGATCCGAATAATTTTAAAAATTCAACTTTAATTAATATAATTTAACAAAATTATAATTAATAAGGGGAATTATGGCCATAAAGCAATAAATATTATTTTGTTTTATGTAAGTGGTATCATTGCAATAGAATTAAAAATTTTTTGGACGCTCAAAAACCGAAACACCTTTTTCATTGGCTAAAATGAGCTGTTGATTGGATAATGCTAGGCGATTATATGTTTTAGCCGTAGGTAGGGCAATAGATTTAGAAACTTTTGTTAGATAGTTTGTTTTTACCAGTTGATCATTTATAATAGCATAAATAAAATCGCCATCGATTATAGCGCTATTATTGGCCGATAATGAGATTTTCTCTATAAAATTAGCCTGATTATCAAATATATATATCCCTTCACCTGCTACTTGAAGAAATAATAAATTATACCTCTCTATTAACAGGATAATCTCCAGCTCATCATCCTGAATTATAGTATTAATGGCTTGCGCTTGTTGCAGCTCATTATTGTTGAGGTTAACCTTTTTCAGATTGAGATCTGATTCATCATATACCCAAAGGCTATTGTTATTTCCCAAGCTGGCTTGGCTTATCCATCCGAATACACCTGCTTCAGCTATGGATTTGCTGATGATGGGATTCAAAAATCTGTCAAGAATTTCAAAACGCTGCAAAGGCGAGCTGAATAGAAAAATATTTACAGTTTTGAAAGCGTCCAAATGGGTAAGGGGAGCACTTAAGGAGGTGGCCAATTGATTGATTGATTCTCCTTTGGCATTGTATTGATAAAGGTAGCCTTGCTTATCAGTTATAAAAACATTTTCCTTGCCATCGGTTGATATTTTATCCATGCCAAGGATTTTAGCATCCCATAGTTTGACAAAGTCTTTTTGTTGTCCGAAGGTCAAAGGGACTATTGTAAAGGCCAATAACCATGTTAAGATCGTTTCAATTAGCCTTGATAGCATAGCCATTGTATTGCTTAAGTTGAAAGCTCTGCCCATCAAATTCTCCATAATAACATTGATTAACCCATTCCCCAAGATTAAAATATACAGAGGTGGAGCTAATCGGTAAGTTTAGCGGCAAATGTCTGTGACCAAACACATAATAATCAAAATGGATTTTACTTTCTATCTCCTTGCTGTATTGATACAACCATTCGTGTTCTTGCCCTTTAAATTCATCTTCTTTCTTTAACTCATTGGTCAGTCGGCTGTCTTTGGACCAGGCTTGGGCTATGGCTATTCCAATATCTGGGTGCAGCCATTTGAACATCCATTTGCATGCGCTGCTTGTGAAAAACTTTTTAAGTAGTTTGTACTTATTGTCACCAGGGCCTAGGCCATCTCCATGACCGACCAAAAATCGCTTTTGGTTTACCTGAATTTCTTGTGGATGGTGGAATACAGGGATGCCCAATTCCTCAGAAAAATAATCTTTCATCCATAAATCATGGTTGCCGGTGAAGAAAAACAAGGGAATGCCCCTGGTTCTCATCATTGTGATCTTGGCAAAGAATCGAAAAAATCCTTTTGGAATCACTTTTTCATATTCAAACCAAAAGTCAAATATGTCTCCAACGAAAAAAACCGCGGCAGCATCATCCTCAATTTCACCTAGCCATTTCACTATTTTCTCCTCTCTTTTTCGACTTGATTTGTCATCAGGTGTACCCAAATGAAAGTCAGAAACAAAATAGACCTTCTGAGATTTGTTTAAAGAGATTTTCATTTTATTGTCCAGATGGGTCGTACTTTGATTTGATGACATGGCTATTAAAGGATCGGTTTATCGTAATAAAATTACAGTTTACAAATAACTATTACTAACAATTGCTAAATCAAAAAAGGAGGGTTTCCCCTCCTCTTATCATATTTCGCACAAAGATTTAGATTTAATCTTTATTCTCTATAACGTCTTCTTTTTTATCATCTGAATCAGATGTTCCTTCCTTAACCTCAATTAAGGCAGTTTCTTCTTCTGATAACTTAGTAAACTTTTCGTAGGTTGTTTCCTTATCAAAGGGTCTTTTACCTATTAGTTTTTCTAAGTCTGCTTGAAACAAAATCTCTTTTTCTAATAGTTCCTTGGCAATTTTCACCAATTCTATTTTTTTATCTTTCAAAAGGTCAAGTGTCTTTTTATAGGCAAACTCGATCAACTTACGTACTTCTTCATCTATGGTCTGTGCCGTATTTTCAGAGTAAGGTTTGTCAAATTTGTAGTCATTGGATTTACTGTCGTAAAAGGACACATTACCAATTTTGTCATTCATACCGTACACAGAAACGATAGAGTAAGCCATTTTAGTAATTCTCTCAAGGTCACTCAATGCACCTGTAGATATTTTACCAAAGGTAATTTCCTCTGCAGCTCTTCCTCCTAGTGCCATGCACATCTCATCTATAAGTTGTTCTGTTTGGTATAGGAATTGTTCCTTAGGTAAGTACTGGGCATATCCCAATGCAGCTATTCCTCTAGGCACTATACTTACTTTAACCAATGGATCGGCATGTTCTAAGAACCAACCCGCAACAGCATGTCCTGCTTCATGATAAGCAACAATTTTCTTCTCTTCAGGAGAAATAATCTTATTTTTCTTCTCAAGACCTCCAATTACTCTGTCTACAGCATCTTGGAAATCCTGCATGTCTACAGCACTTTTATTACGTCTGGCTGCTATCAATGCAGCTTCATTACAGACGTTAGCAATCTCAGCACCTGCGAATCCAGGTGTTTGAGCCGCTAATTTTTTTGGCTCTATGTCATCAGCAGTTTTTATAGGTTCCAAATGAACTTTAAAAATTGCTTCTCGACCTACCATATCTGGCTTGTCTATGCTTATCTGTCGGTCAAACCTACCAGCTCTTAGAAGGGCACTGTCCAGAACGTCAGGACGGTTGGTTGCAGCAAGTACAATTACACCTGAATCTGTTCCAAACCCATCCATTTCAACTAGTAGAGAGTTGAGGGTGTTTTCACGCTCATCATTGGATCCAGGCATTTGACCTTTTCCTCTTGAACGGCCTATTGCATCTATTTCATCTATAAAAATGATACAAGGTGCTTTTTCTTTGGCTTGTTTGAAAAGATCACGTACCCTAGCAGCACCTACTCCAACAAACATTTCTACGAAATCAGAACCCGATAGGGTGAAGAACGGCACTCCTGCTTCACCTGCCACGGCTTTGGCCAGCAAAGTTTTACCTGTACCTGGAGGGCCGATTAATAGAGCACCTTTTGGTATCTTACCACCTAGCTTGGTGAATTTGTCTGGTGTCTTAAGGAATTCAACAATTTCTTCTACTTCTTCTTTTGCTTCGTCCAATCCAGCGACATTGTCAAAGGTGATTTTCACCTTGTTCTCAGCATCAAATAACTGCGCCTTTGACTTGCCAACATTAAAGATCTGTCCACCTGGTCCACTTGGTCCGGACATTCTTCGCATCATCATCCAAAACAGAAAGAATATTAGAATAAGGAAGCCAAAACTAGAAATCCAATTGCCCCAACTTTCTTCCTCTTTAGCGGAATAACCTATTCTTTCACCTTCGGGTAATTTTTCTTCCAGTTGGGTGTAATTCTCTATAAAGTTGTCAACTGAAGCAATTTTAATTTTATACTGCGGTCCTGTAGGATTAGAAAACCTGTTTTGGCCCTCAAGTTCGTCTTTATAACGTTGGTTTTCAAGTGCCTCATCTTTGAGGGTAACTTCTACATAGTTTTGGTTAAATATTACCGTTACTTTTTTAACATCGTTACTTAAAACCATGTCCTCAAAACGCTTCATCGTAATTTCAACTGTGGCAGTGTTTTGATTAAACCAAGTAACGCCGATCAAAACAATAACCGCAGTGATAATCAAATAAAGTTGAACATTCGGTTTTTGGGGAGGTTTTGGAACAAATTTTTTAGATTTATTATTACTCATGTCTATATTTTTAATGCTTAAATTTTTGTTAGAACGAATTAGATAAAGGAAAGTTTTTATCCATGAAGTTATTGAGGATTTATTTTAGTGATTTTTGCATCACCCCAGAGTTCCTCTAATTGATAAAATTCCCGCTTATCTTTTAAGAAAACATGAACAACTACATTTACATAGTCCAACAGTACCCATTGGCTGGTGCTTTTCCCTTCACTCATCCAAGGTTTTTCTTTATTCGTTTTGTAAACTTCTTCTTCAATCGCGCTGGAAATTCCCTCCACCTGTGTGTCGGATGTAGCTGAACAAATCACAAAAAAATCAGTCATCGTGCTAAAGATATCTCTTAAGTCCATCATTACGATGTCAGAAGCCTTTTTATCTTCCATTCCTTTTACTATAACTTTGCACAGCTCTTCTGCCGTCATATGTTTATTTATGGTGTATTTTAATTTTATTTACTTTTTATCCATAACTTGAGATGAATCAATAAATATCCAGATTATGGGATGAAATAACTAATTATAGATGCATAAAATCCTTGCCAATACTGTTTTTTTAGGAAAAGAAATTATAAACCTGACAGACTGTCATTCTACTAACGAAGTTGCCCTTTCTATGGTTCGGTCAGGGTTGGCAAAAGAAGGTACTGTCATCATTACCCCAAAACAAATACGAGGAAAGGGACAACGTGGAAGTCTATGGGAATCAGCGCCAGGTTGTAATTTGACTTTTAGTATGATTTTTTATCCGACATTCTTGTCTGTCGATGAACAGTTTATGCTTAATATGGCTATAGCCATTGGCGTACAGCAAGGGCTGAACCGTTTCATTAAAGGCGTAAAAGTAAAGTGGCCAAATGATTTTTATCTTGATGATAAAAAATTGGGAGGAATGTTGATAGAAAATCGCCTTAAAGGGAGGTTGTTGGAAAGTAGCATTATTGGACTGGGTATCAACGTTAATCAAATTGACTTCAGTGTAGGCAACGCCATTTCTTTAAGAAACGTTTCTGGTGAGAAATTTCATTTAGATGAAGTGCTAAATGTAGTTTTAGAAAAAGTAGAGCAACAATATCTTTACTTACAAAGTGAATCCTACAAATCCATAAAAGAGAATTATCAAAAGGTACTTTACCTGTTTGATGAGTGGGCGACTTATGATGATGGAGCGCTTTTTAGTGGTAAAATTACTGGAATTGGAAATTACGGGCACTTAGAAATGTGTAAACAAAATGGACAGTTTGTACGTTATGAGCTCAAACAAATAAAATTAATTAAAAAAGACTGATTTTCATTTGTGTCTACTTATAACTAAATTTGTCAAAAATTTCCTAGAAACTATATAATAAAAAATATGTCAGCGACAAAATCACAGGAATTCGTTCAGTATAAAGTGAAGGACCTTTCACTTGCAGCTTATGGACGTAAAGAAATCCGACTTGCAGAGAGTGAAATGCCCGGACTAATGGCACTTAGAGAAGAGTTTGGGGAAACCCAACCTTTAAAAGGAGCTAGAATAGCAGGATGTCTACACATGACCATACAAACTGCAGTATTGATCGAAACATTGGTTGCTTTAGGGGCTGAAGTAACCTGGTCTTCTTGTAATATCTTTTCAACACAAGACCATGCTGCTGCTGCAATTGCCGCTGCTGGTATTAGTGTATATGCATGGAAAGGACTTTCAGAGAAAGATTTTGATTGGTGTATCGAACAAACCCTCTTTTTTGGTGAAGAAAAAGCGCCTTTAAACATGATTCTTGATGACGGTGGAGATTTGACCAATATGGTTTTGGATAAATACCCTGAATTGGTAGGGAATATCAAGGGACTTTCCGAAGAAACAACTACTGGTGTCCATAGACTCTATGAAAGGATGAAAAATGGTACTTTACCAATTCCTGCCATAAATGTCAATGATTCTGTTACCAAATCTAAATTTGATAACAAATATGGATGTAAGGAATCCTTGGTAGATGCCATTAGAAGGGCTACCGATATTATGATGGCAGGTAAAGTAGCTGCTGTAGCTGGATATGGTGATGTAGGAAAAGGATCCGCAGCCTCACTTCGTGGAGCAGGTGCCAGAGTGATTGTATCTGAAATTGACCCTATTTGTGCCCTTCAAGCAGCCATGGATGGTTTTGAAGTGAAGAAAATGATTGATGCGGTCAAAGAAGCAGATATCGTTGTAACTGCAACGGGAAACAAAGACATCATTTCTGAAGCCCATTTCAGAGCCCTTAAAGACAAAGCCATTGTTTGTAATATTGGTCATTTTGACAATGAGATAGACATGGCTTGGCTCAATGGTACCTATGGAGACACTAAAGACGAGATTAAACCTCAAGTAGACTTATATAACATTGATGGCAATGATATAATTGTACTTGCTGAAGGAAGACTTGTGAATTTAGGTTGTGCTACCGGACATCCTTCGTTTGTAATGTCTAATTCATTTACCAACCAGACTTTGGCCCAATTGGAATTGTGGAACAACACTGACCAGTACGAGCCAGGCGTTTACATGCTTCCAAAGCATTTGGACGAAAAAGTTGCTGAATTACATCTTAAAAAACTAGGTGTAGAACTGGATCAATTGTCTGAAGACCAAGCAGAATACATAGGTGTGAGTGCTCAAGGGCCATTCAAGCCTGAATATTATAGGTATTAATAGTTGTCATTCATTTATATGGAAACCTCAACCTTACAGGTTGAGGTTTTTTTTATTGTATATTTTTACGATTGGGAAGTGCTTAATACCAGCTACTTAATAGGTCAGTCCAGCTATTTCTGGTGAGTTTGGACTGCTACCAGCTTTATACCTTTCTATGAATTGGGGAAATAAAAATCAGTTGACATTGTCATGCCTAATGTTTGATTTAGTATTTTGTGTAAATAATTTTAAAGCATCATTTGATAAGGGTTTTTCTAACTCTCCTATAGAAGTTTTTTATTGAAAGTAAAGCAGATTAATAGGGTTTTGAGAATAGAAAAACTGTTAATTTCGGAAATTGACGAAATGACCCTTTTCCATTTTAAAATAAGCATTTTATGAAATCAATTTCTTATGTATTCATTAGGTTAGGGATAGGAATTAGTATGTTGGGCCACGGGTTGGTGAGGATTCCTAAACTTATGGCTTTTAGTGAAGGAATGGTTGATAATTTTAAAGATTCAATCTTACCCGAGTTTCTGTTAATTCCATTTAGCCTTGCATTGCCATTTATAGAGTTTTTTATAGGTTTATTTTTGGTACTGGGTTGGCAAACCAAAACAGCAGCTTTTGGAGGAGGGGTTTTAATGCTTGTGTTGATAGGAGGAACTACTTTAATAGAGAATTGGGCAGGTTTGCCCACACAAATGATTCATTTATTGTTTTTTGTTTTGGTTTATGAGTTTAACAATGCCAATGGCTGGGCACTGGATCGCTCACAAGAAATTAAGTAAGGAAATATGATTCTTAAAGAAAACCTATCTGGCTTTTTGCCATTCTTTTCAGATTTACGCCTCTTAGATGCGCTAGCAAATGAAGGGAAAATCATGGAAATTAAAAGCGGTGAGACGATAATACAGCCAGGTCAATTCATTAAAATGGTTCCAATATTATTAAGTGGAAGCATTAAAGTTTTGCGTTTGGATGAAGAAGGGAGGGAATTGTTACTGTATTATATTGATCCAGGTGAAACTTGTGCCTTGTCACTGACTTGTTGCTCTTCCCATAGAGCTAGTGAGATCAGAGCAGTAGCAGAAGAGGACAGTGTATTGCTTAGCGTTCCTGTAGACAAACATGAAAAGTGGACGGAGGAATTCAAGCAGTGGAAAGATTACGTTACGGATTCCTACCGGATTAAATTTCAAGAACTGTTAAAGACTTTAGATGCTGTTGCCTTCAAGCGCATGGATGAAAGATTGATGCGCTATTTGGTGACAAAAATGAAGCAATTGAAAACCAATGAACTTGCTACCACCCATCAGGAGATCGCAAATGAATTGGGTACTTCCAGGGAGGTGATTTCAAGACTGCTCAAGCAATTGGAAAAAAAGAAATGGATCGAATTGGGTAGAAACGTAATCTATATCAGAGATGATTTTGAGGAATTGATTCACAAGTTGAATTGACCCCAATTTTAAGTCAGGTTCACTAGCTGAAAGCGCGTCAATAAAAGTCCGAATAATTGTGTTACTTGTTACCTGTTATTTAAGTTCCAGCTATTGTCTTTGTACTGGATTTATGAATCGTTTGTTTTCAGCATTTTTTATACTTAATTTTTCATCAGTATAATTTTCTTCTCAAAAGGGGATTAATGGCCCGAATATGACAATGGTGCCATTGACGTTTTGTCAGGGAATTATTTTAAATTAATCCCAACAGACCTGGAGATGAATGGCGTTACATTGTTCAGAATCTGATCTGTAGAAACCTGTGAATCAGCGCTGAAATCTTTGGAAGATAAATTTACCAGAGGCAGTTGCAATGGTGGAAAAGGAAATAGAGTGTTTTGCTTTTTCTTAGAAGCTTTGATCAAAGAACTAGGCAGGGGCAGGATGCATTTGAATAAAACACCAACTCCTTTACCGGAGAAAGCCCACTGGAATTTATTAGATCCTTAAGACTTCAAAGAGCAGCACTACTTTAGAAAATGTACCAATTTTCTATTTCAGAGGTGACCTATAAAGTAGGCTTTTACAATGCGAAAAATTTCTCAAACCCTGTAAAAATAATTTTGGTGTCTTATCTTGCCAATAAAAAAACAATAATGAACAGTAAATTATTTCTTTTTGGCCTTTTAGTAGTCTTATTTGTGAAGTGTCAACCCTCCCAGACGGAGCCACTGACTCCAGTACTTCCGATACCCGATGAAAGGCAACTTGATTGGCAAGGAATGGAGTTTTATGCTTTTGCCCATTTTAATATGAATACTTTCACCAATATGGAATGGGGAATGGGCGATGAAGATCCCGCACTGTTTAACCCTACAGATTTTGACCCCAAACAGTGGGCAAAGGTTTGCAAAGAGGCTGGGATGAAAGGAATTATCATTACTGCCAAACACCATGATGGCTTCTGCCTTTGGCCTACCGCTACCACTGAGCACTCTGTTAAAAATGCAGCTTGGAAAGATGGTAATGGAGATATTATCAAAGAAGTAGCTGAAGCTTTTAGAGCTGAAGGACTCAAATTTGGGGTTTACCTATCACCTTGGGATAGGAACAACCCAGAATATGGAACCCCTAAATATGTAGAGATTTTTAGAGCCCAACTTAGGGAGTTGCTTACCAACTATGGGGAGATTTTCGAGGTGTGGTTTGATGGAGCCAATGGTGGTTCTGGTTATTACGGAGGAGCGAATGAAGAACGTAGGGTCGATAAAAAGAATTATTACGATTGGCCTGGGACGATTGAAATTATCCGAGAACTTCAGCCTAAGGCCGTGATTTTTGGCGATGCAGGCCCAGATGTTAGATGGGTAGGAAATGAACATGGTTTCGCTTATCCAACTACTTGGTCCAATCTTTTGAGAGATTCTATTTATGGTGGAATGCCTGAATATTCAAAAAAATATTCATCAGGTCAGGAAAATGGAACGCATTGGGTACCGGCTGAATCGGATGTATCTATCCGCCCAGGTTGGTATTACCATCCTTATGAAGATCACAAAGTGAAATCACTACCCGAGTTATTGGATATCTATTACAACAGTATAGGAAGAAATAGCGCTTTATTACTTAATTTCCCTGTAGATAGGACAGGGCAAATCCATGAAAACGATGTAACACAGCTGATGAAATTGGTTGATAAGCTGAAGGAAGATTTCAGCCAGAAAATTTCATTGAACAGCGGTGATCTCTCTGCCTCTTCTGAAAATGGTCAATATGCTGTTGAAAATCTATTGAGTTCAGAAATGGGATCCTTCTGGAGCCCTGCTTCAGGCGAGGTATCTGCTAGCGTTACCATTGACTTTGATGGAGCCC
Organism: uncultured Cyclobacterium sp.; assembly: GCF_963977555.1. Classification (GTDB taxonomy): domain Bacteria; phylum Bacteroidota; class Bacteroidia; order Cytophagales; family Cyclobacteriaceae; genus Cyclobacterium. The sequence continues at coordinate 147,964 of NZ_CAXBPD010000014.1, read as the reverse complement.
GGACTTTCAATCGTTTTTTGGTTCAGGAAAATATTTCACTAGGACAAAGAGTGAAGTCATTTGAACTTGAAGTTCAAAATGAAAAGGGTGAATGGCAAAGCATAGCCAAGGAGACGACCATAGGCTATAAGAGAATCCTAAGACTTCCAGATACGAAAGCAACAGCTGTGAAATTCACCATTCATGATGCAAAAGACAGTCCCGTAATAAGCCATTTGGCCTTTTATGATGCGCCTAAATTATTACTGCCTCCAGTTGTGGATAGAGACAAAAATGGAACAGTAAAATTAAACGTTGTTGAGGAAGGGGTGCAAGTGTATTACAGTCTGAATGGTAAAGATCCTGTTCAGTCTGGTCAAGTTTATACCCAGGCTTTAGAAGTAATGCATCCGACCAAATTAAAGGCTGTGACCAAAGATCCAATTTCAGGTAAATTCAGTGAGGTGGTTGAGGTTAATCTGCAATTGGCTAAAAAGAATTGGACGGTAGTGGATGGAGGTGAGAACTCAGGAAATCTTATAGATGAAGATCCAACTACCAATTATATAAGTGATCAAAACTTAGCAACCATAGATCTGGGAGAAAATCAGGAAGTTTCAGGCTTCACCTATTACCCAATGCAAAACAGGTATTTGTCTGGCTTGATCAAAGAATTTGAATTCTACACGAGCCTGGATGGAAAAAGCTGGAAAAAAGCTACAGCCGGAGAGTTTGGTAATATCGCCAACAGTCCAATTGAACAAAGAATTGAATTTGACGCGAGGGCGGCAAGGTATATTCAATTAAAAGCAAAGAGTACCACTGATGCTGAGCCAGCAAGTTTTGCTGAAATTGGGGTGATATTGACCCAATAAAACAGAAAATTATCTCAAATGAACAAAATGGGTGTAAATTATTTGTATTTAGGGTAAAGTGCAGAATTTTGGATTGGTTTTTGTCTATTGGATTGGAAATAAATTCTTAACCAAAAACCACTGATACTATGTTAACTTGGGTAATCACATTTCTAGTAGTCGCTTTAATAGCTGCCGTTTTAGGCTTTGGAGGACTGGCTTCCAGCCTTGCATCAATTGCAAAAATCATATTTTATATTTTCATCGTCTTGTTGGTGATAAGTCTTATTGCTGGAGGAGTGAATGGATTTTAAATAAAAACCTACCCGATTGTAAAGATCGGGTGGGTTTTCATTTTTTAGCATCATCGATTATCAATAAGCTGATTGGAATTATGACAAAATTTTTCACTACATCACAGATTCTTCGAAAAGCTTTTGCAAGGTTTTCGTTAGGTCTTTGCTCAACCCAGGGTGAGGCCTTGAAGTTTGAATAATAGAACTTCTTACAGCAGTAAGCCACCTGAAGCGTGAAGCCAGGTCCATGGTTGCAATTTGTCCTCCATCAGATTTTCCATTACAAATTTTTTCAAATGAATTCAAGTTCAAAAGAATCATTTCAATATCAGCATCTGGATCTAAGGCTAAAATCTTCTCCTTGGAGAAATGGATTTTTACCCCTAAGAAGCCACTTTTATGGTCACATATAATCACACCAACATTAATAAATTCTTCGCGTTCCACCCTTGGTACCACGCGCAAGACCGCATATTCATATAAGTGATTTTCTTGCATCGTCTGCTTCTTTGGTGAATTGATCTGCATAAGACAATCTTAGCTTTAGAAAATCAGCATAGACTGTTCGCAGTTCCTCTGCATTTTCTCCGTCTCTTCCTGCCAACAACCACTCATCTGGTATCAGCGAAACAATGGCTTTAATCTTATCTTCATTTAAAATAGAAGTGAATTCATCATTCACCTCAGCCAAACTTTCAGCTTGTTGCAGTAACACATGGTTGGCGATAATCGGGAATGATTTGGTTGCATTTTCTTTCCATCTTGTCCATCCATGCTGAAATAGAAATGCGGCACCATGGTCAATGAGCCAAAGCTCTCTGTTCCACATCAACATATTTGTGTTTCTAAAGGTCCGGTCCACATTGGTGATGAACATGTCAAGCCAAACGATTTTTGAAGCCAACAAGGGATCTACCTTTGAAACCAAAGGATCAAAATTGATGGCTCCGGATAAGAAATGCAAAGCGAGGTTTAAGCCTTGGCTACCCTTTAATAAATCCTGTATCTCTTCGTCTCCTTCAGATCTGCCAAATGCTGGGTCCAGGTTGGCAAAGACAAGTTCGGGAATTTTAAGCCCCAGCAATCGTGCGATCTCTCCGCCAAGGAGTTCTGCTATCAATGCTTTTTCACGTTGGCCTGCACCACGGAATTTTAATACGTAATTAAAACCATCATCAGCAGCTGCAAGTGCTGGAAGTGATCCACCTTCCCTTAAAGGCTGCATGTACCTGGTCACATTTACTGTTCGCAATTGTGGTAATTGTTCCATAGATTTTTGTATATGGGTTTGTATGGAAATTGTGTAAACCCTTCCTACCTGCAATTTGGGGCTAATTAATGAACTAAACCTGAATAGAGAACAGAATTTTAAATAAGGATTGAAAATTATTATTAACCAAATGTTTTTTTCTTGCTTTATCGAATCAAGAAGACACAGGCACTGCAAATTCATCTTATTTTTTTGTAGCTTCACCTTTAATGATTATCACCAATTGGGTAGTAGGACCATAGCTCAAGAGCTGCCTGATTAAAGAAACAATAACTGTAGCAACTTTGCAGGAGAATTTCGCTTTTAAAACAATTGTTTTCCTATACCCTAGACATTTATGAATATTTCGGATTTTTTAAAAGCACTGGTGCCATTTACAAACGATGAATTGGATGACATTCTCAAACACTTTAAAAAAGAAGGTTTTTCAAAGAATCAAATGCTTGTTCACCAAGGTGAGGTTTCTAAAACCTTGTACTTTATAGAAAGTGGACTGGGTAGAAGCTTTTACCTCAATCAGGCGGGGAAAGAAATCACCCAATGGTTTTTTGGTAGTGGGAAATTTATGGCCAGTGCGGATAGCTTTTTTCAGCAATGTCCCAGTTTGTATTTCATTGAGGTTTTAGAAGATGCCGTGATATACAGTATCACAAAAGAGAAGCTGGATGAATTGTTCGATACTTATCCTAAAATGGAAAAGCTAGGAAGGTTGGTCAGCACCGAAATGCTCACCAAAGTAGTGAATAAATTAAATGCCATTCAATTTCAGACTGCCAAAGAACGGTATGAATACATGCTGGCTGAGTTCCCAGACATTTCTTATCAAGTTTCATTGGGTCACATCGCTTCCTATTTGGGCATGACGCAAGAAACATTGAGCCGTATCCGGAAAAGCAATTCAAGTAAGTAGGTTGTAATTGAAAAGTTTTTATCGAAATCGGTCACTCTTGACAAAATAAAATACCAGACTTTTTCTGGCCTTCAAAGGTTATGGTTTTTGGAGTAGGGTGGAAGGCGTTAAAAAGAAGAGTTAGCTCCATAAAGAGATCCACTCTTTTTTAGCCAATAAGGATAAGATACAATTTTAGAATATTCGCCCGACATAATCTATATTTCACTTTTTGATATAGGTCAAAAGATAATCGCTGCTACCTCAGGATCTTTGTATTGTAATTATAAAACAATTTACAATGAAACCATACAAAGGAGCATTTGCGATTCTATTGATTTTGCTTTTAACGGTGATGCCTTCGCTAACTAAGGGGCAGGAGTTAGATCCAATATTGAAAGGATTGATCAATAAAGGGCTGAGTAAAAGCCATACCATAAATGGTAAGTACTTGGATGCGGAACAGGCCAAAGTTGACCAACAATTGGCGAAATCAGTGTTTTTGCCCAAAATTACATTAAATGGGAGCTATACCCATTTGAATGATGACATTACTTTTGATGAGAATACGAGAACCCTATTAACAGAAACCCAAAAGCTTGTCATTAAAGACGCTGCAGGATTGCCTTTTAACTCAACTTTCCCAAATACCATCCCACTTCAGGAGGTTCCGGTTTTGCAAAACCAAAATATTCTGAGGTCATCAGTAGATGTTGATTGGGTGTTGTTTAGTGGGCTGGAAGCAAGCAATGCCCTCCAAGCGAGCAAACACAAGGAAGCCTCACTGAATTATCTAGGGATGGCAGAGGAAGATAAAATCGCTTTGAAAATCATAGAAGCCTATGATAAACTTGCCTTGGTAAAAGCTTCAAAAAAAGTTCTTACTACTTCAGAAAACTACTTGAATGAGCAGGCAACTTATGTCAATAAGGCCATTGAAAATGGTCTGGCAACACCTATCAGTCGAAATAAAATTGAACTGGCAAGGCAACAATTGAAAGCCAAAAAGCTTGAATTTGAACACAACAATATCCTGCTAATAGAAGTACTTCACCAGCTTACTGGAGAGAGTAGATCGGATTTAAGAATGCTTCATCCGCAATTGCATTCGTTTTCTGTAGATGGTGATGCCAACGGTCAGAAACGCAATGAAATCAAAGCTTTAGAAGAAGCTGAACAAGCGACCCAATTTCAGGCCAAAATGATAAAGAGCAATTTCATTCCTAAAGTAGCCCTGAAAGGTCACTATGAATTTATTGAAGAAAATTTATCATTGCTAGATCCAAAATGGTATGTAGGCGTAGGGCTAAAATGGAATGTTTTTGACGGCAACCAATCGCGCTTAAAAAGAAGAAAAGTTCAATTGGAGACTGCTAAATATAGAGAACAGATTGAAGAGGCCAATGAAATGATTGCCTTAGGAATATCCAAGGCTGAAATAAGCTACGAATCGGCCTTATTAAACAGTAAGATAGTTCAAAAGGAAATTGACCTGGCCAATGAAAATTATGAGATGGTCGATACGCAATACAAAAACAACCTGGCTTCGATCAATGATGTGTTGGATGCTCTAACTGATGTTGAGAAGGCCAATTTCAAATTGCAGGAATCTTATTTTAAAGAACGCCGAGCTGTGGCAGATCTGCTTCATGCCAAAGGAATACTTAATTACTAACCCATCAAAAATATAAAAATGAATACTTATAAAAATATACTACTAGGCAGTTTCGCAGTACTCGCATTGAATTCATGTCAGCAAGAGCAGTTAACCCCCAATAGAGGTAAAGTGAAATTTGAAACCATTTCAGTAAGTAACAAACTTGCCGGAAGAGTTGACAAAATATTTGTAGAAGAGGGGCAAAAAGTTAAGAAAGGAGATACCTTAGCCACAATTAATATTCCAGAAGTCCAAGCCAAAATGCTTCAGGCTGATGGAGCCATTTTGTCAGCTCAAGGACAATTCAATATGGCTTTAAATGGTGCTTCAATAGAACAACTAAACCAGATTGATGGCCAACTAAATGCTGGTAAAGCACAGTTGAATTTTGCTCAGGAATCTTTTACCCGTCTTGAAGCCATGTACAAAGATTCCTTGATAACCCAGCAGCAATTTGATGAGGTCAGGATGAAGCTCGACATGGCGAAAGCTCAGGTAGCTGCTTTAGCGGCCAAGCGAGATGAGGTGAAAAAAGGAGCGAGGGAAGAGCAAATTGAGCAAGCCAAAGGACAGTTGGATAGAGCAAAGGGGGCTAGGGAAGAAGTTGCCACCGCTTCTCTAGAGCAGTTTCTTATTGCTCCAGCAGATATGTCGGTAGAAACCATTAGCCTGGATGAAGGAGAGTTACTTACCCCCGGTTTTACCTTGTTCAATGGTTACAAAACCAACAGCATCTATTTCAGGTTTACTATTCCCGAATCAAGGATTTATGATTTTGAAGTAGGGCAGGAGTTAAGCTTAGTCAATCCTTATACCGAAGAAGAAGTAGTAGGTAAGATTGCAGCTATCAAGCAACTTGCCAAGTATGCTGACATTACAAGCACAGCACCCTTGTATGAGTTGTCCGAATCAATTTATGAATTAAAAGTAGTACCTACTTCAAATGTTCAGGGACAGAAGTTTTATATCAATGCTACTTTTCTGATAAAATAAAAAACAATGAAAAAATTCATAGGCTTATTAAAACTGGAATTCAGGCGTATTTTTTCCAATAGTGTCCTGATGGCAATCTTCTTTGGGGCGCCCATAGGCTACGGTATTTTATTTGGCTATGTGTACCAACAAGCCAAAGTCAAGGATTTGCCCATCGTTATAGTGGACCAAGATCAAAGTCCTGCATCGGATAAAATAATTGATGCTTTTGAAGACAATGAAGGCTTACATGTTTTTGATGTAAGGGCAATCCCTGGGGATATCATAAATGAAATGCCTGTAAATCAGTATGTCGCAGTAATTACCCTGCCCACTGATTTTGAAAAGGATCTTTTGCAAAAAAAACATCCAGAGGTGCGTGTAGATTTGAACATGGCAAATATTTTAAATGCCAACACAGCAAGCAATCATATCAATACGGTATTGATGACAATCAATGCTGGAATTGAAATAGAAGGGCTTAAAAAGCAAGGTTTCCACCCAGATCAGGCGAAAGCATCTTATGAAAGTTTTAAAATTAATTTCAATAAACTATATAATTCTACAGGAAACTATGTGACGTTTATGTTGCCTGGACTGCTAGCTGCCATTATGCAACAAATTATCTTTTTGGCAATGGCCTTGGCTTTCTCTCGAGATTTTGAGGATGGTTATTTTGGTAAGCTTGTAAAAGAAAGCAAGTCTTCGATTTATCACATAGGCTTAAAGGCAACTCCATTTCTGATTATGCTTCCCTTTATGTGGTTCATTATTAGTTTATTGTTGACCTTTTTTAATGTTAATTTGGATCTTTTAAATCTCCCCATGTTGGTTTTGACCACCTTGTTAACATTTGCTTCCATGTTTATTGGTATGTTGTTTTCAATAGCCATTCCAAGTCAGTTGAAAGCGACAGAGTTGTTGATGGTAATTTCTACGCCGGCATTTATTTTAAGTGGTTTTACCTGGCCTACTTCAGCTATTCCCGAACTTATTACCAATGTTGCCCAGTTTATTCCTGTTACACAATTTTTAAGTGGATTTAGGAAAATCGCTTTTTATGGAGGGGATCTGTCTTCAATTGGACCTGAAATTAGGATTTTAGTCGGGATAATTTTAGGGACTTTAATTGCAATGGTTTTCCTACTTCAATTCAAAATTAATCGCTTTGATAAAAAGAAAAATTGATATCCAATGAGGGGGTATTTTTCTGGTAAAAGGGATTTTGTCAGTGTTGTTGCAAAGATATTGTAACGATGCTGACAAGGTCAAACCTTTGCTAGGGAATTTTACCAAGGTTTAAAATCCAAATTCAATTAAACTTCACTGAAGTCATAGACAATGATCCTCCAATGGGCTGATCGTTAAATATAGTTGTTTCATCCTTTTTCTCCTTTAATGCCAAAGCATAGAGCAAGGGCAAATAGTGTTCAGGGGTTGGGATTGCTAGGTCAAATGCCCTTCCTTGACTTCTAAAGTCTATTAAACTTTGAAAATCCCCATCTTCAATGAAGGCCTTCATTTTCTCGTTGGCTTCTATGGCCCATTCAAATGCAAACGGTTCTCCCTGCAGTTTGTCCCAAGCGACTTTCCCCAAGTTGTGCACCATATTCCCGCTGCCAATAATTAAAACTCCTTTTTGCCGTAACAGGGACAATTGCTGCGCCAGTTCGAAGTGGTATTTTGCAGGCTTAGTATAATCCAGACTCATTTGTATAATGGGAACATCTGCTTTGGGGTAAAGGTGTTTGACCACGCTCCAAGCCCCATGGTCCAGCCCCCAACTCTCATTCAGTCCAATTTTAGTATTGGTGATTAAATCCTTTGTTTCCTGGGCCAGAGAAGGGCTGCCCGGGGCAGGATATTGCACGTCAAATAGGGCTTGGGGAAAACCTCCAAAATCATGAATGGTTCTTGGGTTTTCCATAGCAGTTACATAAGTGCCTTTGGTTTCCCAATGGGCAGAAATACACAATATAGCCCTTGGATATTGAATTTCTTCCCCTACCTTTTTAAAACCCTCTACAAACACATTCTCTTCAATTCCGTTCATCGGGCTGCCATGTCCAAGAAATAATACAGGCATTTTTTGGGTTCTAGAAAAGGATCCGGAGAGTTTGTTTAAAGCTTTAAGTGGCATGGATAATTTGATTATTGGGTGGCTTGAAATTTTAAATTTTAGGGGTTAGGATTAAATGTATTCATCCCCTATATAGGTATACTTTTGTTTATAAATAAAGGGTTACCTTAATTTTTTTTAATTGAATAAAAGAAAAAAAAAAAGACCCTAGCCATAGATTTTGTTAGGATTATAACAAGTGATTTTGGCGGAATTGTTGCACAATAAAAGCAACTAAACCACCAAAATCAGTTTTCAATCAGCCATTTACCCGGAGACTAGTGCCCCGGCAATCAAAATGTCAGCCCTAGTGGTTTTATTTAAAAGATAAATTTCATCCCAAGATCAATTTAGAAGCAATGCAATGACACAATGGGATTCCTGTACCACCTATACTTATGCTTTTTTGTGCTTCATAGGAGAATAACTACAAATCCCTTGGCGTTCATATTTGATTTTATTTTCGGACAGGAGCATCACTAGTATTTTTCTGGTTTCTTCCTCTTCCAGACCAATTTGCTCCCCTAGGTCAATTTCGTTAATCCGACCTTTACTTTGCTTTAATGCTTTGAAGTAATGTGCTTTATTTTTCATAGGGGGATATTTTTTTAATTGCGATCATCATGTGTGGACTTAAAGGCAGTAGGTTGCCATCATTTTCAGTGAGCTGAATTAGTTCTAACAATGTTTTTCTTCGTTCACTATTTTCCATATTGGCAAAATAATTTTTGTCCAACCAGGCCATGCCTTCCACTGCATAAGTATTTATATGGATAAATTCTTGGTTCAAGAACTCATCTTTAAGTTGATTGGGCGTGTGATAATAAGCTTCAGCCAATAGCCATGGGAAATCCAAGGGTGGGTTGTGTATTCCTGAGGTTAATTCTTCTTTACACATTTCGAAAAATGATTTTTTGTGAATCAATCCATTTAGGAGGCCCACCAAAGTTGAAGCAGTGTAGTTGATCGCGAAGCCCAAAACAATGCCGTTGGTTTTTAAAACCCGTTTTGCTTCTCGAATGGTCAATTCGCGGTCAGCCTCCTTTTGAAGGTGGTAAAGTGGTCCGTGGAGAATAATCAGGTCAGCAAAATTATTTGGAAATTGTAAATTCCTAGACTCACCTCTGTGAACATGAAATTTATTATTCGGTTTATTGGCTCTTTTTAAGGCGATTTTAATGTGCTTTTCAACTGGTTCTACCATATGGACTTGATGCCCTTTTTGGGCAAGCCATTCCGAATACTTTCCGGTACCGCCACCTATGTCTAGGATACAGGAAGGAGAAGGAGGCAAGTATTTGTCTATAAGTGATTTTATTCTTTCAAATTCAAATAGGCCCATGCCTTTGTCCAATCGGGTTTCTTCAGAAGCTTTGGTGTAGAAATGGTTGATGTTGTTATTGATTAAGTGTTTACTTTTCATCTAAAACATTAATGTCCCACACATTTATAAATGTTGAAAACATTTAAAAACGAAGCGGCAATTGATTAAAAAATCAACTGGTCTTGGTTAAATAATTAAAAAGGGTGTGATTATCTGTTCATAGGAAATCAGGAGATTCCCATGGAGCAATTGCTCGTTAGACGAGTTTGCCTTTTAAAAAGACACAGATAATATGTTGATTTCAGTATAACAGATGATAAAGGTAGGGGATTAGATTTAATTTTTACTGATTTTAAAGGATTTTTTAAGATGGTATTACTTTTCGATTGAGGTTAAGATTTTGTCAGTATTGTTGCAGGAAAAAAGCAACAATACCGCCAAAATCAGTTGAGGTACAGACAATATTACAGGGGCTATTGCCCCTGCCTACAAAAATGTCACCCCTGACCGGGGTTTTATGTTTATTCGAAATTTAATGCGGTTGACAATTTTAGCCTACCAGCCTGAGTTTGATTTTATATATACCTCAGCTTGAATTAAATTATCATTAAGAATGGTTAAAGCCTCACTGAAAGCACTTTTGGGGGTTTGCTGAGGGTAGGAAAGGGTGAAGCAGTCTCGCCCGTTTTCGATCCCTGAGCCTGTCGAAGGGTCCCATGACTTCTTCTACGCAAATTCCTCCCTAAGCTTCGGAATGACGATTTTCTCATAATTGTAAGCCGAACTCAGATAACCAATAGTTAAATTGGCTGAGTTAAAAAAAGAAAACCAACTCCCTTGACAATATTCGAGAGAGTTGGTCTATTGATTAATTTATTTGCGAGATAGCTTTACTCTTTGCTAGAAAAATGATTTTAGATAACCTCAGGGATGACATTCCTGTCTTTTATGTCCATATAAAATTTAGCCAGCGTCACATTGGCAAAGGGGATAAACCACAAAAATCCAATTCCCAAGGTAAGGATACAAAGCAAAGCCATACCAAGAAACATCAAGAACATAAGGAAAAGCTTCATTTTGTAACCATTCATCATTTGCTTGCTTTTGTCAATGGCATCCAGTGGGCCGATGTTTGGGTCATCAGCGATGATATAGAAAGTCATGGCATAGGAAAGGGCGGCAATGATTCCCGGGATTATCAATAAAAGCATCCATAGAATAACAAATATTATTATCAGTAAATAGGCGCCTAAAGCTGTACCAAAATTCTGGAAGCCATCAAATATTTGTTGCAGTCTTACATATTGATTGCGGGCAATGCTTAAAGAAAATAGGGCAAGACCTAATGTCATAGGTCCTGTAATTAACAAGGTTCCCAAACTTATCATGGGGTAGTATTCCGCCATCCCTTGTAAAAAACCCATAATGATATAATATACAAGAAAAGTACCTATGGCCAGCCCCCAATTACCCTTTAGGGATTCACGTGCCATTTTCATTAGTTCTACATTCTCTGTTCCCATGTTTTTATCTTTCAGGTTTTAGGTGGCTAGGTAGCGTTTGTTCTTTTATAATTGTTGGAAAAATATTAAGAGCTTAGCCCTTAGGATTGAATATAAGTTAAATTTTAGACGAGACCAATAGTTTGAAATATTATTTGCCATTTTGGTGCGTTTTGATTTATACCGGACCCTGATCGGAGGAAGGAGCAGGATATACGGATACGTTCCCCTATGGCTTCGGCTCCGCTCAGCAGTCGGGTTTGAAGTGAAGCAACTTGATTTAAATAGGTGCTTAGAGGTGTTTGATTAAGTACCGCGTAAGTTAGACAGTTACGTAAAAAATCCCCCTTGCCCCCTTTTGAAGGGGGACTTTGTTACGTTAGGATTTAACATATGCGGTTTACCTTCAAGCTTTATCAGCACAATTAATTTCAGAAAATCAGCCTAAAATGTCATTTGCTGCAACTCCCCCTTATTAAGGGGGCAGGGGGATTTTTAATCAAATATCCCAAGTTTAGAATGAGGTTTTAGGAATATCATTTTTCAATTCCCAATTATCAATATAATTTCCTATCTCCATTAAAACATAGGGCATAGATTTCTTGACATCCCTGTCCAAAAACCTTAGAAAAAAGAGATCCATTTTCACCAAAATCAATTGCCGTTTTTGGTCTTGAACCACCGATTCAGGATATAAATGGCTATCTCCATCAATTTCGATTACCAATTGTAATTTCTTAGAGTAAAAATCAACAATAAAATGCCCTAATGGTTTTTGCCTATTGAAGGCATACCCTCGAAATTGTCTGCCTTTTAACTTTTGCCATAATAAAACTTCGGATAGGGTTGAATGAGTTCTTAAGTCTCTGGAAAATTCTTTTAAATTTTTATTATAAGGAAGAAAATGCATGGTAAAATATAGAAATTTTTACGCTTATTTTCTAGATTTCCTCTTTAAAAACAGGGTTTAGCGTTTTAAATTTTATTATATTATTTAAAAACACGTAACAAAATCCCCCTTGCCTCTTAGAAAGGGGGATTTGGATATTTCTCCAATTGACGATTGCGTTACTGACTTTAAATTTATTTCTCCATTACATTCACACTATCCGCCGGGCTAAGCTGAATCACCTCCTGCAGAAACCTTATGCTTTCCGCTAGCACTTCGTCCCAACTATCCGTTTTTAAGCTGGAAGCGATCACATGGTCACCGGCCTCAGGGAAAGCTACTTTTCTTTTTTTGTTTTCTGGGGTACTTACACTGGCATACATGTCCAGCATGGCAGGAACAGAGACCACTTTATCCTGTTCTTCCTCATTTTTGTAATAATAGGCCAGAAACAGCGGTTGTTTTACTTTTTCAAAAGTCTCCTTGTTCATTTTACTTTTAAGCAACACAGCCAGACTTGTGTAGGCATTGATATGATAATTCTTTGCCCAATATTTTCCTTCTTCGGGTTCTCTTTCTATCACCTGCACCCCATTTTCATTGGTCATGGTCATTTCCATTAACTGCTTCATCCAAGGCTGAAACAAGGGATCAAGTCGATCACCATAGATGGCGATACATGGGGAGTATAAAACCAAGGAATGAATTTCCGGTCTTTCCTCCGCCAAGATCAATGACAAAGCCCCACCCATAGAGGTTCCTACTACGATCACGCTATCGCCCAATTGTCTGCTGATCATATAGGCCTTTCTTGCCCCATCCACCAGACTTTTGGCATTTAAGTGTTCAAAAGCATTTGCTCGCTCTATGCCATGTTCCGGTAGTCTGGCCAAGTAGAGGTTGGCACCAAAATGTTTGGCCAATTGCTGATGTACAGGATCACCTTCCATCTGGCTGGCACCAAAGCCGTGTACATAGAGAATACTGTAAGCGGTTTTTTCCTTTTTCTCAGGGTCAGCCCAGACTATCTTGGCTTCATTATTAGGTTTAAGGCCTTGCACAGTGTCTTCACCCTGCTGTATATAGGCTTCCAGGTCGTTGAGATTTGATGGCACTTCAGGATAGCTGCCTGATAGGTCCTGAATACTTTCTTTTGGTCCGAGCATATAAAAGATGACAATAAAAATGGCTGAACCCATCAGCCAGGGAAGGACTCTTTTCATGATTTTATTTTTTGATGTCTTCGTAAGAGGCAACTACCCCTCGAACCATGGCAGAACTGAAGCCATGGTGCTCCATTTCATTTAAGCCCTTGATGGTAGAGCCTTTTGGCGTCGTTACCTTATCTATGGCAGCTTCAGGGTGAATCCCTTTCTGAATAATCAATTCGGCTGCACCTTTTACGGTTTGGGTCACAATTTTATTGGCTGTTTTGGCATCAAAACCTATTTGGATACCTCCCTGTGTCATGGCACGCATAAAGCGCAAGACAAATGCAGTGCCGCAAGCCCCCAACACCGTAGCGGCTTCCATCAGGTGTTCTTCTATCGTTATGCTTATGCCTACACTATTGAATATTTCCTTGACTGTATTTTCGGTTTCTGGGATGAAATCATCACCACAGATACAAGTAATGGATTCTTTAATATCTGCCGCTATATTGGGCATAACCCTAAAAACCGTAGTGCCGGGTTCGAGTTCAGCCTTTATGGCCTGCAAGGTAATACCGGCAGCTAGCGAAGCAATAACTTGCTTGTCTTTCTTTAAAAATGGTTTGATCTCCTGTAAAATAGGCTGAATATTGTAAGGTTTTACACCTAAAATTACAAAGTCTGCATCCTTCACAGCCTCTTTATTGTCTGCCAATACCGTGACACCTTGGGATTCCAGGTAAAACAAACTTTCCGGATGTCTTTTGGTGACGATCAGTCTTTTACCATCAAATCCTTCTGTACTCAATAAGCCGTTTGCTATAGATAGCCCAAGGTTTCCGCAACCTATGATGGCTATTTTTTTATTATTGTCCATTGATATAGTCCTTATTTAAAATCCAAGCGATAAATTTACTCATAATTTATGAGATATCGAGAATGCTTGTTTATTCGATGGCTTGGATTTGTTGCACATAAATGAGAAAGTTAGGTTCTACTTCAATGGCTACATTAGCTGCAAATTTTTCAGCCCTTTTCCAGCCCTTTTCCGGATCAATCCAATGCGTCTTTTCCTTTTGATTGATTTTCAAAGGCATGGCAAAATTGGCAACCGTGTTCTCCCACCGGTAAAACAATTTGTTATCCTTCCAGTAGTATTGAAAAATAGGCACCTTTTCGGTGCGTAGGTATTGGTCAAAAAAAGCCTGAAGATTCAAACCACTTTCTTCAGCCAAAAAGGTCTCTATTTCAACGGTAGTTACCGTCTGATGGTAAAAAACCTTGTTCATTTTCCTTAATATGCCTCTCCATTTTTCATCATTGTCAATCAACTGCCGTAGAGTATGCAGAATATTCGCCCCTTTGAAATACATGTCTCCGGAACCCCGTTGATTAACATCATAATCCCCAATAATTGGCCCATCGTTTCTTATGATATTCCTAGCCCCTTGAAGGTATTGATTTCCGGCAATGACGCCATAATGATAGTCCAAGAAAAGACTTTCCGAATAAGTGGTGAAACTTTCATGAATCCACATGTCGGCAATGTCTTTATAGGTGATGTTATTGGCAAACCACTCGTGACCTGCTTCGTGAATGATGATATAGTCAAAGGTAAGTCCCCAGCCTGTTTCACTAAAATCCTTGCCCTTGTACCCATTGGAATAGCCATTTCCATAGGTGACCGCCGACTGGTGTTCCATGCCAAGATAAGGTACTTCGATTAGCTTAAAACCATCCTCATAAAAAGGGTAGGGGCCAAACCAATGTTCGAAGGCCCGCATTAATCGAGGCACATCCCTGAATTGCACTTTGGCTTTTTCGAGGTTTTCTTTGAGGACATAATAGTCCAAAGTTAAAGGCCCTTTTTCACCCTGATACATTTCTGAAAAATGCGCATAATCCGCTATGCTTAGGTTTACCCCATAATTGGCTATAGGATTGCTTACAAACCAGTGATAAGTGCTTTTCTTGTCCTGGTGTTTTTCTATTTCACGAAGCCTGCCATTGGATACGTTTACAAGCGGATCGGGTACTTTTACACTGATCAACATGCTATCAGGTTCATCGTACATGTGGTCTTTACAAGGCCACCATAGACTAGCTCCATCCCCTTGGTTAGAATTGGCGATAAATGGTTTTCCCTTATTATCTTCTCCCCAAGTCAGTCCGCCTTCCCAAGGAGGATTAGGGCTTATTTTAGGTGTTCCACTGTAGGTAACTTCCAGAAAATTTAAATCTCCTACCTTTTGGTGCTCAACAAGGTTAACAAAGTAAGCGTTGCCCTCCCTTTTAAATTTTAAGGATTTTCCTTTTTGAGAAAATTCCTGAATTTTCATAGGCTGTTGCAGGTCAATTTGCATGACCTGTCCGGGCTTTAATACCTTATAATAAATGGTATTGCTACCTTCAATGGATTTTTGTTTGGGCTTGACCTCTATGTCGAGGTGATAATAAACCAGGTCCCACCATTCTCGTTCGGGAGTAATGCTTCCACGCAAACTATCCTGTCTGGAATAAGAATGTCCTGTTTGTTGGGCCATTCCGGTAGGAACAAAATAGGTAGTGAAAAGTAAAAGGATTAGGGCAAAGGTTATTTTTTGCAAAGGTTTTTTCATTAATTATTTTGTGATTTATTCATACCTGTCATTGATATCCAAATTGGACAGATCAATCATCAGCTCAGCAATTTTTTCACTGGTGTCCTTTAAGAAGCGTTCGCCTTTTTCTGCTGTGGAGGCTTTAGGGTTTCCTATGCCGGTATCTTCTGTGACCATGGACCATTTTCTCTCTGCCCAAGCCCAGCCTTCACGAATGGCTTTCACTTTTGATTTCTTGTCTTTACCCTCCCCAGCTTCTTCCAAAGGCATTACCAAATGGCTGTGAAGATGCATGATAAGGCTGGTTTCCATCTCATCTGCATGGTCTCCCATGTGTTCAAAATACTTGGGTTTGTCCATGGCTTGAAACCAATTACATGTACTAAAAAACATGTCAGGAAATAATAAACCTATTTCTCTCAATATGGTTTTAAAATCATTGCCCCCATGGCTGTTAAGGATAAGCAGTTTTGGAATACCTTGTCTATGCAGAACAGTAACAAGGTCCTTCAAAATGGCCAATTGTGTACTGGGATTCAAATTCATGTCTAAGTAAATATCCGACTGACCGGTGTTTACCCCAAAAGGAATGGTAGGGAGAATCATTACCTTTGCTCCGGCTTCCCAGGCAATTTTACCGGCAGCAGCTCCAAAAGCATCCGCTTCATAAACATCGGTCCCATAGGGAAGGTGATAATTATGGGCTTCCGTAGCGCCCCAAGGCAACACCGCCAACTCAATTTTCTCTTCTTTTAATGCTTTCCAGTTGGTCTCGGCTAAGATATATGGTCTCATTTATAAAAGGTTTGGTAATGCGAAATATCTCTAAAAATGTAAATAAACCACAAATTTTTAGAATTCCCATCCATAAAATTCCTTAGTTCCCTCTATATTGCAAGATCAAAATGTAACGCTGACAATAAACAGTAGCATAAAATAAACCTAATCATCATGTCACAATCAAAAAACAATAGAAGAGACTTTGTCAAAAAGAGTATCTTCGGTACTATAGGAGGAGTGGCTCTGGCTGGTTCCAGCCTAAAAGTAAACGCGGCAACATTGGCAAAGCCCTCTGATCTTAAATTGGCATTTGCTGGCTATACTTTTGTTCATTTCAAGTTGGAAGAATCATTGGAAATGATTCAAAAAGTAGATGTAAATTACCTTTGTATCAAAGATTTCCATTTGCCTATGGACAGTACTGATGCTGAAATAGCCGCATTTCACAAGCGTTTGGCAGATGCAAATATAAAAGGCTATGCAGTGGGTCCAATTTATTCGAAAACGCAGGAGGCCATAGACAAGGCCTTTGATTACGCCAAAAGGGTTGGAGTAGATATGATTGTTGGTATTCCAAGAATTGAAGATTTACCCTACCTTGATGCTAAGGTAAAAGAGTTTGATATCAGGTTTGCCATCCATAATCATGGTCCGGAAGATAAATTGTATCCAAATGCAACCGTTATCATGAGCCATATTAAAGATTTAGACGAGCGTATCGGGATGTGCTTCGACATTGGACACAATATGCGTGATGGACACGATCCTGTAGCGGACATTAAAAAGTACAAAAGCCGTATTTTTGATTTACACTTAAAGAATGTTTCTAAGGCAGAGGCAGAAGGCAAAACAATTGAACTTGGAAGAGGAGTTATCGATATACCAGCAGTGGTGAAAATGCTTGCCAAAGTCAACTATACAGGACACTTAGCCATGGAATATGAAAAAGACATGAAAGATCCAATGGCTGGAATTGCTGAATCAGTAGGTTATTACCGAGGCGTTGTTGATGGCTTAGGTTGATAGTGAATTGGCATGAAAAATAATAGCGAGTAGCTTTACTTTAATGGAGCTACTCGTATTTTTTTGCTATTTCGCTAAGTTTTTCTTTTATGGTTTTTTCATCGAGCCACTGCCCTCTAGCCATCACCCCAAGAGGAGCTTTCAGATGTCGCAGATCATCCAATGGATTTTCCTTCAACAGAATCAAATCTGCCTCCATTCCTTCTTCTATTTCGCCGAAGTTCCCGTCAAAAAATAAGGCTGGGTTAATTGTTCCTGTTTGTAATATTTCCAATGGCCTTAAGCCGGCAGCCAGCATTCCTTGGATTTCATGATGGATGGAAAATCCTGGAACATTAAATACTTGGGGAGCATCAGACCCTAGAAGCAAACCCTGACCATCCTCCTGCAAGGCTTTGATCAATTGGTACCGCAATTGATTGAATTGCTTCCATTTTACCTCATCGAAATTGTCAGCTTTGGTCAGGTTATTTTTACTGTTTACCCAATTTTCTCTGGTTTGAGGACTCATGTATTGCATTTCTTCCTGATTGACCAATTTTTCAGCCGGAATTGGGGAGAACCAACGCTCAAAAAGGGACTGTGTAGGGACCACCCATACTTTGTTTTTTTTGCTTAAGGCTACCAGTTCAGGGATTGTATTTGAGTCTGCCAAATCCGTGAAATTATAGCCAAAGAAACCATTCTCAGTAGGGTTAACGCCTGCTTCTTCAGGGACCAACCCTTCAACAAATCCGTCGATATGATCAATGGTTTGGTAGCCGTTTTCCAAAGCATGTCTGATTCTGACCAAATTGGAGACATGCCCAGCATAGGATATTCCATATTCTTTCGAGGCAATAACAAGGGTATCAAATACATGTTTTCTGATACCCGGATGGAGTTTTAAAAAATCATAACCTGCTTCTGCATAGTCTTTGACTTTTTTGCGTGCTTCCTCCGGAGTAGTGACGGTATTCCCATTTAAAGAAGGGCTGGACGTATAGATCCTTGGGGATAAAATTTCTTGGTTTGCAGCTTTCTCTCTCAAAGGAAGGTGGACATCATTCCCAAGCATGCCTCTAATGGTAGTTATCCCATTGGAGAGGTACAAGAATAAGGTCTCCTGAACCAAAGGGTCATCCCAGGGTTTGTCAGGAATATGAGCATGCATTTCTGCTAATCCTGGAAGCAGGTAATTTCCTTTGCCTTCAATTACTCTGGCCTCAGCAAAATCAATTTCTTCTTCCAAGGAGAGGATTTGTTCAATTTCTCTTCCCTTAACAATGACATGAGAAGGAGTGATGGCTCCCGATCTGACATCCACAATATTTACATCCTTAAATATGATCTGATCAGCCGTTAAGACCCGGGTTTCTTTTTTTGCATTAAATCCAAAAAGGGCTACTATAATGAAAAGGGCAAGAAAATGATTTTTCATAACAGGTGATCGTTTTCTGGTTAGCGGATATTTTTTGTTTTATTTTATGCCAAAAGCAATATCTTACCGATATGCTTTGAACTCTCTAGTAACTTGTGTGCTTCCGAAGCCTCAGCAAGTGGAAAAGCAGTATGGATCACAGGCTTAATTTTATCAGGGAACAAAGGCCATATTTTTGCCATTAATTGGGTAGCGATATGTCCCTTGTATTCCTTTGATTGGGGCCTCAGGGTAGATCCTGAGAGTACCAGTTCCTTGGTCATTATTCGAATTAAATCTACTTCCCCAATTCTATTCTTCATCGCATTAATCATGATTAACCTTCCTTTTCGATTCAATAGGCGAAGGTTTTTGAGGGTATATTCTCCACCCACCATGTCCAGAATTATATCTATTCCTTTTTTGCCAAGGGAATCTTTAATGGCCACCTCGAAGTCTTTTTGCTTGTAATTGATTGCCAGAATAGCACCCAAATCCAGGCAGGTTTCACATTTTTCTTCGGAACCTGCTGTAGTAATTACCTGACCGCCCATGGCTTTAATCATTTGTATGGTAGCCACCCCTATGCCACTGCTACCTCCATGTACGAGGACGGTTTCATTCTTTTTAAATTTGCCAATTTCAAAGACATTGTTCCACACTGTAAAAAAGGTTTCTGGAAGGGAGGCTGCTTCTTCTAGACTAAGTCCCTCCGGGATTGTCAAACATTGCTCCTGAGGGGCAGATGCATATTCAGCATAACCACCCCCACTTACTAAAGCGCATATTTCGTCGCCGATTTCCCAAGACTTCACATTTTCACCAAACCCAGCCACCCAGCCGGATATCTCCAGCCCTGGTATATCCTTTGAGGCCCCTTCCGGGGCGGGGTAATTCCCTTGTCGCTGCGCTATATCAGGTCTATTGATGCCTGCTGCCCTGACTTTTATTAATACTTCATCTTGACCAATTTCAGGAATGTCCCTTTCTGTGATTTTTAAAACCTCAGGTCCTCCAGGTTTTGTGATAACTACTGCTTTCATAATTTATTTGATGACCAAAAGTGGAATATGTGTATGGTAAACCATTTTCGCACTATGGCTATTTTTGAAAATAAAATCGAGAAAACTCCTGTCCTTCGAAAACATGACCAGTAGGCTATCTGATTTATTTTTGATATAATTTTCTAATCCTTTATCTGTATTCACTTCTTGAAGCATTTCAAAACTAAACTCGCTGTCGGGGAAATTCTCGTTCAAATATGCTTCTAGACCCTTGAAAATGATGTTTTTATTGAAATCCGGCTTATTTTCTACATGAATAATCTTATAAGGCAGGTTCCATGTTTCTGTAAGTGTGATCAGTTTTTTGAAAATGCCTTCCTTTTCATTCTTCAAATCAACGGCTACTTTGATGTTTTTTATGCTTTCGAAAGAAGAACAAAATGGTACCGCTAAAACAGGAATTGCACTTTCTTTAATAACTGTGGCAGTATTTGAGCCGATAAGATTTTTCTTAATCCCACTGGCACCCTGAGTACCCATGATGATAAGGTCATAATCACCATTATTTGCCGTAGTGAAAATCGCTGAGGTGACAGTCCCTTGAATAATTTTAAAATCAATGTCGACAGCGTCCCCTATTCTTTCTTTTATTTTTTTTAATTCAGTTTTGGCATTGTTTTCGATTGTTTGAGCCATTCTAACAGCTTCAGCTGCAAAATCATAGACGGCAAAATAGGAAAAAATTAAAGTGATAGAAGAACATTGTTGCTGAGCATAGGACACAGCAAATGACAGTGCATTGTCTGCATTTTCTGAGAAATCAGTTGGAACAAGGATCTTCATAGTAGGCTTATTGTTTCCATTAAGTTAATGAATATTAATCTAATTCACACAATGATTTAAATCATATATCTTTGTAGGATAGAAGCATCAAACTTAAAAAATTATGTTCGAATATAATAAAGACAAACACTATCCTAAGGAAACGGAAAGTAGAGTAGTAATTCGATTCCAGGACTGTGATCCTTTACAGCATCTTAATAATGCGAAGTATTTCGATTATTTTTTCAATGCAAGGGAGGACCAGGTGCCAAAGCTATATGGCGTGGAGATGATGGATTTTATCCGGAAATACCAGGCCGCATGGGTGGTTTACAACCACAATATTTCTTATATCAGGCCAGCTCGCGTAGGAGAGTGGATCAGGATCATGAGCAGGATAATATGGCATGATCATCAAACTGTAATCGTTGAGTACTACATGACGGATGACAATAAAGAAGAACTAAAAACTTTGATGTGGACCACTATGCGTTATGTTGACATGAAACAAGGTAAATCCTTGGATCATTCAGGTGCTGTTAAAGATTTTCTATTGGCCACTTCTGATGAGGTGGATATAGCTAAAACCACATTCAAATCAAGAATTAAAGATATCAAAACAAACCTTTTAAAATCATAAGGAGGTTGTGATTTGATGGTAATATTGCGGTAAATTGGTCCTATTACCGTCACTATCATTTATTGCTGTCCAATTTGTAAGAAGCTAAACCACTGGAGTTGTTTTTCTATCCGCTTGAGACTATTTTATCTTAGTGGTTTATCAACCCTTTCCATTCAGAAAGAGACCGTAAGTCATTGTAGCTTTAGATGAAATTTAGGATTAGGAATTATAGCTTTCAATAGGGGACATAAGGTAAATTGACTAATTTTTATCAACTGAATAAATTGTAGCGAACAATTAGCCTGTCACCTGATTTCCATTTAATCCATCCTTGACCAATGGTAGAAAAATCACTGTTTGTCAGGTTTACTTTTAGCCAATCCCCCCGGACGGCGACAGGTTGAAGGAATGCATAAGCTGTGACATTTTCCGAAGCCTTGTCCAATGGTTTAATCCTTATTTTCTGTGGATATTCTTTCTGGATCTCTACGCTATTGATGTTAAGAATAAATTCCGGCCAATAGATTAAATCTCCACTAAACTTGTCGATAAGCACCGATTGACCGGTTTGTTGATTGATTTCCACTTCTAACATATATTTACCAGAGGTAAGTACTTTTATCATCAACCAATCGTAATCAAGTTTCAATATCTCCGGTAAAAAATAGGCAGGTGCATATTGTATATCGTATTGTCCTTGTAACGTTTTGGTAAATACCAAACTGTCAATGGGTTCTCCAATGCCATTCCAAGCCTTTGGCTCAGATGGAGAATAAAAATACAAAGTGCTGTTCTCTGTAAAGCTGGGGCTAAAGAATCCTTGCCCCATACCGTTTTCAAAGGTTAAATATCGGATAGATAGTGCAGGTGCCGTTGGTTTTGGTGGGCTTTCTTTTTGTTGGGGTAAATCTTTTTTTTCTTCGATTTCCAAATGTCGCAAGTACCCAAGAATGAGTAATATAGCCAGGACAAGAAAGAGGGCAATATTTAAGTAAATAATGGCGGTAGTCTTTAATCTACCGGCCAATACAATGGCTAGGATTAAAGCCCCCAATGCGTACAATAAAGCATAGCCAAAGACTATTGTTGCTCCGGCGAGTCCTTGGTTTTTACCTACGCCCATGTAACTGGAAAAAAGACCTCCAAGGATAAAAAACACAGTTATTGTGAGGAAATAAAATAAAAAACTAGAACCTTTTAGTGCTTTTTTCATGGATCAATTGTTTGTTTAATCCGAAATTAATTGTGCCATTAAGTAGTTGGTACAATAGCTGGTTGGGCAAATACTTTATTAAGAAGACTGACTAAATTCTGCATTTTTAGGATTGGCGATTGAACTGGCCAAACTTCTTTTGTTTCGTTTTATGGAAATGAATTAATGGGGTAAGAAACCCTATTTGACCTAGGTTTTAATGATAATATCCCCTATAAATTTAAAGTTTTTTTATAATAAACAAAATAATAAATTTGAAATTCCAATCTTTTCCAAGTGTGATTATTTTATTTAATAAGTTGCAGTTGTTGGTTTACAGCTTTTTTCAGCACATTATCTGACCAAGCAAAAGCTGGAGGAATTTCACCTGCAAAGTAAGTTTTTGTAGGATAGGCTAAAGCAGGTATCTGATAAGTATCTGTAATTCTAAGTACATTCAGTAGCTCCAATGCGAAATCTCGTCCATTTTTTGGACTCGGTTGGTCGTGCGTTTCGGGTGGATTTGACAGGTACATGCTTTCACATTTCTCATCCATCATGGCAGCATACATGGCTATGACTGCCATTCCATCCCTACCTGCGATACTGATTTTGGTAGGATCTACTTCTGGTAGGGTCCTGCAATATTCAAGGGCTCTCATGGCATCATATATTTGCATAGAGGCTTTAGTTCTTCCGATCCAAGCAGCAGCACGCCTTACATGCCAATCGAGTTCTGGGGCCCATCCGACTTCACCAACACCTCTTACTTCCAGGTAAGCGATGTTGTGATTCTCAGCCAACTTATTGGCATAACCTTCACTTTCCCATCTTTCTTCTCCTGGGCTTCTTAGTACTAGAAGTAGAGGAGACTTCTCCTCTTGAGGCTGCCTAAAGAATATATTTACTTTGAGCCGCCATCCCTTTTCACTGTTGAAACTATAAGTTTTATTGCCAAATTTGGATAAATCTGCAGTTCGGTAAATCATTTCACCTTCAAATTCCATGGCCGAATCTGGGAATGCCCCGAAAGTTCTGGATTTAAGGTAATTTTTCACCTTCTTTTGATGGGCATTGAGTGCTTCAGGGCTCTCTATAGCTGGTAGCGCTACCTTTTGTATGAATGAATCCTGTATGGTTTTGGTAAGGTCAGTCTCCGGAGGAGTACCCATATAGACATCGAGGCTATCGGATGGTAGTAAATTGTCAACGTTGGTTTCTACATCCGCTATTGTTTCAGGCGCTACTTTTTTGTCCATTAGGTGTTGGAGAAAAAAGGAGAAAATGGCTTTTCTTGAAATGGGATGGTAGGAATGACCTCCTGTCGTTTCTACCAGGGAAACATTATTTTCCGCATCAAAATTACCATAAAATTGCGATAAGGTCTTGTAAAACTGCCGGGTTGACTCAATTCCATAAAGTTCATCCCTATCTGATTGCGCAATAAGCAGCGGTCGTGGTGCTATTAATGCCCCTACATCCGTAAAATCTATCTGAAAACCATTGTTAACCATCATGCAATCACAATGGCCATCTATCCTTCTTTCTCCCACTTGAGAATCCATTGTCCCCGCGCCACAAACGGGCGCGGTGGCTTTAACTCTAGGATCTGCTGCAGCAAAGTACCAGCTTTGGGAGCCACCTCCGGAAATCCCCGTGGCGCCAATGTTTTCCATGTCCACATCAGTACGGGTAGCGAGGTAATCCAAGCCTCTAATGGCATTCCATAACTCTACAGCTGCAGGGTTATAGCCTCTAGAATACCAATTGAACCAACCCTTATTATAGGCTCCCCAATGATGTCCCCAAACCTCCCCGAATTGAATGGTATCAAAAATTAAGGTAACAAAACCCAACTCGGCTAATCTTCTGGCATGGGCCTGATAATTTGTTTTTTGACCATGAGAATGGCCTGAAAGATAGATTACGGCAGCACGTGGTTTTTTGATATTGTCAGGAACATAAAGATTTGCCGGCACGAAGAGATCAGGAAGGGACTCGTAGTAAAATTTTTCAATGCGAAAACCTTTTTGCTGCAGGGTACCAGTAGGATATATCTTTGGTGGATCTCTTTCCTCGTCCATACTGAAACCCATCATTTCTATAAATTGATCGTATTTTAAAGGCCGGATTGAATCCCAGTCCGCTATTGTGGAAGATCTCGAAGTGAAACCGTCAGAAAGACTTTCCGCTTCCTGGTTTAGGTAATGCATGATATTATTAGAAGCGATTTCGTTTACGGCTCTTGGCAACTCTTCTTTGCATGCTGAGGTACTTAATATCAACAAGCTGATTAGGCTCAGGATTAAATATTTCATTTTTGAGATTTCAATGAAGTAGTAAGATAACAATTGCAATTTTTTAAAGCCAATACTTTTTTATTAGTGTCTTGTCCAGACAATCAAAAGTAGCTTAAATATCAATAAGGGTTCTGTTACAGCCATGGCGTTATTAAATGAACGATGTAAAATTAAATAGGCTTCGATTTGATTTTAAGGGGAATATACTACATATTGGATTAGGTTTTGTTTATTTATGATAGGTTTGAAAGTTAAATCACTAACCGCATCTCTAATTGGTATTTGTACTTTTAAGTACAACTGGCAATTGAAGGATTTATGCTTCCCTCATAAGAAACTGAAATGTTGATTTAACTCAATTTTATCCTAAAATGATTCCTTTTTTATTAACTATGTTTTGCTTGTAGATTATGAGATTGAACAAAGAACAAATTGCGCAATTCCACAAAGATGGCTATGTACTCGTAAAAGGTTTTTGTAGCCAGGAAGAAACCAAAAAACTTTATAAAGTAGCTATAGAGGATGAGGCCATGGGCAAAAATGCCATGGATCTAAATGATCAGTCCGGAAAAAAAACCAAGCTTTCCTTGTGGTTTAAGCCAGGAAATGATGTATTTGGTTATTTAACTAGGAGTGAAAAAATGGTGAATTCTGTAGGGCAATTACTAGAGGGGGATGCCCCTGTTTGCCACTTCCATTCCAAACTGATGCAGAAAGAACCCAAAGTAGGTGGTGCATGGGAGTGGCACCAGGATTACGGTTATTGGTATAAAAATCAATTTATGTTTCCCGATCAACTGATCAGTGTGATGGTCGCATTAACAGAAGCGAACCAACAAAATGGCTGTTTGCAGGTGATCAAAGGTTCTCATAAGCTTGGAAGGGTAAATCATGGATTTGCAGGAGAGCAGGTAGGTGCGGACATGGTGATGGTAGAAAATGCCTTGAAGACCATGGAACTTGTATATTGTGAGATTGACCCAGGAGATGCTTTGTTTTTCCATAGCAATTTGCTACATAGGTCAGCAGCCAACCTTTCGGATTCTCCAAGATGGTCGATTATATCCTGTTTTAATTCTCAGTCCAATATTGCTTACAGCGAAACATCTACAGCATGGACAGAGGCCATAAAACCGATTCCTGACGAAGCCATTATTAATTGGCAGGCTGATTCTCTATCAAATGCTGATTTTCTCAAGAAGGAAAACGACCCTGCTTTGAAAAAAACTGGCTGGGAGTAAGCGGTATTGAGTTGAGGGAAAGGATGGAATTGACCTGATAGAAGTTATTCAATTTGGGCAATAAAAACCCAGTGCTAATTGGCCACTTCCATTTTGACTTTTAGCTTTTTGAGTTTTTCTCCGGCTGTATTGGCAAATAGCTCGTCTACTTTATCTGTAGGGATGGCTACATAGGTAGCATTTTCCAGAATACTAATCTTGCCTATCTCACTTCCCTTTAAGGCGCCTTTCTTGGTGAAAAAACCAACAACATCCCCTTTGCTGATTTTGTTCTTTTTACCAACGCTGATATAAACGCAGGTAAGGTTGGAGGGCTCAGGGACTTTAAAGTCCTGGCGAAGTTTGTATTCTGGTAGGTTACTGTCTACATAGTCTGGCATTGATTCCTCATTGGCCAGGACCAAGTAACTTTGTCCTTCAGCCATCATTCTGGCAGTTCTGCCATTTCTATGGATAAAGGCATCCTTCCTTGGTGGAAGTTGGTAATGTACGATATGTTTGATTTCGGGGATGTCCAATCCTCTGGAAGCAAGGTCAGTGGCGATAAGCAAAGAGTGCGTACCACTTCTGAATTTGATTAGGTTTTTTTCCCTGTCGATTTGTTCCATACCTCCATGTAAAACGGCATGTTCGAAACCAAAATCTGTTAAGAGAAGGCTTATTCTATCTACTGCATCGCGGTGATTACAAAAAACCAATGTACTTTCTTGTTCAAAATCAGCAACAAGCCGCATCAAAGTGTCTATTTTTTCTACGCTTGAGGTTTTGACTAGTTGTAACAGCAAGGTCATGACCTCGTCATCTTTTAAGAAATTCACCTTTTCATAAGTGCTAAAAGGAAGGAATTCAGGTATGTTGTCTAGTGGAGTAGCAGAGGTTAGGAAATATTTTTGCTCTTCGCCCAGGCCTTCAAAAATAACACTTAGTTGTTCATGAAAGCCAAATTGTAAAGATTTATCAAATTCATCAAGAATAACCATGCTGATGTTCAGGTCTTTTAAGTTGCCTTTTTGAGCATGTTCTGACAATCTTCCTGGGGTACCTATCACCACCTGAGGTTTCTCTATTAACCTATTCTCTTCCGTCCTCATAGAGTGTCCACCGTAGCATAGGCATGCATGGAAGTCAGTTTTCAAAGATTTGAAGACCTCCGTAATTTGGATTGCCAACTCTCTTGAAGGAATGATTATTAGGGCAGTTGAATCAGCAGCTGCCGATTCCAAATGCTGGACCATTGGTATAAGGAAGGCCAAGGTTTTCCCTGATCCTGTTGGAGCCAAAAGCATTAAAGGGGTGTCGGCAGTGGCTTTTTCCATAAATTCCAATTGCATCTTATTGAAATTTTCTAAAGAAAGCCTATTTAAAAAAGTCTCCTTACTTGTTTGCTTATTCGTCTCCATGATGCAAAGATACAGATAGGCAGCGAGACAAAGATGGTTTATGCAAAGAATTAAAATGCCAATGCAGCAACAAATTTATTTTGCTGCTGCATTGGCATCGTTAAGGGTAGGATATGTAAGCCCAGTTTTACTTTAATTTTTTAGTTTCTTGTTAAAATTTTGAATTGGTCCATTACCTTGTAGGTGGCTCTGGTCAAGTCAATATGGATGTTTGGAGAATTGTAGTCAAAGTAGGCTGAAGTATAACCTTGCCAGATCGTATTCCCTTTTTTATGGTCTATTACCAATACCACAAGCATGCCATCGTTTTGGGTATATTTAATGGCATTGTAATTTTCTCCTCTTTTTTGTCTTTCCAAGCTGTCCAATACAGATTCTTCCACAAGTTCTATTCCTTGCTTTTTAAGCCAATAATCAAAATTAGGTTGATTGTAACCCCTATACCGAACCTCACTCATGTAAAGCTTGTGTATGATAAGTAGGTCGGGATTGTTGTCTCTTTCTCTAAATCCCTGAGATCCCAAACGAGAGGAAATGGATTTTTCAATAATTCCTGTAAAATCTCTTTCGTTTTTTCCTTCTTCGGCAACAAATCCAAAGGTTTTGTATTTTTTAAAGGTTCCCCTGTAGTTATAATCGTACTCTGCGATAAAATCTCTCTGTGACAAACAGCCTGAAGTTATTATCAGTAAAACAAAGGTAAAGTAGTTGAAGTTTTTCATAAATTTTTCCTGAGAAGAGGTGAAGCATTTTAATCTAAAATATTTTAATGATGTATTTCAATAGATAGGTCAAAATATAAAATTGTAATCTTAAAATTAACTTCAGAATTAAATTTTTGTTTAGGGTTTTCTCACTAATAATAGAATTAATGTTAGTGAATTCCAGTATTAAATCCAAGTTATTGACTGATTTTTGAATAAACTTAGGGTACTGAATACTAATGGACTATAAAAGGGGGCCTTCTAAGATTCAATTTGGAATTAAACCTAGTAGTATAAAATGTTGTTCCTCTTTAAAGCGACTTAAACTAAAAAATGGCAACCAGAATTGGCTGCCATTTTAAGTCTTTTTAAATATATACTGTATAAAATCGAGTGATCTTTTAGCGCTGATTTTCTATGAAATTACCAAAAGTAAGGTACTCTTCATATTTGGTTTTATAGATTTTAGCATTTTCAGGATTAGGGAAGTATACTTTGTCAAATCCATTCCCCATTGCCGCTATTGCATCCGTGACTGTGGGGTATATACCAGCGGCCGTAGCAGCGTAAATGGCAGCTCCCAGTGCTGGAGCCTGTTCTGATTTAGCTACTTTGATAGGCATATCAAGCACGTCTGCTAGTGTTTGCATGACCAAAGTTGACTTTTTAGCTACTCCTCCCAGTCCTATCACTTGCTCGATGGTTACCCCTTCTTGCCTAAATCTCTCAATTATTTTTTTAGACCCATAACAAATACTTTCTACCAAGGCTTTAAAAACATGCGCTGCATCTGAACCCATGTCTAGCCCTTTTATAGCCCCTTTGAGGTTTTGATTGGCATCTGGAGTCCTTCTTCCGTTGATCCAATCCAAGGCCAATACTTGTGTGGTTTCTGGTGATATTTTTTCCGCATCATTAGAAAGCGTCAAAATTAAATTCTGCTCCAACAGGTCTATTGTTTGCTCTTTTAAACCTTCTTCGAGTGAAGAATCGTTAATCGTATTCCTAACAGGTTTGAGCAATAACTTAACAAACCAGGCCAAAACATCACCAAATGCTGACTGCCCAGCCTCAAGTCCTATTTTACCAGGAATTACCGAGCCATCCACCTGACCACAAATACCTTTTACCGTTTTTTCTTCCAACGATTCATAAGAACTAACCATGATGTCGCAGGTAGAGGTGCCCATTACCTTTACGAGGGTTCCTTCTTCTACTTCACCACCTATGGCTCCTGCATGTGCATCAAAAGTGCCAACGGCCACAGGGATTCCTTCTTCTAAATCAAGCTTTATCGCCCATTCTTTGGACAATAATCCGGCTGCTTGATCAGATGTATAGGTTTCTTTGTAAAGTTGCTCTTTTAATTTTACCAACCTTGGATCTAATTTTTCCAAGAATTCAGCATCAGGAAGACCTCCCCAGCTTTCATGCCAGAGGGCTTTATGACCTGCAGCACACCTACTTCTTTTGAAGGCGATAGGGTCTTTCCCACCGATAAGGGTGAAGGTTAAATAATCACAATGTTCCATCCAGGAATAAGCGGCTTCTGCCACTTCAGGGTCCTCTCTAATAATGTGGAGAATCTTTGCCCAAAACCATTCGGAGGAGTAAATACCACCTTCATACTTAGTAAAATCTTCACCTCCCCAAGTTCTGGCCAGGTGATTAATTTCATCCGCCTCTGCGATGGCTGTGTGGTCTTTCCATAAGATCATTTGTGCATTGGGGTTTTCTGAAAATTTTTCGGAAAGTGCCAATGCATGACCATCTTTATTAACAGGCAGGGGTGAGGAGCCAGTCGTGTCTATGCAAAGTCCTTTTATTTGAGATTTTTCCAAGCCTGATTTTTGAATTACGGCTTTTACCGTATGCATTAGGCCCTCCAGGTGATCTTTTGGATGTTGCCTGTATTGGTTTTTTGACGGATTGCAATATTCCCCTGCTTTCCAGCGAGGATAGTTAAATACTTCGGAGGCAAGGGTGACACCATCAGAGGCATTGACCAAAATGGACCTGACAGAATCTGTTCCATAGTCTATACCCAATACATAATTGTCCATATTGATAATTTTGGATTGTTAAAAGCGTGAAAATAAACTTGAATTCGGTAGAGATTTTCAAAGATGCACAGAAATATCAAAGTAAGCCAACCATTTCAACTTGTCCTTTAAGCCTAGTAAAACTAAGCTGGGTTGTTCAAATGGATAAATTTACTTGAGACTTGAGTACGGAAAATGAATCCCAATGCGTATTTCGAGTTTGATGTAAAAATATACGGAAAAAATCTTAAATGGCCCATTAGGACCTATAAAAATACGGAGACTTTATCTCAATTTACGTGTGGGCTTTTAATCCTCTTCAAGTTGGTGCCAGGTTTGAATTTCTAAAATCTTATTTGCCTCGGTTTTGATAGCCATATGGTACTCGTAAGAAATTGATTTTAATGTTTTGCTATCCAAAGCAGAGAATACTGTCCATACCAAAGTCCAATCTCCTTTTAAAATGCCACGATTTACACGGACACTGGTCAACTTAGGCTCACTAAATGACAGATGATTCATGAGGTTGTGTTCAGATTTCCAGTGGGTAATCTCCTCGATACTGTTGTGAATAGAATCTGTATTCGTATTGATGCATTTAAATTCAGGATGGATAATTTCCTTTATATAGTCGTAGCTTTCTAGCTGCAGCCCCTTGAGGTATTTTTTTATTAACTCTTGATCACTTACTTCTGTAGGGTTTTTGGTTACAGGAGGATTATGATCTTCCTTGTTTTTCTGAATCTGGTCTTCATATTTGCTTGAATACAAATATCCCGGAAGGAAAGCGAGTGCTAAAGAGTTTTTAATGTTGGTCATACTCGGGTATCAATCTTAAAAGAATTATTTAAGGTGATTTATATGTAGATTTAATAGCAACATTTTACTTGGCAATGTTTTTATTTACAATAATACGCATAATAAATTCAATTTTAATGGTTTAACCGATGATTTTTTGTAAATGGATACTAATGAATATAGCCTTTTTTTACCGTTATTAAAACGTTTTAAGCATCTTTTCTAATGACACGGTACCAAAGTTTAGGGTAATAATACTATTAAAATGGTAGTTGGTAGACTTCTTAAGGTAGCCTATTTTACTGTTGGCTTTGATTATTTAACTGTTGTATGGGAATTAAGTTGCTTGAGTTGATTCGATTTATCAAGGCTTTCTTTCTTTCCTTGTGGCTTTTAATAAATATAAAAAGGTGTTTGTAATGACTTTAGGATAAAATTATCCAAACTTTTTAAAGAATATATTTTCAGCTTCGGAGGTACCTATGAGTATAATTTCGTCGTCTTTATTTAAAACAGAATTGGGCTCAGGATTTAAGATCAACTTTCCTTTTTGTTGTAATGCAATGATCGTACATCCTGTAACCTGACGAACACATGAGGAGGCAATTGATTTACCTATCAGTTGATCAGGGACCTGTATTTTAATCAAATCAAGTCCTTCGGCAACCATTAAAACGTCACTTTTTTTCAATAAGTTATAAATTGCATTGGCACCCATCGAAGCATAGGACATGACAAAGTCCGCTCCAGCTCTATGCATGGTGTCCAGATTTCTTTCACGGGTAGACCTGGTAATTATTTGAATGTCAGGCCTTAATTTTCTGCAATAAATACTAAGATAGGCATTGATGTCATCATCGTGCGTAGTGATGATGACACATGGTGCGTCATTAATTCCAGCCTCTACCAGTACCTCTAGGTTTGCCGCATCTCCATATATGTATTTGCCATTGGATTTGATTCTTTCCTTTTGTTTTTCAACTATTTTATATTCCAAATTTCTCGCTTCCAGGGCTTCACCAGTGGCTCTTCCTACACGCCCTCCTCCGATAATGAGCAGCGGGTAAGTAGTCTCTTTTTGAATACTAAAAAGTGCATTGTAGGCTTTAATTTGTTCAGAAGTTCCAGCCAAAACCAATACTGCGTTTGTAGTAATTATTTCATCAGGTTGAGCGGTATGAAATGCACCTCTGATCCAAAAACCCAATACACTTACACCTACGGTCTCGCGGAGCTTCGTTTCGCGCAAGCTCTTGCCGACTAAAACAGACCCTGTAACGGTAGCTTCCGCGATACTTAATTCTTCAAATTTCCCAATGATCAAAGCGTTGGCTTTGCCAACACTCGCCCTTCTTGAAAGGGAGGTGCCCATCATTTTTCCCAGACTTAAAACATTATTACAACCTGCCAGACCGAGAATATCCTCAGAAGCCTCGAAATTGCAGGTAGCTATGATTGGGATATTTTCGTTGACCTCTCTTATCGTAAAAGCCACATTGGTATTGACTACATCTGAGGAGGTGGAGGCCACAAGGTTGGCTTTGTCAATGCCTGCATTTATGTAGGTAACGGGATCGTCAAGATCTCCCAACATTACTACTATTTCCATCTCGCTTAACCTCAATCCTTCTGTGAAATCCTGAACAAGAAGTACGTAGGAGGTCTTGAATGTTTTAAGTTTTTTTATCAAGGCGATTGATACCTCATCGTAATGAGTAAAAATAACATGTCCACTAATCGATGGATCTAATATTTTTGGCACCCGAGATTGTTCCTGAGCTTTCATCCAAGGAGAATAAAAAAAATTAATGAAGGTAAAGGGAAACAAAACCAGCAAAAACAACATGCCAGAAAGTAAGACAATCATGGTGTAAACACGGCCCCAATCTGTTTCAAAAGTGATGTCCCCAAAACCCAAGGTGGTCATTACCGTGAAAGTCCAGTACAACCCTGTAACCCATGAAAAATACCTGCCTTCACTCAACATGATTAGGTGAAAAGTAATGGTGAAAATTACAATCAAGACAAATAAAACGAATAGAAACCTAAATAATAATTTGAGGTTACGCCTGTGGGGTTTGTTTTGAAGCAGGTAACTTATTTGAGAACTTAAAAACTTCATTTATCATCAAATTTAAGAAGCATATATACACAACTTTTCGTACAAAAGCATGCTTATATAAAATTTGCCAGATAAAAGATTATTATAAAAAGAAATCCCGTTCAAAGTTAAACCTTAAACGGGATTGTCTGTTACTGAATATTTATTCTCTCAGCTTTGATGTTGAGACCTCTTTTAGTAAGATGGCATTCCATTTTTGAATCAATGGCCACTCACCAGATAAATCAGAATGTTTGTCCCCATCAAAAAAGCACAAAATTGACTTCTCCGTTGGTTCTGAGAAATGGTTTATGATCAGTGATAATTTATCAATTATTTCTGATTTGTTTGACCCCTTCCCTACATGCCGACTTTGTTTTAGCAAATCCAGATGGGAAATGTTATCCGTAGAAACCAATAGAAAACCTGCCTGGGAAATAGGATCCATAAATAGCAGTTTGTGCTTTTCAAAATCAATCCCAATACCATAACCACCTCTCCAAAAATCCTTTTCTCCTATCAAGAGGCCATTTTTCGCTGCCTCCTCAGTGAATTTTCTATGGTGGAATTTCTGAATATTGGTTTGTTTTTTCTTGCTAATATATATAGGTGCAATAAATGCCAGGATTGCAGCTAGGGATATTCCCAAGCTAACTGGTTCGATATCTACAATCATTTTATTTTTTGTTTTAAGTGTTGTAAGAAAAATATTGGGGTGCATGGCAAAACCCAGATTATTCAATGGAATTTTATAATTTTACCCAAAGAATAAATTTAGTTTCGATAGGATTACCTATTCTTAATTTCAGGTTATGCCTAATTTTAAGAGAAATATTAAGAAGAAGCTTAATCAGTAGACCGATATATTAGCTTTTTGGGAATATGAATTGATGGACAAATTCCTCAATAGGCTGTTTCGTGATTTAAATCCTCGGCAATCACTTGGTCAAATTAAGATGACTTGATTGAATGTCTGGGTTAAAAACAAAATTCCTTTCGCTAATTTTAATTTCTCCTAAAGTTTAGTTTTAATAGAGGTACCCTTAAATTGAATTAAGCAATAAGTAGGTGTTTGCCTTTCTGTGTATCAATAAAGAGCAAAGAAAAATCAAAAGTTATTACCAAAAGAAGTGGAAGGGAAAGAGGATTTGTTTTAAGTAATGATAAAGCACCCAATTGTGTGGGATAAAGCTTTTTACACTAAAACATGGGGTAGGATTCCAAGAAAATTCCTGATTCTTTATTCCTGCGAATAAACCTTCAATTAAAAAGTTTTTGAATGCGTTCCCTTCTTCATATACAGAAGGAAGTGCAAAGAAATCTACATAACCAAGTGATTTGACGGAGGCTTCCCTTTCATCGGAAGTGTTAAACCCTTGTGTTGGGGAAAACGGCAGCAAAAATGACCATATAAGTACTGCTCCGGAAAGCAGCAAAGTCAATGACATTTTTATTTCTTTTAGTTTTCTCATTTAGGCAGTAAATTTACTTATTTTTTTAATGATTACATGATTGTTATCCTTTTATTTCTTAATCATATTAAAGTTCTTAACCATTTGTATATAAGTAGGTTAAGTAAGTAATGTGCTTGTGTAAAAAATAATGGTAATTACTTCGATTTACCTTAATACTGTTTTATTAAAAATTACCTTTAAAAAACCAAAAACTATGCTGGGGATTTTTTTGGGTAAATGTGGAGAAATATGTGGTAAAGTGTGGACTGCAAAGGCAAATAGAAAGCTGAAAAAGTATTTTCAAAAAGTAATAGGCTTAATTAAAAAAAGCTGCCACCGAAGGTGACAGCTTTAATGCGATTTATTGCTCAGAAATCACTACTTCCTCCACTATTTCCACTGAATCTTCAGTTTCCATAAGTATTTCATCATTCTCCATTTCGATCTCTACCTCTTCTTGTTCTACAGGGGTATCAATTTGTGATTCTACTGGTTTTTTGCCGCAAGATGCCACTAGGCTGGATGCGACGATCATCATAACAACGATGCTTGTTCTCATTTTTTTATTTCTTTTTTAATGTCTCTTTAGACATGGATACTATTATAAAAAGTATGCCAAAAAATCAATATTGTGTGCTTACCCTTATTTATTTTTTTAAGCTTTTATGCAATGTTTTCTTCTTAGAACTTATAGCCCTTAAAACCATGCAATTGACCTGGTTGAGTTTAC
Organism: uncultured Cyclobacterium sp.; assembly: GCF_963977555.1. GTDB lineage: Bacteria > Bacteroidota > Bacteroidia > Cytophagales > Cyclobacteriaceae > Cyclobacterium. The sequence continues at coordinate 112,850 of NZ_CAXBPD010000014.1, read as the reverse complement.
TTTTATTTTATGAAAAATCCGTATAAATTGTAAATCAATGGCTATAAAAACAATGGCTTTGCTTTTACCGTGTAAATAACTATTTTAACGATATGAATAGTGAAAAGGCAGTAAGTTTTTATTGGATGATACCGATTTGGGGATGGTTAATTTTCGTGGTATTGGCTTTAGGCTGTGAAGAAAACCAAAGAAATGAAACAGTCAATTTCCCCAATGACATCAGTTACAACCTTCATGTCCGGCCTATTCTTTCTGAAAATTGTTTTACATGTCACGGCCCGGATGCCAATAAAAGAGAAGCTGGCCTTAGATTGGATAAAGAGGAAGATGCTTATGCCGCTTTGACAGAAAGTCCTGGCAAACATGCCATCGTTCCTGGAGATCCGAATGCCTCCGTGGCCTTTCTCCGAATACTTTCTCACGATGCGGAAGAGAAAATGCCACCTCCTTCTTCCAATTTGCAGCTTAGTGATCACCAAATCAAGCTTATAAAAAAGTGGATCAATCAAGGCGCTATCTATGAACCACACTGGGCATTCGTACCCCCGAAGAAACCTCAAATCCCGAAAGTTAAAAATGAGGAATGGGTAAATAATGAACTTGATTATTTTGTATTGGAAAAGATGGAGGAAGCTGGTTTAACTCCTTCTCCAAAAGAGGATAATTTGACTTTAGGTAGGCGGCTTTACTTGGACTTAACAGGTTTACCACCCAATCCTAAGGATTTGGACCAAATGGACAAAAGTTCATTTGAAGTTGCAGAAATAGTGGATAGGTTATTTAAGTCAAAAGCCTATGGGGAGAAAATGGCCGTGACTTGGATGGATGTTGCTAGGTATGCCGACAGTCATGGTTACCAAGACGATTATTACCGGACCCAGTGGCCTTGGAGAGACTGGGTGATTCATGCCTTCAATGAAAACATGCCTTACGACCAGTTCATCACCTGGCAACTTGCTGGAGATCTCATGCCTGAGGCAACTATGGAGCAGATACTGGCTACAGGATTTAACCGTAATCATAAAATTACAGAAGAGTCCGGCGCGATAGATGAAGAGTATCGGGTAATGTATGCCATTGACAGAACCAACACCCTAGGAAAAGCCCTATTGGGTGTTACTTTGGAGTGTGCCCAATGCCATGACCATAAGTACGATCCATTTTCTCAAAAGGAATATTTTCAAACCTATGCTTTTTTTAATAATGTAGCAGAATGGGGAATTGAAGAATCTAAACCAGGCTTTTCCAAAAAAAGTCCTGCAAAATACCCGCTGATGGAAATTAGCGAGACATCAGCTAAAGAAGTGCTACAATTTATAAATATGCCGGATAGTGCCAGCAGAATGAACAGGATGATGACAGGGATGCAAAAAGGCGCCAATTATAATTCTCTTCTTCAAGAATCTACCGTCTTGAAGGTGGCCGTGATGGGGGATTTGGATAGCACTCGATCTACTTATATTCTTGAAAGGGGGGAGTATGATGCGCATGGGGAGAAAGTAGCGCCAGGTGTTCCTGCTTCTATTTTCCCATTTCCGGAGAATCTACCTAAAAATAGGCTGGGATTATCAAAATGGTTATTTGATGTTAATAATCCATTGACCGCAAGGGTGTATGTAAATAGGATTTGGCAGGAAATTTTTGGTACAGGTTTAGTAGATACTCCAGGAGATTTCGGGCTGCAGGGCAATTTACCAACCAATCAGCCTTTACTTGACTGGCTGGCAGTAGACTTTATAGAGAATGGCTGGGACATTCAGTACCTATTAAAAAAGATAATGTTGTCAGCTACTTATCAGCAATCTTCTAATGTGAATACAAAAAGTTTTGAAAAAGATCCTGACAATAGGTTTTTGGCACGTTTTCCCAGGCGAAGGCTTAAAGCAGAAGAAATAAGAGATTTGGTGTTGGCGACTAGTGGCTTGTTAAATAATGAGGTAGGTGGGCCATCTGTAAAGACTTACCAACCAGAAGGGTTATGGGAGGCTGCCACATCTGGCAGAGGCAATCTTTCCATATTCCAATTGGATACAGGGAAATACCTGTATAGAAGAGGGCTGTATACCTTTATTAAAAGAACAGTTCCTCCACCCAATATGATGCTGTTTGATGCAAGTAATAGGGATGCCTGCGAGGTAGAAAGGTTAAAAACCAGCACTCCCTTACAAGCCTTGGTTATGATGAATGACCCAGTGGTCTTAGAAGCCTCTCGGGTATTTGCAGGTAGATTATTAAAGAAAAATGACAAGGTGGAAGCTGGAGTGGATTATGCTTTTTACAGTGTTATTGGTAGAAAACCTGATAAAAATGAGCAGACAATTTTGATGAGTCATTTTGAAGCTTTTCTAAATGAGTATAATAAAGACAAGTCAAAAGCAATAAAAATATTGGACGTAGGGAAGTTTCCACTGACTGATGAAATACCTGTGGCATCACATGCTGCATTGATGCAGGTCATTGCACTAATTTATAATTTGGAAGCCACTATTACAAAAGCTTAAACCATGGAAAACGAATTCATAAAGCATCGATTAAATCTCAATAGAAGACATTTCCTTTCCAAATTAAGCTTAGGATTAGGGAGTGCGGCTTTAGGGTCACTTTTAATTCCTGATTTATTCAATGGAGTAAACAAGGACGGGACAGCTGGTAAAGACCTAGGATTGCCTCATTTTGCCCCCAAGGCAAAAAGAGTGATCTATTTGTTTCAAAATGGAGCCCCCTCCCAATTGGAATCTTTTGATTTCAAACCAAAATTACGGGATTTATGGGGGCAGGAATTACCAGAATCCATCCGACAAGGGCAAAGGCTCACGGGCATGACAGCCAGTCAAACTAGCTTTCCTATGGTGGGGTCCTTCTGTGATTTCCAGCAATATGGTGAAGCAAGGGCTTGGGTTAGTTCTCTTTTTCCTCATACAGCAAAAATTGTCGATGATATATGCATAGTCAAATCCATGCATACGGAGGCAATAAATCACGATCCAGCACTTACCTTTTTTCAAACCGGAGCACAACAAGGCAATCGACCTAGCATGGGTTCTTGGTTGAGTTACGGCCTTGGAAGTGAAAATAATAATTTACCAGCCTTTACGGTGTTGCTTTCCAAAGGAAAAGGAAATGGCCAAGGGGTCTATGCAAAACTTTGGAACAATGGGTTTTTACCCTCAGCACATCAGGGGGTTCAGTTTAGCAATGGCGAAGATCCTGTACTCTACTTGAACGATCAGGAGGGTATGAGTAAAGCTGGAAGAAGGAAAATGTTGGACAATTTAGCAGCCTTGAACCAACATGCTTTCGAAAAAGTGGGTGATCCTGAGATCCAAGCTAAGGTGGCACAGTATGAACTTGCCTACAGGATGCAAACGGCAGTACCTGAAGCTACTGATTTGTCTAAAGAGTCAGACAGCGTTTTTGAGATGTACGGTGAGGATAGCAGGAAGCCAGGTACTTTTGCGGCGAATTGTCTTCTAGCACGGAAACTTTCAGAATCTGGTGTCAGATTTGTGCAGTTGTACCATCAGGGATGGGATCATCATGGTAACCTTCCTAATCAAATGGCTGACCAAGCTAAAGATGTGGATCAAGCTTCGGCCGCCTTGATAAAAGACCTGAAACAAAGAGGGCTATTGGATGAGACCTTAGTCATTTGGGGTGGGGAATTTGGAAGGACGAATTATTCCCAAGGAAAATTGACTGAAGATAACTATGGTCGAGACCATCATCCAAGATGTTTTAGCATATGGATGGCAGGAGGGGGGATAAAACCTGGAATGGTTTATGGTGCTACGGATGAGCTGGGATATAATATTACGGAAAATCCCGTACATGTGCATGATTTTCAGGCCACCGTATTGCATCAACTGGGGTTGGATCATGAACAATTGATTTATAGACATTTGGGAAGAAAATTTCGACTTACTGATGTTTCAGGTAGGGTTATTAAGGAATTATTGGTTTAAAAAAATTGAAATTTTACACCCTTAGTTGAAACTTGATCATCTGATTTTTGTTTAATTTATTAGAATTTCGATTTTAGCTTCCATTAAATAGTTTACATACTGGGATTGCACAAATTATATTAATTCTCTATTTTCTTCTAAGTGATTTTTAAAAAGCAGGCCTTTAAATAGCTTCTGACTTTAACTACATAACCAACGATAATGAAAAATTTAATATTTAAAAACGGGGATAGCATGCCATCACTTGGCTTGGGAACCTGGAAGTCAAAACCAAATGAAGTTTATGAAGCGGTGCTTCAAGCCATAAAGGTGGGTTACAGGCACATTGATTGTGCTTATGTCTACAAAAATGAAAATGAAATAGGCAGTGCGATAAGTGATGCCATCTCCCAAGGTTTAGTGAAGCGGGAGGAATTATGGATTACTTCTAAATTATGGAATGATTCCCATTTGCCAAATGATGTACTTCCTGCCATTAAGAAGAGCCTGAGTGATTTACAACTGGATTACCTTGATTTGTATTTGGTTCATTGGCCAATAGCATTAAAAAAAGGGGTTGGATTACCTTCTGAACCAACAGACTTTTTGACCAAAGAAGAAGCTCCTTTAGGTGCCACTTGGGCTGAAATGGAGAAGCTTCAAAAAAATGGACTCTCACGTCAAATTGGCGTTTCTAATTTTAATTCCGCCAAAATTGAAAGCCTTAAGTCAAGTGCATCACAAATGCCAACTGTCAACCAAATAGAGTTTCATCCTTACCTACCACAAGTTGAGCTAAAGGATTATTGTGATAAAAACGACATTCTTATTACAGGATATGGCCCTTTAGGTGCCGCCTATAGGGTTGCGGACAATGAAGTCGATCATCCTATTTTGCTAGAAAATAAGGAATTGTCGGTTATGGCAAAGAAAAAACCGCCTCAGTAGCGCAGGTAGTACTCGCATGGGCAATTAATAAGGGAGTGGCTGTAGTGCCTAAATCCGTCAATTTTCAAAGAATTGAAGAGAATTTCGGGGCAAGCGAATTGAAGCTTGATGACGAAGACATGTCTATTATAGATAATCTGGGAGGTCCTTATCGTTATACCCATGGTGGTGCCTGGGTTGGAGAAGTAAGCCCTTATGAATTTTCGGATATTTGGGAAGAGTTTCTATAAGTTTTAACAACAACAAAGATTTAAATCATGAAATACTTAACTTTTAAAAATCAAGATAAAATGCCTATTCTGGGATTGGGAACATGGAAATCCAGTCCAGGCGAAGTTTATCAGGCAGTACTTTGGGCACTAGAGGCAGGTTACAGACACATAGATTGTGCAGCCATCTATCAAAATGAAAAAGAAGTAGGTGATGCTTTAAAAAAAGCTTTTGAAGAAGGCATCGTAAGTAGGGAAGAGGTTTGGGTGACTTCTAAATTGTGGAACAATGCCCACGAAATGGACAAGGTGGAGGGTGGTCTTCAGAAAACACTTGCGGACCTTCAGCTCGACTATCTAGATCTTTACTTGATACATTGGCCTATTTCTTTAAAAGAAGAGGTTATGTTTCCAAAAACTGGAGATGATTTTCTCGATTATCAATCCGTTCCACTTTCTGATACATGGAAAGGCATGGAAGCCCTTAAGGAAAAAGGACTTGTCAAGCATATTGGTGTTTCCAATTTCAATATTTCAAAACTGAAAGAGATACTTAAATCTTGTGTAGTTGCTCCAGAGATGAACCAAATTGAATTGCATCCCTATTTACCTCAAGATGGGTTGGTGCGTTTTTGCAAGGAAAATAGCATTAATATAACAGCATATTCCCCATTGGGGTCGGCTGATAGGCCTAAAGCCAGACAAAAAGAGGATGATCCCATCTTGATGGAACACAAGGTTTTTAAGGACATTGCGCTAAAGCACGGGGTTTCAGTGGCTCAAGTGTTGATCGCATGGTCTCTTCACAGAGATATAGCAGTTATCCCTAAATCATCTAATAAGGAAAGAATAAAAGCGAACCTTGAAGCCAAAGATGTCGAACTTCAGCAGGATGACATGAAATCCATCGCAGCTATCAATAGTCATCATAGGTATATTGATGGGACATTCTTTACAGAGGTGCCTGGAAGTCCTTTCCGTCAATCTGATCTATGGGAGAATTAATAGATAGCGCACAGCAAAAGGCTGCTTTGTAGACAGACTTTTGCTGTGGGCTATTTAAAGAACAATAAGGAAAAACGATTTTTTTATGTTTTAAATTTGCTTTAAAGCAACTAGGGGGCATGTGTTTTTTACCATTTTTCGATTTGAAATCTACTGGAACATTTAAACAAACTTAAAATGGGTAATGAAAATTGATTGAAATAATTACCTAATAACTAATGCTTAAGTAAAAAAAGCATAATATTTTTGATGATTCATTAATTTTTTTCAAAAAATACTGCTAAATATAAAAAAATACGATAGTTTCGTGTGTCCTAAGGATAACAAGTAAACTTTCAATTTAATGACACTTGAGGTTTAATTGAATTAAGTAGGGTTGATTTTCTTGGTTATATTAAGCGAAAGATTATTCCACCATTAAACTTATTTATAAATTTATGGGTGTATCTTTAGTTTAACCTTATTGATGTATAAATTTAATAAGTGTCTGATTTTGAATTATTTGAAATGAATAAGCGGAATTTTGTTTTTATACCCAGACCAATTAATTTAAATATTCGCTGCATTTTTAATGAGGGTATTAATAATTTAGAATAAAAAAACCATGAAATCAGCACATATTTTATTGGTAGAAGATAATGAAGGTGATATATTTTTAACAACCGAAGCCTTAAATGAAAGTAAGAATGAAAGTATGGTCAGCATTGCCCGTGACGGTCAAGAAGCACTAGACTTTATTTTTAAGATAAATGGGTTTGAGGAAAAAGCTACTCCTGATTTAATCATTTTGGACGTTAATCTTCCTAAGAAAAGTGGGCATGAAGTCTTGATTGAATTGAAAAGACATGATTCTTACAAACAAATCCCTGTGATCATCCTTTCCACCTCAAGTTCCAAAAGAGACATTGATATGTCTTACAAGAATTTTGCAAATTGTTACATTACGAAGCCTGTTGAAGTTAATGATTTTATGGAGGCCATTTCTGCCTTACAGAAATTTTGGTTAGAAACAGCTACCCTTCCAGTCAACTAAACTGAAAAATTCACCATTAAAGTTAATCCCAGATTAGGCAATAGGATTCGTAAAGCCTGTTCCATATTTACGGGAAGAGTTACAATCGCAAAAAAAATCAAGCTGTTTGAATATTTTAGCATAGCACCGCTATAATTAAAACAGTATCTAAATGGCTGATTTTGTCCGCTGCGGCAGATCAGCACCTAAAAGAGGGGCTATTATTTCAGGTTATAGATCATTCGAAAAATCAGGCATAGCTTGAATTTCACAAAATATTCTTCGCGCTAACTTTTGACTTGGTTGGAACAGCTCCAATCCGGAAACCTTAAAAGAACCCAACCTTTCTAATTTTTAATAACTATTTACCTTTAAATTCTTTGGGTAGCGTAGGAAATATTATTTTATAGCTTTGTTAAATGGCTAAGGTTCGGTATCTTCTGTCATTAATAAATATGACACAGATGATTCCTAAATTTCCTATCCGCTACAATAGCGTTCAATATTTATTCATTCTTTCAATCATAGCTTCGATAGCAAGCTGTACAACCAATTCGGAGAATAAAGAATTGGCTAATAATCCAATGCCACCCAATATTGTAATCATTTTTACAGATGATCAGGGATATGGAGATGTTGGGATTTTTGGTGCGAAAAATATATCCACCCCCAATCTTGACCAAATGGCTGCAGACGGTGTGCAGTTCACAAACTTTCATGTATCCAATGCAGTATGTTCTGCGTCACGGGCTTCACTTCTAACAGGGTGCTATTCGAATCGACTTGGGATTTTTGGAGCGCTTTCGGATAAAAGTAAACATGGATTATCTCCCGATGAGACCACAATAGCCGAGGTTCTAAAACCAAAAGGCTATGCCACAGGCATTGTGGGTAAATGGCATTTAGGACACCTTGAGCCATTTCTTCCAACCAAGCAAGGGTTTGACGAATTCTTTGGGCTTCCATATTCCAATGATATGTGGCCTTATCATCCTGAAAGACCAGAGGGTTATCCACCGCTTCCATTGTATCAAAATGAATCAATAATAGATACCCTAAGGGATCAAAGCCTATTGACCACTTGGTATACAGAGAAGGCTGTGGATTTTATAGACAGAAATAACGAAAAACCATTTTTTCTTTATCTGGCTCATAGTATGCCCCATGTACCACTATTTGTTTCTGATAAGTTCAAAGGAAAATCTAAAGCTGGCTTATATGGGGATGTGATTATGGAGATAGATTGGTCGGTAGGTCAGGTGATGCAAGCCTTAAGAAAAAATGGTTTGGAAGAAAATACCCTGGTGATATTTACTTCTGACAATGGGCCATGGCTTTCCTACGGTACACATAGTGGAAGCACTGGCATTTATAAAGAAGGCAAAGGGACTTCCTGGGAGGGGGGTATTAGAGTGCCAGCGATTATGCAGTGGAAAGGGAATATTCCAAAAGGGAAAATCCAGGACAAGATGGCCATGACAATTGATTTATTGCCTACTATAGCCCATATTACTAACGCACCTCTTCCTCAAAAATTGATCGATGGAAAAAATATTTGGCCATTGATACAAATGGAAAAAGAAGCGGAATCACCGCAAGAGGCTTATTATATTTATTATAACAAAAATGAACTTCAGGCTGTTATTTCAGGTAAGTGGAAATTGTACTTCCCTCATAGGTATCGCACACTACCAGAAAATTTTGTTAAACCCTCGAATGGTATACCTGGTAAATATGTGATGTTGGATTTGAAAGAAATGGAACTTTATGACCTTGAAAATGACCCCTCCGAATCCAAGAATGTGATTGAAGAATATCCCGAAGTATCTGAAAAAATGAGTGCAATGGCTGACAATGCTAGAAGTGACATGGGGGATGCACTTCAAGGAATAGAGGGTAAAAATGTTCGTTTACCAATGGAATTTGTAACTGCGAAATAGAAATCACTCTGTATATGCCTTGGAAATTCAATGCTGCACAAAGGAATGTTTTAAAGGTTTAAGCTTAGCAAGAGGTTTCGCCATTTAGGCATAGACCTTGCAGTTAATTATATGAAATTCAGTTTAAAAATTAAATGAAGTTTTATGAATGCAAAGGTGGAGTACAGTCTGTTTGATGACGTATGTAAAGTTGTTGATGATGCAGCCAGTCATATGGATATGCATCCAGGACTATTGGAACAAATAAAGCTATGCAATAGTATCTATAAATTTAGTTTTCCTCTTAAGAATGGGGATGGAACTTACAAAGTATTGCATGGATATAGGGTGCAGCATTCTCATCATAAATTACCGGTAAAGGGAGGAATAAGGTACAGCAGCTTTGTAAATGAGGAGGAAGTAAAAGGCTTAGCAGCCTTGATGACCTATAAATGTGCCTTGGTAAATATACCCTATGGGGGCGCTAAAGGTGGGGTAAGGATTGATCCCAAAAAATATACAGTTGAACAACTTGAGAAAATTACAAGAAGGTATACTTCTGAGTTGATCAAAAAGAAATTTATAGGACCAGCGATAGATGTACCTGCACCTGATTATGGTACAAGTAGCAGAGAGATGGCTTGGATTGTAGATACTTTTGAGGCTTTCAACCCTGATGTAATAAATGCCAAAGGATGTGTTACGGGCAAGCCCCTTTCCCAGCATGGGATAGAAGGCCGGACAGAAGCCACAGGAATGGGGGTTTTTATAGGCATTCGGGAAGCAGTAAGTGTTAAAGAAGACATGAGCTCCTTAGGATTAAAAGTAGGGTTGAAAGGTAAAAAAATCATTTTGCAGGGGCTTGGTAACGTAGGGTATTTTTCGGCAAAATATTTATCTGAGGCGGGCGCTAAGATTATTGGTATCGCTGAATACAATGGTGGGATTTGGGATGAAAATGGCATAGACATAGAGAAAGTCAAAGCCTACCAAACGGAAAATAAAAGCTTTAATGGTTATTATAAGGGCGATTTTGTGGAGGATGGTAATGCTTTGTTAACCAAGCCATGTGACATACTAATTCCTGCTGCGCTAGAAAATCAAATAACCTCAGTAAACGCTCACGATATTCGAGCAAAGATTATTGGAGAAGCCGCGAACGGGCCTGTTACGCAAGAAGCCAATGCCATTCTTTTAGAGAAAGGAATAATGGTTATTCCAGACATGTATTTGAATGCAGGAGGGGTAACAGTATCTTATTTTGAATGGCTGAAAAATTTATCCAGGGTTTCTTTTGGGAAATTAGAGAAGCGGTACGACATGAAAAAGTACGAAGAGCTTTTACTAGGTATAGAGAAAGCTACAGGGGATTCCTTTAGCGAGGAACAAAAAAGGATTATTATAAAGGGTGCCAGCGAACGAGATCTTGTTAATTCTGGTCTGGAAGAAACGATGGTTACAGCTTACCATCATATGAATGGTGTTCGCAAAGAAAAAGGTATAAAAGATTTAAGAACAGCTGGGTTTATTGTAGCACTTGAAAGGATAGCGATATCTTATATGGATTTGGGTATTTTCCCATAAAACACCTTGTGATACTTCCCTTTCAAAAGGGATGGTGCTTCGCAAATAAAAACAGCCACAGATGGTATTCTGTGGCTGTTTTTTTAATTTCAGTATTTCTTACTTCTATTTAAGTCGAATTGTCTTTTATTTTTGATTTTTTAATAGATTTAGCACTTCTTTCAACTTTTCTGTATCGTCTTTGTAAGGACTCAAATCAAAAATTTCTACGCTTTTAAAATCGATAGGATGACTTTCACTTTGAAGGGAAACATAGCCTGTTGAAATCAATTGACCATCTTTTTTGACATCTGGGTTATGATTGCTCACATTACCCCCTCCCATTTGAGGCTGCAAATAAGTAAGGACCGTGTCTCCTTCAATGATATGATGGATGATGGAGTCACCCAAAACCAAGAAATCAGCAGTTACCCACTGATCGCCATGATAAGTTTTTGAATTAGAACTGACACAGTGAGGGGTGAAAAGTTCTCCGTCCATTACGACATTTGTACCGGGCGTGCAGAGATTGCTTGTCGTTCTTGGTTTTTCTCCATCGCCCCCCAAAAGTTGACCTTCTATAGAAATAGGAAAGTCCTGGTCTCTGGTCATTGTTTCCGGGTTTTGTCCGTGGAGCATTACTCCTGAATTTCTCCATGCCCAACCTTCACCGCCTGGAGCCTGTTCTCCTACAAACCTATACTGTACACGGTACAAGTAATAAGAAAAGGATTCGTCATAGAAGATATGCCCATATTGTCGATCAAAATCTTCGTAGCCATCGTACCTTACTTTTAATAAACCGTCCTCTACCCGAAAAGTATTGGCATAATTTTCATCGAGTTCATGTTTGGCTATTTTAATGCGCCAGTTGTTCATGTCCTCTCCATTAAAGAGGCTGCGCCACCCATCCGCTATATTGATGTTTTCGCTTTTGTTTGAAGCGGTGCATGATGCCAATAGCGTACATAGGATTATAAGTACTTGATATTTTCTTAGGAGACATGTCTTCATTGGGCTAGTGTTGTAAGTGAATTAGTTATTGTTTCGGTTGAAGTTTCAATTTTAGTACTTTCGCTTTTTGGATACCTTTAGGCAATGTACTGGGGTTTATTAAAGCGTAAAATGATTGACCCTCATCTGCGAAGTTAAGTAAAAAGAGAATGTTCAGTGGTAATTCTATAGGGTTTGACCACCCAGTCTCATAATTGTATACTTTTAATTGTTTGCCGAGTAGCTTGCTTCTCTGGGGCGAACCATTCAATATCCCGTCTAGATAGACTACAGCAAATCCATTCTTTAATGCAAAAAGATTGGTAATTTCACCTTCTGCTAAAACAGACCCATCATTGCCAATAGGGATTTCTTGTCCTTTTATTTCTACGAATCCTTCGGAGTCCAGAGAAACACTGTTTTGCCATGCTCCATTATTTTCCAGGTTGTATTTGCTGATTAGAGGTTCTTTATTGAAAACAAAATACAGCGAATTTCCCAAAACACTTATAAGGGCAGTAGGGGGTATAAAATGAAGGTTTTCTTGGTACTTGCTTTCTGGCGATAATTTAAGAAAGGGTACAGCCTTACCCGTATTTGGGTTTAATTTCTCCAATAAATAATTGTCTCTGTAATACCCTAAATTATAAGGGTTTTTATTGTCTCTTCCCGGGTGAAAGAGAAGCAATTCATCTTTATAAATTTCTATGGCATTTTGATTTCTTTTAAGATCAAGAGAGCCACTTTGGAAGGGCATATTTGTCTTTTTTAGGAGGTTTAATTGCTCATCGAGCAAGCCAATTTCTCCTCTGATTGATTTCGCCAGGATGTTTCCATTGTCCGTTATTTTGAGCCCATTTACATAAAACAAGCTATTTTCACCTTCTGATGGAACCGTGTTTTTAGCCAGAACATTTCCTAGACTATCAAATTTTAAATATTCCCCAGATCTATAATTGTAAATCAATCCCGTCTGGTTAGCATAAGCCCCGGCATGAATGTCTCCTGCAAAAGGGATTTCAAGTGTATCTAAAAACACCAAATCAAACTGGGCAGTATTGCTTTGAAAAGTATTACATGCCCCTGTAAAAAACACAATTACAAAAATAGGAAATAGGTGATTCTTAACTTTCATCCCGAAATTTAAGTGCATTTTCCAGCCTTTTCAAGTTTTTTGCTTAAAGTAATTTTTGAAATGGAATGAAATTATAGACTTTTACATTAACTTCAAATCAAAATATCTTTGGATAGCGCATTCAATTTTCCAACTGTGCTTTAATTTTCAGATATTTATAAATAGACCAAATAATTAACATTACTAATGAATAACCAAAGAAGACGATTTTTAAAATCGAGTGCCATGGGTGCTGCAGGTATTTCTTTAATACCTTCATTTGTTCTCGGGAATCAAACCGGACATATTGCACCTAGTGAAAAAGTGAATTTGGCCTGTTGTGGTATTGGCCACCGAGGTGGTGAGGTTGTCAAATCTTTACATGCTACAGGCCTGGCCAATGTCGTAGCACTTTGTGATGTGGACATGGGAGCAGAACATACCCTTGAGGTTATGGAGATGTTTCCTGATGTGCCAAGATATAAGGATTTCAGGGAGATGTTCGATAAAATGGGCAAAGATATAGAAGCTGTCTCTGTAGGTACTCCAGATTTTTCTCATTTTCCTATCACCATGCTTGCCATGTCCATGGGGATACATGTATATGTTGAAAAGCCTATGGCGAGAACGTTTAATGAAGTGCAGTTGATGATGGACGGTGCAAAAAAGCACAAAGTGGTCACTCAGATGGGAAATCAAGGTCACTCAGAAGCCAATTATTTTCAATTTAAAGCCTGGAAAGAAGCTGGTATAATAAAAGATGTGACGGCCATGACAGCTCACATGAATGGGCGTAGAAGATGGCATGGATGGGATCCAAAGATCAATTCCTTTCCTGCAAAGCAACCAATGCCATCCACTATGGATTGGGATACCTGGCTAGGTACCTCGCATCACCATGATTATAATGAAGACCTAGTCAATGGTCAATGGAGATGTTGGTATGATTTCGGTATGGGCGCACTGGGAGATTGGGGTGCACATATTATGGATACCGCACATGAATTTCTTGAGTTGGGATTACCGGAAGAAATAGAACCATTAAGACTTGACGATCACAATACCTTCTTTTTCCCTATGGAATCAACATTGGCTTTCAAATTTCCGAAAAGAGGGAATATGCCGCCAATGACCATTACCTGGTATGATGGACAAAACAATATTCCCCCTGTTCCTGCTGGTTATGGCGTTTCTGAACTTGATCCAAACATCCCACCTCCAAGTAATGGACAATTGCAACCGGCTAAACTTAACCCAGGTAAAATCATATACGGTGGAGACCTAACCTTTAAAGGTGGATCTCATGGCAGTACACTTTCCATCATCCCTGAAGAAAAAGCCAAAGATATGGCCGATCAATTACCAATAGTACCTGAAAGTCCCTCCAACCACTTTGCCAATTTCCTAAAAGCATGTAAAGGAGAAGAAAAGGCCAGGTCTTCCTTTGAAATTGCAGGTCCATTGAGTCAGGTGTTTTCTTTAGGTGTTTTGTCCCAGAGATTAGGTGCAAAATTAATGTTTGATAGAGAGACCAAACAAATTACCAATCATGCGTTGGCCAATGAATTACTAGCTGGTGTACCACCGAGAAAAGGCTGGGAAGCGTATTATAAAATGTAGGCTAATTATCCCCTAAGGGAGATCGTAATATAAGCGTTATTAAATCAAATTACTGGTACGGGTACGTCGCAGGCTTTGCTGTGAGCTACCCGAACCAATTGGTTTATACCTAAATAAAATCCGGTTGCCCAAATGTTATGAAAATGTACCTAAGGGCAGATTATCCTGATTTAGAATCACAAGATTAAAAGCCATAAACCCAATATGCTGAAATTATTTACTCACTTTAAAAAGTTTCCTTTTTGCAAAACCAATAACCTTATCGGATTGGCTTTGTTGCTTGGGATTTGTGTTTTGGTAGGTTTTTCATTCAAGGCTTCGCCAAAAACTGAACGACCGAATATAGTGATCATCTTTGCCGATGATATGGGGTATGGTGATATCAGTGCACTAAACCCGTTGTCCAAAATAAACACTCCAGCTCTTGATGACTTGTTGAAAAGGGGAATTTCTTTCCAAAATGCGCATGCAAGTGCTTCTGTTTGTACTCCCTCAAGGTATGGCCTACTTACAGGTCGATATGCCTTTAGAACGCCTAAAGCTTCCAGAGGAATAGGTGGATTTACTCCTTCAGTGATTGAAAAAGACCGCCTCACCATTGCTGGGATTTTAAAAAAGGCAGGGTATACTACCGCTATTACAGGCAAATGGCATTTGGGTTTGGATTGGGGCACAAAGGACCATAAAGAAGCTCAATTAAACTCAAATACAGGTTATTCAAATGTTGATTATACATTGCCTGTACAATCAGGACCCAACGATTTTGGTTTTGACTATTCTTTTATTCATCCTGCATCCCTGGACATTCCTCCTTATTTCTTTTTAGAAAATGGAAAAGTAATCGATCAAGAGGTGGTGTTGACTACAGATGTTTACCCCATAAGGAAAGAAGACACAAAATTCTCTTGGGACAAAAAACACAGTGACGACAAAGCCGTTTATTGGGAGAAGGGTGTTTGGTGGCGCTTGGGAGAGATGTCAGCTTCATTTAGCGTTGAAGAATGTTTAGAGACAATCGTAAATCAAGGTGAGCAATTTATTGGCCAGCAATCGACTGATAAGCCATTCTTTTTGTACATGCCACTTACAGGACCACATACACCTTGGTTGCCTTCTGAAGAGAATAAAGGGAAATCAGGGGCCGGATTATATGGTGATTTTGTCATGGACATAGATCAGGCAGTCGCAAGAATCAAAACTAAATTGGAGGCGGAAGGCTTGCTTGACAATACCCTAATCATATTTAGTAGTGACAATGGGGCTTACTGGCCAGCTGAAGAAATCCTTCTGCATGGACATGATTCCAATAAAGGAAGTAGAGGACAGAAAGGTGATGTATGGAATGGTGGTCATCGGGTTCCACTTATAGTGTCTTGGCCTGATGGAATTAAAAAAAGCAATACCTATGAGGGCTTGGTAAGTCTAACGGACATCTATGCTACAATGGCCACGATGGTTGGAGTGGAAATACCTGTAGGCGAAGCCATAGACAGTAAGGCATTTAATCCAGTCTTGGCAGGCGACATGTCTTTTCAAACCAGAGATAACATGATACATCAATCTTCAGGTGGAATGTATGCCATTACTTCAGTTGACTGGAAATACATTGACGGATTGGGATCCGGAGGTTTTACCTTTCCAGCTAATTTAACCCCCGAAAACAATGGTCCAACAGGTCAGTTGTATCAATTGGGTAAGGATCCTTTGGAAAGTGAAAACTTATTTTCAGGGTTTCCCGAAAAAGTTAATGCTTTGAAACAACAGCTCGAAGACATTAAAAACATCGAGAAGTAAATATCATTTAACGCAAAAGTGCTATTCATAAAATAGCATTCTTATCTCTTTTTAGGGTTCGTTTTGCTAGGGATACAAGATTGATTTCTAGTATTATGCCCTGCCTTCCTCCTTGAAGAAACGATCCTTCTTAAGGATTAATTGGCCAGTTGCTCAAATACGAAGACTCCCTTTTTATTGGCCACAATAATGTCCATTCGATCATTACCAAAAAAATCTGTAACAATTACCTGAACACCTACACCTGAATTGTCATCAATTATATGTTTGGTCCATCTTGGTGATTTGCCTGGCAAGTATTCATACCATGCAAGGAGAGGGGGCTCTTTTCCACCTGGATCTTTGCCCATGTGAGCAAAATAACGTTTACCTGTTACCAGGTCCTTATTCCCATCTCCATTGATATCCACCAATTCCAATCCGTGTGTTTGAGAAAAACTTGTGTCAATGAGGTACGTTTTCCAAGCTCCTGTTGGCTGTTGGGCATGCCACCAAATGCCAAGTTGATGTGCTGCCGAAGATATTACTTCAGCCTTACCATCCCCATTTAGATCTTGTGCATACATTTGGGCAGCCGGCTCTCCTAAATCTACCGAATGAAATTTCCATAGTCCTGTGGTTGGAATTTCTGGCGATTCCCACCAACCTTCGGTTATAATTAAGTCTGAATTCCCGTCACTATTGAGGTCACCCAAGCCTAAGCCGTGTGCATATTTGGCCGTACCAGGGCTTTCTTTTTCGCTTATAGTGAATTTTTCCCAGACTAAATTGTCAGGGTCGGAAGGTGCCTTGTACCATACCATTTCACCTGAGTCCGGAATACTCCCTACCAAATCTTTCCTACCATCTTTGTCGATGTCAAAAAAACCAGCAGATTCATTTCCCAAAGCGGGGCAAATGGTGTGAACCTCCCATAAACCGGGTTCATTCTTAGGATTTTCAAACCAAAGAACGGCTTCACCCGGAAATCCTATCCTTACAAAATCTATCCAGCCGTCCATGTTTACATCCATTCCATGACTGATAAATGCATTGCTGTAGCCTTTATCGTATTCAAATAGCTGAGGTGTTTCCAATTCGTGGGGCTTCCAGGCTGGTGCCTCAAACCAATAGGCCCCAGCCATAACATCCATTAAACCGTCCTGATTCACATCGCCTACGGCAGCTCCTTCGGCAAGGAATTGAGTAGTGAGCACATGTTTTTTGAAGGTTATTTTTGAGGATTGGGCATAGCTAGAGGTAGGGCAAGTATAAAAAACGAGTAGCAGAGCGCAAAGAAGTAAATTGGTTGATTTTGACATTTTATCGAAGGCTTAGTAAATAGGTCATTAAACCATTGAACTGAGGTTGACTGAGTGAGCTCCCAAAATGATCTGGCATTAAGGTTATATTTGAAGGGATCTGCTCATCGATGTCTTTTTTGGCGATCGTGAATTCCTTACCTGATTGATCGGCCATTATCAAAACCTGTCCATCTTCCCTTCTGAATAAACCAGACATTGTTTGCCCGTTTTTTAGATTGATTGAGTAGGTGCGGAAGTTTTCCGAAATATTTCTATTGGGATCCAGTACCTTTGTTGCAAGGGCATTGAGCCCCCAATTGCCTACCCCATCTAGTTGTGGTCCAATCATTCCTCCCTCTTCTCCAATGCTGTGGCAAATTCCGCAGTTTTGTTGAAACAATGTTTTCCCAGCGCCAAGTTGGGAAGAGTCGCTTTGGTAACTTTCTGTTCTTTGTGCAATCAGTGCCTGTTTTTCATCACTTATTGGCGGTAAATTTTTAGTTAATTCATCAAAAGCTGATTTTTGCTTTTCACTCGCTCCCGAGAGAAACCTTTCTTCCACCTGCCTGGACTTTAAAACCCTTGCAGGTGCATGCCCCTCTTTGATTAACTTTAGTAATTGATTTTTTCCAGTATTGTTGGTCGCAAGTTGAATAGATATGGTTTCCTGTAATTCCATAGGCGCGTTCATAGTACCATTTACCAAAGCCGCAAAAGACTGTTGAACGCTTGCTTTGGCAATGGCTTCTGCCATTTTCTTCCTAAAGCCTATGCTGCTGTTGCCATCTTTCAACCAGCTCTCCAAAAAGCCAACTTGTGTTTGAGGAGCAATTTCCATTAAGGCATCAGCAGCTAGGATTCTAAGTTCTTCTTCTTCCTGACGGTTGCTTATCAATTCCTTTAATTGGGCAATATTTTTGTCTGCTTTTAGTAAGCCTACCATTTGAATTGCGAATTTTAATTCATCCAAATCATTTTCTGTTTTACCGATTTTATTGGTGGATATTTTTTGGAAAATTTCACTGCTTAAATATTGATTCCAAGTATTTAGTGCAGGAGGTAGGTCCTTTCCTTGTTGTTTTACGCCATTATTCAAAGCCATTGCTTTTTTGAAATCAGGGATTTCGGCTCCTTTTTCTCTTGCAAGCGCAATTATTGCTTCCACCCTTGATGCTGGTAGGTCTCTTGCTATTGACGTTAAATAAGCCAAGAATGAATTTTCTGGAAGTTCATTGTTTTGTAGGTATTTGAATAAGAATTCTCCTGATGTTTTCGATTTTGTATCGGAAAATACCAAAGCGACTAATTTTTTTTCTTCCAGCGTCCAATCCTCTGCTGCCATCTCGGTCGCTATTTTGGGATTTTGTGCATGTTGATATAAGGCGTATTTTAAAGCATATATTAAATGACTGTCCGCTTCATCCACCTCTTGTAGTGCTTTCAAGATGGGAGAAACCATGGTAGTGTTTTGATTTCTAATTAAGGTTTCGGCAGCTACTCTTTTTACGTGAGCACTTTCATCCTTTAATCCATTTTTTAACCATTCCAGTTTCTCCTTGTCTAAATCATGGTATTCTCCCAAAATTCTATGGGCATGAACCCGCACAAGTTCCTCTTCATCTAATAGTGCTTTTTTAAGCACATTGTCCTTTAGAGCATCAAGTCTAAACAAAGCCCATAGCACCTGAACCTTCTGAATATTGGAGGTATTTCCATCTGTTTCTAATTTCACTAAGGCAGGTATTGCTGAATCCTTAAAACGATCCACCAATTCATCCGTAGCCATCATTCTCGTCTGAAGGATAGGGTCGTTTAATTTTTCGATTAGAATGTCAAGGTTGACTGTTGACCAATCTAGTGGTGTTTTTACCTGACCCTTATAAGTGATTTTCCAGATTCTACCACTGTTTCTATCTCGCTCAGGATGATTGAGTGGGACTTCGTAATGGCCTATAATACTGTTGTAAAAATCTGCTATATACATGGCGCCATCCGGCCCAATCTTAATGTCTACAGGTCTAAACCAAGGGTCTTTGCTAACTAAAAAATCAGCCTTTCTACTGGCTTTTGGGCTGGAACCATTAAATGTAATTGTACTCCTACTGATCCTGCATGTAACTACATCACCAGAATAAAAACTGTTTTGGTACTCGGTTGGAAACTGGTTGTCTGTATAGTAGACGAGTCCGGACAAAGCGGTGGAATTAAGCCCATAGTCCATCATAGTAGGGGCATGCCCCATATTCGGCTCTTGTTTTCCCCATTGGGTGTAATTGCCATTTCTTATGATCTGGTAAATAGGCAAAGTATGGCAATCCGCAGAGTAATGGTAGCCCCACTTGTCGAGGTCTGAACCAAATGGGTTGATCCTGCCGTCACTTGTTTTCTCTGCATGCTGCCCATCCAAGGTAAATCGAAAAGTATTACCAGATGTCATTTTTATAGCGTCCCCATCCTTTCCGGAGACTGTAGAGACATTGCTAAATCCATGGGATGCATGCATCCAACCATCCATTCCTCTGAAAAGATTGTTGACCATGCCGTGGGTATCTTTGGTCTCAAAAGGCCCTAAGATAACCTCTCTTTTGTCCGCAATATCATCAGCATTGGTGTCATAAAACCTATATAGGTTGGGGATGCTAAAGGCTATGGCTCCACCTTTGACAGGTTGTATGCCAATGGGAATATTTAAATCGTTGGCGAAATCTGTAATTTTATCCGCCTTTCCATCTTTGTTGGTGTCTTCCAGTATACTAATCCGGTCAGTACCTTTACCAGGCCCCGCTTTAATAGGATATTCAGATGATTGAGAAACCCACAGCCTACCTTTTTCATCAAATGCCATATTAATAGGCTTGGTGATATCAGGTTCTGAGGCAAAAAGGGTGATTTCAAAGCCAGGAGGCAGGATGAAATCATTTTTCTCTTCTTCTGGATGCTGAAAAGCCGTAGACCTTACATGTTCAGCGTAGATAGGATCAGCTTCTTCTTCTATATAAGCATCTGTAGGTTCTTTTTGGGTATCTGTTCTGCCATTTTGTTGATTTCCACTTTCGCAGGCAAAAAATAGGAGTGCAATTAGGCTAAAGATTAGATATTGGGTTTTCATTAATTGATTGAAAATGAAGGGTAAATAATCTTGTTAACTTAAGATTTATTCTCTAAACAATCAATGAAAAATTGCTTTCATTATATGAAAGGTAAAATTTTTACCTAATTTATGGGTATGGATTGAACTTATAAGTCGACTTCAGGTCTATTTACCGTATAAATGCATGGTCTAAAATTTTGGGGGAAGGAGCAGGTGCAGACTTTAAGGACATTTCAATTTGAGGTGAATTATTTGATACACTTAAATTGCTAAATGTTATTAGTTTATAAAACATGCTTATAAATTTATCTAATGCCGACCTTGAATAAGATAGCCCTCGTAAAAGAGGGGGTTGACATTAATTGATAATCAACTTTCGTCCTTCATTGTTTTCAATAAGCCTAATCCAGAACTGAAAAAAACAAAGCCCAGAACGAGGCTTACTGTAATGATTTTCCAATCTCCATTTTCAGGAACTAAAAATAAATAAGCTCCATATATTAGTGCTCCTAATCCTAATATCGAAAGAAATGGTCCAAAAATCTTTTTAAAATTCATAGTAGTTTTATTTGCCTTTAGCTCAAAAATATTGCCAATCTTTATTACCAAAAGATTAGATGGCTAAAATATATTTAGTGGATTAATGTGAAGGTCAAAAAAAAGCATCTTCCGATAATTTCGAAAGATGCTTTTGAATTTTGCTTAAAAGTCCGTGTCGGCTTTTTCCAGTTTTAATCTCTCTATCCAAATGTTTCGGAATAGCACTTCATGTCCTTCGGCTTGAAGCTTAATTCCTCCAGGACGATTGGTAATGCCTTCACCACCATCTCTTCCTCCATCGATGCCAGAATTTGGTCCTCCCCATACTTTCTGTATGGATACGTTTTCATGAATCTTTTGACCATTGAAATAGATAGTGGTCATTGCTTTTTCACTCAATTTACCATTTTCATCAAATCGCGCAGCTCTAAATTTGATGTCATAGGCATTCCATTTGCCAACACCATTGTAAATTTCATAAGGAGCAGCTTTTTCATTGATTATGGCTGCCATTCCATGGGTAGTGCTATCTCCATCCAAGATTTGAATTTCATAGCGATTTTGTAGGTATACGCCGCTGTTGCCACCTTCGTTTTTTATTAGAAATTCCACATGAAGTCTAAAATCTGTGTATTTCTTTTTTGTGACGATATCTGCTGCACCATATTTGCCACCAGCACCTGAAGGATCGTTGGCACTTACCGTTTCTCCTTTGTCTACAGGATCAGGAACAATTTCCCATTTGATAGGAAGTTGAGCTGCAATTCTAGGGCCTTCCCAGTAGGTCCAGTTTTTGTGTAGGGCACGTTTTTTACCGTTAAACAATTGATCTGCATCCTTAGGTGCTTCTGTTCCCACACCAACTTGCGCCAGTGAAGGAAGCTGAAACAAGATGCTCAAAAGGAAGAGGGTCAAAATTTTATTAGTACTGGCTAAGTTCATAATCTCGTGTGAAAATATTGTAAGAAAAGGTAAATGAAAGAACATTTCCTTCAGTGATTATTGGTGAACGTCCCGAAGCAAGTCATTGATGGTTTTAACAGGATTAAAGGTTATCAATGGCACCACTACAAAAATCGAGTTCCAGTTGGCCATGGAACCGTTCCACAGACCTGGTAGTTCCTGCGCTTTCAAATCTCTGCCGCTTTTTGATTTGTGTGTTATAAATCCGGTTTTAGGGTCTCGGTATTCCATAAGGTTAAAAGCTTTTCCTTTATAATCCCTTATACCACACACCAAATCAGTAGGGTTGAAATGCGTGGAGGATTTAAAGTGAGCTTCCTGCGTTTTGTCTTCAAGATTTAATTGGGCTGTTTCACCAATCTGAAGGGACAAACTTCCGTCAGAATCTTTAACCCAAAAAGGTCCACCTCCTGGTTCTCCAGTATTTTCCACCATGCCACAAACCCTCATAGGGCGGTTGAGCTTTTCTCTAAGCCAAGACGCTTTTTCATCCAGGCTTTTAGCGTCATAAGAGGGGGCTAATTTCCCGCCAATCACTTTAGTAAATACTTCCTCTGCTTGACTAACAGACTTATCAGTGATTTTATTGTCTAATTCTTCGAGGGCTGAAAAAGTTTTGTCTTGCGCTTTTATTAGCAATCCACCAATTGCCTGCTTATAGGTAGTAGTAGTGTCCTTTAAACGATCCGGAACTACATTGTCAATGTTTTTTATAAACACCAGGTCAGCCTCAATTTCATTCAGGTTTTCCAGCAATGCGCCATGACCTGCAGGCCTAAACAATAGTTCACCGTTGTCCTCACCAAAAGGATTATTGTCTAGCCCTACAGCAATAGTGTCGGTAGATTTTTTTTGCTGCGAAAAGCTGATCTCGAATTTTACTCCAAATGCCTTCTCCATTTTTGGTTGAACCTCAGCCACCTTTTCTTCAAACTTCAATTGGTGTTCTGGAGAAACAGTAAAATGAA
The DNA here is from genome assembly GCF_963977555.1 of uncultured Cyclobacterium sp. GTDB lineage: Bacteria > Bacteroidota > Bacteroidia > Cytophagales > Cyclobacteriaceae > Cyclobacterium. The sequence goes on along the minus strand of NZ_CAXBPD010000014.1, from coordinate 89,887 downwards.
GCCTTACCGTATTGTCTTTGCCAACTCCGTACTGAGCGCCCTCTACAAAATGTTCTTCCACTGGGGTTCTGCTTCCGTCAGTATATTGATGAAACTTTAACAGACCCTTTGGCAAACTGCCATAGGAAAGGTGATCATCATCTAGTAGATGTTGGACAATAAGGCCGTACTTTTTCTCATCAATGGCTTTTGAAATACTTGTACCTGCTTTTTTTAAGCTGTTGTCTAGATCCTGATAAAAAGCAAAAGATTTGATTTCAGAAATGAAGGTTTTTGCAAAGTCATCACTTTCAAAGCTGTTGTCTCCCTTTTCTAAAAAGCTAAAAAGGTTTTTAAACATTCTACTTGCAGCACCACTTGCGGGTACAAATTTCACAATAATTTTATCCTTGGACTTTTCATTGTAATCTTTTAATGCTTTTTGAAGCTCAGCATCATTTAATTCAAGAATACCATCACCGATTTTTGCTGCATGATCGATGTCTAAAAAAGGAAAACCATCTTTGAAGTTTTTGATTTGTTCTTCAACTATTCCCAGTGGCATGCCTTGGGCTTTTATTCTATTTTCGAGTTCGTTAGTTAACATGGGTGTGAAATGTGGTTATTGATCTTTTAAGATGTTCCAATATAATAATTCATTTTATGAAAGCCCCATTTATCAATAGGAAAATCCATTGAGACCTTCCATTTGAAAGTCATTTGGAGATTGGTAAAAAGGCTTTGTATCATAGTGTGACTTTGTACTACGGGAATTATAAAAAAACACGGTAGCAAAGAGCATTCACACCTGCTATAATAAGCAAGTTTATTGCCAGAAAAACATTTTAACCTTTTAAATCCCTAATAATAAAATAACGATTTCATTACTTAAATAGAAACGCTAATGGCTAGTCAAGGCCAAAGCAATGATGAATTCAAACATTGAAGAAGTGGAAGAAAACACTAATTTATGATCCAAATCCCCATGATAAACCCAAATGAATGTCTGCTCTATGACTATCATTCTTTATTAGGTTAGTGATTACCGAATTGCTGCCAATGAAAAAGCCACCGTATTGGAACCCTAAACCTCCTGTGAAATTAGAGATTTGGTGTTGCATCCATGGTGAATACAATTCAAATTTACCTAACACAAGCCTTGGCGTAATTACTATTAAATCAGCAGCGCTTAAATTAATATTATTACTTTCATTATTAATTCTTTTTTGACCATAAAGGGAGATTTGGAAGGTTTTTACAGGGCTAAATTCTAAATATGCAGACATCGTTCTTGGTAAATTAACCCTTATATCGGAATCGGCATCGTTTATTGTAAAATAGCCTGAATCTACAAGTTGCTGTTCTATTTCTTCTACATTCCCATCAAGGTTATCAATTCTGAAATATTCATTCTGTGGGATGTTTACAGCATAATTTTTGTGTCGTTGGTTGGATCCCATACCCATACTGCCGAGGTTTTTTACGGACAAACCGATATTTAAGAGAGGATCATTGTCCTTTTTAATCATATAATTAACACCCAGGTCTACTCCCAGTCCTCCGGGATTAAACCCCCGCCATAAATCATCTTGTAGGTCAAAGCCATCTTCATTTTCCCACCTTTCGTCATAAGAAAGATTAAGGCTTCCGATTGCATCTGTTATTAAAGTTTCATCCTCAGAATGAATAATTGTTGCTTTTAATTTGTCTACTCCAAAATTGGAATAGCTTCCTGGGAAAAGCAATTTAAAATTTCCACCTACCGACAAAGTATGAAAATCAGTATCCAGAATTTTTCTTCCTACAATGAATCCAAGTTCCATCCATCCTGAAGCATTGATCCGTTGGTTTTCAGGTATATTAATGGATGTTTGAACATTGTTTTCATTTGCGTTTTGAATAATTGAATTGCCTAGTTCAGGGTTAAAGTCTATTATATCCACCTTAGCTTTGACTTCTGTAGTAATACCAAAGGACCATTTATCAAACCTTAGACCAACTGCAGGTCCCATTACCGAAACATCTGTCCGTAGGTTAACTGGTTCTTCTACGTTATCAAAAATATTATCAAAAACATCTGGGTTGTCGATAATGTCTTGAGCAGAAAGTACATTATTGTCTACACCTGCATTAATTGAAAAAAGTGAAACTTCTACCTTTTTGCTAAGATTGTTGATTTCAGCGGGATTCATCTTGGCATTGATCATGCCTTTTCTCTTGCTGTTTTGTACTCCAAAATAATTCTGCTGCGCGATAGAGATACCATTGCTAACTATTATAAAAAGAGAGATTAATAGTGCATTTTTCATGAACATTTGTTTAAAAATTTAGTTAAAAAATTAATCCTTAAAATTAGTTAAATTATATTTATTTCCTTCTTTTTGGTGAGAGACTATCTCGGAAATTCAAATTTAATTGTAATTTGTGTTCCTCAATTGTTAAATAAATTTTAATGCTAAAGATATACCATAGCCTATCCTTCTTTTTCCTCTGCTGGTTATTTTTAGTTTACAATAGTAATGGTCAGAGTTTAGGCGATGTATGGTTGTCCACAGGTATCCAGTCAATGTCCAGTAAAGATGAAGGTTTCTCTTTATTGAATTACAAAGGCAATAAATCTACAAGTTCTGTAGGTTTTGTTCTACGTAAGAAGAATAAAACACATTTGATTCAAGGAGATTTTTCCTATGGCGTATTGGCCAATAAACCCGGTGGCACGATGAATGAAATGGGGGTAAATCTTACGACACTCACCTTTTATCATAAATTAAAAACTAGCTCCAAAGGGTTCCAATATGGCTGGGCCAATAAGAACACCATGCATATAAGAAGACATAACCAATTTAGTAATTATAGTTTCCGCTATGATTATTTCAGCGGTTTAGGACCTGTAGCCAAACACCTTTTGCCATTTGAATGGAAGAAAAAGTCTTTTCTCTGGCAAAACATGGCCAATTGGCAGTTATTGGGAATTCAGGTCAAATCAGGGTATATAGGAGCTGAGCCAGAGAACTACCAAACCGATAAATCCTTAACCGATAATTTTTTTAATACTGTCAGCCCATTTGTTCCTCTTAGAGATTTGGATTTGAATTTTTCTTCTTCCCTTTTTTGGGAACTCCCTACGGGCAATAAACTAGGTCTTAGGTACCAGGCCAATTATACTAAACTTTCTGGTATTAAGAGCGTTTATCGATTGGATCATTCCGTCGATCTGATATTAAATGTTAGGTTATGGTAAATAGGATTAATTTCTGCTTAATAATAGTGCTTTTGTTTTCGTCCTGTGACGCCTGGGTAATCCCGGAAGATCCTAAAACCGAACCTTTAGATATTTTTGATAGCCTTTGGAAAGATGTAAAAGAAAGGTATTCGTTTTTTGAACACAAGGACATTGACTGGGAAAATATAAGAACAACTTATAGAGCAAAAATAACCAGCGATATGGGTTCTGTAAATTTATTTGATGTTCTAGCAAGCATGTTGTTTGAATTAAGAGACGGTCATGTAAACTTGTCTGCGGGATTTGACAACAGTAGGAATTGGGAATGGTACCAGGATTATCCAGACAATTACGATCAAAATATTATTGATAAAAACTATCTCCGTCGGGATTTTTGGATCAGTGGACCTTTAAAACATCAGTTTATTAATGATGTGCTTTATGTGAATTACCGCTCATTTTCTCAAAAAATAGCCGAAAGTAACTTGCAAGTAGTTTTAGAAAGAGCCAAACTAGGACGTGGTATCATTATAGATGTGAGGAACAATGGAGGCGGCAGTCTTGGAAATGCCTATACCCTTGCTTCAGCTTTTACTGATAGTGAGGTTCCGGTAGCCCGAAAAAGAATAAAAAATGGCATCGGCATGGATGATTTTTCTACCTGGGAGGAAATAACTGTCCCTGCTGGAGATAATGTTTACAGTGGACCAGTAATTGTTCTTACCAATAGGAGGTCTTATAGTGCTACCACTTTTTTTGCTCAAATGATGAAAGAATTGCCTCAGGTGACCATAGTGGGGGATCAGACCGGCGGTGGTGGGGGTATACCTGTCTATGGAGAATTGATTAATGGCTGGACTTATAGATTTTCAGGTACTCAAACCATTGATATGGAGGGGAGACAGATTGAGGATGGGGTTCTTGCTGATGTTAGGGTAGATTTAAACCCCATAAGTACAGCAAAGGGTGAGGACAATATTATCACTACCGCTTTGAGGATACTTATGGGGAACAATTAATTTGAGTCAATTTTTATTTAGCTCCCTTCAAGTAAGCCAATAGATCTGCCATTTCTTGATCAGTCATGTTTTGCTCCAAACCATTCGGCATCAATGAAAGCCCAGGGTTTTGTATGCTTTTTATTTGAGTACGCAGGATGTTTTCCTCCGTGCCATAAGCAGTCCTTAAACTTAACGAATTGGCAGATTCTGCCGCAATTCTACCAGTTACTTGTTTGCCCTCATGAGTGGTAACCGTAATTGCCTGATAACCCGGGAACACTTCATAATTTGGTACGATCGTATGTAGTAGCAAGGCCAATGCTGGCTGGTTATTAATGCCGGATAAATCTGGGCCTACGTCTCCTCCTTCGCCTGCGTAAGTATGGCAGGTAGCGCAGTTTAATTTAAAGATACCTGCACCGTTAGCTGCATTGCCTTTTATATCCAGAATTCTCTTGTGTTCCTCATATACCTTCATCCTACCTCCTGATTCCAATTCCTTGAAAAGATCTTCTGCACGTGATCTCACATTTGAGTCACTTGCTTTCATTAAAGAAAGCCTTGTTGAAGAGGAGATTTCAGCAGGGTTGATTTTGCTTTGCTCAATAGCCTTCAACAATTGGTCGCGAAGAATTGGTCTGGAAACCATGGTGGCAATTACAGCTCCTTTCGTTTTAGGAGTATAAGCTTTCCACGCATTCGTTTCTATAAGGATTTCCCCTGCATCCACACTGTTTAAGTTGCCTAAGGATTGAATCGCTGCCAATTGAATTTCCGGTGGATTGTTTGGGGATAATAATTCCTTTAAGGAAGCTTCTGTCTCGCCTGGTGAAAAATAACTTAATAATGCTGTAGCCTGAATCCTGGAAGTCAAACTGTCTTCAGCCGTAGAAGCTCTTTTTGTAGTTTCCTGAATCAAAGCATCCAATTGTTCTTCGGATTTGGTATAGGCATCCAAATAATTTTTTTCGCTGCCTTTAATATGTCTTTCACTGCCTTTTAAAAGGCCAAGTAGTAATGAGAAAGTGCGGTTGTCCCATTCGCTATTGATAGACGAGTCGATCAGGTCTGTCAATTCTTTAGCTGAAACGGAACTACCGATTAGTTCCCCTAACTCAGACCACATTGGTAGTTGTGAAAAAGTAACTTCTTTCTTTTCAGTTTTCAAAATGTTTAAGAAAGAGATTTCCTGGCCTTTTAGTGCAGTCATTACAGCAGCCCTAGTCCATGGGTCTGATGCGTCTTTTTGAGCTATTTCAGCTAAGTAAGGCAGCCATTCCTTTTTATTGTCGCCACCAAAGGTAAGTGCAGTCATGTAACGTACCCTTGGGGCTGCATCTGTAGCTCCTTTTATTAAATTGCTGGCCAATTGATCTGTAATGTTTGATTTCAAACCGATTATCGCAATGATCTGTTCTCTAATGTTTGGGCCATTGTCATCATAGATAGTGGAAAGCATCTTTTCATCCAAAGCATCGAAATGGTACAATAACCATATGGCCTTCACCTTACCTTCAATTGATGTGTCAGACAAGGCCAGCGCTTTAAGCGGAGCAATTGCTTCCTGTGGCATTTTTTCCAGTACCAATCTAAATGCTGTATTTCTTTCCCACTCATCGTTAGATGAAAGTGCTGTGGTTAGCATATCCATACTTGCTTCCGAGGAAGTAGGGAATACTGTCTCTACAGTATTGTATTCAAAATTGTCTCTAGTAATTCTGTAAATTTTACCTTTGCCTTTGCCACTTTCAAAATCAAGTGCTCCTCTGGTTTCTTCTGGTACGTAAGAGGGGTGATCGATAACTTTTCGATACATGTCGGCCAAATACATTGCTCCCTTAGGTCCGTGGGATAAGAAAACTGGGTTGAACCAAGAATCTGAAGAAGATAAAAATTCAAAATCTTCATGAACCCTTTCAGAGATAAAAGTGGCGCCATTGTTTTTGACCGATTGCCTTTGAACCAGGTTTTGAGCTGGCTCACAAATAAAAGCATTGCCTTTATGTGCTTCATGCAACCCTTGACTTTCAAAAATTAAGGTCCCGCAAGCAGAGGTAAAAGTACCTTGATGCGATAAGCCCATTAATTTAGGGATATAATCTGCGGTAGTAATGCTTTTACTTATAGGGTAAACAAATCCTTCCGCTTCCGCTGGTGATACATCCTCAATTGTTTTATTGAAAAGCAAGTTGGGGTTATTACTTAATTGATCAGGTTCCATTACGATGTGCTGTAATGGATGTCTATTGCTTGATCCATATCTTCTACCAAAAGCATCAAACGCAAGTCCGAATTGACTTTTCCCGCCTCTCAACTGAAATTCAAACGTTTCAGGATTAAATCTGCCATCTGCACCATTAAATGAGACAGGCTTTCTTTCAGGGTGAGCAGGTGAATAGACCTCACCACCATTTAAACCACTGGTGACATATATCCAGCCATCTAGCCCTAAGGTAGGGTGGGAGGTTCGGATTTGAGCAGTTCTGTTGGCGTTAAAACCAGTGAGTACGATTTCTTTAATGTCTGCTTTACCATCACCAGTAGTGTCTTTGAAGTAATAAATATGTGGTGCACAAGTTACAAACACCCCACCTTTCCAGGCCATAATGCCATTTGGGTAGGTGAGTCCTTCTACAAAGACACTTCGTTGATCGTATTTTCCATCTCCATCGCTGTCCACTAATCTGGATATTTTCCCTAATGTATCTGGTTTCTTTCCATCCATAGGATCTGGGTAACCAGTGTTTTCAGCAACATAAAGTATGCCTTCTTCATCAAAGGCAAACGCTGACGGATCCGCTACCAAAGGGTCTGCAGCTATTAAATCTATTTGTAGTCCAGGTTCTAACTGGAAAGCCGCCATTGAAATCTTTAATGCAGAAGAATCTTTATAAGTATATTGAGGGGAATTGACAGGATTCTCTTGGATTTCAAATTTTGGAGGAGAATCCACCACTGTTTTTTCCTGTTGACAAGCCACTAACAAAGCGAAACAAGTCGCAATAGACCAATTCCTTGAGGATATAAGGTAGTTTAACAAGTTATTATGATTTTTTAATTTGCAATACATGAGAAGTGGTTTATCGAATTTCAGGTGGAACATTTCCATAATTCCAAGGCTCCCCATTAAAGACAGGTGCTTTTTGGAAATCGGGTAAAGGACCAGGTTTAAGGGGTTCAATGAGTTTTAGACTTTGGTCAACAATTTGGTTGCCTGCCGTAATTTCTAAATTACTGTATGAGGTAAGCCGGGTTTCGTAGCCGCCACCATTTAAAGAGAAGGCTTCTAGTGTTGGAACATAACCAACGCAGTCATTGGCCATGCTAACAGGGAAGGTGAGTGGGAATTGACTTCCTGCTTTTATTTTAAGACCAAGTTCACAGAAAAATTCTGCGGGGTTACTTATAAGCACAACAGGTCCGAGCTGTATGGCTTGAATTTCTACAGTATGCGTAGGGTGTTGTTTTCCGAAGCTATCAAGCATTACTGTTTCCTTAGCAAAAACCCAGTCGGTTTTCCCCACTTCTTCAGGTCTTTTCTTAACCATAGCCATACTTTTACTAACTTTTTCTTCAGAAGGCATCCTTCTTTTGATGTTAATAAATTCTCTTGAGGTAGAAATAGGAAAGCTGGTGCTTCTAGGGATGGACAACAGTATTTTAACTGCTTCTGCCCCAACATTGGCTCCTACAAATCTAGCCCAATCTTCACCAGCCCTGTTTTTATTCGGGTTACGGTTATTGACTTGGGTCACATCTCCACTTGCTCCTTGGAGAAAGACTACTATACATTCTTTGCCTAATGCTCCTTTTATAGTTTGTTCCATATAGTATACCCAATTGGCTGAAATACCTCCTGGGTTGGTGGTAGAATGGCAAGCGAAATTTACTATGCAGCCTATGCATTTACCTGCCTTATTCCAAGTTCCAATAACACCTACTTCAGGATCAATTGGACCAGCTACTTTAGAGATATCTGGGTTTAATTGTCCTGGATGGGTATAGGTCATTCCATCTTTCATAAAAAAGCGTCGATTGTATGCGACTTTATCTTCAATGCCACTGCCCACCCCAATTTCTACTTCCTCCAAATCTTCCAGCGCTTTTAACGCCGTTTTTATAGTCGTTTCTTTGGTGGAGGCCAAGTATTTGGGGTCCGCACAGGATGATTGTTTGTAGGCAAGGTCCTGAACGAAAGGAGAAGCGTGGTCATACTGCCCTGGCATAACCATTGCAGTTGGGCCAGAAGAATGAGAATGCGAAGCTGATATTAAAATTTCTTCTTTAGTTATCTCAAATTTGGCAGCGATACCTTCTTTGATCTCATCTACCCAGGGCTGGTATACTGCTAAAGCATCGAAACCGATAATTACCACTTTTTTTATACCGCTTTGAAATGCGGAAACCCTTACCTTACAGGGATCATGAAACGTTTTGTGGTAATTCTTGCCATAGTTTCCAGGGCTTTCCATTCCAATTTCTGGAGAAATATCTCCATCTGCAAAAGCAGCTCTTACGGGAGCTTCAGAGACATTTGGGTTTTTGATGGCGGTGTTGGCTTCAACTGTGCTTATTGAAAGGCCTAGTCCAGCAGAAAGTAAAGTGGTTTGTTTTAAGAATTTTCTTCGAGATGATAAATCAACAAATGTATTTTTTAACATAACAAATAAAATATTGGCTTGTGGTTGTGGAAAAGTGTACGTTACCAAAGTTAACGTAAAAACACGGATAATATAATGCAAATCGTTGATAATTCCATTTTTTTATATGAAATAGGCAAAAGATTCGGCTGTGATAACCTCTTTTGAAGATTTGATTATAAATAATTCTCTTGGCTCAATTAACCCATATTAGTTAATAATATTTTTTAAGCCTTTCCTGTGTTTACGGGAAGTGTTGCAATTTCAAGAAAATCAGGATGATTGGAGGTTTTAGCAAAACATTGCGGTGGTGAAAATGAAAACCGCCACGAGGTGGCTGATTTTTTCCACCGAGGCAGATCAGCACGTAAAGGGTTCTCACTTGCATATTTCGGGTCTGCACTGAGGTTGTATTTATTGGGAGCATTATTAGAAGATTCTATTGATTTTCTTGAAATTACGTTTAATTTGAAAGACTGATTGCAGCGTTTTGGGTAATTTGGAAAAGAAGATTGGATTTTTGCTTATTTTCTAAAACAATTGGAATGGGTTTAACGCAATATTTTTCATCATCTTTGGCTTCCTATTTTCAAAAAGTGCTAATTTTAATCGATTTATTTAAGTCATTATGATTTCAAAACAAGAAAAAATTTCACTTTTTAAAGAACTTACTTTGGATGATGCCTCTTTGAAGGCCTATTTCAAACGAATTGGTTTTGAAGGCAAGGCAGAAATGAGCCTTGATACCTTAAAGAAGCTTCATAACCTTCATCCACAAGCCATTCCTTTTGAAAATATTGATCCATTATTGGGAATACCTGTAGAATTGACTTTGACAGCGGTGTTCAATAAAATGGTTAATCAGGGTAGAGGAGGATTTTGTTTTGAGCAAAACATGCTTTTCGGCGCGGTATTGAATACAATCGGGTTTGATGTGGTAGGCTTGTCAGCCAGAGTATTTTGGGAAATTGGCGAAGGAGAAATTCGGCCAAGGGACCACATGTTGTTATTACTGAACTTGGAGGGAGTGAAATATATTCTAGATGTTGGATTTGGCTCTGCCTCTTTTTCTTCTCCTTTGGTATTGCAGCAAGAAGGAATTCAGGATACTGGGGACTATCAATATCGAATTAGTTTGGTTTCGGGGTTTTATTATTTGGAGATAAAGATAAAAGACTCGTGGAGATTGATGCATAGGTTTGGGTTAGAGGCTCAAATGTTACCCGATTATGAAGTCGTCAGTTGGTACCTTTGTACTTCACCCAAATCTGTTTTCACAAAAGATTTAATGGTCGCCAGAAGTTTCCTTGGTGGTAGGTACGCTCTTCACAACAATCAATTTACTGTTCATAGGAAAAAGGAGAAAAGTGTGAAGAAAACGCTTCATAGCTTAGATGAAATTACTAGCCTCTTACAAGATGTATTTTTGATAAAGCTTCCGGAAAATGACAATTTAAATGCGAAGTTTCAGGGATTGCTAACTCCGGTCAATATTACTATAAAATAAAAAGGCCTCTTAAAAAAGAGGCCTAAAAAATTTTAGCTGTTAATAAATTCCACAGGATTAAAAAATAGAATGAATAGGAATTTTGCTGTCAAATGAAAAAAAAATACAGTTTAGTTTAAATGCATTTCATGGTATACTGCTTTCGGTTGTGCTAACTGAAATTGTAAAGTATCTTCTTTTTGGTTGTTGTTATTTTTGGGCATCTTACCTATTCTCCAGTTTGCAGGTTTGTGAAACCTGCCTTCATTCTTAAACTTATCAAAAGTTTCAGGATCATCCTCAGCATTTCTAATGGCCTTGATCGTAAATAATAGTCCTAAAGTCGCTCCGAGTATTGCGTATATAAAAATGTAAGTGTTCATATGCTTAATTTTATTTTTTTACTCTTTCAATTCGCCGAAGGATAAAACTTCTTAATTCTTGCTTTAACCTTATTCAGAATGATTGATTAACAATTCAAATTTAAGGAAATTTTATTATATAATTCAATTAAAAATCACTCTTTTTTTGGTTAAAATTTTGTAAATATAAAATAGTATTTTGTTGTATTATTTTTGTATTTCACATTGTCTTTTTAGGTGGTGTTCGCTACGGGTTTATTTTTCGTATCGTAAATTCATCATTTTCAGAGGTTTTTATTTTTATCGATCAATGTTTAATGACATTCTATCTCCTGATTAAAACTGGAGGCTTCTGTCAAAATTCCAAACAAAATTTTGTGTGAACGGTGCGTTCTGAAAGTTTTTAAAAGTAAGCTTGAGTAGGGTTACTCCATCCCAAATTGACATCAACTCAATTCAACTTAAATTATAAATTTGTGTCTTTGAAAAATCGGCTTTTCGCCAGTTTAGAACATCTTTGAGTTAATAAAGATAACCAGAATCTTATAAGCCTATTTTGTTATTATCTGTACAGGAAGTCGAATTCTGCTTTGCCCAGGTGGCTATTTTAGATTATTTTTTGTTAATTGAATTTGTTTTATTTTGAAAGTGCATTCTGCTTTTAAAAAAGAAAGGATTTTAACTCATCCGAATAAAAATCGTTTTATGCTTTATTAACTACTAGTCAGGAAAGAATAAAGGAGTAGGCTATTTAAAATGAATACGAAAAATCATTGCTATTAAGAGTAGAGATAAATCAATTAACCAATATAACATGACTGAAAAGAAAAAATCCTCTTTGTCCAGACGAAAGTTTATGGGCACAGGTCTGCTTAGTGCAGCAGGGTTAGGGGTGTTGCCACAAGTGAGTTTAGGCAAATCAACGGATAGTAGAAATGAGGCCAATGAAACATTACGTTTAGGTTTCATTGGAATGGGTAGGCAAAGCAATGGTCTACTTGGTAGCTTTATTACTTTACCGAATATAGAAGTAGTGGCAGGCTGTGATGTTTATGAAGACAAAAGGCAAAGATTTTTAAATCGAACCAACGATTATTATAAAGGTAAGGGGAAAACAGTAGAAGTTGCTGTCTATGAGAATTACCATGACCTTTTGGCAAGAAAAGATATAGATGCTGTAGTCATAGCTAGTCCAGATCACTGGCATGCGCTTATGGCCATAGATGCTTGTAAAGCTGGTAAAGACATTTATTTGGAGAAACCATTGACCTTTACTATAAAAGAAGGGCAGGAGTTGGTGAAAGCAGTTCGTTCCAATAGCATTGTTTTAGCAACTGGAAGCATGCAAAGGTCTTTTGATAACTTCCAGCACGCTGTGAAAATGGTGCAAAAGGGAAGGATAGGGACAATTAAAAAAGTTTATGCTTGTGTGGGCGGACCTCCAAAACCTTATGATTTACCGAAGGAGGAAATACCTGCAGGTCTTAATTGGGACATGTGGTTAGGGCCACTAGCTGCAGATGTTCATTTCAACAATGACCTAAACCCACCTATATCCATTAATCCTCCTGAGAACGAAAAAGTCTGGGGTGCATGGCGTTGGTACAAAGAGACAGGCGGAGGATTGACGACAGATTGGGGCGCACATATGTTTGATATCGCTCAGTGGGCTATAGGGATGGATAGAAGTGGTCCAATAGAAATTATTCCGGCGGGATATAAAGACACCAAATATTTAACATTTATCTATTCAAATGGGGTGACTGTAACAGAAGAACCTTTTGATAAAAAAGAAACAAGGGGATGTAAATTCGTAGGCAAGGATGGATGGATAGAAGTTTCCAGATCGCATTATGAAGCTTCTGATGATACCTTGTACCCATTGATAGCGGAAGGTGAAGATTTAAGAGGCGGTGCTGGTACTGCGCACCATATAGATTTCATAGAATCAGTGAGAAGAAGAAAAGACCCAATAGCTCCAGTAGAAATTGGACATAGTACCTGTACGACTTGTAATCTAGGTAATATTGCTTATGACTTAGGTAGACCACTAAAGTGGGATCCAGAGCATGAGAAATTTGCAAGCCCAGATCCTGAAGCGGAGAAACAGCTTCATAGGACATATAGACCTGGATACAGATTGTAAACAAAAAAAGCGAAATCTTAACGGTTTCGCTTTTTTTGTTTCGTGTTCATTTACTTCGTTAAACCAAATGGCTTGCTACGGAGATCTTAATTTTAAAGTGAGAAAGATCCGATTTATACTGTTTGCTGCAAAACGATTTTTTGGTTTAGTTTAAACTTAGCAATTGAGGACCAAATTCCTCAAATGAAATGGCTTCTACAGGAACACCTTTTGCAATGAGTTCTTTGTGTTGCTGCGCAATAAAACCTGCAGGTCCACATATATAGTACTGTGATTCTATAGGGAATGCTTTAATTTTATTAAAGTCTAATGGGCCTTGCAACACGCCATCCTTTTCATCTTTTGCTGTCAGCGCATCGTAGAAAATATGCTGACTTAAATTAGGATGATTTTTAGCTATAGCCTTCACATCCTCTCTGAATGCATGAACCGTCTGGTTTCTGCATGCGTGGACCCATGTTAAGACTTGGTTGGGTTTATCAAAGCTTAGCGACTGAAGCATACTGATAAGAGGAGTAACGCCAACTCCTCCGCTTATAAAGGTTATCGGCACTCCTTTTTTTGGGTCTAAAGTGAAATTCCCAATTGGTGCAGTAAGATCTACCAAGTCACCAGTTTGTATATGATCATGAAGAAAATTACTGATCATTCCATTTATGTTCAAATTGGGATTGAACTCTTTTTTGACAGAAATTCTGTAAAAATGTGCATTCGGCACACTTGATACACTGTATTGCCTTGCTTGATTTAACCCCAATTCAGGTAGAAATACCCTAAGACTTAAAAATTGGCCAGGGATATGAGAAATTACATTTTCTCCATCGCAAGGGTACAAATAAAAAGAGGTTATTTCGTCGGATTCTTGAACTTTTTCCTTTACTCTAAAAGGCCTCCAACCTGTCCATCCACCTTTTTTATTGGTTTGATCTTTATAGATACCAGCTTCTATCCCCATCATCAAATCGGCTAGTTGATTGTAAGCGATTTCCCAGGCCTCCAAAATTTCCAGACTGGCGGCTTCTCCTAGCACTTCCTTTATAGAGGCAATCAAATGATTACCCACAATTGGGTAATGTTCAGGCCGAATTTCCAAGCTGACATGCTTGTGACCAATTCTGTGAAGCTCGGGCAACAAAACACCTGGGTTTGCAATGTGTTCTGCATAGGCCAACACCGCCATGGCCAAAGCTTGTTGCTGCTTACCGGTTTTTTGGTTGCCCATGTTGAAAATATTTTTCAAATCAGGATGATGTGAAAACATTCTTTTATAAAAGTGAGTGGTCAAGGCTATCCCATGCGCTCTAAGTACAGGGACTGTAGCAGTTATTATTTCTCGTTGGCTGTTATTCATGATACAATTGAGATAATGTGTTGACACCTCTTGAATTTTACTGAGGACCATAATTGATTGACGTGTATCAAAGGTAGACAAAAGAATAAAAGATAAAAATATCCTTATATATTTTTATTCACAATAAAATAAGAATTAACAAGATTGTAAAATATAATTTTGATGCTGAATTAAGGATTATTCATATAAAAAAGTTAAAGCAGCACAAGAATTAAAACACCATAGAAAATAAAAAAAATACTGCTTATAAGGTATGTTTATTTTGAAATTAAAAAATTTTATTTTGACAGTAGGGATAAAAATAACTTTGAAGTAGGATTAAATAAATGTAGGTGGCCGGATTAGGTTTGATTGCAGTGGATAGTGAAACCTTCTAAAATTTATAATTTTGAAGTTATTTCACCAGTTAAAAGAAGGCTTATTTCAGGTTTGTTTTCATTAACCTTCTATGGCGCCAATAGATTTTTTAATTCAGGCAATAGGAATTCATACATTCTATAATTACCCAAGTCATTGAAGTGTGTTCCATCTACGGTGCCCTCATTGTCAAGGCCAATCAGCTCTTTGCTAAAGATATAGTGGATGTTTTTATTGTTCTGTTTTGCATCCAGGTATACTTTTCGCAGGGCATTGTTTTGTTGCTGAATGTAGGACAAGGTGCCGAATACAGTTGGATCATTCTCTTTAAAATAGGCATAGTTTCTGATAATACTTTCCACTAAAACAATTGGAACGGAATCGTCGATGTTTCTGATGAAAGCGATCGTCTCAGGTAAATTTTTCAATATGGTATCAGGAGCTGAGTTTGGCGTACAGTCCAATACGATAACAGAAGGCTTAGAGGGCATGATATATTGCACAACGTCTTTTTCAAATCTTCCATTACCACTGAATCCAAGGTTTATGACCTCTTTGTTGATTTCTCTCTCTAATAATGCGGCGTAAGTTAGTCCCGGTCTGGAAGCAGAAGCCCCTTGGGTAATGCTCGTTCCGTAAAATATTATGGGGTTTTCCCGATCAATAATTGAATCTATTGGTTTGGTGATAGTGGCTTTCTCATCTATGCCGATTTCAAGTATTTCTACCCCTTCGTATAGAGGGAGATTTAGCAAATATTCCCGATTTTCTTTGGTCATACCTGTAATCACAGTCGCCTCATTGGATACTTCTTTACCCGGAATGGCAACCCCTACAAATTGCCACCTACCTTTAGTAAAAGCGTATAAATCCAAACCGTTGCTGGCAATTGGAGTCATATTGCCTTTAACCCTGTTGTTCTTCAAGGTCCATCGAATTTTTATTGTAGGTGAGTTAGAGGTAAACCTGATAGCTATCCCTGAACTGTGCTTTGACAAATTCCATACCGCAGGCCTCACTTCACTTTCGGCCTCAGCAGGTAATCTTGAATAAAACTTATTGCCTGGAAGTATACCAAGTACTTCAAAATCAGATGCCTTCTTGTAGTAAAAAGTTGGGGCATTTTTCTCATTTGAATTTGAATGACTTTGAGCCAAAGTATTTTGGCCTAATGTACTAATCATCGTACAAATAAGAATTGTAAAGTAAAAGTTACCAGCTATCTTGGCCAATATATTTAGCATAAAATTTTTAATTATAGGAGTTTGTTACCGAATGTATACAATGGCTTCTAAAACAATTGCCATAATTTAATTAGGGTACAATATAATACAAAGGTCGTAAGGATAGAAAGAAATTGAATTCTATGGTGAAATCCTTACAACTCAGGTTGAGGAATAGTTTAAATTAATGCTGAATTGATGAAGACGTAAATCTAGTAACTTCCAATTCTTTCCCCCATTTCTCCATGGACTTTAAAAGAGTCTGGTAAACTGCTGGTTTTTCAGCTTTTAGATCCTTGCTTTCAGACAAGTCCGTTTTAAGATTATAAAGGGCTCCTGACGGGGTAAGCTCATTTTGAACAAATTTCCAGTCACCCTTTCTTGCTGCTTTGGCCTCCGGAGTCTTCCAATACAAAATCCTTTCAGTAAGCGCTTTTTGATCGGTCATTACTTCCAAGAAACTTTCGCCATCCAATCCTGTGGGGCCGTTAGACTGAGGAAGAGGTGTTTCTATGATAGATAAGACTGTTGGCAAAATATCAAAAGTCATAAGGGTTTCATTGGAAATTGCTCCTCCAGGTATTTTTCCCGGCCAATAGGCAATCGCCGGCACCCTGTGACCGCCTTCGTAAAGGTCTCCTTTTTCACCTCTTAGAACACCATTTGACCCAACTTTCGGCCAGGTTTTACCATCGTAATCAAGGTATTGCCCATTGTCTGAGGTGAAAAATATAAGGGTATTTTTATCCAGACCTTCTGCTTCTAAATATTCAACAAGCCGTCCTATATTTTGATCCAAAGATTGAATCATTTCCTTTAAAATTTTAGGAACATCCTTGGGCTGGTGAGGACCTAGTTTACTATGAGCTCCCGGTTTATTACTGGTGAAATCTTCTCCTTTTATTCGAGTTTGTAGTTTGCCATCCTCAGGAGATTGCCAAGGAAAATGTACCCCCAGGTGGGCCAGATAAAGAAAGAAAGGTTGGTTTTTATTTTTCTCAATAAAGTTTATTCCATTTTCAGTGATCAGATCTGTGGTGTAACCTTTCTGAAAACTCAATTGACCATTGTGCCACCAGTCTTGATAGCCATACCTGTCTATTTTACTAAAATAATCCCCACAGCCTGAGGTCAATCCCCTGAATTCATCGAAACCAAATTTGGTCGGGTTAGCCTTTGGATGATTTCCCAAATGCCACTTACCAAAAAAGGCAGTCACATAACCTGAGCCTTTCAAATAGTCTGCAATTGTTTTCGGTTTACTATGGGCATTACTGCTAATGCCATTAACACTCCCAGTTCCAGGCTCCTGCCAATGTCCGGGAAGGGGGTCTTCTATGCCTACTCTTTGCTGGTATCGGCCGGTTAGTAAAGCAGCCCTTGTGGGGGAACACATGGCGCCATTGCTATGGAAATCAGTGAATAACATGCCTTTTTCAGCTAGCCGATTAAGGTTTGGAGTGTCGGCTATACCTCCGTAGAATCCTCCCAGATCTCCGTAACCAATATCATCTGCCAGGATGATGATGATATTGGGTTTGGTACCGTTTTGGGCTTTTACGGACAGCGCATAAACCGACTGAAATACGCAAAAAGCTAATGTAATAAATCTGGATTGACTCATTTTTATACCCTGTTTAACGATTAAATTATTGTCAAGACTTAATATACTACAAGTAGAGCGGTCGATCAGGCCATTTTCTTTAGCGCACTTATAACTGATTAGGCCAAAGGTTTCCTAATATTTATCTATATTGTTCTTTCAAATTTTAAACTCAAAACATCATCTATAATTCTATGAGGCCAATTCTTACCTTCAATTCATTATGTGTTTTATGCATCAGTCTATTCTTTTTTGCTTGTAAACAAGAAGTTTCTACTACATCAGAAACACCACAGAAACCCAATATCGTCATTATTTATATGGATGATTTGGGATATGGAGACATGAGTGCCTACGAAGCAGGTTTGCTTGAAACCCCAAATATGGACTTGCTTGCCAACGGTGGTGTTAAGTTTACCGCTGGATATGCTTCTTCGGCCACCTGCTCACCTAGTAGGTACGCCTTGTTAACAGGTACCTACCCTTGGAGAAATAAAGATGCTAAAATTTTACCAGGTACAGCACCCTTATTAATTGGAACATCGGAAATGACTATCCCTAAAATGCTGAAAAACCAAGGATATGCAACTGCAGTAGTTGGTAAATGGCATATGGGGTTAGGTGCAGGCTCCGTCAATTGGAATGAAAAAGTAAGCCCAGGTCCTAATGAAGTTGGGTTTGACTATTCTTATATAATGGCAGCTACTCAGGATAGGGTACCTACGGTATACCTTGAAAATGGCTTAGTAGAAGGGTTGGATCCTAATGACCCTATTGAAGTGAGCTATGATAAAAACTTTGAGGGTGAACCTACCGGAAAAGACAATCCTGAAATGTTAAAAATGAAATGGCATCATGGCCATAACAATAGTATTGTCAATGGAATTCCTCGCATAGGCTTTATGAAGGGAGGAGAAAAGGCAAAATGGGTGGACGAAGACATGGCAGATCATTTTCTTGAAAAAGCACAGGCCTACGTCAAAGAGAAAAAAGACCAACCATTCTTCTTGTATTATGCCTTGCAACAACCACACGTGCCAAGAACACCTCATCCAAGATTTGAAGGAAAATCAGGAATGGGACCTCGTGGGGATGTTATTTTGGAAGCGGATTGGTGTGTTGGACAATTTATGGAGACCCTAGAGAAAGAAGGTCTTCTTGAAAATACCCTCATTATTTTCTCGAGTGATAATGGCCCCGTCTTGAATGATGGTTATTATGACGATGCAGAGGAAAAGGTTGGAGACCATACTCCGTCAGGACCATTAAGAGGAGGTAAATACAGTTTGTTCGAAGCTGGCACTAGAGTGCCTTTCGTAAGTTATTGGAAAGGAACTGTGCCATCTGGAACCACAAATGCCATGGTGAGTCAGATTGATATTTTCAACTCTTTGGCAGCACTTGTAGGCAGTGATGAAAGAACTGCAGATGGTGAAGATTTTTCTGAAGTATTCCTGGGTAAAGTAGACAAAGGTAGAGAATCATTGATTTTGGAAGCTACTTCACGTACAGCCTATCGCAAAGGAGATTGGGTATTGATACCTCCATATAAAGGTCCTGCAGCCAATAAAATGGTGAACATAGAACTGGGAAATGATCCTGACTTTCAGTTGTACGATCTGAGTAAAGACATGGGGCAGCAAAATAACCTGGCAAAAGAAAATCCTGAAAAGCTGAAAGAACTGCTAGAAGAATTTATCGCTATCAGAGGAGAGGACTTTGTCAATACAGCCGCTTTAGAGTTGAAGTAAATGCCTAGCTGAAGGAATTATATATGCATTTAATAACCCTACAATACTGATATGTCCAGCTTAATTTTTAAAACCACTGGATTGTTCCTGTTGACTTTGTTACTCTCAAGTATGTCTTTTGGGCAAGAAAAGCCACAGGTCATTGTACTCACAGATATTGGTGGCGATACGGATGATGAACAGAGTTTAGTTAGATTCCTGTACTATTCAGATCAATTTGAAATAAAGGCCATCTGTGCAATCAGCAGACTTGGCCATGGCCAGGATATCAGGCCGGAGTTGATATATGGGCATTTAGAAGCGTATAAAGCGATTTACCCAAATTTATCCCTACATACCAAAGAATACCCAGACCCGGATCAGTTGATGGGGCTAGTTAAAAATGGACAGGGAAATTCTGAGGCAATCGGAGAAGGCTTCGATTCAGAGGCATCTGAAGCCATTGTTCGTATTGTAGATAAGAGTGAGGAAACCATTCATATTTCAGTTTGGGGAGGACTTAGGGAATTGGCCCAGGCCCTGTGGAAAGTGAAAAATAACCGTACGAAAGCCGAACTCGACCATTTCTGTAGCAAAATTCAAGTGCATGCTATTGGGGATCAGGACGGACACAGAGATTATATTCTCGAGAATTTTAAATCCCTGAAATTCATTGCCAATGGCTATGCCTGGTATGGTTTTACAGGTGTTGTACAGCTTTCTACTTTTAGAGGGATGTACATGACTGGAAACCAGCAGATGCAAAGTTCGGATTGGGTAAAAACAAACATTCATGGGAATGGACCATTAAGTGATAGGTACCAATTAAATGGCCATGGAACCAATGGCATGAAAGAAGGGGATTCTCCTTCTTTCATGGGATTGATTGGGAATGGTTTAAATGTGGCAGTACATCCCCAATGGGGTGGCTGGGGTGGGAGGTACCGACCTCTTTCAAAATCATTGTACATTGATGCTCCCGATTTTATGGAAGGTACTTTGAACGAAAGACATGGCGTAGCCAGGTGGAGGACAGCTTTTCAATCTGACTTTATGGCAAGGGCCAAATGGGCCATTTTACCTTTTGACCAGGCCAATCATAATCCTGTTGTGATAGTTAATGGCCATAAGTCAAGCACTCCCTTGTATATAAATGCCCAGCCGGGTAAGGAATTAGCGTTGGATGCGGTGGCAAGTACTGATCCGGATGGTGATGCACTGACTTTTAGTTGGTGGGTTTACAATGAGATTTTCCAACCTGTTAGCCCTATTGATTTCAAAGGTTCTGAAAAAAATTCAGAAGTGAAAATTAAGGTTCCACCCATGGCTCCAGGGATGCAACTGCACCTTATTCTAGAGGTCACCGACAAAGGCTTACCTGCGCTGACCACTTACAAGCGTGTCATTATAACGGCATCAATATAAAATTACTCCATCAAACTTATTGCTTGATGTTAGATGAATGATTCTGGAATAGCCAAGAATGCTCTGTCATTCTATCCTATACTTTAAATAAGTAATAAACAATAAAGCCCAAATCTATGCCTATTCTATTGCCTTCATTTGGCTATAAAATTTCACTCCTCATTATTGGTTTTTGCCTTGTTTTTTCAGCTTATTCTCAGGAAAACAGAAACCTGTTGACCAATTCTTTGAGCAGAAAACAAATAGCAGATAATTTAACCAGTGCAAAACAATGGGTAAATTACCCCTCCTATGAGGACAGAGATGCATGGAATCAACTCCCTGAAGAAGTCCGAAAAGCCATAATTAAAGAGGGAGAGGCTTACTTAAATTACGATTGGCCAATTATCAAGGCCAGCATGTACCTTGAGTTTACCCGTACAGGAGATAGATCTAAAGATGCTACGGTTAACAGCGCCAGGAAAAAGGCCCTTCAAGCCTTAATGATGGCAGAGCTGGTAGAAGGAAAAGGTAGATTTTTGGATGACTTGGTCAATGGTGTATTTGCTTTTTGCGAACAGACTTATTGGGGAGCCTCAGCGCATTTTTATTTGTATGGATTTGATGGAAGCATTGCTAGTCCTACCACCGTTTTACCCGATATTGAAGACCCAATCATAGATTTGATGGTTGGAGATATTGCTAGTGATTTGGCCTGGACCTTGTATTACTTCAAGGATGCTTTTGATGTCATCAGCCCTGTAATAAGTAGAAGGCTTTCCTCAGAATTAAAGAAAAAAGTATTGCAGCCTTTTTACGAACGCAATGACTTTTGGTGGATTACGGGATGGGGCGAAGGAAGAGTGAATAACTGGACCCCATGGTGCAATTTCAATGTGCTAACAGTCTTATTACTGGTAGAAGAAGATCCGATTAAAAAGCAAGATGCAGTTTACAAATCCATGCAATCCGTGGATTTATTTATTAATTCCTATCCAGATGATGGTAGTTGTAGTGAAGGGCCTGCCTATTGGGCGCATGCAGGAGGCAAAATGTTTGACTACCTAGAACTATTGGACAAAGCCTTAAAAGGTGGAATAGCTCCTATATTTTCGCATCCACTTATAGGAAATATGGGGAAATACATCTATCGATCTCATATTAACGATGGCAGTTATTATATCAATTTTGCAGATGCTCCTTTAAAAATCAAGCATGATCCGGGAAGGATATTAAGGTATGGTAAAAAAATCAATGACCCTATTATGGAGAAGTTTGCTGCATTTTTGGCAAACAATAGAAGTGAAAATGAACTGGTAAGCTCAGGAACGATAGGGGGTAGGTTAGGAAATTTGTTTATGCTAGCGTCCTTAGAGGATTTAAATGCACAAGCTCCTCTGATTAAAGATTTCTATTTTCCTGATTGGGATGTAGTTATAGCCCGTGAAGAATCAAACACCAAAGGCTTTTATTTTACAGCAAAAGGTGGTAATAATAACGAACAACATAACCACAATGATGTGGGGTCTTTTATGCTTTATTATGATGGAAAACCTGTTCTTATTGATGTAGGAGTGGGGACTTATACAAGACAAACTTTTAGTCCTGAGCGGTATTCCATTTGGACCATGCAATCCAATTATCACAATTTACCCCTCATTAATGGAGTAGCACAAAAAGCCGGTGAGAATTTTAAAGCTACAGGTTCCAGTTATCGTCTAAAAAATAATGAGGTTCATTTTCAGACAGCTATTTCTGCCGCCTATCCGAAAGAAGCAGCAGTAAAAAGCTGGGAAAGGTCTTTTACATTTAGGAGAGAAAATGGTTTAATCATCAAGGATCATTTTGAGCTGGATAAAAATGATAACACCACAACCTTTCATTTTATGAGTGCATTGCCTGTAGCGTTAAAATCTTCCGGTCTGTTAGAAATTAGGGGAGAGACGTTTTCGGTTTTTACTCGATTTGACCACAGAAAACTTGATGCCACTGTAGAAACCATTACAATGGAAGACCCTAAGTTAATTTCCAACCATGGGGAGGAATTGTATAGAATTGTTTTTAAATGGAAAGAAGACAAGCTCAAGGGAGACATTGAGTTTTCGATCAGCGCTAAATAAGTAGGTGGCAATGGTTGGATTATTTTTTTTCTCATGAATGATTGTGGGTTACAATTACAGGTGGTATAGGCCATGCATGGTTTATCCGGTCATCCTCGAAATAAGGGCAATAACATAATTTTAACCCCTATTTCAGTAATTAAGTGATTTTTTCAATTAGATTGTAGCTTTAAAAATAGATCTATGAAAAATATCATCTATCTCTTCCTGCTTTTGAGTGGTGTTGCTTGCGAGACAAAACATAAGGAGGTCGGGAAACCAAATATTCTGTGGATCTCTCACGAAGATTTGGGGCCAATATATGGTTGTTATGGGGATGAATATGCTTCTACTCCTACCATTGACGAGTTGGCAGCCAAAAGTATTAGATTTACGCAGGTTTTTTCAAATGCGCCAATATGTGCACCAGCACGTTCGACCCTGATCACAGGTATGTACGCTGTTTCCCTAGGTACCCAGCACCTAAGATCTACCATCCCAGTTCCTGAGTCAATGAAAATATTGCCTGAAGTATTGCGGGAGGCAGGTTATTATACAAGTAACAATGTAAAGACAGATTATAACTTCAGCCATGAAGGCAGGTGGAATGAAAGCAGTAAAGAGGCGCATTGGAGGAATAGGCCAGAGGGAAAGCCTTTTTTTAGTGTTTTTAACTTTATGATTACTCATGAAGGACCTACCAATGCTTTGCGGCCCGAGGATACCTCCAACTTAACAACTCACCATGATCCTGCTAAAGCAGTGCTTCCTCCTCACCTGCCGGACAGTCCTAAAATGCGGGAGATATGGGCCCACATGTACGACCTATTGGAAGTATTCGATGGGCAGGTAAAAGATTTATTAAGCCAGCTTGAAGAGGATGGATTACTGGACGAGACCATTGTTTTTCTTTTTGCTGACCATGGACATGGTTTGCCTGGACACAAGCGTTGGCTTGACAACGCCGGTTTACAAGTCCCCTTTATTCTGCATGTTCCAGATAAATACAAACATTTAGTGGAAAACATTTCTGGTCCTGAATCGGATAGGCTAGTCAGCTTCGTTGATTTTGCCCCGACTACGCTTTCTTTGGCAGGAGCCAATGTTCCAGAAATGATGGAGGGTAATGATTTTTTACGAGAGGAAGAAAATAAATATGCATTTGGCTATAGGGACAGGGCAGATGACTGCTATGAAGTAGCAAGGTCCGTTTACGATGGCCGTTATTTGTATATTCGTCATTTTATGCCCCAGCTACCGTATTTCCAAAATGCCTTAATTTTCAATAAAGGAGGGAGTTATACGGAGATGAATAGGCTCAGAGAGGCTGGTCAATTAACGGATGCAGCAAAAAAAATGTATGCCACCAAGCCCGTGGAGATCTTATTTGATTTACAAGAAGATCCTTTAGAACAAAATAACCTTGCCTTTATGCCAGAATATGAAAAGAAAGTAGCAGAATTGGCAGGAAAAATGGATGATTGGATGATTCAAAATAGAGATACCGGTTTGCTTACCGAGGGCATAATGATGCAGCAGGCGAGCCAAGCAGAGGAAAGTGTATATGCTATCAGCAGGGCTTATTCAGAGGAGTCCTTCAAGGAAGTACTAAAAGTTGCTAAAATGGTAGGGAAGATCAAACAACTTTCCGAAGTAATTCCTCACTTAGAGAGTGAAAATGATGCAGTTCGGTTTTGGGCACTTATAGGAATAGATGCATTTGAAGGAGATACAGGTCTATTAACAGCCAAAATACAAGAAATGTTGTCAGATGAGGTGCCAGCAGTAGCTGCAAAAGCAGCCGAAATTTTGATTAAATACGAAGAGAATAAGGCCGCTTATGAAGTGTTAAGTGATTTGCTTTTGCTAGAGGATGAAGTTCAGGTTTTACAGGCGGCCATTAGTGTTCGCCGACTGGGAGCCAAGGCAAAACCACTAATTCCAATAATTTCGTCAGAAATTTTCCCTAAATATTCAGGAGATATTTGGGGGAGGTATAAAAGCTGGAGTTACCCCATGTTTATAGGAATGGCTTTAGACCAGGCACAGATTAATTGTGGAATAGATGTGTCCACACGAAAATAGATAAATTTTAAACCCAAAATCATCCAAGAATTCACTTTATCGAAAAAATCATACCCACTTACAAATATAAATTATGCTTTTACAAGGAATTGATTGGTTAATATTGGTTGCTTTTTTTGCTGTTTCTCTAGGAATAGGCTTGTACAGTTCCCGACAATCATCCAAAAATATAAATGAATTCTTTAAAGCCGGCGGTAACCTGCCATGGTGGATTTTAGGTACCTCTATGGTAGCCACCACCTTTTCCACAGATACGCCAAACCTTATTACAGATATAGTAAGAAAAAATGGCATATCAGGCAACTGGGTATGGTGGAGTTTTTTATTGACTGGAATGTTAACTGTATTTTTCTTTGCTAAACTTTGGAAAAGATCTGGTGTGTTGACCGATATAGAGTTTTATGAATTGCGCTACAGTGGTAAAGCAGCCTCCTTTTTACGGGGCTTTAGGGCAATTTTTCTAGGCTTGTTTTTCAATGTCGTGATTATTTCTGGCGTTTCTCTGGCGGCAATTAAGATCGGAGGGGTATTACTGGGAATAAGCCCAATAGCTACTTTATTGATTTCAGGAATTGTCACTGTT
The DNA here is from genome assembly GCF_963977555.1 of uncultured Cyclobacterium sp. Classification (GTDB taxonomy): domain Bacteria; phylum Bacteroidota; class Bacteroidia; order Cytophagales; family Cyclobacteriaceae; genus Cyclobacterium. The sequence goes on along the minus strand of NZ_CAXBPD010000014.1, from coordinate 64,615 downwards.
ATCTACAGTTCTTTAGGAGGTTTACGTGGTGTGGTGTTTACGGATTTTATCCAGTTTATCCTGTCTCTGGCAGGAGCAATTGCAGCCGCCTGGGTAGCAGTGAACCATCCAGCAGTTGGGGGACTTGAAAATCTTGTCAACCATGAACTCATCGTGGATAAACTTGATTTTATTCCTGATATTGCCAATACGGAGATTTTCCTTACAATATTTCTAATTCCATTGTTTATTCAGTGGTGGTCGGTGTGGTATCCGGGGTCTGAGCCTGGTGGAGGAGGCTTTATCGTCCAAAGGATGCTCGCTGCAAAGGATGAAAAGAACGCCTTGTCATCTGTTATGTTTTTCACCATAGTTCATTATGCCATTAGACCTTGGCCTTGGATATTGGTAGCCTTGTGTAGTATCATTGTTTTCCCAGACATGGCTTCACTTCAAGCCGCATTTCCAAATGCTGATGCATCCATTGTTCAAGATGACATGGCCTATCCCGCTATGCTGTCCTTTATGCCTGTGGGGATTATGGGATTAGTGGTTACATCCCTAGTTGCCGCTTATATGTCTACTTTGTCTACCATGCTAAACCTAGGAGCGTCGTACATGGTCAATGATTTTTACCAGAGGTTCATCAAACCTGACAGCACACAGAAACACCTTGTAGCTGTTGGAAGGATAGCTACCGTTATGATAATGGTATTGGGTGGATATGTGGCTTTGCATTTGGAAAATGCCCTTCAGACATTTAGTATTTTGTTACAAATAGGTGCAGGAACTGGGTTAATTTATATTTTGCGTTGGTATTGGTGGAGAATAAATGCCATGAGCGAGATCGTTGCAATGGCAGCTTCCTTTCTAACAGCCTTGTATTTTGCTTTTGTTCATGACCGTTATTTTGAGTCGTTTGCAACCCATGAGGAACTGATTGTAGGTATAATGGTCACTTCACTTTGTTGGATTTCTACGGCCTATCTTTCCACACCTACAGATAAATCCGTTCTAATATCCTTCGTCAAAAAGACCAAGGCTCCAGGCCCAGGTTGGAAAAGAATACATACCCTAATAGGAAATACTGGCGAAAAAATAGATACCACTGGATATTTTGATTTTCAAGCTGCCATCCTGGCATTTGGTGCTGGGGTAATTGGGGTTTATAGTTTCCTGTTCGGTACAGGGAATGTTTTATTAGGAGATATGGTCAATGGAATCTTACTAATTGTATTAGCCGTTCTTGCATTTTGGACCTTGTTTGCTTTAAGGAAGCGATTCTAAGATTTAAGGTTCAACGTGGTCACCCGGCGGCTGAGCGGAGTAGAAGCCATAGGGGAATGTATCCGAAAACTCCTACTACTTCAGCTCAATTGTTCTTTTACCATTAATGACGTCAGGTATAACCGGTAGCTGTTCAATGGAGGTGTGTTTGGCTGGCTCGTGGGTTGTCATCCACGGCTATTATAGTTCAGACCCTTCCGGTCTGGATTAATTTGTAAAGAGATCGAAAATACTTATTTTATTCATATCATCCAGATTAGACCATCTGCCGGTGGCTGTGCCTGTCGAAGCCATAGGGAATTGTAAACGTTTTTACTTACCCTTTCGGCTCTGCTCAGGCTCTGGTTGCTTTCGACTCCAATTGGCTTCGGTTACTTTTGACTCGGATTAGTATACTGGTCTCTGAACCCTAATCCAAAATTCTGAAAAAAATAATGGTGTAGCAAAAAGCGATGACTCAACGTCTTGGCATACGAAAATCTATGGTTTAGGAATTTTGAAGAATTTGACAATTTAAAAAAAATATCAAAAGCAGTTTATAGCTGTCAATTGATCATTGTAGTTTTTTACGAAAAGAACTGCTAGATTAATAAATTGTTAGGGAGTATTCTAAGCAATGGATTTTAATTAGATTTACCTTTTTATTTATTGTTTTGCTTATTTGGATAGAAAATGAGAATACTTATAATTGGCTTTTTATTATTTTTTCTTGGTGTCCCAGGGTTTTCTCAGAAAATCACTATAAGTGGTACAGTAAAAGAGGAAGGCACAGGAGAAAATCTAATTGGGGCGAATATTTACGATAAAATATCCCAAAAAGGAGCTGTTACCAATCAGTTTGGCTTTTACAGTTATACAACTACAAGCGATAGTTTGGATCTGTATTTCAGCTTTGTAGGATTTCAAACCAAGCATTTAAGTTTTGCTGCAAGTTCAGACACGGTGATCAATGTAACATTGGCTCCTGACGGTACGCTTGCGGAGGTTGTTGTTTCAGCGGCAGATATGGACCAAATTCAGGAGGTCACAAGGATGAGTTCTATAAATGTGCCAATAGAACAAATCAAGGAGTTGCCTGCCTTAATGGGTGAAGTAGATGTTTTTAAGGTATTACAACTTTTACCAGGTGTACAATCTGGTACAGAAGGAGGAAGTGGTTTGTATGTGAGAGGAGGAGGACCGGATCAAAACCTTATTTTATTGGACGGGGTGCCGGTATACAATGCCTCACACCTTTTTGGTTTCTTTTCCGTTTTCAACGCAGACGCCATCAATAATGTAGAACTTATCAAAGGGGGTTTTCCTTCCAGGTACGGTGGACGACTCTCTTCAGTGATTGATATAAGCATGAAGGAAGGCAACATGCAAGAGTTTAAAGGAGAAGGCTCCATAGGATTAATAGCTTCAAAAGTGACGGTGGAGGGGCCTATAAAAAAGGATAAAACTTCTTTTATTTTATCTGCCAGACGGACCTACCTGGATATCTTGGCTCGGCCGATTATCAAAGCAGCTACTGAGGGAGATGAAAATATAGGGTATTATTTTTATGACCTGAATGGCAAAGTCAATCATATCGTCAATGATAAAAACAGGTTGTACCTGAGCGTGTATTCTGGAGATGATAAGGCCTATTCCAAGTTTAAAAACTTTTATGTCAATGATCATGAACGAACAGATTATGATGAGGAATTTGGCTTAAAATGGGGGAATTTTATCTCCGCTCTAAGGTGGAATAATGTGATCAATAGTCGTTTGTTCAGTAACTATACTTTTACCTACAGCCGATACAATTTTGACCTCTTTAGTAATTATGAAGAGAAAATCACTGGTTTAGGGGCTACTGAGACGAACACCTATTCAGACAGGTATTTTTCTGGGATCAGAGATTGGGCTGGAAGAGCAGATTTTGAATTTATTCCTAATCCGGATCATTATTTCCGATTTGGTACCAATGTGATTTTTCATAAATTTTCACCCGGTGTATACGCAAGTAAAAGCAGTGGAGGGGAGAATGATCTCCAATTAGGTGCAGACGAATTAAATTCTACAGAGTATGCAGTATATGCTGAGGACGATATCAATATTACCAATCGCTTGAAAGCCAATTTGGGGCTTCATTACTCAGGTTTTTTAACAGATGGACAAACTTATAATTCTTTGCAGCCAAGGATAGCGGCAAGATACCTGGTCAATGCTACGACTTCATTGAAGGCCTCCTATGTTACCATGGCACAATTTATTCACTTACTTACAAATGCTGGACTTGGTCTGCCCACAGATTTGTGGGTGCCTGCAACTGCCAATATTGGACCTCAAAAAGCGATGCAGTTGGCCATAGGAGGGGTTAAAAACTTCAATGGTTTTGAACTTAGTGCAGAGGCTTATTATAAGACCATGGATGGTTTGATTGAATACAAAGATGGTGCTACTTATTTCAACCTAGATGAAGATTGGCAGGATAAAGTAGCTGTTGGTGAAGGGGTGAGTTATGGTCTAGAACTATTGCTTCAGAAGAAGGTGGGTAAAATATCCGGATGGGTTGGATACACCTTGTCTAAAACTGATAGGAGATTTGAGGAGATAAACTTCGGAGAATGGTTTCCTTATAAATATGACAGAAGACATGATGTGAGTCTTGCACTTACGCATGAATGGACAGACAATAAGGATTTTTCGGTAGTCTGGGTATATGGAACCGGAAATGCAGTTTCACTTCCGACACAACGTTATGAAGGGGAGGATGTGAGCTTTTATGGAGGTTCATGGAGACCAGATATAGAATACTATGAAAGTAGAAATAACTTCCGAAACAGGGACTACCATAGACTAGATTTGAGTTTCAGTTGGTGGAAGACCAAAAAATGGGGAGAACGAAAATGGACGCTTGGTATCTACAATGTCTACAACCGGATGAATCCTTTCTTTATGGATATTGGTTATGACCAGCAGAGCAATAAAAAGGTTAAACAATACAGCCTTTTCCCCATTATTCCTTCGTTTTCTTACGGGTTTAAATTTTAAATGAACATGAATACATTAATTAGCTATCGTAGATATTTCCTGCTTATTTTTATAGTAGGAGGCCTGTTCATCAGTTCTTGTGAAAACACAGTTGACATTGATATCCCTTTTGAAAAACCACAGGTGACATTGAATTCAACCCTCATTCACAATACCTTTCCAAAGGTAAGGCTCACTTTTTCGAGACATATTCTTGACAACAATTGGGAATTTGAACCAATAACAACGGCGGAAGTGAAACTAACTGCTGATGGTCAATCTTTTTACCTTGACTATAATGAGGAAAGTGGGGAGTACATTAGTTTGGATAATATGGTAATGGGAGGAAAAGAATATACAGTTGAAGCCAATGTTGAGGGCTATGCTATTATTAGTGCTTCTGCAAATGTCCCAAATCAGGTTCCGATTAAAGATTTGATTTACAATGGAAAGGCACAAGTAGACGCTTATTCCACGAGTGACGACATTACGTTGGTTTTTGACGACCCTGTTGGTGAGAATCACTATGAAATTTCAGCTTATTATTACCGCCAAGATACCTATATCGATCAATTTGGAAATGAAGTGTATTATTCTGACAATCAGCCAATTTATCTCCAACCTAAAAATCCTACCTATGAGACCGATTTTTTCTCAAATGGTGGTATACTTATAGATGACAAACTTTTTGAAGGAAAAGAAGCCAAGATCGACTTTTTTACCAGTGGGAATTATATGGAATTAGACAATGGAGGAGAGGTTCATTTTGTATTGAAAGTAGTGTCCCCAGGTTATTATTATTTTCGATCTACCTCTGCTTTACAGGATTGGAATGAAGGAGATCCTTTTGCTCAACCAGTTCAAGTATTTTCAAACATCGATAATGGTATTGGGATTTTTATGACGGGAAATGTCTCTTCAAAAAAGGTGATTACTGGGCCTGATTAAAACCAGATTGTTCAATAGGATTCGTTATTCTGCATGAATTTAGTGAGCAATGACAACGATTTGGCTCAATTTACCTGCCTAATGATACTGACAAATTGATTTTAATAGACTTTTAAGAATGTTTTAAACCTAGTTTTTGATATCGAAACCTACGGTAAATCTCCCATTAAATAATTCCTAAAAATTCAAATTGTTTAAGTCCGTGGGAGAGCCCCTCTAGGTGCAGTCTATTCATGGTGTTGACTGGGTGTAGTACCTACACCTAGTCAAACGCACATTACACCCAGATGGTGTATTGGATATTAGATTCAGGGAAAAAATTATGGTTAACTTGCTTCAAATGGTTAATTTTTGGTAGAAACACTAATATAAAAAACTGGAAACCTACAAAGTGCCTCTCACCTTTGATTTTGTAATATATTTGGACAAAATTATTTCGGGTAAATTCAATCCCGATGACTGCAGCTTTAATTTAAATACGTCAATCTGAATCAAGGTTAGCTTAATTTTGACCAGATACTTTGCTTTCCCTTCATTTGTTCATAGTATCTTGCCTTTTACTTTCTTGAACATTGGGAAAAATGCACACGGTAATTTTTGATGTTTTATACGGAATGTTTATATTTTTTAAGCTAATTTCGATATTTAAAAAAATCTATTTATGTTTATTACATGAATAAATGTTATTTAATATTGTTTGCATGGCTGGTTGTTAGTTGTAAATTAGAAAGCGATTCCTCGGTAGAGATCGCCCCTGACCAGTTGGAAATCGTTAGTGCTTCCATAGAGCACAGGGCTCTATTCGAAGAGTGGATAGGTGATAGCAGTAATCCAAACGCGAGAACTAAGCGAGGCCAATACAATTCTGGTGATCTCGTAGAGATTCGTATTGATGGCGCCATCTGATTAGCGGTACCAAGATTGGAGGATCCGAGTACTTCACTCTCCTTTGTTTTGGATTCTGAAAATAGGATAGAAGACGCTATAATTAGCAATTCGGTTATCAACCGCGATCAATCCGTTACCAGTAGGATTATCTCGCTGGACAACCAATTGAAGGGAACTGTCGTTCATAATTACGACGGGTCGCTGAGGGACGTTATCTCAGCAAATGGATTCGGCGATTGGTTTCGGGAAACCGACTACTGTGTGGGTGAGGTAGCTGCTCCGTTCGATTCGGCAATTGCAAACGTAGCGATGGATCTGACCTTTGCAGCGGCCACAGGCGGTTTTTGGATCCCAGCAGTTCTCTTAACCTGTTCCGCTTTCGGGCTAGCTAGAATGTAAGACTACTATGAAAAACCTACTTGTATATCATTTGGTGGCTAATGGTTCCACAGTTATTTATTTGTATCCTTGGCTGGAAGGCTGGATTTCCACCCCAGTCTTTGCACTTTTTGCCTTTGTGCATACTTTCATTCTCCACCCCATAGTAGATTACTACAGGTTAGTAGAACTGGGTAAAATTGGAAAAGGTGACTTTGGAAAGATGTGGAAGTGGGGTACCTTGTACAGGCTCAAATATTACTCAAGTCTTACGTTCGGAGTTTGAAATTGTAAGTTTGAATTATGTAGTTTCGAACGGTCCGGATGTTCAAAATTATAATGTAATTATGACAGGGAAGATTTCGTCTAAAAAAATGGAGGAGCAGCCCAATTGAAATAGCATATCGCTTCATTCTGGAATTCACTTAGAATTACCCCCTCTAGGCGTAGTATATTCATGGTGGTGACTGGGTGTGAGTTTGCAACTACACCCTACTATCCTTTCCAATATACTATTGGAATATACGTCAAACTCACCAATAATCCACTTCAATTAAGCCTTTCAATCCTGAATAATTTCTAGCACTTGAATAAAGAAGATCTTCAGGCTTCACAACAATGCCAGCCCTCACTGGGTTTTCATGAATATAGGTCATCCTACTATCGATCATTTCCGGTTGGAACAATTCAATTGCATGATTATCATGCAACCAAAATTGCATTTCACCTACCCGCTTATTGAATTTGGCCTGATATTCAAAGATCAACTTTTAACCACTCACATCTACTTTCATGCGGGTTTTCAAGAATTATTTTCAGCAATTTCTTACTCGTAAATTTCTTGAAATCTCTCACCCAATCAGATAACTTCCCGTCTTTTTGCTGGACAACTAAATGGATATGATTGCTCATGATCACATAGCAATACATATACAAGCCTTTTTCTTGTCGGCAAAACGTAAAGTTTTCCAAAATAAAATCTCGGTAGATTTTTCTGGTGAATACGTCTGCTCAGGCTACTACTTGGAAGGTTAAGAAATAAGGCATTTCTTGATCACGAATTTGATAAGCTTCTCCCATAAAATAAAAATAACAAGTATCGCTCGAATTGCAAATTCTTATAATAGAAATGTGTAGTTACAAACTCAACTAGGCAAACGCACATAACACCCAGATGGGGATATTTTTTTCAACAATACTGACAAAATATTGATCTAAGTTATCAACTTAATATTACTATCCAATGTCTTCGATCCTTGGATTAAAATTTTAAATTATTCAAATCAGTAGGGGAGGCGATTGTCGTCTCTTGATATTGTAAACTCCAACCCAGAGTATTCGTCAAAATATAAATTTTGGAGAGCTCATTGATCAACCTTTCTTTTGCGTCTCCTTTGAGGTCGGACTGGTCTATCTTTGTCTGAATCAATTTATCTACACTGCCTTTAATTTTGTTATAGTCAGCAGCATCAAACTTGTTGAAATAATCCTGACTGACATCGTAATATTGGAGATCAGGATAAATGCTGATTTCTGGTTCAGGAAGGAATAGAATACGCACTTGCTTGGCTTCCTGGTCGATTTCCGTTTTAATTTGTCTCAAGTCGTAAGCGATCGTTACTTTTGCATTCACTATCACCAATGCTTTTTTGTTAGCAGAGAAAATATCGAAATAGTTCTTTTTGGTATTTTTATAACTCAGCACCTGAGAAAACTGACCTTCAGTTACGATCAATTTCCCTACTTGCTTTATTTGTTGCTCTAATAATGCTGAATTGAGTTGTATTTCTTCTTTCTGGTCACTTTTGCCCATAAAATACTGAATTGACCAAATAACAGCTATAGCGGTGATGATTCCTGCCAAAAACCTAAACATAATTTTGCATAATGACCTAGATGACTTTTTTAATCTAACAAAAGAAAGGAGAAATAGATTGCCTTCCTATAAAATATTAGTTGAAAGCAGGTGTACGTAGAATATTTGGGGAAATTTTAAAAGGAAAAACCTTTTAATAAAAGAAATACATTGAATATATTAGTACGAAAGCCCAAATCAATACACTCAAATTAACAATTATGATGGATTTTCCATGGTTCAAATTTTATCCGGAAGCCGTTCCTAAGCAAATAGACCCGGAGCAATACAATAGTGCTGTAGATCTTTTCGAAGAAAGTATAAAAAAATATGGCGATGCAATCGCCTATGAATGCATGGATAAGACCATTTCTTTCAATGAATTGGATAAGTTATCTGCCAACTTTGCTTCTTTTTTACAAAATGAGTTTAAATTAAAAAAAGGAGATAGAATAGGGATTCAAATGCCTAATCTTCTTCAGTACCCTATAGTCATGTTTGGTGCGCTCAGGGCAGGTTTGATTGTGGTCAATACCAATCCTTTGTATACTTCCTCTGAAATGGAACATCAATTTTCTGATGCTGAAGTGAAAGCCATTGTTATCGTCGCAAATTTTGCTCATAACCTCGAAAAAATCAAAGAAAAAATTGGAGTCAAAAAAATTGTGATTACCGAAATTGGGGATTCACTTGGAGGATTCAAGGGGACTGTAGTCAATTTGGTAGTCAAGTACATTAAAAAAATGGTTCCTGCTTACAATATTCCTGAAGCATGGAGCTTTAAAAAAGCCATGGCGGCAGGCGAGAGCAAAAGCTATGAAAGACAGCAATTAAAAGGGGAGGACCTTGCCTTTTTGCAATATACTGGAGGTACTACTGGTGTGTCTAAAGGCGCCATGTTGAGCCATGCCAATATAGTGGCAAATATGCAGCAGATTTCTGCATGGATGAAACCAAAATTAATAGAAAGGGAAGAAACAGTAATTACTGCCCTTCCCTTGTATCATATTTTCGCTTTGACGGTCAATTGTCTTGCGATGATGAAAATAGGAGCCCATAATGTTTTAATTACCAATCCCAGGGACATGCCGGCATTTTGTAAAACCCTTAAGAAGCACCCCTTTAGTGTCTTTACAGGAGTCAATACGCTATTCAATGGCTTGCTAAATCAAGAAGCGTTTAGATCCCTCGATTTTAGCTCATTGAAAATATCCGTTGCAGGAGGAATGGCGCTACAATCATTCGTAGCCAAGAGGTGGAAAGAAGTAACCGGTGTTCCTATCTCAGAAGGATACGGTCTTACCGAAACTTCTCCTGTAGTTACTTGTAACCCCATAGACGGTACCGAAAGAATTGGCACCATTGGTATTCCTTTGCCAAATACAGAAGTAAAAATAGTAGACGACGCTGGAAATGACTTGGCATTAGGTGAAAGAGGTGAGTTGTGTGTAAAAGGACCTCAAGTAATGCCGGGGTATTGGGAAAGACCTGACGAAACTGCTGATAGTTTTATTGGCAAATGGTTTAAAACGGGAGACATTGCTGTCATGGATGCCGATGGATTTTTCAAAATTGTTGACCGGAAAAAAGAAATGATTTTGGTTTCTGGTTTTAATGTTTATCCTAATGAAGTAGAGGATGCATTGTCTGCTCACGACATGGTCAATGAAGTAGGCGTCATAGGCATTCCTGACGAAAGATCAACCGAACGTGTGATTGCTTACGTTGTTCTCAATGATAAGTCACTCACGGCTGAGGATTTGATTGCTTTCTCCAGAGGAACATTGACAAGCTATAAAGTACCCAAGGAAATTTATTTTGTAGAGGAGCTTCCAAAGTCTAACGTAGGAAAAATCCTTAGAAGGGTAATAAAAGAAAATCACGTAAAGAAGATGGCGAATTAAGCCATCTTCTCCCCTTGATCGATGTTTTTAATAATTTTGGCGGGATTTCCACCTACTATTACGTCTGCTGGTACGTCACGCGTGACCACTGCACCAGCAGCCACGATACTTCTGTCTCCGATGGTGACGCCGGGGCAAATAATTGCTCCTCCTCCCACCCAAACATCGTCACCTATAGTAACAGGCTTGCCGAACTCAAGTAAGCTACTTCTGGTTTTAGCGTCGAGTGGATGCGTGGCGGAATAAATATGAACTCCAGGACCAAACATACTTCGGTTACCGATCCTTATTGGTGTGATGTCTAAAAGAACACAATTGAAATTAAAAAATACCTGATCCCCGACATTGATATTATAGCCGTAATCACAGAAAAAAGGAGGTTCTAAGCCAAAATCCTTTCCTACACTATTGAAAAGTTTTTTGACAATTTTATAAGTATGTGCGCTGTCCCCTGGGAGATTATAGTTAAGCTCCTTGAGTAATTGTCTTGCTTGAAACCTGTCTTTGCTAAGTGTTTCATCTGATGCAAGATACAGTTCTCCATTGAGCATTTTTTCTTTTTCAGATTTCATGGTTTATTTCAGATTTACTTGTTTCTTGATTTGGGAAAGATGTCTTTTTTCATGACTCAAAATTATTTTTATGGCCGTGTCTAAAGGGTATACAATCCATTTATTGGCGGGTGAATAAATCATAATTTTCTGATCTAGAAAAGGCTCTAGCTTTAAAATATAATTAGACAATTGGTCTTGTTTGTCGAAAAAATGCCCCTTTAAGTCATTGTTATGTATTTTTTCTAATGGTTCCCAAGAACTAAAAGTTTTAGCCTTGGTGTTTTTATTCATAGCGGATAGGATTTGTTCTCCAATTTTCTTGCCATAAAAAGGCACTTTACCCAAAAGAGGTTGCTTAAAATTCTGGTCAATTATTTGCTTAAAAATGGGAAAGTAGGAAGCATTAACTTTGATTAAATGGTCAATAATTTCCATTGGACTCCATTTTCCTGGCCCAGGTTTTAAGTTTAAAGTAGTAAGGTCATATTCTTCTAGTAGCTTTTCAAATTCCCAAGTGATTTTGGTCAATTCCATTTGCCAGGCATCTGCTTTTTCTTTCATTATTTCCGTATTTTATTAAGTAGTTGAATTAAAAGATGCCCTAAAGGAAATTGTTTGGTTAGTTCTTCAGTTTAATAGCTAATATTACACATTTGGCTACTTTTATTCAAGTAGAAATTAAAGGAATCAATTTTGTTTCTGCTGAGTATTGTTTTTATTTATAACCTATTTATGTATGCAATTGTAGATATTGAAACTACGGGAGGATTTAATGCTAGCAATAGCATCATTGAAATCGCTGTAGTTTTCCATGATGGAGAGAAAATTACTGGTCAATATGAAAAACTATTGGATCCAGGAATCCCAATACCCGGCTTTATAACAGGGCTGACAGGGATAGATTCCCAGATGCTCGAGGGGGCACCAACGTTTGGCCAAATAGCAGAGGAGCTTTATAGTTTATTGGAGGATAAAGTGTTTGTTGCCCATAATGTAGGTTTTGATTATAGTTTTGTCAAACAGGCATTTGAAAAAGAAGGGATGGAGTACAAACCCAAACGGCTGTGTACAGTTCGACTGAGTAGAAAGGTTTTTCCAGGCCTTCGAAGTTATAGCTTGGGACGATTGTGTGAATCCAGGGGAATAGTAGTAAATAACCGTCACCGTGCCATGGGGGATGCTTTTGCTACCACGATATTGTTTAAGCAACTCCTAGAGGCAGACCAGGAGGGGATTATTGATCAGGCTATAAAAGGCAAAAACAAAGCTTTAACATTGCCGCCGAATATTAGCAAGGAACAGTTTAATGAAATCCCTCAGGCTACTGGGGTTTATTATTTTCATGATACCAACGGGAAAGTTATATATGTAGGCAAAGCGATCAATATTCAAAGCCGTTTCAATGGTCACTTTACGGGAAAAGCTAAATTGAACCTTAAAAGTGAGATCTGTGATGTAAGCTATGAGGTTACAGGTAGCGAGTTGTTGGCATTGTTGCTGGAGGCAATGGAGATCAAAAGATTGTGGCCAAAGTACAACAGGTCCCTTAAAGTAAAGGCAATGTCATGGGGCATTTTCTCTTATTCAGACAGGGAGGACTTTACCCGGTTTCAAATCAATAAAATTACTCCAGGTTTTCAACCATTAGCTACTTTTACAAGCCATGCTACAGCCTGGAAGTTCTTAGTAGATAAGAACAAGGAATTTAACCTCTGCCCCAAACTTAATGGGATCCAAAAAAAGAATGGGGCCTGTTATGATTTTCAAGTAGGGGAGTGCAAAGGTGCTTGCTGTGGAAAAGAAACTTCCGAGGATTACAATGAAAGGGCGCTTGAGGTCTTTGCTGCTGTGAAGATGGAAGGGGAGAGGTTCTTAATAAAAGACAAGGGAAGAAACCCGGAGGAAGAAGTGGCCCTATTCTTTGAAGATGGATTCCTCTCTGCCTATGGGTTTATAGATCTAAGCAATTCTTACACTTCATCTGAAGAAGTGGTGTCGGCGCTTAAACCTGTTAAAAGAGTGATTGAGACCCGCTATCTATTAAAGGCTTTTTGGGATAAAATACCAGAAAATAACATCATATATTTATCAAATAGTTGAAATCTCCAACAGTTATATTTTCCATAAAACAATAATTATAGTATGACAATTAACGATAAAGAACCTTTAGAAACCTATGCACCAAGCCCTTCAAGGTATGAAGGTATGAAGTATCGAAGGTGTGGTAAAAGCGGTCTTGATTTACCAGCCATTTCCTTGGGCCTATGGCACAATTTCGGTCATAGTGATGACTTTAAAATAGGCAGGCAAATATTGAGAACAGCATTTGATTTGGGTATTACCCATTTTGACCTGGCAAACAACTATGGCCCTCCTTATGGTGCTGCCGAAGAGAATTTCGGAAGAATTCTCAAAAAGGATTTTTCAGCGTACAGGGATGAGCTATTGATTTCCTCCAAAGCAGGCTGGGACATGTGGCCAGGCCCATATGGGAACTTTGGCTCTAAGAAATACTTGGTGTCTAGCTTGGATCAGAGTTTGAAAAGGATGGGGCTGGATTATGTAGATATTTTCTATCACCATCGCCCAGACCCGGATACGCCACTAGAAGAGACCATGGGAGCATTGGATTTGATTGTTCGTCAAGGAAAGGCCCTCTATGTAGGTATTTCTCAATACAATGCTGCGGACACCGCTAAGGCTTCTAAAATACTAAAAGAACTGGGTACTCCTTGTTTGATTCATCAGCCAAGATACAATATGATGGATAGATGGGTTGAAAAAGAATTACTAGCTGAATTGGGAGCATCGGGTATAGGAGCAATTGCCTTTTCCCCATTGGAACAAGGTGTATTAACCAATAAGTACCTAAACGGATTTCCTGAAGATTCCCGGGCGATAAAAGATGGTAGGTACCTTAAATCTAGTAATATCACACCTGAAGTGTTGGCTCAAGTAAAAAAGTTAAATACACTAGCAGAAGAGAGAGGACAAAGCCTTGCGCAAATGGCCATTGCCTGGCTTTTAAAAAGCCCTGTAATCACCTCAGTTTTAGTAGGTGTAAGTAAGGCGTCTCAACTCCAGGACAATGTAAATAGTTTGAACAATTTAAGTTTTTCGAAGGAGGAATTATCAAAGATAGAAGCCATTTTAAAGGAATAAAAGTGCTTTATCTAACCCTATGCTAACAAAATAGGCCCTAACGGTTGTTTTCCCGACTTAGGGCCTTTTTATTTTCCAATAATTATATTTTTAAAGGCAAAAATTATTTATAATCGGTTTAATTTCTATTTTAAATTTGTATATTGGCTTAGAACCCAAAAACAAGAAGATATGAAAAAGCAGCTAATTATTTGGTTAATATCCGTAATGGCAGTAGTCAATGTTTATGGACAGGATGAACGATTTTTAGTCTTGGAATTTATCAAAGTCGAGCCTAATAAAGTATTGGATTATTTAGAATATAAAGAATTTCTAGCCGAGGTTTACCAACAAGAAAAAAACGATGGTCATATTAAAGGTTGGGATTTCTGGTCACTTCAATCAGGATCTGAATTGGAGGGTGAAAATTTTCAATATGTAACAGTCACCTATTATGAAGACCCAATATCCATGATGAATGGGAACAACATGAATCATTTGATCAATAGTGCTGTGCAAGCTTTTCCCGAAATGAGTGCTGAACAAGCAAAAGATAAAATCGCATCCTCTCTGGAAATGCGTGATTTAGCTGTTAGAAGCTATATGTTAGAGGTCGCGAAAACAGAGGATGATTTTCAATACAAACCTGGAATATTGGCTACCTTCGACCTAATGAAGGCGGTGGAAGGTAAATTCCAAGAATACGAAACTGCAGAAGAGGAAATTTTCCTGCCATTCCATCAGAAAAAAATTAACAATGACTTAATGGAGGATTGGAGATTCTTAAGGACTGCACTTCCAACAGGAAGTGAAGCAAAATCTACTCATTTAACCATGAATATTTATAGAGATTACATTCAGTTCTTCAATTCAATGGAGTACGAAGACATGGAAATGACGGATAAAGAGCAAGAAGCCATGCTTGAAGGTTTGAAATCCAGAGAACAAAAGTGGGTTTATTTAGCAACCTTGCAATCCATTGTAAGATAATCATAACCTGAATTATCCAATTGGATTAGTGAAGCCTGTCCTAACTTTGCTCCGGGAGGGTTTAAATCGCTAGAAAATCAAGCTGTTTGAAGATTTTAGCATTGCTATGGTGATATTGAAAACAGGAATGAAGGGGCTAATTTTGCCTGCCGTGGCGGATCAGCGCCTTATAGAAGGTAGATTACTTATTTGGGGTTTAAAGTGGATAGGGCCAATTTGTAACAATGATTAAACAGAAATATCCAGTATAGGGTGGTTTCTGTTTAATCATCTTTTTTTGTTTTATTTCTTCCTTAAAATAGATCGGGTTATTAAGTTTACCTTGTGCCTGTCATAATGGTAAACTCAAACTATTTTTTAATTCAGCTTTATGGGTTGAAGACTGCATTTTTCCAACCGAAATGATTACATATTTTAACCATCAAAAAATTAACGCCAGTGTGAAAGACCACGAGTAGGAAAATTGCTAACAATGGTACACCTAATATTTGTAAAGGCCAATGATAAGTCCAAACGCCTAAATTGATGGTAATGATTTCTCCATAAGTAGGGAAGATCATTGCTACCACAATCGAAAGTAGAATTTTAGTGGAAGTTTTACTGATGTTAAACGATGAAAACAAGTCTTTTTCTAGCTGGTAGATATAAGTAAATGCCAAGGCCCAGGCAAATGGTAGCCAATAGGGGAAAGACCTATCGAAAGACAGGTCATGGTATTCCCAATAACCAAAATAAATCCCCCATAATTCACAGCAAACCCCCAAAACGCCTCCTAACAAGGTACCCGTTAAGAAGACCATTTTGTCTTCAGCATTTCGCTTCCATCTTTTTACCAGCGAATAAATAAGGTAGCAAGCAAGTAATAAACCTATCCAAAAATCATATGCATGAAAAAAGCCAATGAGGAAACCTGCAAGGGTAAGTTTAACAATGTTTTTGGCTAATATGCTGCAGGTTTCGGTTGCTGTCGTTTTACTGTATCCCGTATCCAAGTACTCAGTTTTAAAAGTGAATAGCAAAACTATAAAATATATGTTTATTAGTGCTTAAAATTCCAATTTTTCAAAAGGTTTTCCAATTTGTTTACTCCAATGCTGGCTTTTTCTTTGATTGGAAAAATATTTTCCTGAGTATTTAATACAGGGATTTTAGGGTCAATTATAAATTTTGGAATGTCTTTGGCCGCAAAGTCTATCAGCCCAGCAGCAGGATAGACCAGCATGGAAGTACCTATCACTGCCAAAGCATCGGCACTTTCCACTTCTACTATGGCTTGACTCATTTTGGGGACGGGTTCACCAAACCAAACAATATAAGGCCTCAATTGACTTCCTTTCTCGCATTTATCGCCTAGGCTTAACTCCCAACCATCCATTGGATAAATCAAAGAGGGATCAATAGTGCTCTGTGCTTTAAACAATTCACCATGTAGGTGCAGGACGGATGAAGAGCCTGCTACCTCATGCAAGTTGTCGACATTTTGGGTAATAATGGTTATTTTGTAAGAATTCTCTAGGGCTGCAAGTTTAAGGTGGGCCGCATTGGGCTTAGCTGTGAGGCAGGCTTTTCTTCTTAAATTATAAAAATTCAGGACTTTCTCCTTGTCACTTTCCCATCCCCGAGGAGAGGCAACTTCCATAACATCATGGCCTTCCCAAAGACCATTATCATCACGGAAGGTTTTTAAACCACTTTCCGCTGAAATACCAGCACCGGTTAGAATTACGAGATGCTTCATTTAATATTTAGGTTGATATACTTGAATAATTTCAATAGCGTACCTGAACTTCCACCTTTCGATCCTCCGGTCGCGAACTCCTTTTGCTTCCGCGAATCAATAAGGCGCCAGGTTGGCGTTCTATCTTGTCCTTGGCTATTCCGAACTGATTTAATAAAATCCCCTCAACTACAGCTGCACGCTTTTCAACCAGTGTCATATTATAGGAGGTGCTGCCAGTATTATCGGCAAACCCTTTCACCAAAATTTTTGCCTTGGGACTTCGGTTTAGACTATTTACCAAAGGTACTAACTTTAATTTTTCATTTTCTGATAAGGTACTTTGATTTGATTCAAAATAAATTTCAGTATAAAAACCATTCTCAATTAATTCAGCTTTTTTTTCAGAAGGATTTGGCAACGGAAGTGGGACACCCATGTGAATTGTATTTATAGGTTGGGCAAATTTGTATTTTTGTCCCCCTAGATCTTTTCCTGGAACCGCCTTGAAACCAGTTCCCGTAACCATTTCAGTACTGTCCAAATAGGTAAGCGCAGTTGTATCTCCTAAGGCCACTGAATCAAGAGGGGTGGCGCTGTTAACATAATTAGGACGGTTTACTGAAGAAGATTTCCTGTAATAAGGCATTGGATAAGGAATATTGAAATTGGAACTTTGGCCCTGAGAAGACTCTAAATATTGATCACCTGCGTAAGGCTTATTTCCATCCACCAAAGTATTTTCATTGTAACTCCTGTATACCGTTTCTGTTTCTTGCGGCAAAATCATTTCCGGTTGCATTCTTCTAAATGGGTACTGCCAGACAATTACCGAATCAGTTCTTTCTGCGGTCTCAATGTTTCGAGAATTAAGTGATGAAAAAATAAGCGTACTGTCCTTATTGGTTTTGGTTGCTTCCGTAGCAGAGCTTTCTTTAACATTACTTTTAATAGAAACGGCTATATCTTCTGGTCTATTTTCAATTTCTGGATTGATGACACTTTTACCATTGTCGATGGCAGAAGCTGTAAGCATTGCCATAGAGTCTGTTTTAGAATTAGCAGACTTTATTTCAGTAACCGTTCTAATAGCTGTTGAGGACGGACTTATTGCATTGGCCCGAAAGACATTCTTAGAAGGGAATAAGCTAATTTTTAATCCAAAATGATGATTAAAAAACCAATCTTTGTTATTTTGAGCGTCACCTCTAAAAGTCCTCCCACCTGGGCTTAAGGCAATGCCTGGATAGGCTGCGTATTCTTGAAAGGCATCGGAAAAGCTTGTTCTGGAGGTACCGCTTACATCATCGATATAATCAGTATTGGTCCTCTTTACATCTGATTGGACATAAAGTTCTATTTGTTTTGTTAACCTCAATCTTACCCCAATACCTGCTGCTAAATAAAAGGTGTTATCCTTATAGCCATTGTCACTGGATGCTTGTAGTCCACTCAAGTCTGTTTCGAAGGTCCCATCGGTTTCCAATGTATTTTGCGAAAAATCATATTGGTTTCCATCTGCATCTAAAAGGTCTCCTTTAGGCTTGAATTGCACCCATCCACCACTCGCCGTGAAATAGGGTGCTATCAATGAATTTTCAAGCAGTATTTTTCCATTATCGGTTCTGAAAACAAAGCCTAAACCCAAGTCCCTAACTTGGGTTTTGAAATTTAAGGCCCTGTTGAAATTTGGCGCAGTTATTTGTAAACGATTCTCTTTGTCTCTAAATCTATCACTCATAGACAAGGAATATTGACCACCACTGAGAAGAAGCCCCCAGCTAGCACTAATTCTCTGTTCGATAGATATTGAGAGGGAAGGAGTCTGGTTATAATTGGCATTGTAAGAATAAGCTTGTCCTAAAGAATTCCAGTCCAGAAATTTTTCATGGCGATAATTACTTAGGTCCCCATAATAATTGGAATACCCTAAACCCGCACCTAACCGGAGCTTGTATGGATTCAGTTGCGCCATTAGATCCCCTGTCTGGCCTATCAATAATCCTATGAGTAGAAATATGGTTCTGAGCACAGCTTTTATTGTTTAAGTCCTAACCAAATATTGAATTCGGCACTAAAGCCAACAAAGGGATATAAGGTTACATTTTCAAATTTTGAGTTGACGGTAGACGAGGTTAATACCGCTCCAGCATTGAAACGCAATATTCTGAATATACTGTAACCTAATCCAATGTAGGAAGGTCTACCGATAAGTGGACCGCTGATTTCAGTTTGATTGCCGTCTGTCATATTTGAAAAAAATACGCCAGTTGAAATCGAAGCATTTCCTAAGAATTTGGTAAAATTTTTATTGCCCAATGGCAATGATATTCCAGCAAATGCAGAGGTGCCGTATTCCAGGTCGTTGAAGCCTCCACCAAAGTAGGTCCCAGCGTATCCGATATTAATTGGTAAATAGTGGGGTTTTTTCTCTGTCGGATAATTGTCAATCTCCCGTATATCCACCAGCATTAGCAAATTAGATCGTAGGTATTGATCCGTTTCTGCTTTGGTAAGGGCCACAAGCTGGTCTATAAGTTGGTTTGCATAGTAAGCTTTGTCAGTACCTTCAGCCTCACTGCTTTTCTTTAATAAATTAAACTTGGCATTTTTCAACCTAACGCCATGAACCTGTTCAATTTTTTGTTTTACGACATCACTGAAACCTGCGAAATCTTGATCCAATTGATGGGTATAATTGCTTAGCCCCTGGTTAACTATTTCATTTAACTGAATGATCATTGCCTTTTGGGAGACCAAAGCTTTTACCTCTTTTTTGGTGACTTCAAAATTTGCCTTTAAGTAAGTTTCCAGATTGGTGTGAATGGCATCCTTGACAGCTGCCATCTCCGCGGAATCCGTAGTGTTGTAATAATAGAAGTTTAAGGTATAGTTTTCACTACTTCTAAGTGGGTAGGCTACATAAATTTCAAAAACAGAAGGACTTGTTAGGTAAGCGGCCTTCCATGTATAAGTTTCAGCGGTATTGATTTTTTTTGTGGTTTTATGGATTTTTACTTCCACCCGTCGTATGCCTTCAGGTAGAAGGCCGTCAATTAGAAATCTTTCTTCTGAGGGAAGGGGAAGTCCAGAATTGATCTGATTTTTCTCAGGAGAAAAACTTACCGATTTTATTTGACCAATAACCTCCATAGGTAAAGTCAAAACTAAACATAAGATTAATAAATTTTTCATCATATTCTTTGATTGGAAAGGATCAATGTAGATAATTATTTTATAGATTTAATTTTTATACAATAATGTTTTTTAATATTTAATATTATAAATTAATCTATAATCATGCCAGATTATAGCTTGACTTTTAGTTTGTTTTTAGTAGGAAATCAAATAGGCAGAAAGTGGTCGCTTATAAAGCATTTTATCCTTCAAATTGTTTATTTCTGAAGGTTTTTTTAGCATTTATTATTGGACCTTATCCATATTCATTTGAGTTAGTCACTAGCGATTTTCCATTTTAAGAAATTGACTATAACCTGTTAAGGAAGCTTAATTTGATGTTTCCGCTTAGCATTTTTAAAAACATTAGGCACAAAAAAGGAGAGACAATCAAATTGTCTCTCCTTTTTAATTTTATTGATTCTAAATGTTTTTCAATTAGGCAACAGTTGGCAGGGTGAAAGAAATTTTCTGGATTTCTATACCTGTACTGCTTGGCTATTTTTAAAGCGTTTTTACCCTGATATTTTTGAAAAACAAGTTGTCTCCATGACCAAGAAATCCTATATGGCCTTTTTCCTTGGAAAGTCCAGGATGCTCTCTTTTGTCTAAAGTTCCATTTTTACGGGCATCGGCAATATTTACATCAAGGATTTTACTACCGTTTAAAATGACCTGAATTCGATCACCTTTCACGATGACTTCTTGATAGTTCCACTCACCTACAGGCTTTAAGTGTCCTTTTTTAGCAGCACTAGTACCATAAAGTGAGCCATGGTACTGATAAGGCTTGAGCTTGCTGTATATCTCTGCTGTATCATCCAGAATTTGAAGTTCCATGCCTTCATAAGCTGCATCTCCTTTTAAAGGTGCTCTAATACCCAAACCATTGTTTGCTCCTGGAGTTAGTTTGAATTCAAACCTGAATTCAAAATCACTATACTCTTCACTAGTCATCAAATTTCCACTTCCACCTTTATCAGGATAAATGGCCAATACGCCATTTTCAACAATATAGTCTGTTTTATTTCCAGTCCATTTATCTAGGTTGGTTCCATCAAACAATACTTCAAAGCCATCTTTTTTCTCTTGTTCGCTAAGCTCAAATTTTGGGGCTCCAACTAGCTCACGAATATATATATCCCTGTAGGCTACGTAGGTGCCATGTGCTTGGAGTTCGATCTGCCCTGTTGGGAATATTGGAGATTCTCTGTCCCAAAAATTCTCTAGGGTTACATCATCTACTACCAATTCACCATTTAAATAAACGGTAACTTTTTCGCCTTGCATAAGAATATGGAAAGTATTCCATTCTCCAACTGGGTTATCGGCAACTTTTATTGGCTTACTAGGATGTTTTTGGTTGTTGTACAGACCTCCTGATCCTACTTCAGCACCCACATTAGTTCTTGCGATATCCCAAATTTGAACTTGAGGTGTTCCTCTCAAATAGATACCAGCATCTCCATCAGCAGTGATCTTCCAATCCACAAACATTTCAAAATCACCAAAGTCTTTTTCTGCCGCAATGTTCTGACCTTTACCTGTAAAGACAAGTAAACCGTCCTCTGCTATCCAGCCAGTTTTCATGGTTTCATTGGCTTTTTCTTGTTCGCGTTTGAATGTTCTTTCGGTCATTTCTGCCCTTTTTATTGGATTGCTGAAAACACCTTTCCAACCGTCAAGGTTTTCTTCATTGAACAAGCTGTAAAATCCAGCCGTTGTAGGCATCTCATCGAGGAACTTCTTAAGAGAAGTTTTATAATATTGACTGTCCTGCCCACTGATCACTTCAATGGTGCGCTCTACGATACTCTTCACTTTGTTACCGAAAAGGGCATCATTGTTCTGAACAATATTCATCACTGCTCGAGCAGCAGCTTGCTGATAGGTTGGTATTTCTTGGTATTTTCCAGCAACAAGTAATGCTTGAAAAGTAGGGTAGTTGCCTAACTTGTTTAATATCGCTTGAATGTTCTCCTGACTTTTGGCCAATTCCAAAGCGTCTCTTAGCATTAAAACTTTCTGAACATTTGCTCCATCAGTTGCTGGCACTAACCTCACGTAACCTGCCAATGCTTCTTCCATCAAATTATCGGTACTTGCATTTCTAGCGATATGTAATAATGGCCCTGTGGCTGCAGGATCTTCTGCCTGATTCAAGGCACTTACCACAGCCTGTCTTTGTTTTACATTTCCTGTTTCATAAATGTCCTGAAGCTTATTCAAAGCTGATTGTCCACCAGTTTTGGCCATGACTTTGTACAAGTTCATTTGTTTATCCAATGCCAATTGAGGCAATAGGTCCATAGCCCATTTGGTTTCTGAAGCTACATCTCCTTTTAAGGCATTTGCAACAATAATAGCTTCCTGGATTTTACCCAGGTCATCTGTATTGCTTTCACTTTTTAATAGTGCTATCAATTTCGGCAAATCATCCGAAGTGGCCATTGAAGAAAGTGCCGTTAGCGCAGCAGTTTTGACCTCTGGGGAATCGCTAGAAGTAGCTGCAAATACAACATCAATTTGATCTTCAGCGGCTCTTGAAGCCAATAGACCTAATAATGCTATTTTGTTTTCATTGGATGCATCAGCAATTCTATTGGCTATTTCAGCTGTAACATTGTCTCCATTCATGCTTTGCAAAGCAGCTACCAATTGCTTTTTATCTTCATCGTCAACCACAGTAAAAAGATCTAAGATCTCTGTCAACGCGAGATTATCACCTGATGTTACGATAGAAGAAATGGCTGTTTGACGAATATCGGCATTCGTACTTCCCAGATAAGGTAAAATGGTTTGGGCGATAGCATCGTTTTTTACACTACCCATTCGTTGAAGTATTGCTACAACAGCTTCATCAGAGCCTTTGCTCAATGTTTTTTTCCAATCATCCAGTCCTTGAATAAGTTGATCATCGGTAAGGTAGCCTAAAGCAGTACCTCTATACCTGTATTCATCCGCTTGAGAAGCTTTTATAATTTGTTTGTTTGCTTTTTCGGGAGCATATTTCACCAATAATTCTAAGGCACCAGCCTTGGTATGGTAATGCTCCGCTATATCGGTGGATTTATCTAGTTTTTTTGCCAGTTTTAAGGCTAACTTAGTGTTACCTTTAGCACCTAAATTGTCAATATACCTTAGGTATTGTGCTGAAGCATTACTAGGGTCGAAAGTAAAACCTGTACTTTCAGCGGATGCAAACAGTGACCCAGCACTTGAGGGCTCAGCAATATTGGCAAGCGCATAAATGGCTACTCTTTTTAGCGACGCATTAGTAGAATTAACATAAGGTGAGATCATTTCAGTAGCTGCTGTTGATCGAATATCTCCTAAAGCCTCAATAAAATTGGCTTTTTGGTCCTCATTGCTAGTTGTTTCTAAAGCCGCCATTAATGCTGCTTGTGCAGTAGGAGAGCCAATATTTGCCAATACCCTTGAAGCTGTTCCAGAGAGTCTTTCATCGGTTAAATACGGCTTGATGCTTTCTACATTCGTGTCTTTGGCAATCCACTTTATTTGTTTCAATACAAAGTTTTGTGATTCCGGGTCATTCAGTTTTTCAAGCGCATCGCTGTAGGCTTCTACCGCCATGTTTGCTTGCTCTTCTCGGCCATCCTTACTGGCGTAAAATGCAAAACCGGCCAATGCATACTCTATTTTTTCATTGTTAACACCTGGTTTTAGCATAAGGGCCATTTCTGTGATGCCACTTGCTCCAAGGTTTTCCATCTGCTTCATCGCAGTTTCTAAGTTGCTGGCATTTTCAGCCGGGAAGCGGTTGAGCAAATCAGCAATTTTAGTGGCCGTAGTTCTTCCCGCATCGAGTTGATTTTGTGCCTGGCTTAAAAACACCTGCCCCATAAAAAGGCAAAGTAGGATAGCCACTTTTTTTATAAAATATTTTTCCATAATACTGGTATTCCTTTTATTTTTTAGATCAAATGGTATAAGGTGCTCTCATTGGCTGATTCACGAGCCTGTTGGCCCCTTCATCATTTATGAATTCTAATTTGACAGGGTCAAAATTCAAATCCCTATTAAGTCTCAAGGCTGCCAATCCCATGTTTACCAAGGTGCATGATCGAAAACCATTTTGCTCGTTGAGGGCAAATTTCTTTCTGTTTTTAACCGCATCTACAAAGTCAGTAACTTGAGGTGCAGGCTCAGGGAATTGTGCCAATTTCCTTTCCATATTAGGAATGTCCGATTTAAAGCCTCTGTAAAGCTTGCCATTTGGGCCTTCTATATAAGGTGCTTCAGTAGTTCCTTCTCCATCCAGAATGATTTGACAGCCATCTTCATAGGTGTAAGTGATTTTCCTCCAAGTGCCTACAGCCTCAGGATGCTGTTGTGGCCCATCCACTTCTACTTTAACTGGGCTGGTGTCATCTTTTCCCAAGAAGTATTGGACTGGGTCCAGGTAGTGTTGTCCCATATCTCCTAATCCACCTCCGTCATAATCCCAATAACCTCTGAAAGTCCCATGTGTGCGGTGTTCATTATAAGGCTTGTAGGGAGCTGGGCCTAGCCAGCGATCATAATCAAGTTCTTTGGGAATAGGCATTTCATTCAAGCCAGTTTTCCCTACCCAGTAAAATTTCCAATCAAATCCAGTTAATTTACCTACGGTTACTTTGAGAGGCCAACCTAGCATTCCAGAATCTACCAGCTTCTTGATGTTTTTGACTTCGGTATTCATACCATAAAAGTTACTATCAAAACGAAACCAAGTGTTCAATCTAAAAACATTGCCATGTTGCTTCACAGCTTCCATGACTTTTTTTCCTTCTCCTATGGTCCTTGTCATTGGTTTTTCGCACCAAATGTCTTTGCCTTGTCTCGCCGCATCTGCAGCCATAATACCATGCCAATGGGGAGGAGTAGCAATGTGTACAATGTCAACTTCAGGAAGTTGGATGAGGTCTCTATAATCAGCAAAAGTTTTAACGTTTTTACCTAAAGTTTCCTGAGCGATTCCAATGTGACGAGTGTCTACATCACAAATGGCTACCGTTTTGGTTCCTGCATAATTGAAATGGCCTCTTCCCATGCCGCCAACACCTATTATACCTTTTGTTAAATGATCACTGGGTGCAAGATGTCCTTTACCCAAAACGTGTCGGGGTACAATACTTATACCTCCCAGCGCCAAAAGACTACCTTTAAGGAAGGTTCTTCTGGAATTTTTTAAGTTACTGCTCATATTTAATTAAAATTTTTCTTAACTATTGATACGTGAATATATTTCCTTGTGAAAGGATAAACAAATAAAATAGGACTTAGGGTGAAATTTTACTGTGAAAATTGGTATCAAAGTCAATTTGGAATGGTTTTGGTTATAATTTACATATAATAAAACAAAATAAATAAAGATGGAAAAGAATAATCAAAACAATAAACAGGACGATTTCCAGAATAATAGTTTCATAGATGCCCAGAAAGAAGCTGAAGATGGAAAAGCTGGAAAAAAATCTTCCGAGAAGGGCGAAGAAAAGTCAGAAGATAAAGCGAAAGCTAAAGATGATTTAGAACGGGCAAAAAATGCCGATAAAGAAGTGACTACCGAAAGTGAAAGATATAGAAGGGACAACGCTTAAATGATACTATCATGCCGAAAGGAAAACTTAGTAAAATTAAAAACGAGGCTCAATATGAAGCCCTTCGGGATAAAGGGTATAGTAAAGAGAAATCAGCCAGGATTGCCAATTCCCCAGATGCTGCAACAGCTCAAAAGGGAGGGAAAGCACCTGATTATGAGGAGTGGACTAGAGAAGAACTCTATAATAAAACAAAAGAAATAGGTATAGAAAACGTAAGCCACCTAAAGAAAGAAGAGCTAATTGATAAGCTCAGAAATCATTGAATCTTCATGCCTAATGATAGTCCAACCCCAACCAATCTGCTGAGAAATAATTGGTTTACTCTAATGGTATAGAATGTGTGAAATAAATAGGATACTTTCGTCTCAATCCAATTAATTGAGACGAAAGTTTATCAATTCAAATTTGAACGGTTTTTGAATTACCTGTAATGAATCAAGTTCAATAACAGCAAACTTCATTAAGTGAAAATATGGAAGTCACAGCTAATACCTAGAACAAGTAAAAAGCATTTTCAGACACATCCAAAAGTATATTTTTATTTAACGGCAAATCGGATTGTGGGCTAAAAATAGTACAGGATGTATTGTGACTAGATAATTTTTGAAACTTACCTTTCTTAAAAAAGAATGGGAACTATAGAATAATTAGTCCCTTCTTTCTTTTCTTTTCTTCATGGCCTTCCTCCAAAAAAGGTATAAAATTAAAACCAGAATGGGTAAAATAATAAATATTACCAAATCGCTGGTGTCTGAAGGATCTATTGGGTCAGTAGGTTTAGGAAGACCTTCTTGAATTTGCGCCATGAGCCCTTGTGGTATCATGGTCGTAACTAAAAGTGATACCCAAATTGAAAGTTTTACCCTGATGTTGGAATCACTGTGTTTTTTTAATATTGAGGATTTATCTTCCATTTGTCTATTTATTTAGATGAATAGTTGTCCTTAAATATTATGAAAACATCATGCCAAAACTTGAAGTTGTATTTATATTTATTAATACAATCATGAAAAAAATTAATTCATTAAAGAAAAAGCTGGTTGGCGCAAAAGCTGGGTGAGTAAATGACTTTAACGCTAGCAAAATCAATTTACTACAAAAAATGGGGGGGATTTGAAGTTTAGGTTTGACCTGAACTATGCAATAGATTATTTATTAGGTGATGATCCGCCGCAGAGGCCAAAATCAGTCAATTTGTTGCTATTTTGACTTCACCATAGTAATGCTAATACGCAATCTTGAAATAGCCTAATTTTCTATTGATTTAACCATTACCCTAGACATGTTAGAAATCCGATTTACAAAATCTGGGTTTAATGAAACAAAAAAGGCAGGTATCAACCTGCCCTCTTTTATTTCTTAGCTTTCGTTTCCTTTTTCTTTTTTGCTGGAGCTTTCTTTGCCGGAGCCTTTTTGGGTTTGGCTTTTTTAGTGTCTCCCTGCGCTTCAATGATCTTCATGACTTCTTCGTAAGTCAATGATTCTGCTTCTTTGTCTTTTGGAATCTTAAAATTGCTTTTTCCCATCTTTATGAAAGGACCCCATCTTCCATTTAGCACCTGTATGTCAGGGTTTTCGTCAAATGATTTGATGTGTTTTTTGGCATCAGCCTCACGCTTGTCTTTGATCAATTGTATGGCTACCTCTTCGGAGACTGACAATGGATCGTATTCTTTCCCTAAAGAAACAAATTTGCTGTCGTGCCTGATATAAGGTCCAAAACGGCCAATTGCGGCAACTATTTTTTTGTCCTCAAACATTCCAACATCTCTGGGAAGCTTGAACAATTCCAGCGCGTCCTCTAGCGTAATGCTTTCAATGAACTGCCCTTTAAGTAAGCTGGCAAATTGTTTTTCTTCATCTTCTGCATCTCCAATCTGCACCAGAGGGCCAAATTTACCCAGCCTGGCGATGATAACCTTGCCAGTTTTTGGATCTATGCCCAATTCCTTGCTTGAATTAACATCTGTTCTTTTAATGTTTTCGGTCAATTCAACCTTAGTATGGAAATTGCCGTAAAAATTCTGTATCATTTCTTCCCAAGGTTGTAGGCCTTGAGCGATTTGGTCAAATTCCTTTTCCACTTTAGCCGTAAAGGAAAAGTCAATCACATTTGGGAAATGCTCAACAAGAAAATCATTAACCACCATGGCAATATTGGTAGGGAAGAGTTTGTTTTTTTCTGTCCCTGTCGTTTCTGTTTTTTCTGTTTCAGTAAAAGCCCCATTCTGGATGATCATTTCAATGAATTTCCTTTGGGTTCCATCCCTAGACTCCTTTATTACATAATTTCTTTTTTGAACGGTAGAAATCGTAGGAGCGTAAGTAGATGGCCTACCGATACCCATCTCCTCAAGTTTCTTCACCAAGGACGCTTCTGTGTACCTTGCAGATGGTCGGGTATAAGATTGGCGTCCCTTCATCTCGGTCAACTGTAAAAGCTGTCCCACAGTCAATGGAGGTAATAGCCCTTTTGCTGTTGTCTCTTCTTCTTCGTCCTCATCTGTACTTTCAAGGTAAACTTTTAGGAATCCTTGAAATTTGATCACTTCACCATTGGCACTTAATGTCTGATCTGCATTTGAAATGGCTATCGATACATTGGTTTTTTCCAATTGTGCATCTGCCATTTGAGAAGCAATTGCTCTTTTCCAAATCAATTCATACAAGCGCTGTTCATTCCTATCCTTTCCGGCGTTTGATTCTGAAAAAGAGGTGGGCCTGATGGCTTCGTGGGCTTCCTGGGCACCTTCGGATTTAGATTTGAATTTCCTTTTGTTGTGGTATTCATTCCCATAAGCTGATTTTATTTCTTTTTCAGCATCCTTTAATGCATCCTCAGACAAATTAAGACTATCTGTCCTCATGTAAGTAATCTTACCTGATTCATATAGCTTTTGGGCAATGTTCATTGTTTGAGCTACAGAGAAATACAATTTTCTACTTGCTTCCTGTTGCAATGTAGAAGTAGTAAATGGCGGTGCCGGACTTTTCTTTGCTGGTTTGGTTTCAAGAGATTTGATTGAAAAATCTGCTTGGAGACAATTCTTTAAAAATGCCTCTGCTTCCTCCTTGGTTTCAAACTTTTTAGGTAATTCAGCAGAAAGTGTCTTTCCTTCAACATCGAAAAGTGCGGTTATTTTAAAAGAAACGGTAGGGTTAAATTTTTCAATTTCCCTTTCCCTGTCTACAATAAAGCGAACAGCTACTGACTGAACCCTTCCAGCAGAAAGACCTGCTTTAATTTTTTTCCATAAAACCGGAGAGAGTTCAAATCCTACCAAGCGGTCTAAAATTCTTCGGGCTTGTTGTGCATTTACCAGATCATAATCGATAGTCCTTGGGGATTCTAATGCTTTTGAAATTGCAGATTTAGTAATTTCCCTAAAAACGATCCTTTTGGTGCTTTCATCTTTTAAATTAAGAACCTCTTTTAAATGCCATGAAATTGCCTCTCCTTCACGGTCATCATCACTCGCTAGGAAAACTGTCTCTGCACCCTTAACTAATTTTTTTAATTCTTTTATTACTTCCTTTTTATCGGCGGTGACTTCATAAGTAGGTTTGAACTTATTCTTTACATCTATAGCATTTTCACCCTTAGGGAGATCTCGAACATGCCCGTAGCTGGAAGCAACTTTAAAGTCTTTCCCCAGGTATCCCTCTATTGTCTTGGCCTTTGCAGGTGACTCGACTATGACTAAATTCTTTGGCATGGTTGGTTTCTTTATAGATAAAAGTAAATGGGATCAGGTAAAATTCCACAATTCAAGTCCTAAAAATAGATGTCATATTATTCTCTTCCAAATAATCATTCAAAGCAATTTTTATTGCCGATAAAAATTCCACATATTTATTATTCTTTTTGCAGTTAAAATTGAGCAGATGGCTAAGGAATTATTATTGGTTAGGCATGGCCTTACAGAGGCACCAAGTTTTGAGACAATTGATCTTAAAAGGAACCTTACAATACCAGGTATAGACCAATTGAAAAGGCTGTCCCACCTGTTGAAAGTCAGTGGTCAGGTTTGTAATCATCAAGTCTATAGTCCAGCCAACCGCTGTAGGCAAACAGCTGATATTTTGGCATCTCAAATAGAAATTGGTGAATGTTCCCTTGTCAATAAAATTTATCAGGCTGATCACAAGGTATTACTCCAGGTCATTCACAGCTTAGGAAGCACAACAAATCATGCCATGATGGTAGGGCATAATCCAGGAGTGAGCCATTTGGCTGCCTACCTTACTGGTGAGGATCATTTACTCTTTTCTCCTGGAATGATGGTAAGAATTAACTTTTATGTAGAAGAATGGGAGCATATTTCAAAAAATAGTGGGGTGCTCGAAGAAATCCTTCAATAAAACTGTTTTATTATGGAATGTTTAAATTGACTATGGTAGGTCAACACCAGATTAATTTACGGTTCTTTGGCATTGATTAACCTTATGAAAAAGCTTGTTTCAACTTATCAATTATTTTTACTCGCCATCCGTGGAAGTGAGCAGGACTTTACCAAGCTTCCCATAAAGACCGGTATATTTCTTTTGGCGATTCCTATGATCTTGGAAATGATCATGGAATCACTTTTTGCAGTAGTGGATATATTTTTTGTTGGCAGGCTAGGAGAACATGCCGTGGCCACCGTAGGCCTTACTGAAGCGGTGCTTTCAATCATCTATTCACTTGGGGTAGGCATTAGTATGGCAGGCACCGCTTTGGTAGCGCGTAGGTTTGGTGAAAAAAACTATAAACAAGCAGGTACATTGGCCTTCCAATTATTGTTGGTAGGGGTTTTGGTATCCATGGCTTTGGGAATTGCTGGTTTTCATTTTGCGGAAGATATCCTTCGATTAATGGGAGCGGAATCCGAAGTTTTAAAAAGGGGAACCTCCTATACAAAGATCATTTTTGCAGGCAATACGGCAGTTATGTTATTGTTTTTGATCAATGGAATATTCCGTGGGGCAGGATCTGCTCATTTGGCAATGCGGGCATTGTGGATTTCCAATGGGTTGAATATATTTTTAGATCCATTGTTAATTTTTGGCCTTGGATCCATTGACGGCCTTGGTTTGGTTGGAGCTGCTTGGGCCACGACTATTGGTAGAAGCATAGGCGTACTGTACCAATTGTACCACCTCTTTAATGGGAAACACCGCTTGGTTATAAGAGCTTCCAACCTTTTGATACGTTGGGAAACGCTTAAGAAAATTATTAATATATCCATCGGAGGAATGGGGCAGTTTTTAGTGGACTCCGCTGCTTGGATAGTGCTTACACGAATCGCTTCTGAATTTGGAAGTGTTGCTGTAGCAGGATATACCATAGCTTTTAGAATATTGCTTTTTAGCCTTATGCCGGCCTGGGGTTTATCGGCTGCTGCTGCAACGCTTGTTGGGCAAAATTTAGGAGCGGGGAAAGCATACCGTGCAGAAATAGCGACTTACCTTACCGCCAGGTATAACTTTATGTTTTTGGCAGGGGTGACAATAATCTATTTGTTTTTTGCAGATGCGCTTGTAGCGGCGTTTACCCAGGAAGAGGAAGTAAGGGCCATAGCAGCAACAGGGTTAAAGGTAACTGTTTTAGGCTATGTGTTTTATGCGGTAGGCATGGTGATGGTTCAAGCCTTTAACGGTGCAGGCGATACCACCACACCTGCCTATATTAATATTAGTGTATTCTGGTTATTGGAAATTCCTTTGGCCTATTATCTAGCGATCGTTTATGGTCTCAATACTACGGGTATCTTCATTACCATTGCTTTTTGTCATTCTCTTCATGCGCTGGTGGCGCTGTGGTTTTTTAGAAAAGGAAAATGGAAATTTGTGAAAACCTAAAGCCGGCACCATGGGGCAGATTAGGTTTAAAGGGATTTAGCGGTTAACTAGTTAAAATGGTTTTGCTGTAAATCATTTTAAGAAAAAAATAAAACTACCGGTCTATGTGAAACCGGTAGTTCGGGAAAATAGGTTTTGATAAGGTAAATAATGTTTGTTTGACACTGCCCTAATATTATTCAAATATATCAAATAGGGGTATAGAATAGTGGATCTAAATGTTTTTATTCAGGGTATGAAATGTTATTTTTTCGCCTAAAGGCAAAGGCATTAGCTAAAAGTAAGGTTTGGTAGCTAACTTGGATTTACATCGATAACCGTTTTTATTTAGCGGGGATTGGAAGACATAGAAAAGCTAACGTGGAGTTGATCACGTATGAGATTTTGTCAGCATTGTTGCAGAAAAAAGAGCAACAATACCGCCAAAATCGAGCTGTATAGGTTATTTGTGCCAGGGGTTGGCACCCCTAGTTACAAAAATATCACTCCTCTGGAGTTTTAGGTAACGGTAAAATTGACTCGCATGGAATTTAAATCAACGGAGAATTAGATGGAATTCTAAGACCTCTGCAAAAAGTAACATTTGGCAGTTAATTAAAATCAACACTAATTTCTTTTTTATTCCGGCCTTATGGAAATTAGTAAAATGATTTCTCAATGGCGTTAGGAACAAAAAAGCTGTCTGACGCCTTTTCGGCGGAGTTTTTTTTTGTTTAGCCAGTGAGTATTCATTTTGTGTTAAGATTTACATTGAGCCTTGATTTTTTTGGTTCGTTTTTTCATCAAGGAAAAAATGAACAGGAAGAGATAAGGTTAACCAGAAGCTTAGGCCTTTAAATCATATCAAGGGGTTAATTAATACCTGTAATAGTATAAACTGTCCAATTTTACTTTGATTACGTTAAGTATATAAAGAGTTAGAAACAAGTCTAAAATTTTGGCAACAGTAAGGTAGGGTAACTTACTTGTCTCGAGATTTTGTCAGCATTGATGCAGAAAAAAGAGCAACAATACCGCCAAAATCATGCTGTATATGTTATTTCTGCCAGGGGTTTGCACCCCTAGCTACAAAAATATCACTCCTCTGGAGTTTTAGGTAATTGAAAAATTGACGTTTACGGAATTTAATCCAATGGAGAAAGAGATGGAATTCTAAGACCTCTGCAAAAAGTAAC
This sequence comes from uncultured Cyclobacterium sp., assembly GCF_963977555.1. Lineage (GTDB taxonomy): Bacteria > Bacteroidota > Bacteroidia > Cytophagales > Cyclobacteriaceae > Cyclobacterium. The sequence continues at coordinate 32,178 of NZ_CAXBPD010000014.1, read as the reverse complement.
ATTTGGCAGTTAATTAAAATCAACACTAATTTCTTTTTTATTCCGGCCTTATGGAAATTAGTAAAATGATTTCTCAATGGCGTTAGGAACAAAAAAGCTGTCTGACGCCTTTTCGGCGGAGTTTTTTTTTGTTTAGCCAGTGAGTATTCATTTTGCGTTAAGATTTACATACATCCTTGACTTTTTTGGTTCGTTTTTGTGTTAAGCCTGCCCTGAAGCGTAGCAACTCAGGGGAAAAAATGAACAGGAAGAGATAAGGTAAACCAGAAGCTTAAGCCTTTAAATCATATCCAGGGGTTAATTAATACCTGTAAAAATATAAACTGTCCAATTTTACTTTGATTACGCTAAGTATATAAAGAGTTAGAAACAAGTCTAAAATTTTGGCAACAGTAAGGTAGGGTAACTTACTTGTCTCGAGATTTTGTCAGCATTGTTGCAGAAAAAAGAGCAACAATACCGCCAAAATCGAGCTGTATATGTTATTTGTGCTAGGGGTTTGCAACCCTAGCTACAGAAATATCACTCCTCTGGAGTTTTAGGTAATTGAAAGATTGACGTACACGGAATTTAAATCAATGGAGAAAGAGATGGAGAATTATATGGAGTATTGCAATAGCATTTAGGCCCTATAAAAAGACTACTGCCGATTCTAGCTTAATAAACAGTCGTTAGGATTACAAGGCTGTCAATGGCAGACAAGTTTATTGTAACCTCTTTTGGAGGGTTTAAAACGAGACGTTTTCCTTTGTCACCTTGCATAAATACGCCAAGTGCAGTTTCGCCATAAGCCGAAGCCTGTTCTTCTAATTCTGAAAAAGTCGCTGTGTCCACATTTATTTCGTACTCTTCAATGCTCCTAAAGATTATTTCAGGGCCTCCCACCGTAAACAGTTCATTGTATATGCTATACAGCTCTCTTTGCATGGCAATACTTGCCAATAGATGACTTAAAATCAACGGACTGATGATTACTTCGCTTTGGAAAGATTTCAACAGTGATTCATTGCTAGGGTCAGCCAATTCCAATAAAATAGAAGGGTTTTTAATGGATTTTTCCAAAACCTCCTCAAGCAAAACAAAGCCTACCATGGTTCTTGCATCAGCCTCTTCCTCTTCCTCCATCCTGTCACTACTTACCATTAAAATATGGTCAAAGGTTTCCGCTTCAACCTTCTTTATGACGGACTCTCTCAAATAATCTGCAACAATATGATCGATTACTATTCTCTTATGTACTTCACTTACAATCCCAAAATCCTTTTTCCTGTCTTGAAGTGGCTTTAATGAGACGATCCTTATATAGTAGGATTCATCCTCATAAGTGGTCAATTCTTTAATTAAGGAAGGCACATGTTCATTCCAGCCCAATACCAAAATTCTAATTATTCCCGTCTGTTCCTCTACAGACAAGGCTTTTTTCTTAGGGAGTTGGGTTCCTACTTTCTCAATCGAGTCCTTTTCCAATTCCAGGTCTGAAAAATTTCTGGCTATCAGGATCAACTGGTCTTTCTCTTTTATAATTTCATTGCCATCAATATTTAAATAAGGAATGAAAACAGCATTTTCCTCTCTGACGATGCCTAAAACGATCGCCTTAGTGAATGCTTTTTTGACAGTATTTAAAGGGTGATTTATGGTTTCTGGGAATTCCCGGGTAAAAATATTGTTTTTAGACAACTGGGACAGCAGCTCGTTATATACTTGTGAAAGCCCTGGATGACGGATGTTTTGTGCCATCAGGCGGCTAATGATTGCATTGCTTCCAATAATTTCCAATGGTCCGCTATAGGATCTGTAAGCAGCATTTATCTTGTGATCATCTTGGATCTCGGCGATAACATAAGGCAGGGTAGTGAAGTTAAACTGCCTGGCTTCAGCATTCAGAGACAGCAGGCACTTAATGGTTTCAACATCTGGGTTGATCAGTTCTTTGCGGTCATAGGCTAAACTTGGAATTATAATGACCGCGGCATTTAGGGCGTCCACCCTTCGCAAATGCTCTCTGTCAATAGAGACACCAGTGCGCAAAATTACTTCGTGAGCACGGCGTCCGATCATGGGATTGTCCTTTAGCTCCTGCATCTGAAAGGGACTAACTTCTTCAGATAGGATAATCAGTTGTAATTTCTTGATGTTAAATTTTTCGAACAATCTTTTCAATCTTCCTGCTGACTGGAAGATTTCCGCAGCAATGTGAATCGTTCTATTGGACCAACCCAGGATAACTAAATGATTGTTGGCAGTTACTGGGGTAAGGCCTTGTTCTAAATGTCGAATTTTCCTGTTCATCCAGGTGGTTATGATGGCTACCAAAGAACCCAAAAAGATCACATAACCTGCTATGGTAAGAAGGGTGGAGATAAAGCGGCGCCAATTGCCTTGGTCATCACCTAAGTAACCAGGGTCAGTAAGCCTAAGGAATGCCCACCAAACTGCTTCACCCAAGGATTGAGAAGGGCTGTCAGTAGGTATCACTAGTAATCCCCCGAAAATGGAAATCATGCCTATTAATGCTGCAACTACCAAAAGCTGGTACTGAGCACCTTTTACCAACTGCCTTTCTAAAGTAAATAAAATTTTCCGCCGAATTCTAGGTCTTTTTAATCGCATATAATATTTAGCCAGGAGTTTTTCTGCCCTTCAATATAAAAATTAAGTTACAATAAACGATAAAGTTTTTAAGAGTCCATGTACCAACATTGCGACTATTGAAATGCTTAAGCGGTAACCTTGTCAAAGGGATTTTTTTGAGAAGTAGTGGCGATGAAGGGATTCGAAACGAGCACCTGAATAATAAAGAACTCGAGAAGGTGGGAATTGTTGTAATTAGTAGGAAATAATTAAACTTATAAAACCAGGTTGTGCAATGAAATGGCCATTGCACAACCTGGGTAATATTATTTAGGGTTAAATATCTTTTTCGGCTTCGATCAATCGGAAATTGTTAACCGTTTTCCCTTCAAGGTGCTTGCTCCATTTTTCCAGCAATGGTTTTTCCAAATCTACCTCTCTGTATTCATCGGGATTCATAATGGGTAGACCTTTTACAATAGGATAGATCCTTTTGCATGATTTGCAGTGGAGCCAGCCTTCCAGCACACGCTTATCTGTATCTTTTGTTATACTGGTCAACTCCAGATCAGATTTATCGAATGGGCAACATAATTTATCAATGGTAGATAATCTCATCGTTAATTTGATTGTAATGAATTAAAATAATTTTGTAAGGCGCTGACGGGGTCTTGATTTTGCATTACTCCTGAAATTAAAGCTATACCTGAATGAGGAAGTGCATTTAGCTCACCAAGGTGTTTTGTTTTAATTCCTCCCGCCAAGAATATTGGCATATTAGTGATTTTTCCTGCTTGTTTTATGGAATCAAAGCTAACTAAATCACAATGCTGAGTAGTGGAGGTAGGATAAACAGAGCAAAAGGATACGTAATCAAAGCCCAATTGATCCGCCTGTCGGATCAATTCCAGGTCATTATTGACCGTCAATCCTACCATGTGTTTTTTGTTCAAAAACGCATTAATGGAGGATAAATTCGAAGGGATGCTGTCCAAATGAATGCCGTCTACCCCTTCTACATTAAGTAAATCCCATCTATTGTTTACCAAAATTGGAAAGGTATAAGCAGCGGCCAATTCCACCACCTTACTTGTAAATGCTACTGCATCCTGGTCTTCTCCGAAATGATCCCAAATTTGCACAGCAGCAAGAGGGAAATCAAACAGCTTTTCAAGGGTAGGGAACAATATTTCTTCTGGTTTGTCCGATGGGTCAATGACCAGATAAATGCCTTGTCCACTTTGAATATTTAGTTTTTTCATTGCCAACCTTTTTTATATGCTCCAAAAAAAGCTTCCCAGTAGGGGTCTGTCGACTGATAAATCATGGGCGTTTTAATGCCGGCTTTATCAATTAAAATCCCCTTATCAGCTGCCGTTAACCGCCCTATTTCAGTACAGTCAATATTTTCATTGGCCAACCTGTGCTTTATTTTTATTACCTGCTCTTTTTTGCAAGTGATGAGCATGGCACCTGCCCCAATGCAATGATTTGGATCTAAAGAGAAAAGCTGACAAACCGCTGCCTGAACTTCTCCTACGGGAATCAAATCCTCATTGATTTCAGCCCCACAATTGGCTGCAGTGGCCAGTTCATAAATGGCTCCCAACACACCTCCTTCGGTGACATCATGCATGGCAGTCACATTCTTTTCCTCAGGATTTCCTGTAGCGATGAGGGCATCTTTTATAGAACTTGTCTGTTGAAAGGAAGCTTCAGCTTCTTGAAATACGGCTTTGCCCAGTTTATTGGTCACCATTTTTGGAAAACTCATGGCCAATATTGCAGCTGAAGAAATAGCCGCTCCCTTGGTTATCAGAATACTATCGCCAACCTGAGCTTTAGGGGTTGCCAGCAATTGCTCTTTAGGAGCGATACAAATAAAAGTGCCTCCTCCAGCAATGGTAGAATTCTGCCCTTCTACAAAACCAGTATGGCCTCCGGTGATGGCAACGCCTATTGCAGCACAATACTCATGGATATATTGCCAATAAATTTTAAAATCAGACTGACTCAAAGTTGCCGGCAAGTTCAAAACAAATTGTCCATACTGTGGCGCAAAGCCTGTGGTAGCCATGTCATTGGCCATTAAATGAACAGATAACCATGCAGATTCCTGCAAGCCTAACGTTGGAATTAAGGAAAGAGGGTCACTGGTGAGGGCCATGGACTGGCCTCCCGGTAATTCAACAATGGACACATCAATGCCAAAACCAGGGCCTACGCTTATATTTTTATTGGGTCTCCCACAATGGGAGGTAATAAAATCACCCAATAATCTTTCATCAATCTTTCCGACTTTTTCGCTCATCTATTTAACGTCGTTAAACTGCACATACAGCCCAAAGAAATCTCCGTAGGGCATGTTCCACTGCTGTACTGGAAACCATTTAGGAAGACCAGTACAAGACCAGCTTATGGTATAATCTCTCCCTTCCAATGCTTCTTCTATAATTTTTATCAGGTGCTTTGGGGTGTAAAAGGTGGCAGTGACATAAAATGGATTCTTACCAAAAAGTTGTTGCACCCTGCGGCGAAGTACTTTGGGTGAATTTCTGTTCATCATTCCCATTGCAATGCCGTATTTACCAACTCTTGCCGCTTCTCGGATCACTTTCATCGGATCTTTATAATATTCAAAAGTGGTGATAAAGGCGAGGGAATCAAAAGTATTGTCTTTGAAGGGCATGTGATGAGAATCTGCCATCACCAAATCACCATCAAACAGGTGGATGGCTTGAGATAACATCAAAGGAGAAATGTCTCCACCAGTAGACTCTATACCGATCTCTTTCCACCACCGAGTGAACCTGGTCGTGCCACAACCAAATTCCAATAAGGTTTTCACCCTTTTGTCTTTGGTTACCAACTGTTCCATTATTTTTTTCTGCCAGACCTCAGCTCTTTTATAACGGCCTTCATACCAAAGTTCATAGGTGTCTGTATGGTCTCGGTTGAAAAACCATTCGGGTCTGTTTTGCCAGTTTCTCTGTTGCTGTGGGATCAGCCCCATTTTTTGCTTTTCTATTTCCATTTTGAAATTCGTTTATAAAAAAAACATTCGACCGGAAAAAACCAGTGGAATGTAGCTTCAAATTACAAAAGGAAATCTGGCTTGCATCCCTACGTTGGCATTATCCAAATCAGGTTTCGGGTATTTTCTCAGCCCGACAATAGTCAAGCACCCCGTGCATAGTATATGGGCACAAAGATATTGAATAACCAATATAAAGCAAGCAGTCATTGTTAAGAGACCGTTTAGACTGTTAATAAATTGAAATTAATGAAGGGAAAACCATGTGTGTTTTTAATATTTTCGATAAATTAGGTAGTTGTTTAATGGTTTTTAAAATAGAAGATTAGATACATGTCCGCATTAACGAAATTTATTACCTGGAAGAAAGGTAATACAGTAGTGTCTTGGGTGCTTTTTGGCTTATTGGTTCAAGTGGTTTTTAACCGAAAGAATGTACCAGCACATATTGAAGTATTGGACGATACCCTTACCCATCATTGTTCCAGAACAAAAAGAAACCGTTGGGTTAACGTAATCAATTTCATGGTTACACCTAGGTTTATTCGAAGGCTTATTGAGGGCCAATTGAATAAAAAAATGGCAGCCCATGAATGTGTGATTTTATCTCTGGACAAGGATCTGACAAGAGATGATTTTTTTGAGCGGGAAAAACCTCTCAGGCGGCAATGGAGCAATTGGTATGGCAATCATTTTTCTGAGCCCTTGCAATTTTTTGTACCTGGAAAAGGGGAGTTTGAGAAATTTTCACCTGAAAATGAATCCTGCAATTGGTACGATTATAAAGGCTTGATGGAGGTGAGTGAAATGGTGAAAAATGCTGAAAAAGAAAACAGAAAAGTGCGTGCAGTTGGTTCTGGGCATGCCTTGACCGCAGTGGCACAATGTGAGGACTTTTTGGTTTGCACTCAAAACATGAACATGACCCAGCGGCCTGCTAAAGAGTGGATAAAATTGGATTACAAGGATGGCTTTGATGTAGAAGTGAATTTTGGCAATGAAAAAACAATGGAAAAGCATTACCTCTTTGAAACGGGGGGAGGAACAAAAATCAGGCATTTGATTCAAGCCTTGACTTATCATAAATTGGCCTTGATCAATCAGGGGGGCTCAAGTATCCAGTCCATTACAGGGGCTATTTCTACATCAACTCATGGTTCTGGAATTGGAATTGGTCCTGTTTCAGCTTTTGCTAAATCAATGACCATAGTAGGTAAAGGGGGTAAGATTTTCAGAGTTGAACCTAGCGATGGAATAACTAATCCTGTTGAATTTAAAAAGGACGAAAAAGTCAAAAAATACGGTATTGAATTGATTCAAGACGATGAGAAATTCAATGCCGTAATGGTAGGAATCGGTTCCGTGGGGATTGTGTTTTCTATGATTTTAGAAGCGCAACCCAATTACAGGCTTTTTGAGGAAAGGATCAATTATAATTGGGAAGAACTTAAAGCTGAGATGCAGAAAGAGGATGTGCATTCTTTCATTAATGCCCACCGACATTTTGAAGTATTGATCAATCCTTATAGGGACATGACTGCCGCCACTGAAGATGGTAAACAAAGGAAATGTCTGGTGACTACGAGGGATTACAGTGAAAAGCCAAATAGGGCACAGGCGGGGAGAGAAAGGAATTATATTTCCTCCTTTATTTCCGGAATAGCGATCTCTGGACGCTTGTCTCCTTGGGTGTTTAATAAAAATCATCAAGCCATCCCAGCAATGACCAACAATTCCATTCACAGACTTATAGACCATCGTGGAGATGAGGGAGGAGGCTTTGAGGATGAGTCTCGTTTTGTGTTGGATCAGGGATTGGGAGAACTAAAATTTTATGGTTATGCAGTTGAATTTGGCTTTCCATTGGAAAAGGTTTTCGATGCGGTAGACCTAATCATTAAAGTCTGTGAAGAAGCCCAAGAATACCAACACTTGTTGGCAGCACCATTTTCATTGCGATTTGTCAAACAATGTGATGCCCATTTGTCCATGATGAACCAGCACGACACTTGTATGATCGAGTTGGTAAGCGTAAAGGGAGTGACTGGTAGCTTGCCTTTATTCAAGCGATTGGAGAGAGAATTGCTGGATTTTGGAGCCATTCCTCATTGGGGGCTTTCTGTGGAGCCTTGGTATAGAGAGCGGGTGGAGAAAGCCTTTCCACGGTTTAAGGATTGGGAAGTGCAACAAGCCTATTTTGGCGGTGAAACGTTTAAAAATGCTTTTTTGTCACGTATACAGGATTCTTAATTTGGATTGCAAATAAGTGTTTAATTTTGATGAATTTGCGGGTTGTAGCGACTTCGAAGTAGATTTAATATGTAACTACCCAGATCTATAATTGAATAACTCTTGTGTTGAGAAGTTCTGTTCAACCCACTATCGGGGTTGAGAAATAGATGTGGAGTTGGCAGTCCACGGGTTTTCACCCGTGGTTATTGTTGTTGAAGCCCTTCAGGCTTCTTTCGATCACATTTTCAAATAAATTTGTTCCTGACATTTCTGGTATTTGTTTGATAAGTTAGGTAGGAATTACTACCCCAAGTCTGAAGGACTTGAACAATAATAGCCGTGATTTTTACTCACGGAAAAGTCATTACACACCTTCACCGCAACCCTGAATGGGGTTGAACCTTGATGTGAAAAATATATTTACGCTCACATACTCACTAGGCGTGTTGTACCACCAGGCTTCTTTCGATCACGTCTTCAAATAAATTTGTTCCTGACATTTCTGGTATTTGTTTGATAAGTTAGGTAGGAATTACTACCCCAAGTCTGAAGGACTTGAACAATAATAGCCGTGATTTTTACTCACGGAAAAGTCATTACACACCTTCACCGCAACCCTGAATGGGGTTGAACCTTGATGTGAAAAATATATTTACGCTCACATACTCACTAGGCGTGTTGTACCACCAGGCTTCTTTCGATCACGTCTTCAAATAAATTTGTTCCTGACATTTCTGGTATTTGTTTGATAAGTTAGGTAGGAATTACTACCCCAAGTCTGAAGGACTTGAACAATTGGTCAATCCAGCATTTTGGAAGTAGCGTTTGTGCGGGGATTTGAGGGGATTAGATTTTTGGGAATTTCTTGGGTGATTTTTTTCAGTTGCCTTAACTCAAAGCCAATTCTAAATTGAAACTTGGAGCTTGATAGGCTGCGATTTTCTTTAAATAGGGGATCCCAGGTTAATAAAACTACTGATTGAAGTTTTTTCCCCATTGGAATGGTTCTACCTACCCCTATTCCTGATGTCCAGATGGTTCCATCAAAATTTTTGCTTTCATAACCCGGTGCATAAGCTAAATTTATATTGCTTCTAGCCAACTCTCCCTGAAGTATCCAATTGCCCAGGCCAAAGCGCAATCCTCCTTTTATTCCTTCACCTGTACTTGATGGCGCCAATTGATTTTTAAATTGACGTTTGATTAATAATCCAGCAAAGGTGTGCCACTGACTGCTAATGCTGTATTTAATCCCAAAATCTCCAAATACCCCTTCTCCAAATGAAGTGAGGGGATCATACCAAAGGTACAAACCCATTCTATCCAAAACTTTTGCTTTTTTCAGGGTATTAGGCTCCTTAAGGCTAAATTTCTCAGCAGCAGTATTTGGTGGCGTAACTTTTATATTCCCTAGGGAATCAAGGTTTATTTTGCTGTAGTTATTGCCGATGTTTTGCAAGTACTCGTTAGAGATATCCTTTGTCTTTTCTTTGGCCACAGACTTGGCTTGAGCCATAGATAGATAGCCTTCCACATTCTCTCGGCCTAGTTCTTTCATTGCTCCTTTCCCATAAAAATCCACAAAATCTACATTTCTTGGGTCAATATTACTGTCTAATCTCCCGCTCAGTTGTTGTTCGATTTCAGGCATAAGCCATTCATTGCTCAGCGCTTTTAGATTTTCCTCATTTTGTACGATAATCTCCTCTACATCGGGAATTTTATCCGCTTTTTGCAAGGCTTCCTTGGATAACTCGACCTGCTTCAAAAGGTAATTGGCATTGTTTTTTAATTTATCGCTGGTAAGGTTTTCGCTGGAAATTAAGTTTTGAAGCATCTCCTTTTCTTGTTCTAGCACCTTTTGACCTCGCGTTTTTACGGCATTTATCAGACTGTCCTTTCTGGCGCTGTCCATTTGAGTAGTCTTTAATTTCTTGATCTGCTGATTTAGTGAATCGTAGGCTTCTTTGAGTGCGTGAATTTGTTTTATCTCCTCCTTGAACGGAAGCTTTTGACTAGGGGGGAGCACATTAAGTGATCTATCGGCCAGACTGGATGGATTACTAATTGTCGAAGGAGTGGGAGGGACTTGCGCAGCCGTCGAAAAAGCGAGCATTAAAGTAAAAATCAAGGAGATCCATGTCGCTTTCATAGCCAGGCTATTTCTCAATGGGTTTCAATTTTCATTTAAGGCCACAAAAAAGAATATATGGCGATAAAAATTTCATTAATACACGAATTGAAAGGAGGTGTTTTACTAAAATACCAAAATAAATTTGTATTTACAAGTATTTGAAAATCAGTGTACTTGTCATTCTGAAATTAGCTATGGATAAAGTAATCTGCTATACCTTACTTTTACGATAAGCCGCCCCTGTCTTCATCATTGGGACACCCAAAGTCAGGAAAAGTGCTTTAAAATTGACTGTTGTTCAATAGTTTTATCTAAAAGCATTATTTTTTCCTTTCCTGAAGGGAGTTTTAAGATAATCCCGAAAATTGTTTTGAGTATTTCCAGGGCTTTTTCTGCACTAAGAGCTATTCCTTTTTCCTTTAATTGTCTTTCAAACTCTTTGTAAAGCTTACAGGAAGCAAAGGCAATGCTTAAGTGAGCCTCAATCCTTCTTTTTTTATAATGGAATATTGGTCTGATTTTCAGATCAGTTTTAGTTATTCTGAAGGTGCGCTCTACTTGCCAGAGTTGCCTATAACTATCCATCACTTGGTCTGCTGAAAGCCTTGTATTGGTCACATACCCCTTCAGCCCATCCCAGACACTATCTTTCTCGTATTTTTGCTCATCTATAGTAATCGTCACATCTCCCTCTAGTTTGAGGTATTTGTTGTAACCTTTGTTGTTTATATGTTTCTTGGATAGTTTACCTGTAGCCAATTTTTTCTTGAGTCTCTCCATTCCTTTTGCTCTGTTGTGGGCATCTTTTGATGCTCTAGATGACGAAAATTGAACAATTAAACGAAGCCCATCTGGTCTTTTTAATTCAGAATATTTCTTGTCTTCAAGCTTTAGACTTAAGATTTTCTTTTTGAGGGTATCCGTTTCATTTTTGATCCTTCCTCCTAATATAAACTCACAGTTCTTTGCTCTTATAAGTTTTATGTTACTGTTCGACATTAGACCTGCATCAGCGATTACAGTTAGCTTTTCGAGCTTATATTTGGCTTTAAATCGTTCGATTACAGGTAACATGGTATGACCTTCAAAACTATTCCCTTGAAAGGCTTCATAATCCAGCGGATAGCCATTTTGGGATACCAAAAGCCCTAATACAATCTGGGGATTACTATGCTTGCCATCCTTGCTAAATCCAGATATCCTGAAGTCATCTTCATCCGCAGCTTCAAAGTACAACGTGGTTACATCATAAAATATCATTCCGAATTGACCGCCAAGTACACCAACTGTATGTGTATAGCTGATCTTCTTTGCATCTTCCATATGTGATTTATGGAACCTGTCCATGAAACGATAAATCTCATTAACAGAGATAGTAATACCCTTGTATTTTTGAAGATAATCTATCGTTTTAAGCTTGCTGACGGGATAAATTAGTCTAGAAATTACCAAATGCCTGAAAAGCTCTTCGGGTATAACATTAAACCCAATTTGGTCAAAAATTCTCCCTAAAACCAGCTCAGGTCCAAGCATCTGAACTTTCTGAATGCTATTGTAAACCGACTGATAAAAAGTATCATCATCTTGATGACCAAAAGCAAGCGTTTGTTGCCCATGAAAACTCATAATAAATTCATCGGCCAATTTTTTGAGTTTTTCGACCTCAAACTCATCAGAAGAACTTCCAATAGTTTTTACAACCTTATAAACTCCTGAACTTTTATCTATAACCTGAACTGACACACTACCAGATCGATTTGTTTTAGCCCTCACAAACATGAAATAAAGCTACAAAATAAAGATCGGGACACCCAAGACACCAAGAAAAAATAGCCTCAGACGTTGGAATCAAATATTATTAATTAAATAGTTGAAAATTGATGAAGTCAGGAAAAAGAATATATGGCGATAAAAATTTCATTAATACACGAATTGAAAGGAGGTGTTTTACTAAAATACCAAAATAAATTTGTATTTACAAGTATTTGAAAATCAGTGTACTTGTCATTCTGAAATTAGCTATGGATAAAGTAATCTGCTATACCTTACTTTTACGATAAGCCGCCAGTTCTTTGTAGACCCTTCTCCTAGCACGGTTGATTCCTCCCACAGGAGTATGTTCCTTTAATCCTATCCAAGGAGAAAATTCTAATGCCTCGCCCATTTTTATTCGCTCAGCATTGTCAAAGGATTGTTGTGGAATATCCAAAGTTGCTACAGGTATTAGTTCGCCTTCCCAGGCAATAGATGTATTCTCTAAGGGTTGCAGTTCGTCATTTTTGTGTAACTGTATGTTTAAAGTAAAGGCATGGGCTTTAGCTTCGCAGTCTTTGATCAATTGTGATTTAAGAAAATTATCCCCTTTGGCTTGATTGAGAGTATAGCCTAAATTTGGTTCATTTGGTGTCAGTACAAACTTGACAAACAATTCAGGGCCATATTCAAAAGCTCCACCTGAAAAATAAGTTAGCGAAAGCAGGTTTTCATGCTTTTTGCTGTACTTAAAAGTGAGGAATATGCTTCGCCAATGGGAGGGGTTAACCGCAAATTTTACCTGTTCCCAAAGGCCAAACAATACTGCTTTGATGGCTTTTTTGTACAATGAAACATTCCAAGCAGATAAAATTGGACTGGTGGTTAAAAGCAAATTTTGGGTAGGAGAACCTATAGGGTCACTTTCTAATAATTCTCCTGGAACGTCAAGAACTTTTATAGCAAGACCTCTCCCTGAAGCAGGCTTGTCTGATTTAACTTTTGGAGGAGCATTGGAGAGCCTTATCCACGTTTGGTAAATACCCGGGTTTTTAAACAGCCCTTGCCTTAATTCTTCTGGTAAATTATTGTGAATGGTTAAGGTGGCATTTAATAAACCATGCATCTTAGGGTGAAAATTCCTAAGAATCTTGCCGTCAGCATATTCCTTGTCCAGGTAATCCTTCATCGTTTGGATCAAATCCTGGATTTCCTTTTCCTCTTTGGGGTTGTGTTCTTTAGTCATGGTCTGCGATGTATTGTAAAGCTTTAATACCGGGGAAAAAGAAATAGGCTCCACCTTTAATTAAGGTAAAATTGGGTAGGTTCTTGTACTTTTTTCTTATAGGGTAATTGGGCTCGCTAAACTCATTTGTTTTGAATTGTCCCGTATCGTAATGATTGCCGATAATGGGATCTGCATCATTCTCCAATCCCCCAAATTTGTGGAAGCTTACCCAGTTGTTTTGTACAAATTCAAACTGCCTCCGAATGTCTGTGACCATGCAAATAAAATGCAGCCCCCGCTCTTCTTCATCCCCACTCGCGTCCAATATATCATTTGGATCCAGATCGGGAGTCACAGGCTTTCCATAAGGTCTTCCTTTTCTCAACATTTGGTGTTTAGCAGCCATTTCTGAAGAGTCTATTTTACTTCTTTCGGTGACCAGGTGATCCCTGGGATTAGTTCTTCTGATATGGGCACCCATAGGGCATTTTAGCCCATCCTGATCATCATCCCAAAAGCCAAAATCATTGGATTCTGATAAGGCTGAATCAGGTTGCATGGGACACAGTGACAAAGGAGAACCGTCTGGCCACCTGCCAACCATTTTACTGGCTAGTTTGATGGCAGCGGCTTTTTCGTCTGTTTGTTCCTTCATGTAATTCCAAAAGGCATGAACATTTTGGCGCATTTGTCGAAATATTAAGTAACTGCCATTTTTCCCCAAGTCCTTTCTTTCAGGGTAATCAGGATGTAATGGCAATAATTCTTTCTTGTCCAAGGTTTTAGGTACAAAGGGGGCGGGGGCATATTCATCATAAAGGTTTTTGTAACCCATGATGAATTCTCCCGCAGGAAAAGTGGTAGCGGTCTCAGGAGGTGTCTTGTCTAATAATTCTCTTATGACAGGTCTGGAAATATCATCTCTAAAACCAAAATGTTCTTTTTGATGCTGTAAAAGAGCAGTAGGAAGGGTATGAATCAATTGAATGCCACAACGGTCCGTTTGCTCTTTTATCCTGAGCAGGCTTTTGTCCAGTTGCTCTTGGTCCTTTGCATATACCATCAAAAGGAAGTGTACACTTTCAAGGCCCCAATCCCAGTTTCCTGGATCATTTTCGCCTATATCTCCCAATACACTCCTCCTTTGTTCGGCAGACATGCCTTCCTTGAACTCCCTACAAAAACTGTTTAATACAGGTGTTTCAAGGTTAAGGAAGGCAAGTCCTTCATAGGTGAAGGCAATTTGAATTGCCTCATCTTCCGGTTTCTCATCAGCATGCGTTATTAAAGGAGTTATCTCTTTTAAAAAATCACAGGAGCCAACAGGATCCGTACAATTGTACAAAAGAAACTTGGCACTTGTCAGGTTTCCATGACCACGAACCATTAGCCCTTGAATGTCTTCTTTTTCCAATTCCATAGCTTCAAATCGTTAATAGCCATTTTTTAATCGCTTCATCATCCATCTCCTTGAATAGCCCTTCCCGGAAAGCCCTGTTTCGTTTCAAATTTTCTACACTCTCATATTGGTTTTGAGCGTACCAGAACTGTGTAATTTTTTGGTGGGCCCTGACCCCTTTCATGTACTTGCTTCGGTGATTGTATTGCTTGTGAATCAGCCAGCGGGTAGCGGGGAAACCAAAGGCATGGCTAAAAATGACAGCCATGTTTTTGGTTCTCTTCTCACTGTCTACAAAGTCATGTGCGTAGGCTTCGGAGAGGTTGTCGAAGTTAGCAATAAAAACCAAGCGTTTTCCCTTGTCCAGCTGTAACCACCGTGCTGTATGAACAGTAGGTATATAAGTAAAATAAGTTAAGAAGTTGACTAATCTTAAGCTGACAAATAAGAAAGCTCTTCTAACCCAGCCTTTTTTTAGTGGGGCGATAACTGTCATTTCATTGAGGACAGGATGTGTTTCCAGTGCTACAATTTTCCTTATCTCATCATCTGATAATTCCTCACTAGCGATATGAGGATTTTTCTCATTTTGACGTAGCATCAACATTAAGCCTACTAGGATGATTACAAACAAGGGAAAAATCCAGGCCACGATTTTGACAAAAAGAGAATCCATAAAAAAGCTGAGAACAATACAAATTATGGAGCTTGCCATGACCAGCCCTAGAAGAACAAGTGGCAGTAGCATTTGAATCTTGTTTTTCCGAGCAAAAGGAATTTCTTCTACCGCCCAATTGAGTGCAGCATTATTAGCGACAAAGTCTTCAATCTCACGTTTTATCTTCGCAGGGGTTAGCTGGGAGGCGTCTTTGGAAGTATTTAATTGTTGGGCATGTTCCCAAACGGCTGATTTAAGTTCTTTTTCCTTGGCTACATCTGTGGTACTTATAAATTTAAATCCACTATAAAAGGTATTGGCGACGGTTTTCTTATTTAGGAAACGAAGCATGTCAGCATTTCCCTCATAGTTTTCAGGGAATTCATGACTTTCTCCAAAAACCTGCTTGAGTTGGGGTGCCAGAAAATTCACCAATTCATTTAAATGGTTTTGCTTGTCCCCGACGTAACTGGTCATTAAAATAATTCTCGCAGGGAGTTGCTCCTTTTCGTCGTAGATTTGAGAAGGTAGGGTCAGCCAACTGATAAAGAAGGTGCTGGGCAATGACTTTTCGAATTGATCCCTGTTGGTTTTGAGGTCGTTTCGGAATTGAAATAAAAGTGCATTGACATTACTCAGCTTGTCCTCATTTATAGTGACAGTAAGAGTAAGTCCTCTATGTATTGTAGACATAAACTATAAAAATATTTGATACAATATAGAGTATTTTATTTCTTTTTTATAAAGAATTGCCATAAAAAAGTTAGGTTTTTATCTGTTTTAAAAAGTTAAAACCAATTGTACAATTGCTTATATAGTGGTTTTCCTTTTCGCACTTAGAATTGTACTATGATTTATGTTTTTAAACTCAGTTCGATTAAAATTGTCTTAATAAAAATGACTACATCACCACTGCAAACCACTTAAGAGGTTATCTATTACCAATTTTGAATTTATGGCCTTATTGATTAGCGTATTCGTTTTGGTTACTTGTTTATTACTGATTTTTCCTTGATAACTACACAAAGCCAAAAAAATTGAGTTTATTTATGTTTTCACGATAATAAATAGTTAAACCCAAAATGAAACATACTTTATATTTTCTTACGCTCATATTGTTTTTTGGATGTGCAAAGCCTGAGGAGGAATTGCCTCTCCCCAATATTTTATGGATCACCAGTGAAGACAATAGCCCGATTGCAGGATGCTATGGGGATGATTTTGCCACCACGCCCAATATGGATGCCTTGGCTGCTGAGGGCTTTCTTTATACACATGCTTATGCAAATGTCCCTGTTTGTGCCCCCGCAAGGAACACAATATTGACCGGGATTTATGCCATTTCAGGAGGGAATCAGCACATGAGGAGTTATTATGACAAATCAGATGTGGTAAAATTTTATCCGCAAATGCTACGGGAGGCCGGTTATTATGCCACCAATAATTCCAAAGAAGACTACAATATAAATCCAAAGCAAAATGTAAACATTTGGGATGATTCCAGTAAAGAAGCCCATTACAAAAACAGACCGGAAGGCAAGCCGTTTTTTGCGGTTTTTAATAGTACCATCTCTCATGAGAGCTCCATCCATAAATCCATTCCCAATGAAGAGCTGAGGCATAGTCCGGAAGAGGTGACTTTACCTCCTTACCATCCTGATACTCCCGAAATGCGCCATGATTGGGCACAGTATTATGACAAGGTGGAAGACATGGATCAAAAAATCGGCGAGATTCTTCAGGAATTGGAGGAAAGTGGTGAAGCGGAGAATACCATTGTGTTTTATTATGGGGATCATGGTGGGGTGTTGGCAAGAAGTAAGCGTTACGTTTACGAAGCAGGTACCAGAGTGCCATTTATTGTGAGAATACCCGAAAAATACAAGCACTTATTTCCTGCTGAAAAACCCGGAGAAAAAGTGGATCGGATAATCAGTTTTGTGGACTTGTTTCCAACTCTGTTAAGCATTATCGGAACAGATATTCCTGATTATTTGCAAGGAAAGGCCTTTTTGGGAGTGAAGAAAACACCTGACCCGGAATACGTGTACATGTTTAGAGGGAGAATGGATGAGCGCTATGACATGAGTAGGGCAGTACGCGACCAGAAATTCAGGTATATCCGTAATTATATCCCGTATAGAGTTTATGGGCAATATTTAGAGTATTTATTTAGAGCGCCATCTATTAGGTCTTGGGAAGCGGCTTTTAAAGCCGGAGAATTAAACCCCATCCAATCGGCCTTTTGGAATACCAAACCTGCAGAAGAACTGTACGATACGGAAAATGATCCTTGGGAAGTAAATAACCTGGCCAATGACCCCAAATACAAGGAAGACCTGGAAAGAATGCGGGCTGCAGCAAAAGATTGGATGTTGGAAATTAATGATACAGGTTTTATACCCGAAGCAGAGCTAATTGACAAAACGGAAGGGACGACTGCCTATGATTATATGCGCAACTCCGATATCAATTTGGAGCAATTGATAGAAGCAGCCAATTTGGCCTCAACGGCCAAAGAAGAAGACCTTTCTCAACTTAAGAGTCTATTAAAATCAGAGGAGGCTGCTGAGCGGTATTGGGGAGCAACAGGTTTATTAATATTGGGAGAAAAGGCCCAGTCGGCAACCAATGCACTGGAAGAGGCCTTAAATGACCCCTCTCCCAATGTTAAATCCGTAGCCGCTGAGGCATTGTATGGCTTGGGTGCCGAAGAAAAAGCCTTGCAAGCGCTGGCCGAGGTATTACTAACGCCCAATTCCTTTGCCAGAACACATGCGCTAAACGTAATAGACAGCATAGAAGATAATTCTAAAACCAGCCTTGATGCAGTCCTTGCAATGATAGAGAATGCCGGCGAACTGGACCGTAGCCAATATGACCTAAGGGCCGCCAGAGGCTTGCTCGAAAAATGGGACATTGACCCTGCAGACTATGATTTTGATATGGATTGGTAAAAAGTGAAAAGAAGGGCCTTCATATCCAAACTTAGCACAAGTTCTTCCTTGGTTTTTATGGGGAAGGGATTGTCTGGTGAACATAAAAACCCTATACCTCCATTTGCTTATCCCGAAGCCAACCTATTTTCAGAAGTGTTAAATAAAGCCGGTGAATTTATGCTTAGGCTTGAATTCCTGGCTTTAGAAACCCTTTTACCTCAAGAGGTAACATTAAATTTTTATAAAAATAAAACCCTACTGTATAAAATAAAAGACTATCCTTTTGCCAACCATAGAGCGGAAGTAGGGCATGAGGGTAGACAGTTTCAATTTCAGGTAGGGGCTGCTTTTCCTTATATTTTTTCTATATGGATTGAAAACCCACAGCCTGACACAGTGTTGAACTTCACCCTCAATGGGAAAGATTTTCATTTGAGCTTGGGTGAATTGGTTGATAAAAAGGAGCTATCATTTAAAAAAGATAAGTTAAAAGTTTCAAGTAATTACCTGCTAGACTTGGAAATGGGACAATTGGATCCAGAGAATTTAGGTATTTCCACAGCGGATAAAAACTTTGATATCGCCATCCTTGCAGATCCCCAGGGTGGAGATCCTAAAGTACACAAGGCTCATCCCACCCGAGTGAAAATCCACAATGCTTTTGCCGAAGACACCATAAAAAGGGTTAATGAATTGCCCAATAAACCAGTGCTGACCTTGGTTTTGGGTGATTTGGTGGACAATCAAGGAGAGTTGGCTCACTTTGAGGCAATGCGGGCATATTTGAAAGAATTGGAATCACCTATATTGTTAGCCATAGGAAACCATGAAACCAGGTATCAATCTACTTTTACTCCTGGATATAAAATGGATGAATTTAACCATTACTTTAGTGCCCAAAAAGCAATGAATGGAATGGAGTGGTTGCTTTATAGCTTTGACTTGGGCGACTGGCATTTTATAGTCTGGCCGGATCCTTTAAGAGAAAATTTTTTTGAAACCCATCCTCATTATTTCGAATGGTTGGCTTCAGACCTTGCGAAAAATAAAGACAAACCAACAGTATTCTTCCAGCATGTTCCTTCGCATCCCATAGGCATTGATCCTTTGATTAATTATGCGGAATCCATTGCCGTTAAAAGAATGTTGCTAAACCTATTGACCAAACATGGCAATGTGCGGTTTGTTTTTAGTGGACATGTACATATACCTATCATAGCCTCCCAAAAAACAGCGGTAACCTATAAGGGAATTAAAATGATTAATATTCCTGCGGCAGGTTACCGACCAAGGGCCTTTGGGGAAGAAGAAATTCATGGTGGGCCTTCTCAGGGCCTTCTGGTTTTCAGCGCCAGAGGTAAAACGGGTAAAGCTTTTTTTAAAACTGTTACAGAAGAAATTTATACTTATCCTGAAGAGATACCTGAATTTTCAACTAGCAAATTTCCGCTTTGGCTCAATTACAAATGGGAATTGCCTACCGAAAAGGATGTTCAAAATGGCGATTTTTCAGCAGGCTTGGATAATTGGCACCGACGCTATGTTTACAAAGAAAATCAGACTCCTTCTAACCTTATGGAAGTTAAGAAATTTGGTACTTATAAAGCCCTTTATTTGTTTTCGGCTAAAAGGGCGTATTCAGTTCCCGGACAAGATCGGTTGCCACAAACCATTAACCATTTGTGTCAGGCGATTAGTCTGGATAAGGAGCCAAAGGCCATTGGTTTGGATTATTGTTTGGATAAGGAATCTGTTAAGCAAAAGGAGGCATGGGCAGGTGGCTATGTTTGGCTTGAGGGTTTTATGGGGAGCACAAAACTCTTTAACATGGCTTACTGGCTTGGTAAAGGTACGCCTCTTTTAAAAGATCGCTTTTCAGATCACAAAGCTATTCCTTTTCTACATTTTGAATTGGATAGCAAAGAGGAAACCTGGAAAAGGGCCCAACTTAATTGGCAAAAAGATTATGAAAATCAAGGTATCGATGTTTCCAAGCTGGACAGGCTGGTAATTAATTTGGGGACCTGGCATATCAATGATGGAAATAGTGCCGGTTTTGGCCTGTATTTCACCAACATTGGCTTAATGGATGCTACTGGAGTTTCAAAAGTTGGAGAAAAACCGATAAAAGAAATGCCCGCTGAAAAAATGTGGTGGCTTAACAAGAACATGCCTTTCAGCCATATCGCCGGTGAACACAGGTACATCTTATCCACAAAAGCTAAAATAGGATACGATTTGTACAACTGATTTGGATTTTTTTAATTGGGGTATTGATCGTTTTTTTCTTATTACCCTTATAGGTATTAATAAAGCATGCAATCAGGTACTACGCTACCCACTAATCAAAAAGTAAGCCTGTGCGGAGAATAGAATGCTTATTAAAAGCAAAAAATGCGGAGAATATATGAATTGCGGAGAATAGAAGGTATATTGACCGCATAATTTGCGGATATATGGCTTTTTACATTCATAATAGAGACAATTGGACTGATTTTACCTGGGATAACAAGAAAGTATTATTGAAATTAAGTGAAACCAGGCACTTACAAGGAAAACTGCTGGGACGGATGGAATCGCTTGGGTTTGATTTACAGAATGAAGCAATGCTTAATACCCTGACACTGGAAATTGTAAAGTCATCTGAAATTGAAGGAGAAATCCTAGAAACTGAACAAGTGCGTTCTTCTATTGCATGTAGACTTGGAATTGACATTGCAGGTGCAATTGAATCGGAAAGGCATATTGATGGTATCGTAGAGATGATGTTGGATGCCACGCAGCGATATGATTTGCCGCTGACAAAAGAACGGTTATTTGGATGGCATTCAGCACTGTTCCCAACTGGCTGGAGTAACCTATTTAAAATAACTGTAGCTGATTGGAGAAAAGACATAAAAGGTTCAATGCAAGTAGTATCGGGACCATTGGGTAGAGAAAAGGTCCATTTTGAAGCTCCGACTGCAGAGCGGATAGCTTATGAAATGGAGAAACTTCTAGATTGGATTGAAAATGAAATAGAAATTGACCCTGTTCTTAAAGCGGCAATAGCACATTTATGGTTGGTAACCATCCACCCATTTGAAGATGGAAATGGTAGAATCACGAGGGCAATTACTGAAATGTTATTGGCACGCTCTGACAATAGCGTCAAAAGATTTTATAGCATGTCGGCCCAAATTAGGGTTGAGCGAAAACAATACTATGGCGTTTTAGAAAGAACCCAAAAAGGAAATTCTGATATCACCGAATGGATATTGTGGTTTTTAGCATGTTTACAGGAGGCAATAAACGCAACTTATGTGTTACTTCAGAAGGTACTTCAGAAAGCTGAATTTTGGAAAATGCATGTTTCAACCATTTTAAATGAACGTCAGCAAAAAATGATCAATAGCTTACTAGACGGATTTACAGGAAAACTTACCACCACAAAATGGGCTAAGATTTGTAAATGCTCTCAAGATACTGCCTTAAGAGATATCCAAGATTTGATTAAGAAAAATATATTACAAAAAGAACCAAGTGGTGGAAGAAGCACGAATTACGTATTGGTAGAAATGCCAGCTACTAACCTTTAAACTCCAATGGTGCGTGTCAGATTAACAACAAAAAGAAGTGCAATGGTCTATCGGAGTGATAGTGAGGGGGGGCTGAAACTTGGTTCTTTTATTATCTGTATAGGTATTGATAAATGAGTCTATCAGGCTTTTTTCGAGTGCTTTACTTCTCAACACCACAATTAATAAATTATAGAAATATTAATGCAATTTGCCTATCTTTGATACTATCAAATGATACTATCATGATTATATGGAATGAAACCACCTTATACAATAACAGGTAAGATTTTAAAGCTTGTTGCTTCAATTTCAGAGAGGTTAGGTGAGGTAAACGCTGTTCATCTGAGTAAACCTCCCACTGAACTAAGAAAGAAAAACAGAATTAAAACAATTCACTCTTCGCTTGAAATAGAGGGAAACACGTTGACCATTGAACAAATCACTGCAATCGTTGAAAACAGACGGGTGATTGGGCCCAAGAAGGACATTCTTGAAGTAAAAAATGCTATAATAGTATATGACTATTTGGACAAATTAAAACCCAATAGTTTTGCGTCTTTTTGTGAGGCCCATGGATTGTTAATGAATGGACTAGTTGAATCTGCTGGACAACTCCGAAGTAAATCAGTTGGAATAGTAAAGGGGGCAGAAATTGCTCATATTGCTCCTCAAAGTAGTAGGCTTAAACCCTTAATGGACGATTTATTTAATTATCTCAAGAATGATGATGATTTAATTTTAATCAAAAGTTGTGTATTTCATTATGAAATGGAATTTATACACCCCTTTATTGACGGTAATGGAAGGATGGGACGACTATGGCAAACCCTAATTTTAAAAAATTTCCACCCCGTTTTTGAGTTTCTCCCCATAGAAACTTTAATAATGGAACGTCAGGAAAATTATTACGAGGCTTTAAGGAAATCTGATAATTCTGGAGAATCAACCCTATTCATAGAATTTATGCTTGAAATTATACATGAATCATTTGAAGAATTACTTAATATACAGAATGTAAGCCTCAAAAATATTGACAGAATCAACTTGTTTAAATCAGTAATAAAGGAAGATTTCTTTTCACGAAAGGATTACCTAAAGAATTTTAGAGAAATATCATCAGCAACAGCAAGCCGTGATTTAAAGTTTGCATTTGAAAATGGAATGGTTGAGAAAATCGGAGACAAAAACTCCACAAGATATAAGTTCAAATAATAAAGGCTTACCAAGTACTTAAACAATAAACGAAACCGCGGTAAATTCATGGGTTGTAGCTCAATTTCCTTTTTCTGACATAACCGAATGGATTTTGTGGTTTTTAGCTTGTTTATAAGAGGCAATAAATTTATCATATGGTGTACTTCAAAAGGTACTTCAGATAGCCGAATTTTGGAAAATGCCTGCTGCAACCATTTTAAATGAACGTCAGCAAAAAATGGTCAATAGCTTACTTGACGGATTTACCGGAAAACTTACTACCACAAAATGGGCTAAGATTTGCAAATGCTCTCAAGATTCTGCCTTAAGAGATATTCAGGATTTGATTAAGAAAAATATACTACAAAAAGAATCAAGTGGAGGAAGAAGCACGAATTACGTATTGGTAGAAATGCCAGCTACTAACCTTTAAGCTCCAATGGTGCGATTAAGGCTCTGGTTTATTGTTGTCCTGATCGATCAGGGTTGGATGCCTTCTCCGGTAGCTTTCTGCTATGGGATTGGATAAGTTATGTCGGTCGCTTATGGAAAGTCCTATTATATCCATTTTCAATAAAAATGTGGTCTTTCCCTTAGATTCTTTGACCAAAACACTTAATTTGATCAATAATGTTAAACCGATAGGATTTGGTGTATTGTCCTTATACCCAACTCCTACATTTATTATAAATATATACAATGATTGTGGAGCATTACCTGCACTGATGAAGAAAACTACAGTCCTTGCTCTTGCCTTAACGCTACATTCCTGCGTAACTAGCACATCGGAACAAAAATCTAACGTCTTAGAACTTGAGATTGATGCGCCATTATTGATCGAATTCGAGACCCAGGAAACTGAGCTCAGTGATGCACTCGATTTGATTATTGGACATTTAAGGGCTAAGAATGCTCCTCTTGACAGCCTTTATCTAATGGGGTATCAAACTGACTCGATACCATGGAAATTTGATATAGGACACTATCAGAATTTTGTCTCAAGAGCCCTTGTTAGGCAAGATAATGCTAGGGTTGATTCGATTTTGAAATACGATACGGTTGAATTTGTACCGATCTATATCCCACCAACTGGAAACTTAAGTGGTTATGAGAGATTTATACTCTATAATCCTGAGACTGGTGAACTCAATGACTTCTTATATCAATGAAAAGTGAATGCATGCAAATAACTAGGCCTTCTGACGATTGGCCCTTTGTCTGACTTAGAGACCACAGGTTCAGGGGTCAGTTTGGTCAATTCACGTTTTAGGAAATTAGAATAACAATTGGGGAATTGTTTTCCCTTTTTTTTAGCTTGAGGAATAAAAAGGTTGGTGTTTAGAGATTGTTCTTTTGCTTTTGAGGAGATCAAGCGTATATTTTGTCGGTTTTTTTCATTTGAACCTATCAGTCCTGATCCTTACAATTGGTTCTAATCCACTATACAAGCCTATTAGATCTACTTGGAGAGTCATATTATAGCCATTTTCAATAAAAATCTGTACCATCCTTAAGATTCCTTAGCCGAAATTCTTAATTTGAAAAAATGAACTTAAAATCTTTAATCGGAATTTTAATTATTTGTCTTATAGGTCTTTCAGGCTGTTTTTCCGATACTCTTGAGGATGATAATGTAACTGGTAATTATTGGGTTTCAACGATAGATATTCCTAAAAATAGAATGTTAGGCTACTCTGATCAAAAAGACGGAAGTTTCAAAGAAATAGTTGTCCCTTCAACTCTATTAAAACTAAAATGGAATGAGAATTACTTGCTTGCAGGCAGACTTCCTGGAGAAGATTGGATAAATGAGTATTATGATGTGATTAACTCTTGTATTCAAAAAATAGAAATTACCAGAAACAATATAAAGCCTTCTGTAGGATTAGCTTTAGATTCTTCATTCATTAAAAAGGTTGATATTCTTACGGACCTTGAGTTTAAAAAACGATTAAATAAAGACCTTAGCTTTCTTCAAGAGCCAAATAGGCAATCTCAATTAATTTGGTATCTGTTCGAACTGAAAAAACATAAAGACCCTAAAATTTTCTTGAGTAAAGACTCTCTTGATAGTTATTTAACCAAAGAAGGAATTAAAGAATTTGAATACGAAAAAGAATATAAAAACTAGGCGCAATAACGGTCATAGCTAATGCTGGTTTGAAATTAAAGAATCGTATTTTGTACTTTCAAAAATCATCCTGGCTAGAAAGGAATACTTCCTGACAAAGCCCCATTGGCCATGGTCAGGAAGGCTATAATGCCCTAAATATCTTGTAATAAGATTTTTGTAAGCACTGCCTACCTAAATAATTTGCTATTGCTTAGCAGTGCCATTGATGGTAAGACTTTAGGACATGGGTTTCCGCAGATCCTATCCACAAAAACTAAAATATGAAACGATTTGTACAACTGATTTGGATTTTTTTAATTGGGCTGACTTTTTCTTGTTCTGAGAAAATAGAATATAAAGTCAATGCCCTAAAAGTCAACCACCTTAGCACTCCCCTGGGCTTGGAGGATAATCCGGTTTTTAGTTGGCAAACGGAGGAGGGTTTAGCCGACTTCTTCCAACAAAATTACCGCATTTTGGTGGCAACAAAACCTGAGTTTTTAAAAGAGGGAAAAGCAGACCTATGGGACTCAGGAGAGGTTAATTCAGATCGTTCTTTGGGGATTTCCTATGAGGGCAAAACCCTGGAATCCGGAAGAAAGGTTTACTGGAAGGTTTTGGTTCAGGATGAAAAGGGAGTGGCTTATGAAAGCCAAGCCACCTGGTTTGAGATGGGGCTTAAAAACCCGGTGGACTGGAAAGCTTCATGGATTGCATCCACCAATGCACAGGACAGCATTCCTGTATTAACACCGGCCCCCTATTTCCGTAAGGAGTTTTCCATCAATCAGCCTATACAATCTGCAAGGCTTTATATTGCCGGTTTGGGATACCATGAAGCCTATATTAATGGGGAGAAAGTGGGAGACCATGTAT
Source organism: uncultured Cyclobacterium sp. (assembly GCF_963977555.1). Lineage (GTDB taxonomy): Bacteria > Bacteroidota > Bacteroidia > Cytophagales > Cyclobacteriaceae > Cyclobacterium. The sequence continues at coordinate 6,485 of NZ_CAXBPD010000014.1, read as the reverse complement.
TAGATCCTGCCATGACTCGCTATGATAAATCGGTGAAATATGTGGTGCACGATGTGACCGCAATGCTCAATAATGGCGAAAATGCGATAGGCGTGGTTTTAGGAAACGGATGGTACAACCAGCATACCAGAGAAGCCTGGGATTTTGATCAGGCCCCCTGGCGTGGCGTACCTGTTTTGAGGGCGCAATTGAGAATTGTGGATGCTGATGGCAAAGCCCTTTGGGTCCAAACAGATGACAGTTGGAAGTATACTTTGAATGGGCCTATAATATTTGATAGTGTACACAATGGAGAAAGCTATGATGCCGGCAAGGAAATGGCGGATTGGACTTCGCAGGATTTTGATGATGCAAATTGGGAAGCCGCGCATCAGATTAGCGGGCCAAAGGGGAAAATGGTTGCTCAATTAATGCCTCCAATAAGGGTGATTGATACCCTTACACCAAAAAATCAATGGGAAATCAATGACAGTACTTTCATGTATGATTTTGGTCAAAACATCACCGGATGGGCCGATATAAAAGTAAAAGGACCTGCCAATGCAAGCCTGAAGATCCGGTATGGGGAAAGGATTTATCCTGACAGTACCCTGGACATCGAAGAGCTTAGTCGCTTTATCTGGTCCGGAGATACCCAAACGGACAGGTATTATCTGAAAAGTGATGGGATCGAATCCTGGCACCCGATTTTTACTTACCAGGGATTTCAATACATGGAGGTCACCATAAGTGAACCGGAGCTAGAACTACTGGAAATCAATGCTGCTGTGGTACACACCGACCTTCCTGAAAAAGGATATTTTAGAAGTTCAAATGCCATGTTCAATCAATTGCAGGAAAATATGCGCTGGTCATTTTTGGGCAATTACCATGGGTATCCTACCGACTGTCCACACCGCGAAAAAATGGGATGGACAGGTGATGCCCTCTTGGTGGCAGAAATGGGGAATTATAATTTTGACATGGTACCTGCTTACAGGAAATGGTTGGACGACTTTGTAGATGAGCAGCAAGACAGTGGCGACCTGCCGGGGATCATTCCTACCAGTGGATGGGGATACACTTTCAACCAAGGCCTGGATAAGGAAAGGGGGTATGGGCCGCATTGGGAAGGGGCTTTTTTGGAAGTAGCTTGGCAAATGTATCGGTTTTCAGGAGACAGTCTTCTGCTGTTCAGGTATTATCCAAACATGAAAAAGTACGTGGATTACTTGGATGCTAATGCTGAGGCTTACCTCTTAAAGTTTGGCATTGATGATCACAAACAACTGGAAAACCTCACCCAGGGACCTTTTTTATCCACAGCCTTTTTCCACTACTTCAGTAACCTATTAGCTAAAATGGCCGGTGTTCTTGGGGAGGTAGAAGATCAGGAAGCTTACCTGGAACTTTCGAAAAACATTGCCAAGGCTTTTAATAAAGCCTATCTTAATCCTCAGACGGGTCAATATGACCATGGGGGACAGGCTTCCCAGGCCGTCCCCCTTTTTACTGGTTTGGTGCCTGAAGAGAAGGAGGACCTGGTATTGGACGGATTGCTCAAAGCAATTGACACTAAAGAGGGGCATATCGATGCAGGGGTGGTCGGTACCAAGGCCATTATTCAGGTATTGATGGATTATCAGCAGGAGAATGTCTTGTTTGAAATGGCCAACAAGCGGACCTTCCCGGGTTGGGGTTATTGGGTAGATGAACTGCACGCCAATACGCTATTTCAGAATTGGGATGGGAGTCAATCTCGCAACCATATTATGTTTGGTACCATTGGAGATTACTTTTACAAGGGGCTTGGTGGCATCAGGCCCATTGATGAATCTCCGGGGTTTAAGCGTTTTATTATTCAGCCTTTACTTTCTTCTGAAATTGAATGGGTGGAGGCAGGTCATGAATCTCCCTATGGGATGATAAAAAGTCATTGGCGAAAGACTTCAGGGCAGGTTGAATTGAGTCTTACCGTTCCGTCCAATACAGTTGCTGTGTTAAGGTTACCCGCCAGAAGTGAAATAAAACCTGTGGTGGAGCAGGGGCCTTCAGTTACTTTTGAACGGGTATCCGATGAAAAAGGCGGGGAATGGTATATGGCCGATTTGCCCAGTGGCAATTATCAAATCAAGCATAAGGAGGAGTAATTCTAAACCAGAATTATGCAATAGAGATTTCTTGTTTTTCTTTAAGTGTTCCGGTTCAATTGCCACGGAAATAATAGCGCATTGATTACTAGCCCTTGTTAAGATGACCGCTGAAGTTAGCCGTGGGGATAGTTTTAAAAAATTGATTTTTTAAAGATTTACAGAGGGGGAATCCTTAAAATTTGTATCTTGTTACGGCATTCTTAGGTCAAGCTTATTTATAAATTAATGAACTGATACAAGCTGTCTATAGGAGCTACTAGGGTATCCTAGCCTTAGGGCCACTGCAATTTATACCTAGGTAAGTTAGCGGGAAATTAAACCGATTCGGAGTCCATTAAGGACAAGGACATAAAAATATAAAGTGAAATAAAACTACACAAAGTCAACCAAATAAGGATATATTGTGCAATAAAACTGCGCCTATAAACGAGTTGTGCATAATGCGAAAATTGCAAAAAAATTGAACATTTGAACTAAAAAAGCCAGCCGCATAAACAGCACATTCATTTTTTTGCCAACGCGAAAAGCCAACGCCAAAAAAAAATAAAAGAGCTGTTTTTTGCCAACGCACAAAAATGAGAATAATTTGACTAAATTGAAAAACCAAAACATAAGTTATTAATGGCAGAATCTGAATTATATTTTTACAAAGGAAACGAAGAAGTTTTAAAGAAAATAAAAGACAAATCAGACGAAAAAACTGAATCGGCTCTTCTAAATAAAATTCAAGATTCTTTTAATAAAGTTCTCGATGGAAAGAATCTATCCTTTCTTTTGGGTTCTGGCTGTTCCTCATATCAAATTCAGAATAGTGATGAAGAATGGGAAGAAATAGGCATCCCGACAATGGCACCACTTGCTAAAAATTTTTATGCTAACATTCTAACAGAAGATGACCGAAATTGGTTAAAAGACGATGTAAAACTTGATATTACGTCAACTACATTCCAAAACAATTTAGAAACTTTTTTAGGCACACTTCACAGTCTTATATATTTTTATGAAACTACCAATCAAAATGGAACGGACGAATTTAAAAAGGTCAAAGGTATCATAGATAAAGCAAGAAATTTCCTTTTAGAACAATGTCTGAATGAGACTAAACGTAGCAATGAAGATGACATAGATTTGGTAAATCTTTATAAAATGTTTTATCGCAAACTTTTATACAGAAATGCAAATCTTCCAAAACCAAGCATATTTACAACAAACTATGACTTGTACTCTGAAATCGCACTTGACAGTTTAGGAATACATTACGTAAATGGATTTTCAGGTGGTATAAAAAAATATTTTAATCCGACCATTTTTAATTATGCACTAGCTGAAAAAATGGATTTATCACAAGGTAAATGGAGTGTTATTGATAATTTCATTTATCTATACAAAATACACGGTTCTATAAACTGGGTTCAGGACGAAGAACAGACCAAACTTTTTAGAGTTAGAGAAATTCAAGAAACAAGTTTAGAAAACCTCAAAAAAAAGGATGTTATAATGATACATCCTACACCTCTAAAACAAAATGCAAGTATGGGAAGTCCATATTCAGATTTGTTTAGAGAATTTCAGAAAAGGTTAATGAGGAATAACAATATACTTATTTCTCTTGGTTATAGCTTTAGCGATGAGCATATAAATAATCTTATTTATCAAGCATTTACAATACCGTCTTTCCGATTAATCGTGTTTGGAGATTTTGCTAAAAGTGATGAAATCAAAAAACTAAAATCACTAAATGACCCAAGAATCTGGATTGTAGGTGGTAAGTTAGAAAACGGAGAAAGTCTACATTATTTTAAAGGTTTTATCGAGCAAATATTACCAGACTTAAGTAATGATGAAATTGATGACAAAATCGATAATGCTATAAAAACTCTATTTCCAAGATAATGAATAGAGAAGATAAACAAAGAGTTATTGGTAAAGTAGTAGCAATAAATTCAGACAGATTTACTGTTGAATTATTAAGTGGAATTGACAATTTTAACATTAGTGGATTTGATGATATCCATTATTTTGCTCAACTTAACAGCTACGTTGTGCTACCATACCAAAATTATTTTATAGTATCGGAGGTATCAGGAGTTCGAGAAAAAGAGCTAAATGTACCTTTCAGTAATCCTAAAGAACAAATTTTAAGTAAAAGTACTACTGGTAAATATCTAGAAATACTTCCTATTGGAACACTAAAACCAGTTGATGAAAATCCAGATTATTATAAATTTGAATTTGGAGTTAGTGTTTATCCTGCATTATATACAGACGTTCTTTACATAAAAGAAAAAGAACTTGATGCCATTTTTAATGTTAAGGAACAAATTGAGATAGTTTGTGAAAAACCTAGTGAACACAAAGAAAAATGCGATTGTGAAAAGAGAAGATATAAAACGCTTTCAATTGGTACTTCCACTATATTCCCAGATTATGAAGTTAAAATTGACATAGATAAATTCTTTGCTGGTCATTCTGCTGTTTTAGGAAATACAGGAAGTGGTAAATCTTGTACAATTTCTTCAATTCTTCAGTCTATTTATAAGCTATCAAATCATAGTGCTGTAGGAAGTACATTCATTGTGTTTGATGTAAATGGCGAATACAAACAGGCTTTTAGTGAGATATCTGAAAACACAGATATTGAAGTGCAAAATTTCTGTATCGGGAGTTCTGATAAGGGTGTAAAAGAATTCACACTACCTCATTGGTTTTTGACTATTGATGAATGGGCTTTACTTCTTCAAGCAACAGAAAAAACTCAAATACCAATATTAAGAAATGCACTAGGTTTAGCATCTGTTTTTTCTATTGGAGAAAATGTCAATGAACTCAAAAATCATATTTTGGCAACGTGCATAAGTGAGATTTTAAGAGATGAAACTAGCAGTCCATCAAAATCCGATAGGATAATATCGATACTTCAAAAATTCAATACCGCTGAAATATCATTAACAACAGAATTTACTTTTATAGACCAAGATGATAATGAGCATAATTCTGTACGTATTGGGAATCAAAACGTCAGGCTTAATTTAAGAAACTGCTTGTATGTTCATTTTGGCGTAATAGTAGGTACTGAACAATTACACTATTTCCTTGAACAAACTAACGAAGACGGTTTATCACTTTTTATTCAAGAAAAATTTCAAATGCCTTCTTATGAAAAATACCAAAAATTCACATTTGATATTATAGAAGATGCTCTCGATTTAGCTCTGTTATATGAAGAAGCACACGGAAATAGACATATTAGAGATTATTGTTCTTCGTTAATTACAAGAGTAAAAAGTATCAAGGACAGAACTGATTTTAATTTTCTAAAAAAAGATGAAGGCAATATAAGTGAGTATAAAAACAGTTTGATTGGATTAAATGAAGTAGAAGCTCAAAAATTAAAAACTAGTCAAATAATTATTATAGACATAAGTGCAGTAGAAGATGAAATTGTGGAAGTAATATCTTGTGTTATATCTCGTATTATTTATGAAAGTGTTAAGGACATAAATCCTCGAAATTCATATCCAGTAAATCTAATTTTGGAAGAAGCTCATAGATATATTTCACGAAATCCGATGGGAACATTCCTTAAAGCAAATAAGATTTTCGACTCGATTGCTAAAGAAGGGAGAAAATTTGGACTGTTACTTTTAGTTTCATCACAAAGACCAAGTGAATTATCTAAAACAGTATTATCTCAATGCAGTAATTTCATAGTCCACAGAATTCAAAATCCAGAAGACCTTGCACATATTCGACAAATTACACCGCATATTTCCGAAACGATTTTGAGGAGAATGCCATCTATTCCGACTCAACACGCTTTGATTTTTGGTCATTCGGTAAATCTTCCGACAACCTTTAAGGTTCACGAAGCAAAACCATTGCCGAAAAGTGATAATAATAGAATAAGCGAAAATTGGTTCAGACAAAAAGGATTTTCATTAACGGAAAATTTAGAAACACTAGATGAGGAAGAATAAAATGCCAACGCTAAAAGCCATACACATTCGCAATTCGCTAAAGCCAACGCTACGCCCAAAATTGCAAAAGAGTATGTCTTGCCAACACTCACTTCCGAACTAAATAAAAACATCGGAAAACCAAGCTGAACGTGAAAAGCACTATGCACAACAACGTGTATAAAACATAGCTATTATAGGCTTTACGAGAGGTTTTTGTATATTTACAAAGTACGCCAAATTTTTTATTTGGTTATATTATAAAAGAAATTTAAACATAAAAATAAAAAATTCGGCTCGTGCTAAATCCGAAAAGTTAGCGTCTTTTTATACGCTACGTTTCATACGTGTGCCGAGAGTAACGATCGGCTGAAAAATCGTTACGCAACTGTTTATA
>NZ_CAXBPD010000013.1:0-179324 GCF_963977555.1 uncultured Cyclobacterium sp. | reverse complement strand
CGTTTACTAGCAATATAGCCCTATTTATACCATTTAAAAAGCGCCTTATTCAATAATTCTTTTTAAAGAATATTTTTGGGGCGGATATTTGTAAAATCTAGATTCCTTAAGAACATCTTTTCACCTATTAAATGTTTTTTATACTGGTAGGATAAGTAATTGTTAGCAAAATCTTACGTTGCTTTGTTTTTGGTTAATCAATTTCAACTATTGTTTTATTATTAAAATTATTATTAATACATTTGCAGTTATTATTTAATATATAATTTATACCGTGGTAAATATTTATATAAAAACATTTAATATTTTTATTTTAGTTGTTTTTTTAAACAGTATTTTTAACTGCGTTACGCTTTAAAATAAATGTATTTTTAAACTATTAAGATTCTAAATCAAATGAAAAAAGGATTAACACTACTATCTTGTAATAAATTGTAAACTAAATAGTTATAGCCAAAACTATCCTGTTTATAAATTTAACAGAATAAGATATTATTTTACACTAGAAGAAAATTAATTATACAATGAAACATCTATTATTATTAGCGTTAACAGTCTTTCTGTTTGTGCGTACTAGCGATGCTCAGACAAATACCAAAAACACCATTTATTTTGGTTATTCTTTTATTGAAGCTGATAAGTATACAGGTGGGAACTTGTCTGCAAAGGGCTATGAAATTGGCTATTCTCGGTACATTAATGATCGATTTTATGGAGATATTACCTATGGAAAATTTAATTTTGAAGGTAAAGGAAATAGGTTTTTTTTGGAACCGGAAGAAATGGATTACTTTAACATGTCTACCTTTTCTTTGGGCTTGGGCTATGACTTCCACCAGTCCGAGAGAGTTATCCTATCAGGTGAATTGGCCTATTTGAGACATACGACCCACGAACTTTTAAGTGAATTAACCAGCCAGGGTGTGACCATTAGAGAAACTTATAATCAAGTGACGCATGCACCAAGGCTGCAACTTAAAGCCAGGGTTTTCTTGACTGATAATTTGCAGTTTGTTCCGGCGGTTGCCTATGGAATAAGGTTCAGAAGTCAATATACAAGCTATTGGTTACGGGCTGGACTGGCCTATTCTTTTTGATAAATAGATTTAAAATTACAATGAATGCAAAAGAGCCTCGGTCAATACTGAGGCTCTTTTGGTTTTTTTGTTGAATATAGTTTTGTATAAGAGATTGCCTCATATTTCTAATGAGCCTCCGTCTTTTTAGTAATTCGTTTATTTTGCATGGTGCAAATTTATTTTTCTATTCTTCCTCCTCTTTTTTCGGAATTTTGGGCTTCATAAGTCCCGAACTTCCCATCAAACCGGAAAAGGTAGCTTTCCATAGATAGTTGAAAACGAACTTGTGGTGTAACCTTTCTACATAAATGGGCGAAGGCACTAATCTGTTAAACAGTGGGCGAGGATTGTTTTTTCGAAGCGCCAAAGTATTGATGACAAAGGTTAAAATACCTTTTCTTCCACCTGCCTCTTCAAGGGTTCTCTCTTCGAGCAGTTGAACTCTAAGATCGTTGTATTTTAGGATCATTGCACCAATCGCATGGTTCTTGTCTGCAACAAAATTCCATTCACCAGACTTAATTGTACCCCTTTTCACAGTTACGAAAGCATTCGTTGCCAAAATCGAATTGATAGCTGAAAGTTCGAATGGTCCGACGCTTGCGTCGATAGAAAGAGGGTAAGGATCTATAAAGCTCATGGATAAAGAAGCTTTCATCTCTGCTGCCTGATTCAATCTTAATGTGGCTTCAACTTTTGGAGTTTTTCTGTCTTCACCAAATTCACCTAGCCTAAAAGGATACATTTTAGCATTAAATTGATCAAAAGTAATTTCCCCTGGCACCATACCTTTTAAAGGGAATTCTCTGTAGGTCACCAGTCCATTGTCCACAATCAAAGTATCTATTTCGACTATCTGACTTGAGAGCTCCATCAATTGCTGTGGCATCATCTTAAATACCGAGGTATCTTCTTCTATCCTTTTGTCTCTGAATACTTCCAATTGAGGACTTTTGAGCTTCATGGTGACGGCCTCGAGTTTTTCTTCAGAGATGAATTTTTGTAGATTAAATCCATCGATAATTATTTTTGGAACAAATAGCTCCATAGCGTCCGTTTGCTTTCCTTTTACTCTGGCATAAGCAAACCTTCCAACCCTTGGTGAGAAGCGGACCTCGTCAAGCACAAGCTTGTCTGTTGAGACCATTAACTTACCAATGCTTACCTGATTTAGACTGTCGGATAGATTCAAGACATAATCCTTGAATTCAAATCGGAAATCATCATTGAAGAAGAAGTCGGAACTAAAGGTTTGCTTTTGTGTAAAGTCAAAATTTAGATCACTTAATATTAACCTAAGGTTATTAAAAGCTCTTTCAGAGGTAGTGTCCGTCTTGTCTATTAATGCAAAACTACCGCCTTTAAGTTTAAAGTTTCTGACTAGAATACTTTCCAGTATTTTTCTGGTCACTTCTTTTTCTTCCTTTGGAGGCATTACAATGGCTGGCTCATCCTTGTTCAGGTAGAGCTTTACTTCAGGGTCCGTAAGCTGTAAAAGGGATACATCCAAAACACCAGTTTTTTGAAAGCTGGTGAGGGAACGCGTGTTAATCGTGATTTTTGGTATATGGGCATTTATGATTGGCCCTTTAAGGTTTTCAGGATGACTCTTCGGTACAACATTGACATTTTCTATCAAAATTTCTTCTTCTCTAGAGTCAAGTTCGATTTTAGAAAAAGTAACGGTATGCACACTGTCTTTTAGTGCCAGTGAAAAGTCATCCACATCCAATGCCATGGTGGAAAAGAAACTTGCAATGTCCCCTTGTGACAACCGGGTAGAATCTAGAAGAAAATCAGCAATGGCAATGTTTATCCCAGTATTGATCAATTGTAGGTCATTTCCTTCTTGATAATTGGCGACGTTAAAGGTTCCATTGGTCGCTAGAATGGAGTCAATCTTTATTACATCTATTGTTTTTGGCAGGTTTCTACTTTTCTTCTTGGTGGTGTCGGCATTGGCTTTTCCTTTGCTGAAATCCCTGTTTATGGATAGACTGACCTCAGCATCAGAAAACTTAAGCTTGGTGAGCGCAAGCGTATTGTCGAATAGAAAAGCTTCGAGGTCAACGCCACTAAAGCTTAGGTCTGGAAAACTGGCCTCGATACTGACCTTAGCTTTCAGGTCCTTATTAGGCATTAATTTCACATTGAAGGTGTTGATTTCTTCTCGTGCAGAATTAAAGCCTATCCTGCCGGCAACGATACTGTATTTTCCGCTGGCAATATTGAATAGGTAATTGTTTAGGTTTACATCCACTTCATCTGAGAACAAGGTACGGTTAGCGGAAGGGTCTATGTTTTCATCGAGGTAGAAATTTTTGACCTTGACGGAAATGTCATTTTCGGCGAAGGACCTAAACTCTCCATTGGCAAAGTTCTCATAGGTGAAAGAGCCTTTGTCAGTGCTTAAAGAATCTACACTGATCACTTTAAAATAATTGGTGACCAATTCGAGGATGTCTCCACGCTCTAATTTTTCCTGCTTGCGCTTGTCCTTAGTAATGTATTTGGTCCAGTGTATGGATGGGCTTGGAATATCAATATGACGTATAAATAATTTTTCTTGGAAATAAGCTTGATTGATGTCAACTCCTGTAGCAGAAAATTCAGGGATTTCAATGTCCAAAACCGTGGTTCTACCATATTTGTCTAACAGAGGGAGAACTGCTTCTGGCGAAAAGGGTTTTAGCTTGAATCCATCTACATGCAATAAATCCTTTTTGGTGTCAATAAGGATTTTATCTGCCACAAAAAGGTGAAGGTTATCCGATAATTTGAGGGCGTAATCTTCAATTTCCAACCTTAGGTTGTCTGCCAGAAAAATCCTTGCAGAGGTGTCAGTCATGTGCTTATCATCCAGCTGGAAATTTTCCAGAAGGAAATTAATTTTCCCAAAAGCAAGACTGTCTTGCCTAATTCTAAGGTGATTGTCCAAGACAAGGCTTCCGCTCTCCACTTCCAATTTTTGCACATACACAGCTTTGAAAAACCCTTTTGTAAGCTGCTGTAGGTCGGTCATTTGAGAGGGCTTGTCTTCTTCAGAAGAATTGCCGAGAATGTCTTTAATTACTACATCGGGGGAGTTAATCATTAATTCGCCGATGTCAATAATGTTCTCATTGTAAACTTTTCTCAGGTTAGCGTTGGCAAATTCCAATAAGGGCACCTTTATTTCAAACAAGGAGGTATTGGAGAGGCTGTCTTCATTTACTTCCGGCTTGAGTTCTATTTCATTGATTTTTACCTTATCATCTACGGTAGAGAGGTATATTTTTTGCCCTGAAATCCAATGGATTTCATCTGCTAAAGCTATCCTGGCCCTGTTAATTTTTAGGGTGGCATCTCTGGCATATAAAAAATTATCCTTTTTTAAAGTTTCATCTTGCCCAAGGTAGACATCCTCCATTGAGAATTGGATATCATCTGCTTCTATCCTATTCTTGTTTGGGTTAAGAACACCTCTTTGCAGAAATTGCCCATTGTCTATGGTGAGTGATTTTATGGAAATGGATTCAAGTAAATCTTTGACCAGCTCATACAAGTCAGTGGTTCTTGCCTCATCTTCCATTGCATTTCTATCTGTATAGAGGACAAAATGCGGTGCCTCAAGTGAGAGATTCCCGATATCGACTGTAGAGGTTAGAAACATTTCTGTGATGTCTGCATCTTCTAAGGCAAGATTTTCCAAAGATATCTCATAATATACATCTGCAGGTTTTGTAAGGTTGGGAGAAACTTTGACATTTTCGGCAAGAATTTGTTTCTCCAGTGAAGAAACAGCTACTTTTTGAGCCATCACTTTGTGAATGCTGTCTGCAAGGGATACCTCAAAATCGTCAAAATCTAAACGAAAACCTTCCATGCCAAAAGGGGTGTCCCCTTTTTCATCCCCTCTCAAGTGAATGTTCTTAAGGTACAAATTGGTATTGGCAGCAGAAATAGATTTTTGGCTTATGAAATTTTCGATCAAAAGGTTGGCTTGATCTACATAGAAATCATGTATGAAAATTTCTTTTAAAGAGCCGTTAAGGGATTTCTTTATTTCAATCTCAAGTTGTTTGAGAGGGCTGTTGTTTTCGTTTTCAGCTAGATCTACCTGACGCCTTGACTGAACTACGGGGGCTGTCAGTCGCAATTCTTGGGCCGTAAGCTTGCCTTCTTCCCGATTGAAGCTCAGTCCTAATATATCTAATTGATCAACAGAGATTTTATAATAGGGGATCTTGGCCGCATCAAAAATGGCTGGATCAACTGGGATTAGTTGAAAATTTTCCACAAAAAGTCCCCGTTGGAAAAGAGAAAGGTAAACCCTGTCGAATTCTACCAGGTATTTGCCACTGGACACCTTTTCAACTTGTTGTTTTATGAATTCTCTAAAGAGCCAATCCGCTCCAAAAAATAGCATAAAATGAATTGAAACGATTAACAGGGCAAAAACTGAAAAAAATCTCAGAAATCGCTTTCTTTTCCTACCAGATTTTTTGATATCTATTTGGTCTTCATTCATTTTTCATATCAAGAATACAAAATAACGAGGAAATTACTTAAGAAAGAATACGAAAAGAAAAATATAAGGCTGTAAATAAAAAAAGCCTGTGAATATATACTTTAATATATCCACAGGCTATCAGTAATTGAGCTGTAGGAGAAGGACTCGAACCTCCACGAGGTTGTTAGGCAACACATTGAGCTCTATGCGTGCTTTATCCAATACGCCGGATAAACCGGATTCCTCACCCCCGAGACAGGAGGGCATGTCTGCCAATTTCAACACCCTACAATATTTTAGAACGCTATCAAAAAAAGTATTGGCGTCAAAGAATCGAGACCAAATTTTATTTTGATGTAACAAATGTAATAAAACATCGAGGTTAAGAAAATATTTTCATTAAAAATATTAAAATTTTATAATAATGAAAATTTTATGCCGTATTTAAAGTGAATTCGGAAATTTATTATCCTATATTATTGCAGAGATTAGCGATTTAATAATCAGCTATTTTTCAAATTTCACGTAATTTTCCCACTTCTCTATAACGCTTAACATATCCTGAGGCATTTCTCCTTCAAAATACAATTCCTCCTCCGTAATCGGGTGAATGAAGCCAAGAGATTTGGCATGGAGGGCTTGCCGGGGTAATATTTGGAAACAATTCTGAATATAGGTTTTATACTTTGAAAATTGAGTGCCTTTCCGGATTTGATCTCCTCCATACATTGCATCATTAAACAGCGGATGGCCTATATGTTTCATATGAGCCCTGATCTGATGCGTTCTACCAGTTTCCAGCACACAGGTTACTAAAGTCACATAACGCAATCTTTTTATTACTTTCCAATGGGTGATTGCGGATTTACCATCATCTCCTTCAGGGTAAGCCTGCATTACTTTTCTGTCTTTTATACCCCGCCCAATGTTGACATTGATCGTTCCTTCATCCTCTTCAGGTTCACCCCAAATCATGGCCACATAAGTTCTTGCTATGGAATGGTCAAAAAATTGCTTCGCGAGATGAGTCATCGCCCGCTCAGATTTGGCAATTACCAGCAATCCACTGGTGTCTTTGTCAATGCGATGGACCAAACCTGGTCGTCCGGAATTTCCAGGCAATTCAGGGAGGTTTTCAAAATAGTAAGCCAAAGCATTGACCAAAGTGCCTGTCCAGTTGCCATGTGCCGGATGAACAACCATTCCAGCGGGCTTATATACCACCATAAGGTGATCATCTTCATATCTGATGTCTAAAGGAATATTCTCTGCCACAACATCAGTCTCCTTGCGGGTTTTTTCCATGGCAAATGTGATTACATCACCAGCTTTGGTTTTGTAATTTGCCTTGACTGTTTCCCCATTGACTTTTACAATTCCTGATGCAATACTGTGTTGAACCTTACTTCTAGTAGTATAGGCCATTTTATCAGTAATAAATTTATCTATTCTTATTGGCCGTTGTCCTGGATCTACGCCAAGTTCATAATGGTCAAAATAGCTTTCCTCTTCAGGTAATTCTTCATTTGTGATCTCTGTCATGGTGCAAAATTAGGATTTGATCAAAAACAATAAGAGTTTTGACCTTAAATCATTAGATTATTTTATTTTGGCTCCAACTAAACCTCCTATTTATCAACAATTATTTAGCCCTTTATTTAGAGAAAGGGGATTAAAAGTAATGGTAAAGCGACTGGACCTTCTTCATCCAGACGTACAAGGTAATAAATTCTACAAACTACATTATAATTTAAAAACTGCCAAAGACCTTGGTTTTCGTAGCGTATTAACCTTTGGAGGGGCTTATTCCAATCATATCCATGCCACTTCTTTTGCCGCGGCAGCAAATGGACTTGAATCCATTGGAGTGATCAGGGGCGAGCTCATTGCGCCACTTAACCCCACCTTAATAGATGCTCAAAATCAGGGGATGTTACTTCACCCCATGAACAGAACAGATTACAGGGAAAAGGACAGCCCTACAATTCTTGAGCAATTAAAGGGCATGTTTGGAGATTTTTACCTTATTCCCGAAGGCGGTACCAATGCCCTGGCCATCAAAGGCACGAAAGAAATTCTAACGGATCAGGACCTAAACATGGATTTTGTCACCACACCTATTGGCACCGGCGGCACTTTTGCAGGGCTTTTGGGCAGTGCAACAGCGAAGCAACAGGTTATAGGCTTTTCTGCATTAAAAGGCGATTTTATATTTTCAGAAATAGACGATTTACTTCAGAAGCATAATATTCGTCCAAAATGTACTTATAATATTCAGACTGCTTATCATTTCGGCGGATACGCCAAACACAAACCAGCCTTGATTCAGTTTATGCAGGAGCTGAAGAAAAAAGCCAATCTACCTCTTGACCCGGTATATACAGGCAAGATGCTGTTTGGCCTCTTCGATTTGATTCAGAAAGATTACTTTCCCTATGGAAGCAAAATACTGGTGTTACATACTGGTGGCTTGCAAGGCATCCGCGGCTTTGAACAAAGGCTGGGCATCCAACTTTGACCTAGTGTATTTCCCCAATTAGACGGCTCCAGAAGTTTCGACTTTCGCCAAAATGGCTTCATAATCCAAATTATTCCAGTTTTTGGTGACGTTTGGATCCTTCATTACCTCATCCATGATTTTGGCTTGCAACTTGCCAATGGCATAAGCCTCTGAATAGGGGATGTCAGAAAAGGTAACCATGGTATACAGGGGCTGCCATTCATTGGGGTACAATTCGTGAAGTTTCGCTTCTATTTTCTTTCTGATCAAGAAATTGGGATCGGCTACATTGTCACTCATTTCCACGAAATTATCCATGGCGAGTTGGCAGATGGCATCGGTATCCGGCTTTCTATTTTTCTGAAATTTTTCAAATACCAAATCCCAGGAAGAAGTACCGTATTTCTCAATTAAATTATCTAGTATAAAGCAGTCTTCGAACCCACAGTTCATGCCTTGTCCGTAAAAGGGAACCATGGCATGCGCCGCATCGCCGATCAATAAGGCGTTATTTTCTGTCCAAGGGTAACACTCTGTATTGATAAGTGCTGAGGTAGGGTTGTTTTTGAAATCAGCCAACAGATTAGGCATCAGGTCAAAAGCATCATTAAAATAAGTTTTAAAGATTTGAACGACATCCTGGTCATCATAAATGTTTTCAAAGCTGACTTTGTATCCCTCGAAAGGCAAAAACAATGTACAAGTGAAGGATTTGTCAAGGTTAGGCAATGCAATGAGCATGAACTTTCCCCTTGGCCATATATGGAGGGCCTTGGGATCCATGGCAAACTCTCCTGCAGGAGTGGCAGGTATGTGCAGCTCTTTGTAGCCGTGTGAAATAAATTTTTGGTAAAAGTTAAACCTCAATTGGCTTTGAAAAGCATTTCTAAGTGCTGAAAATGAGCCATCAGAACCTATCAAAACATCAGAAGTCATGCGCTTTTCTTCCCCATTTTCAAGACAAAATTCTACTTCTCTTTTGGAAACATTTACCTGTTCTACCTTATGGTTAAAGTGAATATTTGCTCCAAGTGCCTCAGCCTCATCCAGAAGGATCTCATTGAAAGCATTTCTGCTTATGGAATAGATGGCTTGATTTTCCTTGCCATAAGGCTGAAAGTAGGTGCTCCCATGTTCATCATGAATTCTTCTCCCCGACATGGGAAGGGTAAATGGCAATACTTTGTCTTTTATGCCGGCTTTTTCCAGTGCCTGCCACCCTCTGTCACTCAAGGCCATATTGATCGATCGACCTTCGCCCTTCTTCTGTACCTTGCGCCAATCTTGACGTTTTTCGTAAATATTTACGTCCAATCCTCTTTTTTTGAGGTATATGGCTAGCAGGGATCCAATGAGCCCTGCGCCCAATAGGTCTATTTTCTCTTTCATTATTTTAATAGGTTTAATGCGTAGGGTTCAATCCCTCAATGCGTTTTTAAGAATTTTACTAAATTCAAAAACATCCTGAAAACTGTTGTACATGGGTGTAGGGGCTAACCTTATAACGTTGGGGTTTCTCCAATCAGCAACAACACCATTTTTAATCCAAAAATCAAACACGCGCTTTCCTTTTTTATGGATTAATAAAGAGAGTTGGCACCCTCTTTCTGCTGATTTTAAAGGTGTTATAATTTCTAACGCTTCTGAGTCACCAATCGTTTCACGAATTGCAAATTCTAAATAACTTGTCAACAGTATACTTTTTTTTCTTAGTTTTTTTATGCCGGCCTTCTCGAATAGTTCCAAGGCTGCTTGATGAGCAGCCAGCCCCAACACATTGTCATTGCTTAATAACCAACCATCTGCGCCCTGCATATGTTCAAAACCTTTTTCCATTTTGAAGCGGTTTTCTTCTTTGTATCCCCACCATCCAGCAAACCTGGGTAGTTGGTCGTCGTCACTGTGTTTTTGATGGACAAATATTCCTGAAACATTTCCCGGACCTGAATTGAGGTATTTGTAGCTACACCAAGTGGCAAAATCTACCCCCCAGTCGTGCAATTGAAGTGGCACGTTTCCTATGGCATGAGCAAGGTCAAAACCGACACAAATTCCATGCTGTGCTGCCTCCTTACTGATTGCCTCCATATCAAATAACTGCCCGGTGTAATACTGTACTCCGGAGAGCATGATTAGGGCAAGTTCATCTTTGTGTCTTCTTATTTGTTCGAGAATGTCATCTGTGCGAAGAACAAGTTCATTGGCTCTAGGCTTCACTTCCAGAATAGCATCATCTGGGGAAAAACCATGGAATTTTACTTGAGACTCTAGAATGTACTGGTCTGAAGGGAAAGCACCCGCTTCTGTTAAAATTTTGTATTTTTTCTCCTCGGGCCGATAAAAGGAGACCATAAGTAGGTGGAGATTAACACTAAGGCTATTCATGGCCACTACTTCCAATTCGCTTGCTCCTATCAAGGGTGCCAATAGGCTTTTTGAGGGTTTTCTGGCATCTACCCAGGGTACATCGCCCTCAAAGTGTCCATCTACTCCTTTGGTAGCCCACTTTTCCAAATATTTTGTCAAGTGAGCATTCACTGTTCGCGGTTGTAAACCTAGGGAATTGCCACAAAAGTAGATTAGGGGCTTGCCATTTTTCTCTGGGATATGAAATTTTTCCCGAAAACTGTGCAAGGGATCCTCCTGATCCATTTTAAGTGCAAACTCAGGGGTCAATCTAAATTCAATATTGTCCATGGTTGGATGGAAAGAGGGAGTGTATTAAATAAATCTAAATTTGGGTGATAATAATTGATTTATTTCTCCATCACTGTACCACATTTTTTACAATGGGTATTCTCTGGGTTGGCCCAGAAATGTTCCATTATTGGAGGAAGTTGGTTTACTATGTCCGTTATGGTAGCGTATTCTTCGTAGAGTTTGTGGTCACATTTTTCACAAAACCACAAAAACCCATCTTCTTCTCCTGGCTTTCTATACCTTTCTATCACCAGTCCCACGGTATTGGCTGGTCTTCTGGGGCTATGAGGCACTTTTGGAGGCAATAAGAAAATCTCTCCTTCTTTAATTGAAATGTCTTTCATTTCACCATCATCCACCACTTTTAAGGTGATGTCACCCTCTACCTGATAGAAAAACTCTTCCCCTTCATTGTAGTGGTAATCCTTTCTGGAATTTGGGCCACCTACCACCATGACGATAAAATCCTCATTCTCAATGTACAGTTGCTTGTTTCCAACTGGTGGTTTTAACAAATGGCGGTTATCATTTATCCATTTGGTGAAGTTGATTGGTTGAGAAATGGCCATAATATATATTGATTTACTGGTAAGGTTTTTTGCTGATGCTTTTGTTGGTAGAACAACAGGCAAAAGGTGTAAGTCCAAAATTATAAAAAAAATCCTAGTAATTAACTATAAAGACCAGCGCATTAGTAAATAGGTAAAAATGACCTCAACAGTGGTTTTTTTACTGGATTTTGATGAAATCCCTTTTAATAAAGGCTATTTTATGATTTGCGGAAATCAGTAAATGAATAAGTTTTAAACGTATGGCTGTTTTCAGCCGTATTCCTTCGTAATTTTACTCCAATATTTATTTCCTGAGCCCTTTTCAAAAACCTTATGTCCTCCCACCATTTTGTAAAAGACCAACAAGAGCCGGCCCTACTAGTTTTGACCGATGACACTGAGGCGACAAATTTGCTCCCAGGGCTTCTTGAGTGGGTGCCTACGGTATTGGTTACTCAGCACAATGTTCATAAAATCATGTCATTGGGGATAAAAATTGATGGAATAATCGCAGACAAAGAATTTCAGGAAAACAATTCAATATTGCTTGAAGAACAGTATCCCATCTATTTTATTAGCGCTAATGAACCTACTTTTTTAGCGGTCGGATTGAAATACCTCATGAAGAAAAACCACAAGGCGGTAAATATCTTGTCCTTTGATCCGCTAGATTCACAACTACTAGACCCATATCTTCCTGCTCTTGACATTGTGTTTTTTAACAATGGGATCAGGTATTTTCCAGCTAAAAAGGGTAAAATTAGGAAGTGGTTGCCCAATTGTTCGATTCAGGTTCATGGTAAAGAAGGGCAATTTGTAGAACACCAAGCAGCTTCAGGCTCTGATGTATTTCCTATAAAGTATGCCACTTTTTTAGAGATAGAAGAAGGCATGCAGACTTTTAGTAGCAATAAACTATTTTGGTTAGGCACCTTTGTATGATCTGGATTTAATGGAGCGGTTTTTTGCCATAAACAATTCTGTCCTTTCCATTGATGTCCTGATACAGCTTTACTTCTGAAAACCCCTCAAGTTGCATCAAGGCCATTACTTCATGACCAAAAGCCTCATTGATTTCAAAATACAAATATCCATTTGCATTCAAGTTTTGCTTGGCCTGCAGAACTATGGCTTTGTAAAAGCGTAAAGGATCGCTATCTGGGACAAACAAGGCCAAACTGGGCTCGTGATCCAATACATTGCTTTGCATCAAGGAGCGCTCTTTTTCCAATACATAAGGTGGATTACTTACCATCAAGTCAAAATTACCTATTTGCAAATCTTCCTCTAATATGTCTTTTTTGACAAGATGTAGTTTTGCCTTTAGTTCCGTAGCATTAAGCTTTGCAATGGCCAAAGCCTGTTCACTAATATCAATGGCGGTTATTTCCGCTTTGGGGCACTCTAGCGCCAGGCTTATGGCAATACAGCCAGAACCTGTTCCTAAATCAAGTATCTTAATTGCCTCCTGGTGATTTTGAGCGATCAGTTGCACCAATTCTTCTGTTTCATTCCTGGGAATCAATACGCCTGGGGCTACTTTAAAATATCGGCCATAAAAGGGAGCCTTGCCGAGTACATATTGGATGGGTTCTCCTGCAATCAATTTGGTGAAAGCAATTTCCAGCGCTTCAGGAATCGCACTAATTGGGGTATTGTTCAGCACATCCTTTCTGCTCATTGACAAAAAAGCTTCAAATATCCACATTACCAGTGATTGAGCTTCCGAATCTGGATAAATGCGGGAGAGCTCGCTGACATAGTGCTTATAAAGGGCGCGTAAATTCATGGTTCAATTAATTCTCTATTCCTTTATTATTGATATAAACCCAAAAATAAACAGCGCCGACCGCATAGCATAGCAGGTCAATGGGGTCGCGAACATAAGTGGAAGACCAGAAAGGTAAAAGTCCTTCGAACAAAAAACCAAAATAGACTACACCAATGATGACCTGTTTTTTGGAAAAAACCATTGGTTTGGCCTCCCCATTCATCCATCTAAAAGCTTGTAGGGTAATGCCCAAAACCACAGGGATAGCCAAAAGGTCATCTAAATAACTGTGGAAAAATGGCAAAAATACCTTTTGAATTCTTTCTAGGTATTGATTGACCCAAAATAGTATGCACGGTACCCAAAAGTAGGGATTTCTGAGCACTGACATTAACCGGGCAAGGCTGCGATCAACCATGCAATTGCGGTGATGATGGTTAGGTAAATACTGTAAAAGAATTCACCCACCTTTTTAGATTTCTTAATAAAATCACTGTCGTCTTCTTTAATATGGAAGACCCACTGTTCTTCATTGACCTTTTTTTGAGCAGCTCTTTTTTCTTCGAATTCCAAGTCTACTTTACTGAGGATTTCGCCGCAATGTTCACAGGTGTCTGTGAAATTTTGATTCCAGCTGGACCATTTACCACAATTTGGGCATTTTTTTTCTCCCATAATGGCAAAAATACCAAAATATACAAACTAAGCCAACTCGACTTTGCTTCAAGTTAATAATCCCCGTACATATTCTCTATATTTGTAGCTTAATCAAAAATGCCTATATGAAGCTCTTTCCAAATACAGTCAATGCAGTTGTCAAAGCATTGGAGGAAATATTTGACAATAATCGCTATGCTGACAAAGTAATCGAGAAAGTTTTACGATCAAACCCTAAGTGGGGTGCTAGAGACAGGGCATTTATTGCTGAAAGTGTTTATGAAATCGTCCGCTGGAAAAGGTTGATCGAAAAACTCAGCCCTTCACATGATTACTACCTTTGGTTCGGGACCTATTGGGTATTACAGGACAGGACCTTGCCTGACTGGAGGGAATTTAAAGGAATCAATGGTGAAAAAATCAGGTTACATCGAAGAAAAATTACGGACCGTGCTGTTCTGCAATCCATTCCTGACTGGATGGAGGATATGGGTTCCGCTCAGTTAGGTGAAAAATGGGATGCTGAATTAAATAGCCTTAATGAGCAGGCCCAAGTGGTCTTGCGTGCAAATACCTTGAAAACTGCCAGAACTGATTTGAAAATCAAACTGGAGGAGTTGGAGATTAGTGCTTATGTTCCAAGAGAATATCCTGATGCCTTGGTGCTACTGAAGCGTAAAAATGTTTTTAGAACGCCACTTTTTAAAGAAGGCCTCTTCGAGGTGCAGGATGCTTCCTCCCAAATGGTGGCTGCCGCTTTGGAGGTTGAACCTGGCATGAGGGTGATTGATGCCTGTGCTGGTGCAGGAGGGAAATCCTTACACCTTGCTGCATTGATGCAGAACAAAGGAAGGATCCTGGCCATGGACACTGAAGGATGGAAGCTACAGAATGCCAAGTTAAGGGCAAGAAGAGCAGGTATTTCAATTCTGGAAACTAAACCTATAGAAAGTAACAAAACGATAAAGCGACTTCACGAAAGTGCCGACAGGCTTTTACTGGATGTTCCTTGTTCTGGATTGGGTGTTTTGAAAAGAAACCCTGATACAAAATGGAAACTTAGCGAAGAGTCTATCGCCAAAGTACAAGTGCTGCAGCAGGAGATTTTGTCCCAATATCCTTCTATGCTTAAGCCAGGAGGTGTCATGGTCTACGCAACATGTAGTATTCTTCCATCCGAAAATCACTTGCAAGTTGCGGCTTTCCTTGAAAGTGCCGAAGGACAGAAATTTGAGCTTTTGGAGGAAACGCAGGTGCTTTCTCATGAAAGTGGGTTTGATGGATTTTACATCGCAAAATTAAAAAAGAAGGGATAAATGATTTATTGCTGCTTCAGTATTCAAGCTGTAGGGCTGCTATTTTTATATTAAACTCAGGTTATTACTTGTGCTTTTAACTTTAGTAATAACCTGAGTTTAAATTATCATTGCTTTTTTACTTGTTATTGGTCCAAGTCAGGGAGTTTCTTCTTGCAGAGAGATTGGAATCAAGAATTTAACTTGGGACTCCAGCTCAAACTTAACTTATTGGAGAGCTTATCGCATCCAAGAATTTTAGGTTTAATGGGATAATTAGGACTTTTTTAACAGCGCTATTGACCTTTTATTAATAGTCGCTCTCCAAAGATTATTCCTTGAAAGGGATTCATTTTAAATATTTTAACTTTTTTTTTCAACAAACTATTGATTCGCATCTCAAAAAGATTGTATCTTTGACGGGCAAATAGGGTTACTAACCATTTGCCATGAATCCAAACACAGATAAATTTCTCTTCGAAGCACTCACCTACGATGACGTGCTTTTAGTACCAGGATATTCCGAAGTACTTCCCCGTAATACAAATACTTCTTCGCAACTTACCAGAAACATCCAATTGGAGATTCCATTGGTTTCTGCTGCTATGGACACCGTTACGGAAACAGATTTGGCCATCGCCATTGCCTTAGAAGGTGGGCTTGGATTTATTCACAAAAACATGACCATTGAAAAGCAAGCCGCCCAGGTTCGCAAGGTCAAAAGGTCTCAAAGCGGGATGATACTGGATCCGATCACATTAGACATCAATGCTAAGGTAAAAGATGCGGTAGCCATAATGATTGAATACAATATTGGTGGCATTCCAGTAGTGGATGAGAATCGCTTTCTTAAAGGGATTATTACCAATAGAGACCTACGTTTCATTAAGGATGCAGCTCGGCCTATCAAGGAAATAATGACTACGGAAAACCTAATCACTGCAAAAGCAGGGATTACGCTGGAAGAAGCTGAAGAGGTTCTGCAAGAATACAAAATCGAAAAATTACCAATTATTGATGAGGAGTACAAGCTTACTGGCTTGATTACTTATAAGGACATTCTTAAAAGAAAAGACAAGCCCCATGCTTGCAAGGATGAGTTTGGTCGATTGCGTGTTGGTGCTGCTGTAGGGGTGACTGCAGATATAGCTGAGCGTGTTGATGCCTTGGTGACCGCAGGAGTGGATGTGGTAAGTATAGACACTGCTCATGGCCATTCTAAAGGAGTTATCGAAACCTGTAAGAAAATAAAAGCCCTTTTTCCTAATCTTGAAGTCATTGTTGGGAACATTGCAACTGCTGAAGCAGCGGTAGCATTGGCCGATGCAGGGGCAGATGCCGTAAAGGTGGGCGTTGGACCTGGAAGTATCTGTACCACAAGGGTAATTGCCGGAGTTGGTATGCCTCAGTTATCGGCTGTAATGGAATGTTCCAATGCCCTTAAGGGAAGGAATGTACCCGTGATAGCTGATGGGGGAATTAGGTATTCTGGAGACGTGGTGAAGGCTTTAGCAGCTGGTGCAGGTTCTGTGATGATTGGATCAATACTGGCAGGTACAGAAGAGGCTCCTGGTGAGATTATTATTTTTGAAGGTAGAAAATTCAAGTCTTACCGAGGAATGGGCTCCCTGGAGGCGATGGAATCTGGATCTAAAGACCGTTATTTTCAGGATGCTGAAGAAAATGTAAAAAAACTGGTTCCAGAAGGTATTGTAGGAAAGGTTGCCTTTAAAGGTTTGGTATCAGAAGTGCTTTACCAGTTGGTAGGAGGTTTGCAGGCAGGAATGGGGTATTGTGGAACAGCTACAATAGATGACCTTAGGGAAAAAAGTAAATTTGTCAAAATAACAGCTGCTGGAGTCAGAGAATCACATCCACATGACATAAGCATAACAAGAGAAGCACCTAATTACAGCGCTAAAATGTAGCGTTTAATTACAGTTGAAACCGGGTTATTTTATCTTGGTTTTTTCATGGGGAAAGAAAAAAAGCCAGCGGAAATTTTTCCGCTGGCTTTTACTATTTATTATTTCTTAGCTTATGATTAGTCCATTCCGAGAAATTCGACGTCAAATACCAATACCGAATTTGCAGGTATTCTATCTATATCTTCATTGTCCTGATACCCATAAGGGGCAGGAATAATGATACTTGCTTTTGCGCCACTTCGTAGTCTTTGGAAACCCAGCGTGAAACCCTGAATAGCGCCACCTTGAGAGGAGCTTTGTCCCAGGAAGAAATTAAATATAGCATATTTTCTTTCCTCGTCATGGATGTCATTGGCAATGGCTACATCTTCCAAGTTGGTGTCAAAAACCGATCCATCCAATAAATATCCAGTATAATTGGTATACACCACATTACCTGATACGGGTCTTGAGCCATCACCTTCCTCTTCCACAATGATTACTACTCCAGAAGGATCATGTATGCGATATAGACTATCGTATTGGGCAGTTTTTAAGTACTCATCTATTTTTTCTCTGTCTATAGCTAGATTTCCTTCGGAGTCATAGGTTGGATATCCAAAACCACTCAGTTGATCGTCACAGGAGAAACCCATGGAAGCCACTAAAAAAACAATAATAATATTTCTAAAACTCATCCTTTAAATATTCATGTGATTAAGGCTGGGTTGGCCGATTTTCGATGATCTCCAACTCAAATACCAATACCGAATTTGCTGGAATTGGGCCTTGACCCTGACTTCCATATCCATAAGCGGAAGGGATTAATGCGATAGCTTTTTCCCCTTCCTTCATGCGAGAGAGTGCCCAATGCCATCCCTGAATAACGCTAGAATAAGCTTGAATGATGCCATAAGGCTCATAAGTACGGCTTTCATTGTAGACACCATTGTCAATAGCTGTTTGTTCAATGGAAGTGTCAAAAACAGTTCCATCTAATAGCATACCTGTGTAATCCACTAACAGCGTGTCTCCAGGTAGTGCCAATTCACCTTCCTCAACTACTTGCGTAAACAATAATACAATACCTGTTTCACCAACGGTCTCTTTTTCCATGTATTCTGTAGGAAAATTTTGGACGTAGGTTTCAATTTTTTTGAGGTCTTGCTCAAAAATTACATCTACATTCTCATCGTCAGAGATACAGGAGCCCAAGAAGGCCACTAGGGGCAATAAAGCCCAATACTTAATGTTTCTTTTCATGGTAGGTATTTAATAATAATTGCTACTTCGCAGAAGCTAAAGGTTTACTGCTTGGTTACGTCTGTTACTTCTACATCAAATATTAAAATAGAGTTAGCAACGATCACTTCACCTCTTTGACTAGGTCCGTAGGCTAGTGGAGAAGGAATCAATAATTTCGCTTTTGAACCCTTTTTTAATAACTGAAGGCCTTCATCCCAACCAGGAATAACCATTCCTTGGCCTACATTGAACGTAAATGGTTCATAAGGTCTTCCTTCTGTGAAGGTCCCTGCTTCTTTGGCTTTGCTTTCAATACTAGTATCGAATACAGTGCCATCCAAAACGTATCCTGTATAATTAACAGAGATTTCGTCGCCTTGTTCTATTTGTGCTCCAGAACCCTCTTCTTCTATGACGTAATAAACACCTGATTCTGTCTTGTCAGCTTTCAAATTATTTTCAGAAATATAACTTTCAATGGACTTAATGTCTTCAGCCAACAGCACTTTAGCTTCTTCAGCTTGTTTTTTCTGGCCTTCAGCTGCGAGGTCATTGAAGTAATCTTGAAAAACTTCTTCTTCAAGAACGTTAATCACACCGATGCTGATGGTAACCTTTTCATCATTTGTCATGAAAGGAGGCACACCTTCAGGGGTAAAGATTTTTTCAGCTGTAGAAGTGATAACAATACTATCACCATTGTTTAGGTTTAGAAAAATTTCATCTACACCAGTTCTTGCAGAAGCCGTATCCAAATGCTGTAGATAAGGAGGCATTGGTTGGTCGTAACTTGAAATGAACAATGAGTCACTGCCCGTTTTAGCAGTAAAATGATAAACGACAAATTCACCGTCTTTGGTTACTTTGTCTCCTTTTGAAACATAACGGTATTCTATGCCGTCGGAAGTAGTTTCTGTCTTTTCACAAGAAAATAAAAGTGAGCTAGATGCCAACATCATGGCGCCAAGAACTAAATTATTGATTTTTTTCATCGACTAATTCTAATTGATTAAATAAGATTTGTTTGTTTTCTTTTATTAATTCCTTAAACCTTTCAATGGTTTCTTCCAAAGGGACATTAGATGTTCCACCCGATGCATTCTTATGGCCTCCTCCATTGAAGTACTTGGTTGCGAACTTGTTGACTGATACATCCTCTGCAGAGCGAAAAGAGATTTTGACACCATCTTTTCTTTCTGTAAACAAGGCTGCAACTTTGATCCCATCCAAAGAAAGCGCGTAATTAACAAGTCCTTCAGTATCACCGGTTTGAGATTGGTATTTCCGCAGGTCTTTTTTACTGATGGCAATATAAGCAGTATTGAGTTCAGGTAAAATGGTCAGCCTCCTTGTAAGTGCAAAACCTAAGAATTTCAGCCGATTAACTGAATAGGTATCGTATATCAACCGGGCAATCTTGGAATTGTCAGCTCCAAGGTCAATTAATTCAGCCGTAACCAAATGAACATTTTTAGTGGTGTTTGGATGTCTAAAACCACCTGTATCTGTCATTATACCCGAATAAAGGCATTCAGCAATGTCCTTATCGATAAGATCCCTATCGCCCACTTTCACCATCAAGTCATACATTAACTCACAGGTAGCTGCTGCCTCTGTGCTGCAATAAGTGAAGTCAGCAAAGTCCTCTGGCTCTTGATGATGGTCAATATTGACCTTAAAAGCCTTGGATTGACGTACTGATTCTTCCATTTTTTGCAATCGACTAAGACCACAGAAGTCAAGACAGCATATAATTTCTGCCTCAGCAATCAAATTTTCAGCTCTTTCAAGCTGTCCAGGATCTTCATAATTTATCACTTCATCATTTCCTTTCATCCAGTGAAGGAATACAGGGTAATCTGACGGCGTTATAACATTTACTTGATGACCTTTCTTTTTTAAATAGCTTGCTAAAGCTAATGAAGATCCAAGCGCATCGGCGTCAGGTTTATGATGGGTGGTGATTACGATCTTTTTGGACGAAGCTGAAGAAATCTGTTCTTTAAATAGATCTATATTCTGCATGTGTAATATTTGAGTACCGTATTTAAAAAACACAGGATACAAAGTTCCATATAATTTTCTGAAATTCCCAATTCCAAATTTATCGAAATATAGCCTTTATTTATTATCTCCTTTTAACTTTCGGACTTTAACTTAAAAGGATTAATTTTACAACCATAACTAATAATCCTAATTAAACTTTATGGCTACCAATAGAACGTTTACCATGATCAAGCCTGATGCATTCAGTGCAGGCAATTCCGGAGCAATCTTGAAAATGATCGAAGAGGCAGGTTTCAAAATTATTGCATTGAAAACCACTAGGCTAGATGAAAAACTGGCGGGAAATTTTTACAAAGTACATGAGGAAAGACCCTTTTACAATGCTTTATGCAAGTATATGTCTTCAGGTCCTATCATCGCTATAATCCTAGAAAAGGAAAATGCTATCGCTGATTTTAGAAAATTGATCGGGGCTACCAATCCCGATGATGCGGAAGAGGGAACCATCAGAAAGTTATATGCAACATCAATCGAAGCAAATGCTGTGCATGGTTCTGACTCAGATGAAAATGCTGAAATTGAAGGAAGTTTCTTTTTTAATGCATTCGAGAAAATTGATTAACTATTTTTCTATCCCTTCTCTTAATTAGAAGGGATAGAAAAATTTAGCATTTTTTAACATTTGATTTGATCCACCAAGCTCAACTGGGTATTTCCCTTGGGGAAATTTTAATTATTGGGGAGAATTTCCTTTTGTCCAGCGTGCGATTTTTAACATGGGTTTTGTAGTAGGATTTCTCCGCCCTGACTCAGGGGTAAAGCGGTACTGTATTTACGGAAACTGTTTTAATATCAAGAAAATCCAGGCTATTTGGAAGTTTTAGCATAACATCGTTATAGTCAAATTGAAATCAGCAACGAAATGGCTGATTTTGTCTGCCGCGGAGGATCAATAGTTAATAGATGGCCTATTGGGTTTTTGGGCGTTAATCTTTCCTGCTTTTATCACAATGGCCGATACGACAAACCATCGCCAAGCATTTCCCAGCTTCAGCAATTGTAAGTGCCTGAAAATTATAGCTTAATTCCGCTAAAGATACGGTCTCGCCCAGACCAAACGCTCATCATTAGAGGGGATTTGGAGAGCAAAGCCATTAGCTCTCTTTAACCCATCCGAATAGTATTACTTTATTTCTTTACCCTTTTTAAAAAACACATGTTTGACCCATCTTGGTAAAAATATTGCCCCTAGAAGAAGGTAAGGGTAATAGGAGAACATCCTCCAAAGAATACTTGTCACGAAGGTGTAACCTGTTAAGAATTCATTGAAAAATTGAGTGAAGAAGAACTCTGCTGTTCCGCTACTACCTGGAGTAGGGCTGATCATCATTACAATCCACATGATTATCTGTCTTGCAAAGACTACCACATGCTCAAATACTGAAAGTGTCTCATAAGCAGAAATCAGGGCATTCAGCATAAGGTATCTAGAGGACCAAATGAAAATAGTGGTAAGGATTATAACTAACCAGTACCGGGCATTTTTACCTTTAAGTTCCTTGCTCGCATCTATTATTTGGTCGCCATAATTATTGGCCTGGTATTTCCATTTTCTCAGCCATTTTATAGAGAATAGCTTCAGCATTATCCACTTAAATACCCTCGGTCGGTAAAACAATGCCAGGGCCATAAGTACTGAATACAAAGTATACAGAGAATAGCTACCCCAGAAGAGGTATTCAAGGCTAGATCCTAATCTTACTTCAAGCACTCTGCTTTCTGGGAAAATATAACCTTGAGCAAGGTACAATATCACTGGAGCCCCTAAAACAAAAAACAAATTGTCCATGATGGCGGTCAACATGGTAAATGCCAATGCTTTGCCCAAAGGGATGCCTTCTTTATTCAATATAAATACAGCGACTGCAGTACCTCCTACTATTGAAGGCGTGACAGCAGAGGCAAATTCCCATAAAATAATGACGTATATCGCTCTTGTCCAGGTAAGGTGGTGATTTGTTATTTCTCGGATTCTAAAAACGTAGCCGGCATCTCTTAGAAATATAAAGACCAGTGCAATTATTATGGACCAAATGGAAGCATCAAAGACACCATTAAGTGTTTGTGCATTTACAGTTGGGTCCATGTAAAACATCGCAAATACTATTCCGATCCCTATCAATACAGGAACCCAAACCTTATTTGGATTTAAGGTTTTAAAAATTTCCCTATTGTCTAATTTCATAAGTTTTCTACAGGTATAGCTTCTAATCGTTCTACCCAGAAGTTATTAAAACCCTCTCCGATTTTTATTGTAACCATGGCAAGTTGAAGGAGCTCTAAAATGGCCAAAAAAGTATAAATGATAAAAATTTTATCGGGATTGATGACAATAAAGTCAGAGAATGGGATTCTGGGATTTTCGTCCAGACGGTCTAAAACCAACGTTTTTTGTTGTTCTATCGAATATGGGTATTGGATGACGGTGTGTTTTGTGTCATCCTTATAATGTGCAAATTTAGTCAATACTCTTTGATATACCTTAAGCAAGCGGTAAAGGTCAAGATCCTGAAGTTCAGCATCTACCTTGTCTATTTGATTGATCTGTCTAAGCTCTTCCGCAACATTTCCTCTGGCAAACCTGGACATTCTATCACCCTCCATATTAGAGAGCTCACCTACTACAGATTTGTATTTTTTATATTCCAGCAAGTGCCTGATCAGATCTTCCCTGGGATCTACCTCTTCACCATCTTCATTGAATTCAGGTCTTGGAAGCAGCATTTTTGACTTGACTTTCATGAGCGTAGCGGCAAAAAGAATAAATTCACTTGCTACCTCTATTTCCATTTTTTCTAAATGGTGGATGTAATCCAGGAAGTCATGGGTAATTTTAGAAATGGGTATATCATAAATATCCAGTTCATCACGTTCAATGAAAAACAGCATAAGGTCAAATGGCCCTTCAAATAAAGGTAATTTGATTTCGAAACTCACTGGATAAGATTATTTTTTGTTATTTTTGTATTTCTTATTGTGTTCAAAGATATCACATATCTGGTTAAATCAATAGGCATGTCAATAATTTACCTAAAGCCATGGAGGCTTGAATAATTATTGGTAATATTAAACATTATAACCTTTCCGAAGGTTATAGATTTTTACATAGAAGATTAGCATATGCAAATAGAACCTGGAAAATTACTTCGAGGAATCCATCATCCGGAGGAGCTTAAAAACCTCAGTAAGGACCAATTGGTTCAAATCTGTGATGAACTAAGGCAGTTTATAATCGATCATGTTTCCGTTTATGGGGGGCATTTTGGAGCTGGCTTAGGTGTCGTGGAATTGACAGTTGCTTTGCACTATGTGCTCAATACCCCTGACGATCAATTGATTTGGGATGTAGGACATCAAGCCTATGGCCATAAAATTCTTACTGGACGTAGAAACGATTTTCATACCAATAGATTATACAAAGGTCTGTCAGGATTTCCAAAAAGAAAAGAAAGTCCATTTGATGCTTTTGGCGTAGGGCATTCCAGTACTTCCATTTCTGCTGCCCTTGGAATGGCAATGGCATCTAAATACAAAGGAGAAACCCATCGGCAACATGTAGCCGTAATAGGGGATGGTGCCATGACTGGTGGGATGGCCTTTGAGGCAATGAATCATGCAGGGGTTTCAGATTGTAACTTGCTGATTATTCTCAATGATAACTGCATGTCAATCGACCCCAATGTAGGCGCCCTCAAAGATTACCTTACTGATATTACCACTTCTCATACCTATAATAAGGTCAAAGATGAAGTTTGGAATCTTCTTGGTAAAATAAGCAAATTTGGTTTTAGTGCTCAGGATGTGGTTTCTAAGGTGGAAGGAGCGATAAAATCGGCCATGCTGAAACAAAGCAACTTGTTTGAATCACTAAACCTGCGCTATTTTGGCCCTGTAGATGGCCATGATGTGAATCACCTCGTGGAGGTGCTCAATGACCTTAAGGATATTCCAGGACCCAAAATTCTTCATTGCATAACCGTAAAAGGAAAAGGTTTTGCTCCAGCGGAAAAAGACCAAACGAAATGGCATGCGCCAGGTAAATTTGACAAAATTACGGGGGAAATAGCCAAGAAAATCCCTACCACCCCACAAGCTCCTAAATACCAGGATGTTTTTGGTCATACCCTTGTGGAGTTGGCTGAGAATAATAAAAATATTGTTGGGGTTACTCCTGCCATGCCTTCAGGATCCTCCATGAATATAATGATGAAGGCATTTCCTGAAAGGTCTTATGATGTTGGAATAGCGGAGCAACATGCTGTTACCTTTTCGGCAGGTTTGGCCACTCAAGGTTTAGTACCTTTCTGTAACATATACAGTACCTTTATGCAGAGGGCTTATGATCAGGTAATTCATGATGTATGTCTGCAGGATCTACCAGTTGTTCTTTGTTTAGATAGGGCTGGATTTGCTGGTGCAGATGGTCCGACCCACCATGGTGCCTATGATTTGGCTTTTCTTCGTTGTGTGCCTAATTTAGTGGTAAGTGCGCCGATGAACGAAGAAGAATTAAGAAACCTGATGTTCTCAGGAGCTGATCACCAAGGTCCTTATGCGATCAGGTACCCAAGAGGTCAAGGTGTGATGCCTGATTGGAGAAAACCATTTAGGAAAATACCTACAGGACAAGGGAGGATAGTTACAGAAGGAAAAGACATTGCCATTTTAACTATTGGACATATTGGTAATTATGTCCTTGAAAACAAGGAGAAGTTTGACGAACTTGGTCTTAGTGTGGCCCATTATGACATGCGATTTGTCAAACCATTGGATGAATCTCTTCTTCATGAGGTTTTCGGTAAATTTGACAAAGTAATTACTGTCGAAGATGGTTGCCTGATGGGCGGATTTGGAAGTGCTGTGCTTGAATGGATGATGGATCACGATTATCAATCCAAGATAAAGCGTCTGGGAATTCCTGATGAAGTAATAGAGCACGGGGAGCAAGGGGAATTGCATCTTGAGTGTGGCTTCGATGCATCGGGTATATTACAGACTGTAAAAGACATGATGAACCTCAATGTTGCTGATAAAATTAAAATATAATTAATAGCAGAAGACTTTCAGTGAAAGGAACCGAAGGTGATTTCCACAAAATTTTTTTTAAATTGGGTAATTGTAATTGATAATTACGAGTGGTAATCATTAACCCTTTGCTATTATGTCTCAAATACGCAACCCAAGAAGAGATTTTTTGAAAAAGGCGACAGCTGCCTCTTTAGCGCTGTCAATGAATCAAACTTCTTTTTCAGCTACGGCTAGAAAGAAAAAAAACAAATTGCCAAAGTGGAGGGGATTTAATCTTTTGGATTTTTTTAACCCCCAGCCAGAGGATGGACGGAAAACCAAACCGGAATATTTTAAATACATGTCGGATTGGGGATTTGATTTTGTTCGAATACCAATATCCTATCCAAGTTACTTGGACTTTGACCGCAGCAAACCCATCCGACCTGATGAGGTAATGCAGTTTAACAATAAGGTTCTTGATGAAATAGATCAAATAATTGAGCACAGCCACGACCAAAATTTACACGTAAGTTTGAATTTACACAGGGCACCAGGATTCTGCATTAATGCTGGATTTAAAGAACCCTATAATTTATGGGAGGATGAAGAAGCATTAGACGCCTTCTGTGCGCATTGGGAGATGTGGTCAAAGCGGTATAAAGGTGTTTCCTCTAAAAGAATGAGCTTTGATCTGGTAAATGAGCCTTTTAAAAGGCAGGATCCAAACGACCAACATTCTCCAGGGGGGCCAGTACCGATAAATGAATACAGAAAAGTCGCTGAAGCAGCCTTGAAAACCATCAAAGGGGTCAATAAAAAGCGGTTGGTCATTGCAGATGGAAATGGTGGAGGAGGCATAGCCATTCCTGAATTTGCAGACCTGGACTTAAATCAAAGTTGCAGGGGGTATTTTCCTATGCATATTTCCCATCATAAAGCTTCTTGGGTTTTCAAGGATCCCGAAAGCCTGCCACCACCTAGCTGGCCGGGCATGCACAATGATCGGCTTTATCGAAGGGAGGATTTGGAAAAACATTATGCCCCATGGATTGCCTTGCTAGCGCAAGGTGTAGGAGTGCATTGTGGTGAATTGGGTTGTTATAATAAAACGCCTCATGAGGTTTTTTTAGCTTGGTTTGGTGATATTTTGGATATACTTGACGAGAATGAAATTGGCTTTGGTCTATGGGAGTTTTCTGGGACTTTCGGCGTTCTTAATTCAGGCAGGACAGACATCGAATATGAAGATTGGTATGGAGAGAAATTAGATAGAAAACTATTAAATCTTTTGATGAAAAATGCCTGATATATCCTATTGGAAGGAAGGAGCTGGTAAAGCACTGGTTTTGTTACCTGGGTTTTGCGAAACAAAGGAAATGTGGAAAGAATTTGCTGAACCCCTTATGAATACTTGTGAAATCTGGTGTCCGGATTTACCAGGATTTGGAAAAAGTTCAGCAGCTAAGGATCTATTTTCTATTGCAGAAATCGGCGAAATCTTGGCAGATTGGATGCTGGCCAACAAAATTGGAGATGCGGTATTAATAGGGCATTCTTTAGGTGGATACCTGGCTTTGGAAATGGCCCGTCTAAGTAAACTTGACTTGAGAGGCCTGGGGTTGTTTCATTCTACCGCTTTTGCTGATAGCGAGGAGAAGAAAAAGAGCCGGATAAAAACCATAGAATTTGTTAATAAACATGGTGTAGAGAGCTTTATCCAATCTTCATTGCCTTTGCTTTTTCTGAGAGAAAACAGGGAAAGATGCAAGGAGGACATAGCCTCCCTGATACATCATGCTAGCCAATTGCCTTTGGCGAGTATTATCGCTTACCTTCATGCCATGCGGAACCGCAAAGACCACATGAAAACACTTTCAGCATTTCAAAAGCCTACTTTGATGATTTGTGGAAATGAGGATACGGCTGTACCAATAGCAGATAGTCTCAACCATAAGCATGCAGTAGATCAATTTCATCAACTGGCAAATTGTGGGCACATGGGGATGTTTGAACGAACCCAACAAACCCAACAAGCTATCCGTACATTTATGAAAAGCTTACCTACTTAGTAGGTAGCTCTACCCCCAGATAAGTCAAATATAAATCCTGTGTTAAAGCTAGCTTCCTCAGATAGAATCCAACTTGCAATGGAGGCGGCTTCATCCACAGTACCCAACCGTTGCATAGGGATTTTGGATGCCATATATTCCAATTGCGCAGGGTCAGTATCTTTATTCATTGCCGTTAAGATAACCGCTGGAGCCAGTCCATTTACTGTTATCCCAGCGGTAGCATATTCTTTACCCAATGCTTTTACCAAACCAATGACACCAGCTTTGGTGGTGGAGTAACCTACCATATTAGGGTTCCCTTCTTTACCCGCTATAGACGCAATTAGCAGAATTCTGCCGTACTGTGCTTTTTCCATATGCTTGAGGGCATACTTAGCAGTTAGAAAAGAACCTCTCAAATTTACATTGTAAATTTTATCGAAATCGGCTGTTGAATAATCTGTTATTTTTACCTGGGTAGGACCAACTATTCCAGCAGAGTTGACCAGGATGTCTAGTTTTCCAAAATGACTTATTGTCTCCTGATAGCCATTCATTACAGCCTCTTCATTAGAAATATCTACTACAAAAGCTTTAACCGGAAGGCCTTCTTTTTGCCATTCACTTTCTAAGGCCATCAGCTTTTCTTTGTTGAAGTCCCAAATGGCTACACTTGCGCCTTCATCAATTAGCTTTTTGGCGATGCCTTTGCCAATTCCATCTGCGGCTCCGGTAATTACTGCTACTCTGTTATTGTATCTAGATTCATTCATTGAAATGATTTTTGGGTTTTCCACTCCTAAAATTAAGAAAGTGCTGATAAATAGTGACCATTGCAGGGATAAATTTAATGAGATCTAACCGCACAATATTTTACTTTTTGTAATTATATCGCGGTATTTACAACAATTAAATTTAAATTACTAGGGGAAATATTTCAGGAGATTATGGCGTTGTCCTTCTTCTGAACAGAAAAATCACCTTTTAGAAAGACAAATCCCTTAAATAGTAAAAGGGGAAACCGTAGTTTTGTAGGTCAAGCAAAACTTGAGAAAAAAGAGATGGCAATGTTTGAGAGATAGACGCAGGTATATGGGCCTTAATTAAACCATACTGTTTTCAGAGCGTTATAATAGCGTTTATTATGAACCGTATTGCATTAAGGGTGTGGAGGTTTAGCCTAAAAAATAGGTTGCGGCCGCTATTGATCAAAAAAAATGAATTTATACTTATAGGTATTTATTTTCTTGGAATTGCTTTACTGGTTTTTGAAAATTGCTCAACTCAAAATATTATGAAACAGATCAAACTGATTTTTATCTATTTCTTGCTCTTAAGTTTTACTTCTTGTAGTTCGCTTAACAATATAAACCCCCTAAGTCTACTTACGGGAAATAAATGGCAGCTAGCTGGAATGATGGGAAAAGCGATAGATACTGGAAAATTTGCCGAGGCTTTGCCAATGTTAAGTTTTATGGATGGCGGCAAACTGAGTGGCTTTACTGGCTGCAATAATTTTTCTGGAGACTTTAATTTGGAAGGAAAGAACATCTCTTTGAATCCAGGTGCACTAACCAAAAAAGCCTGTCCTGGATCAGGAGAGAATGAATTTCTGGCTGCACTTTCCAAAGTGAAGGATTTTAAGGTTGTTAAAGACAGGTTGACCTTATTGGATGGTACAACCGAGCTATTGAGCTTTATCCCTGAAAAATAACACCTAAAAATTTTAACAAAACGGTGTGAATATCTTTGCTACCCCCAATAGAGAGCATAGTAGCAGGAAATATTCGCTGCTTGTTGAAAGTCTATCGTAGTATCCGTCAATATACCAAATTTTATTTGTCACCATGGAAAAAAAGACAAGATCTCTGTCCAAGCAAAAAGTTATCAGCGAATGGGTTAATTCCTTCGGAGATTACCTCTATAGCTGGGCTTATCATAAAACGGGCAGCAATGAAACAGCCGAAGACTTGGTGCAGGAAGTATTTATGGCGGCCGTTAAAAATTACGAGAAATTTGAAGGCAGAAGTAGTCCCAAGACATGGCTACTAAAAATTTTGAACAATAAAATTATAGATCATTACCGGAAGTCCCCCAAGCACCAAAATAACCAGGAGGATACTGCTTCACAGTTTACGGATTCATTTTTTAATGGTGCAGATAACTGGAAGGCCAATGGACTGGAAGAAGCCTGGACAAAGGAAAACAATTTACTTGACGACCCAGCCTTTAATACCGTCATGGAGGTATGTATTGAAGATCTTCCCACCAATTGGCGACTTGCAATTCTTTCAAAATACCTGCTGCAAAAAGAATCCGTTGAAATTTGTCAGGAACTAGAAATTTCGGAGTCTAATTATTGGCAAGTATTACATAGGGGCAAGTTACTCTTGAAAAAATGTTTGGAAGTCAACTGGTTTGTAAAAAATAATTAATGTGATGTTGTTGGAGAAAATAATGAATCAAATACTTCTTTCATGTAAGGAAGCTACTTTCTTGGTAGAAAAGCAAATGGTTTGTCCATTGACTTTTACAGAAAGACTAAGATTAGGGATGCATTTAAAACTTTGTAAGGTTTGTAACGCCTATCAAAGCCAAAGTGAAACGATGAATAAAGCCTTGGAAAAGTGGGTCAATGAGGGGATGTTTACCAAAAAGTTACCTTCAAGAATAAAATTGGAGATCCTTCAAAAAATTAGTCATAAATAATTTTAACTTTTTTGTCAGGTAATTAACCTGTTAACGTCTATTTGATTGATTGTTCAGATGAATTCAATTCGAGAGGAATAAAAATGTAATTTCTTTTCTTCTCGGTTCATTTTAAATAGTAACAAATAGACGCATTATGGAACTAAGTACTTTTCAGAAGAGCTTGAACAAAGACAACCCTTTTGACTTTTCAGCCTTAAAAGCGGTTTTTCTTAATTGTACGCTCAAAAAATCCCCCGAAATCTCCCACACTGAGGGGTTGATAAAAATGAGTGAGGCTATTATGAAAGGAAATGGCATCTCCACTGAAATAATTCGACCGGTAGATCATCTCATTGCTTTCGGTGTATATCCAGACATGACAGAACATGGTTGGGATAGGGATGACTGGCCAGCCTTTCAATAGAAAATAATGGCAGCAGATATTTTGGTCTTAGGAAGCCCTATTTGGCTGGGAGAAAAATCTTCCATAGCCAGTCTTGTAATAGAAAGAATGTATGGTTTTTCAGGAGAAATGAACAAACAGGGGCAATACGCCTATTATGGAAAAACCGGAGGTTGTCTGATTACAGGAAATGAAGATGGAATCAAACACTGCGCCATGAACCTTTTATACAGTCTTCAGCACCTTGGCTATGTTATCCCTCCCCAGGCAGATGCTGGATGGATAGGTGAAGCAGGTCCAGGGCCCTCTTATTTAGACAAAGACTCAGGCGGTATAGAAAATGACTTCACCAATCGAAACACAACTTTTATGACCTGGAATTTAATGCATA
Organism: uncultured Cyclobacterium sp.; assembly: GCF_963977555.1. GTDB lineage: Bacteria > Bacteroidota > Bacteroidia > Cytophagales > Cyclobacteriaceae > Cyclobacterium. Next base: position 148,514 of record NZ_CAXBPD010000013.1, on the reverse strand, counting down.
TGGCCAATATGCTTAAGAAGGGTATTCCTGCTCATGGCAATCAAAGAGACAAGTGGGATAATCGCGAGACCAAAGACCATCCTAATCCTGAATACAGGTAGTTTAAGAAAACGCACCATATTTAAAGACAGGAAAAAGGGTGGGTCAAACCATTGAACCAAGAATTTTAAGGAAGGATTTCCAAACTGTTTTTCTGAAGTGGTGCTATAAACCTTTAATAGGGATGTGGCTGATTCGCCTGATAATTCCACCTCCCTTTTCAAATAACTTGCATAGTATTTATAAAACTCAACAACTTCAATAATTATGGGAAATGTACATTTACTTAAATTTTATCTATTTATTGCCACCTTTTTTTTAGCAGTCACTTGTGTGCATGCTCAGCAAACGCCTTTACCTAAAACAGATCAAAATTTTGATTTGGCTGTGGGATTAGGAGAAAATAGTCAAACGAGCTATTCTCTCTCTTGGAATAAAAACCATGGCTTGTTTTCTTCTAAAAAATTAAGACTAGGTTATGGGATTCGTTTTTCAGGATTTAGTGGTAAAGAGCTCTATTATATCACTGCCCCAGCTGATCTGACGGGTGAAGATGCGACTATTGATACTTTATCAATGGGTAAAGCCAACACCATGGCACTAAATGCCTTGATTAATATTCAATACCAGTTTCATCCAAAATTCAAGGCTGGATTTAATATCGATGCCTTGGGACTTGGCTTTGGGGGAGATAAAAATGCAGTTTTTATCAGTTCTGAGAATACTGGACAGTTTCCTGAGCGCCTCTCAGCTAGTCCAACCTCATTTAATGCCCTATTGGGAGGGGACAATGACCTTGGTCAGCTTAAATCAGAGTTTTATTTGGCTTATGCAGTGTCCCAAAATACCTGGCTAAGGGCTGGGTTTGACCTGACGTTTTCGGAATACACAACGGAACAAAATTTGAGCTTTGAAAATGACAGATTCAGAAATAAAGCCATGTTATTTTTCGTAGCTATTTCCTACAATCCTTTTAAGTAAATTTCATCAAACTCAAATTATTCAATAGACAATCAATTGCTGGCTGAAATCAGTCACATTGATCCTGTTTGGAGATTCCAACACTTCTCCATTGTATAGGGGAATGCTATTGCATAATTCAGGTTTTAACTTTAAACACTATGAAAGCTTCCATATTAGTCCTTCTGTTTTATTGGATCATGTCACCAGATCATGCAAACAATATCTCCAATTCAGAGAATAAGTTAGAAGAGTCCTATATCAAGTTCAATATTAGAAACCTGGGATTAAATGTTGAGGGAGCCTTCATGACTTATAAAACCACGGTCGAATACGATAAATCCCAGCCTGAAAAAAGCAATTTTACGGCAGAAATTCAAACCAATTCTATTGACACAGGAATTAACAAAAGGGACAGTCACCTAAAGCAGGAGGAATATTTTCATGTAGAAAAGTACCCCAGCATCAAGTTTCAATCTACAAAGGTAAGGGCTGTAGGTGAAAGTGGGCTTAAAGTCCTTGGGAATCTTACCATAAAAGGCAAGACCCTACCTATTACTTTAGAGGTGGCGTTGACAACAGCAGGTTCAGCAACGCGATTTGCCATCAAAGGAGAACTCGATAGGAGAGATTATGAAATTGGAGGCAGCAGTTGGGTCATGTCAGATGAGGTCTACCTGGATCTTGTAATTGTCAAGTGAAGCTTAAATAAGAAGGTAGGTGTTTAAATGGATTAAACCATATATAATCGTTTTGTGTTTATTCGCTTCTTTTTCAGAAGTGAGCGCAAGGCAGGCCAAAGAAGACAGTACTGTTTTCAAAGCCTTGCCCTTGGCTTATTTCACGCCAGAAACGAGAATAGCGTTAGAGGGCTTTGCCTTTTACAGCTTTTATGCCAAGAATAGCCTTAGAAAGTCCAATGTGCGACTTTTTATCACTTTCACACAAAATATGCAATACTTGTTTACCCTTCCGTGGCAAGTATATACCGCAGGTGATCAATATTTTCTGAATGGAAGCATTGATTACCGCAAATTTCCGGAGTATTATTATGGATTGGGGAATAATACCAAGGAAGACTCTAGGGCACTTTATGAATTTAAAGCGCTAACAATAAAGAGCAAAAGCTATAAAAAAGTAAAAAGAAATACTTATTTCGGCCTGGCGCTTGAAGGGCAAAGATTGACTCCTGAATTTTCGAAAACTGAAACCGTTTTTGAAGATATAGTAGCAGAAAACGGAAGAGCTGGGTACAGTTATTTAGGTTTTGGCCCTTCTTTGATGTGGGACCGCAGGGATCACATATTATCTCCTTCATCAGGAAGTTTTATGGAAATAACGCCTTTATTTGCACTAGGCAAAACTGCAGGGACTGCTTTTAATTTCGGCATGCTTAGCCTTGATTTCAGGCATTATTGGCCAATTTCTGAAAAGATTACCTGGGCCAATCAGCTATTGACGCAGCTGACCTATGGGGAGGTACCTTTTCGGGCATTGCCTACCTTGGGTGGGCCCTTCTTTCACCGGGGTTATTACCAAGGTAGATTTAGGGATAGGCATTTGGCTGTTTTGCAATCCGAATATCGCCAGCATGTCATAGGAAGATTTGGTTTTGCTGTTTTTGGCTCGGCAGGGAGAGTATACAATACCTTAAGAGAGGATTTATTCAAACAAATACACCTTGCTGCTGGTGGAGGCCTTAGGTTTCGAATAAGCAAAAATGATAGAACAAATGTTAGGTTGGACTACAGCTTTACACCTGACTCTAGGGGTTTCTATATTTATTTCGCTGAGGCATTTTAAAAACATGAGCTACAAGAGTAACTTCTTCACCAAATTGACCCACTGGGAATATTGGCCAACCTGGTTGGTTTATTTGCCTGTTGTGTTTTATTATTTTCTACTTTCTTTAAGGGCAAGATCCTTCTTTTTTTTCACCCTTGCCAATCCCGATATGGAGATGGGAGGGCTTTACAATTGTAGCAAATACCGTCAGTTGAGTAAGCTTCCTGATGCGTTAAAGCCGAAAACGATTTTTCTTCAAACTGGTTCCTCTCTTGAGTCTGCCAGTAAGGCATTAATACTTCACGGAATTAACTATCCCATTATCGCAAAACCTGACAGGGGTGAGCGTGGCACGGCAGTGAAAGTAATTGGCTGTACTGAGCAACTTGAAAATTACCTACAGGAAAGTCAATCAGATGTCCTTTTGCAAGAGTTCATTCAAAGCCCCTTTGAAGCGGGTGTATTTTATTATAGGTTGCCTAGCGAAAGCTCGGGTCAAATTCCTTCTATTGTTTTAAAGGATTTTTTAACTGTTATTGGAGATGGGAAATCTAACCTTAAAGACTTGGTCAACGAAATTCCAAGAGGACGGCTTGTTAGCACTGAATTGTTTAAAGATGGACGGTTAAATCCAGAAGAAGTATTGGTTTTGGGTAAAGAAAAGTTACTTGAACCCATTGGTAATCACAATAGAGGGACAAAGTTTTTGGATGGAACACACTTTTCCAATGCAGAGCTAGTTCAAGTATTTGATAAGATTAGTCATCAATTGGGTTCTTTTTTTTATGGGCGTGTGGATCTAAAAGCACCTTCATTGGAAGATTTTATTCAGGGAAAAGGTATAAAGATTTTGGAAATCAACGGTGTGAACGCAGAGCCTGCTCATATTTATGATCCCAATGCAAAGTTATTTGATGGGATTGTAACGCTCTTAAAACATTGGGGAATTATCTATCAAATCAGCAGGGAAAATAAGCATCTAGCCCCATCCAATCTTTCAATAAAGGAAGCTTGGGATCATTATAACAGATGGAAAAAAATAAAAAAGATTGCCTGAATTTGTCAGGACGGGTGATACCTAACGTCTGATTTTATAGTGATGGACGTTTTCCTCTAGGTATCAACAAGTATTAAATCACCCAAATAAAGAATCATGCAAGCTGAATGTAAACAGAATCTAAATCAACTTTCCTTCCTTTTGGGAAGCTTGTCCACAGAGCAGTACAACTATAAATCAGAATTATTGTCAGGTGCTTCCATAGGTCAGCATATTCGTCATATCATTGAGTTTTATACCTGCCTTAAAGAGTCTTTTTGCTTAAACCTTACTCAAATTAATTACGACAAAAGAAAACGCGATAAGTCAATAGAGCAAGATGCCAAAAAGGCAATACTCACCATTGATAAATTGATTGATTTTTTGAATGAAGAAAAAGTGGTAGGAAAAGCTGCTTTGGTGGCTAACTTTTCTCTTGAGGAGGATCATGACTGCATTGTCCCATCTTCTTACAGAAGAGAACTTGCTTATTGCCTCGAACATAGCATTCACCACCAGGCTCTGATAAAAATTTCTTTGACAGACCAGGGTTTACGTCATCTAGTGGATGATAATTTTGGTGTGGCTCCATCTACCACAAAAGCCTGCCAAATCAAGGTAGTTAAATAGACCATTGCAATCGATTTATCTTATTCGTTCAAAGCCCAGTTGTAATCCTTGTAGCTGATTTTTGCCCCTTTGTTTAGTGGTTGATCTGCATATTGGTTTATAAATTCAATTAAACTCCCATTCTTTGTGAAATCGGATGAAAACCATGAAAATAAGCTAGAAACTACTGCACTATTATTTGCTAAATCATTGTAATTGGGATCATTAATAAATGAACGTGCGGCTTGTTCCAATTCAGCGTCCAAATTTTTAGCTGAATAAGCTTGATTCCATAATCTAGGACAGGAAATCGAGGCACAATTGATTGCAAAATGAATCCTAGGCTCATCAAATTCTTGCCTCAGTATCTTGTGCTCTATTTCATCCAAACTTGCGGGCTTCCCTCCAATTTCGAAAAACTCCAAATGCCAAACAGTGTTCACTAGAGGAATGCTTAATTTGGGGCCGATGTCCCTAATACTCTCAACTGGATAATGGTCGATGATCAATTTTATCGTGTAAGCATTGTAAGCATTGATCCAGTAAGCGAGTTGTTCATCTTCTGACCAGGCCTTTCTGTCTGGCGCATTATTGCTGAGCAATGCCAAATAGGTGTCTAGTTTGTCTACATCAGCTATAAACCCTTTATAGTCTACCTTTCCTTGTTCAGATACATGCAATTTTAGCAGCGCATCAAAGGAAGAATGACTTGGAGGATTGGTTCCTACTTGTCCAAGGGTAGAACTTCCGCAAGAAAGGTTTATTAACAAAATACTGAAGTAAAATAATAGGTTTGTCATTTAAAAATTTGGTGTTATTTGATAAGCTGCCCTGAAAGTTGAATTAAGTCTTCGGCCACAAATTTGTTATTTGGAGCCAGGGAGTAATTGATTTTTCCGGGTCTTTGGATAAATGCGGTTTGCATTCCTACCTTGGCTGCTCCAATGAGATCCCAAGGATGGGCAGCCACCATCAGTGCCTTGTCTGAGGAAATCTCCATTCTATCCAGAACATGTTTGTAGGTGGAAGGATGAGGTTTAAATTTTCCTACATTTTGAATGCTGAATATCCGCTCGAAAAATTGACTAATTCCAGCCGAATTCAATTGCTCATTTACAACCTCCAGGGTACCATTGCTAAGGGCCACGATTAGAAAACCAGCATTTTTTAAGCGCTGCAGCCCTTCTGCAACATCCGGGTGTGGCGACAGGGATTTAAATTTGCTCAAAATTATTTGTCTATCTTCCAGGAGAAGGTCTTTGCCATAACTTTTTGCAGTCATCTCCAAGCATGCATCTGCGATCAGCGAAAAATCATCAATACCAGCAGACACCGTTTCAACTAAAGAATAATGCAACAACGATTGGAACCACTTGTCTGCTGCATTGGGATCCCCGATAGCTTGATTAATGGCAGTTGCTATTGATTTTGTATCTAGCAGGGTTTCGTTAACATCAAATATTATTAATTGTGGTGTGGAAGGCATAATTTTCGAATTTTAGAAGGGAGACTTTAATTACTGGAATGAAAGTAATAGAAGAACAATCAATGCACTTTTTCACCTTTATTTAGCCAGACTCCCCACATTTTGTTGTAGGTGTGTACTTTGTTGGTAGGGATGCTGTCCAACTGAAATACAGGGTTATTTTCGTTCACCCAATGGAAGATTCCGCCATAGAGATTATAAACCTCACTGTAGCCACTTTGTTTTAATTTCTTGCCTATTTCCTGACTTCTGGCGCCTATAGAGCAGTAAACTATTATGGCTTGTTCTTTGGGAATTCCTTTTACCCTAGACATGTCAAAGTTATCATAACCTACCCACTGAGCCCCTTTTAAATGACTAACATTGAATTCATTTTTTTCGCGAGTGTCCAACAAAACGGCTCCATTGATCAATTCTTTTTGGTCTGGGTAGACCAAAGCAAAATTCTTGTCATAGGTACTATTTAACAATGCTTTATACGGTAAGCTTTGTCCATAAGTTTCCTGTCCTGACAAGGCAGAAATAGTAATTAGCCAAAAAGTAAGAATGTATAAGACTTTCATGGTTTTAGAACAAAATCTCGGCATTAATAATTTCTAAAACCCTAAATATACTTTAGCGAATACGCCTTTTCCTCAATTTACCATCCCACGTAAGCCGGTGCTTTTATGCCATTTAACCGTAGGTAAACCAGACATTGCGCGCGGTGATGCGTTTGGTGCCCGCGTAGCAAATAGAAAATATTTTCCTTGGTCATGTTCTCATTAGCAAAGACAATTTCTTCATCTAATTGGCTTTTGTCTGTTTCTTTTATTAATTCAAGCACATAGTTATTGGCAGCATCCAAAATTGCGATGATAGCATCTTTATCCAAAGACTGGGTGTCCTCCTTTTCAAAAAAGGACTTTTTTTCACCATTGATCGTTGCTGTAAGATAGCTGATATTACCAGCAATATGTAATATTTGATCCCTAAAGGACATGGCTTCTGGTGTAGGTTTGTAATCATATAGGTTGGCAGGCATGGCTTCAGCCATTTTCCTTGAATTGTCCATGCTACGTTTCCAAACATCAGGAAATTGATCGGAAAAATACGCCTGTGCCTTTAAACTTGAACTTCCCATGACCAAAACCATTATTGTCAATTGAATATATATAAATGCTTTCATAATTGGGAGCAATTAAAACATCTTAGCCCTAAAAACCAATAATAAAAGGGTTGAGTGGCTGATTTTGACCTGGTTTTAACAGGTAGGTAAAGCTGTCGCATAATTGGAGTAAAGGGGAAATCTGCCTTAAGCAACAGTAATTTACTTCAAATTGAAAACTAGTAGCGGCTGGTTTTCGTTTTCATCATTAAACCCACCTTTATGAATCAAAATGCTATCAGGTTCCTTCTATTGTCTTTATTATTACCACTTTTTTCAAGCTGCTTTTCTTTCAGAGACAGTGATAAAAGCCTCGTTAAGTTAATGGAAAAAGAGCGCCATCCTTTTGATATCAATTATTTTGAGAAGTATTCTCTCAGGTGGTTATGGCACGAAAACCGAGACAAGAATGCACCTATATTACTGTTTATTCATGGTGCTCCCGGATCTTCTTCTGCTTTTCTATCTTATATGCAGGAAGATACTTTACGAAAAGACTTTTCGATTCTCATAATTGATCGACTTGGTTACGGTTATTCTGACTATGGCAATTACCAACCCATTCCCAAACAGTATGAGGCGGTAGATGCATTGATGAATGAAGTTAGGGGGCATAATCAGAAGGTCTACACGATAGGACATTCCTATGGTGGAACCATCGCCGGCTATACAGCCATTCAGGACCCGGAATGGCTCACAGGGTCAGTGATGATCGCTCCAGCCTTGGATCCGGAACAAGAAAAATACTTGTGGTTTGGCAAACTGGCTTTGTATAAAAGTACCCGATGGTTGGTTTCTAAGTCCCTTCGTGTTGCGGCCGATGAAAAGTATTCTCATGAAGAAGAACTTCGGACTTTTATAAATAGCTGGGATCAAATAAATTCTCCAATCCTTCATATTCATGGGGATAAGGATGGGTTGGTGCCTTATGGAAACGTTAATTTTTCTGAGGAAAGGATTCCGAAAAAATGGTTGACTATAAAAACCATACCGGAGGAAGGGCACTTGCTGCCTTTCACTGAACAAAAGCGAATGGTAAATGAAATTTTACTATTTATTGGTCAAAATTAAGAGCCGCTTTTTTAGTCAATAAGACTGTTTGGTGGATTTTGCTTTGGGTGATATAAGTCACTTATATACTGATTTATAAAAGTTATTTTTATTGTGTGCATAAGCCTTTAATAGGCTCTCTTGCTCTTCAATTTTCTTTTATAAAAAAACCAAAGCATCATGACAAAAAACATGGGATCAGCCGACAAAATAGTAAGAACACTTATCGCTATCGTAGCATTGTATCTATATTTCTCGGGCACTGTGACGGGAACAGTTGGTATTGTTCTAATCGTCGTTGCAGTAATATTTTTATTAACCAGTCTGATAAGTTTCTGTCCGCTCTATACTTTGTTTGGATTAAAAACTTGCAAAACGAAGCAATCTTAAACAGTTTATACCATTCATATGCCTAAACTACTGTGAAGCTTTATTTCATTCCTTAAAGAATAGCGGATCGACTATCCGGTTTGGTTAAAACAGGGCATAAAAAAACAGGAACAATTCCCAACGGGAATTGTTCCTGTTTTACAATAAGCGCAAATGATTCCTATGCTTGGAAAGGTCCTCACTCCTAAATAATCAGGACTTATTGCCCATCAAAGTCCTCATCCTCTTCTTCTTCACTAGGTGCTCCGAGGTCAAACATGCTGCTGAAGAGGTCATTGAACTGCATACCGGTGTCCAGTAATTTTTTGCTCAGTTGGCTGTGTTCTGCCAGGCCATGCAGGGCAAACTCCATGTAAAATTCTTTTTCCATTTCAGGAAGGTCTTTAACAAACTTTGTGGTGATGTTTTCTAAGCCTGGTACATCGTGAAGAAGTTTTTTGTATTCTTTGTCGCTTTGAGAAGCGAGTATATCCAGGCTATTGCCTTCACCAAACCAAGACAGTGGCAGTACATAAGGATTGCCTTCTTTCGTTTTCTTTTTTTGCTCAGGTGAAGGGAAGTTTTGGGCAAACATGGTGCGAATGGCTTTTCCAATAAGGTTATAAGCGACGAGGCCTGCCCCTTCTTGTTCTCCTTCATAGACAAGTTCTACCTTGCCGGTGATTGCAGGAATTACGCCAATAAGGTCCACGATTCGGACAATGGTGTTCGTTTCATTGTTAAGGTATAGCCTGCGTTCAGCAGCAGAAATCAGGTTCTCATAAGCGGAAATGGTCAGCCTGGCAGATACGCCACTCTTTTCATCCACGTATTCACTTTCCCTTGCTTCTACCGCTATTTGCTCGATCAGGTCCTTCATCAGCTCAGGTACATGGATCTGAGACATAGGCCTGTCCTTAATTTTGGCTTCCTGTTCGGTAATTTTTCTACCAATTGTGATGCTCTTTGGGTAATGGGTAATGATCTGGCTTTCGATTCTGTCTTTAAGAGGCGTAACAATGCTACCCCTATTGGTATAATCTTCAGGGTTGGCAGTAAAGACGAATTGAAGATCCAAAGGCAGCCTTAATTTAAAACCCCTGATCTGAATATCACCTTCCTGAAGGATATTAAACAGTGCCACCTGTATTCTTGCCTGTAAATCTGGTAATTCATTGATCACGAATATGGATCGATTTGAGCGAGGAACCAAGCCAAAATGGATGACTTTTTCGTCATTATAGGACAATTTCATGGTTGCTGCCTTGATTGGGTCCACATCACCTATCAAATCTGCAACAGACACATCTGGCGTTGCCAATTTTTCAGTATAACGCTCTTCTTTTGCCCACCAAGTCACAGGCGTGTTATCACCCTTTTCAGCGATTAATGCTTTAGCAAAGGTAGAAATAGGGCTTAGAGGATCATCATTCAGTTCTGCTCCTGCTACCACAGGTACATAATCATCCAAAAGCATGGTCATCATCCTGGCAATCCTGGTTTTTGCTTGTCCACGCAATCCCAAAAGGTTGATATTGTGTTTGGAAAGAATGGCCCTTTCTATGTCAGGAATAACAGTGTCTTCATAACCCCAAACCCCTTCGAATACGTTTTCATTATTCTTGATTTTTTGAATGAGGTTACTTCTAAGTTCTTCTTTGATGGATTTGGGAGTATAACCAAATGCTCTTAATTGTCCCAGTGTTTTTATTTTCAATAAATCTTTATTGCTCATTTCTGTGTATTCCATGTTTTAAAAACGTTTCGTTCTATTTCTTTTGTAATCTTCAAAAATTAAATGTCCCAGCCCCTGTAAATTGCTATAATAGGCATTGCCATTATTTACAGTGGTGAATTCCTTTACAAACTCCTTCAGGTAGGGATCGGAGGCGATCATAAAGGTGGTCACTGGGATTTTCATTTTTCTGCACTGGGCAGCGAGTTTTAACGTTTCTTTGAGAATTTTGCTGTCTATGCCAAAGCTGTTTTTATAATATTTGATGCCCACCTTCAGACAGGTAGGTTTCCCATCGGTGATCATAAATATTTGCTTGTTGGGATTTTTTCTTCTTCTGAGCAGGTCCATGGCCAATTCCAAACCTGCTACCGTATTGGTATGGTAAGGGCCTACCTGAAGGTAAGGCAGGTCTTTTATTTCAATTTGCCAGGCATCATTGCCAAAGACAATTACATCAAGTGTATCCTTTGGATATCGGGTTTTGACCAATTCCGCCAAAGCCATGGCCACTTTTTTGGCGGGCGTTATCCGGTCCTCTCCGTAAAGGATCATGCTATGAGAAATGTCTATCATCAACACGGTGGAAGTCTGGGTACTGGCCTCACTCTCCACTACTTCTAGGTCACTTTCTGTAAGTAGAAAGTCACCAGAAAACCCATGGTTGATCTGGGCGTTTCTCAATGAATCTGTGAGGGCTATCTGGTCGAGGTTGTCGCCAAATGAGAAGGGCCTGCGATCGGTACCTCTCTCCTCTCCTGGTCCTGTATGGTTGGTTTTGTGTTGCCCCCCTTTTCCTCGCTTAAGCTTTCCAAATATTTCTTCCAGTGCGCTTTTTCGGATGGACTGTTCTGCTTTTCCGGTGATTTTAAAACCTCCGTTTCCCTGTTTTTCATCCAGGTAGCCTTTGCTCTTCAGGTCCTCAATAAAGTCTCCAATACCATACCCTGGCTTGGTCATATTGTATCGCTTGTCCAAATCGGTGAGCCAGCTAAGTGCCTCAGCAGCATCTCCACCCGTCATGGTGACCAACTGAAGAAAAATGTCCAAAAGCTGCTCAAAAGTATTTTTATCTTCGTCCTTCTGGGGGACAAATTCGCTGAATCTAAATCCTTTCATAGTAGGGTAACAAGAATTATGGGCATGAGGTTTAATTTTGGCCAAATACCTTTTAGGAATTTGGTTTTGAAACAAACAAAGGCCTTCCTATTGAGTAAAGGAATCACATCAAGATCAGCAAATAATAGTCATTTTCGTGACTTCAAAGTAGTACTCTAACTTAGGCATAATTCCCTTATGCTATTTTGAGCATTACCTATAAACACACTTTTAAATAAGCTTTCGGATTTCTTCAGACTGAAGGTTGCAGTTGATCCACTCCTCTTCCATACTGGCCCCATATTTTTTGTAAAAATTTATCGCTGGTTCATTCCAATCCAATACTTGCCACATCATTCCGGTACAGTCGTCTTCCAGGGATTTAGCGAGCACCCTTTCGAAAAGTAGTTTTCCGGCACCTTTGCCACGCTCTTTTTCAGTGATAATGTAGTCTTCCAAATACAAGCGTTTGCCTTTCCAGGTGCTGTACCGGAAATAATAAATGGCTGTTCCGATAATGGTTTTTTCTTCTCCTTTTTGGACAACGAAAAAACCAAACACAGGTTCCGGGCCAAACCCATCTTTTTCCATCATTTCAAGCGTATTGGTCACCTCATCTGGTGCTTTCTCATAAAGCGCCAGTTCTTTGATCAATTCAAGAATGGCGGGTAAGTCCTCTTTTTTTCCTTTTCTTACAGTATACATAACTTGAAATTAATAAAATTGAGCAACTTTACCTTTAACCCGTCCAGCCTTTCTGAAAAATATTATTGACCAATTCATAATTACTGCTTTACTTACTATTTTTAATCTTTGACCCTTAATTCACCAACTTATGTTTTTATCTATTGATGCAGGGAATTCAAATATAGTATTTGGTTTTTACCACGAGGTAAATGCTTCCTGGAAAGAAGTGCTTAGAATACCAACAAAAAAGGACCTGAAAGTTTTTTCTTTGGAAAGAAAAGTAGGCCTTTTTTTCCTTGAAAAGGGGTGGAATGTGGACTTGGTGGATCAAATTGGGCTAAGTACTGTTGTTCCGGATTTGGAACCGGTTTTGGTGCAGTTTTGCCAGCGGTTTTTTGGTAAAACCCCGTTCATTGTCAATGAATACAGCTATGAAAAATTACCGGTTTCTGCCCTAAACCCAACAGAAATAGGTACTGACCTGATGGCCAACATAACCGCAGCTTATTTGCGTTTTAGTTCCGCCTGTATCATTGTGGATTTTGGAACGGCATTGACCTTTAGTGTGGTAGATGATAAGGGAGAGGTTATAGGAGTCAATATCGTTCCGGGTATAAAAACGGCGATCAATTCATTGTTCAATAACACAGCGAAACTGCCAAAAGTAGCATTGAAATTGCCTGAATCTGCCTTGGGAAAAGATACGGTTCACGCCATTCAGGCAGGTATTTTTTATGGATACTCGGGTTTGGTCAAGGGAATGGTGGAGGCCATTGAGAAGGAAACAAATTGCAAATATCAGCTGCTTGTTACCGGAGGCATGTCCTCATTGATGGGGCACTTGGGCGAAAGATTTAATAATGTGGATGTCAACCTGACTTTAAAAGGAATTTATGAGATCACAAGGCTTAATTTGGATAATTAAGTGCATTTCTTCTTGGAACCCTGTTTAAGAAATTTAAGGATATATGGAAGGACGGAATCAGTCTTCGATGATTTCCATTAATCGCGAACCTAGATTTGAAATGTTTACCCCATCCTCTGAAAAACCAGAGACATTGGATAAAATGATAACGGCATTTTTCTTTTCTAAATTCAGGGTGATATAAGAAGTGTAGCCTCCTGTTCCACCACTATGCAAAAACCATTTGCCTACTTTTTTATTTACAATTATCCAGCCTAGCCCAATGGAATTTTCAAGAGGGTTAATAGAGAATGTTTTCTTTTGTGTAAGCGCCAATGCCTGATTGGCCGGGTTGAATTGAGCAAGGGTAAATTTAGTCAGATCTTGTGTATTAGATAAAATGGCCCCGGCACCTTGTAAAACATTTAAATCCCAGTTGGGAGTAACCTGACCTTCTACGTCCAGACCTTTGACTAGTTGATTCGATACCTTTTCTCTTTCGATAGTGGTGGACTTCATTTGCAATGGTTGGGTAATTCTACTTTGCAACATTACCTCATAGCTGGAAGAATCTATCTTGGTCAGAATATAACCCAATAGTCCTACTCCCAAATTTGAATAGTCGAATTTTAGTCCGGGTTCCTGTTTTAATTCTAGCTGTTCTGTGAGGTATATTCTCAATTTTTCTTCCCCATAATCTTTGTAGGGATTGGCTGTATCCACTTCTGAAAGGATCAGGTTATCAGGGAGCCTGGGTAAGCCTGAACTGTGGTTCGAAAGTTGTTGCAGGGTAAATTCAGCTGTGTTATTGAGTTTCCACGGCAAATATTTACTGGCAGGGTCATTGAGGTTTAGCTTGCCTTCGAGGCTTAAGGCTGCCAGTAATGTAGCGGTAAAGACCTTAGAGATAGATCCGATTTCAAAGACCCGATCTTGGTTCTCTACGGAGAACAAGGTGTCATTTTCTATTTTCACTCCATAATAGCTAGGCTCTCCATTCTTTATAATGGCAATGGAAAGTTGGGTTTGGTTAAAAAATCCTTTTGCTTCGGTATGGATCAATTTTGATTGGCCTTCAGTAATTTTACCTTTATAGGCTTGCTGAAAGTTAACCGCTACTGGTTTTTCTTCGCAACCGAAACCAATAAGGGCTATTAGAACAAAAAATTTTAATTTCGACATGAGGGCTTTTGGTATGCTTGGATTTGAAGATAATGAAATAATATATTAATTCCTTAGAATTGGGAAGAATGTGAGGTAATAATTGGCTGTTTATCAATCTATTAATGGGTGTTCATTTTAAAAGAAGACATTGCCCTATATCGTTTTGTAAATGCATCCTTTTAAAGGAGACAAGCAGTATCACCATTCATTTCCATAACAAAACATTATTGGAATGGTGGTGGTTTTTAAAGTAATTACCGTTTAATTACCTTTGGGCATCATATCAGCTGGGATGTCTTTTGGACAGCCGGCTAAAAGGAGAAAAATATGAAACAATACCTTAAAATACAGGCTTTTTTGGCCTTTGTCTTACTCTTTACAACTAGTGGATTGGCACAGGATAATAAAATAACACTTGAAGCGGTAATTAAAGACCAGGTTTTCACCCCCAAAACTGTTCAAGGCATCAACTGGATGAAGGATGGGAAATACTACAGCAGTTTAAAAAAGGTGGCAGGATTTTCCCAAGTAGTAAAAATAAATGTGGCTACCGGTGAAGAGAGTGAAATCCTAATTGATGGTAGGGAATTGGGGCTTGATTTCAGCAATTATGCCTTCAATCCGGAGGAGAGCATGGCCTTACTTGGATCAGAGGTGGAACCCATCTACAGAAGGTCTACCAAAGCGACTTATCATTTGCTTGACTTAGAAAGCGGTACCTTGAAAGAATTGGAGAATGGAGACAAAATTTCCTATGCCACCCTTTCTCCAGACAACAAAAAAGTTGCTTATGTAAAGGAGAATAACCTGTATTACTTGGATCTTCAAACGGATGATAAGGTACAAGTGACTTCGGATGGAGCCAAAAATGCAATCATCAATGGGGCTGCCGACTGGGTTTATGAAGAGGAATTTTCCATGTCCAAGGCTTTTTTCTGGTCCAATGATGGTCAACAGCTGGCCTTTATCCGATTTGATGAAAGAGAAGTGCCACTTTTTAACATGCAAAAGTGGGGAGAATTGTATCCCGAAGACGAACATTTTAAATACCCTAAGGCTGGGGAGAATAATGCATTGGTAAGTATCCAAATTTACCACCTGGAAAATGAGCAGACGCAAACTGTGGATACCGGCGCTGATACAGACATTTATTTGCCCAGAATGTATTGGGCAGAAGACAACAATACCCTAGCTGTTATTCGTTTAAACAGGCTACAAAACCAAATGGATATCTTGTTTGCAAATAGCCAAACAGGTGAAACCAAAAACATTCTTTCTGAGACATCAGATACCTATGTGGACATGGATTTCAATGATAATTTTCTTTTCCTTCCAGAAGGAAAGGGTTTCATTAGTACTTCGGAAAAAGATGGTTTCAAACACATCTACCAATATGACCTTGAAGGAAACCAAACCGGTCAAATTACAAGTGGTGAATGGGAAGTGACCGAATTGGTGGCAGTTGATAGTGAAGGGGGGAAAGTGTATTATGTGTCAACAGAGCAGTCTCCTATGGAGAGGCATTTTTATTCCATTAACCTAAATGGGAAAAGGAAAAAAATACTTACACCTCAAAAAGGTACGCATTCCATAAACATGAGTCCCGATCAGCAGTATTATATTGACGCTTACAGCACCGTTTCGCTACCCTTGCAAACTGTTCTTTGTGACAATAAGGGCAAAGAGATTAAAGTACTGGAAAACAATCAAGCGCTTCAGGAGAAAATACAGGAATTTGCCTATCTCCCGAAGGAGTTTTTTGACTTCAAAACCATCGATGGCACCCCTCTTAATGGTTATATGATAAAGCCTGCTGATTTTGATCCGGCAAAAACCTATCCGGTGTTGATATATGTTTACGGGGGACCCGGTTCTCAGACAGTAATGAACAGTTGGGGAGGTACCCGTGATTGGTGGCACCAGCACCTGGCTTCCGAGGGATATATTGTGGCGGGAATAGACAATAGAGGTACCGGAGGAAGAGGCCGGGACTTCAAGCACAGCACTTACAATCAGTTGGGAAAACTGGAAACAGAAGACCAAATAGCAGGAGCGAAATACCTAGCTAAGTTGCCCTATGTAAATGAAGACCGGATTGGAATATGGGGCTGGTCCTATGGTGGCTATATGTCATCCCTAGCCCTGATGATTGGCAATGAAACTTTTAAAACAGCCATGGCCGTGGCACCGGTAACTACCTGGAGGTACTATGACACCATCTATACCGAGCGTTTTTTGCAGACTCCTCAGTTAAACCCTGCCGGATACGATGACTACAGTCCTATCAACCATGTCAACAAGCTTAAAGGCAACTTTCTGTTGGTACATGGAACGGGTGATGACAATGTGCATTTTCAAAACAGTGTGGCTTTGGTAGATGCATTAATCGTTGCAGACAAGCAGTTTGACAGCTTTTATTATCCCAATAGAAACCATGGCATTCATGGTGGCAACACTACCTGGCACCTGTATAAAATGCTGACGAATTACGTGAAAGAGAAATTGTAATGGCTTTTGATCGGCCCCTCCCGGCGGTTGAGCGTAGTCGAAACCATAGGGTAATGAGCACGTTATGCATAATCCTTCCGCTCAGGAACCGGCTAGTAATATCCCATCTGATCTCGGCCTGGTCTAAGTTTAGCGGAGCGTAACTTAGACCTAAAATGACGAAAGTTTTCAACTTTCAATACTAAACCTCAAGTAGCAAAACTTACGAAATAAAGTTCACGGGAATCATGGAATACCTATTTTCTGCCCTTAAATCTATCATATCTAGATTTTTGAAAATAACTTTAGCAATAAGATTTTTGCCGGTTCCTGAGCGGAGCCGAAGAAGTAGGCATTTCATACACGTCACCCTATGGCTTCGACTCCGCTCAGCCGCCGGGGATAGAAACTAGCCACCTGGGTCCAAGTTTGAGCGACAGCGGTAACTTCGACCAGTAAAAGCCGTTATGGATTTGATAACAGTTCAAAGTCGGCTTAATTACCAAAGATGATATATACAGGCAAGCAAAACGAATATTTTGAAATTCAGGCAATTGACTCTTCTAATTGTAAACACCTCTTAGAAAGCCTGCCTGAGGTTTTGAAATTGATCTGGTTTACTTCAGACAATAACAAGTTGTTAATAGATGGGATCCCTTATACTTTCAATAAAAATGAGCTATTAAGCTTGTCGCAGCTCAATAAACTGGAATTCAAGAAAATTAATACCATTAATTTACTAAGGTTTAATCGGCAGTTTTATTGCATTCTGGATCATGACAGTGAGGTCAGTTGCAAAGGGGTGTTGTATTATGGAGCAGCAACTCCACCCATTATTAAAGCAGCCGACAAGGAACTGGAAATATTGGAAACTGCCTGGAAAATGGCTGTTTTAGAATTTGAAATGAAGGATGACCTTCAACTGGAGATGCTGCAAATGATGCTTAAAAGAATACTTATTCTTTGCACAAGGATTTTCAAGAGGCAAAATTTTCATGAAAGTCCTACCCCCAAACAGAATGACTTATTTAGGGAGTTTAACTATCTGGTGGAGACGCATTTCAGAGAAAAGCATACGGTGGCCGAGTATTCAGACTTGCTGTTTAAAGCCCCTAAAACCATCTCTAATACCTTCAAAAAGCTATGTGAAAAAACCCCTTTACAGGTGATTCAGGAAAGAATTATGTTGGAAGCTAGAAGGTTGTTGTTCTATTCAGACAAGGATGTTTCGGAGATTGGCTATGAGTTGGGATTTCAGGACATTCAGTCTTTTAGCAGGTTTTTTAAAAACCATGAGGGAATTTCTCCCACAGATTTCAGGGAAAAAAAATAAGGCAAAATTTACCTTTACTGGTCTAAGTTTGGCGGAGCGTAACTTAGGCCTAAAATGAGTAAAGTTTTCAACTTTCATAATTTAGATTTACAATAGCAAAACTTACGAAATAAAGTTCACGGGAATCATGGAATACCTATTTTCTGCCCATAAAACTATCATGTCTAGATTTTTGAAATTAACTTTAAAAAATAGATGTTGAGCTTTTATTTTAGTGAAAATCAAAATGATTAATTTACTTTCAAGTTGAAAACTTGGATTATGATGGGACGAAGTTTCCGCTACCGCTCCAACTTCGACCAGAGTGTGAGAATATCCTCGCCGGTTCCTGTTCGGAGCCGAAGGAGAGGGCAGGTAAGGGTGTTTATAATTAAACTTTTTTACTCATAGGTTTGCGCTTACTAGTATCCAATTACTACAGCCGTAAAAATGGCAATTGCAGCCAAAATCAGCATTAAGACCATAGGTTTCAAGACAAATTTTATCCAATTATTATAGGAGATACCACTGATGGCTAACACTGCCATTAAGGTCCCATTGGTGGGGACGACAAGGTCGGCCATAACTGCACCATACTGATAGGCCAATACACAGGTTTGTCGGGAAAGCCCTATCAAGTCCGAAAGAGGGACAAGAATAGGCAAGGTCAGTATAGCCTGACCTGAATAACTGGGAATAGGTAGGTGCAATACCAAATGAGAGCACATCATTAAAATGGCAGAGATGGTAGGTTGGATGTTTTTTAATGGGCCAAATAGGCCATAAACAATAGAATCGATTATGAGCCCTTGTTCCAATACAATCGTAATACTATTGGCCAGCCCTATAATTACCGAGGCGAAAATCATCTCTTTAAACCCTGCTACATAGGCTTCACCTGTCTGGTTAATGCCCAATTTACCAATTAACCCTGCAACTATACCCAAGGCAAAAAAGCAGGCCGCAAGTTCTTCAAAACCCCAGCCAAGACTGAGAAGACCATAAGTGACAGTCCCAAAGGTTAAAGCCAATAGGCTTAGGATAATTTTACTTCTATTACTAACCTTCTCATTCTGGTGGGAGGCAACTTTAGCAATGGGGTTATTTCTAGCATAGCGAATAATGAATAATATCCAAATAGTAAAAGCGATGCCTAAAAAAATCAGCCTTAATCCACTTCCTGAAAGTAAGGGAAGCCCGGCTACCTTCTGAGCAATCATCACTGCGAAAGGGTTTGCAGGGCTAAAGCTACTCCCCAGTACCGAAGAACCATAGCTTATATAAAGAGTAGTATATGTGTTATAGCCAAGGCTCCTCCCGAAAAGTAATAACATAGGCGTGAGTGCAATGACCTCCTCCTGAAGTCCAATAGTAGCTCCTCCAGCAGTGAAAAAAGCAGACACAATTAGCAAAGCAATAACTTCCCTGCCTTCTAATGCAGAAACCAATTTTGCTAAACCTTGAGACAATGCCCCTGTTTTTTCTATTATATAGAAGCAACCCCCCAATAGAAGAATCAAGACGATGATATCAGCCCTGCCAATAATCCCTCTGGGTATAGCCAAAAGCAAGTCAAAAACAGAAAGATTTTCACCATCTATTTCCTTGTAAGAGTTATTGATCACTTCTTCCAAACCCGTTTCTGCATTTATTTCTCTATCGTAGACGCCTTGTGGAACGATAAAAGTAAGTGCCCAGGAGAAAACGATTACTGCTAAAATAATTACGAATGCATTTGGGAAATTTTTCATTTGCTTGTCAATTGGATTCAGGGCAGGTCACTGGATATATGGAATAAAGGGGTGTAGTTAATTCATTTCCAAGAGATCTCAACTTTGGTAAGGTTCAGGTTATTCAAGTGCTTAGGAGCAGAATGAGTATTAGAAGGTTAAGTGTAATTACTGCAATAATGTAACTGGATTTCTCTATTAAATTTTAATAAATTTAAAAATAAAATACAATCAATTGATTGTATGAATAATATAGAGATAAAAAATGGAATTCTGACTGATGTTAAAGGTTTTGTGCTACAGTAGGTTTAGCTTGGAATAGGCAATTAACCTTCTATTTCGTGATTTAGTCTGTTAAAAAAATCAATGAATCCGGACAACAGTGTGGAAACTATTGCCGGTCCAATGAAAGGTAAATGGTTAGGGGGTTTTCAAAATTGTTGTCAAATCAGCAGGGGAGTAGTTAATTGATTTAAGCGTCTTATTGTCTTCCTTGCGATAAACCAGGTAGACATCGTCTGTTTTTATATAGTAACAATTTGTGCCTTTACCTTCGTAATGGGCCACAGTATCTATGGCTTCCTTTTCAGTTTTACAAGCTTTGCTCATATTGGATCGTTGCACTTCGTCAAAAAGGGTTTTGAATTTATCTGCTAAGCCGAATTCCAATATGGCTCCGGACAATACATATTGAATGTCGCACAAGGCATCAGCAACTTCTACCAAGTCATCATTGGCAATAGCTTCTTCCAATTCCTTTAACTCTTCGGCGATTAAGGATACGCGAAGTTTGCACCTTTTGGCTTCAGGTATAACAGGTGAAGGAAGAATGGGGTGTTTGAAGGTTTGGTGAAAGCGAGCTACGGCTGTTAAAGTTTGGGGATCTTTCATGATAAAATTATTTTTCAGTGCCAAAGAAAAATAATCTCTGCTTATGAAACCAATCAATTTAAGATAAAATGTACAAAAATAGCATTTGGGAAGGAGCTGAACAACCCTAAAACGAACGATTTAAGTTTCGTTTTAGATAAATGAAATGGTAGTATTACAGGCTATTTTTCCCTAAATTCTGATAAATAGCTATAACTGGATACAGGATATATATATTAAAAATTTTTATTTTCTGTAAACCACAGTTTATTAGTCATTTATGTTTTGGGCCACAATTTTCCCTTAATCAGTCCTGAATTTTCGGTGCCATTATTGAAGCATTGTAAATTAAAATAATTATTATTAGTAGACTTTTACCTTCAGATAAGCCATATGTTGAAAAAAACAACAAGTAGTGCCTCGAAAATTTTTGTGCTTGACACCTCGGTTATTCTATATGACCATCATTCCATTTTGAATTTTGCTGAGCATGATGTGGTCATCCCCATTACAGTATTGGAAGAGTTGGATCAGTTTAAAAAAGGGAACGATACTAAAAATTTTGAGTCCAGAGAATTTATTCGGCTTTTGGATAAGCTATCCAAAGACCATATGATTCAACACTGGACCCCTTTAAATGGGAAAAATAAAGGGTCTTTTAAAATAATGATGAATTCCGATAATAAGCTCAATGCCAATGAGATTTTTGGAGAAGAAAAGAATGACCATAGGATTCTGAATGCAGCATTAAGCTTAAAGGAAACTGAAAAAAACAGAAAAGTTGTCCTTGTCAGCAAAGACATTAACCTTAGACTGAAGGCTAAATCGTTGGATATTGCTGCTGAAGATTATGAAACGGGAAAAATTAAGAATATAAGTGAAATAGAAAATACGGGGAAAGGCATAATCGAAAACTTAAACAATGACATAATCAATGATCTTTACGAAAAAGGAAGTCTTGAAGGCAAGGAGATTTTTGGTAAAGTAAAAGCCCTACCAAAAAACAATACTTTTTATATTCTTAAAGGAGTGGAAAGTAACGCATCCATACTTGCTTTTTATCGAGCCGAACAAAGTCGATTTTCTAGAATTTCTAAATCCATCGCGTACAATATTACACCAAAAAATGCGGAACAAGCTTTTGCCCTTCATGCCATTTTGGATCCGGAAATCAAGCTTTTGTCCATTCAGGGCGTAGCAGGAACGGGAAAAACACTTTTAGCTCTTGCTGGTGCTTTGGAGCAGCGAAAAGATTACAAGCAGATCTTTTTAGCAAGACCGATTGTTCCCTTGAGCAACAAGGATATAGGTTATTTGCCAGGTGATATCAAATCAAAGTTGAATCCCTATATGGAACCACTTTGGGATAATTTGAAGTTCATCCAAAATCAATACCAGGAAAGTGATAAGGAATACCAACGTATCACGGACATGATCAACCAAGAAAAATTGGTCATTCAGCCATTGGCCTATATTCGTGGCCGTTCCTTGTCTAATATTTTCTTTATAGTAGACGAAGCGCAGAATTTAACTCCTCATGAGGTCAAAACCATAATAAGTAGGGCCGGTGAAAACACTAAGATCGTTTTCACCGGAGATGTTTTTCAAATTGACACTCCTTATCTGGATAGTCAGAGTAACGGCTTGTCCTACCTGATAGACAGAGCAAGGAATCACCCTCTTTATGCCCATATTAAATTAGAAAAGGGAGAAAGGTCGGAATTGGCCAATCTCGCCAATGAATTGCTATGAAATAGTAGCTTAACTCTCCGTTATTGTATTGAGTTTCGCTAGGAAGCTATTGTAGTATTGTCTTCCCACTTGCACTACATCACCTGTTCTCAGGTAAATCTCTTTAGTGTTGAAGCTTTCTATTTGAGCCAATTGAACAATGTATGATTTTTGAACCCTTAAAAATAAATTGGAGGGTAACTTCTCTTCCATATCCTTCATTGATTTGCGGATCGTGAAGTTTCTGTTTTTCGAGAAAATGGTTACCATGTTCCCATTGGCTTCAACATAATAAATATCGCTGTAATCTACTCTTTCAAAACTATTGTCTGCCTTGATATAAACCGCGTCAACCACTAAGTAGGGGCTTTCTGCTATCTTTGAAGAGGTTCCTTCGGAGGTAGCGGGTCTTGTTCTTTGATTGTACAGTACAATTTCCACCATCGCATGGATGTCATTGCTATTGAAAGGCTTAACTATAAAACCTGCAGGGTGGGTTCTCTTGGCTCTTTCTATAATTGCTGGATCGCTGTAAGAGGTAACATATACAATAGGGGCATCCACCATTTGCTGGATTATTTCTCCCAATTCTATTCCATCTTTATCGCCTTTTAACTTGATATCCATAAATACCATGTCAGGGCGGTATTTTTTCACCACTTTGATGGCCTGATTTGCAGAATTGGCAATGTCTATGTTTACATAACCTAAAAGTTGTAAAATCTCTTCGATATTTTCGGAAATATTTACATCGTCCTCAACGATCAGTATCCGTTCTTCTTTCATTTCTAAACTGTTTTGTAATTGAAAAATATTGGTATCATTGCTGTAACGAAATTTACAAATTAAAATACAAAAAAAAGCACAGAATAAACAATTAACTGATCATTTAATTCAATTATTTTGGTTTTAAAGCTATAAACTCATTAAATCTTTGAACCTGGCAGCCTGTCTTCTACTGACTTCGATTCGCTCGCCACCCTTGAGCGTTACGACTAAACCACCGTTGAACCATGGTTCTATAGTTTCTACCCAGCTCAGGTTTATGATGTGTTTTCTACTGGCTCTAAAGAAGGATTTTTCGTCTAATCTTTCATCGAGTGCATTAAGTGACTTGTGAATCATCGGCTTATTTTTTTCAAAATAGACCTTAATATAATTCCCATCAGATTCGAAAAGTCTAACATTTGCCAATTTCACAAACCAGCACTTGTCTCCGTCTTTAACAAAGACCTGATCGTTTAAAGCAAGCTTATCCTTAGGAGCATCTGTTGTGAATTCATCCTCTTTTTTTAATTCCTCGAGCTTTTTCTCAAGCTTTTTTAAGGTTTCAGTTAATCTTTCCGATTCAATTGGTTTTAGTAAATAGTCGAGTGCATTTACCTGAAAAGCCTGAAGCGCAAATTCATCATAAGCGGTGATAAACACGACCAAAGGGACATAATCCAATTCTTCAAGAAGGTCAAAACCAGTTTTCTCTGGCATTTGAATATCTAAAAAAACTACATCGGGCTGTAGCGATTCTATTTTTTCCTTGGCTTCATCTACATTTGGTGCTTCGCCCAGAATTTCTATGTTGTCATTTTGGCTCAGTAAGCTGATAAGCTCTTTTCTGGCCAATCTTTCATCATCTACTACTAATACGCGCATAATATTTATATTTTCCTCTAAATTAACCTTTTTGTTTCGGTATTTTTATTTCTGTCACTACAAATTCATTTCCATAATTGAAAATCTTGAATGAAGCCTTGTTTCCAAAAATAAGTTTTAACCGTTGAATGGTGTTGGCGATACCGTGTCCTTCACCTTTTTTTTTGGTAGATCCTGATGGTTTTAACTGACCACTGTTCCTTACCCAAATGTATAAATCATCTAGCAATCCGACGGTGCATTTTATCTCAATTAGCCCACCTTTCATTAAATTTGAAATCCCATGTTTGATGCCATTTTCCACTATCGTTTGTAACATCATCGGAGGAATTCTGTATTGATTGGTTTTGGGCTCCACATCATATATTACCTTTAACCGCTCTTCAAACCGGATAGATTCAAGATTTAAATAATCCTTTACCGTCTTCATTTCATCTGCTAAGGAAATAGTTTTGTGTTTGTCTACCACTAAAGAATACCTCAATATATTAGACAATTGGGTGATGGCAGATTTGGCTTTTATAGGATCTTCATCTACCAAAGCCCGTACGCTATTCAAGGCATTGAAAATAAAGTGAGGGTTCAGTTGATTGCGAAGGTGGATAAGCTTAATCTCATTAATCCTTGCCTGGTATTGCAAGCTAGAGTTGTAATTGTCTAGAAAGTAAAAAAGAAAATACAACAAGGCCCATAAGGAATAATAAAGAAAGCTGGTGAATAGGTTGACTATAATCACCAATGGGCTGAAATCCTGTGGAAGATGTAGGGTGCCAAAGATCCAGTTGATGAGGATTTGAGAGATTGTATTTAGAATTCCAAGGATCAAAACGGCGATCAAGACATGGCTTATCAATTTGCCAATTGGGAACTCAAGCCAGCTTTTATTTTTGATTAAGTAGCGAAAAAAGTGGGTAGATGCAAAATAGAAAATCGCTAAAGATATATAGGCACCAATTTGAATAGGAGTTATCCCTCGGGCCATAGATACAAAAAACAGGTTGACTAAAGCGAAGCTCAGCCAACCAAAAATTTGTAACAACCAATATAACTTGTATTTATCCATTCAAACCCTTCTTCCGGCTGCACCTTTGCCTCTACTGAATTGCAACTGTTTTATTTAAAGGTATTTTGTCAAGAATTTTATTGATCAAATCACGTGTGCTGATGCCGTCTGCCTCAGCCTCATAATTTAAGATTATTCTGTGGTTAAGAACATCCTCAGCAATTTCTTTAATGTCTTCAGGCAATACATAATCTCTGCCTTGCATAAAAGCGTTTGCTTTGGCTGCGAGGTTTAGGTTTATGGATGCTCTAGGAGAAGCACCAAATTGGATGTACTTCGCCTCTTCATGCATGCCATATTTTTCCGGATATCTTGTAGAAAAAACCACCTCGATAATATAGTTTTCTAATGCTTCCGCTATTTGAACTTCATTAATGGCACTTCTTATGGCGAAAATATCTTCTTTACCCAAAATTGGGTTGACTTCTGAAATGAAATTAGCATTGGTCATCCTTCTCATGACTTCTAGCTCATCAGATTTTGTAGGGTACTCAATATTTACCTTCATCATAAACCTATCCACCTGCGCTTCAGGCAAGGGGTAAGTGCCTTCCTGATCTACAGGGTTTTGTGTGGCCAATACTAGAAAAGGTTTATCAAGGGGGAAAGTAGTTTCACCAATGGTGACCTGTTTTTCCTGCATGGCTTCAAGTAAAGCTGATTGTACTTTGGCTGGAGACCTGTTAATCTCATCTGCTAAAACAATATTCGAAAAAATAGGTCCTTTTTTCACCTCAAAATTAGCATTCAATTGATTGTATATCATAGTACCGATCAGATCAGCTGGCAATAGATCTGGGGTAAACTGGATACGCTTAAAGTCCAGGTGAAGCACCTTGGATAGGGTGTTTACGGTCAACGTTTTGGCTAGACCGGGTACTCCCTCCAACAAAATATGACCATTTGTAAATAGACCTATTAAAAGCCTGTTGACCATTTTTTCCTGCCCAACTACAACTTTTTTTACTTCATTAATTACTTCCTTTATCTTCTCCTGATGCATAATGGATATTTGAAATTTCTATTTATTTTTTGCCTATAAGAAGCCTAAATTAGAACAATTCATTCTTTATCGCAATTTAGTACCTTTTCTTCTTTTTCGTTTTTTGATATTGAGGCTTTTTTAGGGCTTCACTGGTTTGTCCTTTACCTGAAATACCCAAAGTAGGGTAAAGAGTAGCACCATCCAGGAGCCTTACGTCACCGACTCCAAATCCTTTAATGCTTAACCCTTCCAATGACCACCTCACCAAGCGAAGGGTTGGAAAGCCAACTGCGGCCGTCATTTTTCTTACCTGCCGGTTTTTCCCCTCTTTGAGGGTGATGGCTATCCATGAATCAGGTACATTTTTCCTAAACCTAATGGGGGGATCCCGTTCAGGTAATATGCCTGCCACATCTTTAAGTCGCTCAGCTTTTGCCTTGAGCGTTTTATGTATTTTTTTATTAACGGAAATTTCTACTCCCGATTCAAGATCTTTCAAGGCTTGATCCGTTATTTCTCCTTCTACCTGAACCCAGTAGGTTCTTTCATGAGAATAATTTGGGTCCAGCAATAAATGGTTTAATCGGGTGTCATTGGTTAATAGCAATAAACCTTCGCTATCCTTGTCCAGCCTACCCACAGGGTAAACATCGGAAGGGAAATCACTAAGCATGCCCAGGGTGTTTCCTTCTCCGCTAAATTGACTCAGCACGCCAAAAGGTTTGTAAATAATGTAATAACTAAGTGCCATAATATCTTTTACCGCAACAATTGGAATAGTTCGTTCAATTGAGGGGTAAGAATGATTTCAGTTCTCCTGTTTTTAGCCCTTCCTTCTGCAGTTTCATTTGAGGTTTTTGGATAGTAAAAACTTCTACCTGCAGCTGTTACCCGTTCGGGAACAACATCATAAGAATTGGTTAAAATGCGCACAATTGCAGTTGCTCTGGCAGTACTTAATGCCCAATTGTCTTCAAATTTACCTCGTATAGGAACATTGTCGGTATGCCCTTCGACCAAAATCTGTATGTCAGGACTGTTATTGATTACGACAGCCAATTTGCTGAGGGCTTCTTTGCCATCTTTGTTGACCGTGGCACTTCCTGAAGGAAACAATAGCTTGTCCTGTAGAGAAACGTACAATTTTCCGTCCTGCTCATATACCTGCAACTCATCTGAACGGTATTGAACCAGCGCTTTGTCTATAGTGGTTTTTAACCCTTCCATCACCGCTTTTTGCTCATCCAGTAGACTTTGCAATAAATCTAATCTTTCCTGTTGCTCTACCATTCGTTGGTCTTTTGCAGACAGCTCTTGCTGAACGGATGAGGAGGTAGCGATGGCCCTGTCTAGCTTGGCATCCAAGGCAGCATTTTTACTTTTATAGGAAGCGACTTCCTCTTCCAGCTTTTCAGCCTTTGTCTTAAAGTCCTCAAGACTATTATTGGTACTGTCCAGGTTGTTTTCTGTCTCTCTCAATGAACGCATCATTTCTGCATTCCTTATATTTACTTCGTTGTATTTCTTTTGGGGTACGCATGAATACCATAAAGGAATCAATAGTACGATACTTCGAAAAATTATCTTGTTCCACATAATTGTCTAGTTTTAAGAAACCTGTAACGAAAAACATACCAATTTAAGGGCTTCTGTTGAAAACATTGCTTTTTCGGCCAAATAGTTCAAGAAATCCTGCTCCAATTCATTTCATTCTTTTTTAGCCGGGCCAACTGATCAGCTATTGGCTTATTTTCTTGGCTATTTAGTTGGGGGTCTTTTTCCAAAATGGATTGGGCAGATGCTCGGGCTTGTACCAGAATCTCACTGTCTCTTCCAATGTCTGCAATTTTTAAATCCGTAATGCCTGATTGTTGTGTGCCAGCTAAATCACCAGGTCCTCTCAGCTTGAGATCTACGTCTGCAATCTCAAATCCATCATTGGTTCTTACCATGGTATCAAGACGTACCCTACTGTCTTTACTTAACTCGTATTTGCTCATCAATACACAGTAGGATTGGTCCGAACCCCTGCCTACGCGTCCTCTCAATTGGTGTAACTGAGAGAGGCCGAATCTTTCTGCATTTTCTATAACCATGACCGAAGCATTGGGGACATTTACGCCAACTTCAATGACAGTGGTTGCTACCATGATTTTTGTTTCGTTTTTTACAAACCTGTTCATCTCAAAATCTTTGTCGACAGGCTTCATATTGCCATGCAATATGCCTATAGGCATATTAGGGAAGGCCCGACAAATGCTTTCATGTCCATCCATTAAGCTTTTGAGATCCATTTTTTCAGAATCTTCAATCAAGGGGTAGACAATATAAACCTGACGGCCTTTTTCAATTTCTTTTTTTAAAAAGCCAAAAACTTTAAGCCTGTCCTTGTCATACCTGTGCACTGTTTGAATAGGTTTCCTACCTGCAGGCATTTCATCGATCACAGAAATATCCAGATCGCCATAAACCGTCATGGCAAGTGTTCTAGGGATTGGCGTAGCAGTCATCACGAGCACATGTGGGTAAAAGTCCGTGTTCTTTCCCCATAACTTTGCCCTTTGAGCCACTCCAAATCGATGCTGTTCATCGATGATAGCCAAGCCTAGCTGTTTGAATACTACGACATCCTCTAAGAGGGCATGGGTACCTACCAGTAAATTAAGTTCTCCTGATTTTAATGCCCCATGAATAATCGCGCGATTTTTTTTACTGGTGGAGCCTGTAAGCAGGGCTATCTTTAGGCCCATTTTATCGGAATAATCTTTTAATCCTTCGTAATGCTGTGTGGCTAGGATTTCGGTGGGAGCCATCAGACAGGTTTGAAAACCGGAATCCACCGCTACCAATAGACAAATAAATGCTACAATGGTTTTGCCCGAGCCCACATCTCCCTGAACCAATCGATTCATTTGTAAGCCAGATTTCAGGTTGTTGTATATTTCTCTAATGACCCTTTTTTGGGCATTGGTAAGGTCAAAAGGCAAAAAATCCTGGTAAAACTTTGTTAATAGTCCTGTCTTGTCCAAAACTTTACCTCTGAATGTTTCAGTTCTGGTCAGGTTCATTTTAAGCAACCGCAATTGTAAGAAAAAGAATTCTTCAAACTTCAGCCTGTAGAGTGCTTTTTTTAATGCCTGATGGCCGGATGGAAAGTGTATTTCTTTTAGGGCTAAAGGTTTTGGGGCTAAGCTCAGAGATTGGCAAAGGGTGAAAGGCAAGGTCTCCGGTACCTTTGGAAGGACCAAAGGAAGCAGGGTTTCTACTATTTTGGACAAACCCTTGCTGTCAAGGTACCTGCTACGCAATTTCTCAGTAGTAGGATAGACCGGTTGAAAGTTAACCTCTTTTTCCTGCTTATTGGTGAGGGGTTCAAGTTCAGGATGGGCTATGCTAATTTTTCTTCCAAACTGCTGTGGTTTCCCAAAAACGATCATTGGGGCACCTTTCACCAGTCTTTTGGTTACCCATTGTATGCCTTTAAACCAAGTCAATTCTATCGCCCCTGTTTCGTCCCTAAACTGTGCGACCAGCCGCTTTTTTCTACCATCACCGATGGTCTCCATGGAGTAGATCGAGCCAATCAATTGCACCTGTTGCATGTCTGATCGGATGTCACTAATCTTATAAAATTTAGTCCTATCCTCATACCTGAAAGGATAGTGCTGTAGCATTTCACCGAAGGTAAAAATATCCAACTCCTTATTGATCAAAGCTGCTTTTTGAGGGCCTACTCCTTTCAGGTATTCGATTTTAGTATCAAAGAATCCGGACAAGTCTTACTATTTAATGCTTCACAGAAATTTTCTTTTTAGATTCGTTTCAAGGGTTTTGATTTCGGCTCTTTTTTCCATAAAAGCATTTAGCAACTCCGCTTGATTTTTGGACCGGTGAAGATTCTGTTCCTCGTAATCCACTTGATAGTAAGTGTTTCCTTTAAGGTGGTCAGTAAGAAAACGAAGGCCCATGATAAGGGTCATCATTTCGGCACCATATGAAAGGGAATTTAACTCCTCCTCAGTAACATGACCCGCCAAGACAGTATAAAAACCTTCAAGAAGCCCTTCATATTTGACCATGTCGATATTTATATTTCCCCAGTCTAGAGAAGATTCGTCTCTTGTACAGGCCACTGTTCTGGCAAGGTCTCCAAAGTCATAGAATACGAAACCTGCCATAATGGTATCCAGATCTATTACAGCGTTGACTTTTTTTAAGTCTTCACTAAAGATTAGGTTGTTAATCTTGGTGTCATTATGGGTTGCCCTCAGTGGTAACTTATCGCGGTAAGCCCCATATTGACCAAGCAAGTCCTTGCGTTTTTCGTAGTAGGCAATCATCTCTCTGGTCTCCTCATCTATCTCAATGGATGGGGCTTTTAATGCATCATCGAATTGACTGTAGCGCCATCCTAGGTGATGAAAATCCTGAATGGTATCCTGAAGTTTGTTAGCATCTGTAGGTAAAAAGACGAGTACAAAATAGGCAAAGGCTTCAGCGGCCTTGCTTGCCTGCTCTTTGTAATCAATATCATCTCTGGTCACTCCGTTTACGAATGGAAAAAGCCTGTACAGGCCTCCGTCCAATTCTGTAAATAGACCACCATCAAGGTTGGGGATAGGGAGTGGCAAAATAAATGGAATGTTGGCAGGGTCAAAATTATCAAGTAGGTAGCCCAGGTTATTTGAAATCCGTTCTGGATATTTGAAAACGGTATCGTTGAATTCCTGTAGTATATAGGACTGAGTATTGCTATCTACCTTGTACGTTTTATGGATATGTCCTGAGCCAAATCTACTGGCAACTAGGTTGTCTGCATCTAACTTATATGCAGCTTTGAGCGCATCCAATATGGTATCTTTCATAGTATTAATTCGAAGTTCTTAGAAGCTTAAAAGATTTAAGTTGTCCCTTTAGCATTTCCAAAGGGTAAATTTACAATACTTTTAAATTATATATTATTGAAAGGGTTTATATTTACCTTTGAAGTGTTTTGAAACTCAATGAAAGAAGAAATACTTCTTGTTCTACAAATATTTAAAGGAATTAATTAAAATAATTGAAAAAGTTTTATTTATTTGGAAAAATTTTCTTCTTACTCGAAGGTTGAATACCTAGCACATAAGCATTATTTGAAAAAATTATAATATAAATACTTCAACATGAATATTTCAATCCTTGATTGGGCAATAATCATTGCATTTTTTGTTATTTCCATGCTAGTAGGGGTTTATGCCTCTAAAACGGCAGGCAAAAACGCTAAAGAATTCTTTCTTTCCGGAAGAAATATGCCTTGGTGGTTATTGGGGGTTAGTATGGTAGCCACGACCTTTTCAGCAGATACACCCAATTTGGTAACCGATATTGTTAGGAAAAACGGTGTTTCTGGTAACTGGGTTTGGTGGGCATTCTTATTGACAGGGATGTTGACGGTATTTGTTTACGCAAAACTTTGGAGAAGGTCTGAAGTCACTACCGACTTGGAATTCTATGAACTTAGGTATGGAGGTAAGGCTGCTGCTTTTTTGAGAGCATTTAGGGCCTTGTACCTGGGAGTGTTTTTCAACGTTGTAATTATGGCCACGGTTTCCCTTGCTGCGATAAAGATCTTTGGCGTGATGTTAGGACTTAGTTCTATTGAAACGCTTTTGATTGTCTCTGTAGTTACTGTATTTTATAGTTCTTTGGGAGGTCTAAAAGGCGTTTTACTTACTGATTTTTTTCAGTTTTTCATTGCCATGATTGGAGCCTTCGGTGCAGCCATTTATATCATTACTTTACCTGAAATAGGTAGTCTAGATGCATTGTTGACACATCCAAATGTAGTGGGAAAACTTAACATCATTCCAGACTTCAGTGATTGGAACGTATTGATACCTTTATTTATAATGCCTTTGGCCATCCAGTGGTGGGCTACATGGTACCCAGGCGCAGAGCCAGGTGGTGGGGGTTACATCGCTCAAAGAATGTTATCGGCCAAAGACGAGAAGAATGCGATCGGTGCAACTTTGTTGTTTAATATCACTCATTATGCCATTCGACCTTGGCCTTGGATTATAATTGCTTTGTCTTCCCTCATACTTTTCCCTCAGTTGAGTGATATGCAAGAGGCTTTTCCTCATATAGAAGCGAGCAAGCTTGGGGATGATTTAGCTTACTCAGCCATGCTTACCTTCCTCCCTAAGGGGCTAATAGGAATTGTACTTGCATCCTTGATCGCTGCAGTAATGTCTACCTTGTCAACACACCTTAACTGGGGTTCTTCTTATGTGGTTAATGATTTCTACTCAAGGTTTGTCAAGCCAGATGCTTCTGACAAAGAGCTTGTGGCTGTTGGTAGAATTTCCACAGTTGGCCTAATGTTGCTTGCAGCATTATTGGCCACAGTACTTTCCAATGCCCTTGAAGCTTTCAATATTCTGTTACAAATTGGTGCAGGTACTGGTTTGATATTTATTTTGCGCTGGTTTTGGTGGAGAATTAACGCTTATACTGAAATCTCGGCAATGATCGTTTCCTTTATAGTGGCGATTTATTTTGAATCAATTCACAATAAATTAGGCTTTTGGCCTATACCGGAAGACATGGGATACCTGAAATTACTTTTGGGTGTATCTATCACTACGATTACATGGGTGTCTGTTACCTTATTGACCAAGCCTGAGGATGATAAAGTGTTAATTGCTTTTTATAAGAAAGTTAGGCCTGCATCTTACGGTTGGAAAAAATTATTAATCAAACACCCTGATGTAAAAGAAGAAGTAGGGCAATTGCCTATGGAAATAGGCTTAATGCTGATTGCTTCAATTATGGTCTTCTCGGCTTTATTTGGTGTAGGGTTCTGGATTTATGGCGAAACAATTCCAGCAATAATTGCAACAATAATTACATTTGCTGGTGGTGTCCTAGTTTATAAAGGTTGGAAAAAAATGAGGTGATCCTAAAGGGATCACTTATTACAGATTAAGACCAGAAATAAGAGTGGTTTCAGCTTATTAATAGATGAAAACACCCTTATAGCAGTTGAATATTTAAGTCATCCCAAAAGAAAACTTATGGCTAATAAAACGGCTGAAATATTAAAAGACAATAACCTAAGAGTAACCAGTTGCAGGAGAGATGTGCTTTCCACTTTTCTTAATAGGAAAGTAGCCTTGTCTCATGCTGATCTAGAAGATGCATTAAAGGATAATTTTGATAGGGTAACTATTTATAGAACGCTGAAAACGTTTTTGGAGAATGACCTTGTTCATAAAGTGCTGGACGATACTGGTGCAGCCAAATATGCGCTTTGCAATCATAGTTCAGCAGTCCCACATCATGATCACGAGCATGTACATTTCAAATGTGAGAAGTGTGGGAATACAAGTTGTTTGGATGAAATTTCCCTCCCTAAAGTTTCCCTGCCGAAAGGTTATGAGCTAAGGGAAATGAATTTATTGATTCAGGGGATTTGCAATAAGTGCAAATAAAAAATTAAAAGGCGATTGGATTCTTTTCTTTCTCCTCTGTAGGCCAAACGATTCCTGGTGGTAAATCTATTACAGGTGGCGTATTGTCTTCTACTCCTCCGTC
The DNA here is from genome assembly GCF_963977555.1 of uncultured Cyclobacterium sp. GTDB lineage: Bacteria > Bacteroidota > Bacteroidia > Cytophagales > Cyclobacteriaceae > Cyclobacterium. Next base: position 115,042 of record NZ_CAXBPD010000013.1, on the reverse strand, counting down.
ACCATCTTCATCGTTGTTTTTCCGGTTTCTTTTGATTTTAGACTTAGTAAGTGTGGCTACAAAGTATATCAATACCACGTAGGCTACACCACATAAAATCAAATCTATCACCAGGCTATTCATCATATCGAATGTTTAACCAATAAGTTACAATAATAATTTGAATATATCAACTCGTAGGGGGGAGGTTTAATTCGGTTCAATGGCTTATCAGTTGAATAAAAGTGCCTTCCAAGCAGTGTTTTTCATAACAATTCGGCATGTTGAATACTTGCTTGAAGCCTTAAAAATAAGAAAGCTTTATTGCTAAATACAGGCGGATTGGGGTTAATTATCTCCTTCTCCTTATGAAATGGGATACATTGAACATGTATTTGTAAGCTTTACTATTGATTTTTTGAATTGTTTCTACCTGGATTAAAATGGTTATTTAATACCTACTAGGGTACAAAATGGAGGAAAATTGTCTTGGTGACATTGGATAGGGCTTTAATGGTAGTGAAAATTATAAAAAAATAGAAAGGGATAGGAAATAAACTTGCTATCTAATGGATAAGGTAAGATATTTGCGCAGCAAAATGAATATTTGATAATGATCGTAAAAACAAAAAAATATAAACTGGAAACAGGTACTTATATCAAACAGGGATTAAAAAACATTTTAAAACAACAGTGGTGGGTGGTATTGATCGCTATAGCCATTGCTTGTGGGTATTTTTGGATACCCTCATGGTGGTGGATTAGCATGGCCTTATTGGCTTACACATTGTACTGGCTTTTTTGGGTAATTCAGTTTGCAGGTGTTACCCAGATGGAACAGAATAAGGTTATGTTTGAGCGGCTTTCTTATGAAATTGACAGTCGTCAGGTACTTATGAAAATCAACAGCAAACAGGGTATGCCCATTAAATGGGAAATGATAAAAGAGGCCCAGGTAAAAGACGATGCCTATATTCTTGTATTGTCTAAGGCTCAGTTTATTCATCTTCCGTTTAAAATCTTCAACACCCAAAACGAAGTAAAATTTGTTGAGACAATATTGAAACGCAAAGGATTTTTAGCATAAGACTGCTATAAAACCTCCGATAATAAAAAGGGCAGATATTCAACATATCTGCCCTTTTTAAGTCTATTGAGGTATTCTTGGCTTAGCGGAAACTATCAGCTTCTCTATAAGCTTGAATTACTGCTTCTTCACCTTCCTTGCCGGAACCGAAATTTCCATGTTCCATGCCACAAACTCCTTTGAATCCTTTTTCGTAAATGTATTTAAACACATTTTTGAAGTTGATCTCACCGGTTCCAGGTTCTTTTCTTCCTGGATTGTCGCCAATTTGTATATAAGCAATCTCTTCCCAGCACATTTCCATCAAAGTAATGAGGTGACCTTCATTTTTTTGTTGGTGATAGATGTCATACAAAATTTTACAGCTGGGGCTATCAACTCCCTTACAAACAAGGTAAGTTTGAGGGGAATACCTTAAGTAAAGGTTTGGATTGTCACTAAGAGGCTCCAATACCATTGTTAGTCCATGTGGCTCAAGTATTTCTGCCCCTTTTCGTAGGGCTTCTATCACATTGGCAGTTTGGATATCAAGGGGTAAATCCCTCTGAAAATCTCCTGGAACTACAGTAGTCCACTTTGCATTAACACGTTTAGATGTTTCTACTGCCTTTTTACATCCTGCCAAGAAAATATCCACATATTCTTGCTTTCCAGCAGCCAGGGTGTTGGCACCATTTCCTCCTTTATCAAGAACAAAAACGCCCATGGTCATTCCTAGCTTTGCCAGGTGATTACCGATCTTCTCCTGCATTTCAGGAGTTCTTTTCATCATCCCATTGTCTTCCAGACTTCTAAAGCCTCTTTCGTGCATGAAAGTAATCTGGTCCAGAAGATCTTCCCCGGCTAGATTTTTAAACATGCCAAAATGTGGGGCATAGTCCAGGTTGAAAGTAGCATCTGCTTCAAAATTGTTTGCCTGAGCAGCCTTACTGGTACTAACCCCAGCTATACCAGCTGCAGCGGTTCCCAGGGATACGTTTCTTATAAATTTTCTTCTTTCCATGAGTTTAGACTACTTTTGTTTGACCAGGAATTGCATAAGGATAAAAACCATCTTCATTTGGAAGTACTTTTGGCAAAGCATCCCATGCCAATGTATCTGGCTTAAGGTTTACATCTGAATTAATTCCTTCGTCCCAAGTGACTGGTTTTCCGGAATAAGTTGCATAACGGCCTAAAATAGAGGTCATGGTACTTTTTGCAGCATTTTCTGCATCAGCAAACTTGTATTCTCCTTTTACAACCGCATCAAATAACATGTCATGCTCCACTTGATAAGGGTTTGCATTGTTTGTTCCATCATGGTCATACAGGCTGTTTCCTTTCAGGTCAGTCAATTTACCTGTATGTCCGGCATTCAGGTATGCTTTTCCTTTTGTGCCTTGGAAGCTTTCATCTACTCTGTTGTGGGCACCTGGGAAATGTCGGCATTCACTATGGATGACTGTGCCATCCTCATAGGTAAACAAGACAACGTGGTGGTCAAAAATCTCTCCATTTTCTTTACCCCTTCTAACGGTTCTTCCACCTGTCCCCTCAGCTTTTACTGGGTAGCCATTCTTAACCCAGTTGGCAACATCCAGGTTGTGAACGTGCTGTTCTGTGATATGGTCACCACAGAGCCAGTTGAAATAGTACCAGTTTCTCATTTGGTATTCCATCTCAGTTTGACCTGGCTGACGCTCTCTTACCCATACACCACCGTCATTCCAGAATACCTGTCCACCAATGATGTCACCTATTTCACCGTTATGGATACAGTCTATGGTTTGGATATAATTGTCTTGATAGTGACGCTGTAGGCCTACCACTACGTTTAGTTTCTTGGCTTTAGCAGTTTTTGCAGCTGCTAAAATCCTACGGATACCAATGGCATCTGTAGCGACAGGTTTTTCCATAAAAATCTGCTTTTCCAGTCGGACTGCTTCTTCAAAATGGTCAGGCCTGAAGCCTGGAGGTGTAGCGATAATTACCACGTCGGCATCTTTCATGGCATGTTTGTAACCATCGAAACCTACAAATTTCTTTTCCTCTGGAACAACTACTTTATCTTTACCATATTTTTTTAGGATACGCTCATGGCTTTGATCCAAACGATCTTTGAAAGCATCGGCCATTGCAACCAATTTGATGTTTTGTCCAGTTTCAAAGGCCTGGAAGACTGCTCCAGTACCTCTACCACCACAACCAATGACGGCTATCTTAATGGCGTCATCTCCTGCAGCATGTGCCCCAGGGAGTGTGAAAGGGCTTAACATGGCGCCGCCAGTTATTAATGCCGAAGTTTTAATGAAATTTCTTCTTTCGTTACTATTATTTTCTTTCATTATCCGTTGAGTTTATTATTAATAATCTTCCATCGGCTCGTTGCCGTAATATTTTTCTATGAATTCTGGACTTGGCGTGGTTAGCGGTCTTATCACTCTCATTCCTAAAAATGGTGCCTCAGGAAACCACCATTGACTTTTAGGGATTTGTGGGTCTATTCTTTTCCATTCCGGAGTACTGGCGGCACGTTTGCTGCTGGTCATTTCTTCAGGACTACTATCATAACTTCCTCCCCTGATTACTTTAGGGTACAGGTCTTCAGATAAATTTAGTGGATTGTCTGTGGAGGCACCTCTGCTGGCGTAAGCACCTTCTTCATAATGATCCATGGTCCATTCATTTACATTGCCAAGGATGTCATAAAGCCCCCAGGGGTTTGCCTTTTTTTGACCTATTTTCTGGGTAGTTCCATCACTATTTTCGCCATACCAGGCATATTCGCCTAGTTTAGAAGGATCATCTCCGAAAAAATATTTCGTGTTAGTTCCTGCCCTGGCGGCATATTCCCATTCAGCCTCTGTAGGCAATCTAAAAAAGACACCTGTTTTAAGGTACAGCCACCTGCAAAATTGGATGGCACCATATTGGGTCATCGCAATCGCGGGTTTATGCTCTTTTCCCATTCCGAAGGTCATGTCCAAGTAAGGGATTGAAGGCCTTGTTAAGCCATCTATTTTAGGGCTTAGTGGACCTTCACTAGAGGAGGCTTCAAAACTCTTGTCTAAAAATAATTCGTAAAGATCCCAAGTGACTTCATGGGAGGCCATCCAAAACGGATCGACATTAACCTCGTGTATTGGCGTTTCATCTGCAGCACCATTGTTACTGCCCATTTTAAAGCTTCCTTCAGGTATAGGTACCATATCAAACGAGAGACCTGTTCCAGGAATCTCTTGTGAATAGGGCTCAAAGGACTTATTGAAATGATAGGCACTTGCTATAAACAAGACGGATGAAACAGAACTCACAAACAAAGTTCTTTTTAATAATTTTAACATGGATTAGGCTTAGGTATTCTTTTAATTAACTATTAGTAATTTACTTCAATTTTTAATATAAAATAATTGAATGCTTAAATTACCTTAATTTTTTAAATATTGAAAGTTTCTATTAGTGGGACGGTAGACTCATCTTATTAACCCAGTATGAAACACAGGTGAATGGTATGGAAAGAGACTGATTTGAAGCATATTCATCTCAATGTGATTTATCATCTCCCTATATGACAAATTAAAAAGTCTGTTACTGAGAACAACACCTTTGCAAATAGTTAATTTTAGAAACAAACTAATAGACAAGAGGTACATGTGGTTCCCCAGGATTATTATTAAAAGGGAAACAAAACCTATCTTTTAATACCTTTCTACCAACCGATTTTCCTTCTTTGCCAAGAGTAAATTAATGCCTGTATAGCTTAGAGTGAGATGGTGCGTAATTTCTTATTTCCTTCTCAATCTCCCTGGCAATCTCGGCATTGAAATGGACAGGATCTCGGAAGTTCTGCGAATCTATGATTAATTTGGAATCGTAATTGAAATCAAAAACGTCTCCAAATGCACGCATATCACTGCGGAATCTTTCCGTATATTCCTTTAAGTCATATTGTTCGAGTACATCGTGGTAATCTTTGTGCAATGGGGGAATCCAAAATATTAATTTAATATCTTCTTTTTTACAATATTCAGCAATTTCAGTGAGCTGTTTTTTGTATTGATCTGGGTAGGTAATGTTTTTGTAAAACTTATCCGTTTCTTTGAGCTTCTTCTGCCAGTAATATTTTTTAGCTTCTGGATCATCCACCTCTGTTTCGGGTTCTGGTTCCTTCTCGGGGGTTATTAATGATTTTGTTAATGCTACTGTTGCATTGAAAGTGTATTTGTTGAAGGCATACGTGAAATAATTTCCTTTTCTTGAAAGGGTTTCTTCCACCCAAAAACGCCTGTTAAACTTGTTGTATAAATTAAGGTTTATTCCTATCAAAACGGTATCTGGTTTTACAATCTCCGTAGCCCACCAAAAAGACTGGATCATTTCTTTTAAACTTGCTCCGCCATAGGATAAACTGGCCCATTGATCCTGATCCATGGCGTCGTAAAGCCCATTACTTCTGGAATCTCCCAACACCCAATTTTTTTTGGGGTCATTTTCAAATGCAATAATCTTGTATAGATGGGGTTCAATGTCCTTGGCGATCGTCTCTCTCTTTTCTTCGCTGGTTATACTAAAACCGTCTAAATAGTTAAAAGGATCAATAAATGCTATAATTAGGCTGTATACAACAAAAGGAATTACAAAATACAGACTATTCCCTATGAATCTTTTCATGACACTTAAAATTGAAAATAGATGAACTCTTGTTGCACCCCATTCATAATGAAACAGAAGATGATTATAGCATAGTAAAATGACCATCTAACGGCTTTTGGGGTTCTAAGAGGGTTTAGTTCTAAACCATGACTTTTTTCTCTTTGTAACCACTCAACAATAATGAAGCCGATTAGCAAAATGAAAAGATAGATCAAATGGTTTCCCGTATTCATACTCCAAAAATCTTGAATTGGTAGCACGAAGAATTTTAATGAAAAGATGATAGAAATATAGTCAAAGGCCATGGCCAGGTTGTCTGCTCTAAAAAAGATCCAGGCAAATACAGTTAAAAGGAAAGTGATGCCCATTTGAAAGAATTCTTTGAGGCTTGGCAGGTATTTTCCCGCTGCAACTGTATCCGTTGTGTGTTTTCTGTTCTTTTTTGTTAACAACAGGGGCAAGTAAAAAACCGCATTTAAGGCTCCCCAAAATATAAAAGTCCAATTGGCCCCATGCCAAAATCCACTGACAATGAAAATAATAAAGATGTTTCTTATCGCATGTCCCCCTTTACTTCCCCCCAGTGGTATGTACAAATAATCCCTAAACCAGGTGGAAAGGGAAATATGCCATCTTCGCCAAAATTCAGCAATGTCCCTTGAAAAATAGGGGAAGGCAAAGTTTCGTTTTAAGTCAAAGCCAAATAACCTAGAAGCGCCTATGGCAATGTCTGAATAGCCTGAAAAATCACCGTATATCTGAAAAGCAAACAATACCCCTCCAAGCAATAACGTAAAGCCTGAAAAGGACTGGTAATCATTAAAAATGTCATTTACATAAATGGCACAATTGTCTGCTATGACGATTTTTTTGAATAAACCCCAAAGCATTTGACGCAAGCCGTCACTGGCTTTTGCATAGCTAAATTCTCTGTTTTTGAAGAATTGTGGCAATAAATTTGTTGCCCTCTCTATTGGCCCAGCCACTAGCTGAGGGAAAAAACTTACATAAGCGAAAAAGGCTATTGGTTCAGCTACAGGGGCCATCTTTTTACGGTATACATCGATGGTGTAGCTCATCGTCTGAAAGGTGTAAAAACTAATCCCTACAGGCAATATAATATTTAGCCTCGCAGGGTCCATAGAATTTCCAAATAAGGTGAAGGCTTCTGCAAAGCTCTCTGCGAAGAAATTGTAATATTTAAAAAAGCCTAAAAACCCAATGTTGACACATAAACTGATAAATAGCAGCCATTTTCGATGAGACCTATTTTTTCGCTTATCGAGCTGTAAACCAATAATGAAATCAACCAGTGAGCTGAAAAATATTAAGGAAAGAAAGCGGTAATCCCACCAGCCATAAAAAACATAGCTCGCAATCAATATCCACGAATTTTGAAGCTTAATGTTTTTATTAAAGACGAACCAATATATTAAAAATACTAGTGGTAGGAAAATCAGGAATTCAATGGAATTGAATAACATGAAAGGAGATGTAATTAGGTAGTTTTACAATGCTTGATTTAGTCTGGCTGTAACTCAATTACTACCAATGACTAAAACTTATATAGCACAAAACTATATATAAAAATCATTTTTTTTACTGTTTGACAGAAAAAAATAAATTTATTCTTATAATTAATTGCATTTTATCCCTTCTTTAGCTCTAAAAGATATTTTCCTGTAAAATTATTTGACTCATTCATTAAATTTTCTGGAACGCCTTCAAAAACGACATATCCCCCTTTTTCGCCTCCTTCTGGTCCTAAGTCGATTACCCAATCCGCAGCCATGATAACTTCCGTATTGTGCTCAATGATAATAACCGTGTGACCCTGATCTATCAGCGAATTGATCGAGAAGAGCAATTTCTTTATATCATGGAAGTGTAAACCGGTAGTTGGTTCATCGAAAATGAACAATATTTTCTCCTGTTTTTTGGTATCATTTTTCCCTAAGAAGGAGGCTAATTTCACCCTTTGAGCTTCACCACCACTAAGGGTGTTGGAGGATTGTCCAAGACCAATATAACCAAGGCCTACTTCTTGAAGTGGCCTCAACTTCTGGATAATTGCCTGCTTTTCGCTGAAAAATTCCATCGCTTCATCAATGGTTAGGTCCAACACTTCCGAAATGTCTTTTCCATTGTATTTGGCATCCAATATTTCATTTTTAAAACGCTTCCCTTTGCATGATTCACAAGTAAGGTAGATGTCTGCCATAAACTGCATCTCGATTTTCTGTGTGCCCTCTCCCTGGCAAGCCTCACACCTGCCTCCATCTACATTGAAACTAAAGAAGGCAGGTTTGTAGCCCCTTTGTTTGGAAATGGGGAGATCAGAATAAAGTGCCCGAATGCCATCATATGCTTTTACATAGGTTACAGGGTTGGACCTGGAGGATTTGCCTATTGGATTTTGATCTACGAATTCTACCCTGTTGATATTTCTATAATGCCCTTCAATTTTGTCAAATCGTCCTGATTCCTCATTTACGGTTCCAAGGATCTTTCCGATGGCAGGGTAAAGTACTTTTTTGACCAAGGTAGATTTTCCTGAACCACTAACGCCCGTCACTACAGTTAAAATCTCTAAAGGAATTTTAACTGTTAAATTTTTCAGGTTATTTTCTGATGCGCCTTTAATTAAGATGTGCTCTGACCATTTTCTGTTTTGGATTTTGGTACTTATAGATTCTTCACCACTCAGGTACCTTGAGGTATGTGTATTTCCTGCTGCCATTAGTTCTTTCAGTGAACCTTGGAAAACCAGTTCGCCGCCATGAACTCCTGCATCTGGTCCGATATCAATTATCTGGTCAGCTGTAAGGATGATTTTCTCCTCATGCTCCACTACGATTACAGTATTGCCTAAGTCCCGCAGTGCCTTCAATACTCTAATTAACCGTTCCGTATCTCTGGGATGCAAGCCTATGCTAGGTTCATCCAGAATGTACATGGACCCGACCAAGGCGCTGCCCAATGATGTAGCCAGCTTTATTCGTTGAAACTCTCCACCTGACAAGGAGGAGGTTAACCTGTTAAGGGTTAAATAACCAAGGCCTACCTGATCCAGGTATTCAAGTCGGTTAATGATTTCTTGCAGCAATCTTTTGGATACATTTTTCTCCGTCTCAGTAAGTTCTAAGTTTTCAAAGAAGGGCAGTGCCTTGTCTATTGGCAGTAACACCATATCCGTAATGGATTTATTGGCTATTTTAACGTAGGAAGCATCTTTTCTTATCCTTGTTCCCTTACAATCTGGGCAGGCAGTTCGTCCCCTAAACCTGGAAAGCATTACACGATACTGGATTTTATGGAGTTTGCTTTCTAAGAAAGCAAAAAAATCATTGATGCCTTTAAAATACTTATTGCCAGTCCAGAGGATGGCCTTGTCTTTCTCATCAAGGTCTTCGTACGGTCTGTGGATGGGGAAATCGAATTTTATTCCATCCTTTAAAAGCGGCTCCAACCATTTTCTACTCGTTTCTCCACGCCAAGGTGCTATGGCTCCTTCAAATATAGAAATGGTCTTATCAGGAATCACCAAGTCGGGGTCTATTCCCAAAACAGAACCAAAGCCTTCGCAGGTTCTGCAAGCACCGTAGGGATTATTAAAACTAAAAAAATTCACTGTAGGCAATTCGAAATGAATTCCATCCAGCTCAAATTTATCACTGAAAGTTCTTACGGCTTTGTCGGGCACAACAATCTTGCATTCTCCCAAGCCTTCAAAGAATGCAGTCTGAATACTGTCTGCAATTCTAAATTGATTTCCTTCGTCCTCTTTCATTACCGATACCCTATCAATAAGAATTTCGAAGGTGCCCTCCGGCAGTTTTTCTATTTCTAACAGGTCTTCTACAAAAGATACCTCTCCATCTACCAGCACACGGGTAAAGCCTTTTTGTAACAAAACTTCCAATTCCTTTTCTCTGGCTCTTTCTGGACTGAAGTGTAGGGGGCAACTTATCATGACCTTATCACCTTCTTCGAAACCATGGATATAAGCTACTACGTCGGTGACTGTATGGTGTTTTACTTCCTCTCCACTTATGGGGGAGATAGTCCTGCCTATCCGGCTAAATAAAAGCTTAAGGTAATCGTAAATTTCAGTAGTAGTGCCTACCGTGGATCGAGGATTTTTTGTGTTTACACCTTGCTGTATGGCAATTGCTGGTGATACCCCTTTGATGTACTCTACCTCGGGCTTCTCCATTCGGCCGAGGAATTGTCTGGCGTAGGAGCTTAAGCTTTCTACATACATCCGCTGTCCTTCTGCAAAAAGAGTGTCGAAAGCAAGGGAAGATTTTCCCGAACCTGATAAGCCTGTAATGATTATCAGCTTATTCCTTGGAATGGCTAGGCTTAGACTTTTAAGATTATTGACCCGGGCATTCTTTATTATGATAAAAGATTTCGGATCCAGGTCTTCGAGAGATGTGCTTTTTTTGACAGTAGTACTACCCATAACATGCAAAGATACCAACCCAAACCTATAAATGGTAAAATGTCATTGAAAAAAAAAGGCAGACAGTCATATAGTTGACTGTCTGCCTTTGATATCGCTTGCTGCTATTTAAGTTTCATAGGTCTTGCGAGCATATGATGGCTTTTTTTGCCCTTTTATCTTTTCATTATCTTATAAGTTTTTTTCGATTTGCTTGTCCTTATCGTTACCAAATAATGGTTGCTAGGAAATTGACGCATATCAATTTGGTATCTTTTGTCTCCAACCTTCTCAAGCAGAGGCTGAGCCCTTATCCTTTGGTCCTGACTAATAAGTTCAACATTCAAAATTCCTTCTTCGGAGTCAACAAAAAGTAAGTCCATAGTAGGATTTGGAAAAGGCATCAACTTATTGCTAAGCGAGTTGTTTTCAACCCTTATTACATCAGAATAGCTGAAAGTATCATCCAAGTCAACTTGCTTTATCCTGTAGAAAGTATAAGTGTTATCAAAAGAATCATCTGAATACTGATAATGTACTTCACTGTTGCTATTTCCCTGAGCGGCTATTTCTTCACCAAATTCTTTCCAGTTGAATCCATCATTGGATCTTTCTAGGACAAAATGGCTGGTGTTTTTTTCTTGTAGAGTGCTCCATTTAAGGCAATTGTTCTCCCCGCAAGCCTGCCCAATAAAATCGCCCCATTCCAGAGGAAGTACTAGCAATGATTCGTCGTATCCAAAAATAATCGATTGATCACCACCTAGTTCATAATAATCCAAAATCAATTCTAAAACGCCTTCCTCTATAATTTCCATCTGGTAAGTATCAGCAGTTGCTTTTTTACCGCCCGATTTTCCCCATTCGTTAATCACAGTGGTACCATTGATTGATAATCTATATCCGTCATCTCCATTGACGTTAAAGTCATAGGTGCCTGGTTCGACGTCTAATCGCATTCTATATTGCACCGTAAAGTTATTTTTTTGAGAATTACATCCTACACCAGCTGGAAAGTTTTGAGTAAATACGGAATCTTGAAAAACCCTTCCAGAGTAATTGGAAGTAGCAAAATTTCTAGGTGCATCATAAGTATGACCTATCCACTCATTGACGCCAAATTCAGTACGATCTAAATCGGCGATTGGATTCATGATTACTTCCAATACATTGGTAAATACATCAACATCGGTACTTGTAGAGTCATTTACTGCAATTGTATTGGTTGCCCCTCTTCTATAATACCTAGACCCGGTCCAATTGTCGTCCTCATAAGCTGGGATTTTATAATCTTTTTCAGTAGCTCCGGAAATGGTGTTCCAAGTGGCAGACTCATCATTCGAAGTGGCATATTGCCAAAAATAATCAGTCACTTCTCCATCTTCAAATACGGCAGGGCCTTTTGAGCTGATGATAGTAGGATCTGGATTTATACCACAAAAAGCAACTGATCCTGAAGCATCTGTTCCCATTTTTATCTCGCCAGGGCCGAAATACAATTCAATTTCAAATGCAAATCTGTTGGCTCCGTCTTTTTCATAATAGTTCAATTTCATGAACCATTCCTGAGCGGCTTCTAATTCTACATAGTAATTTCTGATGTTGTTCTCGTATACAAAATTATCAACGCCATCATACAGTAAGGTGTCCGATTCATTTTTTGCCCAATTGTTATGAATCAAATTATCTCCATTGACATCTTGTCCAATACTTCCGCTTTCATTACCAAGATCTGAAAACATTTTGAAATAGGAACCATCATCACTACCTATGCGTATTCGGTAAATCCCATTTTGGTTAGGGACATACCTTCCACGCATATGAACACCGAATTGGTTGAGTTGAGTGTCACATCCACCTGAAGTGGTAGGGCTGATACCAGTTTGAAAAAACAGGTTATCGGAAAGATAGCCATTGCCAGGATTTGGATCACTAAAGCGAGTATCAAAATTGACACCAGAAACAGGTAGGAAATTAGCGCCATCTCTTAATAGCATTCCTTTGTATTGGCCTCCTACACCGCCATAGGTTTTTTTAAATTCTGCAGGTTCGTTATGGCCTGCATTAGCTCCATTTGGATTATAGTCCCCTGTTAATTGATAAACATAGGCATTCCAGACATTGGTTGGATAACCATTCTGCCAGCCATTTTGCCATGGCTTTGTATAAGTTACCGGTTCGGTATTGGTACATGCCAATTGACCAAAGCTTTGCCCTGAAATAACTAGAATCAAAATTATGGATAAAACTATGCTGTTAAAATAGTTTCCGTTCCGTTTTACTCCTCTCAATATCCCCTGCATTTGAAAAATAATTAAATTGAAATGCTTTTAATCTGCTGTTAAATACAAATTTATGTATTTGGGATTAAAAGGCAAGGGAATCAGGCATTTATTTTTTATAAAATGCTAAAAAAGTTATTTAAAACTCATTTATCTGTGTTTATTTTTGTGATCTAGGTAAGGTTTTAGCATCATAAATTGCTTGAATTTTGCATAATAGGTGATGTCCTGGATGCTTTGAACTTCGTCGAAAATGGCCTTGGCCTTGTTTAAATCCCCTTTTCGGTAGGCATCAAATGCATAAGGTAAAGAAGCATAGGCTCTTTGAACCTTTAGGTCTTCTTCCACCTGCAACTCTCCTTGCCGCTGTAAACTAAAATTCAAACTGTCTTGACTTACCAAGACGCTTTGCATGCCGATGGCTTTTTTTAACACCAAACCCGCTAGATCAGTACATCGGCTAAGGGCTACATAGACTTGACCTGCTTCGAAGGACCTGTCTATTTCCACTATACATTTCTCAAAGGTAAGTCCTTGACTTTTATGTACTGTGATGGCCCAGGCAAGCTTCAGAGGAAACTGCGTAAACCTACCAATAACCTTTGCATCTACTTTTTTCTCCTGCTCATTGTATTGAAAGTCTACGTTTTCCCAAACCTCTCTTTCAACTTCATAAAATGTCCCATTATTTGCTTCTACAAGGATTTTATTTTTATGCATCTCTACTACTTTCCCAATCATGCCATTGTAGTATTTTTTTTCGGGATTGTTGCGCATAAATATTACCTGGGCCCCAACTTTAAGTGTGATGTCTATGGGATCAAATGGTGCCATAGATGGAGGGAAATCATCCTCAATATCTGCCTTGAAATTTTTTTCCTCGCTATTTATGAGTTCTAATTTCTGCTTGTTTATTTTATGAATATTGAAATTATGGGTCCCCAGTATAATATAGCCTTGGTCCAAAAGGTCAAAATGATAGTCGGCTGCCCGCTTGTTCAAAAAATTGATGTCGTCATAGGTATGTTTGCTTTCTCTTATTCTGTTTAAAAGGTCTTTGAAGACAGTGTCTTTTTGTCTGTATATTTTTTGGAGCTCAATATGGTAAGGCATTAATTCTCTAAAACCATACGAACTAAAGAAAAAGCGTGTCTCATATTTGGTGGCCAATAGGGACCAGTCTCTGTCTTTGACAATGGGAGGTAATTGGAAAGGGTCTCCTATCAAAACCAGTTGGACGCCACCAAAAGGCAGGTGCGTTTTCCTTCTAAAGACACGTAAAATTTGATCTATAATATCCAATATCTCCACGCGGACCATGGAGATTTCATCAATTACGAGTAGGTCCAGTTGTCGTATTACTGTCAAACGACTGTTGGTATATTTGAAGGTGTCAAAGATATTTTGTTTGGAACGATTGGCATGGAGCCGCGGATCATCTGGGAGAAAAATTTGTCGAGGATCAATTTTAAAGAAGCTATGAATGGTTTTTCCTTTAGCATTTATGGCCGCAACTCCTGTTGGTGCAACCACCACCATATTTTTGGTGGGGTTAAATTTTCTCAGGGTATGTAGAAATGTTGTTTTACCGGTTCCCGCCCTGCCTGTTAGGAAAAGTGACTTATTAGTGTGCAAAGCAATTTCAAGGGCTTGGATAAAGGGCTCATTGGTCATGTCCAAGCCTTTGGCTTCAAATTCCTGACGAAAAAACGATTTTAAAAATGACATGAGGTAAATTGTTTGTTAAATTGATACCTAAAATTATTAATAATTTTATCGCTTTCGTATATATTGTAAATTATTGGCAAAACTAAAATACTTGATAAGTATTAAATTAACTTCACGTGGCAATGGATCTGGTATTAAATATTTTAAAAATAAGCTTAAGTATTATCAGTATTTTGGCTGTAATAGCTTCAAAGCTAAAGGTAAGTAACTGGTGGGTACGAGTGTTTGATTTTCCAAGGATTCAGTTGCTATTGATGGCGACCTTGGCAATAGTGCTTTTTCTAATGCCTTATTCTGAGTTTAATAATTTTAATCTTGGCCTTTTGACCTTGGTGGTTTTTTCCTGGTTTTATCAGGCCAGAAAAATTTTCCCCTACACCGTAGTGGCTGGAAAAGAAGTATATCACGATAAGACCAGTAACCCAGATAATGAAATTGCCATATTGGTAAGTAATGTTCTTACTCCAAATCGACATGTTGAAAAGTTAATTAGTCTGGTAAAGAAGCACCAACCCAACTTGGTGCTTACTTTAGAATCCGATAAGTGGTGGGAGGAGCAAATGTCTGTTTTGGAAGAAGATTACAAGTGCCAAGTCAAAATACCTTTAGACAACCTTTACGGAATGCACTTGTATTCTAATTTGGAATTGAAGGATACCAAGGTTCATTATTTAGTAGAAGATGATATCCCTTCTATTCACACATCGGTGATTCTTCCTTCTGGAAAACCTATACAAATCCACTGCATTCATCCAGAACCACCAAGCCCAACAGAGAGTGATACTTCGCTTCCAAGGGATGCTGAATTGCTGATTGTTGGCAAGAATGTTAAGGATGCAGAACTGCCAACATTGGTTTTTGGAGACCTCAATGATGTGGCATGGTCAAGAACAACACGCCTTTTTCAAAAAATTAGCGGGCTTTTAGACCCAAGAAAAGGAAGAGGCTTTTTTAATACCTACAATGCAAAACACCTCCCTTTTCGATGGCCTCTAGATCATATTTTTCACTCAGAGGATTTCGTTTTACGAGAAATAAAAAGACTCCCTTCTATATCCTCGGATCATTTCCCTATGTTTATAAGGTTGAAACTGAAGGCTGATAATGGTCAGGAAGATAAAGAAGAAGCGCTTGACAAAGATGAAAAAAACTGGACAGAAGAAACCATAGGAAAAGCCAATCCAAATATTTTGACCATCTAATAAAGATAATTGGCAAAGTAAAATCGTGTTGTGCTCATTGTTTTTCCCAAGGGCCTTCGCTTCTGGTTACTAAAAATTCATAGTGAACATCTACGAAAAAAGAATAGTAAGCTATAAATGAATAGATGGCAGCCCTCCGAGGTTTTCAAAACCTCGGAGGGCTGAACGCTATGCTTCTCTAAATGGAATAAACTGTCTCAAATAATTTCGAGAGGTTAATATCGCCATATTGACATCGGCTTCAGATTTTTCGTAGGCTTTGTCTTCTACTTCTATGCAACAAGGACCTCTGTAGCCCACATCGGTGAGTGCTGCAAAAAAGCGGCCCCAAGGAACATCTCCCAAGCCAGGTATTTTAGGGGAGTGGTATTCCAAAGGATTGGCAAGGATGCCTACTCTATTTAATTTGTCCTGATATACTTTTACATCCTTTAGGTGAATGTGATGAAGTCTATCTTTGTAATCATAAATGGGTTGTACAGGGTCCATCTGCATCCATACTAGATGGGATGGATCATAGTTTAACCCAAAGTTTTCATCTGGAATAATGGTAAACATCTTGTCCCAAATGGTTGGAGAGATGGCAAGGTTCTTTCCTCCAGGCCATTCATCATCGGTAAATAACATGGGGCAATTTTCAATTGCTATTTTTATGCCTTTGGAAGAGGCGTGATGAACGATTTGAGGGAATCGCTCTTCAAAAAGCATTAAGTTGTCCGAAACATTTAAAGAAGGATTCCTACCAATGAAAGTATTGACTACAGGTATGCCTAATTTTTCCGCACCATCAATTACATCCATGATATGAGACAAGGCATTTTCAGCTACCTTTTCATCGGGATCCAAGGGATTGGGGTAAAAGCCCAGTCCAGAAACATATACCTTTTTATCTTTCTGATAATTTTTTATATGCTGAACCGCCTTTTCATCCAAATTGGCTACATCAATATGGGTCACACCAGCATAACGTCGCTCTGCTTTGCCTTTTGGCCAACACATGATTTCTACACAAGAGAATTGTTCTTTGGCAGCAAAATCAATTACATCTTCAAAACTTTTTTCAGCCAAAATGGCGCTTACAAAACCTAATTCAAGCATTCGTTTATAAATGGTTTATAATTTACACAATAATGCTGCGGCTTTGTCCAGAATGTCATCATCCTTGGCAAAGCAAAACCGCAACAATTTATCATCTCTTTTTTCTTTATAAAAAACCGAAATGGGTACAGATGCAACCTTTATCTCCTTGGTCAGTCGAATGGCCAAATCGTAATCGTATTCCTCGGTAATCCTTTCGTAAGAAGCAATTTGAAAAAAGCTTCCTTTAGAAGGTTTCAACGTAAACCTGGATCCACTCAAGGCATCATTGAATCGATCTCTTTTCCGCTGATAGAAATCGGACAACTGTTCGTAATGTTCCGGTAGCCTCAGGAAGTCTGCCAGCGCGTACTGCATTGGTGATACCGTACAGAAAGTTATGTATTGGTGTATGCGTTGGAACTCTTTCGTCAGGGCTGCTGGAGCCAGGCAATAGCCAATTTTCCATCCTGTGACATGGTAGGTCTTGCCTACCGAATTACAAATAAAGGATTTCTCTTTTAATTCAGGATGGCTCATCATGGAATGATGGACTTCTCCATCAAAAACAATGTGCTCGTAAACCTCATCACTTATAATATAAATGTCTTTGTTGCGAACAATTTCCGCCAGACTGTCGAGGTCCTCCTTGCTAAAAACTGTTCCCACAGGATTGTGCGGTGAATTGACAATTATTGCCTTTGTTTTTGGAGATACTTTGTCCTTAACTTTTTCCCAATCGATTTTAAAATTGGGCGCATCCAAGGTAACGAATACTGGGATGCCGCCATTAAGATCAATGGCGGGAACATAACTGTCATAGGCCGGCTCAAGTACGATCACCTCATCTCCTGGATATACTACGGCAGTGATAGCGCAGAATATAGCCTCAGTGGCTCCTGAAGTAACCGTCACTTCTGTTTCAGGGTCATAAGAAATGCCATAAACCCTGGCTGTTTTTTCCGCTATGCTTTCCCTGAAAACGGGTGCCCCAGACATAGGTGCATATTGGTTATAGCCATTTTTTAAATAGTGACAAACCAGTTCACTAAGTTTCGGAGAACAATCGAAACTTGGAAAGCCTTGAGATAAATTATATGCCCCCTCATCTGTAGCCAGTTTGGACATTACCGTAAAAATGGTAGTGCCAACATAAGGTAATTTTGAAGGTAAATTCTTTCCTTTTGTCATAATTATTAGAAGTCCATCAGTAATTATTTTGGACTGGAAATTCCAAGTTTATTTAAAAGCAGCAACTCCTGCTTCAGCAATAATTCCATCTTCCGGAGGGGCTGCACCACTCACGCCAATGGCACCAATTACCTGGTCACCTGAAATTATTGGCAGTCCACCTTCCATTGCCAGGACTCCAGGCAGGCTTAGGATGTTTAACCTTCCTGCCGCTACCATGTCTTCAAACTCTTTGGTTGATCTTTTAAATTTTATGGCGGTTTCACTCTTTTCTAATGCGACGTCAATGCTTCCTGACTGGGTACCATCCATTCTTTTTAGTAGCACTAAATCTCCACCAGCATCAACTATGGAAATAACGACCGTCCAATCGTTTGCCTTGGCTTTTGCTTCTGCAGCATCAGCTATTGTTTGGGCATCTTTTAGTGACAGTACTCTGCTGGTTTGTTGTGCGCTCGCAGAATAACTTACTACGGTGAATAACAATATTAAAATTGATAATGTTAGCTTCTGCATCGTTGGGGAATTAGGTTCTAAATGTTTAATCTTAAATATAATTAATAAACTGCAAATCTTAAATTTTTTATATTTGCTAATGGATATAAAGCTGAGTTAATTTATGAAAACCTACCAAAAAGAAATCAAATTACCTGCCTATAAAAGGGGTTTTCACCTCATAACCAGGTATATTGTGGATAACTTCCAGGAATTGAAAAAAATTGAAAAAGGATGGCTGCAGGTGTGGATAAAGCATACTTCCGCTGGGTTAACGATCAATGAAAATGCAGATCCCTCTGTAAGAGTGGACTTCGAAACCTTTACCAACTACCTTGTTCCTGAGGATTATCCCCATTTTGTCCATACCATGGAAGGGCCTGATGACATGCCTGCGCACCTAAAATCAAGCATTTTTGGTGTTTCAGTGCAGGTTCCTATTACTAGAGGGAGGTTGAACCTTGGCACATGGCAAGGGATTTACCTTGGGGAATTTCGAAACCATGGCGGGGAGCGGAGTTTAGTGCTAACTGCGATGGGAGAAGGATAATTTTAATAAAAAGTACTTAGAAAACGGCTTTTTATTACTTTATCCACAATTTTATCCACTAAAAATTGCAACTGATTAAAATTCAAGATCTTGGGTATTGCCACTGTTCATTCTGACCACTTGATAAAATTAAAAGGAGCCAATCTTGTAGCCTGTTTGGAGTCTTAAAGGTGTTAGAGGGTTTGCCTTCATGGGCAATTACTTCACCGTCATGAGGGTTGATCCAATAGGACGAAGCATCTTTTAAAATTGCCTTATTTAGGCTTAACTTTATTTTACTGCCTGTAGGTTGGTACACTAATATACAGCTTTGGTCGGCAGTGGTTAGGGCCATTTTCTTCTGGGTAAATGGCCAGTTTATTCCTGAGAATATTTTTCGAGAGGTAAGCATTTCTTGCCAAGGCAAACTTTCGAAAACCTGTCGTAAAATTTTCATCTGCCTTGCTCCGGGGAGGTCAAGGGCTTTTTGCCAAGAAAGGTGGGCACCAAATAATGGGATGGTATTGGTTGAATGCATTTGCCAAACCTCATTGGAGCCATAAGTATATCCGGCAGCACCAGACAGCATACTCCAATATGCAGACAATCTAATGTCGGAAGCATCCAGCCGTTGGAAATTCCACTTATTTAATAAATTAGGAATGTTTTCATATCCTGGTTCACCATTGATGACCGGCCTCACAGGTCTCTTGCTTTTTGCCTTGTTCACAAAATTGTATTCCCGGAATTTTTTCTGGTGCCTGGATTGGAACATGTCGACTTGTAACCATGCGGATTTACCAAAGATGTCACTGGCTATTATGCCGCCGTTGGGGTGGTAAGTGATAAGGCTATTCTTGTCAAATGCTCGAATTCCTTGAGCCATTTGTTCAATTATGGCTTCGTCTTCCTTGTCTTCAGGGATCCTGTCTCCGCCAAGAACCCAGACAAGGTGTTGATGCTTTGCGTAGCGTTTGGCCAAATCAGCACCAAAAGCTTTGGCGTTTTCTGGCGTAAAAACTTCAGGGCCAGTACCCCATTTTTTATTGAACTTATCTCCCCAGGTAGGAAGGAGGGCAAGGTAAAGGCCCATTTCTTTGGCCAAGGCTATGACCTGATCTAAATGGCTGAAATATGCTTCATTTGGTTGGCTGGGATCTAAATTTTTTAAGGGTAGATCGCCATTGGCATTTGGTACGGTAAGGCCGTCCAATTCTGCCAATATCACCGTTTGAATAATGGTAAATCCCTTGTCAACCCTATTTTGAAAATAGACTCGGGTATCCGCCAAGGATAACCTATGGATAAGCTCCCAGGCTGTATCTCCTAACCAGAAGAAAGGCTCACCGTTCTGATAGGTCAGGAAGCGTCCATTTTCTCCAATCTTAAGGGCAGACAGATTTGTGTTCATTTCAAATGTTGCATCCAATTAATGCAGCTATTGGGCCATCCTTTTTGAGTACCTTCTTTGTTAAGAGAGAGGGAATAACCATGCTGTCCTGTCGGGTACAAGTGCATCTCTGCAGGAATATTTTTGGCAACCAAACCTTCGTAAAACATTAAGCTGTGCTTGACAGGGACTCCTGTGTCGTCTTGGGAATGAAAAAGAAAGGTAGGAGGTGAATCTGCTCTTATTTGTAGTTCATTGCTGAAATATTTCACCCACTTGGGCTCAGGCGTTGTTCCTATCAAACTATTTCTAGAGCCAATGTGTGTAAATTGCTCGTTAAATGAGATTACTGGATAACCTAAGATCATGAAATCGGGACGGCAGGATTGCTGTAAAATCGGGTCGTCTGATCCTGGGTTACCCGAGTCAAAATGAGTGCCTAAAGTGGAAGCCAAATGTCCACCAGCTGAAAAGCCCATAATACCAATCTTGTCTGGATCTATGTTCCATTCCTCAGCGTTAAGTCTTACCATTCTGATGGCCTGTTGTCCATCGGACATTGGTACCAGGTGAGGGCTAGTCTGGGTTTCAGCTGAGGGCAACCTGTATTTCAAAACGATACCAGCAATGCCGTGACTGTTTAGCCATTTGGCAATATCAGTACCTTCCCAATCATAGGCCAAAATACCATAGCCTCCTCCAGGGCAGATGATAACTGCTTGTCCGTTGGCTGAACTTTTAGAAGGTAAAAAAACTTCTATTTGAGGGGTTTGAACATTACTGATACGAATAATGCCATCAACCTTTGCTACTTCCCTAACCTGAGTGATTTTTTTAAATGGTATTTCTCCCGGATAAATATCCATTACAAGTGGCTGGTTTTGGGCATTTAACGATCCCATTATGAAAACGAAACTAAAAACTAGAAAAAGCTGGTTCATTGATTGGGTATGGTTTATTTATTTAAATGCATTTAGCATCAGGCCTGCCCCATAGGCAGAACCTAACGGAAAATCAGAAAATTCAAGTTCATATCCTTCCAATAACGCATTTAGAAAACGGATAAACACCTTATTGTGGACAAAACCGCCATCAATATACACTTTTTTTATAGGTGTTGCACCCTTAGCAAGCATCAATGAAGCTACCTGCATCCTCACCAAGCCAAATATCAAGTGGTGATAGGCTTGATCAAAATCAGAAAAGGAAGCAATGTCCCACTTATTTTCAGGAAAAATCTCGGCTACCAGTGGCGTTCTTTCGATTGCTTCAGGGTAAAATGTACCTGATACCTCACCACTTAAGAGCTGATTTACTAAGGCCTCATTGGGCATTATGTTTTTGTAATATTTTGGCTCTTTGTCGAAAGCCTTGTTCATTTTGTTCAGTTGAAGGTCCAGTTCATAGCCAAGGAAAAAGCGACTGGCCTTAACAGTCTTGCCATGAATCGATAAAAAATTCAGACAGTCATTTTGTAGTTCTTTGAAGGTCAGCTCCCTTTGTGGGAAAGGGTTAAGAGAAATGCTCCAGGTGCCTGTAGAAATCAATAGAAACGGCTCCTTAATTTTTATTAAATAAGAGGCCAAAGCAGAGGAAGAGTCATGGATGCCAACGCCTATTTTTACTTTTTGACCACAGATTTCTTTCTCAAAACTATGGTTTGTTGGTACTTGGCGAGGTAACTTTTCAGCTATTCCTTCTTCATACACCCATTCATGGTAATCTCCCTTCGGAAAATCCCACATTTTTGTGTGACAGCCAATAGAAGTGGGTTCGGTGACAGCTTCACCAGTAAAGAGGTAAGAAATGTATTGAGGGAGGTGTAAGGAGTATTTAATTTTTTTGAATACCTCAGGCTTTTTTCTTTTGAGCCAATACAATTGCAAGCCAGAATTGAGCATGCCAAGAGTAGGAGAAGCAGTCGTTTGATTGATGCTTTCTTCTGGGTATTTCTCGTAAAATTCCTGGTGGACATCCTCAGGAAAATCTTTGAGGTAGTTGTAAATAGGAGTAACAGGCTTGCCATCTTCCCCAATAGAAACGAAGGTGGCCCCATAAGTGGAGAAATTCAATGCTTTGATCTCATATTGAGGATCCTGGCACAATTTCTCCACTGTTTCCTTTGCCCATGTGGTGATTTTTTCTAAATCATCACACTCAAAGCCATCGTCATCTTTGATAGTTGGAAATTGTACGTATTCTTCTTTTATCTCTTTCAGATTTTCATCAAAGAGAAAAAATTTCTTATTCGTTTTTCCTATATCAAAAATGGCGGTTACCGGAATGGGCATTTTATTATTTTATTTTATTGAATGAATTGATTTAACTTATAAACCGGTGGCAAGTGTTTTTGCTCCCCTTTCTTGGATCAGTTGTTTTCTGACTGCCAAGTCTCGAAATACCTCTACTGGTGACAGGGCAGCATTGGCTTGAAGCCTGGCTTCTGCAATCAATGGCCTTAAATCCGTTCGAAAGGCATTTTGCAAGATTTCCTGGGCCAGTACCGCATCATTTGCTTCTCTTGCATTTTCCAATGCAACCCGGTCTACGCACAATGCTTGCGCATAGGCCATTTGAATGGCTTCTACTGATTGGAGCAAGTCTTCCATTGGATCCTTCAGGTTGTGACTTGCATCTATCATCCAGGCAGGAGGAGGGTTTTTAGATTCCTTGTCTTCCATGCCTTCTACCAATTCGTTAAATATCAAAAACAACTGGTAAGGCTTCATGGCACCAGCAGTCAGGTCATCGTCTCCAAATTTGGAATCATTGAAGTGAAACCCGCCCAGTTTGCCTTGCATCATTAAGGTCGCTACAATTTGCTCAATATTGGTGTTGGGCAGGTGGTGACCTAAATCTACCAAAGTAAAGGCCCTGTCGCCTAGCTGGGAAGCCAATAAATGAGAGGTTCCCCAATCCTGAATTACCGTATGGTAAAAGTTAGGCTCATAAGGTTTGTACTCTACAAACATTTTCCAGTCTGACGGAAGTCCCTGATAAATGGCTTTTAGAGAGTCCATTGTATTTTGGAGTGCTTTCCGGAAATTCATCTGTCCAGGGAAAGAAGACCCATCTGCTAGCCATACCGTTAAAGCTTTGGATCCTAGTTGGTCTCCATATTTAATCACTTCCAAGTTATGGTCAACAGCCTGTTGCCTTACTTTGGCATCTGTGTGGCACAAGGACCCAAATTTATAAGAAAGCTCCTGATCAGGTTGATCTTGGAAAGTATTGGAATTGACTGCGTCAAAAAGTAAATTGTGCGAAGCCGCATGGGATTTGACCGCTTCAATATCACCAGGAATGTCCCAGGGGATATGAAGAGAAATAGCACCAGATCCAGCATTCAATGCATGAATTAAGCCTACATCATCAATTTTTTCTTCTAGCGATCTGGGTTCACCTCCTCCGGGAAATCTACCAAATCGCGTTCCTCCAGTCCCGAGGGCCCAGCTAGGTATGGCAATTTGAAAATTCTGAATCTTTTCAATGAGTTGATCGGGATCCAGTCCTTTGGTGGTTAATTTATTGCTTAGATACTCAAAACTCTCCCGGTGATCCGGGAGAGCTCTGTTATTCAATGTATTGATTTGATTTTTATCAATTCTCATGGTAATGCATTATCTGACAAAGGCAGCAGCAACTCCTCCATCCACGTTTAAAATATTTCCGGTACTCTTACTCAAATGACCACCTACGAAAGCAAAGACGCCATTGGCGATGTCATCTACCGATATAATTTCATTCATGATCGTACGCTTGGCGTAAAAGGATGGTAGCTCTTCTACGCTGATTCCGTAAGCCTTGGCCCTGCCTTTGGCCCATTCGCCTTCCCATATTTTACTGCCTTCAATCACTGCATCAGGATTGACTACATTCACTCGAATCTTGTCTGGTCCTAGCTCAGCAGCAAGCAATCTACTCATGTGTACCTGAGCTGCTTTAGCGGTACCATAGCCTACGTTATTTGGTCCTGAAACCAAGGCGTTTTTACTGGCGATATTAACAATGTCTCCACCTTTATCCTGAGCCCTTAATATTGCTACAGCTGCCTTAGAAACGGCAAATTGTCCTTTTACCAATACAGATTGAAGTATGTCCCAATCTTTTTCAGTGGTTTGGGCGATAGGTTTAGAGATGGCAAGACCTGCACAGTTTACAATGATGTCAACGCCACCAAATTTAAGACAAGCCGCTTTTAGCGCTACTTCTATGTCTTCCATTTTGGTTACATCCATCAATGCTCCTGAGCCTGTGTCTTTGCTGTAAGTTGCAAGTGCCGTGTCCAGGTTGTCTTTGTTGATGTCTGTGATGAATACACATGCACCTTCTTGGGCCATTTTATCAGCAATCGCTTTACCAATTCCACCAGCTCCTCCTGTTACAAAAGCTACTTTTCTGGAAAGTGGTTGCTCTTTAGGCATTCTTTGTAGCTTGGCTTCTTCCAATAACCAATACTCAATGTCAAAAGCTTCTTGCAAAGGCAAGGAAACATAGGAAGAAACAGCTTCTGCACCTTTCATCACATTGATGGCATTGGTGTAAAATTCACTAGCTACTCTTGCTGTCTGTTTGTTTTTGGCATAAGAGAACATACCTACTCCAGGCCATAAGATAACCACTGGGTTGGAATCCCTTATACCAGGACTGTTGTCGCGTTTGTGGTCATTGTAATATTTGGAATAATACTGTCTGTATTCTTCAAATTCTTTTTCGAGATAAGCTTTTATCTCTGTCATGTCTGAAAGATCCGTGTCAGCAGCTATCTCTAGTACTAAAGGTCTGATTTTGGTTCTTAAGAAATGATCAGGACAGCTTGTTCCAAGTGGGGCTAGCTTTTCAAGGTCATTGCTATTGATGAACTCTAATACCCTTTCGTCATCAGAAAAATGGCCAACCATACGATTAAAGCCTGAAGCAAGACCTCTTAAGTGAGGAGCAATAATAGAAGCTTGTTCTTTTCTGTCCTCAGCTGGTAATGAAGAAACTTTCTGGCCACCAAATACAGGACGATCTTTGCCATAGTTGTCTTCCAAATATTGAGAAGCTTTGTCAATTACCTGAAGGCTATTGATATAGCATTCGTATGCAGTATCTCCCCAAGTGAAAAGACCATGTCCTCCAAGCATAATGCCTCGGATGCCAGGATTGGCTTTAAGTGCTTTGTCTAGTTGTAATGCCAAGTCGAAGCCTGGCCTTTGCCATGGAACCCAAGCAATTTGGCCTCCAAATAATTCGTTGGTGATCTTTTCTCCATCCTTAGCTGCAGCAATGGCAATAGCGGAATCAGGGTGTAGGTGATCAATGTGTTTGAAAGGCAATACAGCATGTAAAGGAGTATCTATGGAAGGGGCTTTGGAGTCCAAGTCATAGATGCAATGGTTGAACAAAGCCACCATTTCATCTTCAAATTCCAAACCTCTGTACACATTTTTAAGTGCAAGCAATTTGTCCATGTACAATCCAGCAAGTCCGCTTCTTTTCAATGTTCCGATGTCTCCACCTGAACCTTTGATCCACATTATTTCGGTGTCTTCTTTTGTAAGTGGGTCTTTTTCAATGGTTTTACAGCTGGTGTTTCCACCTCCGTAATTGGTGATTCTCAGATCTGCTCCCAAAATATTAGAGCGATAAAGCAATAGTGCTACCTGATCGTCTCCTAAAGCTTTCGCTTTTTCATCATCCCATAGATAATCTACGTGCTTAAAAGTGTCTTTTGTAATTGCCATATTTTGTATAAATAAATTAGAATTCTTTTTTTTAATTTTAGCGAATATACTTGATTGAAAGAATTTAACTGTCCTGTTCTATGCTGTTTGAATAGAAGATTGCCTATTTTCTAAGCAGAATTTGGACGAAAAACTATATTTTTCCCTTCCATAAAACAATTAAGCCCTACTTTTTACCAATAAAATCAGACAATGATAAGAATTTATTGTTTTTAATTAATCATTATTTAACAAGGATTTTAACGTGTAGGGAAAGTAAAGGTAATTAGCTATTGCTGATTGGTAAAGGATACGCTTTAGCTTTTATAAGCCCTCGCCTTTCTGAAAGCATGTTTTTTACCAGACGCTAAACTGCTTATTGTTTGAAGTTTACTTTTCTTTTTTGGTTTGTAGCAAAAAAGGCTTTCAAAAGGTACAAGCGGTTAAAACTAAAAGATAAATATTTTTCTTGTATTCAAAGAAAAAAATTAATCATTTAAAGAATCAAGAAGGCATGACCCTATTAAAAATGATTGCTATTGCATTAGTAAGGTAGAATACGTTTAATGAAATGTGCAGGTCTTTGAATTTCGAAAATCCTTTGCAAAGAATTGCTTGCCGGATGCCGTAAATGCATGGCTATTATTAATTTTGACTTTTTGCTTGGGCATCTTCAATCATTTCTTGATTGGCACTGATTGCCATTTCCACTCTTCTATTCTGTGCCCGTCCTTCAGATGTGGTATTGTCAAATCTTGGAGCGCTTTGCCCAAATGCTTCAATATTAAAACGCGAATAGGATACACCCTTATCGCTTAAAAATTTAGCTACAGAATCCGCCCTTTTCCTTGATAACTGTAGATTATAATCTTCTTTTCCAGTATTGTCTGTATGACCTTGGATAGAAATATTAGTATCTGGAAACTCCAATAGGATTTTGGCAACACCCTCTAAATTCTCTTTCGATGTAGCTGTTAATTCTGATTTGTTTGTTGCAAAGTTAACACCACTATTTTCACCAAAAATCACATGAATTCCTTCACCTACACGTTCTACTTCTGCTCCTGGAATTGCCTCTTCTATTTTTCTGGCTTGCTTGTCCATTACATTTCCAATTACGCCTCCGCTGGCACCACCAATTGCAGCCCCAATGAGTGCTCCTTTTAGATTTCCCTGAATGATTCCACCTGCAATAGCACCTGTAACGGCACCAATACCTGCGCCTTTTTGCGTGTTATTTGCATTTTTCACCGAATTGCAGTTAAATAATAGCAAAGCTAAAGCAATTGCTATCGTCGATCTCATTTTTCCTTTCATGTCTAGGCTTTAGTTTTGAAATTGGATTTATTAAAGTACTACGTTGTCGGAGATCTTGGACATACTCATTTCCACAGTAAATGGTTTACCTTGATGTGCTACCTCCAATTCAAGTTTCATATTTTCTTGACTTAAACTTTTAACTTTCATTCGATAGCCACCATTCATTGGGTCAAGCGATTTGTTTTTGTCATCAGTATATTTGAACTGAATGTAGCGTTGTGTATCCGTATCAAAAAATGACCATCGTATTCGGGCTGTTGTTGATTCGCAATCGGAGGAATTTGATGCTAAAGTAAACTTCCCAGTATAATTGTTTGGGATGAACATCCATGTACTGTTTTTAAAGCAATAGGAGTCTGCCATATCGAACATGAATGCCTTATAAGTGCCTTCTGCTCCAAAAAATTCCAGTTGATCAACTTGCCATTCACCCTTTAAGGCCTTTTTGCCTGCAATCCCATTGAAATCTTTTGTTGATCCACAGCCTACAAGAATCAAAATGAGACCAAGTGTGATAAGTTTTTTCATAATAGCGATCCATTCTTTAATACTAAACCTAGAATTTTTCAAATTTATGTCGAAATATCCAATAGACAATCTATTTGGAGAGGTAATTCCTTCAAAACCAAGAAGCCGATTGGTTGAACAATGATTGCAATCAATAATGATCATTGTTGGGGTATCCAATTTTACTTCGGGCAGTGAAACCGTTTCCCCAGATACAGTATCGAGTAAATTAAAAATAGGAAGGAAGTGAATCAGCTCGTATTAAAAGGTCTATTGCATATTTCGGATTCAATTATTTGGTAAAGAATCGGCTCGTCCTTTTATTAAAATACAGACGCGCTGATTCTGGTAAAATCATAAATATCGAAGGAATACAAACCAGAAATAAGATAGCATGGCGGTGAATTGGGAATGGTCTAGGGTAATAACCGGAGATTATTACTACAGCTAATAATAGAAAGGCCGTTAAAAAAACCTTTTTATTTCGGATAAAATAGAGTTGAGCTGTTTCTGAAAGCTGTGGTTTATTTTCGAAATAAAAATAAACAATATAAGGCAGTAGTACCAAGATATGTAGGGTAAAGGGTATGTTAACCGTTAATAACACTCCAAGATGAAAAAGAGCAGCAATTCCCACCGCTCTCAAAAACAAGGCTGACCAAAATATTGTAATTATAAATCCTAACTCGAACAGTAAGGTGCTGTAGTCTAGTGATTTGTAAACAAATAAATTGTTTATTTTTACAAACATTTCATTTAAGTACAAGGGCGCTGCTCCTGAATAAAATCTTCTTAAAATAAAGCCTGCAGTGGTTGAATACGAAAGATCTAACCATCCTCCAATCAACTTTGGCAAGCCTGCGGTAAAATAACCCCATCCCAGAAAAAATGAAAGATAGGTTAATGGCCAGCCTTTAGGCTCAATTTTAGTATTTTTATTCCTAAGTGAATCTATAGACAATGCCCCTCCCCAGTTGGTGAAAGCCATAATCAATGGGAAAATCACCGGGAAAATGTTATGGTCAATTTTTCCGTAACTGTAGCTATAGGTAAAGCCAAAAAGTAAAAGCAATCCCAAAATAATGGATGATTCCTTCGTTCTAAATCCTACCAATATTGAGACGAATATAATTCTCAAAACCAAATCGAAAGTCCACCAAAAATTACCTGAAGTAATAGGACCTATTAATTGAGAAACCCCAGGAGGTGGATCAAAGAATGCTAATTCAAGATTTGAAATCCCTATAAACTGTGGAATCCCAATAATAAAAAATCCAAGGCAAAACAAAATCCTGGTTAAGCCTAATTGGAAAAAAGTTGGCTTCCATGTATTTAAAAGCCAATTGGTAATTCTCTCGTTAATTAGTTGTATTGTCATCAAATTTAAATTCTTTGTGCCTAACAATTTCCCTGTTCTGAAACCCATCCACTAAGTGGTAATATTCTTTGTACTCATTAATAATAAAGCCAGTTACTTCATCAGAATCAAATGGCTTTTTTCTAAAAATGAGTTCAGGGGCTATTTTGTCTGCTCCTCCTATTACATCATGCGTTGTCCATTTTTTAAGTGTTTCATGTATCTTAACCCCTCCTGGAATTAAAGATATTATCCTTCGCTTTTGATTTTTGGACTTCTCCATATTTGCCCCTGCATTATTGAAGAAAATAAAGCGCATATTATTTCGAAATTCAACTAGGTTTTCCGGGTCAATAATATCCTGTAAATTCCCTTTCCATACTTCTTCTCCATTATTCATGTAGATGACTTCAAAATAAGTAGCAGGTAAAATGTCATTGTTAATGCCACTTCTCGTGAACGCGGGCATGTTTAGACTTGGGTATGGCTCTCTAACTAGTCTTGCAAATACCATCGATACGAAGAGTAAAATGACGATAAGGTAGAAGACCAAAGTAATTTTATATTTCTTCAGGAAGTTATTCATCTTGTTTTCCTTAATAAAAATTTAAAAATAGAACATCGAACTTAGAATAAATCTTTAATAGCTCTTTTTGCAGCATAAAATCCACCCATTCCATGAACGCCTCCACCTGGTGGAGTGGATGCTGAGCAGATATAATAGTTTTTGAAGGAGGTTCTATAAGGAGATGTCCTTAGAGCAGGTCTGGTAAATATTTGCGACCAGTCCTGTACTCCAGCATTGATGTCCCCACCAATATAGTTGGGGTTATAATTTTCGATCTCCTTGCTATTGAAAGTATGCTTTCCAATTATCGTGTCCTTAAAACCAGGCGCATGTTTCTCTATTTGATCTTCAATAGTGGATGTCATGTTGCGTTCTGATCCTGCAGGTACATGGCAATATGCCCATGCTGTATGATAACCTTCTGGAGAACGTGTGTTGTCAAATAGGCTTTGTTGGGATAGAAGGACGTAGGGGTTTTCACTGTATTTACCTTCCCAAATTAATTTTTCGGATTTTGTAATGTCTTCCAATGTACCTCCTAGGTGTACTGTGCCAGCACCCTTAAGCGCTTCGGATTTCCATGGAATAGGTTGTGAAAGCGCGAAATCCATTTTATAAACCCCCATTCCATACCTATACTTACTCAATTGCCAACGATACAGTTTGGAGAACTTGTCTCCTGCAATCTTTAATAAATTTTTAGGGCTCAGGTCAAACATTACCAATTTTGCATCAGGAAGTTGACTGTGGTGAGTTATCATTTTCCCTTTTTCAATTTTACCTCCTATGGCGAGAAAATAATTGGCTAAGGCATCAGCGAGTGATTGAGATCCTCCCTTTATCATTGGCCAGCCACTATGATGACCAGCTGCCATTAACACCATGCCTATAGCTGAAGTAGCGATATTGGTTAAGGGTTGGATACCATGCGCTGCCATCCCTGCCCAAAGAGCTCTGGTTTTGGTTTCTTTAAATTTCTGTGCAAGTATTGTGGAGGGTTTAAGCGCATTAAGTCCAAATAAGCCCAGTTTTATCGGATTATTTGGAAATTTTAATGGGGATAAAATGTCTGGAGAAAGGGTGTCCCAATGATCGAAAAGGGGTTTTAACAAATCAATATAGGCTTTTTTGTCCTTGCCCAAATGATCTGCGGTTTCAAATAGGGAGCGGTACAAGGAAACTACAGACCCATCCGGTAGCGGATGTCCGGCCAATGTTTTAGCGTGTATAAATTCCAGGCCATACTGATCGAGTGGTAATGTCTTAAAAAAAGGGCCTGCTGCTGCCATGGGATGGATGGCTGAACAAACGTCATGTTTAAAACCAGGAAGGGTAAGTTCCATTGTTCGCATGCCACCACCAATTGTATCTTTACCCTCAATTAGTAAGACATTTAGCCCATGCTTTTGTAAAACAATTGCCGCTGAAAGACCATTTGGCCCAGATCCTACGACAACAGCATCAAAAGTAGTGTCCATAGTTAAGTATTTATTGCAAAGTTATTTCTTTTTTTAGTTCATTAAAGGAATCATTAGATTTTAACAAGTAGTTACAATATTTTTTCACCAAGGGAATCACCTTTGAATGGTTTTAAAAGTGGGTGTTCTCTTGATGTCCTGATTTTACTTTTTGCAAACAAGTATTAATTCAGAAAAGAGGTTTTTAAATTCCTTTTTTAATAGTAAGTCAGTTAAATAACGTCCTATTCCCTCTCCGGATCTACCATCTTCCTAATGGATTGGCTGGAATTAAAAAGCCACACTCTTGTAAAAAAATTAGCTTCTTACTTTAAATCAATGGCCAGCCTCATTTCTTTAGGTTGAATAGATAGGCTTTCGTTGGTGTACTCAACTTGAAAGCTTGGGCCATTGGCAGGAAGTGTAAATTGCCTGAAATTCGTTAAATTGTAAGATCCGCTGCCACTTAGCTGGAGGGGAAACTGCATAGATAATGGGGTGAATCCCGCATAATTCACTGAATTCGCAGCAATATAAAGTTGAAGGCCATTTTGTTGCCAACTTGTAGTAAAAGGTAAAAACTGATTAAGCACAATATTAATAAGGAAAGACATGGAGATGGTCAATGACATTAAAACGGGAGCAAACAAGATGACCCCCAATACGACTAGCATTCCAGATGTTGATATTTGTGTATTTATATCGGCATCATATGTAAAGTCTAATGCAGGCTGATTGGGTGTTCCTGTAATCTTTGGTGTAACTGCAGCACGAAAGGAAATTTTTGCTTTTACTCTGCACCAACATTTCCCACGCTTTGCTTTTAATGACCCTGTAGCTACAATTTTATCTTGTTCTAAAGCTACATGAATGGAGTTCAAGTAAATTTTCCAACGTGAAACACGGAATTGTGAAGGTATCCATCCCTTTGCAAATGCGATTTGAACAGCTGCGCTTATGACCTTCTCATTCACAACGGCTCCAATACTGGTGTTTGATGGATTGAAATGTTTCAACTGCTGACCAATACCCATGGCTGGAGCGGTCAAGTTAAAATCTGAAGCCAGAAGAAGAGAAGATGGTGGAACAGTTTTCTGGGCAGTTAGTAAGGGACTGTTGGGGGAATACCGAAGTCCTAAAACACCAAATATATCAATGAGATCCCAAACCAGAATTTCTACACTTCTGATAAGTCTAAAAGCAATCCATATCCCAAAGGATACAAGCGGGGCAATGATCCCGTTCAGGATCCATTTGGCTAGGAAGTGACCCCCTGTAAAAGTAATTTTTATGGATAATGTAGGAGTTATTTTAATGACAATTCCCTTAGGTTGGCCAGCGGAAGTCTTTGAAAGTTGTAGTTCAACATTGTTGATCGTGAACTTCATGGTTGTATTGACAAGCTGAATTCCAAAAAGCTTTAATTTGAAATCAGCAAGCGCTTGTAAATCCGTTACCACGCCACCAAGTGGGGCTGGATCTTCCAGGTCCAGAATTTCCAAATCTTTAACTTTAGCCTCAAAAGAACCAATGCTACCAAGATTTGCCTGGTAAAGCAATTGGGCCTGTAAAGTTTGTAAAAACTTATCTAGCACAAGATTGATAATGGGTTGATTTATTTCTATTGCTAATTTAAATCCTGCTGCCCACGACATATCGTTTTGTCTTTAAGGTTGGTCTTAAATTTCCATTAAATAGGATTTGTTGGTACTTCTCGGGCATCATCTATGTCGAAATTGTCATCACTTTCATTACAATATTCTTCATAGATCAACTCCAGTTTTTCCATTCCGTAAAATTGAGTTTGCCCTGTGACAATGGCATAGAAAATTTCTTCATTTACTGGCAAACCCTCTTCTTCAAGTAGCAACTCATCGGTCAAAATGGCTGCGATTTCAGCAGGTACTTCAACGTTGAGGAATTCAGAGAAAAAACGCACATGATCCGCCATAAAAATATGCCCATTTCTAGTCCTGGCGTTGACTACATTTACTAGCCTTTTTCTTAAATCGTCCTCCAATGCATTTTTATTGTTCGCGAGGACTTTCTTAAATATGGAAATCCATAAGTCCCAGCTGAAAGCTTTTTCTAAACCATCTACAGTGGAGAAATCCAAAGTCATATTTATTTCTCCAAAGTCCTCTTTACCAACTTCGGTAGAAAATATCAATTCGTAATCGAGTGATTTTCCCTCCAACAAATCCTGATTTAGCCCTAGGTTTTCGATGTCTATTTTGACGGTTTTATTGGTAATTCCATCAAGATTCCATGTAACTTTTTTAAGTTCAAAAGTTTTTATAGCCGTGATGTTTAATAAAATCTTAAGTTCTTCACCCGGTTGTATGACGGATGGGCATACACATGATATTTGGAAAAAATCGTTGAAATGGTAGGTTGTGAGAAGCATGACATTGGACGTATGGTTCACAGGAAACTTACTTCAAAGTAATAAAAAATTTTGGAATAGGCAAATTAAAAGTCAATTAATGCGCTCATATATAGGGGTTTAAATGGGGGTGAAATAAATGATATTGAATCAAAAAATAAGAAAGAAGAATGATGCCGCGTATATAATTCAACACATAGCCTTTTATGCGTTCTTTTTATTGATCGGAGGCTTATTGTACTTTTATTTCATATAAATTGTAGCGAGATAAAGGCAAGTCTATTATCCCTACTTTTTTAAACCCTAGGTTTTCGTAGTACTTGCAAAGCTTAGGGTTTTTTGAATCTGAATCTAATCGCAAGTATTGACAATCCTCATTTTTGGCCTTAAGTCCAATTTCTTCTAAGACCCGTTGTCCAATTCCTTTTCCATTATAGGCTTCCTTGACAATTAATGAATGCACGTAAATGGCTTTATCTTGTTGCTTTCCCCAATAGGGTAGGTCTTCATTTAGCATCCTCACCATGCCGATATTGTTTTTATCCCGATCATCGACAAAAAAGAATTCACGGTTTATAATACCTTCTTCTATCCATAGCACTTTTTCTCGTGGAGGGTTCTTCCAATATTGCCAATGGTTAATTTGCATCCTATTAATTTTTTCGGCTGCTTCTTTCAATAAATTTAAAACCAGTGAAAGGTCTTTTATTTCTATCTGTCTAAACGTAATATCCGTCATTATTCTTGTCTAAAGGCTACTCACCAGGATAGGCGACAGGATTTCCACTTTCTTTATGAATGGGCATTTGTGCCATTACTTCTTTAAGGTGGGCCGTCAAAAGACTGGCCAACTCTTTTACTTTGCCGGGTTTTTTAGCTGCCAGGTTGTTTTGTTCTCCTAAATCTTCGGGGATATTGAACAATTCAAAACTTTCATCTTTATGGTAATAAATCAACTTTAAATCCCCTTTACGAATAGCACTAAAAGCACCTATACCAGGCCCTTTAGGCCCCCATTCATTGGGGTAATGCCAGAACAAAGGCCGGTTATTTGACTTTTGGGAAGGATTGCTTTCCAACATGCCAACGAAACTTTTTCCATCTATGGTTTGAACCGTGGAATATTCTTCCACCCCGGCCATTTCCAAGATGCTAGGGAAGAAGTCTTCAATGATTAAGTAGTTGTCATTTTCTGAGGTGGGAACCGTCACTCCGGGCCATTTTACGATCATGGGAACCCGGATGCCTCCCTCATGAATGGATCCTTTACCACTGGAAAGTGGCTTATTGTGGGTGTGTGGAGCACCTCCTCTACTGTGTACGCTTAGGCCACCATTGTCCGACATGAACAGGATGATGGTATTGTCTGCTATGCCTTTTTCTTCAAGGTAATCCATGATATCTCCTAAACTTTTGTCCATGCCTTCTATAAGAGCGGCATAGCTGGCTTCCTTTTCATCAAGTCCATTGTCGATGTATTTTTGATAGTAGCGTTGGTCTTTTTCAATGGGCGCATGCACTGCATAATGGGACATATACATAAAAAAGGGCTTGTTATTATTCAATGCGGTGTCCATTGCGTTTTTTGCTTCTAGGGTCAAGGCTTCTGTCAGGAAAATTTGCTGGCCATGGAATTTTTCAAGGCCTGGAATATCCCAAACTGCACTTCCTCCTCGCCAATTGGCACTGAAATTTTTTTCTCCCAAATAACTACCGGGTCCACCAGCGGCATGTCCGGCGATGTTAACATCAAAACCGATGGCTTTTGGGTTTTCAGCAGGGGTGTCGATGGCTCCAAAATGAGCTTTTCCTGCATGAATGGTATAGTAGCCGGCCAGTTGGAGCAGAGAAGGAAGGGCGTCTGCATGTACGGCAAGATCCAAGGGTTCCGGACTCATGCCGTTTACATTCCATGCCGGAAAAATCAAATCTTTGTGATTGGTTTCCATCGGCTGCAAAGCATCTTTGTGTAATGTCCAATTGGTAACCCTATGTCGGGCAGCATTCATGCCCGTCATGAGGCTGATGCGGGTTGGGGAACAAACAGGTGTAGCATAAGCCTGGGTGAATTTCATTCCCTCTGCTACTAATTTTTCCATATTTGGTGTATGGTAGCGCGCGTTAAAAGGCGTTTTTTTATCCCAAAATGGTACTGAAGTATCTTGCCAACCCATGTCATCTACGAAAAACAAAACGATGTTTGGTTTATCTGGTGGGCTCAGGGTTGTTTGCTTCGAACAACTTACAAAGGCCAAGGCCAATAAGGTGGTATAAAAAAGTTGTTTCATAAGTTGGTCTTTTTTGATTGGGTCTCCATTCGTTGCAATTAATGAGGCCTGCAAGCGTTGGCGGGAAATATTGGATTGGTTTAAAATAAATGGTGAATATAAACCTAAAAATTGAACCTGCAGATGAGATAAAGCCCTTCTTTTTGTCTTTTCAAACCAATGAAATTAAAAAAATTGTTTTGGCTTAACTCCTAATAAGAAATCATTTTCCTTTTAAAAATTTCTTTAATTGTATCCAATTCGCTTTTGTTTTGAAGGGCTGTTCGGGTAGCAAAATACAGGATATTAGAAACCACCTTTTCTCCTTCCCATGCAATGATTATTTTACCAGCTGATTGGGCTTCTTTAACCAGAAAATCAGGGACTATAGCAAAGCCCTCTGAATTTTCTAGGCACCTGATAATTGAGCTGATATTTGGTAAAATGTAATTGGGATTGAAATCAGGTTTGTTTTTAAAATTATCAAACCAAAACCTTCTGAAATGTTCCATCTCGTTGGAAGCACTGTACCATATTTCCTTTTTAAGTGATTTCTCTAATTCCGCATAATTTCCTTCAGTAATCCATGGAGAAATTCTTGCTAGAGAAGATTGACTACCCGTTACCAGCAAGAGGGTCTCTTTTGTGAATGCCTCATATTCAACCAAAGATGCTTCATTGCTAGGTTTTGGGGTAATGACAAGATCAAGTACACCATTATTTAAATCTTTTATTAGATCCTTATGGTCTCCAAATTTTGCTACAAGGTTAAATTTTAGGGTAGGAACTTCCGGTTCTAGTATGGCCTGAAAGGTTTCTGTGCACATTCCTATACTGATTACTGCTTTGCGTTTCCTTGAAGTTTTCTTAAAATGCTGTTCTGCTTTTTCTAGTTTCTGTATGGATTCAATTATGAAACTATAAAGGTGTTTTCCTTCCTCTGTAGGGATCATGCTCCTAGAGGTTCTAATAAACAGCTTTTTTCCAATGTAACTTTCCAGTGCATTGAGATGGACACTCATCCCGGGTTGAGAAGAATATAACTTTTCTGCAGCTTTTGTCAGGGTCTTGTTTTCAAAAATAGCGACAAAGGTCCTGTACCATTCCAAATTTATCATCTATTAATATTTTTATACAAAGGTATAAAATGTATTATTTTTTTAATACTAAAGTAGGGGGGGTAAATTTGTAGCCTAAATAAAAAAGGTTTGATATGAAAAATATTTTTGTAATTAATGGGGGACATCAATTTGCTCATTCTCCCGGTAGGTTTAATCGTACCTTACTAGAAAAGACCAAGCAATTCTTCGAAGCGGAAGAGGGATTTGCAGTTAAGACTACCCAAGTTGGAGAAGAATATAATTTGACTGAAGAAGTGGAAAAGTTCAAGTGGGCAGATATTGTTTTTTACCACTTTCCTGTGTGGTGGTTTCAGGTTCCCTTTGGATTGAAAGCATACATTGACAGGGTGTTTACTGCAGGACATCAAAGCGGTATATACCATAGTGATGGAAGAAGTAGAAATAATCCAGCCATAAATTATGGAACCGGAGGTAGTTTACATGGTAAAAAGTATGTACTTACCAGCAGCTGGAATGCACCTGAGGAAGCTTTTTGCCTCAAGGGAGAGTTTTTTGACCAAAAATCAGTTGATGAAGGGCCTTTGTATGGTTTCCATAAAATGAACCAATTTGTAGGTTTGAGCTTGCTTGGGAGCATTCATTTTCACGACATGGAAAAGAATGCAGATGTAGAGGCCGAGCTCAGCCGTTATGAAAATTTCCTCAAGATGAATTTTATAGACAAGGAATTAACCAAAGCATTGCCTTAACGATAGCATCTTTATTATACGTTATCGGGTTTGGCACTAAATTTCAATTATAGTTGTCAACCCTAAGGCACGAACGAAATGTTAAACCATTCAGTGTAACATTTGAATTGATTTATTGATTGTAAGAATGAAATTGTTCTATCCATATGCCTTTAATTTGAGTTCATTTTATGGATTGAGTTTTGGCCATTTTCAGCTAAATTAAAATCCATTTAAAACAATTTTTCCTTTTGCTTTACCTGTTTCTAAAAAAGCATGTGCCTTGCGTAAATTTTTGGCATTAATGGATCCAAAGTTTTCACCTAATGTGGTTTAATGGTTCCCTTTTCAATTAGTTCTGCTGCTTTATTTAGAATATTGTGTTGCGCTATCATGTCCTCGGTTTGAAACATGGAACGGGTGAACATTAATTCTATATGGATAGAAACTGCTTTTCCTTTAAAAGGCATTACATTCAAAGATTTTGGGTCATCTATAAAACCGAATTTCCCTTGAGGTTTTATTAACTTCACTATCTCATCAATATGATGTTCGGTAGCATTAAGGCTCACAACATAATCAGGCGCAGGAAGCTTATTATTCCTGAACTCCTCACTTAATTTGTTCCTGTGATTGATTACTGAATCTGCTCCTAATTCTTTCAACCATTCCGTTGTTTCATCTCGCGATGCTGTCCCAATGATATTTAGTTTTGTCAATTTTTTAGCCAATTGCACCAAAATAGAGCCTACTCCACCTGCTGCTCCTATGACCAATATTGATTTGCCGGTATCCTCCTTTTCCACATTCAATCTGTCAAACAACATTTCCCAAGCTGTAAGCGTGGTTAATGGTAAGACAGCCGCTTCAGCAAATGACAAATTTGAAGGTTTTTTGCCTACAATACGCTCATCTACTATTTGAAACTGGGCATAACTACCTTGTCGCGTAAAATCACCTGCATACCAAACTTCGTCTCCAACTTTAAAATGGCTAACCTCGTCTCCGACTTCTTTTACAATTCCTGCTGCATCCCAACCTATGACTTTCCACTGATCACCTTCAACGGGCAAACCTGCACGAACTTTATAATCTGCCGGATTTACAGAAATAGCTTTTATTTCCACTAGAATATCTTTGCCAGTTGCTTTTGGCATTTCCAATTCAATATCCTGTAGCGATTTAACATCTTCTATTGGAAGGTTTTCCTTATATCCTATTGCTTTCATTTTCTTTTATAATTAGATCAAGGTGAAAATTTCGTTTTCAGGCAGTCTTGATTTTGGGGTTTTCTCTGTGGAGTTAAAATCTGATGCCGCTCTGTATCCTATGGACACCACAGTTATGGCTGTAAAACCTTTCTCTCTTAATCCAAACTCTTCGTCCAATGCCTTCATGTCTAATCCTTCCATAGGCGTTGCATCAATTCCCAAACTAGCAACACCCAATAAAAATCCGCCTATGTTTAAATAGACTTGTTTTTCCATCCAATGGTTAAGGTCCTTTAAATCGTACTTATGAATGTTGGAGAAAGTTGACATTGCTCCAAATACCCCTTTTTTTATGCTCTCATTTGGGTATCTGCCATCTTTTTCTTCAGTCGCAGAAAGGTGCTTTAAATAATCAACATCTGCGGATACTCTAGAGCAAAACACCACTACTGCAGAGGCATTTAATACCTTTGGTTGATTAAATTGAAAAAAACCTTGCGTTCCCTTGGCTACCCTTCTCTTTCCCTCTTCGGTATTTGCAACAATGAAATGCCAAGGTTGTAAGTTGGTACTCGAAGGACTCATTCTCAACAATTCTTTGACTTGATCCATATCCGAATCGGATATCGTTTTTGTTGGGTCAAATTCTTTGGTTGTGTATCTCCAGTTTAAGGTTTCTGTTAAGTTCATATTATTTATTTTTTGGAATACTATATAAAATATAGTTGCAAACTTAAGTATAGGTTATTTGCTATGCAATAACGGTCAAAAAGGATAGTTTAGCTTTTTAGAGTTTAATGGTCAATTTTTTGAAAAAAATGCATAGAAAACCGGAATGAGATACCTTGTGTTTTATTTATAGAAGTTTTTAGGGGATGTTGAAGCTAGTTTTTTGAAGGATAAGTGGTCTTCCTGTCCCAAAAAAAATAAAGGGTTAAAGTCGATTAATTGTTTAGCAATGGTTCATGGTTTGAAAATAATCGCAGAAATAAATTTGGCAAAATTAAATGAATTGTGTGTTTTTTGATTTCAAATTTTTAAATTGAGGAAGGTATACCTTTATCTTATTGTTTATGATAATTAAATATGTCCACCATTATGAAAGCTAGTTTTCAATTTACCTTTATTTTAATCTTATGTTTCGGTGTGTTTTCATGTTCAATAGATGGGAATGATGACGATAAAAAAGTGGAAGTATGCGACAATGGTATTGATGATGATGGGGATGGGCAAATAGACTGCGTTGATGGAGATTGCTCGGATGATGATGCCTGTATTGGTATGAGTTCGGATTATCGATTAAAAGACAATATTGCCATGCTACAGTACGGGCTAAACGAAGCATTGCAGCTGGATGCTAAAATTTATAATTATAAATCCGATGAGTCATTGGAGAAGCGTATGGGATTTATGGCCCAAGATGTACAGTCAATTATGCCGGAATTGGTTATGGTGGATAAATCAAACCAACATTTAAAACTTAAATACATGGACTTGATGGCTGTTTTGGTCAATGCAATTAAGGAGCAACAAAAAATTATAGAGGCCAATCAGCAAAAAATCGAAATGCTAAATTGTGAAATTGAAAGCTTAGAGTAAGACTATTATTTTGGAACAATTGTTTTTTGTCCTGTAGCTTAAATTTCTAAAAATGGCCTAACTTTTTTTCTTAAGCTTGTCATTAAAATCATCAACAACTTTTTGAAGGATTATTATGTTTTGATTTAAGTCCTCATCGGTATTGTCTAATTGTTGTGCTTTTTTAAAGAAGAATAATGAATAAGTGTACATTTCCATTCTCTTCAAATAGAGCCATCCGTATTTTTTAGGGTCATCTAATTTATTATTGGCTTGCTTTCCGATTTCATTTGCTTGAACAGTACAGGTGTATCCTATCTCAAATAGTGTATCGAAATCGTATTCTTTTAATTTTACGGCAGTCTCGTAGTTAAAAATTGATTTTCTAAAAATCTCTATTGTTTCAAGATAAA
Organism: uncultured Cyclobacterium sp.; assembly: GCF_963977555.1. Lineage (GTDB taxonomy): Bacteria > Bacteroidota > Bacteroidia > Cytophagales > Cyclobacteriaceae > Cyclobacterium. The sequence continues at coordinate 74,418 of NZ_CAXBPD010000013.1, read as the reverse complement.
CTTCGTCATATTTTTCAGGTTGGTTTATGTATTTATTGATGTCATTTTTAAGTACTGTTGCTTGTTCATTGTAGACAAATCCTAAATTATGATGAGCATCAACATTTTTAGGATTAATCTCAATTGTCTTTAAATAATAGTTTACCGCTTCATTATAATTTTTATTGGCTTGCTCCAGCACACCTATGTTAAAGAACAATTTATCGTCAGTGTCATTTAACTTTACTCCTTCCTTTAGTAGTTCTAAAAAGCGCTCATTATTATTAAGTTTATGGTAAATATTCGCTTCAGAAATTATTAATTCATAGTTGCTAGGGAAATTTTCTCTGGCTTTTTGGAGGAGCGCAAGTGCTTCATTATAATTTTCCTTTTCGGACAGTAATTGAGATTTTGAAATTGTATTATTGATTGCAATTTTTTCATTGTTACGATCGATTTCTTTTTGGTCTTTTGCCAATTGTTCTTCAACAAAATCATCCGAATTTTTCCCGGTTAATTTTTTATCACTTTTTATCCATTCTTTTACTAGCTCGTTTGATTTTGATTCTTTAAAGCCATATTTAGAATCCAAAAATTTATACAATGGCATCTTTTCTATTTCCTTTTCTCCATTGAATTCAATTTCATAATAATAAATCTTTTCTTTTGTGCTTTCCAAAAACAACTTCAATAGTCTATCATCTTTTTTATACAATTCACCCCAATCTAAATCTTTAATATAGTTTCTTCCAAATATAGCACCACTTAGTAATGCCTTTTTCGTTTGATCATTGGCTGCTACAAATAAATCAATTGATGTTTGGTCATAATTGTCGCTTACATAATTATTTCTTGCGTAAAAAAATATTTCATGGTAGGGATCTAGATAATTATTTGTCTCGTTAGAGGCTAACATTTTTCGAGTTCTTTCACTCCTCTCTTCGTCAATAAAATTTCTCCAAAATTTAAAGGAGCCATATCCTGTTGATCCATGAACACTATTATTATAATAACCTGAATTAGTTGATAAATCTCCAGCGAAATCCCTAAGTTCATTTACATAAGCATTATAAAACTCATTGATTAACGCCATATTTTTAAGTTCATTTTGGTTTTTTAATAGCTGATTCGTATTGTATGCTAATATTTTCTTTAGTCTATTTATTTGGTTGGTAAAAATCTCTGATTTTAGTGTCTGATACCTAGCATCACCTTCCTTATCAATAAGCCAATTCAAGTTGTCAATGGCTAGGTTTTCATAACGCCGTAATGTTTTTTCCTTTACAAGAAAATCTGCATAATCTGTTGTATATAACGCTTCGCATTCCTTGTCTAAAGGAATAATTTGTTCAAGATATTCACTTATGTTTTTATTTTTACTGTTAACATTCCTAATCCTAGCCTGTTGGATATCGTTGGCAATACTTAAACCGACATTTACCAGTTGGGTAGCTGCGGCTTCTAAATTTTGGGTGTAAACTTGTTGCCTTGCTAAAGCATCCTGATAATGTGTATTTGCAGCGCTTGTACTACTTTGGTAGGATGGTGTGTTTGATGACGAAGTTTCGTAGCCATAGTTGTTGGAACTCGTTATTGGCTGGTTGGTGTCGGTTGTAGCGTTAGCATTTGTATTGTTTCCACTGCTACTCTTTTCACCTAAAGCATACATTTCAACGAGGTGAAAATTTACTGCATCCAAATAGGTGAGCCGTATATTTTTAATGTTAAATGAATTGCTTAAAAAAACTTCTTTGGCCCTCTCTCCACTTACAATAGTTCTATTGCTGTGTTCTACAAATACATGGCCTTCAAAGATATTTAGCCAATCACCACCATAGGTCATATTCCCTTTGCTATCGAAGCCAATTGAAGTTATAAAATTACTTCCTTCATAAACATCAACTACAAACCTTGGGAATTGCACCCTTATTGGACCGTAAGCTTCTTCTCCTAATTCCTGCCTTGAATATTGTTTACCTTCAAAATAGACAGTATTGCCTTTTTCAATGGTATACGAAATGTCAACCCAAGGCCTGTCGTTTTTCAAATAATAATTTAGTTTTAAGTTCACTGCTGCATCGCAACCATTTTTACCATATTCGGGCTTCCACTGAAAAGTAGCTGTAAAAATTTTCCCACTAGTATTTTGCGCAAATAAAAAAAAACTAAAAAATGTAAATAAAAATAGGAGGTAGGATTTATTAATTTTCATGGACTTGTTAATTTTCTCATTATATACCTCATGTAATATACTGAATTACTTTTGAGAAATTATCATGGTAAAGTGCAATTTTTTTAAGGTAATGGGAAAACGTTCCGAGCCTTTTTAGCTAGGGATAATACTATTGGTCGTCTTAAGGAAACTCAGTAGTACATTATGAGAAGTACTGAATGCTTTTGACTTACGATTGTCTACCCGATTTGTGGCCCTTTCTTCAATTCTTCGGGTTTTTGGTAGCGTGAGGAGTATCATTGATTTCAATTGCCTTGTTGAACATTTCAGTAGCCATGTCAGATTGTTCTGTTGCGAGGAAATAATTGGCCATGGAATCATAAGATTTTGAATTGTTGGGGTAATTCTCAATGTTGTAATGAAAGAAAAGAAACGCCTCATCAAAATCCTCTTTTTGCATGTAATAGTTTCCCAGATCATCCATTTGTTCATGATTCGGCAATGTCTTAAATCCTAGTTTCTCAGTCACATTCCGGTAATGGTCTACCACTTTATTGAAAAAGGATTCCCCGGAAATGTAGGGATTAGTCCTTATTATCTTGTCAAGGTCAATTACTTTCCATTTAAAAAAGTATTTCAGGCCGTCAAATTCTGAGATTGTCGGAACACTTAGATGATTTTCATTAGAATAATACTTCCAATGATAATCCAATTCATTACTCGTGAATTTTTCAACTGCCTTTGCGAACTTTAAGTTTGATCGGATAGTAGCCGTTGTCCAGGTTGTATCTGTTAAGACTGTAAGGGTATCCATGGCTTCAGGCATTGTATTTGCCACGGTCATGAAGAGCGATTTGTTTTTAAAGTTGTTGTTTCTGATTTTTTCAATTGCGTAATTGAAGAAGCGATAATTATGAAACTTGAGTCCTGGGTCGATTGCCAAGTAGTTGGTGAACAAACTTTGATGATTGATTAATGTATTAAGGACAAATGAGCCACCTAAAGAATGACCAATCAACGTTCTATGTTGAAGCGTTAGGTATTTGTCATCAATATAAGGAATAAGTTCTTTCTCTATAAAATTGGTAAATCGTTCAATACCGCTAGAGTCAAATTCTTCATCATTAGGATCAAAGGGCATTAAGTCTTTATCTCGATTGGTGTTTGGGATGGCAACAATCAAAGCTTCTGGGCATGCAGTATTGCCAAAAGAGCTTAATTGTTTGACAATCCCTGAAAGTGAATAGAAATAGACATCACCATCAAGAAGATATAAAACTGGGTACCTCAAATCGGCCTGAGAATTATAGGAATCTGGCATGTAAATCCAAACTTTGCGTTGCTCACTGAGAATTTCCGAATAGATACTGTCAATTACTCCAATAGTGATCTTATCCTGTTTTTGGCCATTACAATACAGGGTAGGAATCAAGAGAAATGAGATAATCATAAACTTTTTCATATGCGATCCGGTGAGGTGAATGGCGACCTATGTCTAGGTTATGAGCAGTTAAGTGAAACTTTAAACCTCCTTCACCTGCGCAAAAATCCAAAGGATGTTCATCAGTAGACAGGAACAGGTAAATTCTTGTAGTCAGTATTGAAAGTACCTATTTATTTTTCAATACGATCCTAAATCGTGCTTTGCCATTTTCAAGGTGTTCAATTGCTTCATTTACTTTTTCCATGGGGAATTCCTCAACGTCTGGATAAATATTGTGTCTTACACAAAAATCAAGCATTGTTTTGGTCAATGCAGGACTGCCTATGGGGCTTCCTCCTACCGACTTTTCTCCCATTATTAAACTAAAGGCAGGAATGGCCATCGGTTCCAAAACAGCTCCTACTGTATGAAATCTTCCTTTTGGTGCCAATGCAGTCAAATAGGAATTCCAATCCAAGGATACATTGGTTGTATTCAGTATGAAATTTAATTTTCCACGGATACTTTCCAATTCTTCGGGAGAGGTGGAATCAATCACGCTACTGGCACCCATATTCAATATGGCATCCTTTTTAGCAGGGTTTGAGCTAAAAGCAATCACTTCACATCCCCAGTGTTTTAAAAATTTAAGCGCCATATGTCCAAGGCCTCCTATCCCAATGACACCAACCTTGTCTGTAGGTTTAACGCCAGCTATAATGATAGGATTGAAAACGGTTATCCCTCCACACAGTAGAGGTCCGGCTTTGCTCATGTCAATGCCTTCTGGAAGTGGTATGGCCCATGACCAATGTCCACGAACCTTTTCGGCAAATCCACCATCTCGCCCTACAATAGTCGCCTCGCTTTGCGCGCAAAGATGGTGTTCACCATCCATGCACTGTTCACAACTCATGCAAGATGCCGACATCCAGCCCAAGCCTACCTTGTCACCGACATTTACATTTTTAACAGCATTACCTATCGCGATTACTTCACCAATTATTTCATGACCAGGAACAAGTGGATATTGAGTCATTCCCCAATCATTGTTTATCATGCTCAAATCAGAATGGCATATGCCACAATAGTGAACTTTAATATCAACTTGTTCAGTACCGATCTCTCCTAAGTCATAGGAATAAGGTGTGAGTTTTGCTTTTGGTTCAGAGGCAGCATATCCATTAACTTTCATAATCTATCGTGGTTAGGGTGTATTGTTTTGTGAATTACGCATAGCATCTGTAGGCCCTATGTTTTTATTCAGGTTTCACACAGGTTATGTACCAGGTGTTTATAAATTCTTTTTAATTAACAATTTAAGGATTTAGGGTGAAAAAACCAGCTGAGCCAACACCTAATTTATTGGTAAAGGTCAAAATAAAACTGCAGCCTAAATTCACCGCAAACTTCAATAATTCATCTAGGATAGGCCAAGAGCATGTTCCTTGAGCCTGTCGAAGGGGCTTAATTGGGCAACACATTATTCTCTAGGTTCCCTCTAAGCTAGGATTAACAGATTAACAATAACCTCTTCTGTCTATTTTTTTCCTGTGGGGCACGATGAATACAAGGAGGAACTTTACGATTAGGGTGATCCGTGGCCAACCTGCATAAATGCCCAAGGCCTAAGCTTATTGGTTGTGCATTGGCTTTGGCTAGGTAGTGGAGGTCAAAGAACTGTTCACTTAAAAAGTATTCAAAATAATCCTCATCCCCATCATATAATTTTTTAAGTTCTTCTCGGATTTCGGGAACAAGCACTTTTCGTTCGGCTTGTGAATTGGGCAATATTTCACTTGACGCTCCATAGTAAGTGCATAAAAAGGTGTCGACTGGTATAGGCGCGCGATCTACATGAAAGGAATAAACATCAGTTGGGAAAAACGGGAAGCTATCATCCCTTTCATAAGACTGAATCACATTAAGTGTGGGAGAGGCACCATGTGCTTTCAAGACCTTCAAATCATGTAGAAGCATTTCCCGCGCAAACTGCCCTTGTTCACTCAATTGAAGTTCAAGAAGCTCATCCGGATGAAGTTCGGCCATATTTTCATTAAGCGCTACCTGATTCACAATCTCAGAAAAATCACCATTTAGCTTACGCGACCAACAAATCGCATTGCTATTTCCATGAAAAGGCGTGGAAAGAAAGTCTTGAAAATTAGTGACGTAGAGAATTTGATTCTCGACAGGAGATTTACTGATCATAATAGGTAGTAACTAAATCTTGATTCTTCGTAGAAAGTAATATCACCTTCCAAATTTCGAGAATTTATTTTTCTAATCAGCTGCTTTTTCATACCATTATCGTCAAATAAGACTAATTCTCAAAATGCTGTCAATAATTCGTTGGTGTTCCCGCACCCTGAGCCTGTGGAAGGTGAGTTGTTAAATATTACGATCTCTTTTGGCGTCAAGTCATAAATTCGCTACACAGAGCGGTCGGCTTCTGCTTCGGGTTTAATATTCCCATTCTTCGAGCAATTTCGCAATGTTGGAGGTATGAAAATTAGCGTATTCTTTTGCTCCCCCAAACCATCTTATTACTTCCTTTCTTGCGAGCAATGTAGTTTTTTCGGAAAGAAGAGACCCGTATGAACTGTAAGTCCAATCTCGTAAATCTTTTGTAAATCTATGTTTTACAGGGTTTTGGTGAATGTAATTAATGACCGAAGTAAGGTAACTGTCTGATTCAATTTTAAATCGCTTCGTATAGTCTATCCAAAGCGCTCCTCTTCGTCCATATTTTTTATTGTAAGCTTTTGCATAGGCATTTAATAGATTGCTCAATTCTTGCATAACCAACTTATGGAAGTCGCCCTTGAATTTTGGATGGGTTTGAGCAGCTTCATCCTCCATGGTTCGGATTAAAAAATGAATGTGATTGGGCATAAGGCAGTAACAGATGGTACTGGCCACCGAAGGCATGTACTGCGCATATTTTCGTAGAAAATACCGGTAGTTTTCATCAGATCTGAAAAGGTTTTCGCTACCTACCGCATGGTTTACGACATGATAGTAGCTACTCGGTTCAAATTTTACTAGCCCTTTCATAGTTGTTACATTTTAGAACATAGACCCATAAGGTTTTAAAAACCTTATGGGTCTGGATTTATTATCCCTACCGATAAGGCGAGGGACTGGTAGAAGTCCACCCTCCATCTATGACCAAACTCTGGCCTGTGATATGTCTTGCAGCCGGGGAAACCAGAAAGGCTACGGCCTCGGCAATGTCTTTAGGGAATGCAGGCCTTCCCATGGGGGTTATTTCTGACCAGGTTTTTTCATAGCCTTCTTCCGAAGCGGTACGTTCGGTCATGGTGGCACCGGGAGCCACTGCATTTACATTGATTTTATAGGGGGAAAGTTCTACAACCAAGGTTTTGGCGAGCATTTCTAAAGCAGCTTTGCTCATGCCATAGGCCGCCAGGTTTTTGTGGGCTTGATGGCCGGTGACGGAAGACATAAAAAGAAGGCTACCCCCTTTTTGCTGTCTGATCATTTGCAAGGAAACCTGCTGGGCCAAGAAAAAGCTGCCTGCCAGGTTAAGCTGCATTACTTTATGGAAATCAGCCTCTTTGTAAGTGAGGAAATCACCAAATAAAGTGATGCCTGCGTTGGCTACTGCTACGTCTATTGCACCGAATGCTTCAACGGTGTGTTGCACCATTTGTTCGATAAAACGGGTTTCGGAAACATCTCCGGAAATTCCGCTACATGACTGCGGAAAGGAGTCATTTATCTTTTCACAGGCCTTTGTGGTAAGTACTTCATCCAAGTCATTCAACATGACCTTGTATCCTTTGGAAGCCAGCAGAAACACGATCTCAAAGCCGATTCCCACAGCAGCTCCTGTGACTAAGGCTACTGGAGCAGCTTCCGTGTTGGTAATTTTCATTGGGTTTAGTAAAGTTAAAAAATTACCGGAAAACAGCACTGTTTTCCGGTAATAATGGTAAGGAATTAATGAGAGTCTTTGGTGACTTCACTTCCTGAATTGCCTTTTAAGAAATCCAGATCGGCACCTAAATTGGCTTGTTCAACGGTCTTCACATAAAGGCTTACATAACCTCTTTCTGTTACAGTAGGAGGTTTTTTCCATGCGGCTTTTCTACTCGTCAGTTCATCGTCTGAAACCAATAAGTTCAGTTTTCTGGCTTCTACATCAAGCTCTATTTCATCTCCAGTTTGCACGACGGCAAAATTTCCGCCTTCTGCTGCTTCAGGCGTGGCGTGCAAGATCACTGTACCAAAACCAGTTCCGCTCATTCTGCCATCAGAAATTCGAATCATGTCTTTGATGCCTTTGGCAAGTACTTTTGTAGGAAGGCCCATATTGCCCACTTCAGGCATGCCTGGATAACCCTTAGGACCTACATTTTTAAGCACCATGATGGAGTTCTCGTCGATGTCCAAATCGGGATCATCTATATTGTTCTTATAATCATCGATGTCTTCAAAGACAACTGCTTTGCCTGTATGTTTCAGCAATTCAGGACTGGCAGCGGAAGGTTTGATAATGGAGCCTGTTTCGCAAAGGTTACCCTTAAGCACCACTATGCCAGACAAAGGATTAAAAGGTTCATCGATGGCAGCAATTACCTCTTTGTTGTAATTTTCAAATTTCTCGTTGTTCTTTCCAATGCTTTGACCGGTTACCGTAAGGGCCTCATTGTGCAGTCGGTCTTTCAACTGACGAATAACGGGAGGCAATCCACCTGCGTAGTAAAAGTCTTCCATAAAATATTTTCCGGAAGGCTGAAGGTTGGCCAGGAGGGGGATATTGGCAGAGTATTTATCGAAATCCTCAAGATTTAGTTCAATTCCTATTCTCCCAGCAATGGCCAAGAGGTGAATTACAAAGTTGGTAGAACCGCCTATAGCAGCATTTACCATAATGGCATTTTCAAAAGCCTCTCGGGTAAGGATGTCAGATAGTTTCAGGTCATTCTCAACCATTTTCACGATTTCCATTCCTGACATATGGGCCATCACTTTTCGGCCTGTATCTGGGGCAGGAATAGCAGCATTTCCGGGGAGGGACAATCCGAGGGCTTCTACCATACAGGCCATAGTGGAAGCAGTGCCCATTACGCCACAATGGCCGTCACTTCGGCATAGGCCAGATTCTGCGATATACAGTTCGGCCTGATTAATTTCTCCCGCCCTGGCACTTTCACTAAACCGCCAAATGTCACTGGTGCTGATTTCTGCACCTCTGTATCTTCCAGTGAGCATTGGGCCACCAGAAACCACAATGGTTGGCAAATTTACACTTGCCGCTCCCATGACAAGGGAGGGAGTGGTTTTGTCGCAACCACAAAGAAGCACTACCCCATCCAATGGATTGGCACGAATGGACTCCTCTGTGTCCATGCTGGCCAGGTTTCTGTAAAGCATGGCTGTAGGTTTCATCACAGTTTCACCTAATGACATTACCGGAAATTCTACCGGATAACCCCCTGCTTCTATCACGCCCTTTTTTACAAATTCTGCCAATTCTCTAAAGTGAGAATTGCATGGGGTTAACTCAGACCAGGTATTGCATATACCAATGATTGGTTTGCCGCCTAGTTCATGTGTAGGGATACCTTGTTTCTTAAACCATGACCTATAAATAAGACCATCCTTGCCAGTTTTTCCGAACCAGCCTTGGCTTCTTCTTTCCTTTTTCTCCATTTTTTGGGTTTTATTTTTAAAACAAAAAAGTGCTTCACCCGGCAAGGGTAGTACTTTCTATTCAATTCAAAGTATAAGAATAGTGAATGTTTGGGCAAAATAAAATTTAAACATCTAAAAACCTCTTTTGCAAGTTGCTTTAAATGAATATTGGTATAAACAGCCTTTCCAATGAAATTAATGATAAAAATATTCATTGGAATTTCTTAGAAAAGTGCTAATAATTCCGTGATTTAATTGGTAAATATGTAATAGGTCGAATTATATTTTGACTAAATGAGAATAATGAGAGGAATCGGCTAATGGCTGATTTTGGAAATGATGAATTATCAGCTTTAAACTCCTATTTTGGGGGGTGAATTAAAAATAAACTCAAAAAATATATCAATGAGCTTTGAAATAAAATCATCCATGGATACCTACGATGTAATCATTGTAGGATCAGGCGCCGGAGGTGGAATGGCAAGTAAAATTCTATCCGAAGCCGGATTAAGCGTAGCAGTAGTAGAAGCGGGAAGTGACTTTGATCCTGCAAAGGAAGAGTACAGGACCCAATTGCGATTTCCTTGGGAATCTCCGAGAAGAGGCGCCAATACTGTGCGGGCTTTTGGTGATTTTGATGCGGCCTATGGAGGTTGGGAAATAGACGGAGAACCTTACACCCGAAAAGACGGAACTGAATTTGACTGGTTTCGTTCCAGAATGGTCGGGGGTAGAACCAATCACTGGGGAAGAATTTCGCTACGTTTTGGGCCTGACGATTTTAAAAGAAGAAGTATTGATGGTTTAGGGGATGATTGGCCGATAGGCTATGAGGACGTAAAACCTTTTTATGATAGGGTAGATAAAATGATAGGTGTCTTCGGTTCTAAAGAGGGCATGAGAAATGAACCTGATGGAAACTTTCTTCCTCCGCCGAAGCCAAGATTGCACGAAGCCGCCTTCACCAAGGCAGGAAAGAAAATCAACCTACCTGTATTGCCTTCCAGGGTTTCAGTTTTGACCCGTCCGGTGAATAACGAAAGAGGTGCTTGTTTTTTCTGTGCCCAGTGTAACAGAGGTTGCCAGGTTTATGGCGATTTCTCTGCAGGTACTGTATTGGTAAAACCTGCAATCAAAAAAGGAAATGTAGACTTGTATACCTATGCAATGGTGCGTAAAGTTACCACCAATGAAAAAGGAGAAGCTACGGGTGTTTCTTATGTGAGCAAGGTAGACATGCAGGAATACAAGCTGAATGCTAGGGTGGTAGTATTGGGTGCTTCTGCAGGTGAAACGGCAAGGATCATGATGAACTCTGCCTCTACCAAACATCCTAATGGACTGTCCAATAGCAGCGGAACACTAGGCAGGTACCTGCATGACTCTACTGGTGCAAGCAGGTCTGCATTGATGACCGATTTCATAGCAAGAGACAAATACAATGAAGATGGCGTAGGCTCCTTGCACGTTTACACCCCATGGTGGTTGGACAACAAAAAACTGGATTTCCCAAGAGGGTATCACCTTGAATTTGGAGGCGGTATGCGTCAACCCAATTATGGTTTTGGTTTTGGAATGGAGTCCATGCGTAAATACATGCAGGATGAATTTGGGAAACCTCGTCCAAATGGTGGTTATGGAGAAGGACTAAAAAGAGACATAAGAAATATATATGGTGCCACAGTGGGTATCGCAGGTAGAGGAGAATCTGTTCCTCAGTATGACAATTACTGTGAAATTGACCCTACTGTCGTTGATAAATTTGGTATTCCTGTGCTTCGATTCAATTACAACTGGACCGAACATGAGGTGAAGCAAGCCAAACACATGCAAGAGACCTTTGAAGAAATGTTTGATTCCATGGGTGCCAAAGTAATGGGCAAAAAACCAGGAGCAGATACCAAATATGGCTTAGAGGCTCCTGGCCGTATCATACACGAAGTAGGTACTACCAGAATGGGAGATGATCCAAAAACTTCCGTTTTGAATAAATATTCTCAAGCCCATGAATGTGACAACCTGTTTGTAGTAGATGCAGGCCCATTTGTATCTCAGGCAGATAAAAACCCAACATGGACCATCTTGGCCCTTTCTATCCGAACTTCTGAATACATCGTAGATCAGTTGAAAAAGAAAAATATAGGTTAATAATTATCTTATCTGCCAATCAGATCAGCACTGGAGTTTTAGATTAAACTTCGGTGCTGATTTTTTTTATGTTAAAAATATATCGCAATTTCGGCCTGTGGACTGGAAATATATAATAGAAGGTATAGAAAGTGGGATTGCAGCGATGAGCTGGTTAGAAGGCATAGCTGTTGTATTTGGCCTTGGCTCAGTCTACTATTCTATAAAGGAAAATATATTGGTGTTCCCTACAGGAATCGTCAGTACATTGATTTATGTTTGGATTTGTCTGCAGGTTAAACTGTATGCGGATATGGGTATCAATGCCTATTATTTTTCGATGTCCATTTATGGTTGGTACATCTGGTCTAACCCAAAGCCTGGCAAGATGGTAGTTCCTATTACCTGGCTGACAAGATCAGGAATTTTCCAATCCTTGGCATTATGGATTTTCTCTTACCTGGCCTTGTATTATGTTTTAATTAGCTTTACAGACAGTGACGTTCCGTATTGGGATTCCTTTACCACTTCCTCTGCATTTGTAGGAATGTGGCTGATGGCAAAAAAGAAAGTGGAAAATTGGATTGCCTGGATTGTTACAGATTTGGTCTCCATTCCACTTTATTTCTATAAAGGATTGGTGCTAACCTCTTTTCAGTTTTTCATTTTTACTGTGTTAGCCACCATAGGACTAATCGCCTGGATCAGGGCTGCCAAGAATTATAAGGAGGACAATGGATAAGATCGTAATCATTGGGCCAGAGTCAACAGGTAAGAGTACCTTAAGCCAGCAATTGGCGGCGCATTATGGAGAACCCTGGGTACCGGAATATGCCAGGGAATACATTGAGCAATTGGATCGGCCTTATACTTATGAAGACTTAGAAGCCATCGCCAGGGGCCAGGTAATACTAGAAGATGAAAAGGCTGAAAAGGCTGAAAATAAATTGTTTTGTGATACAGATTTGCGAGTCATAAAAGTATGGAGTGAGCATAAGTTTAAAGAGACCCATGACTGGATAAAACAGCAAATTCAAACTCGGGAATATGCCATGTACTTGCTTGCAGCAATAGACATTCCATGGAGGGAGGATCCACAGCGTGAGCATTCGGATCCGGCCATGAGGAGGTATTTTATGGAGGTTTATAAAAATGAGGTGCGTACCTCAGGTTTGCCATGGAAAATCATATCTGGAGGGGAAGAACATCGCTTGAAAACAGCCATTGAATTTATTGAGAAGTCTTTTGATCAAAAGAAATTTTTATGAATTCGCTCCAATTTTATTTTACCAATTAAACCAATCATCTATTGCTCACGCCGAAACTGTCTTTTTTTTGGTAGATTAACGAAATCTTGCTGATAGTTACGGAATTTTTAAATAATTTCAGGATTATTTTAACCAATAAACTCAAACATATTATCATATGGATAACCATAAACAAAAAATGAAACAATACTGGAAGCGCAATATTAGAACCTTATTGATGCTTCTGGCGGTTTGGTTTATTGTCTCTTTTGGCTTCGGAATTTTGCTTGTAGAGCCCCTCAATGCCATTAAAATTGGCGGGTATAAATTGGGCTTTTGGTTTGCACAGCAGGGCTCTATATTTTCATTCGTTATATTGATTTTCGTTTACGTTTATCGGATGAACAAGCTGGATGAAGAATTTGATGTCAACGAAAAATAACCCTTTTAAATAATCACCACAATATGGATATTTTAACCTGGACCTACATTTTAGTAGGCCTGTCCTTTGCCTTGTATATCGGTATCGCCATATACACCAGAGCAGGATCAACTAAAGAATTTTACACGGCTGGCGGGGGTGTTTCTCCGCTAGCAAACGGTATGGCAACGGCTGCTGATTGGATGTCTGCAGCCTCTTTTATCTCCATGGCCGGAATAATCGCCTTTTCTGGCTACGATGGATCGGTATACCTTATGGGTTGGACCGGTGGATATGTACTTTTGGCCCTTTTATTAGCTCCTTACCTTCGTAAATTCGGGAAATTCACCGTTCCAGACTTTGTAGGAGACAGGTATTACAGTAACAAAGCTCGTGTAGTAGCCGTATTTTGCGCCCTCTTTATTTCCTTTACCTATGTGGCAGGTCAAATGCGTGGTGTCGGTATCGTTTTCTCAAGGTACCTGGAAGTGGACATCGAAACTGGTGTTTTAATAGGGATGACGATTGTGTTTTTCTATGCAGTATTGGGTGGCATGAAAGGGATCACCTATACCCAAGTAGCGCAATATTGTGTGCTGATTTTTGCTTTTATGGTGCCTGCGATATTTATTTCTATCCAGTTAACCGGAAATCCTATTCCTCAATTGGGTTTAGGTGGAACTGTACAGGATGGCACCTATCTATTGGATAAATTGGATGGGGTCTTATTGGACATGGGATTTCAGGAATATACTTCTGGTAGAAAGTCAATGGCGGATATTTTTGCCATCACTTTGGCTTTAATGGTTGGGACTGCAGGATTACCACACGTTATTGTGCGGTTTTTTACTGTGCCTAGGGTTAAAGACGCAAGACTTTCTGCTGGTTATGCCTTGATTTTTATCGCCATCTTATACACCACTGCTCCAGCGATTGCGGCCTTTGGAATATACAATGCCATAGATACTGTGGCAGACAAACCAGTAGATGAATTGCCTGTGTGGGTAGAGAACTGGGAAAAAACCAATCTAATAGTAGTTGAAGACATAAACAATGATGGTGTAGTTCAATATACGCCAAATCCTGAAACCAATGAACTTAATATAGACAAGGACATCATGGTTTTAGCTGCCCCTGAGATCGCGGAATTGCCCAACTGGGTGGTTGGACTTGTGGCTGCCGGAGGTATGGCTGCTGCTTTATCCACAGCAGCTGGATTGTTATTGGTAATTTCCACATCTGTTTCCAGGGATTTGTTCCGAACCTTTGTACCTTCAATGACAGAAAAAACGGAATTAATCATCGCAAGGGTTTCAGCGGCATTTGCAGTAATTATTGCGGGATATTTTGGTATCAACCCGCCAGGATTTGTAGCAGAGGTAGTTGCGTTTGCCTTTGGCTTGGCAGCAGCCTCCTTTTTTCCTGTAATTATTATGGGTATATTTTCTACTCGGATGAATAAGGAAGGTGCTATTGCCGGTATGGTTTCAGGGCTTGTTTTTACCTTGGCCTATATTATATATTTCAAATTTATTGCCCCTGAAGCCAATTCCATGGACAATTGGTTGTTTGGCATTTCTCCTGAAGGAATTGGTACCATAGGTATGGTTATCAATTTTGTGGTTTGCTATGTTGTTTCCAAACTTACACCAGCACCACCTGCAGATGTGCAAGCAATGATTCAAGAAATCAGGATCCCTCGAGGAGCTGGTGAAGCCCAAGAACACTAAATCAATGAATGCAAAGGTTTTATGAGACATTAAATCCTTTGTATGTTTAATTAACTTTACGTTTAATACAACCTAAAATATCGATAATATGAGCGATAGAATTCATACGCTAAGCGGTTATTTCCACGAGTACCAAAAAAGTGTTGCAGATCCAGAAAACTTCTGGGCTAGAATTGCAGATTCTTTTCATTGGAAAAAACGCTGGGACAAGACCCTGGAGTGGGATTTTGAAGGACCAGATGTCAAGTGGTTTTTAAACGGTAAACTTAACATTACCGAAAATATCTTAGAAAGACATTTGTATACCATGGGTGATAAGCCCGCCATCATATGGGAGCCAAATGAGCCTGGAGATCCAAACAGGATACTTACTTTCAAGGAATTGCATGAGGAAGTATGTCGATTTTCAAATGTATTGGTTGAAAAGGGTGTAGAAAAAGGCGATAAAGTCATTATTTATATGCCGATGGTTCCTGAGGCAGCCATCGCAATGCTTGCTTGTGCTCGTGTAGGTGCCGTTCACTCAGTTGTTTTTGCTGGATTCTCTAGCAATGCATTGGCAGACAGGATTGAAGATTGCAAAGCCAAGGTGGTGCTTACTTCAGATGGAAATTTCAGAGGTAAGAAAAAGATTCCTGTAAAATCGGTAGTAGATGAGGCTTTGGAAAGTACAGATCTGATTCAAACCATGATCGTATTCCAAAGGACTGGTCAGGAAGTAACCATGAAAGCTGGTAGGGACTTTTGGTGGCATGAAGCCATTGAAGGAAAAAGCAGCAGCCATGAAGCCATGGAAATGGACAGCGAAGATGAGCTATTCATTCTATATACCTCAGGTTCCACAGGAAAACCTAAGGGTGTGGTCCATACTTGCGGCGGCTATATGGTTTACTCTAAGTATACTTTCGAGAACGTTTTCCAATATACTCCTGGTGATGTTTACTGGTGTACTGCTGATGTTGGGTGGATTACTGGTCATTCCTATATCGTATATGGCCCTTTATTGACAGGAG
This sequence comes from uncultured Cyclobacterium sp., assembly GCF_963977555.1. Classification (GTDB taxonomy): domain Bacteria; phylum Bacteroidota; class Bacteroidia; order Cytophagales; family Cyclobacteriaceae; genus Cyclobacterium. The sequence continues at coordinate 58,641 of NZ_CAXBPD010000013.1, read as the reverse complement.
CCACGACGATAATGTTTGAAGGTGTACCTACTTATCCTAATCCTGGAAGATTCTGGGAAATTGTGGACAAGTACAAAGTAAATCAATTTTATACGGCCCCTACAGCCATACGTGCATTGCAAGTGCATGGTACTGAGCCTATCGCACCTTATAAACTTGATTCTCTTAAAGTTCTGGGATCAGTAGGTGAGCCTATCAATGAAGAAGCCTGGCATTGGTACCATACCCATATTGGCAAGACGAGATGCCCAATAGTAGATACCTGGTGGCAAACTGAAACAGGTGGAATTATGGTGTCGCCTTTGGCAGGCATCACCCCTAATAAGCCCGCATTTGCCACACTACCTTTGCCAGGTGTTCAATTGGCCATAATGGATCCAGAAGGCAAAGAACTTAAAGGAAACTCTGTTGAGGGGAACCTTTGCATCAAATTTCCATGGCCAGGAATGATCCGTACTACCTATGGTGACCATGAAAGGTGTAAACAAACCTATTTTGCTACCTATAAGGGGATGTACTTTACAGGTGATGGTGTAAAAAGGGACCATGATGGTTATTACCGTATCTTGGGACGTGTAGATGATGTGATCAACGTTTCCGGGCATAGAATGGGAACAGCTGAAGTAGAAAATGCCATCAACGAACATCCATTGGTAGTGGAATCTGCTGTAGTAGGTTATCCACACTCAGTCAAAGGTCAAGGTATCTATGCTTATGTTATCTGTGACATGTCCAATAGAACGGAAGCCAACCTTGTCAATGAGATCAAGGCATCTGTTACCAATATGATAGGTCCGATAGCAAAACCAGATAAGATTCAGATTGTACCGGGACTTCCTAAAACACGTTCGGGTAAAATAATGAGAAGGATACTGAGAAAAATTGCTGAAGGCAATATGGACAGTTTAGGAGATACTTCCACTTTACTGGATCCAGAAATAGTAGACAAGATCAAAGAAGGGAGAAAGGAATAACCTTTTCCTCCTATAACCTAATAATGTAAGGTATGGGTTCCATGCCTTACATTATCCTTTCCCAGACCCAATTCCCATATGAGCAATGTCATCGTTAATAGGGTTATTGATTTCCTGAAAAAATTTCCTCCTTTCAGTTTTTTATCTTTTGAGCTTCTTACTCAAGTAGCGAAAGAGGTAGATCTCATTTATTTTGAAAAGGATGAATTTTTGTTTCAAAAAGGAGAACCGGCCAAAAACTATTTTTTCGTGGTCAAAGACGGAGCAATTAAGTTGACCGATTTAATTGATGGCGAAGAGCAGACCATAGAATTATGTGATGAGGGAGATGTTTTTGGAGTGCTGGCTTTGTTGGGGAAAAGGCCTTATATATTGAGTGCCAAAGCAAATGAAAATAGCTTAATCATTGCAGTTCCAGTAGGGATTTTCGATAAAATTCTAACGGAAAATAGCCAGGTGAGCTTGTATTTTGCTTCAGGATTTGCCTCCGGACAAGTAGTGGTACGTTCAGATCTTTCTCAAACGCAGAAAGTGCGTAGCCTTCTAGGCAACAATTCTCCTCAAAATGGCCTTTTGCTTTTTCCTGGCCAGACTTCCATTAGCTATTCTCAGCCAGTAGTCCAATGTCGTATTGGAGACAGCATCTCCAAAGCGGTAGCAAAAATGAGTGCAGAGAAAGTAGGCTCTATCATTATTGTGGACGACAATGATTATCCTCAGGGTATTATTACAGACAAAGACCTTAGAAATCGCTTGATTGCTAAAGGCCTGCCCTATGAAACCCTGGTTGAGGATATCATGAGTTCGCCCGTTATTACAGCGAAAAAAGACCTTGAATTTTCCCAAATCTATCTCAACATGGTAAAGAACAGGTTGCACCACCTCGTATTTACAGAGGACGGGAGCAATCATTCCAAGGTAATAGGGATTATATCTGACCATGACATTTTGCTTTCCCAAGGGAACAGTCCGGCAGTACTAATCAAAGCTTTACAGGACAGCAGTGATGTTCATGAGATCGCAAAATTGAGAAATCAAGCTGAAGGAATGTTGGTTTACTTTCTGGAAAATGAATTGGCCATTGATTTTATTGCAGGGATCATAACAGAGATTAACGACACCATCATTCAGCGGGCCATATTTATCGCAAAATCCAGGCATTCGAAAGATTTTCCGGAAGTGTATGATACACCATTTTGCTTTTTGGGACTAGGATCAGAAGGTCGTGGGGAGCAGTTGCTAAGAACAGACCTGGACAATGCCATTGTCTATGAAGATGTGCCGGCAGAGCTAGAGGAAAAAACCAGAAGGTTTATGCACCTTTTAGCCAGGGACATTATGGATATTCTATTCGCCTGTGGCTTTCAATCCTGCCCCGCTGAGATGATGGCCAATAATCCTCAATGGTGTCAGCCTTTGTCTCAATGGAAAACCTATTTCAGTCACTGGATCAGTAAGCCTGATCAGGAATCCCTCTTGATGGCCTCCATATTCTTTGATTTCAGGGCCATTTCAGGTAAAGTTTCCTTAGCGGAAGCGCTAACAGAACATGTGTATAAAGAAATTGGCAAAGAACGAATATTCCTTAATTTCTTTGCCAAAAACGCCTTGTTGAATCCCCCACCCTTAGGGTTTTTTAGGAACTTTATGGTTGAGAAATCAGGGGAGCATGCCGAAAAATTTGACATTAAACTTAGGGCCATGATGCCTTTGGCTGATGCGGCCAGGGTATTGGTGCTCAACCATCAGGTGGTAGGAGTCAACAATACTTTCAAGCGTTTTGAAAAACTAGCCGAACTTGAGCCCAATCAAGCGGAGTTATTCAAGGATGCGGGTAAAGCTTTTGAGATTTTTATGAGAATTAGGGCCTTGGAGGGACTTTCAGCTTCAAGTTCAGGGAGGTTTATTCAACCAGATTCTTTGGGGAAACTGCAGCGGCAACTGCTGAAGAACGCCTTTTTTCCCATTGATGAAATCCAAAAGATTTTAAGGGTAAGGTTTCAGCTGGATTATTTTGGTAAATGATATGGATTGGAAATCAATTTTTGGTCTTCCTTCGTTGCCTAAGCCCAGCTATATAAAGGCCTATGAACAGACATTATTAAAAAAAACATCGAAAGCAAAACCCATCAGGGAATTGGATTTTTTGGTATTAGACACTGAAACTACTGGTTTGGATGTTAGAAAAGATTATGTGCTTTCTTATGGTTCTGTGCTTGTCAGTAACAATAGGATGAAAATCTCTGAGTCGAAAGAATATTATATGCGTCCCAAAAAACGCAGTAAAGAAGCCGTGAAGGTGCATGGTTTGATACAAGTAAGGCCTTATGTCAGTAGAGAACAATTGATCAGGAGTTTTCTAGAAGATGCTTCCAATAAGATTCTGGTGGGGCATCATTTGGGCTTTGACCTTGCCATGTTGGAAAAACTAGGGAAAACACTTGGTTTGAGGAAAATCAAACAACCTAGCTTGGATACCTATGAATTGGCTGTCCGTTTGGAAAACGGGAAATACCATGATCCTCACACCATTGCTGCCCAGGATTATTCCTTAGACAAACTTTGCGAGCGGTATAAAATAGCTCTTGATGACCGACATACTGCTGCTGGAGATGCTTTATTGACTTCCCAACTTTTGTTAAAACTCTTGAAGGTAGCAGAGAGAAAAGGGATAAAAACCTTCGGGGACCTTATGGCTTAATAGCTAGATTAAGGATTCCATTGGGCCTTGACTCCTGCAACTGCCCTCACATAAATATCCAGGCCAGTGGTAGAGGGATATATGCCATCAATAAAAATCTCTGGGGATTGTAAGGAAATGGCAAACAAGCTTAATTTCACCTGACTCTCCTTGAGCAAGGTAGCCCTGGCTTTCTCTAGTTGTTCTTCCACTGGAAAAATCGCCTTTTTCTGAATGGCCTTCAATATTTTTCTTCGCTTCATCCAATTGGTAGTATTGGCCAAGAAACTTTTTGTAACGAGTTTAAAGTCCACCTCATCAAGCACCAAGGCTTGTAATTGTGGATCATAAACGGGTTTTCCTGCCAGGTAAAAAATCCCATACAAATCCTTTTTGCCAGTCCTTTTTCCGATAAACTCCATTGTTATCAACGTTCTTTCTCCAAAATGGCGCAGGTTAAAAGCCTGTGGCAGAAGCATTGTTTTCTTGTCTACCTTGATAAGGCTATCTTTAAGTTGCTTCTCTAATAGCGTAGCCATCTCTTCAAAACCAATATAGATCGGCAAGGTTAGGTTAAAATCATTCCCTTCTACTTCTTCTTGGGTTACTGGTGGAAGAGTCGCCAATTGAGTAGCCAAAGGGCGGTCCGTTTGCCGTAAGATTTCGCCTTCCAGACCTATGTTTAACATTAGTTTTTGGTCTTTTGTAAATTCATCCTGAATGGCTATTTTTTCAGGATGGCTGTAGAGGTAACTTGCCGAAAGCCCGTTGTCCAGGTACCTTGGTTTGCCAAAAGTAGACCAAAAATCATTGGCGATACTTTTGATGTCTACCGATTTTAATGAGCCGGTCAACAATTGGTCTTCCATTAACCCAATCATTTTATTCTTCACTAGGGGTTCGAAATCGATATTGAATCCCAGTAAATCGTATTGTAGGGATTTTCCCCAAGAGAGGATGTCAAGCTCTTCGATTCCGAAACTGTAATCACTATTGATTTGAGGAATGAAACTTATCTGGGGGGAGAGTTTTTCCTGAAATGGTATTGCCGAGGAGATTTTCTGTCCAAAAATCCTTTTCTCTAACCTTACTTTGCCATCCAGATATACGGGTAGGCCGACGAGCAATTTACCATCATCCGTAGCTGCAAGGCTTAGGTTGCCATTCTTTTTTAAATCTACATCAGCAAATAGGCCATTTCCCAGATCCAGTCCTTCCTCATTGAATAACTTTTCATTAAGGCTCTCATTTATTCGCCCTTGCAAATAGGACAAAGGAATTTCAAGCCCAAGGTGTATGGACATTGCTGCTTTGGGCAATTCTGGTGGAGGGGCTTGCGCTTCAGGTCCATTTAATTTAAGACTGCTACAACTTGTGAAAGCTGCGAAAAGGATGGTTATTATAATGAGTGAATATCTTGGCATATTGACTATAACGTCTTAATGAAAAGACTAGTGGTGATAAAATGGGATTTTAATGCAGAGGTAAGGGAAATATAGCAGAAATCAAAAAAAATAGCAGTCCTTTGAACTTTAAAGCCTTTAGTCTGGGTTATTGGTTTTAATATAAGTCGAAAAAATTATGAGTTGGATAAAATTAGAGGACGTTGCTCAGTTGAATAAAATTAAAGAAGAGAGCAATGAAAAACCTGTTGTTATTTTTAAGCACTCTACCAGTTGTTCGATAAGTGGAATGGCTTGGAACAGGGTGCAGAGAAACTGGAAAGCTGCTGATAGTGATAAATTTACGCCTTATTACCTTGACCTTTTGTCTTACAGGGCATTGTCGAGCGCCATTGCAGATGAATTTGGAGTCACCCATGCTTCTCCACAAGTGATTGTTGTCAAAGACGGAAAAGCGGTCTATAACAATAGCCATATGGGGATCAATTACAATGAGATTGTTTCATTAGAGGTCTGAACCGGAGCCCTTCAAGGGTTTTAAACCCTTGAAGGGCTGGTTTTCATTTTCATCCATTTTTCTCACAACCCTAACGTGGGTTGAACATTGTTTTCTTGATACCTATTAATCCTTGTATTTACCGTCTAATGGGTAAAATTTCCTTTTAAACATATTTGCATTAGCCATTAAACCTTTGCCAAAAGGAATGGTCTAATCCTCATGTTTAAACAGAATACTATATGAGGATTTTTACTTTTCTTACCTTCTTCGCCTTAAGTCTGGTTTTGACCCCACTTTTGGCACAACAAAACCGGCAGGGTGGTTCACCGGTGATTAAAGGAACCATAGTGGACAAAACCACCAAGGAACCCATGATTGGGGCCAATATATTGCTGAGGAATCAACAAGATTCGCTTATTAGCAATACCACCACAGGGGCCAATGGTAGTTTTTCCATCGCCTATCCACGACTTCCTGTTTTCAAAATTGAAATCACTTATATCGGATTTGAGAAAGTGACCAAGGAATTTCGTCGTGGAATGCCATTGGATCTTGGTGAAATAAGCATAGGCGAAGACAGTCAATTGCTTGGTGAGGTGACCATTGAAGGTGAAAATGCGGTAGGTGAAATGAGGGGAGACACGGCAGTGTTCAACGCCAATGCTTTTAAAACCAAGGAAAATGCCATGGCGGAAGACCTAATAGGCAAACTTCCTGGAGTGACCATTGAAAATGGAAAAGTACAGGCTCAGGGAGAGGATGTCCAAAAAATACTGGTAGACGGTAGAGAGTTTTTTGGAAGCGATCCTTCCATTGCACTTAAGAATTTACCAGCAGATGCCATTGAGAGTGTAGAAGTTTTGGATCAGAAATCAGACCAGTCAAGGTTGACAGGTTTAGACGATGGAAACTATGCCAAAACCATCAACATTATTACCAAAGGAAACATGCGAAACAGCTACTTTGGTAGGGTTTATGGAGGATACGGAACAGATGACAGGTATTCTGTGGGAGGAAATATAAATTTCTTCAATGGCGCACGTAGGGTTTCCATAATAGGTATGGCCAACAATGTCAACCAACAAAATTTCTCCTCAGACGATATGCTGGGAGTGAGCGGTGGACTCGGTGGTGGCCGTAGAAGAGGCAATCAAGGTGGAGGAGGTAATTTCGGCGTGTCCCAAAACAATGGGATCGTTACAACCAATTCACTGGGACTTAATTACAGTGACAAATGGGGTGATAAAATCAATGTTACCGGAAGTTACTTTTACAATGCTACCGAAAACGCCATTGTAGACAATACCAACAGACAAACGGTCATTTCCGAAGAGAATAGCCAGGTCTATCAAGAAAGCCAAATCAGTAATATTACCAATAACAACCATAGGGCAAATGCCAGAATTGAATACGATATCAATGAAAAGAATGCTTTGATCATCAGCCCAAGTATAAATTTCCAGGACAACAGCAGTTTTACCAACCTTGCAGGTTTAAACCTGGATCAAAACCTGGACAGTTTGAGTGATACCCGAAACGAAACGGGGATGAATACCAACGGCTATTCCATCTCAAATAACCTGACCTACAGGTATAAATTTGATAAAAAAGGAAGGACCATATCTACAGACCTAAGTACTTCCTGGAACAAAAGGGATCAGCTTACAGATTTGATTTCCGCCAATAAGGATTATGTAAGAAACTCATTCGACACCCTGGTTCAACAAACCAATGCCTTGTCGGATGGATTCAACTACAGGACCAATATTACCTATACGGAGCCCATTAGTGAAAGATCGGTAGCAACAGCTTCCTATCAGATTGGCAATAACAAAAGTGCTGCCGACCAGAAGACGTTTCAGCTGGCCAATGAGCAAGGAATCATGGTATTGGATACCGCTTTGAGTAATGAGTTTGACAACAAATTCCTTACCCAAAAAGCTGGGTTGGGTTATCGCTACAACAACGAGGGCCTGAACATCAACATGAATGTTGACTATCAATATGCAAAGCTCAACAATGAAAGTGTGTATCCAACTGAGGGGATTTTTAACAGGGATTTTAGGAACGTGCTACCAACGGTGACCATGAACTACCGCAATGAATCTGGCACACGCTTTAGGTTCAGGTACCGAACCAGAACGGATGAGCCCAGTGTGAACCAGTTGCAAAACGTAATTGACAATACCAATCCTTTGAACCTGTCCGTTGGTAATCCTACACTGGGTCAAAGTTACAATAACAGTATTTTTGCCAATATTTCGAAGTTTGACATGGAAACCAATAAAACCTTCTTTATGTTTTTATTGGGCTCCTTTACCAACGACTATATAGGTACAAGTACCTTTGTGGCCCCTCAGGATACCTTGATCAACAATGATGTATTGCTAAGCAGAGGCGGGCAGATCACTACACCTGTTAACTTAAGCGGCCAAATGAGTACCCGACTATTTGTGAACTATGGTACCAGCATTCCGAAATGGAAAACAAAGGTTAACCTTAATCCGGGCGTAAGCTATAGCAGAACACCTGGGATGATCAATGGACAAACCAATATCAACGAAAGCATAGACATTACTCAGGGTATAACTTTTGCCAGTAATATCAGCAAGGATGTGGATTTTAACTTGACCACCAGAGGCAGTTATTCTATCGTGAACAGTAGTTTGCAAACTGCTTTGGATAACAACTATTACACGCAGACCAGTAATTTGCAATTCTATTACTCTCCCAATGATGGAAAAACCTTTATCTCCAATAATGTGAGCAATGTACTTTACAGTGGGCTTGCAGAAGGTTTTGACCAGTCGATTTGGTTGTGGAATATAGAGGCAGGTTATCGTTTTCTTAAAAACAACAAAGGAGAGCTTAAGGTATATGTATTTGACTTGCTGAAACAAAACAATAGTGTGTCAAGGACCATTTCCGATGTATCCGTTTCCGATGTTTACTCCAATGTAATGACCCGATATGCAATGGTGTCCTTTACCTATATCATCGGTAAGTTCAAGAAATCAGACCTTCCCGAAGACAATGGTGGAGAAAGACGTGGAGGAGGAAGACCAGGAGGCGGTGCCAGAAGCTGGTAAGTTATCGAGTAGTATATCCCTTTAGCGGATTACTAAATATTTAGAGACCTAAGGGCCGAACAGTTTTTGCTGTTCGGCTTTTTTTAATGGTTTTGTGTAATTGCTTGATAGAGACACATAATTTCCTATAATTATAAGAGTAAACAACTTTATTTTGAAGGTTTCGTTGTAAATGCGCCTATTGTACTGTTATTCTTGTCCTAAATTGTTAATTTGACAGGGGGAAATAAAGCGGAGGAGTTGGGGGCATGGGTGATATATGCATAACTCCTTGATTAAACATAGTTTTATACAATTGTTGCCAACCATGTTGCGATAAAATTATCTACACCGACAAACAAATATAAAATGAGTACAAAACAAACTGGACAGACTAATCTTTTTGACGGAGGTAAACAGAACTGGGAGAAAACAGACAGTTTTAAGAGTAAAGTAGACGAGATAAAAAAAGAATTAAGGTACAAATACTCTCTGACTCTTTTAAAAGAAAGAAATTGGATAAAGCGACTTTTAATTAAGTTTAGACTTATGATTGAAATAAGAAAAAGAATTGAAGAGCTAAGCTCATTAAAGAATCTTCATATTATTAACCACTGACAAATTTGACCAAATAAAACAGGACACTGAACTAAAAAAAACAGCGGATAGCGTTTCAGTCCGACCTTAAATTCAACTCAAGACTTAATGAATTACTATTGACTAAATGACTATGACGAATGACAATCGACAAATTAAAACGGTCGACAGAAACGCACAGTTGGCAACAAAGTGTTTATGGTCAGCTGCGGCTTGACGTGTATTTATGAACTTTTGTTTTACTAAATTGCCTTCGGCCCACGGGGATAAATACGGCTTCGAAAACCGCAGCCGCCATAAATACGGGTCGGTTGGTATGCCTCGAAGCTGTGGGAGGTCTCTTGTTTCAAAGGTTGGCAACCTTAAACGGGCTGATAAAAGCATAGCGAAATTCAGCAAGGAAACGAGAGAAGTTGGAGGAGCCCATAGTACCTATGATTGTAGTTTGAACAAAAGCATAAATAGGAAATAGGTCCTGCTTTAGAGATACGAATATAAAAAGTACTTCAATGACAAAGATCAATTTTATCAGCACTAGGCACAAAAAAAATGGAAAATGTAATGCTGATAATCTCTGTAACCTATTGGAAATCCAAAGACCTGAAGTGATTTTTCTAGAAGCACTTGAAACCACATACTCCCAATATGACAGTACCAAATTTTCGTCTTTTAGAGTTTATCACCACAAACTTGAGATAGAAGCTTTACAGAAACTTTCAGCACATTTTTCTTTCGAATATGTACCTGTTTTGGACAATGAACTCACGAATCTATTTGATAAGAAATACGACAGTATTCCTGAAAATAATGAATTGAAAGCAATGCTTTTTGAATTCAGCAATTTAGAGAGCATCGAAGGGTTTGAGTTTTTAAATAGTGCCAAGGGCATGGCTCTACATTCAAAAATGAGAGATTTTGAAAACAGTCTTCTACTAGGTGAAGAATTTTTAAAAACTTATGATGTAAAACTTGAGGAATACGAAAATTCAATGATTCAAAATATCTATTCATATTGTAAGCTCAATTCTTTTAAAAAAGGCGTTTTTATGTGTGGATCTGCACATAGGGAATCTTTAATTAAAAAGTTCGAATTCTTTGAGAGCAAAGAAAACCTAGGGATTAAATGGGAGGTATTTGGTGGTTAAAAAGAAAACTACGTAGAATTATCAAGCAGTCTGACGGTTAGCTCTTCGACCCCTTCGACAAGCTTAGGGACCGGTTCTGCCAATTCATAATGTTGGGAATTGGGGTTACTATTGGGAATGGTTCCCATTTTTGTTAGTGCTTGGAGGATGAAAAAGTAACGGCAGGACTGGTTTTCTTGTCTTAAATCCCTAATTTGATAAGGGAAATGCAGTTGGTTTAGGTGGCATAGTGAAAAAACGGAAGTAAACCATCGAATAAAACAGAGAAACCGACAATGAAAAAGCAGACGACGTATTAATTAATACCTACTGGATAAGTACTGATTTTAATTCTATCTAAAACATCAAATATGGGATTTTTTAACAAACTCTTCGGGATAGAAAAAGTAGCGCAAAAAGAATTGATAATTAAGAAAGAAAGGATCTGTTCCCATGACAATTTGAAATCAGAGATTTTTGAAAGGTATATCTTAGTAAAAGGGGAAAATCTTAAATCAGTTGAATCAAAATTAAAGGACTATGGAGAATTACCAGCAAAAGGGAATTCTTATACCTACCAATTTTCAAAAGCACAGGTTGGAGACTGGTCAATAATAAAAATGCCTTCTGACTTTCAAGACTATTATGGATTTCACAACATCGCTTATTGGTTTTTAGGATTTCCACCAGAAGACAATAACTATGCGGATTTAACAATTGGACTTTCAGTAAGTGACAGTCTATCCTATGCGATTTACAACAACTACAATTTGAAGAATGTGCTAGGTCTTGAAGATGAGCTTTTTGGGGTATTCGATAATGACGAAAAATTTGTCCTCTCTATTCCTTTTGACGCGTTTAAAAAATCAGATAATAAATACATCAAGACCTTCAATAATCTATTTAAAGATATTGAAATTGATTTGGATCTGATTAAAAATAAAAGTCTTGACTTTGAAGAATTTGGGATATTATTTAATGAAAAATAAGTAATACGGTGTCTACAAATTTGCCGACTTGACCTAATAAATAAGCCGACCAAAAGTGAGTTCATTAACCAGTAATAAGAAAAATCCTAACCATTAATAGTTTGTATAGTACATACCCTTCAAGATACGCACTACATAGTTGGGCTACCATAAATGAAACACAAGAACTTACCCTTCCTTCTTAAGCCGTAAAGAAGAACATTCCAATTAGATGAAAACCTTTAAATACCTACTTTTAATAACGGTCTTAATATTGGCATGGACTGCCTTCGTTGGTTACGGAACTTTTAGTGGCTCCTTGTTGAGGCCAATTACAAAAGGAAGTAGTTCAGCATCTTTTATTGAGGCTACAAAAGAGAGGATTGAAAACGAGTTTGTAGGAAATATGGCAATGGTTTTAATAGAAAACGGAGCTGTTTCAAAGGATTTCTTTTATTCTATCGACAAAGCTGTTAATAAGCATACCGTTTTTCAAATGGCCTCTGTAAGTAAATGGATTACTTCCTGGGGGATATTCGCTTTGGTGGAAGAAGGCAAAATAAAAATTGATGAGCCGATCGACAATTATCTTACAAGATGGCATTTACCAGAAAGTAATTTTAACAATCAGGAAGTTACTGTTCGCAATTTACTGAGCCATACTTCAGGACTAGTTGATGGTCTGGGGTATGGAGGATTTGTAGACAAAGACTCGGTTCAGAGCATAGAGGAGTCCTTAACAAAAGCAAGTGATGGGTTTTGGTCTGAGGGGGTAGCGAAAGTGGGTAACTCACCGAACAGCCAATACAGGTACTCAGGTGCAGGATACACCATACTACAATTAATTATCGAAGAAGTCAGTGGCCAATTGTTTGAAGAATACATGGCTGAAGCCGTTTTTAAGCCACTTAAAATGGCTCATTCAACCTTTAATTGGTCAGATTCTTTGGGTTCAGATTTGGTGACCTTTTATGATAGCGATTCAACGATTGCTCCGCATTATCGCTATACGGCACTGGCCGCGGCCTCTTTGTACACCTGTACTGAAGACCTGAGCTTATTCCTTAAAGCAAATTTTGCCCATAATAGTGTTTTGCGACCTGAAACGATAGCTACAATGAATAAAATTCATACAGCAGCTAATCAGAACACCCACGGCTTAGGGCCAATGATATTTGGGAGAAATGATTCAGGAGACTTTATCGTGGGGCATGATGGAGGTAATCGACCTGCAATCAATACCGCTGCCAGAATTAATCTCAAGAGTAAAGATGGAATCATCATTCTCGAAACTGGCAACCCTGGCTTTGCCACAAAATTAGGCGATGAATGGATTTTTTGGAAAACCGGTATTGCGGATTACGTTGTGATTCAACGTAGTAAACCCTTTCTTTTGTCTTTATTGGTAATTGGTTATTTGATTATTTTTTTTTCATCGATAATCATAATTCGAGTAAGGAACAAAAAAGGATTGAGGGGAATGAATTAGTAATCTCACCCTCAGATAGGCTAAGGGGCCGTGCTTTGGAGCAATTTCTAAACATTGGGGTTACTAAACAGAATCGGGCTTTATCAGAAGTTTATCTGAATCCTGCCCGATTTAATAAAAAAGCCGTTCCGGAAAATTGAGCGTTAGCCCATAACCCGGAACGGCTTTAATTAATTACTATTATTCTAGCAGTTTTTCAGTACTAATTAAAATGCTCTATAGGTGCCGTTCAAGAATTGGTTGGCTTCCTCTTCTTCAAAACGTGCTGTGGCATTGTCCCAGTGCAAGGTTTTATTTGGGAACCTTCCTGCAATCACGCCCAACAGTATCGTCTCTGTTAACCTGGAAGCGTAGGAAAAAGGGGCAGTAGTCTCGTCTTTACCTAAGCAAGCATCCACAAATTGGTGATAGTGGCGTTTGCCTTCTACTTCATAATCCCTGATTACATCACCTATTTTCCCTGACTTTTTGAGCTCAGTGAGGTCTAGTTCTTTGTATTCTCCTTTTACAATGTGTTTTGGCAATTGCATAAAGTGAGGCAATAATAAATTACCTGTCTCTCCCACAAACATGGCTCCCTGGTCCGGAAGCTCTTCTTTATTGGGGAGCTTTAGGTTTTTATTTTTCTTTGGTGCATCTACACCGTCATACCATACCCATTTAAACTTTTCGGTGGTGTATTGCGTCCCCGGAAATTCATAGGTTACTGTATTCTCTTCAGGGAAGCCAAAGCCTGTGGGCTTTCTGCACTTGTTTTTAATGGTCTTTGGGACATCCAATGCCAGGGCATTGTAAGGGGTATCAAAAATATGGACGCCCATATCGCCCAAAGTACCACAACCAAAGTCGAGTACTTTACGCCAGTTGCCAGGATGGTAGAGCCCTTCTTTATAAGGCCTATCGGCTGCAGTACCTAGCCATAGATTCCAGTCAAGCCCTTCTGGTATAGGGTCAGATCCTTGTGGCTTGGGATCGTCCGTTCCCCAGTTTTTAGGAGACCAGGCCCTTACTTCTTTTACTTTACCAATAATACCAGATTGTATCAGTAGGGTAGCCAGTTTGTAGTCATAAAAAGAATGCACCTGAATACCCATTTGGGTTACTAAATTCTTTTCTGCTGCCTTTTTATGCATTGCTCTGGCCTCTGACACATGATGGGTAAGGGGTTTTTGGCAGTAAACAGGTTTGCCATGATCCATGGCCAACATGGAAGCTGGAGCATGTGTATGATCCGGAGTGGAGACTACAACAGCGTCTATATCGTCCGCCATTTCTTTTAGCATAGTCCTATAATCCGAATACAATTTGGCCTTAGGATAGACTTCTTTGAGCGGTGCAAGCATGTTTGCATCCACGTCACAAAGAGCCACCACATCTACTAGCTTGTGGGAGGAAATGGATTCCAAGTCGGCTTTTCCCATAGCACCTAAGCCCACGTGGGCAGTTCTAAGGCGGCTATTTTTATTGTTAGCCCATGCCCATGAAGGGATCATAGATGCAACGGCCACAGTCGCCCCACCTTTCAATAAATCTCTTCTTTTTATCAACTTTTGATTCATAATTTCTTTATTTTAATATTTCTAAACCATATTGGACTTGCGTGATCTTGAAGGCCAATGTATCCTTTTTTGGCTTTCGCATAATCAGGTGCACCGCTCCATTTACCAGAGTTTTTCCTTGTTTCCCAATCTTCAGACCCAGGGACAAATGAAACCACCACCTTTCCGTTAAGCCAATATTCTACTTTTTCAGGTGTATAAACTATTTTGGAGCTGTTCCATTCACCCACAGGATTTAAATCTACTTGGGATTGATCGGCAGGGTACATTGCATAATCAGAGGCAGTTTTTTGCCAATCTTGAAGTTGGTCCAAGTTTTCGGTTTCTCCCATTTTTTTATTGTAGGAAGTCAAATCATGTATGGAAGCATAATTTTCGTCATCAATAAGTTGGTATTCCGGGGACAATCCTGAAGGTCCCGAACTTTCTTTTACTTCTGGTATGTGATAGAATATGCCACTGTTACCACCTTTTGGTAATTTCCACTCTAAGTACAATTCAAAGTTTTCAAACTCCTCTGCACCGTAAATAATGTCTTTACCACCAGTGTAGTCTTGTTCTAAACCCATTTCGGTGTCGTACGTCAACTCTCCGTCTTTTATTACCCAGCCTGGAGGGAGTTCATCACCGTTATAGGCTCGCCAGCCCTCAGTTGAGGTACCATCAAAAAGAACTATCCAGTCATCTTTTTTTTCTTCTTGCGCTTTACTTTCGTTTTCCGTTGTTGTACTGCTGCTGCAAGCATTTAACGCTACCATAGCAAGCAAGGAATAAATGATTTGTTTCATATTATAGACTTAATTTTTCAGCCATAAATATATATCGAATTGTCTACTTCAGCAAAAATTGAATAGCCTGAGCCTTTGATTCTTTTTTAAACTACAGTCCGCCTATTATTAATGGTTTGATTTCGATGAAAACGAATGGGAGTGGCATTGATCAAAAGCATGAAGTTAGAATTGCTCAGGCCGTGGAATAGGCATGGATTAATATATTAGCTATTCTGTGCCACTTCAGGTGATAGCCTTCCTCATTTTAAAACTGTTAAATGCAATAATTAAAGTGGGATACTGAAGGAAAAAGACTCAACCATCAGGGTGCTGACTTCTATGAACACAGCTCCATTTATGAAATTGAGTTATGGTCTTCGTGGATTAGGGTTTACCAAGACACAGACTATATGCTAAGGGCAGATCATAACCTGAACATCTATGGGATGCGATTTCTGAGTTTGCATTACAAAATGCGGAAAAAGGATGGCGACAACCTATCAGGAAGCGGTAAATCCTCTTTGTAAATTAAGGTGATTGGACATATTATTTTGTGAAAATACAGGGTGATTATATAACATTTTGTCTTAAAATCCCTTAAATTGAGTTTGAATTTTCTTGTAGGTATATGGAAAGTACAGGGTATACAGTTGTAATCAGTATTATGATTGGGTTGACTGTGGTCTACTTTATCATCGAAATCCTCCTGCTACTCAATGACGTTGACAATGACACTTCCAATATATTGCTATTGGGGTGGTCAAAGGGCAAGTCTTTCTTTATACCTTTTGCCTTAGGTGCAATTGCAGGCCACCTGTTTTTGGGTACCTCTAATATTGCCTTTAAAATGTCGAATGGCATGTATCCGGTTTTGATAATATTTGGCTTGACCCTAATCATGGTCGCAATAGGTTTTAAAGTCTCCTTTATAAAATCCAAAACTTTCCTAACCGCTATTTTATTAGCGGGTGTTTTATTTGGACACTTTTTTTGGTCCATGAACTATCTGGTAAGGCCATGAGTAAACTTGAAAGCTTTTTAAAAAGGCATCTGTCTGAAATCCGAACGATCAAAATTATTGTAGCATCTATGCTGGGTTTGATGGTGCTCATCGATATTGTATTGGTTACCATGGAAGGAAAAGATTACCCTACTTTCAGCCTTGTGGTCAAGAATCTCAGGCACCGTTTGATTTGGTTTACCTTTCTTTACGGCGGGTTGATGGCCAAGATTTTTTACAACAGAAAAACCAGTGATAAGAAAAAGGAAGTTAACGGACTGTTTGCTTTCTTCTCCCTAGTGTTGTTACTTTTCGTAGGAGGGAGATTCCTGGAAACAGCGCCAAGTTTATTGTTCCAACTAGTGTTATTGGTGGCAGGAGGAATAATGGCCCATTGGGTTTGGCCTCAATTCCAACAAAAGGCTTAAAAGTCTACTCAATTAGCAATAACCATTTTCGTAGCTTCCCCATTTTAATTAATGCTGTATTGGGCAATAAAAATTACCCTTGGGAAAGAAATTTAGTATCTTTAGACATGCGGAGTTTGAAGGAAGAAAACCAAGCTACATGCTGTTATTCACTGCGGACCTTTGATAGGTTTTTAAACTATTTTGGACTGATAAAAATAGAGTAGACGGGAAGCTATTCGATTGGAAAGAAATACGTTACCAAATCTGATTATTTGATAAATTAATAGAAATAAGCCCCCACATTGGTTAGGCTTAATTGATTTTATGACCTTGAATTGGCGACAAGGCTAGTACTTACCAATACCCGCTCCGTATATTATTATCGGTAACAATTAATTGAAAAATAGAGAATGAAAGTAATAATTATAGGAGGTACAGGTCATATTGGAACGTATTTGGTGCCTGGTCTCGTGGAGGCTGGCCATAAAGTGGTCTGTGTTAGTAGGCAACAAGCCAACCCTTATCGTGATCACGAAGCTTGGAAATCAGTGGAACAGGTTACCATTGATAGGGTAAAATCAGAAGAAAAGGGTGATTTTTGTTCTCAAATTGTAGCGCTTAATGGCGATGTCGTTATTGATTTAATTTGCTTTACTGCTGAAAGTGCTCGGAAATTGGCAGAAGCGCTAAATGGTAGCATAAAACATTTTTTACACTGTGGCAGCATGTGGGTGCATGGTTACACTGAGCAAGTTCCCACTACAGAAGACCAAGTAAGAAAACCTTTTGGTGACTATGGAATAGATAAAGCAAAAATAGAGGCATACCTACATGCTTATCACGAAGAAAGTGGTTTTCCTGTTACTATTTTACACCCTGGTCATATTGTAGGTCCAGGCTGGCTACCCGTCAACCCAACAGGAAATTTCAATCCGGAGACTTTTGTTCGTTTGGCCAATGGAGAAGAAGTTGCATTGCCTAATTTTGGGATGGAAACAGTACACCATGTCCATGCGGATGATGTGGCACAAGCTTTTATCAGGGCGATTGAAAATAGAGAATATGCCGTCGGTGAGAGTTTTCATGTCGTTTCTGAACAAGCACTCACATTGAGAGGATATGCAGAGGCAATAGCCAGAAAGTTTGGGCAGGAAGCCAAGCTTAAATTTCTGCCCTGGGAAGAGTGGGCGAAGACAGTTAACGAAAAAGATAAGGGATTTACCTATGATCACATTGCCCACAGTCCATGTGGGAGTATCGCTAAAGCAAAGGAGTTAATTCATTACCAACCAAAATACAGTTCGCTGCAAGCTATTCAGGAAGCAGTCGATCATTATTTTGATAAGGAAGGAATAAAAATCGATTGCTAAGAACAAACAGTCTAAATTTCTATCGATTAGAACACTTCCAGTAAACACAGAATAGGCTTTACCCCTGATTATTGTCAAGGCAGGAAAACCCTATTGTATAATCTGGCGAAACTTACTTTAAAAGACTAAGCTTTAATGCATAAAATCCGAATAAATGGAATTAAAAATATAGGTTGGCAATACCATTGAATTTTGTGGAAAATAATAATAAACCAAAATAAGAAAAGTCTTTATATGAACGTGAATACAGTAAAATGCGCTCTATTTCAATTTAATATTTCAATCCTTATGACTATTATTTTCGCAGTGGTTTCTATCCTTACAATCAGCTGTACAAGCCGAGCTGTTGAAAAAGAGGTAGTAGAAAGCGATGGCTCCTCACCTATTAAAGTCATTTTTGAAACCGATATGGGGAATGATGTTGATGATGCCTTGGCATTGGACATGCTGTATAAGTATGCTGATCAAAATAAGATGGAGATTTTAGCCATTACTGTTAATAAAAACAATAAATATGCTCCGCTATTTATCGACCTGATGAATAGTTGGTATGGCTATCCCGATATTCCTATTGGCGCAGTGACCAATGGGGCCTATTCAGGTGATGATGGTAGCAATTATGCCCAAACCACTTGGGAATATCAGGTAGATGGAAAGCGGGCATTTCCTGGAGGCGCTACAGAAGGTACGCAGTTTCCAGAAGCTGTAGACTTGTACCGTGAGGTTTTATCTCAACAGCCGAAAAATTCAGTGACCATAGTATCTGTGGGCTTTTCAACAAATTTAGCCAGGTTGCTGGATTCTCCTTCTGATAATTTTTCTGAATTGACAGGTAAAGATCTTGTAAATGAAAAAGTAAAATTACTCAGTGTTATGGCTGGCAGTTTTGATGAAAATAGCATGCAAGAGTTTAATGTCAAAATAGACATCAAAGCTGCTCAAAAAGTTTTTGAGGAATGGCCTACGCAAATTGTTGCCAGCCCTTTTGAGCTTGGGTACCAAATTAAATATCCTGCTTCCAGTATTGAGAAAGATTTTACCTGGGCGACGCCTCATCCTTTGGTAGTGGCCTACGAGAATTATTTGGAGATGCCTTACGACAGGCCGACTTGGGACCTGACCTCAATGATTTATGTTTTGGAGGGTGGGAGTGAGTTTTTTACTTCTAGCAAAAACGGTCAAATTTCAGTGGACGATGAAGGATACACGAGTTTTGTGGAAACTCCGGATGGAAAGCTTCAATATTTAAAAGTATTTGCAGAACAAGCTGCTGTTTTAAAGAGGGAATTCATTGAAATCATTACAACTAAACCTAAAAATAGGGATTGAAAGGATGGTTTTTATGGTAACTATCATTCTTGCCATTTTTGAGTATAAAATAAAAAACAGTTAAAAGTTTTTTATTTCTAAACGATTGGTTAGATTTGTGAAGTGAAAACAAACAATGGCAAGAAAAAAGGAATATATAGAAGAAGAAGTTATTGAAAAAGCGATGCGTTTGTTTTGGCGCAATGGCTATGAAAGTACCTCTATGCAGATGCTTGAAAAGGAAATGGGTATCAACAAATTCTCTATATATTCTAGTTTTGGAAGCAAGCACGGCGTTTTCATTGAAAGCCTCAACTGTTACAAATTAAAAGTAGGTGGCATGTTTGAGAAATTCAAAAATGGCAAGAATGGCGTAGCTGATATTAAACAATTCTTTTATGATTCGGTGGCGATTTGTGCCCAAGAAGGAAACGAAAAAGGTTGTTTACTGACCAATACCTACAATGAGTTTTCGGACATTGAAGATCCAAGCGTAAACGGTCAGGTTCTTTCTTTTATGAATAACTTGAAGGAATTGTTTATCGAAAAATTAAAAATGGATTCCATTGAAGATGACGCTACCCTATTGAAACAGGCGAATTATTTAGTGGTAGCCAAACACGGCCTTGCGGCAGCTACAAGAGTTAACAGCTTAGCAGAAATAGAAGACTTTATAGAAATGACATTTAATAAATTTTAACCTTTTTTTGAACCATAACTAAACAAACGTTTAGAAAAAATAACAATTGAAACTATGACAAATTTGAAAATTCACAATATTGAAACAGCACCAGAAGGTAGCAAAGACCTATTAAAAAAATCACTTAAGGCCAACGGAATGATTCCAGGATTACATGGAGTTTTGGCAGGAGCCCCGGGAATACTTGAAGCCTACCAAACGATTCATAAACTGTTTACAGAGTCCTCTTTTGATAAGGAAGAGTTAACAGTGGTTTGGCAAGCGATTAATGTAGAGCATGCCTGTCATTATTGCGTACCTGCGCATACGGGTATTGCCAAAATGATGAAAGTGGACGATGCCATCACAGAAGCCTTGCGCAATGAAACGCCTCTTGAAAATCCAAAATTGGAAGCATTACGGGACATGACCTTAACAATCGTTCGCAACCGTGGCCAAGTAAGTCCTGAAGATTTGAAAACCTTTTATGCTGCTGGATATGGAGAAAGACAAGTATTAGAAATCATTTTGGGCTTGTCTCAAAAAGTGATCAGTAACTATACCAACCATATTGCAAATACACCTGTAGATGCACCTTTCCAGAAATTTGCCTGGGAAAAAGAGACAGTATAAGTTGATTTTTGCTATACCGCATATCCTCTAGCAACCTTCCGCATTTTTTGCGGAAGGTTGTATAATCCTAAACATACTATAGTCTTACTATTAACTGTTGAATTCAAAATGAAAGATAAATTAAAAATTGATATCGTTTCAGATGTGGTGTGTCCCTGGTGCACCATAGGATACAAGCGTTTAGAAAAAGCGATTAGCGAACTAGGAATAGCCGACAGAATAGACCTGGAATGGCAACCTTTTGAGTTGAATCCTAACATGCCTGCTAAGGGACAAGACCTGCACGAGCATATTGCTGAAAAGTATGGCAGTACTATGGAACAACAGAAGGCCTCCCAGGAAACCATGACAGATGCAGGGGAAGAATTAGGGTTTACCTTCGATTATTTTGAAGGTATGCGCATGTCGAATACTTTTGAAGCACATGTTCTATTGGAATACGCCAGAAAATTCGGCAGACAAACCGAGCTAAAAATGCGACTTACCAAAGCTTTCTTTAGTGAGCGAAAGGATGTGTCTGATAGAGCAATTTTAAAGGAAGCTTTGATGGATGTTGGTCTAAATGCTGATGAGGCCTTGGCTAAACTTGAAGATCAGGAAGCACGCAAAGAAGTAAGGAATAAACAGGCCTACTGGCAAAATGTTGGTGTTAGATCGGTGCCTACTATCGTATTTGATGGAAAAAGTGCCGTGACAGGAGCGCAGCCCATTGATGTTTTTAAGAAAGTATTGACCGAAATGTTGGCAACTTCCTAAATGTGGTTTATGTGATTTTAGACCGATAAATAAGGGTGTTTATATAATGTGCGTCCTGTACTTTGATTCAAGCTGCAATGCCATAATCGGAGCAGTATGCTTATCCTCTACCTGCTATTGTGTTTTTAAAATTATTGCTGTTTGCTAATTTTTGTGGTAGTGGATCAGCAAGTGGCCTGCTTAAATACCAACATAAATGTTGAGATTTCAATCAGTTGAATAAAAAACAATTTAAGTTGGCATCAAATTTGAAATTTTAAGTTGAAACCAACCCAACTATGGAAAAATCAGATTTGAATCCCAGTAAAGGAAAAAAGAAAAAGATTGCTCGCCTCGGAATAGGAACAAAAGGAGTAGTCTATATTTTAATTGGAGGATTAACTGCATGGGCTGCAATTGGAAGTGGAGGTAAAAAAACGGGAAGTGACGGTGCTTTTAAATTCTTAATTAGTCAACCTTTCGGTCAGGTGATGCTTTGTCTCTTGGTAATAGGATTGGCCGGTTATGTTTTTTGGCGCATGTATCAAACCTTTAATGACCCTGAGGAAGAGGGATCTGATGCCAAGGGTGTGGCTCAAAGGTTAAGCTATTTCTCAAGTGGTATTTTTTACCTCTTTATTATTTATAATGCAGTTCAGTTGTTAATCGCTGGAGGCGGGGGCAGCGGTGGTGGAGGACAAGAATCAATGATTCAAAAACTTTTACAACAAGAGTACGGTCGGTGGATGGTAGCTGCAATAGCCCTTATTTTCTTAGGAAGAGCCCTGATGCAAATATTCATAGCTTATTCTGGAAACTTTAAGAAAAAGGTGAAAGAGGAGGGAATGGATGATAAAACACAAAAATTAATGATCAGTTCTGGTCGTGTTGGGTATACTGCTCGAGGTTTGGTAATTGGCATCATTGCTTACCTTACGGTTAGTGCAGCAATCACTTACGACGCCTCGAAGTCAGGCGGAACAGAAGATGCTTTTAATTTTATCCAAAATGAATTTGGTAGAATGGTCTTAGGAGTGATGGCATTGGGAATGTTGGCCTTTGGTGTCTTTTTGATCATTAAGGCGAGTAATCATAAAATGAATTTTTAAATCAGAATGATTTTTTGTTCCAGTGAAGTGTCTGAAATATTCTAGGCTGAGGTAAAATTTTTCTTCACATAAGGCAATAGCTTTTTATATTGCCTCACAAATTCGAGCAAGGATTGCTTATTTTTTTTGTATGCCGGTATTTTTAGCTGGCTTTTCTAAAATTGTTTAGATTAGAAGTGTGAAAATTTTGTTTTTAACTATCAGTGCTAATAATTACAAGTAATTTTCCTTACTAATGAACATCCCCACACTTTATAAAAAACTCCATGTAGATAAAGAGCATACCTCAATTGGACTTTTTAAGAAATTAAAGACTACCTGGTGCCTAAAAATGGAATTGCACTTACTTGTGAACAAATTATGGTAAAAAAGCAGGGCATGATCTACACAAAAAGGCCTTCTGGATATACTTTTAAAAAAGTAAAGGAATAACTTTGAAGTATGCGAAGCTTAAGTAAACTTCGAGAATCATATCATTTCCTTCGCCTTAAGGCAAAAGGTAGGGCACTTTATTAACATGACAAGACGATTAACTGGAATTGTATCGATTTTTGTATTGGGGATGTTTTCTGTCATTTCCTGTAATAAAAAGATGCTTGGTTCGCCACAATCAATAGCTACATCAAACTCAAAAGCGGCGCAAGAAAAGCCTTACCTTTTGTTGATTTCTTTGGATGGTTTTCGATGGGATTATATGGATAAATACAAGCCACCCAACTTAAGTGCTTTTATTGATAATGGTGTAAGTGCGGAATCACTAGTCCCAACTTTTCCTTCTAAAACTTTTCCAAACCATTATTCAATTGCTACAGGTTTGTACCCTGACAAGCATGGTATTTTAGGCAATGTCTTCAGCAGCAATGAGAATGGTGTGGATTTTAGCTATAAAGATAAGACAACAGCTACAGATGGACGCTTTTATAAAGGGTCTCCAATTTGGCTGGAGGCAAATAAAGCCAATATGGTGACTGCCAGTTACTTTTTCGTAGGTACAGAAGCCGCTATACAAGGTGTCCATCCTACCTATTACCATACATTTGATCCAAGTATAAAAAATAAGGATCGAGTGAACCAAGCTTTGGATTGGCTGGAAATGCCTGAAGAAAAAAAGCCGCATTTAATTTTAATGTACTTTGGTGACATGGACAAGACTGGCCATGATTATGGTCCAGGTAACGAAGAGAAAATAAAAGAAGCGCTATTTGAACTGGATAAAAGCCTGGGTGATTTATTTAAAGGAGTTGAAGCTACTGGTCTTCCGGTAAATATTCTGATCGTTTCTGATCATGGCATGTCAGATCTATCTACCTCTAAAATTATCCCTACAGAGACCATTCTGAATGACAGTTTATATTTAGCCCTAGACAATGGTACTATAGTAAATATTCATCCTAAAGAGGGGGTTGAAATAGAAGAAGTGATGGCACATTTAAAGCCAAAAGAAGCTTATTTTAAAGTTTATAGGACTGAAAAAACTCCAGGTTTTGAATATAAACCCAAGAATAGGGATTGGGGTGGCATCCAATTGGTAGCAGATTACGGCTATTATTTTTTACCAAAAGCGCGTAAAGAATCCTTTATGAAAAGGGAAATCAAAACCATAGGTGTTCATGGTTATGATGCCAAAAATAAGGAAATGCATGGCATTTTTTATGCCAATGGTCCTGCTTTTAAAAATGGATTCAACATCTCTTCATTAGAAAACATACATATTTATCCATTAATGTGCGAGATTTTGGGCTTACCCATACCAAAACGAATTGATGGTAAACTCAATAAGGTTAAAAGCGTTTTAAAAAATGATTAAACCATGTCGATCAGGAAAGAAAGCGAATTGAAGCCACGGCATCATTCATTACTAAAATTCCCTCAAAAGCTTAATGGCTAAATCATTAACCGGAATATTAAGTCAAAATTGTCTGTTCACAAGCAATCGGGTTTCCGTTTTAAATTGGAATCATATAGAATCTGCCTTAGAATTTGAGCATTCGCGAATTCAAAGTGTATTACAAATTTTGACGCCAATTGCCACCAAGGCAGTTCCGGAAGATTGGCAAAATATAAAAAGCATTAATGAGGCGGAAAGTTGGATACAGCGAAGGAAAATTGAAGGTAATTTTTATGGCATCGTACTTTCTGAAACAACTGAAATCATTGGCTTTTTATTTTTGTATCCTGTAAAGGATGTTGAAGATTTGGTGCAATTAAGACTTGGCTATTTATTGCGCGAGGAAGTGTGGGGAAAGGGAATTGGAACTGAGTTAATCAATGGATTGGTGGAATGGGCCAGGCATACAGAGTTAATCGCTTCGATTGCTGGGGGAGTTGAAAAAGAGAACTTGGGATCAATTAGGGTCTTAGAAAAAAATGGTTTCTATAAGTCAAAGGAGGAAATGCCAGCGCAGATGTATTTGTATAAAGTTAAAATCTGAATACCCATAAAACTGAAATGAATATAAATATAGCCCATATAGAAAGAGAAGTTTACAGTAAATGTGGCCTTGAGATAGCTGACTTCAAAATTGAACTTGAAAGTCAGGAGTATGATGCCTGCCAATTTAATCTAAGTGGGTGCCAGATTATAAGTAGAAGTGCAAAAATAACACCCAAGAAAAAGGGACAATTTGTGACTTTTTGGAAGCGATATGAAAATGGACCAATTGAACCTTTTAATGAAAGCGATAATATTGATTTTTTCGTCGTTAACGTAAAGGATGATGGCAGGCTTGGACAATTTGTGTTTCCGAAAAGTTTATTGGTAAAAAAAGGTGTGCTTACAACGAGCAAAAAAGAAGGAAAAAGGGCCATTAGGGTCTACCCAGGTTGGGATGAGGTGGCTAGCAAGCAAGCCAATCAAACGCAGAAATGGCAATTGAATTATTTTTACCAAATTACTCCTGAGATTGACTTTAGGGCTGTTTTAGATTTGTACGGGCTCAAATAAAATGTAATCGCCTTGAGGAGGTAAAATTTTATTCTACACTTAATTGCAATTAACTCCTTTCACGAAGATATGTGGGTAAGGAGGAACAAGGTGTCAAATGATTGCGTAAAAAATGGGGTCGGATTGGAAAAGAAAGGCATTCGGTATACCTTTAATATAATATTGAATCAACCATACAAAAGCATTTAGGGATAAATTTCCGATCTTATAAAATGAAAAGTGTTTGCCTTTTTCTTACTTCCTTTTTGATGAGCTCTTTAATGGGAATTAACCCCGTAAATGGTCAAAATGCCATACGAGTAGCTGCAGCCTCCGACTTGAAATTTGCTTTAGATGACATCATTGATGTCTATACTAGCAATACAGGGAAAGAAGTAGTACCTATTTATGGCTCTTCGGGAAAACTCTTTGAACAGCTTTCTAATAAGGCACCTTTTCACCTATACATGTCTGCAGATGTCGCTTATCCCAAAATGTTAATCACTAAAGGAATGTCAGGATCGGATCTTCATGTTTATGGTGAAGGCAGGCTGGTGCTTTGGAGTAGGAAGATGGATTGTGATGTAGCTACTATGGAAACCCTCAGTAGTTTAGATATTAAGAAAATAGCCATTGCCAATCCCAATCATGCACCTTATGGAAAGCGAGCTAAGGAGAGCCTTAAGTTTTATGGGCATTACGAGGCAATCTCTTCCAAACTGGTATTGGGAGAAAACATCTCTCAAACAGCTCAATTCTTATCCACTGGCGCGGCAGATATTGGTCTTATTGCTTTGTCCCTTGCACTATCTCCAACCATGAAACAGTATGGGAAAGCTTTTTATCTTTTACCGGAAAATAGCCATAACCCTTTGCTTCAAGGAGCGATCATTACTGCTTTTGGCAGAGGCAACGCAGATGCGGCTTCTTTTTTTGCCTTCCTAAAATCGGAAAGTGCAATCGAGATATTCGAGGCTTATGGTTTTAACCAAGCCGACAAATGATGGATTTCGAGCCTTTTATACTGACCTTAAAGCTTGCTACTTTAACTACCTGCCTGCTTTTTTTAGTTGGTATTCCGCTTGCTTATTGGCTTGCTTATAGTAAATACCGTATCAAATTTGTAGTGGAGGCATTGGTGAGCATGCCATTGGTGCTGCCTCCTACCGTGTTGGGTTTTTATCTATTACTGGCCTTCAGCCCAGAAAATCAACTGGGTGAATTTTTAGATCAATATTTTGACTTGAGGTTGGTGTTTACCTTTCACGGCTTGGTGTTGGCTTCTGTAATTTACAGCCTGCCCTTTATGGTTCAGCCGTTAAGATCAGGTTTTTCAGGAATACCCAATGCATGGCTGGATGCTGCAAAAACAATGGGCAAAAGTCCTTGGGCTACCCTTTTCCGTATATTATTGCCCAATATGAAAAACGCTCTGATCACAGCAGGAGTGCTCACATTTGCACATACCATTGGAGAATTTGGCGTTGTATTGATGGTGGGTGGTAATATTCCAGAAGAGACAAGAGTGATTTCTGTTGCGATCTACAATGAAGTAGAGGGTATGAATTATGCCATGGCCAATCAATACAGTTTGCTATTAATTGCCTTTTCATTTACTGTTCTTTTGCTTACCTACCTGATCAACCACCGTAAAAATAATCTTCTCTCCTATGATTGATTTATCGCTTAAGAAAGCACTTACTGGCGCAGAGGGGAAAATAGCATTGGACCTATCCTGCCAAATCCAACCTGGAGAGTTGGTTGGGCTGTATGGTCCCTCGGGAGCAGGTAAATCCAGCGTTTTGCGTATGATTGCTGGTTTGATGCACCCTGATCATGGCCTATTGGTTGTTGGAAATGAAACCTGGATAGACACTGGGAACAATTTTTTTTTGAAACCTGAGAAGAGAAATATAGGGATGGTTTTTCAGGAGTATTCCATTTTTCCCAACATGACAGTGTATGAAAATTTAGTTTTTGCTTTAGACAAAGGACAGAACAAAAGTTTTGTGGATGAATTGTTACACAGCATAGGGATGGAGAAAATGGCTGGGCAAAGCCCCATGAAATTGTCAGGAGGTCAAAAGCAGCGGGTTGCTTTGGCAAGGGCAATGGTAAGAAAGCCAAAAGTATTACTACTGGATGAGCCCCTATCTGCATTGGACATGGAGATGAGACGAAATCTGCAGGAATACATCGTTAAATTTCACCGAGAATACGGACTAACAACCTTGCTGGTTAGTCATGACGCATCTGAAATCTCCCGCATGGCCCAACGTGTACTTGTTTTGGAAAATGGCCAATTCAGCTTTGATGGTACACCTGCATCGTTTTTTAAGACATCATAATCTAACTAAGTGCTACTTTAATATATAGAAATAATTCTTCGCAGGCTTAGCCTAGTTTTAGAGGAAAAAAATCTCAGGAACCCCCAGAAACCTGAGACTGCCACTTCCTTATCTGCCGCAATTGCTACTCAAAAAGGGTCCGATGTGATGAATTCGTGTTCTTCAGAAGCCAATATTAATTCGAACTTACGTTAAACTCGAAATATGCTATAAACCTTCTATTTCGTTTCGATCGCTGCGGCGGACAAAATCAGTCCTTTCGTTACTATTTTCAATTTAACCCTAGCGAAGCTAAAATCTACAAATGGCCTGATTTTCCTGCGATTAAATTCATTCCAGGAAACACCAAACAGGCTTCTTAATTCCTATTGCATAATCCGAATTAAAGGACAAAAAAAATGCTATTGCCTCTTTCAAGACAATAGCATTGGTAATAAAACACAGGAAGTGTTTACCTTGACTTTTTTCTATTTTTGAAAAAAGCCTGCTTTTTGCGCATTTTCTCTTTGTTGAACTCCTTTTTTTCCATTGCAGACATTGGTTTTTCTGTCTGAGGATAAGGGTTGTCTTCTACTTCTTTTATTTTCTGGTTGATTAACCTTTCGATCAATCGAACATAAGCATTCTCTTCTGGTTCGCACAATGCTATTGCAGTTCCTGACTCTCCAGCTCTACCAGATCTACCTATTCGGTGAACATAGGTTTCAGGATCTTCAGGTACATCATAATTGATTACATATTGAAGCTTGTCGATATCTATTCCACGGGCTGCGATGTCCGTAGCGACAAGCACTCGGATCGATCCCTCTTTGAATTGACCCAAGACCTTTTGTCTGTGATTTTGAGCTTTATTGCCGTGAATGGCTGCAGCATTGATGTTTTTACTCTTCAAGTTCCGAGTGATTTTATCGGCTCCATGTTTGGTTCTTGAGAATAGCAAAACCTGGTCGATTTCTTTGTTTTCCAGGATATGGAAAAGCAAGTCTTTTTTAGACTCCTTATTGGTATAATATACCTTCTGTTGGACGGTTTCAGCAGCAGATGAAACCGGATTAACCTCTATTTTAATAGGGTCAGTTAATATATTATCTGCCAACGAAACGATATTGTCAGGCATGGTTGCTGAGAAAAACAGAGACTGTCTTTTTCTTGGTAATAGCTTCAGGAGTTTTTTGATGTCGTTAATAAAGCCCATGTCCAACATACGGTCAGCTTCATCCAAAACAAAAATTTTAACCTGGTCCAATTTTATAAAGCCCTGGTTAATGAGGTCAAGTAGCCTACCTGGAGTAGCTACTAGTATGTCTACCCCTCTTCGGATTTCATTTACTTGAGATCCTTGTTTTACACCTCCAAAAATAACGGCATGCCTTAACTTAGTATATTTACCGTAAAATTCAAGATTTTCATCTATTTGAATGGCCAATTCCCTAGTAGGTGTTACAATCAGCGATCTGATTGCCACTCTTCCTTTGTCATGGTTTTTTTCTGTATGTAGTAATTGGATGATAGGAAGAGCGAAGGCGGCGGTTTTACCGGTACCTGTTTGTGCACTGCCCAAAATATCTCTTTTAGCCAGGATTTTTGGAATGGCCTGTTCTTGAATAGCAGTTGGTTCCTTGTAATTTCTTTCCTGAAGTGCTTTGAGGATAGGGGATATAAGTTCTAATTGTTCGAATGTCATGCTTATCTTTTTATGATGGCTTTTAGTGCCTGTATTTTGCACCTTTCTTTATAATTTTCATAAAGTGCAAATAAATATTTGGCCCAAAAGCCGGTTTTGTCCCTATTTTCAATTGTCGTTCTTATAAGTTTGAAATAAAATCAAGACCAGTAGATGGTTGGTCAGCTCCGACTTCACAATGGGAAATCCTTTTCTGGACTCCTAACTCGCCTTATTATTTAGGAATTTCAACTGTCTCTATAAAAGCAATTGTATTTAGGGACTAAATAAAGTTCGTAAAGGTAGCTAGATTTATTGGATTGAAAGAGTCTTAAACCGTTTTAAATCAATAACAAGCTAAGAGGACCGTGGACGTGTTCCTATTTCTTTTATAGGAATAAGCCAAACGGTTCCTAATTGTAGGTGATTGGGAGGTATGTTTGGCAGCAATTAATTGGGTAATGGTTTGAATGCTTAGTTGTGTCTTCCTTCCCATTGCAATCAACAGGGACCCAATAGGATTCATTATTCGGGTAAATAAAATCGGTTTAGGGTTAGATATTGTAATGATAATGCAACAATAAAGGCAAAGTCATATTCGCCTTTTAGGGCATAAATACTCAAACCCTTTCGGTAAAATTTTTATTTGCAAAACAGTATGTGTAACTAGATTTCTGACAGCTTTCAGCAATCGGTCAATTTTCTTATAACCTGAATTTGAGCCTTTACTATGAAATTTTGTCGGTCCTTGCTCTGAGAGGGCTTTTAGTGGAGATAGCCGTGGGAATGCCCAGCATGGCAAGACTGCCTCAGGCTTACCCAGCTTGGAAACTTCACATAAAAGGCTCGCAGTGATGATGAACCGTTTTATAGAGCAATTTTAATTCGAACTCAGATTAGTACCTATTTTGGATAAAAAGAATCCTTAAGAACTTTAAGCAGCCTTTGTGGGTTTTAAAAAGATAATTTCTAGAGAATGCAAAAGGAAAAATTACTGCTTTGGACTTTAGCAGCCATCAATTTTACCCACATTGTGGATTTCATGATTTTGATGCCATTAGGGCCTCAATTGATGCGAATTTTTCAAATATCCCCTCAGGAATTTGGCTTATTGGTTTCTTCATATACTTTTAGTGCTGGAGTAAGTAGTTTTTTCGGGGCCTTTATTTTGGATAAATATGATCGGAGAAACATTCTAATGTGGGTTTTTCTAGGCTTTTTTGTAGGGACCTTGGCATGTGCATTGTCACCTAATTATCCATTTCTATTGTTCTCAAGAATTTTATCTGGTCTATTTGGCGGTCTTACCTCCGCACTGATCTTTGCGATTATAGGTGATGCCATTCCTGACCATAGAAGAGGACGTGCTATGGGCCTTGTTATGGCGGCATTTTCTGTTGCGTCTGTAGTAGGCGTGCCCTTCAGTTTATTTATCGCCAGCATGTCCAATTGGCATGCGCCTTTTTTCTTCTTGGCATTTCTTGCTGTAGTTATTTTATTGCTCATTTATAATTTTGTTCCTTCTATAAAAGTCCCAAAGAAAGAAGGGAAGGACATGCCAAGTCCCAGGCAAGTTAT
The DNA here is from genome assembly GCF_963977555.1 of uncultured Cyclobacterium sp. Classification (GTDB taxonomy): domain Bacteria; phylum Bacteroidota; class Bacteroidia; order Cytophagales; family Cyclobacteriaceae; genus Cyclobacterium. Next base: position 27,754 of record NZ_CAXBPD010000013.1, on the reverse strand, counting down.
CATGCGGGTAACTGGAAACGCTAATCAAATGCGCGCTATTTCGCTAACAATAATGATGATGTTTGGTCAATTTATGATCATACCCTTCCTTAGCCCTTTTATGGTGGCAAATGTTGGTTTTTCTGAACTCCAACTGACCTATATTTATATGGCAGGAGGATTTTTCACCGTTTTTACTTCTCCTTGGGTGGGTAGATTGACGGACAAATACGGGAAAGTTAAAATATTTACCATATTTATGAGTTTAAACGTGATACCAATAGGTATTATTACCCATTTAGGGGCAACACCTATTTTGCTGGCCTTGGTTGTTTCTACCTTTTTTTTTGTCACTTCCAATGGTCGAATGGTTCCCGCTGCAGCCCTGATTACTGGTACTGCCAAATCCGAAAACCGTGGCAGCTTCCTAAGTTTTAACTCATCCGTACAACAATTGTCTGCTGGACTTGCTTCTTTTTTTGGAGGAATGATATTGGTCGAAAATACCGCCGGGAAACTGCAAAATTTCGGGTACATAGGTTATATCGCTATAGTCATTAGCCTTTTATGCATTCCACTTATTAAACGAATTAAGGTGGTAGACGCATAAATGAATAGTAAGGATTTCTTAGTTAAAAGTTTGTTATACTGAGAATACTATAATTTTCTATTGAGATCTTTGATTAATATATAATAATATTTTACATTTACTGACTGGGTATCCGAATCTATTTTTAATCACCCAATTAGCAGATCACCTACATTATTAATTATTATGACCGAAAGATTTTTCTATCGGGGTTTAGGATTATTTCTAAATACCCTGAATAGTGTTGCGCCATCAAAAAGTGGCCAATTAGGATTTAAGTTTTTTTGTTCCCCATCACGTCGCAAAATCACTAAATCTCAATACGCATTTCTACGAACAGCGGAAGAGACTGATATTAAATTCAATGGCAAATTAATTCGTCACTATCGATGGGGAAATGGACCTAAAAAAATTGTGTTTCTGCATGGATGGCAAAGCGCATCTTTCAGGTGGAATCAATACATCGAATTACTTTCTAAAAACCCAGAATACACTTTATTGGCCTTTGATGCTCCAGCACATGGGCAGAGCGAAGGAAAGCAATTTACTGTTCCAGCTTATGCATCTCTTATAAACAAGGTGTTAGAAGGTTATGGTGCCATACATGCTGTGGTTACCCATTCTATCGGAAGTTTTTCCTTCTTTTATGCCTATGCAAAGCATAAACTACCCAATATCAATAAACTTATTGCTTTGTCAACACCTGGCAGTGCAACTGAATTTATTAGCTTCTATAAAAAATCTTTGCATCTGAATTCTAATACAGTAAAAAGCATAGTTGAGGAGTTTCAGAGTATTGCCCATGACGATTTAGATAAGATTAGTTTGCCCTATTTGGCTAAGAATTTATCTATTCCTGGACTTATTGTACACGACCAAAAGGATGGCTTAACTGATTTTAGCAATGCCCGACTGCTCCATCAACATTGGACTCAGGCAGAGCTAATGACTACTACCGGTTTAGGACATCGATTGCGTTCTCCTGAAGTGGTGAATGCTGTTCTAAATTTTATTAAATAGACATTTAAGTATATTATTGGGGTGAGGTAAGATTTCCGGCCGCAAGTAATGTTTACTAGCGGCCGGGAAAATCAACTACAAATTATCCATTTTCGTTTAATTGAGCTTGAACCTTATAGGCAAGCGCATTTTTACATTTACATTTTCTCCATCTTGTTGTCCAGGTATCCAATCGGGGGAGTTTCTAACTACCCTAAGCGCCTCCTCATCCAAGCCAGCACCAATTCCTCTTAAAATAGATACATTCACTATCTTCCCTTCATCTGTAACCGTGAAAATTAGGTAGACGGTACCTTCCACTTTTGCATCTCTGGCAGCTTGCGGATATTTCAGGTTTGCACTCAGGTAATTGTTCCAGCCTTCCATGCCGCCTAGGGGAGAAGGCATGTCTTCCACTACGTCGAAAACACTTTCTTTCATTATCATCTCAGTAATTACAATTTCTTCACCATCCTGAGTGTCCATTTGTGGCATGTCCTCATTTGGTGTACAAGAAATCAATACAAACAAGCAGGCGAATAGTGGTAGCGCCAGAGCATATATGCCTCGGGCCATCCATTTTGATTTGGGTTGTGTCATCATTGTTAGTCTTTTTTTAATTTGAAATTGATTGAAATTATGCACGAGTAAGCTTGAGTGATTTGGTTTTGCAAGGTTAAGTAAAAGCCTAGCGTATTCTTCCAGTGGATAGGTCTCTGTCATTTTCTCATCTACCTGGTATTCATGAAGTACCTCCAAGGCTTGTTCATACATCCGATAAATAGGATAAAACCAAAAGATTATTTTAACGAATTGTATCAGTAATTTGTCCAAGCTATGTCTGTAATCAGCATGTGTGGTTTCATGTGCTATAATCCAATCTACCTTTTGCTGCAACTGAAGAGCACCTTCCGGTAAGAAAATTAAATGGAAAAAAGAAGAGGGTTCAAAAGAAGAATGCTCCAGAATGGTATAGCTTCCGCTGTGAAATACTTTGGCTTTTCGTGTTTTTAGTAATAAGGATACAATGCCTACTATAAATCTACTCAAAGTAAAGAGCAGGCCAGTTAGGTATACTCCTAAAAGCAAATTTGACAATGAAATTGGGGAAGTGGCACTTGGCCCTTGATTGGTCGCGTTCATTTCAAACTGCGGCAGTTGCACAACAAAGGATTCGTTTCCTAAATTTAGACTGCTTATACCCGTTAAGCTTAATGCAGGAAATATTAGTGCAACAATTAGTGAGCAAAGTAGAAATGCCCTGTTCCAAGCAAAAAAAGTGTTTTGCTCAAGGAAAACTTTGTAAAATAACCACAGTAGTGTCAGGCATATGGCTCCCTCCCACAAGTAATTTATAAGATTTGTCATGATGATTTCTTTTTAAAGTTCTCGACCATTTTTTCCAAGTCCTGAATATCTTTTTCTGATAGTTTATCCTCTTTCACCATAAAAGACAACACATTTTTGGCAGAACCTTCGAAGTAATTTTTAACCAATAGATTAAAGCTGCTATGTTGATAGGCCTTTTTATTTATCAGTGGATAATACTCATGTGTATTGCCATAGGTCTTATGATCCAAGTACCCTTTGTTCTCCAGCTGTTTAATTACCGAAGCGAGTGTAGTGTAGGGTGGTTTCGGCTCAGGAAATTGATTTAGAACATCTCTTACTAGTGCTTTTTCTAGTTCCCAAATGATCTGCATCACCTGCTCTTCATTATTTGTTAGTGCTTCCATGCGTTAAATGTAATAAATATAAATTAGTTTACCTACGAATAAATCGTAAAACTACGAAAAGTACGTAAAATAGGCCTTTATCCTGTCTACAACTGTTTATTTTGTTTTAAATCGAAATAAGCAGTAGGCAGTCTATTACCTGATGATCCGCAGTGTTGGACAATATCAGTTATTTTGCAACTGTTTCAATTCCACCACCGCGATGCTATGCTAAAATCTCCAAAGAGCCTGATATTGCCATTATAATACTGTTCGTAAACAAAGTACAGGCAATATCCTGGCTATTGTCATGGCGGAGAAATCCTGTTACCTGATCCGGATTTAAAAGACAGGTTATGGAGAAAAATTTCTCGACTTAGATTTCAATATTGCTATCACCGTCTTTTTCCAAAGGGGTTGGCGATTGTCAATAGTTTAAAAAGAGAATAGTATTAAGTGGACTGGGCGCACAAAGACTTACGGCATAATTATTATCCATCAAGAAGCTTTTAAGGTACCAATTCTTCTTATTTGACAGTGAAGGGAATTCAAATTCCTGAAATGCATTCATGCAGGTAAATTGGTTAAGCTCATCAACCATGCCATTGCCAGTAGCTTTTAAGAATGCTTCTTTTCGGGTCCAAAATTTGAAAAATTCAGCAGTTGGATCATCTGATGTTCTTATTACCTTGATTTCATTCTCATGAAAGCATTGTGCCATAAGTGGATCAGTAATAAAATCACCTGTTATGTTTTCAAGATCAACCCCTAATTCTTCTGAACCGAAAGCTATCAGGACCCAATCTCCTGAATGGCTGATATTGAAATAAAGCTTATGTACTGGAGAAATATAGGGCTTGCCGTTTGCTCCTTTATTTAAGGAAACTTGAGCGACGTCTATATCTAGGTAGCGCGAAATTAAATCCTTGACACAAGCATGCCCTAAAATAAAGCGAATCCTATCCTTTTCTTGCAAGTAATTAGCGGCCCTCTTACGTTCCTCATAAGAAAGTAGTTTTTCCAATTTGGACAATTTTTGATAGGCTATGCGTAGGTCTATCCGCCACAAATGGACTTCCTGTCTCTGTAGGTTTTGGAAAGTGTTTTCTCCCCAAAGTGCTGGGGCGATATGTTCACAATTTATGGAGGTCAAACTCATTTATTATTGTCATTGATTAAACCCTGAGGCCATAATAGGGTGGATAGTACTATTTTTAGAGGTATAACACCCTCAAGTAGAATAGTATATTTTTATACGAGTAAAGTACATTTCAAGTCCTTAATATAAAAATATATAAATCGCACGGCGTAATTTTGATGGTTATTCTTGTCGTGGATTTTCAAGAATCCTTGTAAACTTTGGAAATCCTTTGACTTTTCTTCTTTTGCTTATAATTCGAACCTCTCTTGAGCACTATTAATTATCCTTTTCAAAAAATTGGTTTGAGAGCTATTTTTATTTTCTGCCAATTTTTTAAAATGGTAATGTAATAATAAGCTGAAAATTGAATTTGAGTTCTATATTTTTGTTGTTGAAAGTAATTATTTGGTAATTAAATATTAATTTTTTATTATTATACTCTAAATAAGCACAAATTCTATTTTTTTCGATGAATAACAGCAACCTAGCCCATCCTACTTTTAACTTAGAGGGTAAGCAATTTTTAATCGTGGATGATGATCCCATAGTAAGAATGGTGATGAATTCCATGTTTAAAAAATGGCAAAATACTACAATTGAGATGGTAAATGATGGATCTCAGGCTTTAGAGAAATTACAGAAGTCCTATTTTGACCTTATCATCCTTGACCTACATATGCCCGTTTTAAATGGTTACCAAACGGCAAAAGCTATCCGTGAAGGGGTTTGCGGTGATTTTAATAGGAACATACCTATCATAGCCGTAACAGCGGACCTCTCTGATATAGGAAAAACACAGACAGAATTTATGGACAATGTGTTGATAAAGCCTTTCGACAACGAATCCCTCCATACGGCAATACATGGATGTTTGTTTTCTGAAATGCGTATGAGTATGGATGCGAGTTAAGTTAAAGCATTGGTGTGTTTTCGTAGGGATTTTCATGGTATTTGGCATCGAAACAATTTAAATGGTCTTGCTTTTAGATGAGCTTGGTTATCTTTGGTATTCATTGTCTATCAGACCAAACCCTTGAATGTTCATGTTAATAGTTCGTTTCGGCTATGCTTTAATTTTACTTGTGTTATTACATGCTTGTAATAGTGGAGATCTTCAAAATCGAAAGGAAGAGAAAACTTCACCCACAGCAAATACACAAAAAGAGGTACTTCAGAATCCGCTTGATAAACCTGCAAATGTACTTGCCAGAACTTATTGTACGGGATGCCATCTGTATCCAGAACCCCAGCTCTTGGACAAAACTACTTGGGAGACGGTTTTACCTAGGATGGGACATTATTTTGGCATCTATGGAGATACGACCAGAGCAGGACTTATAGAAGGTGGAAGGGCTGGAGAAATAGTAGAGCGTGGGAATGTCTTTCCAAACCAGCCTACTATAGACACACTGATTTTTAATAAAATAAGGGCCTTTTACCTTGAGGAGTCGCCAAAGCAACTTGCTGATGCTCCAATTAAGGAAATAAAAGATGGACTAAAGTATTTCAAGCTTCATAAACCTGCTAGTAAAACCAAGAATCCGATGCACCTTATGGTTAAAATAATTGGCCGGGATCAATGGTATATCAGCGATGTTGGAAGGTCCTCTTTTACAATCATGGACAACGAATTTAAAGTTCAAAAAACTGCATCTAGTCCTGAAGGTACGGTATGGGTTCATCAGGGGAATGAGCATACCTTTGCCTTGGTTATAGGAACTTTTAATCCAACAGATATGGACCTCGGTTTTGTCATGCGCTTGCCCAGTGTTGCAGGTGAGCCAACAAAAATAATTGCAAAGAACTTACAAAGACCAGTGCACATGGATATGGGAGACCTTGATTCGGATGGCTTGGAGGACATGGTGATTGCTGAGTATGGAAAAAATACAGGAAGTCTTGCTTGGTGGAAGCAAGATCCCTCAGGCAATTTTCAGAAATTCATGTTGAGAAATAAACCTGGCGCAACCAAAGCATATATCCGAGACTTAAATAACAATGGTAAAAAGGATATTATTGCACTTTTTGGTCAAGGAGATGAGGGAATATTTATATACCACAATCAAGGGAATGGAAAATTCGCAGAGGAACCACTCCTAAGGTTTCCTCCATCTTATGGTTCCAGTTATTTTGAATTATTTGATTTTAACAGTGACGGGAAGGCCGATATTATCTATACTGCTGGGGACAATGCGGATTATGACCCGATAGCCAAGCCTTATCATGGAATCAGAATTTTTCTCAACGATGGTACCAATCATTTTAAAGAATCCTTCTTTTATCCACTTAATGGGGCTTACAAGGCAGTGGCCTCTGATTTTGATAAAGATGGAGACATAGACCTAGCGGCAATTAGTTTTTTTCCGGATTATGAAAAAAGTCCAGAAGAGAGTTTTATTTTTCTGGAAAACAAAGGAGAAATGAATTTTGAAGCCCAAACTTTCCCTGAGAGCTCAGATGGTAGGTGGATGGCAATGGATGTTGGGGACATCGACGGTGATGGAGACCAGGATATACTATTAGGTTCCATGATCTTCGGGACGGACCATAGCAGATACTTTGAAAAATGGTCAGCTGGGACACTGCCTTTTATGTGGCTTGAGAATACCAGTAATAAAAAGGATTAATCGCATACAAGTTGGATACAGCTTATATTTCATCTGGTCCAACACTTCACCCGACCAATTGGAAAACACAACTCCTCTATAATACTCCTAACAAGTAAAATGTACATCAAAATCAGCATTGGCTTTCTGTGCTTATGCGCATGATTATTGTGGTTTTTATTGAGCGGAAAAGTTTGCCTATTATTATTTCTTGTCGGCTTTATAGGCATCTTCATAAGGGGACCATATTTCGTAAATAGGATCTCCTTTTGAGCTTAAACCCGTATGATGCCATTTCCCATCGACAACTTTGTAGTCAAATTCCAGGTTGGCACCAACTCGACTATCGTCCTTGGAAAAGAAAGTAATTTTTTCTGTATATTTTCCATCTTTAGCTTCATACTCGCCACCGCCTGTGCCACTAAATTCTTTTATTTCGGAATTGAAAGCAATCCATTGAAACCTGCCACCACTTAAAATTTTCACTGTTCTTCTAGCCCCTGGTGTCATTTCCGATATTTTCTCGCCTCTCTTTCTTCCTGTTATTACCCAATTTCTCGTGAGGTCATCACTTTCTGTAGACACCCTCTCCCATATTTCTATGAGGTCTTCCCCCTTTATTTTGGTAGAAATGACCAGCCGATCATTGGCAAAATCCAATGTAAATCGATTGGTTGTTCCAATTTGTTCCGGGTCAAGTGTTAAAAAATCAAGGTGCTCATCATAGACATTTCCCTCAAGATTGTATTGACCTCCTCCAGCATAAAGGAATTTATCCCCTTTCAATTCTTTTGCCCCAAAGGAAAAATAACCATCCTGGTAGATTTTTATAAATTCTTTGTCGGTAATCGCTTCGCCATTTTGGTGGGTCAATGTCCATGCACCTTCCAATTCCTGGGACATAACCGCAGTAGTAATGGTAAAGCAGATAATAAAAAGGATCGATTTCATAACTCAGGCTTTATTGTTAGACATAAATTTAATTATTTATTGATACAATATCACAAGGCTTGAATATATTTCCCATCCATGAATATATTTTTCGGCTAAACCATTAATCGAATTTTGAATTTTAAGTGTTTTAAAATTAGAAAACCCTTGGTTAAAATGAAATAGGGGTTTGGATAATTAATAGGTTCTGTTTTTTGAATTCTTGATGAGGCTAACTTAGGTTTTAGAAAATTCTTATTCGTAACAGCAGCAAGTAATTCTGGCTGAATTTTTGGTGCATATAATTGATGTTTAATTTATTAGAATGCAAAAAACGCTATTAGCCTTTATTCTCACGATTTTTTCATTTGTTGGTCAACAACAAATGGCTATTGCCCAAAGCTATGGAACCAGTGGCGGAACAAGAATGGCCAACAACGATCAAGGTCGAATGTTCGGCCTAACAGTGCAGCAACGAATTCAAAAAGGCTTGACCATAGAGGGCATTCTTCAATCTGATTTTAGCTACAATACGACTGCTCACGTCCTTTTGGAACGACATCGGCCTTTATTGACCAAAAGGCTAAATTATTACTATGGGGCTGGAGTTTCAATGGGTATTGAAGAAAGTCGTCAAAAAGTTCCTGAAAGCATGCAGATCATACAGACTTATGGGAATGGAACCTTTGGTGTAGACTTTATCGGTGGGGTGGAACTTACTTTGCTGGGAATAAATTTCTCCTTAGATTACAAACCAAATATAAATATCGTTGGTAGGCAGCCTTGGTACAGTGGGCAAGTTGGCATTTCTGCAAGGTCTGTTCTCGTAAAGGGTAAAAAACAGAATAGGAAAAAAAGACAAAGGACCAGACAAAAAAGACGCGCCAAACAGGACGGGTTTTTCCATAATTTAATCGATTCTATAAAAAACAAATAGCCATGAAAAAGCCGATAGTTGCATTTTTTACGATTGTTTTACTGCTTCCAATTCAACTCCTTTTGGCACAATCCCCTGTGAAAATAGCTGTGGTAGGTTTAACGCATTCCCATGTTAACTGGATACTTGGTAGGGAGGACGTTGGTGATGTTGAAATCGTGGGAATAGTAGAACCAAATAAAACTTTGGCCAAGCGACTGATGGGCAATCATAATTTGAATGAGGAGCTACTTTACCCCGATATGGAGTCCCTTTTTGCGGCGGTAAAGCCGGAAGCGGTTACTGCATTTGGTTCCATCTATGAACATTTGGAAGTGGTGGAGGCCTGTGCCCCACGTGGGATTCATGTGATGGTAGAAAAACCCTTGGCGGTGAGTAAGGAACATGCCAATAAAATGGCCGATCTGGCCAGGAAGCATAAAATTCATTTGTTGACAAATTATGAAACTACCTGGTATGCGAGTAATCACGAGTTGAGAAAACGTTTGAAAGAGAAGGCAATAGGCCCGGTGAGAAGGGTAATAGTCAATGATGGTCATGAAGGTCCTATGGAAATAGGCGTAAACCAGGAATTTTTAGATTGGTTAACTGACCCGGTGCAGAATGGCGGAGGAGCGGTAATTGATTTCGGTTGTTATGGAGCCAATCTCATGACTTGGCTTATGGATGGAGAAAAACCTATTTCTGTAACTGCTGAGTTGAAACAAATTAAACCCGATGTATACCCAAAAGTGGATGACGAAGCCACAATATTACTTGAGTATCCGAGTGCTCAGGGGGTAATTCAAGCCTCATGGAATTGGCCTTTTAGCCGAAAAGACATGGAAGTGTATGGCAAAACAGGATACATGGTGGCCAAAAACAGTACCCTATTACTAAGCAGAACGGAAGGACAAAAGCAAGAGAAATCTGAAAACCTGGCTAAAAGAGGCAATCCTTACAACGATCCTTTTGCTTATCTGGCAGCAGTCGTGAAGGGAGAAATACAAGTAGCAGCTGAAGATTTATCTTCCTTGGAAAATAACATGGTGGTTGTGGAGATTCTTGATGCTGCCAGGGAAAGTGCCAATAAAGGAGAAAGAGTTTACCTAAAGTAAGCTGTAGTCAATTTAGTTTTTTTGCCTTTTGGAGGTACCTTAGGCGGTAAGCTAAGATGGCATTCTTGCCGAGCGATTTACTAAGTTTGAAATTGGCTACTGCGCCTATTCCTGCTCCTATAATAGGAATCATTTGCGCCAATTTTGCCAAATCCATATAATCTCGATATTCCAATTGGAATTTCCTCCAATCAAAATCATCCAGGTTGTCAGGTAGCGTACTGGAATATTTGTCCCAGTTTTCTATTATATCAATGGTTTCATTTCTTGTTTTCTGCGTAGAGAAGGTGAGTTTAAAAATATGCAACATAAATAACCGCTCCTTAAAATCTTTGGTGTCATGCCCAAAGGCGGCAGAAATATCGAAAACCATCTTCATCTTTATCGCCAGGAAGGCCGGTAGGTCTGCGAACCCCATCAAAATGCCTCCAGCGCCGGTAACGGCGCCTTCTACAGAGGCTGTCCGGGTATAAATTTTTATGCTTTTTCTCGCTTTAAATTCTTTGACCCTTAGCTGGTGAGCGATGGAAGGTTTAGGTGCAATAAATTTGTTACCCAGAAGCACCCCTCTGACCATTTTCTCTATGGCATAGGTCACTGCCTGATGAATTTTATCCGGTATGATTTTATTAATGGAACGCTGTGTGCCACTGGTCATTCGATTGATTATCGAAGGGCTTTTTTGGTTTTTTTCTAGCCAAGCCTTTAGCTCCTTCTGGGCCAAGGATTCGTATTGTTGGTCTATGTATTCTTTATTCATCGACATGTTTTATTTCCCGTCTTTCTTTAAGTAATCGTCCGAAAATTTCCCGTCATTTTTAGGCTGATCAAATCTTTCTTTATTGAATGATTTTGATCCTCCTTTGGGAATGCTAAGGCTTTCCCAAGAACCCAGGTGTAGCATTTTTGATAGGTAGATCAATTGACCGACATGGGTGGAATAATGGGTAAGTTGGCGGCTAATAGCTTCTATCAAACTATGTGATTGGTTTCTGATATAAACCTTTTTGTCAAAATCCGTTTCATCGCAGTTCTCCAATGCTTGAAAAAGAGCCCTCCATCCAATTTCCCAAGCGTGCATCATTTCCGCCTTGGTTTTAAAGTCATTATTAAATTCCGCATCTCTATCTCTCCAAGGCTTTTCCCCATCAGAACTTAGAAATTCAGTCCACCTGGAAAGCATATTTCCAGACATATGTTTGACAATCATGGCGGCACTGTTACTGTCCTCGTTGAATTGCCAAAATAGCTTGTCTTCAGGGATTTGTTGCAGTGCTTTCTCTCCTATTGTTTTATAATAGGTGAAGAGATGCAGGCTACTTTCGAGAAATACTTGTGGATGGCTTTTCATAACAACTGTATTAACGAAATCAGTTGGCTTTGGTTAATTTCTGGACATCAAAGGGGTGTTTTATCATGGATAGGACTAGCGTATAATCCGACCTAGCGCTTTATAGCGAGACATTAATTTGTGTTAATGCTTGCAAAATATACTTAATGCTGGGTGAGCCTCAAACGAAAAAAGACAGCCATTAAGGCTGTCTTTTGAATGTACATTTGATTAAAATTAAATGTCAAAGGCTTTTTTAATGGCTGAGACTTGATCCAATTTTTCCCAGGTAAATAATTCTACATCCAGGGTAATGGACGCTTTATCAGGGGCGATAAACGTTTTAGTAACAACCTCATTTTCCCTACCCATATGACCGTACGCCGCAGTCTCTTCGTAGATTGGATTTCTCAGTTTAAGTCTATTTTCAATGGCAAAAGGTCGCATATCAAATAGGCGCTCAATTTTACGGGCAATTTCTCCGTCAGATAGAGAAACATTTGCCGTACCATAGGTATTGACATATAAGCCCATTGGTTTGGCAACACCGATGGCATAGGATACTTGTACCAATATCTCATCAGCAATGCCTGCTGCTACCATGTTTTTGGCAATGTGCCTGGTGGCATAGGCTGCAGACCTATCCACTTTTGAGGGATCTTTACCTGAGAAAGCACCGCCGCCGTGTGCACCTTTTCCACCATAGGTATCTACGATTATTTTTCGGCCTGTTAACCCGGTATCTCCATGAGGACCACCAATTACAAATTTACCTGTTGGATTGATATGGTAATTGATGTCTTCAGTGAAGAGTTTTTGTATGGCTTCTGGTAGTTGGGCTTTCACCCTGGGGATAAGAATTGCAACAATGTCTTTTTGAATTTTTTCCAGCATTGGTTTTTCTTCACCAAATTCATCATGCTGGGTGGATACAACTATGGTATCTATTCTTTCAGGAGTATTGTCATCACTGTATTGGATGGTTACCTGAGCTTTAGAATCAGGACGAAGGTATTTGATCTCATTGCTTTCTCTTCGCAATGCTGCCAGCTCTTTTAATAACCTGTGGGATAAATCGAGGCCTAGGGGGATATAGTTGCTGGTTTCTTTAGTAGCGTAGCCAAACATCATTCCTTGGTCTCCCGCTCCCTGCTCTTCCGGATCAACTCGGTCTACTCCCTGGTTTATGTCCGGAGATTGCTCATGGATAGCAGAAAGAACACCGCATGAGCTACCGTCAAACATGTACTCACTTTTGGTATAACCAACCCTATTGATAACATCTCGTGCAATTTTTTGAACATCCAAATAGGTTGAAGAATTGACCTCACCAGCAAGGATAACCTGACCAGTTGTAACCAAGGTTTCACAAGCCACTTTAGCATTGGGGTCAAAGGCCAAAAAATTATCAATAATTGCATCTGATATTTGATCAGATATTTTATCTGGGTGACCTTCGGAAACAGACTCCGAGGTGAATAAATAGGACATACACTGCTTTTTTTGATTAAAGTTTAAATTTACATCTAATGGTGAAAATTAAAAACTATATTTTCAAAACGCAGCACTTTTTAAGTGTAGTACTTTTTAAATACTCTTGGAGCAAAAAAGGAAAGACCCAATGAAAGGTACATAATTCCTGCAAGGAATTGCACCCAAATAAAAACATGCCCTACACCATAATCGCCTATTGAAGGATAATAGTAAGTTAAAATAAAAAATATGTAGCGCTCTCCATAGGAGAACAATATGAGGGTAGCCATCCAAAAATAAGGCAATGATAGCAGGTTAACATCTCTAAATTTACTTTGCTTCAATATGTCTTTAAAAAAAGTAACACTGTAAGACAATACCAAGGCATGCCCAATAAGATAGGTATAGGATTGTAGTTTTAAATTAATAGGTTGGACATATAGACTGATTAAAACACCAACGAAAATAAATGCAATCGTTGTAGGAAGTACTGTTTTTTGAAGTTGGCAACTAAAAGGTAACTGGCTGAACAGGAGTAGCATGGCTGTAGGCCTGATGTAAACATACAACAGGTTGAATAAAAAAGAGTTTCCTCTGATACTCGCTTCTGAATTCGTCCATATAAATACAGAAAGCAATTCTGTAAATATAATAAGTATAACTAGAAAATTAATTTTCCTATATTCTTTAGGATTGAAACCCAACATTAAGTACAATGTTGCAAACAAAATCCCAAGTAAGAGTGCGATGGAATAGAATGACAATTGCATATGGTTACATTATAAAGATGCAAGTTATCACATACTAAAAATTTAGACAATACCGTGTTCAGGGTATTTTATTTGCATTTTTAGTTCCAAATGGCAGGTAGATAGCCAATTGTCTTCGTAAATCTTATCAAAATTGATCAAATCTGCGCATTTTCCCGAAATTGTTAAACTTTTTGTGAAAGACCTAAAACAAATTTGATACCATCTCTTTTTCCAATGGAGCTACAATGCAAAAGAGCCATCCTTTTTGGGGATGGCTCTTATTATTAAATTAAAATATGATTTATTAGTTTATGCAGCGGTCTCCGAGTTTTCACTGTCAATCTCTCTTTTCATTAAATCAACTACTACTGGAGTTGCGATATAAATGGAAGAGTAAGTACCTACTAATACACCAATCAACAAGGCGAAAGAAAAGCCTCTTAACACTTCTCCACCAAATATCAGTAATACCAACACTACGATTAGGGTAGTAGCTGAGGTAATAAGTGTTCTGGCCATTGTTTGATTGATTGCATCATTGAACATCTGGACCATTTTACTTGTCCCTCTGTTGGCAATGTTTTCTCTGATCCTGTCAAATACAATTACGGTATCATTTATGGAATAACCAATCACCGTCAACATAGCAGCAATGAATACCTGGTCAATTTCAAAGGTAGCACCAAAAGCACTTGCGATAGCGAAAGCAGCAATTACAAAGAATGTATCATGTACCAAGGCAATGATAGACGCAAGTGAGAATTGCCATTTTCTAAATCTCAATAAGATATAAAGGAAGATGGCGACTAGGGAGAAGAACATGGCCTCCAAAGACGAGTTCTTAATGTCATCTGCAACAGTTGCACCTACTTTATTTGATCCTGTAATGGAGAAGTCTCCCCCCGAAAGTTTGGTAGCATCATCCAGGTAACTAAATCCTGTGACAGCAGCGATACCATTTCTAACTTTGTCTTCAACTTCCCTGTTCGCTTCGTCATTGTCCTCATTTACTAAATATGAGGTTGTAACTTTCAGAACATTATTAGCACCGTAAGTTTTTACTTCAACCGCGCCATCAAATTCACTGTCAAGTCCTACTTTTAATTCTGAAGCTGGCACTGACTCACTGAATTCAACTATGTAATAGCGTCCTCCTGTAAAGTCAACGCCAAACTTGATACCAGACGTTAAAGCCAATATCATACCGACTACGATAATACCTGTAGAGATCAGGTAGGCTACTTTACGCTTGCCTAAGAAGTCAATATTAAGGTCGCTGAATAAGTTTTTAGCAAACGGTGTTGCGAAGGAAATGTTGCTTTTATCACCCTTTTTACTCATCCAGTAAACAATCACTCTAGTGATAAATACAGAAGAGAAGAAAGAAGAAGCAATACCAATCATAAGAACGATAGCAAAACCTTTAACTGGACCTTGACCCAATGCATACAAGATTGCTCCTGTTAGGAAGGTTGTCACGTTTGAATCGAGAATAGCACTAAAAGCCTTGTCATAACCACTGCTAATTGCCTGTAGTATGCCTGCGCCATTTTTAAGCTCTTCTTTTATCCTTTCAAATATCAGTACGTTTGCATCTATTGACATACCTATTGTAAGCACGATACCGGCAATACCTGGTAAAGTAAGTGCAGCACCCAACTGGGCAAGAATACCTAAAATAAAGAAGATATTGAAAAGCAATGCAGCAATTGCCACAAAACCACCTTTAGAGTAGTAAGCGACCATAAACAATACTACTAAAACCAAACCAGCAATCATGGAATTGATTCCTTGATTTCTAGCTTCAACACCCAAAGTAGGACCTACTATGGCTTCCTCTACGATATTAGTAGGAGCAGGAAGCGTACCTGATTTCAATATATTGGCCAAATCTTTGGCTTCCTCCATTGAAAAATTTCCTGTGATTTCAGATTGCCCGGAAGGAATTTCTCCTTGTACTGTAGGGGCAGTGTATACATAATTATCCAAGACTACCGCAATCCTTCTGCCTATGTTTTCGGAAGTTAATTTTCTCCAATTTCTAGCACCTTCTGCATTCATTTGCATGCTTACAGCTGGTCTTGAGGCTTGATCCAATGATTGTCTGGCATCCGTAATCACATCACCTTCTAAAGGCGCTTGATCCGTTCCTCTTGGGGCTTTAATTGCATGTAATTCCAATAATTCCATTCCGTCCTGAACCTGAGGTTTCACAGACCACATGAATTTAACATCTCTTGGTAACAATGCTTTCACATCATCTCTTTTCATTACCCTGTTGATGGCAATGGTATCTCTCAATTCATAAACCAATCCATAATTCGCTTTAAGCAAAGCAAAGAGAGGTGAAGCTTCTGTTCCTAAAGAATCTGCATCTGTAGCACCTTCAGCAAGTTGTCTTTCAAGGTCACTTTCTAATCCTGTAGTATCTGAAGCGGCTGGGGTATCAGTGGAGGAAGTTGCTGCCTTTTGGCTTCTTGCTTCTTCTACAAGGAAAGCATTGATTTGCTGTAAGGCATCACCATACTCATCCATTTCTGCTACTTGCCAGAATTGCAACTTGGCAACACCCTGAAGAAGGTTTCTTACCCTTTCAGCATTGTCTACACCTGGAAGTTCAATTTGAATTCTTCCGGTATTTTGAATTCTTTGAATGTTTGGCTGAGAAGTACCAAAACGGTCAATTCTTGTTCTTAGAATATTGAAAGACCTGTCAATCGCATTTTCAACTTCACTGTCAATGATATTTAGGATTTCAGTATCAGAGGTTTCCAAAGAAATTCTTCCTCTATTTGCCGCTGTAGCGAAAATAGTGTTCAATGACTTGTCACCAGCTTTTTCCTGCCAAGCCTGGTAAAAGATGTTCACGAATTTATCATTTACCGTTTTGGCGCGCTCTCTGGCAACGTCAACAGCCTCGTTGAAGACTTGATCCTTGCTGCCTCCAGCAAGGCCTTTTACAATTTCCACTGGTGAAACTTCCAGTGTTACATGCATACCTCCTTGAAGGTCTAGTCCTAATCCAAGCTCAGTATTTTTAACTTCTTGATAAGTAAATGGTAGACCCAAGAAATTGTAAACAGGTTCTCTCCAGATAGAATCCAAATAGGTTTGTCTTTTGTCAAAATCGACATTGCCCGATTGGTCAGTTGCATAGGTAGTGGCTTTCTCGTGCACATTGTTGGAAACCAATGTGAAAGATAAATAGTACAGGCATAAGGCTGTAATGACCACCGTAAAAAAGACGATTATCCCTTTATTTTTCATGTTCGTAAATTAGATATTAAATGTTGTTTCAGATTTTTTAAAGCATTTTCCATTTGAATCCAAGATTCATTGTTGGCAGTAAATGAAAAATTTAAAGATGGGTATTACTCAGGGTGCATTCACAGAAATAATCTGCTCAAAAAGAATTTTGAATAATTGATTGTATTCAAGATCAGTTCCTAATAAAAAATTAGTTTGTGGCCGGTCGGCAATAATAATTTCATAAATGAAGTGGTATGCAAAATTAAGGGCATACATAACAAATGGTACTACTGCATCTATACCTGAGTGAATAAAAGTGCGGGTATCGTCAGATTCTCCGTCTTCACTGTCAGATGAAATATCCAATTGTACCTCTAAAGCGTTTTCTTTGGAATCAAGGCTTAGTACTATCTCCGAACTGGAAACAAATACGCAAAAAAGCATTACTATCAGTAATGTAAGCCTTTGGCGCATTAATCCTTTATTTTTCCTGTTCAGTTTCATGGGTTGCAAATATAAAAAAGTTTTTTCAATTAAGGCATGGCTGTCCTTTTTAATTTTGTTTGTCAAACCAGCTGTAATTCAGTCTTTTATGATTTTTTATTCCGGCTAGGTCAGAAATTAGGACAGCAAATAGTAATAAAGGAGGAACAAATCAGGAGGAATAAATTGCGTTAGCTGCCTATTTTGGCGCGTAAAAAAGTTTTGATTACCTCTAGTGCTCTTTTAAAATCGCTGTTATTAGGTACGATCAGGTCTGCATCATGTTTAAAGGGTGCAATGTACTTTTCGTAAGTAGGCATTACATGCCTTTCATACCGGTAAAGTACGTCGTCAAGATCATAACCGCGCTCGACTTTGTCTCTTACAATTCTTCTTTTCAGTTTGATGTGTTCCTTGGCATCTATATAAACCTTTAAGTCCAGTAGATTAGCGAGCTCAGGGTAATACAAAACAAAAATACCTTCAACAACGACCACAGGGGCGGGAGTGAAAGTCAACATTTTTGGCTTTTTGTTGGGGTTGTTAAAGGTGTACTCCTGCCGTGTGATCGTTTGACCGTCCTGAATCTTCCGGATATCCTCGGCATATTGTTCAAAGTCTATGGAATCTGGCTTGTCAAAGTTATGTATGCCACGCTCATCCATAGGCTGCTGATGCCTCGGTTTATAGTAGTTGTCCTGAGAGATCAAACATACCTGTCCCGGCTCAAAAGAATGTAAAAGCTTGTCTAAAAAGTGTGTTTTACCTGATGCACTTCCACCAGTAATTCCTATGATAAATGGTTTGGTCATAAATTGAGAATTTCAGAATTCAATTGTTACGAAGATTTTTCTTTTAAAAACGTAGCCAATAACCTTACCGCTTTACCTCTATGGCTGATGGTGTTTTTTTCTTCCAGGGATAACTCGGCAAATGTTTTGTCAAACCCCAGTGGTTTAAATATAGGATCATAACCAAATCCACCTTCTCCAGACCTGGCAGTGATTAGTTCTCCTTCAGCTTTGCCTTCAAATGCCCACTCCTCGTCTCCAATAATCAAAGCAATAATGGTTCTGAAAGCAGCTTTTCGATCTTTTTTCTCAGCCATGTTTCTTAAAAGTAGGTCAACATTCCGGTCATCACTTCTTGGTTCTCCAGCGTACCTACCAGAATATACACCAGGAGCACCGTCTAAAGCGGCTACTTCCAATCCAGTATCATCGGCAAAACAATCTACATCATAATGCGTTTTGACGTAACGGGCTTTTTGAAAAGCATTGTCCTCTAGCTTGTCACCGGTTTCAGGTAATTCTTCCCTACATCCGATTTCCTCAAGGGAGACAATTTCGAATTCTTTGCCCAAAACAGCCCTTACCTCTTTCAGTTTCTTCGAATTATTCGTAGCAAAACAGATTTTCATAATGCGAAATTACCTTAGCTTTTTCAAAAAACTTCGCTAAAGGCTACTTTTTTGAATGAAAAGAAATTTTTCAGTTCTAATTTCTCATATAGGACCGTTTTTATTGTTACCAATAGCCCGTAAAATTTACAGGGTTTGTTTATTTCTTTATAGCTTTGAATCTTAAATGAAAGAGAAAACAACAAAATCTTGTATTATAAATTGCTTCTAGAATGTACGGTAATATCATAGATTTCTATTTTTTAAGGTTGGCTATTATTAACTAGGCTTGAGGTATCAAAACACTATTATATTATGTTTCCATTAAAAAACATCACTGTCTATTGCGGATCCAATACTGGAATACTTCCAGAATATACGAGTCAAGCCAAAGTTTTGGCCAAAGAAATGGTTAAGAGAAAGTTAGGGCTGGTTTATGGCGCAGGGAAAGTAGGGCTTATGGGCGTGATTGCCGATGAGATGCTAACTTCTAAAAGCCCTGTTTATGGGATAATTCCTCAAAAACTAGTGGACATAGAGGTAGCACATCAAGGCTGCACAGATTTAATTGTAGTAGAAACGATGCGGGACAGGAAGTGGCTCATGGCCGAAAAAGGAGATGGTTTTATAGCCATGCCTGGTGGAATAGGTACCTTGGAGGAGCTGTTTGAGATCATGACACTGAATCAGTTGATGTACATTCAGAAACCCTTGGCCCTTTACAATGTATCCGGCTATTATGACAAGTTATTGGATTTTTTAACCCATGTCGGTGAGCAGGGCTTTTTGAAGCCCAATCAATTGAGTAATTTAATTGTTGCTGCTGACCCTGTGGAATTACTGGATAAAATGGAAGCTTTTGAACCCACTGGTATTCCTGATTGGCTTAGAAATAAAAAACAACGGTAAGGTGACCTGGTGATTTTGTCAGTATTGGTGTAATGGAAAGGCAGGGATATCGTCCTTAAAAAAATGCTGAACTAAAACGGGTCTTTATTAAGATGATTGACTATTTCCCATAGTCTTCATTCTTGCCGGACTGTAGTCAACCAAGACTGGCGAGGCAAATGCTTATGCCTTGGGAGCGACTCAAGTCAGGCGTTCTCCGCAGGCTTAAGGCCTGCGGTGTCCCCCGTTACATTGATTGTAAATTTATTTTACGAAAGAAACCCCGTGGTTTTCGCAAATTTGGGCTACTTTCTCAAAATCAGGCGGGCCAGATGGCAAATTCGCCAATTCTCTAAACATCACTTCAATACCGGCAGGAAAGGCACTAGTAATCATTTTTGCTTTTTTGGTGCCGACTACTGTCCAGGAATGAGCTATGTTTTTTGGAGCAAAGGCGGTATCTCCAGCCTCTAAAATGGTGGTATTCCCTCCGACCATTATTTCGATTTCTCCTTGGATGACTCTGAAAATTTCATCTTCTCTGCTGTGAATATGTGGAGGTATGCCTACTCCAGGTTCCACATCATCTACCCATTCTACAATCTGGTTATCAGTTTCACTTCCAACCAATTTATGAGTTTGTATATCCCCCAAAACATTTAAGGTTTCTCCTTTATTGTTTTTTATGATTTTGGGATTTAATTGGGCCAAAGTAGTTTCTTTTTCAAAAACTTCCATACAACTGGCAAAATAGGGAGTTATAGCTGCTCCTATCCCTAAGCAGGATGTTTGTACAAATTTTTTCCTGTTCATATCATTAGATTTTTAGTGAAGATTCGTTGTTAAAAAATCGCAGACAAAATTGCCATCAAGCACTGCAAAAGAGATGAAATCACCTTGATTGGATTTGTTAATAAACGCTTTGCCAAAAACAGTATCTTCTATTTTAATACTGTTAATATGGTAGGGTGCGCCAGCAGCCACCTCGAAGCCATTGTTTTGAAGAAGCGTTTGTTCTGCACCGCCGAAGTTGCTTGTTGCTCCTTTAACGCTGGTGTTTTTCATAGTTCTCTTGTTTGGTAGCAAAAATACAAGAGGTCTTGGCTATGAAAAATGTGAAAAAGTCGGTAAAACCTTAGAATATGAGAAGGATTAATTCTTTCTCACTTGGGAAGGGGTTGATTTGGTGTGCTTTTTTAAAAAGTAGCTGAAATAGTCTGGAGAAGAAAAGCCAAGCTGAAAGGCGATTTCTTTTATGGTCTTATCTATAAATTTTAATTCATGCCGAGCAGTCATGATAAGTTTTTCATCAATCAGGCTTTTGGCATTTGTTCCTAATACTTCTTTTACGCATTCGTTTAGGTATTTATCTGAAATACAAAGTAGCTCTGCATACGAAGAAACCTCATGGAATTCTGAAATTTTTTTGTCAATAATTTTTTTGAATTTATACACCAATACAGCCTTTTGACTATTTTCGGAAATGTAGGTTTTGATGTTGCATTTGCCGTCACAATACACGAAAAACGTATTCAGAAGTGATAGTATCGCGTCTTCTTTATGTGCCAAGTTAGTGCTGGTAAGTTCATCGAGCATTTCGAGAATCGATTGCACCCTTTTTTCAATGCCTGGAGAAAGATTTATTTTAGGGATTTCATCAATGGACTTAAAAAGTCGAACTTGAGTTATATGAAGGTTTTTAAAAGCGGGGTAGTCCAAAACAAACTTGGGCAAAGAAAGCAGGTATCCCGAGCTGCTGCTGGTTTCATTTTTATAAATTTTCCAATCGAAGTCTGGGGTTAGAAAGAATACAGAATTTGAAACGTTTCTGTATTTCGCTTTATTTATTTCGATATGACTAACACCGTTTTGAATCCAGCATAAGGTATAATATTCTTTTTCGCATTGTCCCGAAGTAACTTTATTCAGTATAGGGGATATTTTTATCGTCTGTGGTCCCATTCTTATATGCTAACTAGGGTTCGTTAAACTGAACTGAGGTTTTCTAAGAAACTCCCTTTTCTTCCCGCGCAATCTTTGTTTGGAGCAATAATGATCAGATCTATCAGTTCAGCGCACAATGCGCTTTTCCAATGTGTGTGACCTACTAGGGCATCTGCCATCGAATATACCAAATTATTTCAGCCGTTGAAAACCTGTGCCTAGGCATTTTCCGAGTTTTATTAGTATCCTTGATGTGCTGGAGTTCTTGGTATTTTTCAAAAACTCCAGACATTAAGCTTTTGCGTAGTTTGTTCGGCGATTGGAGAAACCAGAGTGTTATCGATATCTTATCTCCGACCTACTGTAGCAACTTTTGTTGAAGGCCATAATAAACGAGCCAAACGGCCTGTGTTGTCAGATGATTTTTTTCAACCATTATTATCAATCTGTTCTGCTCTTAGAACAATACGTTTGTATTGCTTTTAGAAATTATGCTTTTCTAACCATTTTAAAATCAATAGATTGGTTTCTTCCGGAAGTTCTTGTTGAATACAATGACCGCAATCCAAACTAGCCACTTCCACATTAGGTACGAATTCTGGTAATCTTTCAAACTTTGGAATCACATCACGATTCCCATAGATCATTAGTGTGTCTTGTTGAATGATAGGGTCTACATTCTTCAGGAAGTGCCAGTTTCTATCAAGATTTCTGTACCAGTTGATACTTCCTGAAAACCCTGATTTTTCGAAAGAGGAAATGAAAACAGCTAATTCGCTCTTGCTCATTAGGGGTTCACCAAGTGGTTTTTCTGCCTTTGCAAGATTAATCATTAGCATTCCTGGTTCTGGTAGTGTAGGAGCCATGTTTTTTTGGAATATATTACTAAGAAATCGAGATGTGTTTTCTTCCAAAATAGTGTCTGCGACACCGGGCTGTTGATTGAAGTGAACAAAATAGAAGTCTTCACCAAATACTTCCCTCATGGACTCAATCCAAGGTTTTGCTCCCCTTTCTTGATAAGGAAGCGCCAGGTTGATTATTTTATTAACCCGCTTAGGATGCAATTGAGCCAATCTCCATACCACATTTGCTCCCCAATCATGCCCGATAAAGGTAGCATTTTCGTATTCATAGTGATCCAAAAGTCCTACGAGGTCTCCTGTTAAATGTTCAATGTCATAGTCAGTTACTTCAGTTGGACAAGATGAGTTTCCATAACCCCTTTGATTAGGAACGATAACATGGTAACCAGCAGCCACCAGGACAGGTACCTGATGACGCCAGGAGTAGGCGTGTTCTGGAAAGCCGTGACAGAGTACGATAGGTTTTCCTGCATTTTGCAGACCTGCTTCAAAGACTTCGAGTTCTATACCATTGACTGAAATCATTTTAGATTTTGGAAATTGGGCTGGATTAAACCCATTGTTAATTACGTTTATCATTCTTTTGGTTTTTAATTTTAATAGAATGCAAACCTAAAAGTGACGGGTGACAACCCTTTGTCAAGGGTTAAAAAGAATTAATGGTATTTGTCAAAATATTCTTGTAAAGTCATGTTATGGGGTTCAAATTGTTCTGATAGAATTTCCATTTTTTGAATTCTGTCTGGACGAAAAAACCGAAATGCATTGCGCAAACGGCACCATGCAACCAAATACCAATTTTCGGAATTCAATATGGCAAATGGCTCAATTAATCTACTCGTTACAGCATTTTCCTTATTGGTGTATTCAATTTTTACAAGGTTATAATTGGTAAGTGCATTTTGCAAATCTGAAAGATTGTTACTGTTTCTTTCTTGAGCTATGACCTGGTTATATTGAGTTCTGTCTGCAAGTAAATTTGCTTTGTCTTTATCACCATATCTTAAAATTGATTTTATTTTATCAATGGCTTCCGAATAATCCTTTACAAAAGAAGAATCATTGCTTTTGAGAACTAATTGTTCTGCAAGTATTAAGGCATTTGCTTGTTTATCGGTGAACATTACCGGCGGTATTTTATAGCCTTCCATTAGCGTGTATCCTTTTCCTTCTTCTGTCAAAATAGGAATACCTGCTTTTTCTAATGCTTTCACATCCCGATAAATGGTCCTTTTGCTAACTTGAAATTTATGGGATAAATCAGTAGCAGTGATCACCCTCTTAGTCTGGAATTGGACTAGGATTGCCGTTAGCCGTGACAATCTATTTAATTCAGAATTTACCACCCTTGAATGTTATTAATGGATTACAATAGTTAGCAATTTAGACGTGTATTTTATATGAAGTCTGGTGCAGCTGTGTACCATGTACGGGTACCTGTTATCGAAGATACCAAATTATTCCATACGTGACACCCTAAATTTAGGTGGTTTCACCAGCCCTTTCATTAGCGCCTGAATTTGATCCTAGGCTAGAAAAAGTCAGAATAGGAAGTTTTAGTAAGGGCTATTTGTGAGGAAAGTTTTGGGAATCCATCGGTAGGGGAGTCTCATTTTGTTTTTTTACCCAAGGCATTGGAATAAATTTTAGGGTGGGGAAATTTGGAAAAATAGGAAAGACAGGATACCCGATTTTAGGAATGGTACCTTCTATCCACCTGGGTTCGATTTATATACTTTCTTGCTTGTTCATTAAATTTAGATTTTAATCAGAATCTTAATGTAAATTGCTTTCTAAAATCAGATCGTTTAGACTGGTTCTATTAGCTTATGTATAAAAAACGACACCAAGCTTGGGCCTGAATTGAAAAACACGGCCGGGTTGACAGGGACTCAAGGTTTGCGTAGCTGTCTATTTGTATTACTATCCTGCATTTTTTTCTATGCTTGCAAGCAGGACGATGAAATGAAAATTTCTTCCATTCCTATGGGAGAATTTGATCCGCAGGAAAGCACCTTTATCTGCTGGACACCCCAATTCCAAGAGATAACGCTCAAGCTTATTCGAGAAATCGCCAAAGTCGATCATGTCACGCTATTCTACAACCAAAGCAATCACCAGCCTGAAAATCTAGAAAAATTTTTTAAGCAAGCAGCCATTAATTTAGAAAATGTCACAATGGCTCCCTTTAAATTGGAAAAGGACAATATCTGGATCAGGGATTATGGTCCAATACTCATGCAGGACGAGGAAGGTCAGCAGGAAATGGTTAATTTTCAATATCACCATGAAGAAAACCAGGAATACAACCTCTTCAATGAGCAGTATGCAACAAAAATGAGAATCCCTTTTATGAGGAGCAAGTTGTACAGTGCCGGAGGAGGTCGAGAGATCAATGGCAGGGGAACTATTATTTTGATAGAAGGACATGAAAAATACATTAATCCAGGCCTTAGTTTAGAAGAAATTGAAAGCGAATACAAAAAACAGTTAAATCAAAAAAACGTCATCTGGCTGAAAAAGGGTATTCCGCAAGATGATCTGTTTGACCATGGACCAGTGATCGACAATATTTATGGCAATGGCGTTCATTGGCATGTGGATGAATTCTGCCGCTTTGCTGATGCCCAAACCATATTGCTGGCTCAGGTAGATCCAGCAGCGCTTTCTTTGGATCCATTCTATCAGGTGGTGCATGACAGGTTAGAAGAAAGCTATCAAATCCTGAAAAATGCTAGGGACCAGGAGGGTAAGCCTTTTAAGATCATCAGGGTACCGCAGGCACCTATTATATTTGATCAAGGCAATTATAACGGGCAGCCAATCTTTTATACGCCAGTTACCAGCTATTTAAACTTTGTCTTGACAAATAATTTGGTGGTGATACCAGCCTATTACAATCCGGGTGATCCTGATTTTATCCGGCAAAAAGATGAAGAGGCTAGAAAAGCTTTTCAGGAAGTTTTTAAAAGCAGAAAAGTGGTGATGCTCAATGCCACCGAACTAAATTACAGTGGTGGTGGGCTGCACTGTATCACCATGCACAAGCCCAAAGTGAAAAAGCCATCCAAGCTCAGGCTTAAAATCAATAATGCCCTTAAAAGATTGAAAGGATAAAGCGAGACCCAGAAATACTTAAAATCATATCTTCATTTCCAAACACCGTAGCATTCGGGTATAGGTCTCCTTGTTCTACAATTATAGGCAACGGCCATTGTTCAAGGACATTGCCATCATGGATAACTTTTTCAGTGATAGATTACGTGTTTTGATTAAACCAAATTACAGATACTTGTCCATTAAGTACAGCTATTAATGAAATGTCATCCTAAAATGTAAAGGGATCAAATCAATCCTGACCGCTATACCAGAGTGTCGAAATAAAATTTATTTAATAATTACCGTTCTCTAGTCAAGATTGATAATCTGGGGTGAGCTCAGTGCAATGCTGTTAAATTTAGCTTTATGGTTATATATGAAGAACAGAATTGTCAATGTACTTTCAAATAATAAAGGCTTTAGTAAGTTTTACTGCTATTGCTAATTAAGTTTTCGACGTTATCACCTTCGATTTGCTGAACTCCCATTCTGTGAAAACCCACCCTGCGACTGGCCATTCCTTCTTTGGCAAAATAGGATATCTCCATAGGCATCCTACTTGACCAGCTTGGAAAGAATATCCTGTTGGATGCTAAGTTGTAGTCTTACTACAATGTCTTTTTCTTACTTTTAGGTATACGCAGCTGGGAGGGTAATTTGCATCTTTGATATATAAATATTTCCCACATGCCCTCACTGAAATAATTGCTTACAAGCAAATTCAATTAAATTGGCAAGGATTTCCATTACATCTATGTATTGCTTTTATTTTAATCTGCGCACCATCATTCCAAATTTAAAATTTCTCTTTTTTTAAGGGGCCTATTCCGTTTCTTATTTCAATGGAGTCCCCCTCAAGGCCTCTCCATTTGTTGTTAAAACCTGGAAATGATGCACCCTGTTCTCTCCTTCGTACTTCCATACCATTTCTTTTTCAGGGGTTAACTCAAAAAGTTTGATCCCCTCTTTCGCGCCATAGCTCGCAATCACCGTATTTCCATTGGGTAATCGTTGGGCACCACAAGGATCTTGAAAAGGGCTCCCTTCAAAATCTTCATTGCTTACTTTCCAAACTACTTTTCCGGCAGCGTCCACCTCAACAGTTTTATTCCCATTCGTCAAATTGATCAGGGTATTACCGTTATCAAGACGAATTGCTGTAAATGGCCAATTTTTAGCTTCTCGCCCACCTAATTCGGGTAAATCTGTACGAAAAGTCTGTAATACCTCACCTGAAGGGCTGTATTCTTTAACTGCAAAAGCCAATAAATGAGGGACAAGATAGTTTCCATTGGCTAATTTTCGAGCCATACGGGTTTGCATGTGTGCATTGTCGGTCTCAGGTTGCAGAGGAACGGCTACAGCTACCTCTCCCGCTTGATTTACCTCCAATATTCGAGGCTTATCTCCTAATTCTGTAATGAGGGTATTGCCATTGTCCAGGCGAACAGCTGTACCCAATTCTTTGTTTACCGCTGACTTATCATATCGAAATACGATCTTTTTATCCTTGTCAAACTCAAGTACTTCATCAGACCAGCAAATCAATACATGTCCATTGTCCAAAACATAGCCATCTCTCGCCGCTGTACGTTCAGCATCCCAAAGGACTTCTCCTGCCTCCCCCAAAATTCCCGTAAAATCTGGGCCTGCGATAAAAAAGGAATGGGTGATTTCTGGCGCAATTGCTTGTTTTGCAGATACGGTCGAATTGTTTTTTGGAGAACTACAGGCAGAAACAAGTATGCCTGATAGCAGAAGGAGGTAGCTGTATAGTT
This sequence comes from uncultured Cyclobacterium sp., assembly GCF_963977555.1. GTDB lineage: Bacteria > Bacteroidota > Bacteroidia > Cytophagales > Cyclobacteriaceae > Cyclobacterium. Next base: position 500 of record NZ_CAXBPD010000013.1, on the reverse strand, counting down.
TCATTTTTTTTGGATTATGATACTCAAAAATAGGCCCATTAGCAAGGTAAGCCATTGGATAGAGAAAACCAGAACTACTTAGCGCTTTTAATTCAGCGGATTTTTCTAAGTTTGAGATATTAATATCACCTGTATCTAAAATAGATGATTAGCAAATGATAAAGCCATAGCTTAATGGTACAGGTAGGTCCAAAAGGTAAATCAGCCTCAAACTCCCTCCAAAACCCTTTACCTAATGAATAATGGCTACTAAAACAAAGAACCCTAGGCCAAAGAACAACTTAAAATCAGTAACTTTTTCATTCTCCCAACGCTAAAAAAGTAAAAGGAGAAAACCATTCCCCATAGTAATCCTAATTCCCAAGGCACTTAAGTGGACCCCGAGAATGGTCCCTGAGCCTGTGGTCCCTGAGCGGAGTCGAAGGGTCGAAGGGCGCGAAGGGTAGCCGTCAGAATGCTTAGTTATTGGGCTTTCGTGTTATTTTTCTACGCTTAGTTTT
>NZ_CAXBPD010000012.1:0-190008 GCF_963977555.1 uncultured Cyclobacterium sp. | reverse complement strand
CCCACTCAATTCACCTAAATCTCCTCTTTTTTATTTTCTAAGCAGACCCTACTTATTCTGGTGAAGCCTCCTCATCTACCAACTCTCTCAAATCTACAGGCACAACTCTGGAGACACCTGTTTCTATCATGGTAATGCCGTAAATTATATCTGTACTTGCCATGGTTCGCTTATTATGGGTGACAATGATAAATTGGGACTCATTCGAGAATTTCTGAATGATTTGGTTGAATTTATCAATATTGGCATCATCTAATGGCGCATCTACCTCATCGAAAATACAAAATGGTGCAGGTTTTAGCAGATAGATGGAAAACAACAAGGAAGTGGCTGTCAATGTCTTTTCACCACCTGATAGTTGATTGATAGATAATGGACGTTTGCCTTTGGGCTTAGCGATGATCTCTATACTACTTTCCAAGGGCATATCCGGGTCAGTCAGCTTTAAGTCGCAATCATCTTCTTCAGTAAACAAAGAACGAAAGACCTTAACGAAGTTGATTTTTATCTTTTCAAAAGCATCTGTAAAAGTTTCTTTTGCTACTTGATCAATTTCTTGAATGGTAGACATCAGTGATTCTTTTGCTTTGATGAGGTCATCTTTTTGAGTGGTAATGAAAGTGTGACGCTCCTTAATTTCGTCGTAGGCTTCCATTGCCATGGGGTTTATCGGCCCTATTTTTTCTAACTTTGATTTTGATTTTTGGACTTCTTCTCTCAAAGTGCTCTCCGTTTTTGATGCATGTTCCTCGTCTAATTCCGGATTTTCTTCCATGATCTGATCCAGGTCCAGCTCAAATTCCACACTCAGCCTTTCTTTGATTGCGTTAAGCTTAAGGTTTATTTCATTGGCAGATTGCTTTAGATCCATCAATAAATTATCCGATTGCTCTTTTCTCCGTTGAATTTCTCTGATTGATTTTTCTACTTCATCTATTGCTCCTCTAGAGGCATAGTAGTCTTTCTCAGCCTCATTTACACCAGATTCAATGCGCTCTTTCTCGCTGTAAAGTTCAATAAGCTCGTCATCCTTAACTTCATTGTTGTCAATTAATGACTTAATTTCTTGCTCAGTTTGGCCCATTTCACCTTGCGCTTTTTCGATTCGCTGTTTGCTACTTTCGTAAGTACTTTGTTTGAAGGTGATTTCCTGAGCGATACTTTGAAGTTTGTTTAATTGTTGATGGTAAAGAATGTTCTCTTCATTGTATTGAGAAGACCTGTGGGAGAGTTCTTCTGAAGCTTCCTGTAAGTCGGAATTTATATTGTTAATTTCTTCCTCCAGGTACTCAAAGGCTTCTTTTTCTTCCTTTAACAAAGGCCCTAGATTTTCCAATTCCTCAGTAAGCGTGAAGATTTTCTCTTCGATATCTTCTTTTTTATTGGCGTTTGAGGTGAGCATTTCAGCCAACTGCTCCTTCTTGGTTTTAATTGAAACATAATCCTGATTCAACTCATTTACAATCGCTTGTTTTTCTTCTATCGCATGTTTAAAATTAACCGCTTTTAATTTAGAAAGTTCGGCAGTTCTCTTATCTAGGTTGGCCCTGGTTTCGTTAATCTTTTTTTGTAGAATTTTAATGTCTTTTTCCAACTTTTCAAGATTCTTAGCCCTACCTATCCTTTTGCCCTCAAATAACCCCACTGAACCACCAGAAATGGTGAACTTTCGATCGATAAATTTCCCGCTTTCTGTAATAAATATTCCTTCTTGGGTTTTTGGTACTTGGTGAATGTCTCCAGCAAATATGTAAACATCGTCCAATAAATAAGCCACCAGTGGTGCATATTTTGAATCATATTCTATAATTTCTGTAGCTGCTACAGCGTCAGGAAAAAGCTTGTTTTGGCTTGCCCTGAATTTTTCGAATCTTTCAAGCACAAAGAAATGTGCTTTTCCCTTGCCCGAATCACTCAAAAGTTTCACTGCCGTAATGGCCTCTAAATCATTGTCCACCACATAATAATTCATGTAGTTCTCTAAAAAATTTTCTATGGTAACCCTGTACTTTTCATCCGTAGTGATGATATCTGAAAGCAAGGGCATGTTTTTGCCCCATTGACTGTTTTTTCTCAAAAACTTAATGGCCTCTGGAAAACCCTCCAGGTTGTCAACCAAGGATTTGGTAAGTTGGAATTCATTGCTTTTGGCATCCAGTTTACGGTTCACCTGTGTGAGCTCTTCCCTTATCAATTCCTGCATTCTGCTGGTCTCTTCCTGCTTTGCTAGGTGAGCGGCTTCTTCACTCTTGAGAATCTCAAAGGCCTTGTTTTCTTTGTCTAATTGGGACTTGATTAGTTGAAGTTTCTCCTCAAACCCTGCTAAATTTTCTATCTGACTGTTGTCATCCGTAGCTGTTTTTTCCAACTCCTGCTTTATAGTAGTAAGTTGTATTTGTTTAATTTCCTGGCTTTTAGACAATTGGTACATTTCGTCGCGTTTGCGGGCGAAAGTGCTTTGCATTACCTTTTGTTTTTCTAAAGAGGCATTGTGCATTGCCTTCTTTTCCTCATAAACGGCTTTTAATTCATTTACAGTGATTTCTTTTTCATTGGTAAGTTTTTCTGAAATCCTTTGTTCTTGCTCAAGAGATTTTATACTGAAGCCTGCTCTTTCATTGCTTTTTTTGTCCTGTTCAATTTGCTCGCGCAATTGATGAGACTTGTCTTGAAGGAACCTTAGTCTTTCATTCTTTATTTTTTTATCACTTTCAAATTGACGAATTTTATTGACATGTTCATTTAAGGCTTTTTGTCTACTTCCCAGTAGCTTTTCCTTGTTGATCATTTCTGATTTAAGATTTTCCAGAAATGCGTCTTTATTCGCCAATGTTGCACTCAATTGAACCTTTTGATCATTTTCAGCTTCTAGCTTATTGTTCAGATTTATAAGAGAATCCCGTTGGTCGAAGACGCCTTTTTTAGCAAGTGCGATACTGGCTGATTTATAATCCTTCTTTATCTCAAAATACTTGGTCGCCTGCCGCGCTTGTTTTTCTAATGATTTTAAGTTTTTTTCTATTTCAAACAGCAAGTCCTCAACCCTATCGAGGTCATCATCCGTGTCTCCTAATTTCTTTAGTGTTTCTTTTTTTCTTGTTTTGAATTTAGATATACCAGCTGCTTCCTCAAATAATTCTCTTCTGGAATTGTTTTTATCATTGAGCAATTCATCGATCATTTTTAATTCTATTATAGCATAGCTATTAGAATTGATCCCTGTATCCATGAATAGGTTTGTAATGTCTTTTAAACGACAGGTGATGTCATTCAATAAATATTCGCTTTCTCCAGAGCGGTAGTATCGTCTTGTTATAGTGACATGGGTGTATTCTGTGGGAAGTAAGTTTTTGGTGTTTTCAAAGGTCAGCGAAACTTCAGCCATATTGAGTTGCTTTCTGTTTTTGGTGCCATTAAAGATGACATTTTCCATCTTGTCAGAACGCAACATCCTGGTCTTCTGCTCTCCAAGTACCCACCTGATGGCATCTACAACATTTGATTTTCCACAACCATTAGGGCCCACTATTCCAGTGATTCCTTTGTCAAAGTGGATCATCACCTTGTCGCCAAAACTTTTAAAACCTCTGATTTCTAACTTGGAGAGTTGCATGTAGTAGATTTAAACCTAAACAAATTTAACCTAATCCATTCAATTTTCAAACGTGTAAAATTGTAGGCCTATAACTGCCCTTGATTACTAGGGAATACTTGAGGCATAATCTGTTTAAATTGGATAATTTGGAATACTTAACCCTTAATGTCGATTACTTGAAAAAGTTTAGATGGTTTTTTCTAGATAGAAAAGGTTTAAAATAAACCCTCGAATTAATTTTAAATTACTGGTTTTCAATTTTTTTTGAATTAAATATCCTTAAAAATGGCGCTTAAAATTGTCGAAATAATCAATTAATTAATTGAAAAAGGCTAATTAATGGGTTAAAGTGATATTATATAAATAATGCTAATTAAAAAAGGTTTATTTAATTATGGACGAAAGAAAATTGCAGTTATCAGTAGCTTAACAAATGGAATTGTAATCTAATGGCAAGTTTTGTTTATTTGCTTTTTGCATACCTGAATTTAATAGTGTAAATAAAAAGCATTAATGAGGACTCCGAAAAACACCAATAAAATGACGATTCACCCATTGGGTTTTGTTTCCTTTTTTTTGCGTGGATTTAGGGTAATAGGGAATGTATTCACAGAAAATGACCTTAGGGTTGAAGGAATTATCCAAGGCAATATTAAAACCATAAAAAAAATTATCATTGGCGAATCAGGACAAGTAATTGGTGATATAGAAGGTGCTGAAGTTGTTATTTTAGGGGAGGTTATAGGTAAGGTAATAGGTTCTAAAACCATTATCGTTGGAAGTAAAGGGCTACTTCACGGAGCTGCCATCACGGATGATTTACAGGTGGAATGTGGGGCAGAAATAGATGCAAGTATTCAAAAATACAACGCACTTATAAAGGAGGTGAATTTAGAACTTTCGCCTGAAATAGACATGGGGAAAGATGAAGCGAAAAAGGCGATAAATCCCCAGGATAAAGAACTGATTTCAAAGATTGCGATACTAAATTAATTCACATCGAATAAAGTGTTTTTATAAATATTTATTGTATTAATTTTTTTGATTTTTTCATACAGTTCCCTATCATCCTTATCCCAAGTGGATGCACCTGTTCGTGAAAGCATATTATTAGCACTATAGCCGGACCAATTTTTTCCATTGGTACTATTCAACTACTGCTTAATGATTTACCTGATTAGGTATTAATTTTCTAGGCGATTAATTGAATTTGCAAAGTTTTGATCAGACAACACCATTTTAGAAGCCAATTCCACAATGTTTTCAAGGTTATTGTTTTTAGTGTCATCGCCGTTAATTATCGATTGCGTATTTCCCATCTTATCGATAAAATAAATAGGATTGTCAATTAAAATCTCTTTTGAAAGCATTTCTTCCAGATTTTTTTTCACTTCATTTTTTGGTAAATAATAGATAGGGAAAATCAAACAATCCTCCATGTGTGAATTGAGCCAATTGACACAAAATAAATGTTCCTCAAAAGTGTTTTTGTTAAACCCGATGAGATGAAAGTTTAGTTTCTTAAGTTGTTTTAAGGCCGATTCAAACCTATTTCGACCTTCTGCTGTCTTTGGGATTAAAACAGAAGGGTTGGTGCAAATTATAATTCTTTTATTTTCGATTATGGACTTTAAATTGACATTTCCATAGCGTGTTTTTACGATTACGTTAGGAAAGGCGATGGTTTTTCCGCCTAGCGTGTTATTTATGGGGTTCGTTTTCATGGTAGGATTTGGTTTTGTTAACTGAAAGCTTGTGTTAAACAATACTATAATTTAAGCAAAATTAGTTTAATTATTAATAGAAAAATTTAAATTTTATGAATATCTGACTAAAATCATGTATTGAGTTAACTTTAATCTTAATATTTTTAATTAGGATATTGAATCTCCATGGACAGGTCAATGGTATTTTCTGGAAAAACCATTAAACCTCAATTATTGATACCTATCAAAAAAATAGCCTCATACCGGATTATTTTTGTAAATTTATTTTTAAATCATCCTATAGGTTCATGGACAGTAGTACAGTATTCTATATTATTGCAGTAATCATTTATTTTATTTACACTTCTTTTGCTAAAAAGAAGGCAGATAATGAAGCCCCAGAAATGGGCGAAAATGATAATGTTCCTAATCAAGGACCTTCCTTCGAAGAACTATTGCGGGAGATACGAAGTGAACAACACCAGGATGCTCCGGAGGAAACTGAAGAGGAATTAGTTGAGCCAACTCCAAGAAGAGGATATCAAGAATTAACTAAGACGGACGAATATGCTGAGGAAGTGAAACCTTTAGCAAAAGAAAGAGAATACAATCGAGCATATCGGGATGTTCGTCAACCTTTAGTTAAACTAGATGATCAGGTTGATATTGAAAATGATGAAAAACTTTTAGGGGAGGTTGTTGATGTAGCTGGAGAGTACCAAAATGGAAATAAATACGCTAAGCTTCTGAAAAACCCTGAAACCATAAAAGAGGCAGTTGTATTGGCTGAAGTTTTTAATAGAAGGCATTTTTAGATTTACAAAGAAACAATTCATTCATAACAAAACTTCGTAGAATTACACATATGATCCAACGTTGGTTAAAATCTTTGGGCCCTGGACTAATTACCGCCGCATTGGTATTTGGTCCTGGTAGTCTTACAATTACTTCCAAATTGGGAGCTGTTTATGGCTTTCATTTACTTTGGGTAATTGTAATTGCAGCATTGTTAATGTTAGCTTTTACAGGAATGGGGGCAAGGATAGGTATGGCTTCCGAGTTTTCACTTATCACTTTATTTAGAAATAAATGGGGAAAGGCTGCGGCCTTAGTGGCAGGAATAAGTGTGTTTTTCGTAACTGCAGCCTTCCAGGCTGGCAATACAGTAGGGGCAGGATTAGCTTTGTCTGAATCCTTAGGGCAAACCAATAGCTTATGGATTATAGTGATTTCCTTAATGGCTATTTCATTGCTATTTTTCAAGTCTTTCTATAAAATCCTAGAAAAAGTAATGATGCTAATGGTTGGGATTATGCTCGTCTCTTTCCTATTCACCATAATTATTGCTCCACCAGCTTGGGATGAGGTATTGTCGGGATTGAGCCCAAGTATCCCTCAAGGTTCCTTTATATTGGTAATAGCCTTGGTCGCTTCGAGTTTTTCTATTGCAGGCGCTTTCTATCAATCTTATCTGGTACAAGAAAAAGGATGGAAAAAGGAGGAATCTAAGGATGCTCTACGAGAAAGTTATACTGGTATAATCATACTTGGTCTAATTTCATCAATGATTATGATTAGTGCCGCTACCATATTATATCCAAAAGGAGTGACAGTGACCTCTGCAGGAGATATAGGAATGGCCCTTGAGCCTGTTTATGGAAAATTTTCCTTTATGGTTTTTATGGTTGGCTTATTTGGGGCTTCATTTTCCTCCTTATTAGGTAATGCAAGTATTGGAGGTACATTGCTATCCGATGCCTTGTCCTTAGGTAGAAATTTAAATAGCACCCCAGTGAAACTTTTGATTTCACTTATCATTTTAATTGGCGCTGGTATAGCATTGATTTTTGGAAGGCTGCCACTTGAATTAATTGTATTCGCCCAAGGGATTACCATATTTGCAGTGCCTTTTATAGGCTTAGGTTTGTTTCTGATTGGTAACGATACCAATATTATGGGACCTTTGAAAAACAATGCCTTCAGTAATGTCGTCGCAATTATCGGTTTATTGGTGCTCTTTACTTTGGCCATAAGTAACGCTTATTCTATGTTTTTTGCATAAACCGTATTCATCAGGCCAATTGATATTTATTCGAATAAAAATGGATAATTTATAAACCACTAAAAATTACTACTAAATAAATGAAATCTATAGAAGAATTAGAGGAGATACTTAGCAAGCCTACAGCCGCTCTGGTTGAGGACATAAAAAAAATTAATGGAGACATCCTCATTTTAGGCGTTGCAGGAAAAATGGGGCCAAGCCTTGCAAAACTTGCAAGCAGAGCATGTAAAGATGCAGGTGTAAATAAAAAGGTAATTGGTGTCTCCAGATTTTCTGATCCCAAGATGAAAACAGATCTTGAGAACCATGGTGTAACTTGTATTGCCGCAGACTTATTGGATGATAAGGCCTTACAAGCTTTACCAGAAGCTGAAAATGTAATCTACATGGCAGGCAAAAAGTTTGGTACAACAGGACAGGAGCATTCTACTTGGGCGATGAATGCCTATTTACCGGGAAGAGTTGCGACAAAGTACAAAAATTCTAAAATTGTGGTGTTTTCAAGTGGAAACATATATCCTTTTATGCATTATGCATCAGGAGGAGCTTTGGAATCAACTCCGCCAGAGCCAATCGGAGAATATGCACAATCTTGCCTTGGAAGAGAACGTGTTTTTGAATATTTCAGCCATCAATACAACATCCCTATGCTGATGTATCGGTTGAATTATGCAATAGACATGCGTTATGGTAATCTACTGGAAATATGCAAGATGGTAAATACCGAAAAGCCAATCAATTTGAGGAGTGGCCATATGAACGTTATCTGGCAGGGCGACGCAAATGAGATTGCCATCAGGTCTTTGCTACATACCACTAGTCCTCCTAAAATATTGAATGTAACTGGACCTGAAACGATCAGTATCAAGCAAGTGGCAGAAAAGTTTGGGGAGTTGTTGAATAAGAAACCAGTGTTTATCAATGAACCTGAGCCAAATGTTTTGTTAAACAATGCCGCTCTTTGTCACCAGCTTTTCGGGTACCCCACTGTATCCTTGTTGACAATGATTGAGATGACTGTTCAATGGGTGCAGCAGGACGGAGAAACTTTGAATAAACCAACCCATTTCCAGGAAAGAGAAGGAAAATTTTAATTATAAAATAATGAGTGAATTAAATCCCGCTATCAAGCAATTATTACATGATGGAACTGTCATACCTGCCCATCCATTGGCTTTAAATGCAGAAAGAAAACTTGATGAGAAACACCAACGGGCGCTTTCTCGCTATTACATTGCCTCAGGAGCAGGTGGAATTGCTGTTGGGGTACACAGTACCCAATTTGAGATTAGAGAAGAAAAGTACGGACTCTTCGAACCGGTACTAAGAATGGCCATGGAAGAGGTCAAGGCAGCTGCTATAGAAAGACCTTTTGCAATGGTGGCAGGAATAGTTGGCGGTACTGATCAGGCAGTGGCAGAAGCCAAATTGGCAAAAGAATTGGGATACGACCTGGGTTTGTTGAGTGCTGGAGGATTGGGCGATTGGTCGGAAAAAGATTTGATAAAAAGGGCTGAAAAAGTAGCAGAGGTTATTCCAATTTTTGGTTTTTACCTTCAGCCTTCTGCAGGAGGCCGCTTGTTAAGTTATGACTTTTGGAAGGATTTTGCAGACATCCCTAATGTTCAGGCGATAAAAATGGCACCTTTCAATAGGTACCAGTCTTTGGATGTGGTAAGGGCAGTATGCTCCTCTAGTCGACATGAGGAAATCGCGATGTATACAGGGAATGATGACAATATAGTAGCAGATCTCCTTACCCCTTTTACTTTTGTAGTCGATGGCAAAAAAATCACTAAAAGAGTTGCTGGAGGATTGCTTGGACATTGGGCAGTATGGACGACTAAAGCGGTTGCCCTTATGGAAAAAATAAAAGAATGTAGGGACAATGACTTGTCAGGTATGGAAGTATTACTAGAATTGGGTGTACAAATTACAGATTCAAATGCTGTAATCTTTGATCCTAAGCACCAATTCAAAGGATGTATTCCTGGTATTCACGAAATACTGAGACGTCAGGGATTGCTTGAAGGCACTTGGTGCCTCAATCCTGGTGAAGTACTATCACCTGGTCAATCAGAAGAAATTGATCGTGTTTACAAAGCTTACCCATGGTTGAATGACGATGAGTTTGTTAAGAACAATCTCAAGAAATTTCTTTCCTAGTGATGGATTAGGGTGCTAGAAAATATTCAAAGAAATTGTAAATGATTTCATTGGATGCTGGATTAGGAGAATGATCAGGGCGATTACTCATGCCCACTCTATCTCTTTTACCGTATAAGGCATTTGCCTTGACGCTATAATTCAGCGGCACCCAGCGATTCTCCCCGTCCTCGGCACCACCTGAGACCAGAAATGGACGGGGAGCCATCAACACATGAAGTTCATGCAGGTCTCTTCCTTCCTTCAAAAGTTGAGGGTACAAACCCCTGGCAGGATTTTCGTTAGTTGGAACACCTCTCTCTCTTCTAGGTCTTGGGTGATATCCCAGGTACCAAGGCTCCCAATAATTGACGCTTGGTCTCGTTTGTTCAAAAACGATTCCAGGGTCCGACCAGGCTGCAGCAGCAAACTTTTCAAACAGGCAGGAAGCAAACATTGCCCATTTTCCTCCGTAGCTGTGGCCCATAATCCCTATTTTATCCTTATTAACTTCCGGCATGTCGGCCAATAAATACCAGGCATTTGCAGCAGCGTAAGCAAGTAAAGAAAGTGGTTGAACTGAAGCACTATCAATGTGTGGGTAGTACAAGGAATAGGTACTGTTGTCAGACGTTTCAGTGGACCCAATCGAGAGTGTAACAAATCCTCTTTTGACCAATTGTAATGCAAAATCTCTGTCTGCTTTGCCTTCTCCTATTGCTGTTTCAGGTTCATAATACACGGTGACCACAGCAGGAAGGTTATTGGCCTCATGTGGCAGCAATAAATAGCCTTCGCTCATTTGACCAGGGATCCATTCAAAACGAATTCTTTTTTTGATATGATCTGGTTTATTGATGGTTTCAAGGATTTTATAATTTGGTTTTACAATCAAATCTGGCCATTCACCCATACGGGTATGCCATGAGTTTAAAATTTCAACCCTTCTTTTCTTCCATTCTTCTAAAGTGGATACCCGGCTATTGTCTTCAAAAATAAACGGGTCTTTATAATTCCCTTTTACCTCTTCGTATTTAGCGGGTACCGTGAAGTAGGGTGCCAATTTATTCCAGTCAACTCTTTTTTTGAGAGGGTCTTGAATGGTATCACCATCAGCTTTTTTGTCAATGTGTTTCCAATGAAGCGGGGTTCTAATTTCCACCAAAATGGAATCATTAATACTTACTGCATGTAAGGATGGAATGTTTAACCCAAGAAAGGTGAATAAGAGGAATGATAAATATTTGACAGGCATTTTCCAGTATTAATTATGTTTATTTAAAGGTAAGGATTTCAGTCCTTAAAGTCCTTAAAAAGCCATGTTTTTACTGTCCTAAATAAGGCTCCTATTAGTGAAAAGTGTAATTATACCGCTGATACAATATTTTATAAAAGGGTTGACGATATATGCAGAATTGGCCTATATTGGGGTTTTTAATACAAATAACTCAATTCATGCTTCGATTCTGGCTTTTAATTTTGATTTCTGCTTTTATTAATTCGTGTAACCTTACCTCAAAGGATAAAATTCATGTGATAGGTTCGGAGGATAGCGATCTAATACATTGGCTGAAAGGAGAGGGGTACCCATTTGAGTTCCACACTGAAATAATGCCTGCCGTAGAAGCTATGGAGAAGGGAGCTATTTTAATGGTGCTCTCTACAGACTATCCCAAAAAAAGGGTATCTGTACCCGAAGGCTTCTTTACTACTGTTCAGCAAAAGAACATCAAGTTTTACCTGGAGTTTCCTGAAGATTTTGAAGGCCTGGAAAGCAATGGGGAAGTCTTGAAGACAAGGCTTGAAAGGGCAGTGGTGGTGTCTGATGAATTTGGTGATGAGTTGAATCGAATGAAGATATTGGGCATTAATGATTGTCATGTTATTTCGGCTGAAGTTAGTGACCCCTTGCTAGTGGTTGCGAAAGTTGCAGGCCTTGACAGCGCCGTATACGGATTAGAGGGAGTGCCAGTGTATCCATTATTGTTCAAAAAGGACCAAGGGTTTATAGCTCTTAGTAAGTTGTCAGATTTTGCTAAAGGTAGATTTGGACCCGAAGCCCATTGGAAAATTTTATGGTCTCATATAGTTTCAGAACTTACTGGGGAAAGTGATTTTAGTTATAATTCCTGGCCTCGAAATGTTGAACCAGCCTTCAATGCCACGGAATCTTTGTCACATACTGATAAAATGAACAGTGTTAGAAATGGGGTGGATTGGTTTGATAAAGGTAAATTCTACATCGCCAAGGAATGGAAGGACTATTGGCTAAAATACCAAGGAGATGGGACCAACCCTATAGGTCCACTTGTTCCCGAAAAGTATGCTTCAGGAGATGGCTCTGAAGGTTTGCTAGAAGGACATTCCTCAAATATTTTTTATGATGGTACTCAGCAATATCGTTATTGGATCAGGGCAGATGTGCAAGGGGAAGGGGCTTATGCTTTGGCTGCAGCAGCCAATCTTTTGGGTGAGCCCTCCTTTAATGTTAAAGCAGAAAACTTAGTTAAATTTTTATATAGAGAAAATCTTACCAACGGGCCTCGCAATAATCCTGACTCCGCTGCTTATGGATTAATAGGTTGGTCAAACACGCATCCTTTTGTTTATTATGGAGATGATAACGCGCGAGCAATTCTAGGAGTAATAGGTGCCATGGCACACATGCAAAAAGAAGACTGGAATGAAGAAATGACAGAAGCAATTTTGGCTAACTTCAGGACAACTGGACAGAATGGTTTTAGGAGCAACCGTTTAAACAATACCAATCTGCACCAATTGGGATGGAAGCATTACTGGAATCAAGAGACCATTAACCCTGCACCGCATTTTGAATCATGGATGTGGGCAAATTATTTATGGTTGTATGACAAAACAGGATATGAACCTTTACTTACCAAAGCTAAAAAAGGGATTGAAATCACAATGGAAAGCTATCCTCAGGATTGGCTATGGACCAATGGTATTCAGCAAGAGCGCGCAAGAATGATTTTACCACTGGCCTGGTTGGTCAAAGTAGAGGATACTCCTAAGCATAGAGAATGGCTAGATAAAATTGTAAGCAAGCTTTTGGAAAATCAAGTTGAAAGTGGGGCAATTAGAGAAGAATTGGGTGGTGCCGATAAAGGGAGGTATGGCAGAACTTCTTCCAACCAAGAATATGGGCTCCATGAGGCACCTTTGATATTTGAAAATGGTGATCCCATTGCTGATATGTTGTATACGAGTAATTTCGCCTTTTTCAGCCTTAATGAAGCAGCTCATGCAACCAATAATCCTGAATATTTTAAAGCCTTGGAGAAATTATCTGATTTTTTAACAAGGATACAAGTTAAAAGTGACACCATTAAAGATTTGGATGGCGCATGGTTTAGAGGCTTTGATTATGAGCGATGGGAGTATTGGGCATCCAATGCTGATTCTGGTTGGGGCGCATGGGGAACACTCACAGGATGGACGCAAAGCTGGATAGTGGCCACGCAAGTTTTGGTTTTACAGGAACAAAGTTATTGGGAGCTGACGAAAAACTCAAAAATTGGGGAAAGTTTCGATGAAAAATCAAGCCTGATGCTTGAAGAATACAAGTAGGAATTTATCGTAATTCCTTTGATTGAACCATTTATTGCCAAAGCTTAGGAATGGTTCAAGTGGGATGTTTAAGTCCGGATTATATCATGGGATTTACCCGCCCTGACGATAGTCAGGGCTAATGCCTGTTCCCTGTTTACGGGCACTGCTGTAATCGTAATAAAATCAGGCTGTTTTTGTCCGCAGCGGCGGATCAGCATGCAATAGATTGCCTACTTTGGGTTCAATAAACCAGTATTAAAAAATCCCTGAAGCTGACCAGCTTCAGGGATTTTTTAATAATTTGCTATACCAAATATTTACCAATTGATGGTTAGGTGCATGGGGGTATAAACTTTAACCTTAGACAGCTTCGGCTTTCATCCACATTCAATTTGAAAATTATTTTAGGCTAAAGCTTTTTAATTTTTATATTTCTGAAAAAGACTTTGTCTCCGTGGTCTGTGATTAAAATATGGCCTTCTTCTAGCTCCCCATAATTTTTGTCATCTTTAAATTTATTGGCAGTCTTTTTCTTTAAGTAGTCTTTACTTCCTCTGGTGTAACTCACTAATTTCTTACCATTCAACCAATGGCTAACCTTATTTCCTTTGGCCACAATTTTACCCTCATTCCATCTTCCATGAGGGTTTAGTTGCTTATTTTTGGGAGGGTAGAACAGGTAAGCTGCTCCTGTGGAAGTAGTTCCATTGGGATCTTCCTTAACACCTTCGTAATTGTAATCATCGATAATTTGGTATTCAGGTCCGTTTAACTTTGATTCCCCAGATTTTTCATTGTAAATATTACCTACAAAATACTTAATTCCGCTATTGGCATTTTCGGTTAGGTTAAATTCGAAAACCAGCTCAAAATCACTGTACTTTTCTTTAGTGATAATGTCTCCGCCACCTTTTCCTTCCATAAAGAGCATACCATCTTCCACTATCCATCCTTTAATGGGAGAGGATGGGGCATTCTTTGATTGCCATTTATCTAAAGCGCCACCATCAAATAAGACCTCATAACTTGCTGATTGGGCAAACAATTCACGGTTAAGGGAGGTGCTTAGTAGCACTGTCATTGCTAATGCGAAAATCTTAAAAGTATATTTTTTCATGTTTTTTAAGCTCGAAATGCCTTCTATTTAGTAGGGTGAATAGCTAATTTACTGGCCAGTCCATCAAATGCAGATAGAATTTGTGCCTCTAATCCTGTTTTCCATTTACTAGGCAGGCCATAAACCATTTGTGCAGTGTGTCCCTCGTATCCTCCTTCTTTAAGGACGATTTCGGTCGGTATATAACTCATTACATCATTTGTATAGGTCATGACAAATATATCAGGGCCATACTTTTCTTTGAGCTTATTGGCATATCCTATCGTTACCTCGCCTCCCATCGTGAAAATAGACTGGTTACCCATTTTTATAATTTGCACAGGGAATGGATAAGAGGATGGGAGGGTATTCCCAGCTTCTATTTCTCTAAGCATCCGTTCTGCCCATCTTTTCATATAACCACTTTGCTCGTTGATTATTTTATTAAGTTCAGCCTTGCTTGGAGCTTCTTCTAGGGCCAGGTCTATTTCTGTATAGGCAGATCCTAAATCAGCCTCTAAAGGTTTCATTTCTTCAGAGAGCACCCTTTCTACAGTAGCCGCCAAGACTGTTCCATATTGCTTTGCCAAAGGAAGAGTTCTTCTAGGAAGCGGGTTTTGATCGCCACCAGCTCCCTGGAAAAACATGGCCATCGCTCCTGGGTAGTTTTTCTCGACTACTTCCTGAGCATAACCTGGATAATCTCCAGACCATTCGTAACCGCTCAGTACAGTAGGATGGCAAGCATAGCCAAATAGTACTGTAGTGATTTGGTCATTTTCATCCAGTACTTTTAACACAGGAACAGCATGATCCATTGGACCATTTAAATTGGTTGACAAATGAACTTCGCTCTCCTTATTGTTTCTTCTATTGACCTGAAATCTAGCCGTGCCATTGTTAGAATATACTTTGGAGGGCTTCATATTGGAAAGTGCCTTGCCTATGCTTTTCACTATTTCTTCCTGAAGATTATCGGTGTATTTTTCCACATCATTTCGTTGCTGTGAATTCATTGGGTAAATGTCAAAAAGAGATTTACCTAATACAGGTGCTGAATGGGTGTGACTGCTGTTTAGCACAATTTGAGATTTTTGAAGGCCAAACTGATGAATGGCTGAATTGCGTATTCCATCAGACAAATTCTTAGGCAAACCCAATAGATCTGAAGTAACGATTACGGTTTTATATCCTTTTGCATCTTCCAATGCCAATACCTTTACCCATAATTCCCCATATTTTCCTTCCGATGTATGGTCCCTATGGCCATAACCAGCCATCCATAAAGAAGATTTCGGCGTAATGTTTATTTTAGCTGTTCCGGTTTTCCATGTATTTGATTTTTGGGCAAAACCTTGAAATGTAGTAGACATACAAATAAACAGTAAGGCAGTAAATAAGATTTGTTGATGAGATAAAATGAAGCTTTTCATGAGCAGAGGGGTAAGTTAGTGGTTTGCCTATTTTATTTTTAATGTCCAATCAATGGCATTTTTCAGAAATTGGATGAAATAGGGGTGGGTAAAGTCTGTAGGATACCCAAGAGAGGTATAGAAAACCCTGGATTTTCCAAATTTCCTCGTATAAGCTATAGGGTTGGTCTTCCCATCGGAAGTACCGCTTAATATTACTTTAGCCTTATTATCAAGCGTATTTCCGATTAAGTAGAGATTACCTTGACTTTCCCACTTTCCTCCAGGGATATCTTTTAAGATTTTTTTGCCGGGTTTTTGTTTGGTTACAACCTGAGTCGGCTCCCTGGCTGCACCATAGCCCTTGTTTTCATGCCCTAAGACCTCGGGAACAAAATTTTCCCAGTCCTCATATCCTGAAGGAATATCTCCTTCTCTAACGGTAAAGGCATGATTGGCCGTTCTTATGCCTAAGACTGGTTTGCCTGCAGCAATGTGATTTTTTATCAATTGCATTTGATCTGAAGAAAGTGCCACCCTTCTTAAGAAAAAGACCAACAGATCACTATCCATGTTTTTCTCCAATGCTGGGAGCTTAAACTCATTTCTTTTGCCTTCTCCTAAAATCACTTCGGTCTCAAATCCACTTTCTTTTGCTAGTTTCATTGCAAAATAGGGGATGGTGAGATCCGCTTCATAATTGTCAGGATCCTTACTGATAAGAAATGTTATTTTCTTGTTTTCGTTTTTTTTAACCGTTTTTTTTTTCTGGATTACTTTTCCGTAAACCTTGAGCTGATAATCTTTATAAGTAGTATACCTGCCTGTCAGCCACAAAACAATTTCTCGGTTATCATCCGCCAATACGATAGGCCTAAGGTTGTCCTCCTTTGAATTAAAAGTAACAGGAGTAAATTCCCAAGGGCTTTCCTCGTTAAGTCTTTCTCCCCTGAATATTTCGTATCTTCTTTCACCATCTACAAGTAGTGGGTCACCAGTCACTGGATGTACATCACCTGAAAAGTAAAGGATATTTTTGTCTTTGGGGTTTAAGCTAATTAAACCTGTGTATTCATTTTCGCTGGGGTACAAACGACTTCCAGCATAAGCGATTTCATCTTCGATCCATTTTCCACTTTCCCATCTTGCGTAATGGTACCTGTTGTCAAAGCCACCTTTTTCGACATTAAATCTTTCACCTCTTGTTACTGGGTCTTTGGTAACAGAGAACACAAAATAAGGTGATCCGTTATCATCCAGCTGGATGTCACTTGTCCAGCCAATGTCTTCACGTGTTTCAAGGTCACCATCAAATACTATTGTAAAATCAGAAGGTTTGAACTTGCTGTTTTCTGTTGTGCTTAATGGTCCTACTAAGGTACCATCAGATTTATAGGCATTACCATTTTCAATATATCCATGGTATACATTATTATTCATGTGTCTTGGGTGCCCATCCGTGGTAATGAAATGTACACGATTTTTTCCGTCAGAAGCATACCTCAAATAGGACCTTCCAGGAAATTCAAAAAGCCTCCCTCCAAATGTCCAGCTATCTCCATAGTCTTTAGAGACCATATAATGTGGGTTGTTGCCATTTCCTCTAAAAAAATTATAGGTTAAATCAGCCTCTTCCAAATAATAGGTGTTGGAATAACAAACCTTGGCATTGGCGATAAAAGAAGATTCATCTGTCCATTCACTAATATCGAATGGGTTAACGGTTGTTCTATACCTAACGGAATCGTCATAGGTGTGTCCAGAGTATACGGTTAAAATTTTACCGTCAGGTCTCAACATAAGTGAACCTACGTTGTGATCATCTGCAGGCAAAGAGCCTTCGGTGATTACCGTGGTTTTAGAACTGTAATCATCCAAATTCCACTCGCTAACGGTGTTGTATCCTTTTGCAGTGACTCCAGTGAAAAACACTTTGTTATCAATCAACAGCGCCCTTTCATCCTGAAACCAACACCAGCTACCATCTTCAGCTATTTTCACTGGTTGATAAGGGTCAAAATTTTCCCCTAGTGAACTTTGAGAATAAGTATTTGTAAACTGAAGGAGTATTAAAACTATGGCAAAAAAGAAGTTTTTTGGATGCGTGATCATATTAATAAATTGGATTGGGGGATAAATCTTACAATAACCCAATTTAAGACATGAAAGTCATTCCTGCATCATAAAAATTATAAAATTAAAAAATACGCTGACCATCGGTTGATTAACGTTACCAATTTATAATCTTAGTGGTGTATTTCTTCCCTTTCAGGCTCATATACATCCACACTACCTTTGTCATTTATTCCTATCAAAGTCACCCTTTTCAATTCATTTATTAAAAGAGGGTCATATTTGGCACTTACCCTAATGTAGTTTTCTGTAAAACCGAACATCTTACCATCTTCAACATCCCCTTCAAACAAAACGGTGTATGTTTTGCCAAGATTCTCTTCATAAAAAGCCCTCTTTTTCTTTTCAGAAAGTATTCTTAGCATTTTTGAGCGCTTATTTCTGGTTTTCATGGCTACTGCTTCGTCCATTTCTGCAGCCCTGGTATTGGCCCGTTCAGAATAGGTGAAAACATGAAGATAAGAAATGGGTAGTTCCTTGAGGAATTCATAAGTTTCCAGAAACAATTCTTCTGTTTCACCCGGAAAGCCGACAATTACATCACCCCCTATACAGCAGTGAGGCATAAGGCCTTTGATTTTGCTGACCCTATCTTCATAAAGTTCCCTTAAATACCTTCTACCCATTTTTCTTAATATTGTATTGCTTCCAGATTGAAGCGGAATATGGAAGTGAGGTACAAAGTTTTGGGATTGGGCGACAAATGAAATGGATTCATTTGTTAGTAAATTGGGTTCTATGGATGAAATTCGGAACCTGTTGATCCCTTCAACCTGGTCCAATGCCTGAATAAGGTCTATGAATTTTTCTTTTCTTTTGCCATTATGAATGCCAAAGTCCCCAATATTTACACCCGTAATTACTATTTCTTTTACTTCGGTAGCTGCAATTTCATTGGCAGCCGCTAGGATATTATTAATGGTATCACTTCTGCTTTTACCTCTTGCAAGTGGAATTGTACAAAAAGCGCAACCATAGTTGCAGCCGTCTTGAACCTTTAGAAAAGTTCTAGTTCGATCATGAATGCTATAAGCGTTGTTAAATACCTCCGCTTCAGTAATGGAAGATGCGTAGACTTTGGCCTCCTGACCAACTGAAAAATCATCTAGTAATTCAATCAACCTGAATTTTTCTGCCGCACCCAAGACCGCATCAACCCCCGGTATAGTGGCTATCTCCTGAGGCTTAAGTTGTGCATAACACCCAATAATAGCAATAAAACCGTTTGGAGAGATCTTTTTGGCTTCTTTAACGATTTTCTTACATTTTTTATCAGCATTTTCGGTAACCGAACAAGTATTGATAATGAAAATATCAGGTGTTTCCTCAAAACCTACCTTTTTATAGCCCTTTTTTTCAAACATACGGCTAATAGTAGAGGTTTCTGCATAATTTAATTTGCAACCGAGGGTATAGAATGCTACTTTTTTCAAACTTTTGTTTTCTTTATATTCCGGTGCAAATTTAGTGAATATCATTGAGTTTTCCATTTTTGCAATAAATTTGACGAATTCGAAAAAAAAGAACCATTCTGATAGATATTTTGAGTGTGTTTGTTGTCAATACTGTAAATATTACCGAAATTGCTTCTAAAAATCACCATAAACGAAAAAAATTCAATTATTTTTCTAATTTTGTAATTAGTTTTTAAACCATAAACTATTCAAATGGCAACATTAAGACAAAAAGCGTTAATGAAAGTGCAAGGCAGAGCTAAGTTAACTGCAGTAGCACCTTCTTTAAAAATTTCTGATTATTTCGGATCTCAGGTCTTTGGCTTAAAAGAGATGCAGGAAACCTTAGCTAGTCCTGTATTCAAAAAAGTCAAAGCTGCGATTGAAAAAGGAACGAAAATCGATATGTCCACAGCTGATGAAATCGCAACAGCAGTAAAAGGATGGGCCATGTCTAAAGGTGCAACGCATTATACTCACTGGTTTCAACCCCTTACGGGATCAACTGCTGAGAAACATGATACCTTTTTCGATGCCATGACCGGAATGGAGAGATTTAAAGGAAGCACTTTGGTTCAACAAGAACCTGATGCATCTTCTTTCCCAAACGGTGGAATAAGAACAACTTTCGAGGCTCGTGGATATACTGCTTGGGATCCTAGTTCACCGATATTTATTTTCGATCAGGCGCTATGTATACCCACTATTTTTGTTTCGTATACAGGTGAAGCACTTGATTTTAAAACACCGCTTATCAGGTCTACTGAGTCAATCAATGCAGCGGCTGTAGAGATTTGTCAGTATTTTGACAGAAATGTAAAAAAAGTAAATCCTTCACTGGGTGTAGAACAAGAATATTTCGTTGTTGACAGAGCATTATATGCTACTCGTCCAGACTTAGTAATGGCTGGTAGAACTGTTTTTGGACATAATCCAGCTAGAGGTCAGCAATTGGATGATCATTACTTCGGGTCGATTCCTTCCAGAGTTAAGGAGTACATGAAAGACTTTGAAATTGAATCATTGAAATTGGGTATTCCTGTTTCAACGCGTCACAATGAAGTTGCTCCTGGACAGTTTGAGGTAGCGCCATTATTTGAAGACATCAATAAAGCCACTGATCACAACCTACTTTTGATGGAGGTAATGGAGAAAGTGGCAGAAAAGCACAATCTTAAAGTCCTTTTCCATGAGAAGCCATTTGCAGGCCTTAACGGTAGTGGAAAGCACAATAACTGGTCATTGATTACGGATACAGGTGTTAATCTTTTCCAGCCTAGTAACTCAGCAAGAGAAAACCTTCAGTTTTTATGCTTCTTGGTAGCTACTATTAAAGCGGTATATGTGAATGCTGATCTTCTTAGGGCTAGTATAGCTTCTGCAGGAAATGATTTCAGATTAGGTGCAAATGAAGCTCCTCCTGCTATCATTTCTATCTTCTTGGGAAGTACGCTTACTGATATCCTAGATGAATTGGAGAAAAATGGCAATTTAAAAATAGAAAAAGGTGACAACATGTACATGAAATTGGGGATTTCTAAAATTCCTGAAATCATTCTTGACAACACTGATAGAAACAGAACTTCTCCTTTCGCCTTTACTGGAAACAAATTTGAGTTCAGAGCAGTTGGGTCTACTGCAAATCCTGCAGGACCAATGACAGCACTCAATGTGATCGTTGCGGATGTCCTTAAAGACATGAAACGAGACATAGATAAGGAAATAGGTGCAGGTAAAGAAAAGAAACTTGCCATAGTTAATGTACTTAGAAAATATATCAAGGAAAGTAAAAAAGTCCGTTTCGAAGGTGATGGCTATTCTGAAGAATGGGCACAAGAAGCTGAGAAAAGAGGCCTTTCTAACTTGAAGAGTACAGCAGATGCCTTGGATGTACTTATTTCGAAGCAAGTAACAGACCTTTACAAAAAGCATGGAGTGCTTAATGAAAGAGAATTACATGCAAGACATGAAATCAGATTGGAGAATTACATAATGAAAGTTCAGATCGAATCCCGTGTAATGGGCGATTTGGCCTTGAACCACATTATTCCTACCGCTATCCTTTACCAAAACAAGCTTATTGCCAATGCAAATGGTTTGAAAGGCTTAGGCCTAGATCATTCAGCAGCCCTTGATACAATTGAGGAAATCTCTAAACACCTTGAGTCACTCAAATCAAATGTAGGCGAAATGGTTGAAGCTAGGAAGCGAGTGAATAAAGAAGAGGATATTTCTAAAAAAGCCAAGCTTTATAGCGTGGAGGTTAAAGATGCCTACTTTGACGTTATCAGGTATGCAGTAGACAAACTCGAATTGCTAGTGGATGACGAGTCATGGCCATTAGTGAAATACAGAGAAATGCTCTTTTTGAAATAAAAAAAAATAAGTTTATTGAAAAGCCCGATACAATCGGGCTTTTTTTTTTGGCTTTTTTTGATAGGGTTAGTGAGGGGCATTCTTCTATTGTATAATTCCACTTAACGCTTTAAAGCCTTCAAATAGCGCTAACACTGTGGCCCAATGAATGCAAATTGAAAAGTATTGCTTGGTTATAATTAATATTGGTACAATGGGATATACCATGAAATGAATTTATCTTCCAGTTTAGGAAGGCATTCATCATTTTGGGCTATTTTATATTTCCTTTGGATGGTCATTGCAAGTTCTGCAAAGTCTATCCCTTGATCTTTAGGATCATTTTCACAGATGAAATAAAGGTCCCTGATGTTACCTTGAATGTCAACGTAAACCCTGGCCTGGATTTTCATGTTTCTAAAGAGGATTTGTGTCTCCTCATCAAAATAACTTGAAATATGACCAAAGTTTAACTCACTACTAAGATTCGTTGTGGAGCAATCAAGGCTCATACCTTCCGTGTCTATCCTTGTAAAGTCCTTTGATTGGGGCTTGACAACGTAGGCATTATTGGTCTTTAAAATTTGGTAGTTACTATTCATTTGTCCATTAGCAAATAATGGAAAAACGATGAAACCGAGGGTCAGAATTAAAAATGAAAACCTATTCATAGATTAAACGCTTTAATTTTCAAATTTCGTAAATAAATTTATCAAGAAACAAAATCAATTTACAAATGGTGGGAAGGGTTTTTGAATGGTAGAAAACCCAATAACTGAATTACACATTCTAAATCAGCACATGTTTTCCTCTTTTGAATTCCTGTTCATGCAACTTTTGGTTTTACTGAAGTAACCATGCAGTAAAACCCCAATAAACCAATATACACGTAGGCATATCCGATTTCAGAGGGTAGAGTAGAGAGGGTTATTGGTAACCTTTAGGAAGTAAAGCTTTAAAATTCTATTAAAGCTTTGATGACTTGGTTTTCAGGATGGGTAAGTTCAGGGAATTTTTCTTTTGTTTGTGAAAAGTCAAATTTATTCGTGGTATAGGAACTAGTAGGAAAAGATTTTCTTTCTAAGGTGGAAATGACATATTGAAAGTCATCTTTAGTGGCATTTCTACTGCATAGTAAGGTTAATTCTTTGGCATGTATTGAAGGGTGGTGAAAAGACAATTGATCTTTGTATAGCCCTACCAAAACGTATTTTCCGCCATGCCCTACGTAGTAGGGCCCTACCTCCATCGCTGATTTGTTGCCAGTGGCATCAATTACAGCATCAAAGCTATTTTTATAGGACTCTTTTAGCGCTGAATTGGCCTCAACTTCTTTGGCATTGATTGTATGACTGGCTTTGAACTCGTCTTTGGCCAACTTTAATCTCCATGAATTGATGTCCAGGGCAGTTACTACTGCACCTGCAAGCTTAGCAAAAACCATGATTGCCAACCCAATCGGTCCGCAGCCCATGACCAAGACCTGATCTCCTTTTTGAATGCCAGCTCTTCTTACTGAATGTGCTGCTACAGAAAGTGGCTCTACAATGGCCATTTCATCCCAGCTTAGCTGAGGTGTTGCAATAAGAATAGACTCAGGAAGGGCCATGAATTCCTGCATGGCACCATCCGTATGAACGCCCAATACTTTGAGTTTTTCACAGCAATTGGTTTTTCCTGCTTTACAAGCACTGCATTGCCCGCAATGAAGGTAAGGAATGACTACAACTGGCTCTCCTTCCTTGAGTGAAGATCCATTGGGTTGGGCTACTTGGGCGGCTATTTCATGTCCAAGTATTCTTGGATAAGTGAAAAATGCTTGGTTTCCTGCAAAGGCATGCAAATCAGTGCCACAAACCCCTAGTTTTTTAATATTGACCAAAACCTCACCCTTTATGGCTTGCGGCATTTCAGTTTCCTTATTAGAGAACAGACCCGGACGTTCACAGCTGATAACTTTCATATAGACGGAGAATCAATTTTTAGTCATGCAAAAAGTAAAAAAAGAAGGAATTAACCAAAAATTTAATTGAGATGATGACTATATGTATTTGATATCAATTTATTTCAAACGATTATTTAAGTAAATTCATATAACCCTTACGGATTCAATAAAGCGATTTCCGACATGGTTTTACTTCAATCGATAGCAAATAAGCCCTATCAAATCCATATTATGAAGAAAAAAGTAGTGATAGTCGGTCTTATATCGCTAAAAATTCTAATGAGTATTTTTTACCCCTGATAAAATTCTTTTACTTTTAATCTGAAAATAAATCTTGACTAAAAAACCGCATGGGCACTAGCAAAAGGATTCCCTTTAAAGTTTTAAAAACCACTTTCACCAAAGTGTTAATAAAGAATGGCTTTGATCAGAAAAAGGCAGAAGTTTGTTCCAAACTATTTGCTACAGCAAGTCTGGATGGGGTGGCCTCTCATGGGTTGAACCGTTTTCCAGCTTTTTTGGAGCAGGTGGAAAGAGGAAGGATATTACCGGATAAAGAGCCGATAAAGGAGTTTACACTACCTATAATGGAGCGATGGAATGGTCAGTTGGGAGCTGGGATGTACAATGCCTCTTTAGCCATGGACAGGGCCATAGCCATGGCTACAAGTAATGGGATGGGTTGTGTAGCCTTGAGCAATACAAATCACTGGATGCGTGCAGGCAACTATGGATGGCAAGCAGCGGAAGCGGGATGTATTGGGATTTGTTTTACCAATACCACACCCAATATGCCAGCATGGGGCGGGAAAGAGCCAAAATTGGGCAACAACCCCTTGGTAATTGCCTTGCCTTATTTGGACAAAGCAGTAGTTCTGGATACTGCAATGACCCAATACTCCTATGGAAAAATGGCGATTTACAGAAAAGAAAATAAAGAATTGCCCTATGATGCCGGTTTTGATTCAGAAGGCAAGCTTACAAAAGATCCATTAGAGGTGATGGCAGAGCAGTTGGCTTTGCCTATTGGTTTATGGAAAGGAGCGGGGCTGTCTATGATGCTGGACCTCTTGGCATCGGGGTTATCAGACGGACAATCTACCCATGAAATTGGTCGGCAGAAAGAGGAGTATGGGGTCTCTCAGTTTTTCTTATGCCTACATCCTGAAATTTTGGGAATCCAAAAGGATAAGCTTGACGAAAGAATTGGTAATGTACTAGCAGATTTGAAATCTTCTAAAGTTTTTGAAGGCATGGGAATAAGCTATCCGGGAGAACAATCCTTTGTTAGGAGAGAAGAAAACCTTCGACTTGGCATCCCTGTAGATGCTGATATTTGGGAAAAGGTCGTCAAAATGATTGAATTACCTTAAAAAATACTCCTCAGAGGCCTCAAATCAGAATCAAATAGATTACTGATTTGAGGTATTATAAGCCAAAAATAATCCCAAGATCAATCAATGTGACTTGTGAAATGGTAAGTGCCAGACCCTAATTTGACAGCCTGTTTCCCTTTGTAAAAGTGGCCCAGTTGTATGTCTTGATGCTGATCTAAACGTATGTCATCTAATGTTACTTCAAGTTCATTTTTAGCGGGGATGTAAACAGTTGCCTGCGTATTCACAGGAATGCTGACTTCCATAAGAAGTTTTCCCTTTTCTTTTTTCCATGAACTTGTGATTTTTCCATGAATAGATTGATGACTTGCCGCCACATAATTTATCGCGTTTTGGGGTATTTCTGGTGCGATTATAAATGTCTTGTACGCCGGCTCTTCTGCCCTAATGCCTGCCATGGTGTTAAACATCCATTCAAATACTGAGCCGAAGGCATAATGGCTAAAGGAGTTCATTCCATTGTTGAGGCTGGCCATTTTTTCGGGATCATCTTTTACATAACTGTCCCATCTTTCCCAAATGGTAGTGGCGCCATTCTTTATTTCAAAGCCCCAAGAAGGGTACTCTTCGTTAAGAAGAAGCTGGTAGGCCAGGTCACTGTGACCTGTAGCGGTTAAAGCAGGTAAAAGTTGTTTTGCCCCAAGGAAACCTGTAGCCAATTTCCCATCATTTTCATAGATTAACTGTGCCAGATGCGCTCCTGCTTTCTTTTTTTGTTCTTCGTTTAGAAAATCTAGAGAAATGGCATTGGCATAAGCAGTTTGTGTATGGCCTGAAAATCCCATTTGGCCATCCACATATCCTTTGCCGTCACCATAAGCAGCAGCATTGGTAATAAGCCTCACGCTCTCTTTGTCCATGTAATGCTCAGCAAAAGCCGATTTAATCTTTTTTGATAAATTCTGGTAATGCATCGCCCTTCCTGATTTGCCTATGGCGGTTGCCATTTCTGACATAAGCTGTGAAACATAACCATAATACATGGTGGCGAGCATATCAGGAGGAGTTTTTTTACCAATTGAAAGCCAGTCTCCATAGCCTCCTTTAGGGCTGAGGTCTGCAAAAGATCCCTCTGGGTAAAAGAAGGTGCCTTTGCTTTTTTTGTCATGGAAAGCCATGAATCTTTCCATGTTTTCCCATCCCTTTTCTATAATGCGCGTATCTCCATAGGCCCTATATTGTTCATAAGGGTTAATTACTCCTGCCTCCATCCATCCTGGGGCATAGGTATCAGAAATTCTAACCCCTGGAGCGGGTGCATAATCTGGGTAAGCACCATAATCCCATTGGGCATCATTTAAATCCTGGATCCATTTTGTAAAAAAGGCAGAGACATCCATATTAATGGCGGCTGTACCCGCGTAGGTTTGCGCATCGCCAGTCCATCCCATTCTTTCATCCCTTTGAGGGCAATCTGTGGGAATGTCTACAAAATTTGCTCTTTGGGTCCAGACAATGTTTTTGTAGAGTTGGTTCACCATTGGGTGATCTGTCTCAAAATGACCTACCCTCGGGGTATTTGATCCCAAAACCAATCCTGTAATACTCTCTTTTTTAGGTTTTTCTGGAAATCCGGTAACTTCTACATATTGAAATCCATGGTAGGTAAAAGAGGGAGTCCATTCTTCTCCATTGGGATCTCCATTGAGAATATAGGTGTCCGTAGCCCTGGCCATGCGTAGGTTCTCATCCATAAGCCTGCCGTCAGGGTGTAGCATCTCTCCAAATCTTAATACAACCTTATCTCCAGCCTTTCCTTTCACTTTTAGCTTGACTAAACCGGCAAAATTTTGTCCCATATTAAATATGAATTTACCATTTTCCCGCTCATAAATATCTACTGGTTTTATAATTTCTGTGACTTGAACAGGCTGTGCTGGGTAAAGTTCCAAATTACGATTTCCGGCACTAATGATTTCAGCATTGCTCCAGTTATTGTCATTGAAATTGGTTTTGCTCCAGTCCTCCGGGACCTTTCTGGCATCGAAAGTTTCCCCGTGAAGAATATCTGATTCCACTAGTCCTCCTGAAGCTGCTTTCCATTCCTCGTTGCTGGAAAAGGTGGCTGTTTTTCCATCGGAATAGGTAACCTCCAATTGTGCTCTCAAGGCAGGAGTGTCGCCATAAAATGCCCTAACTACCGGATTGCCTATCAATAAAGCGTAACCAATATAGCCACTGTACCAGCCTGGAGAAAGGATGGCCTGTAAAACATGTTCTCCTTGGTCCAATCGATCTGTGACATCATAGACATTGTAATAAACCCTTTTGTCGTAATCTGTCCAGCCTGGAGCGAGAAAGTCAAGCCCCACTTTTTCGCCATCAATTCGGTATTCATACAAACCCAGAGAAGTGATATACAATCGGGCTTTGGAAACTTTTTTGGTCAGGTTTATTTTATTCCTTAGAATAGGGGAAGGGGGGAGCAATAATTCCTTGTTCTTGTAGGGAATAGGTAAGGTATTTGATGAAAAATCTTTGCCTATCCATTTACTTTTCCAATCGCTAGCCATTAAGAGACCCATTTCCCAAGTGGAAGCCTCACTCCATTTTCCTGGCTGGTCTTTTTTATCCCAGCTCTGAACTTTCCAGTAGCATTTTTGACGGGAAACAAGCGCCTTTCCCTTGTATACTACTTGGTTGGTTTGGTCACCAGATATTTTGTTCGAGTCCCATAAATCTGCCTTTCCTGGCTCTAAAAGCTCCATTTTACTAGCCACTAAAATGCGATAAGCCGTTTGGTGTTGATTCCTTACTTCAGAAGCTAAAACCCAACTCAAGCGTGGTTCTCTTTCATCAATAAACGGATTTTCAAGGTATTCACACCTTAAGTATTCTGGTGTCAAGTCAGATATTGCCATCGCTTTACTGGAAAGTATAAGTGAAAACAATACCAAGAAAGTTGAGATTTTCATGGGTTTACTTTTGTTTTGAAACCTAAAGTAAGTGAATTCTAAATTTAAAGGCGTCCTGCACTGTGCTGTACAACAATGACCTTTAAAGTACCCTGTACCGATCAAAAGTAGGAGGCAATGGGAACCCTACTTTCGCTCTGGGATTGGCTCCAATCTATAGATGTTATTGGAATCTATAAAGTCGATTGCGATACTTAATGGACGAAAAATAAACCTTTTTTTAGTCCTATGTCCGGCTGTTCTAAGCATGATCTCCTTGAGTGTTTTCAATACCCGAATGGTGTGATTGCCTTTATTGATCATGATACATTCTGCCAAGGAAGCCTGTCCTGCATCCGTGATCTCCGAGCGGGTGGGCATGCCCGATTTTTGAAGGGTTTCGAGCACTTGAGTTGCCCAAACTACTGGTACATGAGCTGCTTCACATATCCAAGAAATCTGATCTTGAATTTCCCCCATGCGCCCAAACCCAATCTCGACGGCCAAATCTCCTCGTGCAATCATGATTCCAAATGGTGGATTTTTCATCGCCTCAAGTAAAAGAGAGGGCAGGTTTCTAACAGACTCAGGCGTTTCTATTTTTAAAATGATGGGAAGAGGTTTTTTAGGTGAAAGTTTTTTTAGCTCATTGGTTAGTTTGGTTACATCACCTGGTGTTTTTACAAAGGAATAGCCCACTAAATCTGCATTTTTGCATATAAAGGGTAAACAGGCTTTGTCATAATCCGTCAGGGAGGGGATATTCATAGGGGTATCGGGGAAATTAATTCCTTTCTCTGATTTTATCTTCCCTTTTTTGGAGGCAACACGAAGCAACGCTACAGCCACTTTTCCTTGTTCCACCTTGGTCACAATACCACTGATTTCACCATCATCGATAAATACCCTTTGCTTCTCTTTTAAAAAAGAAATTATTCCAGGTTCATTGGGGCTTATCACTATGTCTTCAGCTGAAAACCCTTTATTGGTTTCTGCTAACCAAATGATATCACCCTCATGTACCTTAACCTTTCCTTCTTCTTTTCCTTTGGCCAATAGGCAAGTTCTGATTTTTGGTCCGGCTAGGTCAAAGTATATTTTACAGGACTTTCCTGTTTTTTTCTCAGCTGTTTTGACCTGTTTGATCATCGCCTTCCAAACCTTTTCATTGTCATGTGCACAATTGATGCGTGCTACTTGCATGCCGTTGAGTAGGAGCCTTTCCACAAGATCAGCGTTATCGGCAAAATCTGTAGCAAATGTGACCATAACGGAGGGCATTTTCTCTTGCATTGGTTTACCAAACAAGCGTTTGCTGTTGTGTTCTAGTTTCTTCCTGCTAAATTTATAAGTGCATGGGTTCAGAGCCGCTTCTGAATAGACATGACCTAAACGTTCTCTTATCGTTTGTATTTGCCTATGAAGATGATTTTCAGAATTGGAAAGGGCAGAAAATCCATAGTAGTGAAGATGTTCCTGCAATGTTTTTCTATCCTTACTTCTGAAATACAGGTATTGAATTAAATTGGTGGCAGAAACAATCTGAGATTCAGGAAGAGTGTCCAAATAAACATCAAACTCATGGGTAGTTTGTA
This sequence comes from uncultured Cyclobacterium sp., assembly GCF_963977555.1. GTDB lineage: Bacteria > Bacteroidota > Bacteroidia > Cytophagales > Cyclobacteriaceae > Cyclobacterium. Next base: position 160,646 of record NZ_CAXBPD010000012.1, on the reverse strand, counting down.
GTAAAGCCTCTTCCAATTGTGCCATTTCTTTGGCAAGTTGATTTATGGTAGTTTTCATTGGGTTTATATTATAAACTGTTAACTAAATATCCAATTAAAAAGTATAAAGTAAACAGTGTTTTTATTTTGCAGTTAACTAATTCTTGTTTTAAAAACAAGAATTAGAATTTACTTTACTTCTGATTGAAATTTACCATAGCTGTGTCCTGTGAAGAGACTCTTTTACTACCCATGCTCTTTTATCTCCTGAATTTAATTTTTCTGCCAGTCTTTCCAACCGCCTGCATAGTTAAAAACATTTTCAAAACCATTGGCTTTCAATATCGAATAAGCAATAGCAGCCCTGCTGCCTGAAAGGCAATGAACGATAATCGGCTGATCTTTACTTACCTCCTCTAGGTTCTGCTGAAGTTTCCCTACGAATATGTTTTTTGCGCCTTCTATATGACCGTCTTTAAATTCTGTAGCGCTCCTGACATCTATAACCTGAGCATTGTGGTTGAAAATTTTGTCCTGAACCTCTTTCTTATCGATTGGAGTATAGGTTTTTAAATTGCTGTTTTCTGCAGTTTTTAATTCATCAGCACTGATGTAACCAAAGGCATCATCAAGACCAATTCTCATCAGTTTTCTCGACAAGTTTTCCAATTCATGTGACTCAGCAATGAGGGCGAATGGAAGGTCATAATCCATAAACCAACCCATCCAGGTGGCAATGGAATCATTGTTTTCAATGTTAACACTTCCCTTCAAATAGCCCTTCGCAAAAGCCTCAGGAGGTCTGGTGTCTATTATTGGCATTTGACCGAGGACCTTGTCTCTAAATAGGTCGATTGACAAGTGTTTGATTTCTGGTACTTTGGTAAGCAGTTTGCGCTCAATTTTATTGAGTTCTTTCATTTTAGCAAAATAGCGTGGAGGTTCTGGTTGGTCCTCAAGTAAAGTCTTAGTGAAAGTCGCTTCATCGTCCAATAACTGAAAGGCCCAATTCCTTATTTTTTCATAACCAATAGTACTTGAGGGAACAGCACCAAGTGCTTTACCACAAGCTGAACCTGCACCATGTCCAGGCCAGAGTTGAATGAATTCTGGGTTTTTTTGAAATTTATGAAGCGAATCAAACATTTGTGCAGCACCTATTTCCTGACTGCCCTTTACTCCGGCGGCCTGCTCTAATAAATCCGGCCTTCCGACATCTCCTACAAAAACAAAATCCCCTGTAAAAACCATGACAGGTGCATCAGTTGCAGCCTTGTCAGTCAAAAGAAAACTTAAGCTCTCAGGCGTATGGCCTGGAGTAGCTATCACACCAAAATCTAAGTTTCCGAGCATTATATGGTCTCCGTGGATGATTTTTTTATGAGGAAACTCATACTGCCAATCTTCACCCCCCATATCTGAAAGGTACATTTCTGCCCCTGTTAAAGCTGCCAATTCCCGAGATCCCGATAAAAAATCCGCATGGATGTGGGTTTCTAAGATTTTGGTAATCGTAAAATTGTTTTCTTCAGCAATTTTCAAGTAAGTATCTACATCCCTTTTAGGATCTATTACTGCAGCAATACCTCCAGCTTGACATCCAATTACATAACTTGCCTGTGCTAAACTCTTATCATATACACGTTCGAAAAACATATCGTTATAAATTTTATTGATCTTCAGATTTAATTTAGAAAATTGAATCCTTAATTTTAATGAACTTATATAAGGTGCCAATAAGGTGCCAAGATTAAATTAGGCAAAACCATACCATTGAAATGGTTTAACTGGCTGCTCACCTACGTAAAGCAATCTCTGTTCTATTTATTCAACCACCCTAAGCGCTTTGTTGAACATAAAGCTAGCTTAAAATTGGCGGGAATACTGTGACATTAATTACCTAAGCGTGCTTTTACTAATTTTAAGCCCTATTCTTTAATTGAAATTCTAAATGTTTGCTTAAAGATAAGCACGAATGAACCTAGCATCTTGTTTTGATTATTTTAATAAAAGCGAATTTTTAAGGGTTTTACTTTCACTGAATTTCAGTTGATTTTTGTCATGTTTTGATTTTTTTTGCAATGCTTTCCCTTCTCGCGAACTTACAAGCTGTATTTATTGGTTATAAGCTTACAGGCAACATAATTTATTCAATCTAAATAAAGGCGAAAATCCTTATTTTTCCGAGAAAATTATGTTAAAATTGCGCATTGAAATCAAAGATGCAGATTAGTATTTAAAACCGAATCCCCATGACTGCAGCACGACTGAATAACAATACGGTACACGAAATTGCCAGCATAACCAGTTCAAACCTTTTGGTGAGGATGATGGAAATGGGGGTTTTGCCAGGTAAAAAAATTAGCTTATTGAAAAAGGCTCCTTTTAATGGCCCCATGGCATTTATCATAGACGGAAATATACTTGCCTTAAGAATAGAGGAGGCTGATCTGATTCATTTGAAAGCAGAATAGCGAATGGAAATAGCAGAAAAATTGGGCACACGAAGAGTTGCCATAATTGGTAATCCAAATGTTGGAAAGTCAAGTATTTTTAACCAACTCACAGGCTTAAGCCAAAAAATTGGCAATTATCCTGGAATGACTGTTGATAAAATGGTTGGTTATTTCCAAAGCGGTGAGCAGCGATTTGAACTAATAGATTTGCCAGGTACCTATAGCCTTTTACCCAAATCTGAGGATGAGGTAATTGCGCATAAAGTCCTCAACGGCCAAGGAGAGGATAAACCTGATGCTGCGCTAGTGATTTTAGATGCCTGTAATTTGGAGAGAAGCCTATTGCTGGGTACACAAGTAATGGATTTGGGAATACCGATTGCTTTCGTGATCAACATGAAAGATTTGGCAGAAAAAAGGGGCTTAAACATAAAAACATTTGCCTTGTATCAGGAGTTAGGAGTTCCTCTGGTCATGACAGATGCAAGAAACAATCAAGGGTTAGACACGGTAAAGTCTTTGTTTGTTGATGATAAATTTGTCGTTGGGAAACCTTTCCATGAACTGGAATTCCCTGAGTTGCTAGAAGAAGTTCAAGAAAAATTTGGTTTTAGCCAGCCTTATCAGGCTTTTCAACAATTAATCTTCGCTTCTTTTGATCCTACTTTACCTGAGGAAAAAAAGTTGTGGTTAGAAGATCGTGCCTCTGCATTTAATTTTGATACGCAGGAACAGCAGACAAAAGAAACTACTGACAGATACCGAAAAATAAAGGAGCTGCTTAGCAAATCTGTACTTTCGGGAACAAATGAGCCACGAAAATTTCATGGCAAATTGGATGCTATTTTTCTCCATCCAATTTGGGGATACGTAACCTTTTTTGGTATCATGTTGCTTATTTTTCAGGCCATATTTGCCTGGGCTGAGGCACCAATGGATTTTATAGATAGCACTTTTGCTTCTTTAAGCAGTTGGGTGGTAGAAACGTTGCCCCCCGGGGTCTTCACCAATTTATTGGCAGAAGGAATCATAACAGGTATTGGAGGAGTAGTGATTTTTATCCCCCAAATAGCCCTATTGTTCGGTTTTTTGGCTTTCCTGGAAGATACTGGTTACTTCTCAAGGGTGGTATTTCTTATGGACCGTATCATGCGCCCATTTGGATTGCATGGTAAAAGTGTGGTGCCTTTGATCTCAGGAATGGCTTGTGCCATTCCAGGTATAATGGCCAGTAGAAACATTAGCAACAGCAAAGAACGTCTAATAACCATTTTGGTGACTCCTTGGATGAGTTGTTCTGCACGATTGCCAGTCTACATAATTTTGATAGGATTGACGGTGCCTGATGAAGCTTGGATGGGTATTAATTTTCAAGCAATTGCGCTTTTGGTCATGTACCTTTTTGGGACTGCTTTCACCTTGCTAGGAGCCTTTGCGCTTAAATTTATCATTAAAACGAAAGAGAAAAGTTTCTTGATGACGGACCTGCCAATTTACAGAATGCCACGACTGCAAACTGTATTGATGACCATGTTCAATAAGTCTAAAATATTTGTTCTCGAAGCAGGTAAAGTGATTTTGGCAATTTCCATTGTTTTGTGGGTTTTGGCTAGTTATGGACCATCAGGAAGAATGGAAGCTGTGGAGGCCGAAAAAATAGCCATGTTGGAGAAAGCAACAGACAGCGAGAAAGAAGAATTAATGCATATGTATGCTTCAAAGGAATTGGAGTCATCTTATATAGGAATCTTAGGAAAGGCTATAGAACCAGCCATTCGACCTTTAGGTTATGACTGGAAAATAGGCATTGCGCTGCTAACTTCCTTTGCAGCCAGAGAAGTATTTGTGGCAACCGTGGCTACAATATACAGTGTTGGAGAAGAAGTGGAGGATGAATTAACGATCAGACAAAAGCTGGAAAAACAAGTGCATGCAGATACTGGCGAAAAAGTGTTTGACAGGGCTACAGGGTTCTCCTTGATGGTGTTTTATGCCTTGGCGATGCAGTGTATGAGTACTGTAGCCGTGGTTTATAGGGAAACAAAGAGTTGGAAATGGCCAATTCTACAGACTATTTTCATGACGATTATTGCCTATTTAGGTGCTTTAGCAACTTATCAAATATTCTCTTAGGTTATGTGGCAAGAAGTATTGGTTTTCGTTTTATTTATCACCGTTATAGGTGGCTGGGTTTACAGAACCTGGTTTCGCAAGTCAGCTAAACCGCAGACCGGCTGTGGTTGCGATAAATGTGGATAAGCAGCTTAAAAGAAGTAGTTTAAATTAAAAAATTAAGGGGTACTATAAATTCACCAAGTATACTTCATTTGGAGCTATACTTGGTGAATTAAATAGTTTGATAAAGAATCAATAAAGCTGTTTTGATTCAGCCAATGTTAACATTTTTCTGAATTCACTTTTTTGAAAACCAAGCTGCTAACTTAGTTCCAACCACCTCCAAGGTTTCGGTATAATTCTATATTTGCTACCAGCATTTGCATTTTGACATCTACCATATACAGTTCACTTTCTAATGCATTGCTTTGGGCATTGATGACCTCTAAATAGGTGGCATACCCACTGCTAAATAATAAATAGGATTCCTTCACAGCTTTTCTAGCGTTGGTTAGCCGTCTTTCAGCCAATTCATATTCTTCTTCCAATTTTTGGATAGTGATCATTCCATTGGATACATCAGCTACCGCCTGAATCACTTTCTCTCGGAAGGCAAGTTCAGCTATGTCTCTTTCCGAGAGAGATATTCTGTACCTCGTTTTTAATTTTCTGTTTTGAAAGATAGGCTGTGTAAGTGACCCAATAAAGACTCCAAACAGCGAGCTGGGATTCGTGATGTTGGACAGGTTTATCGCATCATAACCCAGCTGGGCATTCAAAGAAAGGGAAGGGTAGCGCATGGCTTGAGAGACGCCTACCTGAGCATTTGCCTCAACCAAAGCCAATTCAGCAGCATAGACATCTGGTCTATTTTTAATAAGTTCCAGTGGTACCCCCACAGCTACTTCACTTAGTAACCTGGTGTCACCCAAACCTCTTTGAACATCAATGGATTCTTTAGGGTACTCGCCCAATAATTCATTCAGCTTGTTTTTTTGCACTTCAAGTTCACGCTCTATTTGAGGTACTAATGATGCGGAGATCAATTTTTGGGATTCTGTTTGTGTAATCGCCAAAGAAGACACTTCACCTGCTCGGTACTGAAGTTTTACAATACTTAGCGTAGAGTCATTCAACCTTAAATTGTATTCAGCAACTTGTTGCTGTTCTTTCAGCATAAGTAATTTATAATAGGAGGTAGCGATTTCAGCGACAACGTCCGTTTTTACTGCTTTGGTATAGGCATTCCTTTGTTCCCATTGGGCTAAATTAGCCTCCTTTAGGCGTCTTAGTTTTCCCCATAAATCTATTTCCCAACTAGACTGCAGTGCAGCCATATTGCTGGCCCTGGTTACATACCATTGGTTGGGTGAATTTGTATCGCCATAGAAATTGACACTTTCTCTAGTGGAAGAATTTCGCGAATAACGATCCTCTCTTTTTTCTAGTACGGCTGTTATTTGGGGTAAGAAGTTTGCTTTTGATTGCTTAAAAGATTCATTGGCTATTTCACTTTCCTTTTCAATTTGCTTTAAATAAAGGTTATTGCTCAACCCATCATCGATCAATTGCAGCAAGGTCGTGTCTTCGAAAAACATCCTCCATTCCACTTTTCCTATGTTAGTGGTGTCTCTTGTAAGGTTGTCTGATTCGTCGGAAGAAAAAGACTTAAATGCGTCAGGAAGGTTTAAGTTTGGTTGTACATAATTTTCTCCTGATTTGCACCCCCATAAGGTCATGATTACCAATAATATAATCGAATGAGCTGGTAGGGAAGCGTATTTTAATTTATTTTTGAATGACATATTTTCAAATTTTAAGCTTCGACAGGATTATTTTTACCTGATTTTCTTCTGGTTTTTTCATGCAGATACTGGAAAACCATATAGAGGGTAGGGATGATAAAAATACCCAGAATTACCCCGAAGAGCATTCCTCCAGCTGCGCCAATACTTACCGATTTGTTTCCCTGTGCCGATGCTCCTACAGTTCTCATCAAAGGGATTAACCCTGCGATGAACGCAAAAGAGGTCATGATAATTGGCCTGATTCGTAATCGAGCAGCTTCTACAGCAGCATCGAAAATGCTCATGCCTTGCTTCCTTTTTTGAGCGGCAAATTCAACAATCAATATGGCATTTTTGGCTAATAGTCCTATCAGCATGATAATACTAACCTGCACATATATATTGTTGTCAATCCCTGCAAGATTTATAGCGACAAATACACCTAAAAGCCCACAAGGTATAGATAGCAACACCGCAAAAGGCAGTAGGTAACTTTCATATTGGGCTGCCAGTAGGAAGAATACAAATACGATACTCAAGATGAAGATAATCGCTGTCTGAATACCTGATTCTTTCTCTTCCAAACTCATTCCCGTCCATTCGTAACTATAGTTGGTAGGAAGTTCTGCGGCAATGGCTTCTATGGCATCTAAAGCATCCCCTGAACTGTAGCCTTCCGCAGGGGTGGCGTTGACGGTGATCGAATTAAATAAATTGTAACGATTTACTATTTCAGGCCCATTCACCTCTTCAAGTGTGACCATCGTATTTACTGGTACCATTTCTCCAACGTTATTTCTCACGAAAATCGCATCCAAAGATTTCTTCTCTGTCCTATAAGGAATATCCGCTTGAACAAAAATTCTATACTGTCGGCCAAATCGGTTAAAGTCACCAGACTGCAACCTTCCAAAGTAAGCCTGCACAGATTTCATCATGTCTCGCACACTGACTCCCATGTTCTTAGCTTTTACATAATCAATGTTCATTTGATATTGTGGGAAATTTGCATTGAAAGTCGTAAATGCCTTTTCGATTTCAGGTCTTTCATTTACAGCTGCGATAAATTTATCTGCTTCTTGGTTGAAGTCGATAAAGCTTTCACCAACACGGTCCTGAATAATCATTTCCAGACCCGAGAATTCACCAAAACCCTGAACAGTTGGTCTTGCAAATACATTGATTTCAGCTTCAGGAATATGGGACAATTCTCTAATTAATTCAGAAATTAAAGAATTGATTTCCTGGGTTTCTCCACGTTCAGCTATAGGCTGAAGGTTGATATAACCCATCCCAAAAGAGGGGCTTGGTGCATTTTCCATTACATTAAATCCTGAAATACTATTGACACTCTTTACGGCTGGGTGCTTTCTAAGTATGGAATCAACCTGGTACATCGGCCCGGAAGTTCTATGCAAAGAGGATCCAGGAGGCATGGTGAGGGAATAGGTTAGAAAACTATCGTCTTCTGCTGGTATAAAAGCACTAGGTGTACTTCTAAACATTATAACCGTCAGCGTCAGCAATACGACCAAAGCACTGAGCGGTATCCATTTTTTATGAAGTAAATAGGTGACCGATCCCACATATTTATTGGTGAAGGCGTCAAACCCAGTTTCAAAAGCAGTAAAAACCCTATGTTTGATGCGAGAAAATTTGCTAGCCGATTTATCTTCATATTCTTTTGCGGGCTTCAACAATAAAGCACATAAAACGGGGCTCAAAGTCAAGGCATTTAAAGCAGAAATAAGAATTGCGAAAATCAAGGTGTAAGCAAACTGTCGGTAAAATAAGCCCACAGGTCCCTCCATAAACCCTACTGGTACGAATACAGCCGCCATAACAATGGTAATGGAAATAATTGCCGTTGATATTTCCTTCATGGCCGCAATGGTAGCCTTTTTTGCAGGCATTTTATCATGGGTCATCTTATGGTGTACCGCCTCTACTACCACAATAGCATCATCCACTACGATACCAATGGCAAGCACCAGTGCAAACATCGTAAGGACATTGACTGAGAAACCGAGTAGTTGTAAAAAGAAGAAGGTACCAATTAACGAAACGGGAATGGCAATGGCAGGAATAATGGTTGATCTTAAATCCTGTAAAAAAATAAATACAACAATGAATACCAGAATACATGCTTCAATGATGGTGTGTACTACCTGGTCTATAGATTCATCTATTTGATTTCTTACTGAATAGGATATTTCATAAGTGATTCCCTCAGGGAAATTTTTGGAAATTCTCTCCATTGCCTCCCTGATTTTCTGATCTATTTCTTTGGCATTTGAATCACTGGTCTGTGTTATATTTATCGTAGCGGCAGCTTTACCATTCACGGTGTTGTCACTACCCATGTTTGAGGCGCCGAGCTCTACCCTGGCAATGTCTCTCAGATAGAGTATAGAGCCATCTTTGTTGGATTTTATAACTATGTTCTCATACTCCTCAGGAGTACTGAAGCGGCCTTTGTGTTTAATAATGGTTTCAAAGATCTCATCAGAAGTTTCTCCAAAACGACCCGGGGCTGCTTCAAAATTTTGATCATTGATTTGATTGGTTACGTCTTGGGGAACAAGCCCATAGAGGGCAAGTTTCTCGGGATTTAGCCATACCCTCATGGCATAGGTTCTTCTCCCAACGAATGAAGCCTGGGCGACCCCTTCTACCCTTAAAAGTTCTCGCTTTACATTTATCCTGGAATAGGACTGGATAAAAGTTTCATCATAGGGAGAATCTTCTTCTGTGGCTATAATGTTGATCGTCATTATATTGCCACTTAGCCGCTTCACCACCGAAATTCCTTCTTGGATTACTTCAGGAGGGAGCTCGCCGATTTCTCTAGAAATACTATTCTGGACATTCACGGCAGCAATGTCTGGATCTGTTCCTGGTTTGAAAAATATATTGATACTTCCTCTTCCGGAGTTGGTGGCTTTGGAACGAATGTAGGTCATGTTCTCTACACCGTTTATGGCTTCCTCTAATGGTAACAATACAGACTTGGCTACCGTTTCAGCATTTCCTCCGGGATAACTTACACCAACATTTACACTTGGTGGGGCAATGTCCGGGAATCTGGTCACTGGGAGGCGCATCAAACTGATCAGCCCAGCGAGAACTATTAATATTGAAATAACAGAGGCCAGGACAGGCCTGTCGATTATTTTCTTAATCATACATCTAAAAGTTGGTGGTAGTTAAATTTTAATCCTCAAAGTGGGGAACTTAAGGAGTAGCTGTCAATTGGTAGCCTTCCACTTTCATCCCATCTTTAATTTTATTGACACCTGATTGAATAATGGTTTCTCCCTCAGAAAGATCACCCTCCTTCAAAATATAGTTTTGACCGGCTTTGCCTGAAATATTTACCTCCTGTCTTTTTACCGTGCTGTCAGCTTTTAGGAGAAAGACAAAGTTTTTGTCCTGAATTTTTGTGATTGATTCTTGAGGAACCATCAAAACATTAGGATGTACTTGTTCCAAAATAATTTTACCTGTGTTTCCACTTCTCAAAAGTTTGTCAGGATTGTTGAATTTTGCCCTTAATGTAATGGCACCTGTGTTACGGTCTATCTGTCCGGCATCCGCATCAATTATTCCTTCCTCTGAATGAATGGTTCCATCCGCTAAGATCAATTTTACATTGGGATTTAGCCTACGAGCGGTTGAATCTTCTTTCATCCTCTTGTAAAACAAGTAGTTGGATTCACTCATTGCAAAATAAACATAGACCTCGCTAATTTCTGATAGTGTAGTTATTGGTTCATCGTCTCCTTTAGACAATAGATTGCCTACTCTCATTGGGATTAGGCCAATATAGCCACTCACAGGAGCTTTTATTTGTGTAAATTGCATGTCTATTTGACTGGTACCTTTCAATGCTTCTGCTTGAGAAAGTGATGCCTTCGCTACTTCATAATTCGATTGTGCCGTTTTCATTTGCACCTCCGAGATGACTTCATGGTCAATTAAAGGTTGGAGCCTCTCCATCTCAATCTTGGCATTTTCGAGTTTTGCTTTTTCAACCTCTACTGCAGCTTGTGCATTTTTGAGACGCTCAACATAAGGCAGGGAATTAATACTGAATAAAAGCTGCCCTTTTTCTACAAAATCTCCTTCATCTACATGTATCTTATCCAATAAGCCCTCAACTTGTGGACGAATTTCAACGTTTACCTTGCCTTCAATTGCTCCCAGGTATTCAAAAGTAGTGACTGCAGAATCTTTTTGAACAGTAGTAACAGGTAATGAAAGTGTTTCTACTTCTACCTGTTCTCCTTTACTGTCGCAAGAATAATTTACCGAAGAAATCATTAAGATTATCGGAATCAACAAAATGTTCTCGTTGAAAATTGATTTAATTAGTCTCATTATTTATATAAAATTTTATTATCCTTATGGTCTGATTTGTTTATAATTGACCATTTGAATGATTTGATTTATCAGTTAATCAAAAAGTATTCCAATAAAGGCTGTGATGAAAGGGTTGAAATTTATTTAACTGGTTTCCTTGTGAGGTGATTTATTAATATACAAAGAAAAAATAGCTTTTAATTGTGTTTAATTGCTTTTTTCAAAATCGACTTTGGATTTTTCTATGAATCCAATAGGGATTAAAAAAAAGTAAATATTTCCCGAATTAATTTTAAAAAATAGAGTTAGGGGTAATTTAGCAAATATTGGTAGGGTTAGGTATAACTTGCATAATAAACGGTTATAGTAGTTTCAATAGGCCTTTTTTTAGGATAATGTTTATAAATTCCAAGCCCTATTCCCGTTGAATCAGTGGAACAAGGAGGGCATAAAAAAACTCACGTAGGATCCCTATATGAGTTTTTGAAATAAATGCTGGTCAAAAGGCCTTTTTGACTAATCCTTACAATTGATAGGCTAGATGAATAGTGTGGTTTCTAAATGGTAAAATAAGGTTAACCATTCTGGTGGTAGTGACCCTTTTGGATTACCTTAGATCCATCAAGAGATAATCAAGCCGAATGAAAGACCGAAAACAATGGTGACTAGTTATTTTATTTCCTAATTACTTTGATTTCGTTAAACATAAATGAATTTTCACTTAACCTTATTTCTTTGCCACTTTTTGTGGTGACATCTTTAAGAATAACCTTTTTGGATAAAACATAAGGGTACTTTTCCTGATAGGACGCGTTTGTATTCTTAGAATTGAAGTTGGTGAAAATAACAGGGCCATTATAGTCCTCTGGATGATTGGAATCATCGATTTGAAGGTTTTCTATAGTGATCTTTTCGGGCATATAACTGGTGTATCCAAAATTATGTTGGCCTGAGTAAGACCCACTAATTAAGGCTGCGCTGCTTGATTTACCCCCGTTTGGAATGAAAACACAGTTGCGGATAATCAACTCGCCTTGCCAGGTACTTCCATAGTCGGAGCGAAGGTTGACTATACTTCTTCCCCGTAATGTAGAATTTTCTACAAGAAGTGTACCGCTGCCAATGGCATTGATGCCCATATGACCTAAAGTGGAATTTCTAATAGTGGCATTTGCAACCCCTTTGTGTGCATCAAATCTAGAAAAGGTACAATTGTCAAATAGCAGGTTCTTACAGTAATTAGACCCCATTATTCCCCAATAATCTCGGTCATCGATGTCATTCGTTTGGCTACAATTAATGAAGGAAACATTTAGGGCATTGCCAACGAGTATATCATAGGTGCCCATGGTGACTGGGTTTCCAGCCGACCCAATGGTAGAGTAGGTTTTATGTCCGGTAAGGATGGTGTTTTTAACCGTTACATAAGAACAGTTTCTAATACTTAAAAACCCCCCATAAGGAGCACCATGTTCGCCTTCTCCTGTTACCTTGTGTTCAAGTCCGTCGATAATTACATTAGAGCGGTTTACAAGTAGGTTTCGACTGTAATAGTTGTATTTCGATTCCGCTTTGTTGGCGATTGTGATGAAATGTCCACCAGTGATTGTTAGCGTTTCTTCATCTATAGGAAGAGCCATTATTTCCGTGATTTCATCAAAGTCCCAAATAATGGGAGCATCCATATCTACTTTACCGTTCTTATCAACAATAAATATATCTGATTGTGCAGAACCATTGTCTTGGTTACTTCCATACCTTATGTAATGTTTTACATTAGAGTTGGATACAGTAATCAGCGATGTTCCGGGTAAGGATGCATTAATTTTTTTCTGATTTCTTTTGAGAGTGGCTATCCCCTCAAGTTTGAAAGGTTTCAAGTTGGAATTAACGGTGAAAACAGCAGCCTTAAGGTTGTCAACGTTGGTGTCGTCAATTATAAAAGTAGCTGTCCCGAAATCAGTGTCTGTCTGGATATAGGCTGTTCTATCTTTTTTTCCTATATAATAGCTCGCTCCATCATCTGCTTTTACTTTTAGGGAATGCTCATTCGCGTAGGCATGCGCTCCGGCGATAGCTTCTATATCATCGGTCTTTCCATCACCTTTGGCACCAAAGTCACTGTACTTGACCAATTTATTTTCTTTGAATTTAAGGATGTCATTTGGTGATACGTTTACGATCAATTCCCCTTTTTCATTGCTGTGGACTTGGGTTATATCTTTGTCGGAGGTGATCACAACAGTTCCAAGTGGGTTTTTGCTCTCCCCCTGGGATACAAAAACAGAGGTGAATACAAAAAACAAAAGGAGCAAATTTTTCATCATGGGTTCATTTAATGGTAATTAGTTCAATTGATAAACCCGAAACAGGCAATGGAAAAACCATCACGTATTTTGGATCATATAGTAAGTTTAAGTATTTAACTGCTCCCAAACTGGTGATTTTTATGGATAAATGCAATAAACATTCCACCAGTGTTTGCCAAAAACTTAAGTAGTTTGAATCTGGAATTTCATGGCATAAAAAAAGGATAGGTAGAAGTTAATCACCTATCCTCATTCTTTAAAGAATATAATTTTTCTTACTAATGGGTTTGCTTGGAAAGGGATTTCAAAGCTTTAGCAGTGTATTCCAGTGATTTAAGCCTTTTGTCATGCTCATAGATATTCGTAGTTACCATCACCTCGTCCAAATCATATTGTTCAATAAAGCCTTCTAAGCCTTTTTGGACTTTTTCAAAACTCCCAATAAAAGCAAATTTTGTCATTTGTTTGATGGCTGCTTCTTCCTGAAGGGACCAAATCTCATCCATATCTTTTACAGGTGGAGACAAGGGGTAGGATCTACCTCTTACAATGCCTAAAGCCATTTGGTAGAATGAGGTGGCCAAATATTCGGCTTCTTCATCCGTGTCTGCAACGATTACATTTACACATGCCATTAGAAATGGGTGCTTACTTTGTTGAGAAGGTTGGAAATTTTGTTTATAATAGGTTGATGCCTGGGCAAAATAGGCAGGAGCGAAGTGACTTGCGAAAACGTAGGGAAGCCCTTTTTTTGCAGCCATGAAAGCACTGTCCATGCTTGAACCCAACAAATAAAGGGGTATTTCATGTCCTTCAGCAGGGTATGCACGAACAGGGGAATCAATGTTTTCATCAGAAAAAAACATTTGCAATTCCTCCAAATCTTGAGGGAATTCTTGGACGGTCTGCATTCTTCCTCTTCTTAATACAGAAGCAGTTTTCTGGTCAGTTCCAGGAGCTCTCCCTAATCCCAGATCTATTCTGCCAGGATAGAGTGCATCAAGTGTTCCGATCTGCTCGGCTACAATCATGGGGCTGTGATTGGGAAGCATAATGCCTCCTGATCCAACTCTGATAGTATTTGTTCCTTGCGCAATATGGCCCATTAAAATTGTAGGCGCTGAACTTCCCACATAAGGCATATTGTGATGTTCTGCTAACCAAAATCGCTTGTAGCCCCAGGACTCTGCTTTTCTTGCCACATCCAAAGCTCTTTTATAAGCGTCTGTGGCATCGTGTCCTTCTTTCAGTAGTGCTAAATCTAAAATTGAATAATTCATATCAAATTGTATTGGAATTAAACCTTAATTTTCTGCTTTTGGTTCCTGAAATTCAACCCTGGCCGCTAAGCCCTTTCGAAGAAAATTTCTAAGAGTATAGGGTCTGTTAAAAGGTAAAAAAATGATTATCTGTGTTTAAAATTAAAAGCATTAATTTTTTAAAAAGCCTCACCATAATTAAGTTACGGTGAGGCCCTTCAAATCAATAAGTAAATTAATGTTCAATTGACGCTATTTCTCTTCTAGTTTAGGATAGTCTGTATAGCCCTTTGTTCCAGGCGTATAAAAAGTGGCCTCGTCCCAAGGAGCCAAATTTTCGTTTTTTGCAAACCTTTCGACCAAATCAGGATTTGAAATATATAACTTGGCATAGGCTACAGCGTCCGCCAAACCTTCCAAGATAAATTGATTGCCTTTTTGCTGATCAAAGCCTGCATTAATAATTATTTTTCCTTTGTAAAGGGGGCGGTACCTTTTGGCGATTTCAGTTTCCGCATAAGGTATTTCTGAAACATCATTGAATGGCTCTGAAAGGTGTAGATAAGCCAGGTTATACCTGTTGAGGCGTTCTATGATGTAGTCAAATGTAGGGATACTTTCTTCGTCCATGGTCATCCCGAAAATTCCATTTAGTGAAGGGTTCAATCTTAGACCAATTCGGTTCTCTGGTACAACTTCTTTTATGGCATCTATTATTTCAAATAAGATTTTAGCCCTATTGGGAATACTTCCTCCATATTCATCCATTCTCACATTTGAGGTACGGCTAAAGAATTGGTGCAACAAGTAACCATTTGAGCTATGAATTTCTACACCATCAAATCCCGCTTCCCAAGCATTGGCAGCTGCATTTTTAAAGTCCTGAATGGTTTTTTTTATTTCGGGGAGGGACATTTCTTTAGGAGTAACAGTGTCCTTAAATCCTTTAGGTGTAAATGATTTCGCTTTGGGATTTATCGCAGAAGGAGCTAAAGGTAGTTTTCCTTCATGGAAATCGGGATGCGAAATTCGTCCTACATGCCATAGCTGTATAAAAATTTTCCCACCTTCATCATGAACAGCCTTTGTTACTTTTTTCCAACCTTCTACCTGCGCCTTCGTGTGGATGCCGGGGGTATTGATATAACCCACTGCCTCTTGAGAAATTTGTGAACCTTCAGTTATAATAAGACCTGCTGAAGCTCTTTGGGTGTAATATTTCACATGTATGTCAGTGGGAGCTTTCTCTTGATTGTCTGCTCGGCTTCTTGTCATAGGAGCCATGACAATTCTATTGTCTAATAATAAATCATCGAGCTTTAACTTTTCTAAAAGTGGTTGGTTTTGCATAGTAAATATTGGTTTTTAAACGAATCTGAAAATAATTTCTGTTCTTAATCAACTAAAAACTTACAATAATGTTGACTTTTTATTGCGACGACTTGATGGCTACAATATCTGAACCAGTAATGCGAAAAAGTGGAAATTAGGTGAAAAAGGGTTGGAAGTGAAGATGCAACAAGTTTTTTAATACGCTTTTATCCTGCCCCCAGGATTTTAGGGTGATTAGGGAATACTAAAAAAAAGCTGGCTTTCTGAAGCAATCAGAAAGCCAGCTTTTTTTAATTTATTTAAAAATGATTAATGAGAACTATGGTCTATAACCCAGTTTTTAGCATTGATAAAAGCAGTTATCCACGGGCTTACGTCTTCTTTCTGTAATTCTTCCGGATAATATGGCCAGTTCCAAGGAGCAATTGCCCGCTCTATATGCGGCATTATTGCAAGATGTCTTCCGTCTTTTGATACCAGGCCTGCTACATTGTGATCTGATCCGTTAGGGTTGCCTGGATAGGCTTCATAGGAATATTCCATACCAAAATTGTAGCTATCTTTTTTGGCAGGCAAGTCAAACTTACCTTCACCGTGAGCCACCCAAACACCCAGTCGTTGACCTGATAAGGTGCCGAACATGACGGAATCATTTTCAGGAATGGTAACATTCACAAATGAAGATTCAAATTTATGGCTGTCATTGTGAAGCATCTTGGTTTTCTTTTCATGTTCAGGATTGATAAGGTCCAAAGCTACCATCAACTGGCAACCATTGCACACACCTAAGCTGAGGGTATCCTTCCTTGCATAAAAATTGTCTAAGGCATTCTTAGCTTTCTCATTGTAAAGAAAAGCTCCGGCCCATCCTTTGGCAGAACCAAGCACATCTGAGTTGGAGAAACCACCAACAAACACAATCATGTTTACATCCTCAAGATTTTCCCTTCCAGAGATAAGGTCTGTCATGTGGATGTCTTTGACATCAAACCCTGCTAACCACAATGAATAGGCCATCTCTCTGTCTCCATTGACGCCTTTTTCACGAATAATCGCTGCTTTGGCACCTGTGGCTGTTTTTCGGTTTGGTGCTAAGCCTAGTGCTTCATAAGTACCCTTCCAATTTACAGGGAAACTATAATGTAAAGGTTGATTTTTGTAATTCTCAAATCTTTCTTTTGCAAGGATTTTACCAGATTGTTGTTGATCCAATAGGTAAGAAGATTTGTACCAAATATCCCTCAAAGCTGAAACTTCCCATGACTTATTTAAACCCTCAATTTTAATGGTCCCTGTAGCATTTACAGTTGCAATTTCCACAGCTGAAATTCCTTGTGAATTTAAGAAAGTAGTAATATCGGCAGCATCATTAACCTGAATGACCAAGCCTGGATTTTCTGCAAACAATGCTTTGACCAAATCTTTTTCATTAAGATTGGAAGCATGAATGTCTATCCCCGTATTCTGGTTAGGAAAACACATTTCTAATAAGGTAGTGATCAAGCCGCCAGATGAAATGTCATGACCAGCTAGTATTTTGTTTTGATTAATAAGGCCTTGAATGGTCGAAAAGACACTTTTGAAATAGGCGGCATCCTTTATGTCCGGTACTTCGTTGCCAATTTTATTTAGCGATTGAGCAAAGGAACTACCACCTAATTTTGCATCATCCTTCGACAAATCTATGTATAGCAATGTTGATCCAGGGCTAGCCTTTAAAGCTGGAGAAATAACATTATTAATGGCTGAACATTCACCTACTGTGGATATGATAACTGTCCCTGGAGACTTTACTGTCTGCCCACTTGGGTACTTTTGAGTCATAGACAAGGAGTCTTTTCCGGTAGGAATGTTTATCCCCAAGGCGATAGCAAAATCACTTGTTGATTCAACTGCTCGGTATAACCTGTCATTTTCGCCTTCATTTTTGGCTGGCCACATCCAATTGGCACTTAGGGATACCCCTTTTAGCCCATCGGTAAGTGGTGCCCATATTAAGTTGGTAAGTGCTTCTGCTATTGCCAATCGAGATCCCGCTTCAGGACTTACTAGTGCGGCAATAGGAGAATGGCCGATAGAAGTAGCAATTCCTTTATTTCCAGAGTAATCCATGGCCATCACTGCCACATTATTGAGCGGGAGCTGAAGTTCGCCAGTTGTTTGTTGCTTGGCCACTCTACCTGTTACTGACCTGTCTACTTTGTTGGTAAGCCAATCTTTGCAAGCCACTGCTTCTAATTGAAGCACATTGGTTATGTACTGCTCAAAATCCTGAACATTGTATTCTGGTGCTTTAAAATCTTGGTGGGCCTTTTTGTCCACCAATACAGTTTTTGGGGAAGACCCAAACATATGATTCAAACTCCAATCAACAGGTTTTTCTCCTGTCTGGGTGTTTTCAAATTTGAATTGCATGTCCCCAGTGGTTTGGCCAATATTATAAAATGGCGCTCTTTCTCGGTCAGCAATCTTTTTAATTTTGTCGATGTGAACATCTTTTACTACCAATCCCATTCTTTCCTGGGACTCATTTCCAATGATTTCTTTGGCAGAAAGGGTAGGGTCACCTACGGGTAATCTCTCCAAATCAATGGTTCCGCCAGTATTCTCCACCAATTCTGAGAGGCAATTTAAGTGGCCACCTGCTCCATGGTCATGTATAGATACGATGGGATTGTCCTCACTTTCAGCCAAAGCTCTGATGACATTTGATACTCTTTTCTGCATTTCAGGATTTGACCGCTGAATGGCATTCATCTCTAAGGAAAGACTAAGTTCCCCAGTGTTCAGCGAGGATACAGCACTACCCCCCATACCTATTCTGTAATTGTCGCCGCCCATAAGGACTATACGGTCACCTTTTTCGGGATTTTTCTTAAGACTATATGGGGCTGCAGTAAATCCAACTCCTCCAGCTTGCATGATTACCTTATCAAAACCCCAATGCAAGTCGCCCTCATTGTGCTCAAAAGTCATAAGGCTTCCGCAAATGATTGGTTGACCAAATTTATTACCAAAGTCACTGGCACCATTAGAAGCTTTAATAAGGATGTCCATGGGAGATTGGTAGAGCCATTTTCGCTCTGAAAGGTCCTTCTCCCAACTTCTTCCAGCTTCCGATCTCGGGTAAGAAGTCATGTAAACTGCTGTACCAGCTAGAGGAATAGAGGCAGTTCCACCTGCCATCCTGTCTCTGATTTCCCCACCTGAGCCCGTAGCCGCACCATTAAATGGCTCTACTGTTGTAGGAAAATTATGGGTTTCCGCTTTTAATGAAATTACAGTATCTATTTCTTTAGTTTCAAAATAATCTGCTTTATCGGAAGACTTGGGCGCAAATTGCAATGCCTTAGGACCTTTTACAAAGGCGACATTGTCACTG
The DNA here is from genome assembly GCF_963977555.1 of uncultured Cyclobacterium sp. GTDB lineage: Bacteria > Bacteroidota > Bacteroidia > Cytophagales > Cyclobacteriaceae > Cyclobacterium. The sequence continues at coordinate 141,665 of NZ_CAXBPD010000012.1, read as the reverse complement.
TATGCGGAAACGATTCCATTTTTATTGGCCTTAGAGGTTGCCTTTATCAACTGAAACAGTGTCATTGATTTTTCCTCACCATCCAGGATAAAAGTACCATTGAAGATTTTATGCCTGCAATGTTCGGAGTTCACTTGGCTAAAGCCAAATACTTCACTGTCTGTCAATGGCCTGTCCAGCGATTTGCTTACCCCTTCCAAATAGGCTACCTCTTCAGCATTTAATGCTAGGCCTTCCTTTATATTATAGGAGGTAATGTCCTCAATAAACTGAATAGGATCTGGAGTTTTGGCTACTGAATAGACATCTTGACCCACTCCTTTGTAATGTCTCTGAAGCATAGGATCGAAAGAACTGCCTTCAATCCATGGGTAGAAGGCCTCGATCCTACGGATCCCACTTATCCCCATATTTTGACTGATTTCCACCGCATTGGTAGACCAGGGAGTTATCATTTCCTTTCTGGGGCCAATAAATTCACCGGAAATCTCCAGTTTATTTAAATAAACGGAGCCTCCGAAAAGCCAGTTTAATTTCTCCAGTTCATTATTTTTCAACGCCTCATTGGTTTCCAAGGCGTAAAGGGTCTTCTCCGGGGATTGAAAAAACAAAATCTTCATAAAGGGATCAATAGCTTTTTTGAATGGGCAAATGTACAAAAATGGTTTTAAAATTATGCAGTAGACAAGCAGGAAGAAAGGGTTTATGTAGGATATCTTACTTAAACGAGAAAATGGACAATGATAGGAAGTGAGAATCTGAATTTTTCGCTCTTTTTGTCTTCAGTGTTGATTGAGATAAATTTTTAAAAGCCCAATTTAATATAGCATTTTTTCAAAATAGACAGAGTTCCTTTGTACTGTAAAGAATTTTGTACCAAAAAAAAATAGATTTAGCTGAAAAAACTCTGAACCTTTTAAGAGTTTCTCTAGTTTATTGCCTAGGTTTATAATACAATTAGTTGGAGACAAGAAAAAAAATTATACGGTTAGCATTAGGAAATTTCCTAACCTATGGAATCAGGGCGGTTACCATGGATGAAATTGCCAGACTTTCAGGGGTATCTAAAAAAACAATTTATGAAGAATTCTCTAGTAAAGAAGAATTGGTAAATGCAGCTATAGAGGCGATTATTTGCGACTATAAGTGTGATTTAGATGAGATGGAGGCTATGGACGATAGTGCTATTGATCATTTGTTTGGAATGACCAGGTACTTAAGGGAAACGTTTACAAGCATGAATCCATTGTTAATGCAAGAAATACAAAGGTTTTACCCTAATTGTTGGCAGAAGGTAAATGAATTCAAAACAGAAAAAGTACTTCGGAACATAATAATGGTTTTGGATCAGGGAAAACAATCTGGGGATTTCAGAAAGGAAATCAATTCGGAGTTATTGGCACTCATGAGAATGGATCAGATTACCAATACATTTTTCACTAATTACTCCAACGCTGATAGCAGTTTCCTTGATTGTCAGTTGGCGATTTTAGATCATTTTATACATGGAATTCTTACAGACCAGGGAAGGTCTAATTATTATAAGAAACTACAAACACAGGAATTTTAATTTTATGAATTTTAAACCGATTATTTTCACCGTGGCAATTTGGGTTTTTGGCCATTGGTTTACGGATGCTCAGGCCCAGCAAGTGACTTTTACCTTAGAAGAAAGTGTGAACTTTGCATTAGAAAACAATGCTGAGGCCAGGGTTGCCAGTCTAGAAATACAAGCTGCAAAAGGATTAATTGGAGAACGTACAGCAGAAGGCTTACCACAAATTACCACAAGGGTCAATGCTACTAAAAACCTCGAGGTACCTATTTCCCCATTCCCTGCTCAATTTCTAGATCCGGAAGCTCCTGTAGGAACATTTGTAGGAATTCAATTTTCGCCCATCTATTCCGCCAACCTGACGGCCACTGTAAGTCAAATGATCTTTAACGGATCTTACTTCATAGGGCTAAAGGCGGCAAAAACTTACAAGCAATTGGTGGAATTTGACAAGGCCTTTACAGAACTTCAAGTAATTGAAAACGTGAAAAAGGCTTATTTTTCAGTTTTGGTGAGTAGAGAGCGTGAGACTTTAATCCAAGCCAATCTAAATCGCTTAGATAATCTTTTGAAGGAAACAGAGGTTTTGTACGAAGAAGGATTTGCAGAAAAAATTGATGTCACAAGGATAAAAGTTCAAAACAACAATATCAGGACAGAATTAAATAAAGCCAAAACTTCTACTAGCGTGAGTAAAGCTTTATTGAAATTACAAATGGGATTTCCAGAAGAAAAAGAAATTGCATTGGCCAATGACCTTGGGGATTTCAATCAATACTTGGATACCCAAAGCTTATTAAATGAAGAAGGGCAACAAAGAATAGAGGTGGATCAAATTAATACCAATTATGACTTAGCAGTTTTAGATTTGAAAAACAATCAAATTCAGTACATGCCTCGCCTAGATGCCAATTACACATTTCAGAGGAATGCTTTTGGTGGAAATTTCTCTAAGCTATGGTCAGGTGACTGGTTTACAGGTTCAATTCTAGGCGTTACTTTGGAAATTCCAATATTTGATGGATTTACCAAAAGGTATAAAATCCAACAAAACAGGGTGCAAATGAGGCAACTTGAAGTTCAGAAAGAATTTACGATACAGAATATCCAACTTGAGAAGTTCCAAGCCAAACAAAATTTAATAAATAGTTTAGAGGAGTTGGAAGTTCAGCGAGAAAATAGAGATTTAGCTTTAGAAGTATTTGATATGGCTAAGATAAAGTACCAAGAAGGAGTAGGCTCAAACCTGGAAGTTGTAGAGGCTGACGCTACCCTAAAAGAATCGGAAACGAATTATTTTTCTGCACTATACGATACATTTATTGCACGAGTTGATTTAGAAAAAGCTTTGGGAATATTAAAATAAGAAAAGGATTATACATGTTTATGAAAAATACACTTAAGATTTTAACCCTTTCCCTAATGCTGGGGATGTTTTCTTGTGGACAGCAAGAGGATGAACTTTCTTCCAAGAAAAGCCAATTGGATGAATTCAAATCTGAATCAGCAGAATTAAAAATAAAGATTCAGGAGTTGGAACAGGAAATAGCCACATTGGATCCTGAATTCCGAAAAAGTCAAAGAAAATCAGTTCTTGTGACCACATTGAAACCTGTTAATGGGAAATTTGATCATTTTGTGGAAGTGACAGGCTCTGTTCTTTCCAAAAAGAATGTCAATATCAGTGCTGAAGTGTCAGGTAGGGTAGAGGAGATTTTGACCCGTGAAGGCATGTCGGTGAAAAAAGGGCAGGTCATTGCCAGAATAGATGCGGAATCTGTTAAAAGGAACCTTGATGAAATCAAAACGCAGCTTGAACTGGCCACTACGATTTATGAAAAACAAGAAAGACTTTGGGACCAGCAAATAGGAACTGAAATTCAATTGCTAGAGGCTAGAAACAGAAAAGAAACGCTTGAAAAAAACCTGTCTTCCATTGAGCTTCAAAAAGACAGAAGTGCCATAAGTGCGCCTTTCAATGGCACTGTAGAAGAGCTCATCGTTAGGGTGGGCGAATTGGTTCAGCCAGGATCACCAGTACTCAACTTTGTCGGTGAAGATGACCTTTTCATTGAAGGTGATATTTCTGAAAGGTATGTAGGAATTCTAGACAAGGGGGATTCGGTTAGCATTTATTTCCCATCCATTGATAAAACCTTAAAAACCAAAGTGACGGCCATTGGAAAGGTAATCAATCCAGACAACAGAACTTTTAAGATTGAAGTCTTTTTACCTAAAATGGATAAAGTTAAACCAAATATGATTTCGGTTTTAAATATTCAGGATTACAGTGTTGAAGATGCAGTAATCGTCCCATCTTATTTGATTTTAAAAGACAATAATGGGAGTTATGTGTTTGTAGTTGATAATGGGGTAGCCCATAAAAAATACATTGAAAGAGGAATGACATACGATGGCAAAACGGAAATCACTAGTGGTCTTACTGGGTCTGAGGAGCTTATTGATAAAGGATTTAGAGAAGTAGGAGATAACTTTAGTGTAAACGTCTCATCTTAATTAGAATATGGCTTCAGAAGAAAACAAGAAAAAAGGAGTAATCAGGGAATTTGGGATATCTTCACTTTCTGTTGACAACAGAACAAGTGTGGTAATACTTACACTGATCATTACCTTCCTCGGGATGTTTGCCTACAGGACCATGCCAAAAGAAAGTTTTCCGGAAATAGTGATTCCAACGGTTTATGTTGGTACAGCCTATCCGGGAAACTCACCAGTTGACATGGAAAACCTGATTTCAAGGCCAATTGAAAAAGAGTTGAAATCGATAAATAACCTTAAGGATGTCAGTTCTACCTCTATTCAGGATTTTTCATCTATTGTAGTTGAGTTTAATCCCAATGTGGAAATATCCAAAGCCATTCAGGATGTAAAGGATGCTGTGGATAAGGCAAAAAGTGAATTGCCAAATGACCTGGATAGAGATCCTGATGTTTTGGAAGTGAATACATCGGAGTTCCCTATTATGAATGTAAATATTTCAGGGAATTACACAGAGCAAGAGCTTAAAAAATATGGAGAGTATTTAGAGGACGAGATAGAAAAATTAACTGAAATATCAAGTGCAGACTTGAGTGGTACCATTGAACGAGAGATTCGAATTAATGCAGATCTCTATAAAATGGAAGCACTTGGGGTCACTTTTTCAGACATTTCAGGTGCAGTCTCAGATGAAAATGTAACGATTTCAGGGGGTAATATTTTATCCGGAGATTACAGGAGAACCCTTAGAATTGACGGAGAATTTACTAATCCTCTCGAGATTGAGGATGTAATTGTAAAAATCGAAAATAACAATATCGTTTACCTTAGGGATGTGGCTGAGGTGGACGATACTTTTAAGGAACGTGAAAGTTTTGCTAGAAGTAAAATGCTTCCTGTAGTGACGATCAATGTGGTAAAAAGAAGTGGCGAAAATTTATTAGATGCTTCTGATAAGATCAAAGCGCTTATTGAAGAGGTTAAAATTAATAAATTCCCTGAAGATTTAGAAGTTACGATTTCGAATGATCAGTCTAAAGCGACTCGTTCCCAGGTCGATAACTTGGAAAATAGTATAATTTCCGGTGTAATACTCGTGGTATTGGTTTTGATGTTTTTCCTAGGCTTTAGGAACGCACTCTTTGTTGGGATTGCCATCCCATTATCCATGTTCATCTCCTTTTTAGTGCTGAACTCATTAGGGGTGACGCTAAACCTAATGGTATTGTTTTCATTAATCTTGGCCTTAGGTATGTTGGTGGATAATGGTATCGTTGTGGTAGAGAACATTTACCGTTTAATGCAGGAAGGTAAGTCTGCCGTGCGAGCTGCAAAGGAGGGAGTAGGAGAGGTTGCATGGCCTATTATCACCTCTACGGCTACTACATTGGCTGCTTTTCTGCCATTGGCCTTTTGGGATGACATCATAGGGGAGTTCATGAAATACCTTCCTATTACATTGATCATCGTTTTGTCCTCTTCATTATTTGTAGCACTTGTGATCAATCCTGTATTGACAGCATTGTTTATGAAAATTCAGGACGTGGATAAGGAAAAGCCTGTTCAGAAACCTATGATTGTAGCTACGGTTCTGACCACCCTGGCTATAATAAGTTATTTTATTGCCTGGATAGCCGTTGGAAATTTACTTTTCCTTGCTGCCCTATTGGTTATTTTTAATGTTTTCTTTTTACGAAAAGCCATTAAATGGTTTCAGAACGTATTATTGGTTCGTTTAGAAAATTTTTACGAAAAGACGCTTTACTTTGCATTAAAAGGCGTTTGGCCTATTGTGTTTTTAGGAGGTACTGTGGTATTATTGATTATGTCATTGTTTTTACTTGCGGTAAGTGCACCTAAAATCTTGTTCTTTCCTGACAATCAGCCTACTTTAATAAGCATCTATATAGAAAAGCCTATTGGTACGGACATAACCTCTACCAATAAGTTTGTTGAATCTTTTGAAGATGATCTTTTTAAACTTCTGAATCCATACGATGAAATCATAGAATCTGTGATTACTCAGATAGGTGAAGGAACGGCTGACCCAATGGAGGGGCCAAGTCAAGCCTCAACTCCTCACAAAGCCAAAGTTACTATTGGGTTTGAGGAGTACCAATACAGAGAAGGGATCAATACCAATGAGATTATGGAGAAAATCAGGCGATTGGCTGAAGGATATCCTGGGGTATTACTAACTGTTGGGAAACAGCAGAATGGACCTCCTGTAGGTAAACCTATTAATATAGAAGTGTCTGGTGAAGAGTTTGAAAAACTTATAACCTATGTCAATTCGGTTAGAGAGCATATCAATGAATCAGGAATTCAAGGCATAGAGGAATTAAAGACTGATCTTGAGTTAGGTAACCCTGAATTGATACTGGATATAGACAGGGAAAAAGCAAGGCGTTTTGGTCTTTCAACGGCGACCATTGCCAATGAATTGAGAACGGCTCTTTTTGGCTTGGAAGTTTCCAAATTTAAGGAGGGGGAAGATGATTACCCCATACAGCTCAGGTTGGCAGATAAATTTAGGTACGATATTGATGCCTTGTTAAACAAGAAAATAAGCTTTAGAGATAAGTTTGGCAATCAAAAAGAAATACCGATCTCTTCCGTAGCAACATTGGAATACAGCTCCACTTATGGTTCTGTTAAGAGAAAAGACCTAGAAAGGGTGATTACCATTTTTTCAAATGTAAATGATGGATTCAATGCCACTGAGATAAACAACGAAATTAAGCGGTTATTACAAGATTTTGAGGTTCCAGAAGGCATTACACTTAGTTACACAGGTGAACAAGAGGAACAGGCAAAATCTGCCGAGTTCTTGACAAGGGCACTATTGATTTCGGTTTCTTTAATTTTCTTAATTATTGTGGCCCAGTTCAACTCTATTACAACTCCTTTCATTATCATGGCATCGGTAATTCTGAGTACCATTGGTGTGTTTTTGGGACTGGTAATTTTTAACATGGATTTTGTCATTATCATGACAGGAATAGGAATTATTTCGTTAGCTGGAGTAGTCGTAAATAACGCGATCGTACTGATAGATTATACAGACCTGATTCGTTCAAGAAAAAGAGATGAATTAAATCTTTCTGAAGAAGAAAATCTTTCAAAGGAAGATCTTTTAGACAGTATAGTTAAAGGGGGGAAAACGAGACTTAGACCTGTATTGCTAACAGCTGTAACTACAGTATTGGGCTTGATTCCACTGGCAATAGGGATGAATATTGATTTTTATGGTTTGCTGTCTTCTTTTGATCCTAAGTTCTATATAGGAGGGGACAATGCAGATTTCTGGGGGCCGATGGCTTGGACTGTAATATTTGGTCTAACCTTTGCGACCTTTTTAACGTTAATAGTAGTACCTGTCATGTATTTATTGGCAGACAAATTAAATACGGCTGTTCGCAAGAGCAGTTGATTAGATTTAATTAAAGGTTGGTGGTTTTTTTAAGTGTTCAAACCTCCGAGACAATGTCTCGGAGGTTTTTATTTTTATTTCGACCAAAATAGTGCTTTCTTGTTATAACCCTTCAAAAGCTCAAATAGGAAAGGACTTTGATTGATAGAAGGGTAATAAAGCCATTTCTAGAGGCCTAACTGAATTTAGGTCTTGGTTTGAAATTTCTTTTTGCAAACAATATTAGGAGATGCTATTGCATTTAAGTTCAGGCACGCTATTGTCCATAATATGCACCTTCACCATGTTTGCGTTCATAATGTTTTTTGATCAAAGCTTCTTTTAAACGAGGTGCATTTGGATTGATTTGTAGAGTTAAATAGGCCATTCGGGCAATTTCTTCAAGAACCTTACTATTGTAAACTGCCTTATTGGCATCTTTTCCCCAGGTAAAAGGTCCATGATTACCAATAAGCACCATCTCTACTTCTTTATAAGATATTTTTTTTTCATTGAAACAATCCAGAATTTGTTGGCCGGTCATGTGTTCATAATCTCCTGCGATATTGGCATCGCTCATTGGAGGTGCACAAGGTATGTCACTGGTGTTGTGATCGGCGTGGGTGGTTCCAAATAGAGGTATGTCCATTTGTGCCTGGGCCCAAGAAACAGCGTAGCAGGAATGGGTATGACATATTCCTCCAATATGTTCCCAGTTTTTGTATAAAAAGGCATGGGTTTTCGTGTCCGATGAAGGTCTCATTTTTCCTTCCACTACTTTGTTTTCAAAATCGACAATTACGATATCCTCCTCACGTAGGGTTTCATAGGGTACCCCGCTTGGTTTAATGGCAAATACTCCCTGATCCCTGTCTACTGCACTAACGTTGCCAAAAGTGTATAACACCAAATCCAGCTTAGGCAACTCCATATTGGCATTATAACAATCTCGTTTTAGTTCTTTGTAATTATTCATGGTTTATTAAAGGGTTTAATAAATATCGCTTAAAAGAAGTAATGAATTGAACGGAATCCCTTTTCTGAATTTCATATAAATGGTGCAAATTGCAATGAACACAGCTTGGTACTTGCCCATTTTATGAGGGGAGTAACTGATGTTAGGATGACAAATATGTAAAAATGAAATTTAGGATTTAATTTTAAGCTCGAATTTTTCTAGAAATTTTGTTAAAACAGTATCCTATACTTAATTTAAAAGGATGAATTTGAAACAAAAAGAGGTGTGGCTTCTCACGGGAAGCCAACATTTGTATGGAAAAGATATATTAAAGGAAGTAGCTGCACATTCGCAGACCATTTGCAATCATTTTAATAAAGGGAATACCATTGCAGTCACAATAAAGTTTAAGGCAGTAGTGACCACCCAGGAAGAAATTCTACAGGTATTTCTGGATGCAAACCGAGATCAGGCATGTGTTGGTTTGATGGCTTGGATGCATACCTTTTCTCCAGCCAAAATGTGGATCAACGGACTTAAAATACTTAATAAGCCTTTGCTTCATTTGCATACACAGTTTGGTGAAAGTATTCCATGGGAATCCATCGATATGGACTATATGAACTTGCACCAAAGTGCTCATGGGGATAGGGAATTTGGTTTTATTTGCACCAGAATGAAAATATCGAGAAAGGTGGTAGTTGGTCACTGGAAAGACATTGAGGTCCATACAGAAATTGATCATTGGAGTAGGGCTGCATGTGGATGGGATGATTGGCAAGGCGCGCAATTTGTACGCTTTGGTGATAATATGCGGCAGGTAGCTGTCACCGAAGGAGACAAGGTGGAAGCCCAGTTTAAATTTGGCTTTGCGGTAAACACCTATGGGGTAGGTGACTTGGTAAAAGAAATAAGTGAGGTGAATGATGCGGAAATAGATTTACTCATGGAGACCTATACCAACACCTATAAATTGTCTGAGGAATTAAAAGAGGCTGGGCCCATGCATTCCTCTCTTTTGGAGGCAGCAAGGATTGAGCTAGGTTTGAAACACTTTTTAAGGAAAGGCTCGTTCAAAGGGTTCACCAATACTTTTGAGGATTTACATGGAATGAAGCAGCTTCCAGGTCTGCCAGTGCAACGACTCATGAATGCTGGTTATGGATATGCTGGTGAAGGGGATTGGAAAACAATGGCCTTGGTCCGTGCAATGAAGGTAATGGGGACAGGACTTTCAGGCACGAATGCTTTTATGGAAGATTACACTTATGATTTTAAAGAACAGGGTGGACTTGTTTTAGGTGCCCACATGCTTGAAGTAGATGAGGGGCTGGCTGAGGGAGCCATTCGATGTGAAATTCACCCGTTGGGAATCGGAGGTAAGGAAGATCCAGTGAGATTGGTTTTTGATGGTGGGGCTGGTTCAGCCCTAAACGCTTCTTTGATCGATCTTGGCGATAAGTTTAGAATGGTGGTGAATGAGGTAGAGGCAGTGAAACCTCCTAAAAGCCTCCCAAAATTACCTGTTGCCCGTACAATGTGGCGCCCCAAGCCCGACTTTAAAAGTGCTGCCACAGCCTGGATTTTGTCTGGTGGAGCGCACCATACTTGTTTTAGCCAGAATTTGAAAGTAGAAGTTTTAGAGGATTTTTGTGAAATGGCTGGAATTGAGTGTGTCTTGATAGATGAGGAGACCAATCTTAAAAGCTTTAAAACCTATTTGAAAGGTTTTAATTAATTGTATTCAGACAATATATTAATGAAGCTAATAGAAATTCGTTTCTCATCAAATAGAAAGCCTGGTAATATCCCCCCTATTTTTAACCCGAAGCATGGAACAGTAAGTCTATTGCATGTTTCGGGTCAAATCAATCAGGCGTAGGTAGAATAATGAGAGGGGTGTTTCCATCATGGATCAGGTCATTAATAAAAAACCTTCTGAATAGTTTGTCATCTAGATTTCGGGAGCCTTTCTGTAAGACGATAAAATCATCCAAGCATTTACTAAACCTCATTTTAATCTCCCCAAAGGCATCTTTGTTTTCATAAATACTGATTTTATACTTATAGCCACCACCTAATTTGGATCTCATTTGCTCCAGGTATTGATTGCTTGACTCTAATTCTTTTTTGTTTTCGATTATGGTTAATAATTCTATTTCTTTTATTTCCTTTCCTACCGTTTTTAGTATAGCATCTAGTGCTGTTTCATTAACAGGGTGCTTCTCCTGACATGATAGTACCAACTTCCTAGGCACTGTATTATCTATTGTGTGAGGAACAGCTATTATTAAGTGATTTAGATGATTTATTAAAGTTGTTGCCGTACTTCCTATTAATATTTTTTTCAAAAAACCAGTCCCCTTCAATCCCAATAATACGATGTCATTTGGCTTAAGAAATCCCTCCAGAAAGTGAGCAAGTTGGCTGGAAACAGCTTCAAAACTCGTCTTATTGCTATCTGGGGAAAGGGCCCCTTCTTCAAGGCATTTCAAAAATTTAGTATTTGACTCTTTCTTATTAAATTCAATGATTTCATTTATTTCTTTTTTATTAGAAATAGGGAGGGTAGGGGCTATTCCATCCATCTTATGGACAAAAACCAAATCCAGATTAAATATTTCTTGCCAACTACAAGCCAATCTCAATTGAGTAGGAGTATACGGGGAAAAATCTAATAATACGACTAATCTGTTCATCTTGAGTTAAAATAAAGAGGCGTTATTTTTAGTTTGAATATATAAAATTCCTCTTGAAATAGAGAACCTTTGCTGGTATTTATTAATTGAGCCGCCTCTTTGGAAATAATTATTTTTGCTCTGTTTAGCCCCTTCTTCATGGGTTAGAGTCAATGTTGTATTCCTCCCTAAAGCAGCTTTCAAATAAAAAATCACCTGCTTGTGGAATAAGCAGGTGATTTTTTATGGACTGAGTGTACGTACAAAGTCCTAGAATTCACTTAATACAAATTATACCTTAGGAGCCCAATAAGTGCAATAAGCATCAGCGTTTACAGGTCCTTTGAACAATTGGCATCCGCCACATTTACGCTTCGCTGTGGGAGGCAAATACAATTGGCAATTGTTGCAATTGTCATCCTCTAAAGGTGATTTTTCTTCATAACCCAAGCTTTTTCTTTTGGCTATTTCTTCCTCGCTCAGCCCAGTGAGGTCGGAACAGTCGCTTATGTTCTCCAGTTTGTACTCTTCCTGTGGCTTTCCACATTGGGTCATGAAAAACACTACTCCAGTAGAAGCTAATAGGGTTTTTATTGATTTTCTTCTATTCATACTTAATGTGCGGTGGTGCTAATTAATGAAATTAAGTGGACTTAGAAGTGAAAATCAATTCACTTCCAGTGAGAATCCAAATGAAATATTTTAATTATTCTGCTTTAGCCCTTTCGCCTTTACCTACAAGTATATGATTTACTTCTTTCAGGTAATCTTCCTTCCAAGCGGCTTCATTTTCAGAAAACTTGTAATCGTCATGTAGAACTTTCAATATCTCTTCACTTGATCCTACGTTTGAACTTAAAACGCCAAGCCTGAACCATTTGTTTTCTCCTTTTTCTACCAGGGCCTTAGCAAGTTGGTCTGTGGTGAAATCATCCTCAAAATTACCTAAACTAAGAATTGCTTGGAGGGCTACAATTGGGGATTCATCATTGATTTTTGCTGCAATTTCTTCTTTTAAATTAGGGAAGTTTTCAGCAAGAATCAATGCATTTTTTCTAACACCATAATTCGTACTTTCTAAAGCAAGGGCTACCATGCTCTCCTCCAAAGCACCCATTGATTGCAACAAATACAATGCATGAAGTTGCGCATTGGGACTTTCATTGGTCACTAATTTTTTTAGTAGGGGCACATATTCAGGTTTTGGACTTTCCAATATCATTCTTTGAGCAGTCGTTCTCCACCAGCCATTCTTATTGGCCAGGTGAGAAACTAGCGTTTCTGCATCCATTTTAGAAAAATCTTGAACTTGAGCTGTAGAGACTCCTGTTTTAGGAACAATTTTATAGATTCTTCCATGCTCCATTCCATGCATGAAATCCATGTCTTCTTTCAGGTCATCAGGGATCGAAACAGGTGTTTCGATGTGTTGTCTGTAAAAATCCACCAAAAATAGTGCGCCATCAGGGCCTACAGTAAAACCAACTGGTCTGAACCAAGGATCCGTAGAAGCAATAAACTCTTTGCTTACTTCCTCTGTCGCTCTTTTTGCAATTAGCGTAGGACTATTTTTGTCGGCAACAATAATATCTCTGTGTACTAAATTGCCAGCAACATCTCCTGTGAAAACATTTCCATTAAAGCCTTCGGGAAAGCTTCCTCCATCATAAACTGTTCCTCCTGAGGCACCAGTAAAATGATCTTCAGCATATTCTACTCTGTCTAGCTCTTGTTCTTGATATTGTATATTTCTCCTTCGAGTACGTTCTGCTCTCCAATATGGGGGAGGAGTGATCTGAAACATTTCAAGCTCATGGTCTGAAATGTTATAATTTACTGAACTGCTTGACAATTTCCCATGTCGCTCGAGATACCTGCTTGGGATTACCGTTTGTTGGATATGAAGTGTGTTTTGAGTGAAGAATTTATTTCCCCAATCATCAAATGTTTGACCAAACTGTGCCGTACCGCTTTCCTTCTCAAACAATTCTTTATCTAATCGAAATCTAAAATCTGCGCCTCTTAATTCCAAAGGTCCTTCACCAGGAGCCTCGACATAGGTAACATCACTTCGCTGTCCATTATTTGCAGCATAGACCCAATTGTCAATACCTAAACGGAGGTTGGTTATTTGTGCTTCTGAATTATTTTCAAAAAAACCTGAAAAAATCGGCCGCTTCGTGTCAGCCACTCCATCACCGTTGTCGTCTTTTAAATAATAAATATGAGGTGCGGCTGTTACCAGTAGCCCACCTTTCCAAGGCATTAAGAAGGTTGCATCAGCCAATCCTTCTGCAAATACAGTAGAGGCGTCTATGATCCCATCCCCATCAGTATCTTCCAGCCTTTTTATTACCCCTTTTCCTTTGCCTTCTTCAGGTTTGTAAGGATAATCAGGCATCTCCACAGCGTAAGCAATTCCTTTTTCGTCAAAAACCAAACTTACTGGATCCTTTATATGGGGTTCAGAAGCAAATAGTTTTACTTCGAAATTTTCATGAATATCAAATGTAGCAATGGATTCCTCCGGACTGAGGGCTTCAGCATATTTGTCATCCTGACAGGAATATAAACCTATAAAAACGATTGCAAATAAAGTATGGGTAACGTTACCTTTCATAATTTTAGCTAATTATTGACTGATTAAAAGCCTAATATCTTATAATTTTTAAAGGAAATGAAATTTTAGCCTTTACAAAGGGGCGTAAACTTCCTTTTTTTATTTAAATGGGTAATTCAAGTGATTATTTTTCAAAGTCCAGTTTTTTCACAGGCGTAAAACCAAAAACATTATCTAAAAAAGAATAAGCTTCTTTTCGAATGTCTGACGGGAAATCATGGGCAGCTTCAGGATACCTCACAATTAAATTATCTGGGTAACCCAGCCAGTTGTATACTGGTTGTATCTCAGCAATTCCATCTTTAACGCCTTTTACTGAAAAGTTACTGTCATTTATTGGCGCATTGGTAAAAACAGGCCTTGGAGCAATAGAGGCGATAATATGAGTAAAATCAAAGGGTAGCTGTGCTTCAGGCAGTAGTTTTTTGATAGCTGGCATGTACCGGTCTTGAGCCCAAGGACCTAATCTTCCGCCATAATTCTTGATTCCTGCCTCTCCAATATCGTAGTAATCAAACGGTGTCCATCCACAGCTTGTAACCACTGCTTTTATTCTCGTATCATGTGCTGCGACGAACAAGGAATTGTGCCCACCTAAAGAATGACCGATAACTCCTATCCTTTCCGGGTCTACTTCAGTCCTATTGGTAAGTACATCTACGGCCCTCATGTGATTCCATACCGCTAAAATGGTTCCTGAAGCAAATCCATCTGTAGCAAAATCATGTTCCTTTTGTTCTCCAAAGCTTGGGTAATCGGGAGCGATAACTACATAACCTTTTTCTGCCAATTCACTGGCCAGCCCTCTGTTTTCCAGAGGACCTTGTCCATCAACTATCTTTTTCCCTAGGTCGCCTGTACTGTGGAGTACCAACATAGCTGGTGCTTTTACTTTAATGCTGTGTGGAATATAAAGGAAGGCCGTAACCTCATTTCGCTTATCGCTTGCAAAGGAAATATGATGCTTTGTATAATTTGCTTCTACTGTAGCGTCCAAATATTTTACTTCTGGACTTTTTAAGTGAGCTCTTGAAGAAAGCGTACCCATGATTGAAGCCATGTTGTTTTTCCATGAGGCTTTCCTTTCTTCCCATTGTTCCAATGTTCTCAAAGGATTTTCGCTCTCAGATGCCAAAACAAGCGGACTATCCAATTTGTTTTTTGGAATAGCGCTATGAAGCATTTTTTTAATGGCTCCCATAATAATGGGTTCTGCTTCAGCAGTTACGGGGCTGGTACCCACTTCATATCCTCCTTCTGAATAGGCTGAGGAGGGGCCTATATAGAAAGGGCCATAATCCCCATAGGCTGCCATGGTCACAAACAAATCTTTTCTTTCGGCTTTGGCGGCCAACTGGTATTCGATAAAAAGTTCTCCAGGTAAGTGTAGCATTCTTACGTCTCCTATGGCCAAACAGCTAACATCTATCTTTTTACCAAGTGCTTGCCTGTTGTACCAAGCCAACTTTTGAACATTATTGGTAAGCCACCTGGCATTTTGCGTAAGCATTTCTTGGGCAATTTCGGGTAGGCTTTCTTTTGGACTTAGAAGAATGGGTTCTTGTTGCCAATAAACATCCTCTTTGGTGATTTTAGTTTTTACTGTATTTTTCCAAGCCTTTTCCATACCTGCCGCTAGCCTTTCAGCAAGAATTTTGCGGTTAATTTTGGCGCCGTCATTGTATTTTCCGGCAGTTACATTTGCTCCAGCACCATTAAAATGAACATGCATTGCTTCTGGAACGGCCAATTGACGCATGTACCTCGCTATCCCTGGAAAATCTGGATTGGCAATTTTGGTCAGGTAATAACTTTGGGGATGCACTGCATAGTAGCTAAATACCGCCACTGGCTCTTCTTCATTCCAAAAGCTTACCAATGAAACCTCAGGATCTATTATACCTTCTGGGAAATCTCGGATTTTCTTGTCCTTGGTAGCAGATGTTCTAGTATAAGCTACATGTCCATCATCCCCTAGAATTCTTCTATTTGAAGCGACCTTCTCAACAATCCCTTTTCCAGTACCAATATGGCTTATAGGTTTGGCATTCTTTATGCCCTCTTTTATTGCCGCTTCTAAATTTTGCAGTAACACCTTGTCGTAAGAACTTTCATACCCTTTAGGATCTAATCCTGCATCCTTTAAAATTTTCTCCGCCCCCCAATCACTTATAGGAGCATCGTGCTGGTGCAAGGTATGAACTGCAACTCTTGATGGAATGGTAGAAGCAGCTTTAGCAAGCGTTTCCTTAAATGCATCCTGACTTTCATTTGCGATTCCTATCCAGTCAATGGCGCAAATAACGATAGGCAAACCACTTCCAGAAATCACTACGCCTTTAGCACGTAATCCTAAGTCATCTTTCTTTTCTAAGGGATCATAAGCCAGTAAGCTACCGATAGGGGGTGTCGCATCTATATCAAAAACTGCCAAGGTAAGCCCATTTTCTTGACCAAAGCCAACAATAGGGGACTTGCAGAAAGCAATTAGAAATAAAAATAGGTGCAAATTTGATTTGATAAAATTCATAGTGGTTAACTTTAGTAATGCATGTAAGAATTATTACACTCTTTTATGTGATGGCAATGGTCCTACTTTTGCGCCATACGGCTTGTTTAATATTTGATATTCAGTAGGCTTTGCTACTGTACCTTCTATAAAGGAGGCCCTTATCTTTTAGTCAGTTTGATGGCATTTAATCTAAAGCAAATACCAAAATTTTATTAATTAAATCCTATCAATGATTAATCAAGCGGTAATTTTCTTTCTTGACCTATGGTTATTTGCTGGTAAAGTGTTTTGTCAAAAAATCATCATTTTGGCGATTTATTTGATTTTTTGTTGAAAATTACGATTTCATTCGATGTTTTGTCATTAATAGTGCAATCCTACTGAGTTTTGATAGAATATTACACTAATTGTGTGCGATTAGTATCTTTTAGCAATACTTTCTTGAATGGAATGGGAATAATAATATCTTTGTCGAAATTAAAAATAAATCCAATTCTTTATAACAGTTAATAATGGAACAATTATTTCTCTATTTGGTCCCTTTTTTGGGTATTCTTGGCCTAGTGGTTATGGCCGTAAAATCAGCCTGGGTTACTAAACAACCTACAGGTGATGAAAACATGGTGGAGTTGGCTGGTTATATAGCCAAGGGAGCGATGTCTTTTCTTAAAGCAGAATGGAAAGTGATGGGCTACTTTGTGGTGATCGCTGCCATTATTTTAGGTTGGTCCGGTACTTTATTAGACAATTCCAGCCCAGTCATAGCGGTTGCTTTTGTAATAGGAGCTGTGCTTTCCGCCTTTGCCGGATACTTAGGGATGAAGATTGCCACTAAATCAAATGTAAGAACAACCGAAGCAGCAAAGACAAGCTTGGCCAAGGCCTTGAATGTTTCCTTTACTGGAGGAACTGTTATGGGACTTGGAGTTGCTGGACTAGCCGTTTTAGGTATGGGTGGTTTGTTCATTATTTTTTATAACATGTTTGTTGTTTCTACAGGGGGAGATGTCAATGGGCATGAGATGGAAACCGCGCTGGAAGTTTTGGCTGGATTTTCTCTTGGAGCTGAGTCCATCGCTCTTTTTGCTAGAGTTGGTGGAGGTATATACACTAAAGCAGCTGACGTAGGTGCTGACCTTGTAGGAAAAGTAGAAGCAGGAATACCAGAAGATGATGTACGTAATCCTGCTACTATTGCAGACAATGTTGGTGATAATGTTGGTGATGTTGCCGGAATGGGAGCAGATTTATTCGGTTCTTATGTAGCCACTATTTTGGCATCCATGGTGTTGGGTAGAGAAATAGTAAGTAATGATAACTTTGGGGGAATTGCACCAGTGCTATTGCCATTGGTAATTGCTGGCTTGGGTCTTGTGTTCTCTATCGTAGGAACCTTGTTTGTAAAAATTAAATCTGAAAATGGCAATGTACAGGCAGCGCTAAATAGAGGCAATTGGTTTTCAATATTATTGACGGTCGCAGCTTCCTTTTTTGTAATCGATTATATGTTGCCAGAGGGCGATTTGGTAATGTCACGGTTAAATTCAGCCTCATTTACTAAAATGGGCGTATTTGGAGCAGTTTTCATTGGTTTGATTGTGGGTGCTTTGATGAGTATCATTACGGAGTATTACACCGCCATGGGAAAAGGTCCGGTGAATGCTATCATTAGGCAATCCTCTACCGGTCATGCCACGAATATAATTGGTGGCCTGGCTGTAGGCATGCAATCTACAGTACTTCCTGTTTTAGTATTGGCCGCAGGTATTTTTACCTCTTATATGGCTGCAGGTCTGTATGGCGTGGCCATAGCTGCTGCAGGCATGATGGCTACTACTGCCATGCAACTTGCTATCGATGCATTTGGTCCTATTGCTGACAATGCAGGTGGTATTGCTGAGATGGCTGGCCTTCCAAAAGAAGTAAGAGAAAGAACAGATATTCTTGATGCAGTAGGTAACACCACCGCCGCCAGTGGTAAAGGTTTTGCAATTGCATCCGCTGCTTTGACTGCCTTGGCATTGTTTGCTGCTTATGTTGGTATATCTGGTATCTCAACCATAGATATTTATAAAGCAGATGTGCTCTCAGGATTATTTGTTGGAGCCA
Source organism: uncultured Cyclobacterium sp. (assembly GCF_963977555.1). Lineage (GTDB taxonomy): Bacteria > Bacteroidota > Bacteroidia > Cytophagales > Cyclobacteriaceae > Cyclobacterium. The sequence goes on along the minus strand of NZ_CAXBPD010000012.1, from coordinate 123,322 downwards.
TGATTCCTTTTATTTTTTCTGCCTTGGCTATAGCAGCAGTGGGGAGAGCTGCCATGGACATGGTCAATGAAGTGAGAAGGCAATTCAAAGAGATTCCAGGCATAATGGAGTATAAGGCTAAACCTGATTATGAGAAATGTATTGAAATATCTACCAAAGCGTCCATTAGAGAAATGGTTGCACCAGGAGCCATTGCCTTGCTTTCTCCCATAGTGGTAGGATTTCTTTTTGGGCATGAGGTGCTTGGTGGTATGTTAGCAGGAGTTACCGTATCTGGTGTATTGATGGGGATCTTCCAAAACAATGCAGGAGGCGCTTGGGACAATGCAAAGAAATCTTTTGAAAAAGGGGTAATGATTGACGGCGAGATGTATTACAAGGGATCAGAACCACACAAAGCTTCTGTGACAGGTGATACCGTTGGTGATCCATTTAAAGATACCTCTGGACCTTCCATGAATATTCTGATCAAATTAACCTCTATCGTATCCATCGTGATTGCACCATATATTCCTTTGGACAGTCCGTTAGGTTTAACCCATAATGTAAATACAGAAACGGAGAAAGTAGCTCAAATTATTCCAGAAAAACCTACAACAATTGAAGTAATAAAAATGGATTGAATATTTTAATATTTTTCACAAAAGGCCTCTAAATTTAAATTTGGAGGCCTTTTTTTTAAGAAAAAGGATGATTTCTGAATTTTAGATTCAAGAACTTTTTAGGATTTTTGAATAAATAAAGTATCTTTGATTGGCAGGATATCACTTTATTTTTCAATGTCCCAATCAAGACCTAACAGTTCTATGCAGAAGTACATTTTGTTTATATTTTTTGGTGTTTTCTTAAGTACTTTTTATGGCTGTGTGCCTAACAAGAAAATAATATACCTTCAAAACAAAGAGGGTTTAGAAAACCTTACCGATGGAAAGGTGATCACCTATGAAATTCCGGATTATCGTTTACAATACAACGATATAATCGATGTAAATATAAAAACTGTAGAAGATCTTCTTAGGGATGGGTTCAATGTTTTGGGTGAGCAAACTACTCAAAATTCCATGGTAGGACAAGTTGCACAAAGTGGAGGAGATATCTACTATATGAATGGCTACAATGTAGACAAAGAGGGTTTTGTCCGGCTTCCCATGATTGGAAAGGTGAGCGTGATTGACAAAACCATTGAGGAAGCAAGACTTGTCATTGAGGAAAAGGTCAAAGCTTTTGTAAAAACGGAATTGTATGTGAAAGTGAAACTTGGGGGTATCAGGTACAGTGCCTTGGGAGAATTCAGAAAACCTGGAAAATTTGTTGTTCTGCAGGATAGAATGACCATTTTTGAAGCCATTGCGCATGCAGGTGATCTTACCACTGTTGCCAAAAGAGACAATTTAATATTGATCAGACAAAACCCTGAAGGTACGGAGATCCATACCATTGATTTAACGGATAGAAAGATCGTTCAATCTCCTTATTATTTTATTCAACCCAATGATCAACTTTACGCAGAACCTATGAAGGTGAGAGAAATAGGTTCCGGAGAAAATGCTGCTCAGTCGCTTGCCTTAATTGTTTCCTCTATTTCTGCTGTAGCGCTTATCTTAAACATAGCCATTCGTTAACATGAGCCAAGCCAATTCTTTACCACCGAATTTCATTCCTTTTCAGGTAAATAAAAAGGATGAGTTTGATATCAAAGGAATACTATTCAAGTATTTTAGGCAGTGGCCTTGGATTTTGTTAGGGATAATTGTTGGCCTGTTAGTGGCCTATTATAGCAACAAATCTACCAACCCTACCTATATCGTCAACTCTTCAATTGTAATTAAAGATGAAGAACAGAGTTTGGGGGCTGATATTTTTGGTCCTTCAGGATTCAGGAATTTCCAAACTCGATATAAATTAGAAAATGAATTGGGTATTTTGAAATCCCATGCATTGGCAGAAGAAACGCTTTCCCAACTGAATTTCAATACCATTTATTTAAGAGAGGAGCGATGGAAAAACAGCCAACAATATGGAGATGTACCTATAGTAGTGAAAGCAGATTGGTCAAATCCACAACTTACCAGTGGTTTGTTCAAATTAAGCGTGTTGGATGCTTCTAGTTTCGAGCTTTCAATTGTGGAAAGCACTTTTAGTTTATTTAACCCGCTTGACCCTTTTTACAAAACTTCAGTTGGTTCTGGAAATAATACGCCTGAAGGTATTTATTCTTTTGGTGAAGCAATTACTGGTCAGCATTTTAATTTTACGGTTTCAAATTTATTTGCCAGCAATGGGGAGGAGGTATTGTTTTATTTTAAAGATACACCTTCCTTAGCTACATCCTTTACGAACTTACTTCAGGTCAACTCCTCAAACAATTTTTCTTCAGTTGTAAATCTTTCTTTGGAGACACCCGTAAGGAGAATGGGGCAAGAATATTTAAATACCTTAATGAATACCTACCTCGACCGTGAATTGAGAGAAAAAAATGAGGTAGCGAAGAGTACCATATTTTTTATTAATGAGCAGCTAAGAGGCATTTCTGATTCTCTTTCCTTTTTTGAAGACGAGCTGGAACAGTTTCGTACTGAAAATAAGGTATTCAACCTAAGTGAGGAGGGTGCGCAGATTTTCATGAAGCTTCAAGATCTGGAAAAACAACAATCAGAGGTTGGTGTAAATCTTCAATATTACCAAACCTTAAAAACCTACATAGAAGAAGATAGGGTAGATGGCTTAATTGCTCCTTCTATTGCCGGTGAAGGAGATCCCTTATTGAATGCCTTGGTGGTAGGCTTGAGTGAGTTACAAGCCGAAAAAATCAGGTTAACAGCCAATTATTCGCTTGAAACACCTGTGATCAGGGAAGTAGAAAATAAGATTCAAAGTACCAAAGAAGCCATTGGAGAAAATGTCAGATCGGCCATAAAAAATTTGGAGAATTATCTGGCAGAATTGTCAAATAAAATTTCTATTGTTGAAAGTGAAGTTTTTAAATTGCCTGAAACCGAGAAAGTGATGCTTGGGTTGCAAAGGAAGTTTTCCATCAATGAAAACATCTACATTTATCTTTTAGAAAAAAAGGCAGAATCGGAAATTACCCTTGCTTCAAACAAACCGAATAACAAAATTTTGGATAAAGCAATGGCCGCTTCGGTACCCATCGCACCTAAATCCATGATTAATCTAATAATAGGGTTACTTATTGGATTCTTTATTCCTGTCCTTATCATTACGGTTAAAGATTTTCTATACCAAAAGGTGAAGGACCCAAAAGAACTAGAAAAGGCCTTGGTAGTACCTCTGGTTGGGATGATAGGCCGACACAAGGAGAAAGATTCGCTATCTGTGTTAAATCACCTCAGGTCCACTGTATCTGAATCTTTTCGTAGTCTACGGGCAGATATTCCCTATCTAAGTAATAATAAAAACAAATTGACCTTGCTGTTTACCTCTACCATCTCTGGTGAAGGCAAAACTTTTATTTCTATTAATATGGCTTCGGTTTATTCATTAATGGGAAAAAAAACAATTTTGATCGGTCTGGACCTGAGAAAACCAAAGATTGCAGATGATTTTGGGTTGAAAAATGACCAAGGAATAAGTACCTGCTTAAGTAGAGGGGTTTCTTGGAAAGAAGTTGTTAAGCCTTCAGGTTATGAGAACCTGGATGTAATATTGTCTGGTCCTATACCTCCAAACCCCGCTGAATTACTGCTACAAGAAAATTTCAGTACATTAATCAAGGAAATTCAGGAAGCTTATGATGTAGTGATTTTAGATTGTCCTCCCGTAGGATTGGTATCCGAAACCAAAGAACTGATGAAATATTCAGACATAAACTTTTTTGTTTTTCGACAGAAATACTCTGCTTTGGCGAATATTCAATTTTGTAACGATTTGTCTACGAAAGGGGGTATTCATAAAATTTATGCAGTGCTTAATGATGTACATGGAACCCATGGATATGGTTACCAATACGGCTATTATACTTCAGATGTAAGTGCCTATGGTTACCACGATATACAGGACAAGCCCTGGTGGAAAAAATTTGGTAGGCGATAGTTGCTCCTTATTTATTTCGCAATAATTTTATTGGGAGCTTAATGGTGTCGTATATAAAATCAGTTGGTGTATATTTTTCCGGATATGCCATCGCTTGCTTTTTCTGGTAATGATGTTGTAAATTTTTGATGTAATATCCGGGGTCAAAGTTCCCATTGTCACGATTTAGGTATCGGATATACAAACTTATTAATTCGAAACGACTGTCTCCCCAAGTACAGTTTTGCCATATATTAAACACCATTTTATATACCCTGTTTTCATGGGTTTCCAGTCTTTCTTCAATTGGAGCAGGTAATGAAATGGATAGTAATGTTTTTAAATATTGAAATCCATCCAATAGGACTTGTTGCAATCTATAGCTCCTTGCAGTGACCAGTATGGCTTCCCAATCTATTTGGTTACTGTAGTTTTTCATATAGGCAGAGAGGTCTGAAAGATGGCGCAAACGCATCCATTGGTCTTTACCACCATGGTGAATGATCATAAGCCAGAACAAACTTTCTTTATCTACCTGGAGGACTTTTATTCCATAAAAATCCTTGAAAGTGGCTTTATAAAAAATCGAAGGATAGGGAAAATGAAAGCTGTGAAAGTCACTTTTCACTCCCCACTGAAAATCCAGTAATAAATCTTTGTTGTTTAAAGGCAATTGGTAAATATAATTCAAGGAAAGCAATTTCTCAATATGCTGACCTATCTCAGTTTCTGATTGGTCAGGATTTAAAATTTCGGAACCGAAGCCTTGATCCTTTAAAATATTGATACAAGGAAGCACATCTTTTTTTTGAACCAAAACATCAATGTCTCCCCTTTCTCTTAGTTGAGGATTCTCATAAATTTCAAATTGGTATTGGAGACCTTTATGTAATATGGCGGGTATGCCGGCAGTTTCGAATTGTTGGAGTAGTTTTTTTGTGTGGTAAATATCCTTTAGGTTTTTTAGTGCATTTTGTGTGACAAATATCTTTAGGTATTCTTTGTTTTTTTTAGACAACAAGGCGGTCTTCTTGTCATACTCAAAAAGCAGTGGGCGAATGCGATGAAACTTGGCCAGCTTCAATACTTTTCGTTCATCAACAGCTATTTCAGTTTCTTTCCCATTTGCTTTCTGTACCATATATGCCTTTATGGAAGAGAAAAGCACCTTCATTTCAGGTGAAAAGGAGTAGAGGGAGGCAAGCTGTTGCAATATTTAAAAATAAATAAAATAAAAATAAGTGGTATTAAGGAAAAAGGCTATTTGATGACGATGGCATTTGCTTCAGCCATTTTTTTCAGAAATTCATTGACTGTTTTCTCACATTGTTCCTTTGAAACCTCGTATTCCGCTAATAAAGCTTCGGTTATTTCACCGATGGTCTTTGGGTTTTCTAAGAGCAGCCAAATGCTTTTACCCGTTTCATTTAATGTGGCATAAGAACCATTGCTTACATCCATCATGACAATGTCCCCTTCTATTTCGTTAAAAACATAAGAATCACTTCTGCTAATTTGCTTACTGGTCATGAATAGTTATTTAAATTGAGTTTATAATTTACTGTTTTTTTGTCAAGGTCTTAATCAAACCCATTATATATAGTAAATTTAGAGGATTGAGAATGGAAATTATAATTAAATTTTAAAATAAACGAAAAACATGACTTCATTTTTTGGTTTCACAGGGAAAGGCGATTTTTTAGAACAAATGGCTACCCCGTTGAGACATTGGTCTGCAGACCGAGAGGGCAAGTTTACAAGTGATCAGCTTTCTATGGGCTGCTTAGAAATGTATAATGTACCTGAATCCGACCTAGCACCTCAGCCTTATAAGTACGAAAATTTCATTATTGTAGGGGACTGTCGAATAGATAACCGTGAAGCCTTAAGAAAAATATTAAAGCTGGAACCAGATCAGGTTATGGCCGATTTGGAGTTTATCGTTCGCCTTTATGCGAAAAAAGGCAAGGAGACCCCAAAACTATTGATAGGCGATTTTGCCTTTATTATTTGGGACTGTGAAAAGGAGGAGCTTTTTGGAGCAAGAGATCAGTTGGGGATTAAAATATTTTATTATGCCATTCACTTGGAGCAATTGGTGTTTGCTTCTGAAATAAAAGGGGTTTTAGCTTATCCTGGCATGTCCAAAGAATTCAATGAGCTTGTTTTGGCCGCAACTTTTTTTTTAGATGGACCATCTTCATCCGAAGGAACACTTTATAATGCAATAGAAGCCCAGCCTGCAGGGACTTGGATGCATTTTAAAGCAGGAACTTTAACCCTAAAAAAATATTGGAATTTAGGGGACCATAACATCACAATTCCTGAAACCCATGAAGAAAGGTTGGAAAAATTTAAAGACTTGTTTTTCCTTTCGGTTAAGGATAGGATGAGAGCCAATAAGCGGCTTGGCCTAGAGCTCAGTGGAGGCTTGGATTCTACAGGTATTGGGGCTGCGATTGTTAATTATTTGGGCAAAGGAGGTGATCTGTCCTGTTTTAGTTTCGGTAAAGCCCTTCAGCCTACCCAAGAATTAGATAAATTTGATGAAGGGGATCTAATGCACGAGTTTTGTAAAGAAAACGGCCTCCTTTCTCAGTGGCGAAAATTCGATGAGCGGGATTTTACGGAGAAGGATCATTTAAATTTAATGACGAAAGTACAGGATGAGGTAGATATGAATTTTCTACCCACCCTTACCGCTGCCTTTTTAAAACAAGCCAAAAAAGAAAAAATTGGAGTTATGTTTTCAGGCTGGGGTGGAGACATGGCAGCTACCCTCACTTTAGGTGGCTTTTACAGGCCTTTGGCCTTGAAGAAGAAGTACTGGGCGCTGTGGAAAGACATCAGAAGAAAGCATGATGTTCCCATGGCTTTTATTAAATGGCTTTACTTTTCTATCAAATTTTTGCAAGGGGACTCAGTTCTTAAAACGTATAAAGAAAAAAGCAAAAAAAAGTATGCTTCTAACCCTTTGAAAAGAAAAATAATAGAAAAGCACCAACTTCTGGATAGGGAGCCTTCCATGTACAAAGTGAAATCTACGATAGAGGTAAGCGATTACCTAAGCACTTATCTTATTGAGGTTGGAATCAATAAACGCATAGTAGACCATGGCTTGGTTGGTCGTCATTTCGGGGTGGATTACAGGTTTCCTATGATGGACCTCAGGCTTTTGGAATACATATATGCGCTACCACTTGATACGATAGCCTACCAAGGTAAGAGCAGGTATCTATTTACAGAAATCATCCGGCCTTATATTCCCAACGGAGTTATTGACAAAAGAAAGAGTAAGGTGCCATCAGTCCCTTTTATCAAGGCATTTCAAAGGGATGCCTTAGATCAAATAATAGCCTTTGGTCAAGCTAATTTTGATGAATTAGAGAATATGCCTTATTTCGATAGAGATAAAGTCCTACAGATATTAGAAGAACCTCACCCAGGTAATTTTGGGTATTTATCAAAGCTTATGTTTTATATTATCAAACAAAAATCTAAACTGTAAAGGATGGAATTAGCTTCACCGAAAACTAAACGAAGGGTTGTTTTCCAAATAAAAAAGACTCTCTTCATGTGAAAGCGCATCAGCCACGACTTTTTCATTGAAAGTTATAATTTTTTCTGCGGCCCCATTTTGAGGTTGGTTGTCCACTATATGTTCCCATCCGAATCCACTTCCAAGCATGACCAAGTCGAAAGAAAAAGTGCCAAATATAGTATTCTGTAATTGTTGATTTAAAACATTGTTTTCATTAAAAAATAAAGGGCCATTTTTTTTATAGTAATTCAAATAATCCTGAATGCCTGACAAATCTGTATGTTCCCTAACCATTTTCCAAAAGGGAGTGTCTTTTTTTTCATTGTACTTAAAGTGAAGGGCTATAAACCATTTAATATAGTCCCAGGATCTATTTATTTTAGAATTATATTTGGCTTGTGCTGCTTCAAGGGTTTTTTCATTTTTCAGGTATTTTTCAAACTTTTCCAGCTGAAGGATAATCATATGCAGACCTGTAGATTCCAGAGGCTCCACAAAAGCGAAAGCATTACCTATGGCTATGGTATTGCCTGACCAACTTTTTTCGTATCGCCCCGATTTGAAACGGATTACTTTTTCATCATTTATCTCTGGACAATATTTTCTCAATTCACTTCTGGCTTCCTCTGCTGAGCAAAATTTATCAGAATAAACATAGCCCAAATGATTTTCTCTTTGTGTAGGGGTTTCCCAAAGCCAACCGTGATTCAGGGTTGAGGCTGTGGTATAGGGTTTTATTCCATTTGTATGGCTAGCTTTACCTAAGATGGCTGAGTTAGTCATTAAGCTATCTCCATAGTCCACCCAATTGGTTTTTAAGGCTTTGCCCAATAAATAGCTGGAAAACCCTGTACAATCAAAATACATGTCGAAATTCAACTCTTTCTGTTGATCCGTTTGTATATAATCTATATCGCTGTTATTATTTTTAAGGAATGTTTTTTCAATTTTAGCATCTATATGATTTATTTTGGCAAGTCGAATTTTTTCTTTAAGGTATTTAACAAGTAGCTCGTTATCAATATGATAAGCCATGCCGCTTTTGACTTTTATGGGTAAGACCTCTCCATTTTTGCTGATAAAAGGAGCTTTATCGGCCGCCATCATTCGGGTAGTAAGTGAAGTGTAATCCAAGCTTTGCTTGTATCTTAAAGAAGCAATGGTATCCATTCTGCCAAAAGGATTTAAGTAATGCTTGTCCTCTTTTCTTCCCCAATTAAATTTCACCCCTAATTTAAAGGTTGGTTTGGTGGCGTTGAAAAATTCGTGAACTGAAAATCCCAAGGTGCTGTGAATAAATTTTAGAAGTAGAGGAGTACTCGCTTCCCCAACACCTATTATTGGGATTTTTGAGCTCTCTATAACTGTGATATTTTTATCGCCAAATTTTTTTTTTAGATACAGTGCCGTAAAATAGCCTGCAGTCCCTCCTCCGATTACCCCAATATCTCTTACATCTTTAAAATCTTGCATAATTTTTGGCTGTGATTTAAAATAAAAATTTGAGTTTACGGTTTTATTATTTAAATTTATAAAGAATTAATTTTTAAACTAATAAAAAAATGGCTTCGACAGAAAACAGCAATCAAAAAGAAAAAAAAGAATGGGTTAATCCTGAATTTTTAACAGAAAATATTCAAAAAACCGAAAGTGGATGGGCCGGGGCTCTTAAAGGTGAAGACGGTTGGTATTCTTCTTAAGAAAGGTTTTAAAATAGCCTTACAATTAATAATCAGAGTTATGTTGTGATTTTATTATTGTATCCAATTGTTGTTAACCTTCTAGTACAGCTTTAAAAAATGCTCAGGTGGTTGATGGCTTTCAGAGTGGAATACCTTTTTCCCTGCTTTGATCGAGTAGATTGAATTACCATAGGGAATTGGAACCTTTAGGGTTGGAGTAGAGGATAATTGGTATAGCTCTTTAATTTATATGTTGGATTTTAAAAATCGTCTGTTTTTAATTGTTCAAAATCTTTTTTATAAAAACGACTGATCAAAGACCTTAACTCATCATCATAATAGGCCATATAGGGGAGATGATTAGAAGAATTGATTTTTGCTGGAGATTTAAAAGGTAAATTTAGCCTAAAAAAAATACTTTCAAGGTCTTTATCCATGTTTTCAGTTTGGGCAATAAAATCAACCATCAATTTGCCCTTTTCATCCATAATATAATCACATTGAGGCCTGAAGAAAAGACTGGTATGATTTGATTCTCTCTGAATCAATAATTTCATATATGCCCTGCATTTGGTTGTATTGGCATGTTCTTTGGCTAGTAGCGGGTGCTTAAAAAAACAAGCCGAAACAAACCGTTCATAAGGGTTGCGCATAAAAGCAAATTTTAGATAGCTGGTCCATATTTCCGGACTTAAGTGAGGCTTGATCTCAAGTGCAGTGATATGCCCATTTTTGCGCTTCTGAAAATCTCCCGTTTGTAATTTTGAATGATGAAAAAGTGCTACCTGTTCTTCGTCTCCAACTTCCAGAAAAGGTCTTAGGGCAAAGCGAACAGCATGGGTACCCGTTTTTGGTATGGCAAAAGAAATAAATTTATGGCTATGGCTTATGATCATGGGATTTTAAATTTTAAATTTGAACATGCGCTATGTTCTGGTTACTGTATGTTCTCCTGCCTTTTTTTTAGGTACAAAAGTGCTTATACAATCCTTTTTAAAAGAGAATTCATGGTATGAGGGAGAAATAATTGTTATTAATGACGGACTAACAAGTTATCAAAAAAATGAATTGGAAGAAAGATTCAATGTTTCATTTGTTGAGATCGGTGCGGGTTTGAATGATAAAATCACCCATTTAATTAAAGTATTTCCTCATTTTCAGCATTTTAAATCTAGGTTTTATTCGTTAGAATGTTTTTCTTTTCAAAATTACGACAAAATTTTATTTTGCGACAGTGATTTACTTTGTACAGGTGACATTAGGAGGCTTTATGAGAATGAGGATAATTTCTCTGCAGCCTGGGATTATCGTAAAATCATGGGTTATGTTCGGCACCAAGATTCCTATATGTTCTCAAAACCTGAATTCGTTCCAGAAAAGTTTAAAGAATTTTTCATTTCAGGACTCTTCAATACAGGGGTAATGGCCATTGGAGCCACCTTGGTTAAACAAAATGCCTACCAACGTATATTGGATGAATTAATTCCAGAAACCTATGAGAAGATAAAAACAGGGCATACGGATACGGTGGTTTTAAATAAATTGTTCTTGGATCAGGTGACCTGGTTGGATCAAAATTACAATGCCTATTGGCCTATAACTTCAAATATGGCAACGGTTGAAGGGTTTGTTCATTTTATTGGGAAACAAAAACCTTGGTCTGCAAATATAGACCATAAGAATAAATGGGTTCGTAAATGGTGGGAGTATGCCAATGAATAAGCCCAAAGTATTTTGTGTTGGTTTTCACAAGACGGGAACTACGTCAATCGGGAAAGCTTTGGAAGCATTGGGGCTAAAGAATGTTCATGGTGCTGGTTTGGTAAGAAAAGAGATAGGGGATATTAAAATGATGGAGTTACTATTCAAAAAGGATTACAGGATATTTCTGAAATTGGTCGGACAATTTGATTCTTTCAATGACAACCCATGGTTTAAAATCTATAAGGAATTAGATCAGGCCTTTCCAGGTAGTAAGTTTATTTTAACTTATAGAGAAGATGAGGAGTGGATCCAAAGTGTCAATCGATATTTTGGTTCAAGTACATCTCGGATGAGGTGGTGGATATATGGAAGAGGTTGTCCGAAAGGTAACAATGATAAGTACTTGAGAATTTATCAAAAGCACAATCAAGAAGTTAAGCGCTATTTTTTGAATCGGCCGAATGATTTATTAATTCTACCTTTGAATGCGCAAGGTAAAATGAAACTTTTAACTACTTTTCTGGACCATCCGGCAGTTAGTTTAGAATTTCCACATGAGAATAAAAGTCATGATCATTAGCCATAAACACCGGTTTATTTTTATAAAAACAAATAAAACAGCAGGAACGTCTTTTGAAATAGCCTTATCTTCTATTTGCGGTCCAAATGATATTTTGACACCTATTTCACCAAAAGACGAAAGGGTAAGGGGCTTTTTGGGTTATTGTGGTCCTCAAAATTACCAAAATAAAGATGTATTATTTCGTGCGCACACTTCCGCATCCTCTATTAAAAAGAATATAGCGCCTGAAATCTGGGAAACCTATTTTAAATTTTGCTTTGAGAGAAATCCATGGGACAAGGTAATTTCCCACTACTATTGGAGAGGAGGAGAAATAAAATACAAAGGATTGGATGCATATCTTGAAGCGGGGGAATTGGGGAAAATCAAAGCCTTTTCTCAATATGCTGATGCCGATAAAATATTGGTAGATAAGATTTATAAATTTGAACAATTGAATCAGGCCGTTATAGCCCTTAAGCAACGTTTGGAATTGCCAGAATCGTTTCGTTTACCTGATTATAAAGCCAAATCAGGTTTTAGAAAATACCGGGGAGATTACAGGAATTTTTACACTAAACAACAACAAGAATTAATTGGAAAAACATTCAAGCGAGAAATCAATCTAATGGGATACCAATTTTAATGTATTTAGTTCATGCCAGATCATTTTGAGGAATCTTATTAATTGAGCCATCTAAATATTCAAAAATAAAATGAATTCTGGCTGTTTTTCCGGTGTTTTTAACGCCATGCAATCCCGAATTGTCTACTTCTACCGCTGTTCCTTTGGTGAAATTATAGGAAACACCACGAATGGTAAAAGCCACATCTGGATTGGTGATCATTGGAACATGGATTTTATGAGGGATCCAGCCTCTGGTATTTCCGTCTATATGCTCTGGAATAATGGTTCCGGGTTGCATTTTGGCAAACATCACCCTGGGGAAATAACCTGATTTGTAACCAAAGGGCTTAACAGCTTGCTTCATGATGGGGAGTAAGATAGTTCGGTATTTTTCCCATAAAGGCAAGTCAAAATAGTCTACTGGATCACTTTTTTTATTGCTCCAACGGAAATTAATATGGTTCACCTGGGCCAAAGAATATTTCTTGTTGGGATTGATGGCTGCGTCGGTATCCCATTGCTGCATTAGTTCAGGAAGGAGCTGTAACAAAGGTAAAACATCCACTTCTCCAAGCACCCTTACTGAATTTGTCTTATTGCTGTTTTTTTCCATATGAACCTAAAAATTATTGAAGATAAAATTAAACTAAAAATGACTATTTTTGAGAGATTCAATGGTTTTTTTAGATATAAATTACGTTGCAAGAAACTAAATTATAAATTATTTACTGTGAAATTATACGATTTCAAATTAATATTTTTAGCCTTTACTTACAGTGCTTTTATTAGGTTTCTGATGTGTTTTGTCAAATTTAACCGGTATGAAAAGCTGTTAGGTACAAGAAATCATAAATCACCAATAGTCCAACCTAGGCCGGATGAGTTAGTGCATATTGATCGAATTCAAAAGATTATTTACAGCGTCAATAAATACACTCCCTGGGAAGGTAAATGCATGGTCAAGGCCCTTTCTGCAAAGTGGCTGTTGGCAAGTAAGGGAATAAAAAGTACGTTGTATTTTGGTATATCGCCCGATAGAAATCCAAACAAGCCACCCAAACTCTTTGCCCATGCCTGGTTAAAAGTAGGAGATGAATTTGTCTCAGGGAGAAAAGGGCACCGCAGGTATAAAGTGGTTAATTTTTATAGTTGAACCCATTGTGATAATTACCTAAATGATTTTTCGAAACAGTTAAAACCTTTGTTGTTGATAGAGGTTTTGAAAAATACCTTGCTCACTGGCCAATTGGCTGAATTTACCCTCTTGAGCTATTTTTCCTTCATCTACAACATATATGTGATCGCATTCTTTTAAATTATACAAACGATGGGTGATCAATAAAATAACCTTATCGGCCGCAACCCGTCTAAGTTGTTCGAAGATGTGGTTTTCTGAAAGGGCATCTAAAGCGCTGGTAGGTTCATCTAAAACCACAATGGATGCATCCCGGTAAAAGGCCCTTGCAATGGCTAGTTTTTGCCATTGACCCCCACTCAGTTCCTGCCCTTCAAAGAAAACCCTCCCCATTTTTGTTTCAACTCCATTTTTCAGTTGGTCTATAAAGGTATCCGCATTGGCATCAAAGATGGATGTATCCAACCGATCTGTATTGATCGTGGTCTCATCATCTCCTATGGAAATAATTTCTTTTATGGATAGAAAGTATTTTTGAAAGTCCTGGAAAAGAAAAACTGTTTTCTTTCTAAAATCAGTAGGATTTATTTCCTGGAGTTTATGGTTGCCTATAATAATATCGCCCTCCTGAGCATTGTATAAACCAGCAATTAGTTTCACCAACGTTGATTTACCTGAACCATTGGCTCCCACCAAACCTATCATTTTACCCATAGGTAGCGTCATATTTATGTTATTGAGTACCTCTGGAAAATTTTTTCCATAAGAAAAACTCAGGTTTTTGATCTTAATACTGAAATCTTTGTCTGGAAAAGGGGTACTAGAAGGTTTTTCTACTGTTTCAGCAAGCTCAAAAAATTTAAAAAGGTCTCTGAGAAAAATTCTTTGGTGAAATAAATTGACCAGGGCGAGAAGAAACCCCTTTAGGTTGGATTGAATTCTTTGAAGTCCCTGTATATAGACTACCAATAAACTAATGACAATGGTTTCCAAAAATGCTTGTTGGACCACTCCATATAAAACTATAAAAAGAGCAATAACCTCAAGACTTTCAGCAAGCAGGCTGTAGCGAAGCAATTTTTGCTGAAGTGCTTCTTTTTTGGTGAATATATGCTTTCTTATTTTGCTAAATCGTTTGATAAAGGACTGCCCAAAGTTTAAGGTTCTTAATTCCTTGGCATGTGATGAAGAAGTTAGAATCTGATGGTAATAGGCTGCCTGACGTTCCATCGGAACCAATTTCTTCTCCAAACGATGCAAGACATAGCCATTGTACCATTTCACAATGGCTAAAGGTAAAACCACCAATAAAATAATCCATGCGTAAGTGGTGATAAGTGTAAAAAAATAAGCCATTAAGAACAGCAGGCTAAGAACATTGGTGAACAAGACTTGAAAATGTTGTAAGATTAAGGGCAATTTATACAAAGCTTGCTTCTGGGCAAGGTGAACATTGTCATGGTACTTGTCATCCTCAAAATAAGAAAAGGGTATGCCAATCGATTTTTCCAGCATCAAGCCTATGGTGTGGTCGGTAATTTTCTGCTGTTGAATTTGTCCGAGATAGGTAAGCAATTGTTGAATAAGGTTAACCAGTAGTTGCCCCAGTCCTAAAGCAATCAACCAGAACATTACCTGCTCAAAATCCCTGTCCAACGACATGATTTCATCAAAAAGGGATTTAGTGGCATATAAGATCCCCACAGGTAAAATGGCTACCAATATTTGAAAGAAAAATTGTAAAAGTGTATTATTAGGGCTTACCCTATAAGTAAGTTGTAAGGCCCTGTAAAAATCCTTGCCAAACGATAAAAACCATGCTTTACCTGAAGACCATTTGTTTTTAAATTTTGCCAAGGCGATTAAATTTTATAATAAGGTATATACTAAACGACACATTCATTGTAAATCACAGATAGCCCAAGCTAGCCATCATTTTTTTGTTTTTTTTAATAATCTCATTCACTAAATGGGGAGGTATCTCCTTTAGTCCTCGTCCGGTTTCTCCCTTATTGAAAAAAACTTTATTACTTGAAGGCTTCTCGATAAAGCCAAACTTTTCTTCTTGTTGTTTTAAATTTTCAAAAGAGCAAGCAGTAATGGCTTTCTCTATTTTTGCTGTATTATATGGGATACTCAAAGCTTTCAATGCAAAAGAAAAAGTTTCGTAAGGTTTATTTTTCATGTCTTCATATTTCACCAGATGGACAGGAATTTTCTTTTGATTAAGCCATCCTTCTACATGTTGGGTCCAGGAGCCCATAAACTGGTAAATTTCATGAGAGGAGTTGTTTATTTTGGATAAATATCCTTTTTCATTGTTTATAAACTGCCTTGCGATCTTTTCATAGGATACAGCTTTATGGTTGGCAAAAGAAAGTGCCACATCAAGTGGATTTCTTACAATATAAATGATATGTCGGCTAGAAACTTCAGGAATGATAGGGTTTTGACTTTCAAAGGAAGAGTTGAAGGCATCGTGAATTTTAACAAATAGGGGTTCTTTCAGAGATTTATTCAATTCAATATACGCGAGCTTACGTAAAGGCTGTATTTCATCTATGTAAAGATCATCCAAGCAGGAGTCTAAATATAGTTCGGGCAATCGTTTATTCGAATACCAAAGTTTCCCATGGTTCAAATTGCAGAGGTTCACTTGTCCATCATTGAAAAAAGCACTTAAAAATGCCCTAAACCATGTATTTCCGGATTTCGGGTAGGAGGCTAACCATATGATATTTGGATCAGCCATTTTTTGAAATGATTTGCTTATCGATAGCCTCGGCAAAATCTTTAAAGCTTGTCATTTCTCTAGGTCTTGAAGCCAGCCAGAAAGAGGTGTTTTTTGCTAAATATGTAAGGTCCTTGAATTTTAAATTATTCTTTCCCATTCCGCTAAGCCATTGCTTTCGGTAAAAGTTATCATTTAAATACCCAAAACCTACCTTACCCTTAAGACCGGTAATTTCAATTTTTTCCTCTCCAATTTTTAAGAAAACAAGGCCTGCAATTTCCCTGGGGCTAGGATCAAATGTGTCATGAAACAAAACACCGTATTTTTCTACGGCAGGGCGTATCTGGTAAATACTTTCTTGGTCAAAAACAGTTTGCGCTTCAAGGGTGTTTTGCCATATACGGATCATGGGGTAGGAGGGAGTGACCATGTTTTTATTGGCCGTATTATGAAACATTACTATGTCATCAGAAAAGAGGGGGTAGCCAAGCTGATGCAGCATTAAGGCAGTAGTGGATTTTCCCACTCTGGAAGGGGCCACAAAAAGCCAAACTTTACCGTTTTTATCGATTATACCGGAGGCATGGATGAGTAGTTTGTTTCTTTGAAAAAGAGCTGCTGCCAGTGCATTGGAATAGAAAAAAACCAAGACGGAATCCATGTTATCAGTCAGTGGCTGAATAATTATTTCATTGCCGTTTTTAACAAAATATTTCCCAACTTTTGGCATCTCATATAAAAATTCATCGGCATTGAATTTACACATTGCCCGGGTAGTGGTTATTGACTGGGAGAATAAACCATCCGTTTTACCAATCTTTACAACAATAGGGTCGTTTTCAGTTTCATCATCCACTATAGGTTGGAAGGCGGGTAGCTCAATCTCCGACCTTATGGAGATACCAAAAACGGTGTACAAATAACTCATAGGGTAAATATTGAGCAATTTTTTGTCAAAGCAAAACCTATTTTTCTCTCCATTTGACATCAAATATTTTTCAATACGGTATGTATAACAAAAAATGCAATTCAAAATAATTAAAACGCTTTTTAAATTATAAACAAATTTTGTTTTTATTTTTAGTAAAAATGAAGTTAATATTGGGGTCGAAAGTCTTCATTTATATTTAAATTGATGTGTTTTTGAATGGTTTGAAATAAAACAGAAAACGGAATGAATTGGAATGAAGTGATGGGACTGATGTGGCGAAGCTATGTTTCTGATAATCTACGCTTTAAAAGTTGAGCCAAAAAATTAAAAGTGCAGTTATTTGGAATAGCCTAGAAGTTTTTGGAAACCAAATTCTAGGAATAACCTTAACTGTGGTATTGGCCCGATTACTTTCTCCTGAAGATTTTGGTTTAATTGGAATGGTTTCGGTGATTACAATGGTTTCTTCGGTTATAATAGATGGGGGAATCGCTGCCACCGTCATTCAAAAACCAGATTTGACCAAACGAGGATTGTCTACCTTATTTTTTCTGAATATTGCCTTAGGCACTCTTGTGATTTTTGTTGTTTATATTATTGCTGGGCCAGTTGCCTTGTTTTTTGATGAACCACGCCTTGTATTATTGTTGCAGGTGCTGTCTTTAGGCTATTTCCTGGGGAGTTTGCAAGTGGTACAGTATGGTTTGCTTGCAAGGAAAATGGCATTTAAAACCATAGGGAAAATTAGAATCACCTCCCAAGCCCTTGCCGGAGTTGTTGCTGTTATCATGGCATTTTCTGGCTTCGGGGTGTGGGCCCTGGTGTCCCAAAGCCTTATTTCTGTGACTTTGGGATCCATTTTGTTCTGGAGATTTGGAAAATGGAAGCCTGTTTTATCATTTGAATGGTTAGTCGTTAAGGAAGCCTTTAGTTTCAGTGGATTTTTAATGCTTTCATCCCTAATCAACCAAATGGCGGATAATTTTTATTTTGTTTTGATAGGCAGGTATTTTCCAACACAGCAGTTGGGGTACTATTTTCAAGCGAATAGGATACAGCGGATTCCAGCACTTAAAATAAATCAAGTGGTTCAACAATCCACCTTTCCTGAATTCGCTAGGCTTGCCTCAGACAAGACAGGGTACATCGATTTTTTTTATAAAAGCCTTCAAAATGCTTTGTTTTTCAATATGCTTGTGATGGGCTTGTTACTGGTTAATGCAGAACACCTTGTACTTTGGTTACTGACAGATAAATGGGCAGCAGCAGTTCCCTTTATCCAATGGCTCAGTCTGGCATCCTTTTTTTTACCTGTGATGGCTTTGTGTAAGAATTACCTTCTTGGTGTCGGAAATGCTAAAATGCAGTTTAAAATAGTTTTAGCCAATGTTTTTCTTTTGATTATAGTAGCATTTATCACCATTCCTTACGGTTTGATGCCTTTGATTTATGGGCAAATTATTGTTGCCATTGTGACTGCCGGTATTTATTTGCTCACCATTCAGTTTAATTATAAGGAAAGCATGGGGGAGGTATGGCAATTGATAGCAAAATATACATTGGCCACCATAGTAAGTGCAATGCTGGTGTTTTACCTTCCAGTTCAATGGGACCTTCACCATAGCATTTCTATAATCCTTTCTACTTCTATTTTCACCACTGTCTATATTGTTTTATTAATACTATTAAAAATCAATAATGAATACTTACAAAAAATTAAAAATCTTTTTAAAATAGCATGATAGTAGTAGTGACCACCATTGCATCACCAACAAAATCGATGATAGGTCTTTCCGATTCCTTACAGAACGGGAACAGAATAATTGTCATTGGAGATAAAAAAGGTCCAGATGCATTTGATTTAAAAAATGCGGATTTTTATTCTTTGAATAAACAGCAAACCCTAAATTATTCCTTGGCAAAAATACTGCCTGTTGGCCATTATTCAAGAAAAAACCTGGGCTATCTTTTGGCCATGAGTCAGGGTGAAAAATGCATTTATGAAACGGATGATGACAACCAGCCAAACCATCTGTGGAAAAAAAGATCTCTGGAAGTTAAGGCTTTGCAAGCCAGGAATGATTCTTGGGTAAATGTATATGCTCATTTTTCAGATGAAAAAATTTGGCCTCGGGGATTTTTACTGGACAGGATCAATTGCGAAAAATCACTGCCCTTAGTAGGAGCGCAATTGATTGATTTACAGGCTCCCATTCAACAAGGATTGGCAGATAATTCACCTGATGTAGATGCCATTTGGAGGTTGGTAGCAGATAGACCTTTTTATTTTCAAAATAAACCAAGTATAGCATTGGCTAAAGGGGCATGGTGTCCCTTCAATACGCAATCTACTTGGTGGTGGGAAGATGCTTTCCCTTTACTTTATTTACCCAGTTTCTGTTCTTTTAGAATGACTGATATCTGGAAAAGTTTTATAGCTCAGCGCTGTTTATGGGAAATGGGACATTCTTTGGTTTTTCATGCTCCTGAAGTTGTACAGGACAGAAACGAACATGATTTAATGCGAGATTTTGAAGCCGAAATTTCAGGGTACCTGCAAAACAAGAAGTTGACTGAAATCTTGGAAGAGCTGCCTTTATTATCTGGAACCGATAATGTCCTCGATAATATGATCACCTGCTATGAGGCATTGGTAAAAGCAGAAATATTTCCTGCAGATGAACTGGATTTAGTGTATGCCTGGGCAAACGATTTAAAAGAAATACAAAAAACCAAATGAAGAAAGTCTTAATTACAGGTATCACTGGAATGATTGGCAAGCATCTGTCCAAGTTACTGCAAGCGGAAGGCTATGCCGTAGCGGGATTATCCAGGGCCACTTCCGCTTCGCGTTATGAAGCAACACCCAATGGATTTAAATTTTATCAGGGTGATATTTTGGACAATAAATTTCTTAAAACAGTGTGGACGGATTGGAAACCCGATATCGTTTATCACCTTGCTGCGCAATCTTACAATGGGGAGAGCTGGAAAGCAGAGGACACCACCTATTTTTTTAATATCCAAGGTACAAGAAACGTTTTAGAAGCTTGTTTGGCATACAGCCCGAAAGCACGCGTCCTGCCTGCCTGTTCAAGCGCTTCTTATGGATTTGTTCCAGAAAATCAGCAGCCTATTCAGGAAGATAGCACTCCCCTTAGGCCCATCAGTCCCTACGGAGTTACCAAAGCCAGTATGGAAATGATGGCCAGGCAATTTTATTTCAACTATGGACTGGATGTCATTCTGCCACGCCTTTTTATACATGTTGGCCCTGATCATCCACCAGTCACAGCCCTTCAAAATTTTGCCAGGCAATTGGCAGGTATTAAATTAGAGATCCAGGACCCGCTACTAAAAGTAGGTAACCTGAGTTCTTCCAGAGATTTTGTAGATGTACGGGACGGCGCAAGAGCATTGGTAACATTGGCCCAAATTGGCAAAAGTGGTGAAACTTATAATATCTGTACAGGCAAAGCCTGGACCATGCAGGCGTCCTTAGACAAGCTCATCAAGATTAGTAGTTTAAAGGTCAATGTGGAGACCGATCCTAATTTATTTCGACCTTCAGACGAAAAAGTGCTTTTGGGTGACCCCACAAAAATAATGGGATTGGGTTGGAAACCTGAAATTACTTTTGAAGAAA
This sequence comes from uncultured Cyclobacterium sp., assembly GCF_963977555.1. Taxonomy (GTDB): domain Bacteria; phylum Bacteroidota; class Bacteroidia; order Cytophagales; family Cyclobacteriaceae; genus Cyclobacterium. The sequence goes on along the minus strand of NZ_CAXBPD010000012.1, from coordinate 102,727 downwards.
CCTTGCTTGATATTTACACCAATTGGTTAAAAAGGTTAGAAAAATAGATTATGAACAAATTACCTTTTTCATTGGTCACCACTTGTAGAAATGAAAAAAAGTCACTTCCCAGGTGGAAGGAAAATATTTTGTCTCAGAATAGATTTCCTGATGAAATTGTAATTGTGGATGCTTTTTCCAATGATGGTACCTACGAATTCCTTTTGGAATGGCAAAAGGTAGAGTCCAGAATAAAACTTATTCAAGCAAAAGGAAATGCAGCAAAAGGCAGAAACCTGGCCATTAGAAAAGCATCCTATAATATAGTGTTGTCTACAGATATGGGGGTGCGGTTATCTGACAATTGGTGCAGTTCCCTTATTACTCCATTCGAAGAAAATGCGGCCATTGAAGTAGTGGCTGGTAGTACCTGTATTGACATAGAAACGTTAAAGGGGCCAGTTAGCAGGGCCGAATTTTACATAGAAAATGGAGGGATTGCCAAGCTTGAGGAAGGCTTTGTTGTAGGAAATAGGTCCGTAGCATACAGGAAGGATGTATGGGAAGAATTGAAAGGATTGCCCGAGGATTTGACCTTTTATGCCGACGATTCGGTATTTGGAAGACAGGTAGTAGAGGGTAAATTTAAAATGGCACTTGCTCCTGCTGCCATGACCTATTGGGCAAGGCCTGAAAAATTAACTGACTTTTGGAAAGAGCAATTTAATTATGGAAAAGGAGAGGGTGAGGCCAACATTAAAAAGCCTTATTTTTTCAGGTTGTATGAGAATGGAAAACTATTCTGGCCAGTGGCAGTTATAGGCAATGCACTTTGGAATACTTATAAGCAAGCCAACTTTAAAGCATTGGGTAGGGCCATAAGGGTATTCGACATTTCAGCCATGCTTGTCCTTCCTGTATTGGCATTTGGAAATGGTTATTATAGAATAAGAGGTTATAAGATAGGCCACGAACATGGACAGAAAAATTGCATTGCTAGCCGAAATCGATTGCAATTAGAATGGTAGTTTGCCAATAATCTTTACTCATAGTTATAATTTTTATTATTGAATTTAAGCTGAAAGTTTCCGTTATAATTCCCGTTTTCAATGGCGCCGTATTGATAGAAAGGTGCTTAGATGCTGTTTTTTCTCAAAATTTACCGAAAGACACAGAGTTGGAAGTTATTGTCATAGACGATGGTTCCACTGACGAGACGGTATCACTGCTCCATAATTATAGGCATCAAATAAAAGTCCTAGGGCAAAGGCGTAAAGGGCCAGCAGCTGCCAGGAATCAAGGAATTCTGGATGCTACAGGGGATTACCTTGCATTTTTGGATGCCGATGATTATTGGTATCCTGATTTTATTTTGGAGACTACTGGTTTTTTGATAAAATATCCTGCAGCTATGGCAGTATCAGTGGGGCAGTTACACAAGTTCGCCTCCAACGAGGGGACTATACTGCCAGCATTCCTTAGAGGTAAAGAGGCATCCAATATGGATGGTTTGATGTTGAACGATTTTTTTTCTTTTTGGGCCATTCACAATCATATATGCACGGGTTCTGCTCTTATCAGGATGGAAGTGATCCATCAGGCTGGTGGGCAATTAGAGGACATGCGGATCACCGAAGACCTGGAGTACTGGGCCTATTTGTCCACCTTTGGTACCTGGGGCTTTCTACCCAAGGTTTTATTTGTTAGTGATGGGGACAAGGTGACTAAAAAAATTGGCTGGTGGAAAAAAAAGCGGGAGCGTTGGCACAAAGCCCCTGATCTTGATACCTGGGAAAATCGCCTGTTAACAAGGTTAGAAAAACCCTTGTCTGAAAATTATCTTTTCTGCAGGGCCAGGGTGGGTAAAAGTTTGGGCTATGCAGCCTTACTATCGGGTAGATTAGAATCGGGTAGGTCTATTATTTTATCCTGTAAAAATCATCTCCCAAATGATAAGCTATCAATACTATTGAAATACGGTTCCAAAAATAAACTCCAGTGGTGGATTTTATCTAAGGTTTTAATATACAGAGAGAAAAACAGAAAAATTTGAATGCTGTTGCAGAAAATAGGGTAAGTACAAAGATTAGTCTATTGGATTTTTTCATCATTGGCGGGGTGCCAGGTGGAGTTTTTCTTTTTAGGAATTTATTGTATGTGTTGGTATTGCGCCAAAGGGAGGCTGGTGAAATGGCTACAGTGGATGCTTCTGCAGGTGTTCAGGCTGTGTTCTTAGTGGTCGTGTTGCTTGTAGGAACTTATTATTTTATTCATCATGAACTGATCAGGTATTTTATAGGAAACTCTGCTTTCAAATGGTTTTTTCTTTTTTATGGTTTGGGCTTAATAAGTGCCATTTGGAGTGTAGACCCCATACTTACGCTTTACCGTGCTACTGAGGCCATTGCCTATACCTTATTGATATTTGCTGCTGTTTATACCATTTATTGCAAAGTTGGTGCTGAAGGATTGCTACGATGGTTGTTGTGGTATTCTATATATGCAATAATTTTGGGAGCACTGGGGAGAATTAAATTGTTAGGTTTTGGGGCTTTTGGCTTAGGGACTTTTCTCGAACAGCAAATGACGTCAACCCCATTTTTCTTTTTGGCTTTACTTTTCCCTCTATCACTTTGGATAAGAGTACCGATATTAACCATATCCATCTTGAGCTTTTCTAATACAGCTTATTTAGGGATTGTAATGGGAACTTTTGCACTCAAAGAAGGTAGTAATTACCTTAAAGCTACTTTTTTCTTTGGAGGCATATCTTTATTGGTTATCCTGCTTTATTTTGGTGCAGGGGATGTGCTAAAAAATACTGTTTTTTATGGGAAAAAAGGGGTAGGAGTAGAATACACTTCAGGAAGGGATAAGATTGCAGCCCTTTCTTGGGACCAATCGATGAAGCAACCCCTTACTGGTTTTGGCTTTGTTGCTGGAGAGGTTTCTGTTATTTCAGAAAAGAGGGGCTCGGGTGTTATTGGGGCTCACAATGGTTTTCTATCGGCACTTCTGGGAATGGGATTTCCTGGAGCAATTCTATTGGCCGTTTTTTTAGTGAAAATGTGGTTCACTTCAAAATCTGATGTATTCCCACCACTTATACGTTCGGCTTTATATGGCTCTTTTTTGATGATCTTGGTGCATACCATGGGTAATCCTGGAATTGGTTCCCGTGTCTATGGTGCTTGGATCCCTTCTGTTTTGATTTTTGCTGTTATTTCGGTATTATACAACCACTTTAAACAACTCACATTTTATGCGAATTACCTGGATAACCCGGAGTTTTCTGGATTACAGGATACCACTGTACCAAGAGCTGGATAGCTTATCAGGAGGCCAGTTAACGGTTATTTACTTTAAAGACGTAGTTCCAGAACGCTGCAGGAAGAAGTTGGGTAATGTACTAGGTGAAAGAGCCATTGCTTTAAGTGGAGAGTGGAGGTTGACAGGTAAAAAAAAGCAACCCCTGTCTGATGTAAAAAAGCAAGCCATCAGGATACCATTCCAGCCAGGGCTTATGCAAGCGATTAAAGAGAGTAAACCGGATGTGATGATTAGTGATGGATTTTTTCAATGGACTTATGCTCCATTATGGCTTAGAATGGCCCATAAAATTCCACATATCATGTGTTATGAAGGAACTGTTCATACAGAAAAGAATGCTGGGAAAATAAAAACCATTTACAGGAAATTAGCAAAAAATGCCATAGATGAAATCGTCTGTAACGGCAGCTTGAGCAGAGCCTATTTGAACCAATTAGGCATTTCAAATGACCAAATTACAGATGGGAACATGATAGCCGATTTAAGGGCTAAAAGTTACGAAGAAGTTTCAGATTCGCCTTTGAATAAACCAACGAAAAAATCAAATTTGGGTCTGAACCAGTATGTATATGTATACCTGGGACGATTGGTACCAATTAAAGGCATTCAAGAAATGATCAATGCCTGGATTTCTACCATGGGATTGGTTAAAGAAGCAAGTTTGTTAATTCTTGGCGATGGGCCTGAACGACCAATAGTTGAGAAAATCATTGAGAAATCCACCTGTAAAAATATTGTATTTAGTGGAGAACTGGATTATTCAGATGTACCTGATTATCTATCGTTGGGAGATGTATTTTTAATGCCGACCCTTCAAGACAATTGGTCTCTTGTGATTCCAGAGGCCATGTCCTTAGGTTTGCCTATCCTATGTTCGAATTACAATGGTTGTTGGCCTGAATTGGTTAAAAAAGAAAATGGTTGGGTGTTTGACCCGCTTGACAGGGAGAGCTTTAGGCTGGGACTGCTGTCTTCGTGGGAAAAAAAGGACAGTTGGAATAAAATGGGCAAAGCATCTGAAGCCATAATTGCGGCCTATACACCCTCTTCTGTAGCCAATAATATTTTATCACTGAGCAAAAAACTTACCTCTAATCGTGCACAATAAATTTGGCTCAGGAATATACCTGAGGAAATATAATTTTTTTAAACCAGGGGCAAAGAAAGGCTTGGAAGAAGTGCTAGATTTTCAAGAATTATCGAAAGAAGAACAGGATTACCTTAGTTGGAAAAAGGTAGAAGCCTTACTTGAGCATGCTTATAAAAATGTGCCTTGGTACAGACGCAATTTTAAAAACATCGGTCTATTACCAAAGGACATAAGCCGACCTGAATACTTTAGCCAGGTGCCAGTGATAACCAGGGATGATCTAAAACTTAATTTTGATGAATTTATCTCTGACACCCATAGAGGAAGAGAAATTAAAAAAATTACCACTGGTGGAAGTACGGGTGTGCCACTAATGATTGGCGTAAATCCCAAAACCGTAAGAGAACTGCAAAAATGGCAAATGTTTTCCTGGTGGGGCCTAAGTCCTGAAGTAAATATGGCGTCGGTTTACAGAGAAATCCCCATAGGAACTTTGACAAAGTTGGTCCTTAAATTTATCAATTGGCCAAGAAAACTGATTACCTTAAATGCTACTAACTTATCTGATAATAGCATAGAGGTTTTTTTAGAGAAATTTAAAAAGAACAAACCCCAGGTTTTACACGGCTATCTTGGGGCATTAGATACTTTGGCTGATTATATTTTAGACCATGGAATTAGTTTGCCTTCCCCCAACGTCATCTGGTCTACGGCAGCTCCCCTTGCGAAGGTTCAGCAAAGAAAGATTCAAAAGGCTTTTGGAGCCCCTGTTTGTGATCAATATGGTTGTAGTGAAATGTATTTTATCGCTGCATCATGTCCGCAAAACAATGGTCTTCATCAATTTTCTGATGCGATTAAATTGGAGGTATTGAATGGTAAGGGTTCTCCTGTACCTATTGGTGAACATGGAAAAATCACCCTCACCAATCTCAATGAATTTGCTTTTCCACTGATCAGGTATGAGAACGGTGATCAGGGAAGATGGTTAAATAGCAAATGTAATTGTGGGATAAACCTACCACTAATGGGCCAGGTAAAGGGCAGAAAGAGTGACAATTTTAATCTTCCTGACGGTTCAATAATTTCTGGAGAATATTTGACCACCCTTTTTGATGATTATCCAGATGCTGTGAAGAGATTCCAAGTAGTTCAAAACAAAGACCTATCCATTGATTTAAAAATCTCTGCGAATGGAAAACAGGCCAAAGTGGACAAAATCTTGAAGCAGGTAAGACAAGACTTGGTAGAAAAGGTGAAGGGTCAGGTAACAGTAGCGGTAGTTATCACCGATGAGATTCAATCTCATGGTGGTAAGCTTAAATACGTCATTAAGAAGTAATTGTGAATAAAACACACAAAAAGGCAAGTGATCTTCTAAGAATACCATTTTTTAGCGCCAGAAAGGCATTGAACAGGTGGAGGTATATGGCCTTTAGAATGCCTTTTTTGGAACAGAAAATCGTCCAACTTAAGAAAAAAAAAGGAGAGTTTCTTGAAGTAGATAGACAACGTTCTTTGGAAACCGTGCCTCCTGTAAAACTTCAAAATCAACTACCTGAAGGTTTTAGCGTGGGATTGGTAAAAGATTTGGACAACTATAATGGAGAAATTCAAAAAGTTGCACATTGGTATAAATATGAAAGGTTTTTAATTCAAAACAATATTGATTACGATTTTTTCTCTGTCCATAGTAGCAACTGGGTCGATTGTGCACAAAACTTCAATCTAATAGTTTTTAGGCCGGATATTTCTCCTTGGGCTTTACACGAGGCGAGGTCAAAAATTTTTTTTATTGAAGAATATTTAAAAATACAGTGCTTTCCTTCTCACAAAGAAATTTGGTCTTACGAAGATAAAATCAACCTTAATTACCTTTATAAATTTCACAAAGTCCCCCATGTCCCTACTTTTATTTCACATAATAAAGTAGAAACACTTGAATTCCTGAATCAAACGGAGTACCCATTGGTTTCGAAAATAATAAATGGCTCAGCATCTAAAGGAGTGCATCTGATTAAGAATAAAAAGAAGGCTGAAAAATTTGTTAAAAAGGTATTTGCAGAAGGCATGTCTACTTATTGGCCAGGTTTTGGTCAAAAAAACTATGTCTATTTTCAACCGCTTATAAAGCATAAGGGGTATGATCTACGGATTATCATTGTTGGAGATAAGGCATTCGGTTACTACAAAATGGTGCCCAAAAATGATTTCAGGGCTTCGGGAAGCATGCTTATTCGAAAGACCAATTTACCCGTAGAAGCAGTGGAAATAGCCTTGAACATCAAAAATAAATTTAGCCATACCTTTTTGGCGGTAGATTTCCTTGAGGACAGCAAAAGCGGCAATTTTATGGTTTTAGAAACTTCTGTCTTCGTAGACATCTATACTTCCTCTCAGGCCATAGTAAATGGCCTTCCAGGTTACTATAAAATAGCTACGGCTCCTTTTAGAATGGAATTTTGCCAGGGAGAAGTATGGTTACAAGAACTTATTTTAGAAGAATTATTGAATGAAAAAATTACCAAAAATTTGAAATTTAATCTTCCTAAATAGTCAAAGTGCTCACTAGTTTTAATTCATCCACATTCCTTAAATAAATTGAAAATATTATTCATTCACAATGATTATTTTGAACCTTCTGGAGAAGAGCATGCTGTCGAAGGGCTTGCTGCTCTTCTGGAAGCAAATGGACATCAAGTTATTTGGTACAGGAGGGGATCCAGAGAAATGGACGAGATGAAATTCGGTAAATTGAGAGCCGCTTTTTCAAGTTTATACAACCCAAAGGCGGTTAAGGATATAGAATTAATTATCCGAAAGGAGTGTCCGGATGTCGTTCAGGTTCAAAGTGTTTATCCATTTATCTCTCCACGAATATTGAAGATGATAAAAAAGCACAGTCTACCTTTGGTAATGCGATGCCCAAATTACAGGCTGTGGTGTCCTACGGGATTGTTTTTAGATCGCTCTGGTGAGATTTGTGAAAAATGTACTGGTCCTGCAGGAGAATTGTCCTGTATAAAAAATAATTGCACTGGATCAGCTTTAAAGAGCACTGCCTATGCCCTCAGAAATTTTGTTGCCAGGAAATCAGGTGTCTTCGCTAAATATGTAGATACTTTTATTGTTCAATCTGAATTTCAGCGCGAAAAATTTGCCTCCTTAGGGATTCCAAAGGAGAAAACAGTTATTGTTCCAGGATTAACGCCTCCAATGTTACCGAGCACTACCAGGTTTGAAGCTAAATACTATACTTTTATTGGAAGGGTAAGTAAAGAAAAAGGAGTAGAAGATATATTCAGAGCGGCATCGGCTCTCCCAAATTTGACCTTTGCAATTGCGGGAAGGGTTGGCGATATGTTTGATATTTCAGGTGCACCAGCCAATGTGATTTTCAAAGGGTTTCTATCAGGTTTAGAATTAGATGACCTTTACCGAGAATCCAAAGCTATTCTAGTTCCAAGCCGTTGGTATGAGGGGTTTCCAAATGTAATTACAAAAGCAATGTACCATGGCAAGCCAGTTATTACCTCTAATATGGGTTGTTTTAATGATATAGTTTCCCATGGGAAAACAGGTTTGATGTTCGATATCAATAACAGTGGTGGATTAAAAGAAGCCATTCTACAGATAGAGAATGATCCTGTAAAAGCTAAACAAATGGGAGAAGAGGGTAAATTAGTATCCCAAAAAAAATATGGAGACGATCGCATATATAATAAGCTAATAGAGATCTATAATTAAAATAAAGAAGTAACTTTTGAAAAATTCATTCCTCAACCAATTTTATTTAAATGTCATCAAGTTCTGCAGTTAATTTGGTGATTAATGGAAAATCAATGGGTTTTGTAAGTTATGCCAAGATAGACAGAACTAACAAAAATTGTTTTGGAAATTTGATTTTTAGGGCAAATTGAACATGGAGTAAATCACCTACCGTCTATTTTGGGATTAATAACAGCTAAATCACAAATATTATGCTTTTAAAATTTTTAGACTACAAACTGACCACCCAACTCCCTAAAGAAATTGGGGGACGAAAAAAAATACTGGCGAACACATTGAATCCACACTCATATTGTATAGCCAGGGGAGACAAGGAATTTCAAAATGCCCTAAAAGCATCAGAAATTTTGCTCCCTGACGGCATTGGTATTGTTTATGCCACAAATTTGCTCTATGGAAAAAAAATCAAAAAGATTTCTGGTTATGATTTACACCTTCATTACTTAGGGCTTTTGAATAAACAAGCAGGGAAAGTTTTTTATTTGGGCTCTTCCGAATTTGTTTTAAACAAAATCAAGAAAAAAATCGAAGTGAATTTCCCTGAAGTTGAGTGCGCCTTTTACAGCCCTCCGTTTAGTAATAGTTTCACAAATGAAGAAAATGAGTTGATGGTAACTGCCATTAACGCGTTTAAGCCTGACTTATTATTTGTTGGAATGACCGCACCAAAGCAAGAAAAATGGGTTTTAAAAAATAAGGATCGTCTAGAGGTTCCCACCATAGCTGCCATTGGTGCAGTATTTGACTTTTATGCAGGTACTGTAATTAGACCGAATGCTTTCTGGATAAACTTTGGTTTTGAATGGTTAATTCGTTTGCTCAAGGAGCCCAAAAGACTCTGGAGACGAACGCTGATTTCAACGCCAAAATTTGTAATTTTAATTATGGGACACAAGATTAAGGCTATATTTGGGCTCCACTCGAAGAGGGAGAAAATGATTACTGAAACCGAGACAAAATCAAAGTTAAAGATCCATGGGTGATTTTAAAAAACGCACAACTGTAGCCTTAATACTTATTGCTATTCTAACACAATTTATTGCATTTTCCTCAGTAGCAATACCTCTAGGCAAAATAGAGCAGGTGCTTCAAGGCAAAGTCATATGCATAGATCCAGGCCATGGAGGGACAGCAGAGACTGATTCCTACCGAGTAGGCCCTAGCGGAGAAAGAGAGGAGTGGATCAATCTTAGGGTAGCTGTTCGACTCGGTGAAATGTTGCAGTTGGCTGGGGCTGAGGTTATTCTAACAAGAACTTCGGATACTTTTATTCCATTATCTGATCGGAGTAAAATCGCACTGGAAAATAAGGCGGATTTGTTCGTTTCCATCCATCACAATGCAACCGCTGACCCTAAAGTAAATTTCCCTATTGTCTATTTTCATGGCAGTGCTGAGGAAAATCGAGCAAGCGTTGATTTTGGAGAAATGGTGGCCCGAAAACTAGTAAAACATCTCTTTAAAGGAAAAGGGCCCTATAGCCTGGTTTCAGATTACACTATATTTTCTAACTCAGGAGCAAGTGTTCTAAGAGGTACTTATGGCATACCCGGTATCATAGGAGAGGCTACCTTTTTCACCTCCCCAAAAGAAGAGAAAAAGTTGAGAATACCTGATTATAATAATAAAGAGGCCAGTGCTTATTATGAGGCCATTGTCACGTTTTTTGAAGCTTCAGAAGCCATTAAGATATCTGATAAAGAAGATCCTTCTAAAGTGGATCCATTTGAAGTTTTTCAGGAAGCAGACAGGATGAGACCAGAGGCTAAAATGTGGAAAGCAAATTTTTTAGAGGGAAAAAAGCTTCTAAAAAAGGGTGGAGAAGCTCGAGAGGCAGAAGCGTTTGATTTATTGACACTTTCAGCCAGGTCCTTTCCTGATTCCTATGTAGCTAAGGAATGCCATGAATTAAGGGTAGAGATACTGAGGAGACAGGGGAAGGCTGATGCGGTTGAGATGGAAGAAAAGCGTATCCGATATTTTTACCCTTGATCCCAATAACTGGAATCGTAGAAATTATTTATGGCAATAAGAATTCTTGAGGGTTGTATTGTCAATGCCACAGTTTTGGCGATAGGGGCTAAATTTTGGGATTGAAAGTTCTTTCAATCCCTATTGTATATTTTAAGGGACTTGGCCTGGATTATCTCAACACCTTGCGTTTTAAACGTTCTGAAAGCGAAGTTGAAAGGCACTATTTTCTTTTGATCAGTTCAGCTTGCAACTGAAAAATTACAACTTTTAGTCCAGCATTTACTTCCATGATCTTTGAAGATAGTTCTCCCGTTTGATTTTCCATTTCTGCCAAATGCTCTACTTCTCTTATTATGGGCATAAGACTTGTAATTTTAATATTGTCAATACTTGGTTTTATCTGATGAGCCAGGTCACGGATTACTTTATAATTTTTATTTTCCATGGCTTGTTCAAATCCAGGAATTGTATTTTCAGACTGGCTGATAAAAAGCTTGATCATTTCAATTACAAATTCATTACTGCCACCACTTATTTCCTCTAAATTTTCTAAATTATATCGCTTTTCCTGACTGTCTTCCATTTTTCTCTGAGTATAAATTTGTTTGTAAATATACAATTTGCTGGGAAATAAACGAATAATCGAATTCTTAGTTTTTTTACTGTATCCCAAAAAAAATAGCCTTAAATTGCGCTGTATTAAACAAAATCAGGATTTAATTATTTTTATTCATGTCAGATTTGAATCATTATTCCAAGATTGCCACTGAGTTAGGCGTTCGTGAGAAGCAAGTAATCAGTACGGCCAATTTACTGGATGAGGGGGCAACAGTTCCTTTTATTTCCAGGTATAGAAAAGAAGTCACCGGAAGCTTGGATGAGGTAGAGGTAGCTGCTGTTAGAGACAGGTTGCAGCAATTAAGGGATTTGGACAAGCGCAAGGAGGCGATAATAAAATCCATTGATGAACAAGGGAAACTAACAGATGAGCTCGCTGCTAAGGTAAATGCTGCAGAGACCATGTCTGTTTTAGAAGATATTTACCTTCCATATAAACCAAAAAGAAGAACAAAAGGTACCATCGCAAAAGAAAAAGGACTGGAGCCTTTGGCTCAATTAATATTCGAACAAACCGCTATTGATTTAGATAAAACCGCAGAAGAATACCTAAATGAAGCGTTGGGAGTGGGGTCTAAGGAGGATGCTTTAAATGGTGCAAGAGATATTATCGCTGAATGGATCAATGAAGATGCGGAAATAAGAAAGAAGCTAAGAACACTGTTCATCGAAGAGGGTGAATTTGTATCGAAAGTCATCCCTGGTAAGGAAGCTGAGGCCATAAAGTACAAAGATTATTTTGATTGGAAAGAACCTGTTAAAACTGCTCCATCCCACCGTATTTTGGCCATGAGAAGAGGTGAAAAAGAACTTTTCTTGATGTTGGATACTGGTCCGGATGATCTTAGCGCCATAAAGATAATTGAGAAAGCCGTTGTAACTGAAGGCAATGCCTCTTCAGAACAGGTAAAATTAGCAGCTAAGGACGGCTACAAAAGGCTACTTAAGCCTTCCATGGAGACAGAGGTTAGGCTGTATGCAAAGAAAAAAGCGGATGAGGATGCTATTAAAGTATTTACGGAAAACCTTAGGCAATTACTATTGTCCTCTCCACTGGGTGAAAAATCCGTTTTGGCCATAGATCCTGGATTCAGGACTGGCTGTAAGGTGGTGTGCCTTGGTCCTCAAGGACAGCTACTTCAGAGTGAAACCATCTTCCCAAATGAGCCACAAAAGAAGGTCATGGAATCTACAGCTTTGGTGAAATACATGGTTGAGAAAAATGCCATTGAAGCCATTGCTATAGGCAATGGAACAGCGAGCAGGGAAACGGAAAACTTTGTTAAAAGCATAGGCTTACCCAAGGAAATTTTAGTGGTAATGGTCAACGAAAGTGGCGCCTCTATCTATTCTGCTTCGGATGTGGCAAGAGAGGAATTTCCTGATTATGATCTTACCGTTAGGGGAGCTGTTTCTATCGGAAGAAGATTGATGGATCCATTAGCGGAATTGGTTAAGATTGATGCTAAATCTATTGGAGTGGGACAATACCAACATGATGTGGATCAGTCTGCATTAAAAAACTCCCTTGATGATACTGTAATGAGTTGTGTAAATGGTGTTGGCGTTGAAGTGAATACTGCTTCTAAGCAGTTGCTGACCTATGTGTCAGGTCTTGGCCCCTCACTTGCACAAAACATAGTGAATTATAGAAATGAGAATGGGCCATTTAAAAGTAGGGAGGAGATAAAGAAAGTCCCTAGGCTTGGTGACAAAGCTTATGAACAGGCAGCAGGATTTTTAAGAATTCGAAATGGGGCCAATCCACTAGATAGCAGCGCTGTTCATCCAGAGCGATATGCACTGATCAATAAAATGGCCCAAGACATGGGCGTGTCAGTTGATGAGTTGGTGAAAACAGAAGAACTGGTACAGAAAATCCCGCTAAAGGATTATGTCAATGAACAAGTTGGACTACCTACACTTAAAGATATACTTGAGGAATTAGGTAAACCAGGCAGAGATCCAAGAGAAAAATTTGAGGTTTTTCAGTTTGAAGAAGGAGTCAACGAAATGAAAGACCTTAAAGTAGGAATGAAGTTGCCTGGTATAGTGACTAACATTACTCAGTTTGGCGCTTTTGTGGATATTGGGGTACATCAGGATGGCCTTGTTCACTTGAGTCAAATGGCCGACAGGTTTATCAAAGATCCCAAAGAAGTAGTGGCTGTAAGTCAAAAAGTGATGGCAACAGTTATGGAGGTGGACTTACCAAGAAAACGAATTGGTTTAAGCCTTAAGTCAGATCCATTTGCCGCCAATACTTCTTCTGCCCGAAAAGATAAACCTCGTCGCAAGCCGCATGAAAGTCAAAGGGAAGTAAAAGAAAGTATGGAAGATAAACTTGCCCAATTGAGAAAAAAATTCGGCAATTAATTCATTGCTCTTTTCGAATACTTGTAGTAATGTTAAGCCTGTGAGGATATATTCTCACAGGCTTTTTTATGCTTAATTCACGATATGCCTTGACGGATTGTCTAATCTTACTCCTCTTTCTCTGATGGTAATGATTTGCCTATTTGAGATTTTGATACATCAATCTCTAAACTTTTATCCCACTACAATAGGTTAATTAAAATAACATTGCTATTTTTATAATGTTTATTAAACAAACATATTGAAAAAATGAGAGACCCTAACAGCATAAGTTTTACTACAAAAAAATTGATTTCTGGTAATCTCCAGGTGAAATTTCAAATTCAAAATGCCTCTAGACCCAGTTATGGTTACCTTTTGGTCAGTCAGGCTTTTTCTGATGAAGAAATTATGGAGGAAATTAAGTTAAGATTGAATTTGCGGGAAAAATCTAAAATGGACTTATTAAAGTTTACTTTCAAAAATCAATGGAAAGATGACCATCAATTTTACTTGTATACAGCATGAGTTTTTTGGCAAGCAACCTTAAGGTATTGCGTAAAAAGTCGGGGCTAACCCAAACCCAATTGGCAGAAGAACTCGGAGTGCAAAGGACGATGATCTCTGCCTATGAAGATGGAAGGTCTGAACCAAGGCTTTCGACGATTGGCACCTTGACTAAGATTTTTGAGGTGTCTATTGATGAATTGACAAGCTGGGACATTGCGGCCAAAGGGCGTCAATTTTTACAGCGAGAAAAGTTAAAAATACTCACAGTTACCCTAGACCAGAATGATCAGGAACGGATCAGTATGGTAGGAAAAAAAGCCTCGGCAGGTTATCTTAATGGATACGCTGACCCAGAGTACATGGAGAATTTACCTAACTTTGGTCTGCCAAACCTTTCGGCAAATCAAACCTACAGGGCTTTCGAAATAAGTGGAGACAGCATGTTGCCCTTGGTGCCTGGAACCATTGTGGTTGGGGCCTACATTGAAAGCCCAGCGGAAATTAAAAATGGGAAAACATACGTATTGGTGACCAAAAATGACGGGATTGTTTACAAAAGGGTGTTTAACTATATAACTGAGAGAGGTAAATTATTTGTAGTTTCTGACAATCAAATTTATAAGCCCTACGACATTTCTATTCAAGAAGTGATTGAAATATGGGAAGCCAAGGCTTTTATAAGCACCCACTTCCCAGACCCTACACCAAATGCACCGATTTCACTAGAAGAAATAGGTAAAATGATACTAGACATTAAGGCTGATATTAGAAAAATTTCCAGCCCTTAACTTCACCCTAAATTTTACAAGAGGTCATTTAATTTCTGAGTGATTTTTTTCTTTGCGTCAAAAGATTGATCTAGGTTGATGATGCCCTTCTCAAATTCATGCCACAAACCATCTCCACAATCCAGGTAATGGCCATTTTTTTTAGGTTCTTCCTCTATTGCTAATTCGTAATCATAATCTGGAATAAAGATTAAAGAAGCAAGGTCCCTTCCGCTTTCCCAATCCATTTCCTTCTCATTCCCATTTACATTCAGCAAAACTTTCCGAATAGAAAACTTATAAACCAGATCAACCAATGTTTTCTTATCCTTTTTAATTTCAAGGTATCGTATTTGCATCGGTGCCTCTTTTTTGCTGATTTCATAAATGGCTTGGATGAAATCCTGGCAGGTAAAGTACCAATCTTCTTGATTTAGCGGAATGTCACGGATCATCTTTCCATGCACATCTTTTGCTAGCAATTTGATTCCGCCACCTTCTCCAAGGGTTTTTAGATTAGACCATTTTGAAGCAGAATAAAGCTTTTTAAAAATACCCTCCCAAAGTTTAGGGATTTCACCCTTGTACCCATAATCATCAGCCATAGTAAATCCCTCATCAATGATATCTTCAGGACTTAGGCTTTCTCTCTCCGTATACTGGAGGTCGAATTGAGTATTTACAAAATTTTTGCTGAAGGAAAGTTTAAGTTTAAAAATATGACTAAAAGGAGGAGGAACCTCCCCAGTAATAAAATCAATTTCCAATCGTATAATGTCGTCAGATTTTAAATGCATATTTCTAATTATCTATGAGCAAACACAAAATTAACGCTTAATACTAAAAATAAAGGATAAATGTGAAATTTCCATCCTGCCAATTATCAATTAGCCCAATTTCGGGTAAATTAATAATTGGCAAATGTAGATTATTACAGATTATAGTCGACATTTGGCTTTATGGATGATAGGGATAAAAACAATGACAAAGTGGTTCAGGACCTTTATGAAAAAGGCTGGTCGGTCGTGGATAACTATATCTCTGAAGCGTTCAGGAAAGATTTGCTCTGTGAACAAAAAGAGCTATTGATGCACGGGCAATTTAGATTGGCAGGAATTGGTAGTGGAGAAACTTTTGCAATTAAACCAGAGATAAGAAGTGATAAAGTGCTTTGGATGGATGAAAACCTACTGACACCCATTCAAGAAGTGTATTGGAATAAAATGGATCGTCTAAAATCTGCAATTAACCAACGTTGCTTTCTAGGACTTAAATCCTTTGAAGCCCATTTTGCCATGTATCCACAGGGTTCATTTTATTTGCGCCACTTGGATCAGTTCCAATCTGTCCAATATCGGATTGTTTCTGTTATTCTTTATTTGAATGATACCTGGGAGGAATCCGATGGGGGAGAGTTAAGAATGTATTTCACTAGACCAGATGGAATAGAAGAATACCAGGATTTCTTTCCTGTAGGAGGGAGGTTAGTCGTCTTTTTAAGCGGAGAAATACCCCACGAAGTTTTGCCCACAGCCAAAGAAAGGATAAGTATTACTGGATGGATGAAGGATAGAGATTAAGATTTTATCCAATAATTACTTCTATTTATCGGGATTCATTTTAATCTCTCTGATGCGCATGGGCATAGCATCTATGGTTTCAAAAAGTGCCTGCCAGTCAATTGAATCTCCTTCTTTTTTCATTTTTGAGGAACCGTCTTTACCTATAAGGACGTAGGAATGTTCCTTTGACCCCATCTGATAGCGCTGCTTCAACTTTTTTTGATAATCAGAATCAAAACTATGGGCTGAATTACTAATTAGGCTATCTCCAAAATAAAAGTAGATCAGGTATCGGTCCTTCAGATTTACTTCAAGATCTTCTGTCAAACTGAAGTCCATTTCCTTTGCCTTATGATCTGATGGAAAAACCAACAATACACGGTTTTTCCATTGAAGATCGGAGAGGGTAATGTTTGATTGAGACAATGTGCTGGCAATAAGGAATAAAAAAATGATTAGAATATTCATATTTGGTTTGCATATACTTTCGATAAATATAACAATTAAATAGGAGAAATGTTCTGATCACTTTGGAGTTAATCCGCTCTTAATGTTTCAGTAGTCAATTGTCTATTGTTAAAATAATAGCTGGTATACTTGATAGGAAGATGATCAAAACCATTCAGTAACCACGGAAACTCGTCCGTGGTTATTGAAATTCCTCTTGCGGAAATATAGATTGGTTCTTTTTCATTTCTAGTTGCAGCACTGGAAATTCTAATTCCCTTTAAAGGCTAGCATATCCGGATTAAATATTAAGACTTTCCTTCTAGGGTTTAACTAATAGCAGAACCTGGATTGGTCGCTTCGTGTGGGCTAAGCAGTTTTAATTTCCCTTCTGAGTCTTCGGCCATTAAGATCATCCCTTCTGAGTCAATCCCAGCCATCTTTTTTGGAGCCAAATTAAGAAGCATGGTCACTTGACGTCCAACAAGCTCTTCAGGTTGGAATTGCTCTGCAACACCACTAAGTACAGTTTTAACACCAATACCTGTGTCAACCTTTAGTTGAAGCAGTTTTTTGGATTTTTTGACCTTCATCGCTTCCACAACAGTTACGACGCGCAAATCCAATTTTCCAAAATCATCAAATGAGACAAGTTCTTTCATAGGTGCAGCTTTGTATTTTGCAGCTTCATTAAGTTTTTTGCTATCCAAAAGCTTCTGAATCTGTGTTTCTACAGTGCTGTCCTCAATTTTTTGGAAAAGCAATTCAGCTTTTCCAATGCTGTTCCCTTCTTTTACCAAATCCATTCTCCCTGCATCCTCCCAGTTCAATCCGCTTAAGCCAAGCATGTTTTTGATTTTTTCAGAAGTAAAAGGTAAAAATGGCTGAGATAAAACAGATAGGTTCGCTACTATATTGATTGCGACATTTAGTATCGTTGAAGTTCTTTCTTGATCAGTTTTAATTGTTTTCCAAGGCTCTGTTTCTGCAAGGTATTTATTGCCCGTTCGTGCAAAATCCATCATTAAGGTTAGTGCTTCTCTAAATCGGTATTTTTCTATCGATTGAGAAATTTTAGTCGGATACTCATTTAGGGTATTTATAAGTTCCTCCTCTACAGGTGCTAAACCATAATTTTTAGGGACTTTTCCTTCGTAATATTTATGTGTTAACACAAGAGCCCTATTGACAAAATTCCCAAAAATGGCAACTAATTCATTGTTATTTCTTGCCTGAAAATCTTTCCAGGTAAAGTCATTGTCTTTGGTCTCAGGAGCATTGGCTGTCAGCACGTACCTTAAGACATCTTCCTGACCAGGAAATTCCTCTAGGTATTCATGTAACCATACCGCCCAGTTTTTGGAAGTTGATATTTTTTGTCCTTCCAAATTCAAGAATTCATTGGCAGGCACATTTTCTGGTAATATAAAGTCACCAAGGGTTTTCAATATTGCAGGAAAAGTAATGCAATGAAAGACAATATTGTCCTTGCCTATAAAATGAACCAGCTTGGTTTCCTTGTCTTTCCAGTACAACTCCCAATCTTTTCCATTTTCTTTGGCCCATTCTTTAGTAGAAGAGATATAGCCAATCGGTGCATCAAACCAAACATACAATACCTTGCCTTCGGCACCTGGGATAGGTACTGGTATGCCCCAATCCATGTCACGCGTCATTGACCTCGGTTGGAGGCCATCGCCAGACTCAAGCCAACTTCTGCATTGTCCTAAAACATTGTTTTTCCAGTCATTGGCATGCTCATCTAAAATCCATTCTTTCAGAAAAGGAGTAAATTTTCCAAGGTCCAAAAACCAATGTTTGGTCATTTTTAGAACAGGTGTATTGCCACTTAGTTTAGACCTTGGGTTGATCAGATCTGTAGGACTGAGTGATGAACCGCATTTTTCACATTGATCTCCATAAGCCTCTTCATAACCACAATTAGGGCAGGTGCCTTCTATGTACCTGTCGGCCAAAAACTGATTGGCTTCTGCATCATAATATTGCTCCGTTTCCTTTTCATCAAACTCGCCTTTTTGGTACAGTTCAGCAAACAATTGGCTGGCTGTTTCATGGTGAACAGGTGAGGTGGTGCGGGAGTAATGGTCAAAGCTAATTCCGAATTTCTCAAAACTACCCTTCATGATTCCATGATACCTATCAACTACTTCTTGTGGGCTGATTCCTTCGTTTTTGGCTTTGATGGTTATGGCCACGCCATGTTCATCAGATCCGCAAACAAAGGCTACATCCCTCTGTTGCAATCTTAAGTACCGGACATAAATATCGGATGGAATATAACAGCCTGCCAAATGTCCAATATGGAGTGGGCCATTAGCATAAGGCAATGCAGAAGTAATGGTATGTCTTTTGAAGTTCTTTTCGCTCATAGAATGCAAAGATAGCTAAAATTGATTTTGAGTGAAATAGGATGGTGCATTTATCCACTGTCTCAGGGTAAGCTTTTTTAAGATAAACAGGTTGGTACCGGTGAATTTTACGGTCTGGAACAAATGTGAAAGTAAGGTTTGTTTAATGACCCAATCCGAGCAGTTGCTATTTTTAGAAACCTAAATGGGAAACAATGCCCTTCTATTAAAGGTCTCCATCAAAGCCTTTTGCCAAAGCGGTAAGTTTGGCAACTGTTTCAGCATTTTGATGGGCCACATTGTATTTTTCTGCAATGTCTTCATCCAAATTGTACAGGGCTATCTGGAATTCACCATCCGCGTTTTCATTCCATCCGATTGATTTTTTAAGGTGAAGTTTCCATTTTCCAAGTCTTACTGCTTCCAAATCACCATTTCTTGCATAAAAAAAGAACGGGCGCTCAGGGAGTATGGTTTTTTCGGGCGTTAATAAAAAGGCACTAAGGTCTATGCCATCCATTTGTATTTCCTTAGGAATTTTTGAAGAAGATATTTTTGCAAGTGTAGGGAATAAATCCAAAGTACTGACAAATTCATCTGTAACTTTTCCTTTGGGGATTTTACCTGGCCAAGCAATTATTCCCGGTACACGTTGCCCACCTTCCCAGGTTTGGGCTTTTTTTCCTCTCAATGGTTTTGCAGAGCCCTTTGCTGGACCATTGTCGGAAGTAAAAATAAATATGGTATTTTCATAGATGCCTTCATCTTTCAAAGTTTTTATTATTTCACCTGCACTCCAATCTAATTCCATAATTACATCTCCATAAAGCCCATTCTGACTTTTACCTTTAAAAGCTGGAGAAGCAAAGAGGGGGGTATGAGGCATATTGTGGGCCAAATAAATAAAGAAAGGTTTTTGCGCCCTATTTTTGATTTGTTTTATGGCCTCGTCAGTATATTTTTTTGTCAGGTATTGTTGATCAGGACCACTTTCAATTAATTTTGTATTACGGTAAAAGGGTAGTGGCGGAGACTGAAAACCGATTTTTTCATAATTATAGTTGTCCATATCATTTGAATACGGCACCCCGTAGAATTCATCAAATCCGTGATTGTTTGGCATAAATTCTTCCTTGTGTCCCAGGTGCCATTTGCCAATGCAGGAGGTGGAATACCCCCCATCTTTTAGCATTTCTGCCATTGTAAACTCTTTGGGAGATAGGCCACCATCTGAATAAGGAAATAGCACTGCCTCGTGAAGGTTGCTTCTTTTGGGATAGCGACCCGTGAGTAAGCCTGCTCGTGAAGGGGTACAAACTGTAGCGGGTACATAAAAATTGGTAAACATTATCCCCTCAGCTGCCAATTGGTCCAAGTGAGGCGTTTCAAATCCCTCTGCTCCAAAAGTGCCCAAATCACCATATCCTTGATCATCCGTAAAGAAAATAATGATATTTGGTTGATTTTTGGCGTTGCTACCCTTGTCTGTACATGATGAAAAATTGTTAAGTAATAATACCAGAAGTGCTGGCCAGCAAAGGCTTAAATTAATTCTCATATAATCCATTCTTTTGTTAAGGATTGGAAAGTGTTTGTAAATGTTTAGCAAAATGACAATGGCATTTGCTATAATTTTAAATACTGGCCAAATTTACAATTTTATCCTTGTTGTTTAAAGCCCGATTGTATATTGAAGTGATACCTATTCTTGTACCACTTTCGAGCAATTACCTAACCTGGCAAAAAGACAGCCTGAGATCGACAAATCAGAATCCTGTAGAATAACCTGTGTTGAGGATAATATTTTTTATAGTTTTGTTTTTCAAATTTTACTTGATTCAAATTTCATGATTAAAAACTGTTTTTTATCCTTGCTGCTTTTCTTGTTTACCCTTCATTTGACAATCGCTCAGGTCCAACCTGAGATCATCCCGATTCCTGCTTCTTACAAATTGATGGAAGGGGAATTTTTGTGGGACAGTAAAGTAGGGCTTATAAAAGGTGATTTTCCTGAACAAGGCACTTACCTTCAGCAAGAAGCATTGAGACTATTGGGGGTTACAATATCGGAAGGTAAATCTTCAGCGAAGTCAATTAGCTTAAGGAAATCGGAAAATTTAAGTGAAGGCTATAAAATTCAGATACATTCAAAGGAAGTAATCATAGAAGCAGCAGATGAGGAAGGTGCTTTTTATGGCGTCATTTCTTTATTGCAATTGGCGCATGCTGCTGAAGTGAAAAGAGATAATTTATCCTTGCCCAATTGGGAAATTCAAGATCAACCTAAGTATGAATGGAGAGGGGTGATGTTGGATGAATCCAGGTATTTTTTTGGCATGGATAAGGTGAAGCAATTGCTTGATCACATGGCTTATTATAAATT
This sequence comes from uncultured Cyclobacterium sp., assembly GCF_963977555.1. Lineage (GTDB taxonomy): Bacteria > Bacteroidota > Bacteroidia > Cytophagales > Cyclobacteriaceae > Cyclobacterium. The sequence continues at coordinate 81,554 of NZ_CAXBPD010000012.1, read as the reverse complement.
AAATATTTTTCACTGGCACCTGACAGATGCTCCGGGATGGCGCATCGAAATAAATGGTTTTCCAAAATTAGCTACAGTAGGAGGGATAGGTAATGAATCTGACCCTAATGCTCCGGCCACCTATTATACCCAAGAGGAAATTAAAGAGATAGTGCGTTATGCTAGCGAGCGAATGATTACTGTGATACCGGAAATAGACATGCCTGGACATGCAACGGCAGCCAACAGGGCCTATCCGGAACATAGTGGAGGGGGCTCAGAAAGGTATCCCGATTTTACCTTTCACCCAGCCAAAGAAACCACCTATTCCTATTTAAGCCAGATTTTGCGCGAGGTAGATGCATTGTTTCCTAGTAACATGATCCACCTTGGTGGTGATGAGGTGAGTTTTGGCAATCAAATGTGGCCAAAAGATCCACAGGTGCTTGATTTGATAAAAAATGAAGGGTTGAATGGAATGAAAGGAGTGGAAGACTATTTCTTTGAGAGAATGGCGGATACCCTTTTCCAGATGAACAACAAAGTTTTAGCTTGGGATGAAATGGCAGGCGCCAACTTACCCAAGGACCAAACGATAATATTTTGGTGGAGACATGACAAGAAAGAGCAGCTTAGCCTTTCCCTTCAGAATGGCTACTCCACAGTTATCTGTCCTCGGATTCCTTTTTACTTTGACTTTCTGCAACAGGAAGACCACAAATATGGAAGAAAATGGGCTGGTGCCTTTGCCCCATTAGAAGATGTTTATGATTTTGAGGTAAATGACTATGGTGTTAAGCAGGAAGAAGAGTCCCTTATACAGGGAATTCAGGCCAATCTTTGGACAGAAACTGTTGACAATGAACAGCGTTTTGATTTTTTGATGTATCCTAGAATTGCAGCTTTGGCAGAGGTGGTTTGGTCACAACAAGAGGTTAAATCCTACGCTGGTTTTTTGAATCGGCTTTCTGTTCATTTGGAAAAGTACAAAGCTGAAAAGATTTATTATTTCGATCCCTTTGAGCCTAATCATCATCCTGAACCGGTATATGAACCCTAACAGAAGTTCTTTTCTGTCAGGGTTCAGTCTTACAAAATGGGCTGGCTTTAATCGTCTATAGTGGTTCCCACCATTTGTTTAAATTTCCAGCTTGTCTGATCGCCGGTACTTCCTTGCGTTTGCTTGAGAATAATTCCTATGACCTTTTCTTGAGGGTCCGCGAAATATTGAGTGTTGAAATAACCTCCCCATATAAATGTTCCAGGAGAGCCTAGTCCGCCTTTAGCTTGGCCTTGCGCTGTCAAAACGCCAAAGGCAAGCCCATAATGCTGGTCGCCTACTCCAAATAGGTCCATGGTTTGATTGCCCATCATGGTGGCTATGGTTGTTCTGCTTAAGAAACGTTTTCCATTAAGCTCCCCGCCATTGAGGTACATTTGAAGGAATGTAGCATAGTCTTTTGCTGTGCTAGATAGCCCTGCACCGCCAGAGAAAAAGGTTTTGGCACCTTTGACAGGGTAATTAACATCGTAGAAGGTATTGGGATAATTTTTCCATTCATCGTTTACTTTATGCTGGATGGATACAAGTCGATCTGCCTTGGATTCAGGCAAGTAAAAACCGGTGTCATCCATGCCTAATGGTCCAAATAAATGTTGTTGTAAATAGGCTTCGAAGGACATTCCAGAGATCACTTCTATGAAATACCCCAGTACATCAAGCCCCATGCTATAGGTGTATTTCTCTCCAGGATTGTGGTGAAGAGGGAGTTTTGCCAGCTTAAGGACAACCTCTTTGATGGTTACAGGTTCAGTAGTAAACAAGTCTGTTGTGCCTGCTTTTTGGTAAAGCATTTTCATTCTTTCGTCTCCATCTATTAAACCATACCCTAATCCTGAAGTATGGGTAAGCAAATGTCTAATAGTAATTTCCTTATTGGCAGGAGTTGCGGTATAGGTGGTGTCAGCATAGCGGAAACTGGCCAAGACCTTAGGGTTTTTAAATTCTGGTATGTATTTGGAAATAGGGTCATCCAGGCGAAATTTTCCCTCCTCCCAAAGCATCATCACAGCAGTTGAAGTAATGGCTTTGGACTGGCTGGCAATTCTAAATATGGCATCTTTTTGTAATTTTTCCCCATTGGCATCTGCCTTTCCGTAGGCTTCATGAAAAACAATTTTACCGTTCCTGACTATGAGGGCGACTGCACCCGGAATGGTATTGTCCTCCAGAGATTGTTTTAACATAATGTCAATACGCTCCAATCTCTCCTGGGAAATGCCAACACTTGGTGGCGGAGCCACACTCAATGGGCCTGATCGCTTTGAAGTTGAAGTTTGGGCAATAAGCTCTATCCCTGTAAATAAAATAATTATAAGGAAGTAGTATGGTTTTTTTAGATTCATTGGATTGGTTGTCTTTTTAAAGAATTATCAGCTATCAAAGTAGCCAATTTATTATTAATTCCGATACCATTTCCAAGTAAAAATAGGTGTAAAACATGTATTAGGTTAAATAAAATATTGAGTCATAAGTCACAATCTTAATTTTATCACAGAGGCTATTCCTGCGTTTTAGTTTTTCTCATCAAACCAAAAGCAAAATCATTGTTTTAAATTGCTGGTTAATTTTCTCAATCGCCCAAATAAGGCTAATTTTAAACTTTAAATTTTTAGTCAGGTGAATTCAGAAAAACAGCGAATTATTCTTTGGTCAGTAGGCATTAGTATTGTATTACTGGTGGTTAAATTCTATTCCTATATACTGACAGGTTCGAATGCTATTTTAACGGATGCCTTAGAAAGCATTGTAAATGTAGTTGCTTCATTTTTTGCGCTTTACAGTATTCGATTGAGTGCTGTTCCCAGGGATAGAAATCACCCTTATGGTCATGGTAAGATAGAGTTTTTCAGTGCTGGAATAGAAGGAACACTTATCATCGTTGCTGGGATTTTCATTCTCTATCAATCGCTTAATTCACTGTTGTTTCCTCAGCCTCTTATTGAACTGCCTTTGGGAATGATATTGATTGGTTTTTCAGGAATAGTAAATGGCCTTTTGGGCTTTGTATTACAGAAAAAAGGAAAGGAATTAAATAGTATAACATTAGAAGCAGATGGCAAACATATTACTACTGATGCGATAAGTAGCTTTGTATTGATATTTGGCATAGCTATCATCTATTTTACTGGTTGGAATGTCTTGGACAGTGTTATTTCGGGACTTTTTGCTTTTTATATCATTTACAATGGCTATTTTTTGGTTAGGAAGTCGGTGGCTGGGCTGATGGATGAATCCAATCCAAAGTCCATCAATAAAGCCGTAAGAATATTAAACAAGCACCGGCAAAAAAATTGGATCGACATTCACAATATGAGGGTGCAGCAATATGGCGGTGACAGCCATATCGATTTGCATCTTACTTTACCTTACTATTATGATCTTGTTCAGGGTCATGAATGCGTGCATGAGGTAGAAGAGGTGTTGGAAGAAAATCTCTCTGGAAATATTGAGGTTTTTGTTCATGCAGATCCTTGTATTCCAGATCCTTGTTGTCATTATTGCCAGGTGGTCAACTGTCCAGTTAGACAGTTTCCCCTATCTAGGAAAATAGAATGGACAGCAGATAATATGTCCCAAAACCAGAAACATTACCATGAACTTGGTAATGTAACAACAGATTTATTGAAGAGGAAATAATTCCTATTTGTTAGCTAAGGTTAAAAAAAATAATAATTCCTTAAAATAATCCATAGCTTTTATCGTTCGTGCCATTCTTTGGAAGAAATATTAAATTTTTTATAAAAGGAATAGTTTATTTTTTCAGTCATATGTAAAATTATATGTGGCAATTATTTGTTTTCAAGCCCTATATTTTGTATATTAATATCATTAATGGAATTAAAATTCGGGGGCAATGAAAGATAAACAATTTACCGTACTACTAATGGTTTCAGCGCTAATATGGCTGTTGATAATAGGATTTATCATTATTTAAAGCACCAATTTATTTTTTCCTACATACGGACTTAGACAAGTTTTTCCGAAACGAGTTTAAAAGGGGCCCAATCGAGCCCCTTTTGTATTATCAATACGCTTGCATTTATTTTCGAAGTAAGCAAATAGTACCCTTTTGCTCACCGCTAAAAACTATACCTCAAGCCCAGCTCTTTTAATAAGGGCATCAGGTTTGGGTTCTCTACCTCTGAATCTTTTAAACAATATAGAAGGGTGCTCTTTACCTCCCATAGCAAGGATGTTGTCCTTAAAGGATTTTGCAGTTTCTTTGTCAAATACACCCTTTTCCTGAAACAACTCAAAAGCGTCAGCATCCAATACTTCTGCCCATTTGTAACTGTAGTATCCAGCTGCATAGCCCCCTTGAAAAATATGCGAAAAAGAGGAACTCATCAAGGTGTTTTCCACAGGTGCCAGCAAAGCTGTAGGCTTCATTACCTCATTTTCAAATTCAAAAATATCCGCTATGGCTTTGGGATCTGTGGTGTGGTAAGCCATGTCCAATTGCCCGAGGCTGATTTGTCTCGCAGTTTGGAAGCCTTGATGGAAATTGGCTGCTTTTTTTATGTTTTCGATATAGGAAGTAGGAATAGGTTCACCTGTTTCATAATGCTTGGCGAATAGATCCAAGCAATCTGCCTCATAACACCAGTTTTCGAATATTTGAGAAGGAAGTTCCACGAAATCCCAATAGACATTGGTTCCGGACAAGGATCCGTAAGTACCCTGAGCTAACATACCATGGAGGGCGTGACCAAACTCATGAAACAAAGTCGTGACCTCATTGAAGGTAAGAAGGCTGGGTTTAGTCTTTGTAGGCTTGGTGAAGTTGCAGACGATCGAAACATGAGGTCGGTATTCCTTGTTATTTTCGATGCGCTGGCCTCTATAAACAGTCATCCAAGCACCATTTCTTTTGCCTGCTCTGGGAAAGAAGTCTGCATAAAAAACGGCAAGATGGTTCCCGTTTTCATCATTGACTTCGTAAGCTTTTACGTCTGCATGGTAAACAGGAATGTCCTTGTTTTCATTAAATGTAACTCCATAAAGTTTTTCCGCAGTGGTGAAGACTCCATTTATGGTGCGATTCAATTCAAAATAGGGCTTTAACAGTTCATCATCCACCGCATATTTCTCCATTTTTAATTTTTCCGCATAATAGCTAACATCCCATTTGCATAGTTTATCAATATTATCAATTTTGCCTGCAAAGGCTTCTAATTCTTCCAATTCAGCTTTAGCCTTTGGTTTTGCTTTTTCTAATAATTCGTCAAGGAAAGTCAAAACCTGCTCTCCACTTTCAGCCATACGTTCTTCAAGAACAAAAGTAGCATAATTGTCATAGCCAAGAAGTTTTGCTCTTTCATCTTTTATTTTCAAGATGGCCTTAATAATTTCCCGATTGTCCAATTCATCGCCTTTGGCAGATTTGGTGTTGTAGGCTATAAATATTTCCTTTCTTAACTCCCGATTTTTAGCATAGGTCATAAAAGGGACATAGCTGGGAAATGCTAAAGTAAATACCCATTTGCCATCCTTGCCTTTTTCTTGAGCAGTTTGGGCTGCAGCTTCAATTAGTCCATCAGGTAACCCTTCCAAGTCCTTTTCTTCTGAGATAACCAATTCATATTTATTGGTTTCTTTTAATACATTTTCGCCAAAGTGTAATCCCAATTTAGACAATTCCTGATCGATAGCCCTTAGCCTTTCTTTAGCGGCACCTTGCAACAGTGCCCCATTTCTGATAAAAGATTTGTAGCTTTTTTCTAAAAGTGTGCTTTGCTCAGAATTTAGCGCTAGCTGGTCCTTTTTGTCGTAAACAGCTTTCACCTGATTAAAAAGTTCTTCATCTAAAAGTACATCATTGCTATTGTCAGACAAAAGTGGGGAGATTTCACGGGCCAGTTGCTGAATTTCTTCATTGGTTTCGGCGGCATTAATATTGAAAAAAATGGATGCTGCACTTGATAATTTTTCCCCAGAGTTTTCTAGTGCCACAATGGTATTTTCAAAGTCGGGAGTGGAAGCAGTTTTAATTTGCTTTATTTCCTCATTTACTTCAGCAATAGCACTCTTGATGGCTGGAAGAAAATGTTCATTTTTAATCTTATCAAAAGGTGCCGTTTCAAACGGTGTATTAAATTTTGCCAATAATGGATTCATATCGAAAGATTATATTTAAATTTATCTTACAAAATTAACAAAATAATGGAGACTACTAAAGGGCTTATTATTCCTAATACAGGAGACTATCCTCTCTTCTACAAAAGGTATGTTGAACTTGCTTCAGGCAAAGCGCTTAAAGCCCTCTCAGATAATCAGGAAACCTTTATAAAAAAATTATATGGTAGCCTTTCAACAGATCAGGGGATACTGAGCTATAGTGAAGGAAAATGGTCTTTTAATGAGCTTTTAGGACATATAATTGATACTGAGAAGCTGATGCATTTTAGGGCTTTAAGTATTAGTAGAGGTGAAAAAAGTAATTTACCAGGGTTCGACCAGGAGGTATATGTTGCCAATGCTGATTTCAATAATCAAACCCCTGAAAAACTTTTGTCAACCTTCCTAATGCACAGAGAATTACTATGGCACTTTATTGAAGCTATTCCTGTTATACAGTGCGGTAATATTGGTACAGTTAGCTCAAATCCGATGTCTTTGTCTGCCCTTATTTATATTATTTTTGGACACATGGAGCATCATTTAGGGATAATTAAAAAGAATTACCTGCCCGTGATAGGCTTGACTGATCCTCTGTGAGGTAGGTCACTGAGCTTTTAAGTTGATAATCCTATTTTTGTTAAAGATCTTAATAGTAATGTTATGGCAAAAGGAAAGAGTTTTTCGGAAATAATTAAAGGAGACCAGCCAGTTTTGGTGGATTTTTATGCCACTTGGTGTGGACCTTGCAAAATGATGCAACCTATTCTAACAGAAACGGCAGGGAAGGTGGGAGCCAAAGCCAAAATTATAAAGATTGACATTGACAAAAATCCCATGGCTGCCAGTAGATTCCAGGTCAAGAGTGTTCCTACTCTCGTATTGTTTCAAAATGGAAAAGTAGTTTGGAGAAAATCAGGGGTGGTACCTGCGAATCAATTGGTGGAGGTAATCAATAAGCAGGCAACTGTAAACTCCTAAAAGCTATCAAAGATTATTTTCTTTTGAAAGACCAGGTTATATCAAATCGTGCTACCATTTCTTCGGCGGGATTGTAGCCCGTTATGGTTGTTTTAACCATTGCAGTATCACCTGAGTTGGGGAGTCCTTCAAGGGTTTCTTTTATTCGTTGGCCATCCTCGCAAGTCATTGTAATCTGATCATTGGCTTTTTTGAAAAATTGGCCGTTGATATCCACTACAAGCATGGAAAAACCTTCATTGCCTGATAAGTGAAGCATACATAGCATTCCGGAAGCCAATTCTGCTCCACCACATAAGGTGGCAAAGTAAATGGATTTGAAAGGATTTTTTGTGCGCCAATTGAAAGGAATAGTAGTGCTACAAGTATTTAAATTGATGGTCTTTAACCGTACCCCCCAAAAAACAATTGATGGAAGATTTTTAAACATGTACCAGAAATAGGATGAAAACTGGGACATGGAACGAATAAAATACTGTTGATTCTTATTCATGATCACAAGGGTAAGGCTTTGAATTTAGGGAAATTTGTTGACCTGGTATTAAACATAACTATATAATTTCAATTAAAACACTGGATGTCTTTGATTAGGCTTTTATTGTATATTTCATTCTAAGCTTTTTTTTAGGGATTACTCCTCTTAAAAGCCCTCAAATTTTGATTGTTCAAACCTTTCCTTGGGGCTTAAATTCATAAGCAATGCTTTGAAAGTTCAGGAAGGGAGTTCTTGGATTTTCATAAACCAATTATTTATACCTTTGCTATTAATCTGGCATCTTTTTTGGTGCTTTGCAAATAATATTACGTTTGTTTGAAATTAAGAAAACATGAAAAAAATCATAACACTTCTCTTTATAGGATTATTTGCTTACAGCTGCGCTACAGTGCCTTTGAGTGGAAGAAAACAACTGAGTATAGTAAGTAACGAAGAGGTGCTTCCATTGGCCTTTGATCAATACGGACAAGTACTGAAAGAAAGTAAAGTGCTTACAAATACAAAAGAAGGGCAGGAAATAGTAAAAGTAGGTAATCGTATAGCTGAAGCTGTAGATACTTATTTGAATGACAATGGCTACGCTTCAATCACTGATGGATTCAGTTGGGATTTTAATCTTCTGGAAAGTGACCAAGTGAATGCTTGGTGTATGCCTGGTGGAAAAGTTGCTTTTTATACAGGTATTCTCCCCATCTGTGAAGATGAGGCAGGAATCGCTGTGGTAATGGGCCATGAGGTAGCTCATGCCATTGCTAGCCATGCAAGAGAGCGTATGTCACAAGGAATGGTAGCCAATGGTTTGGTTGGTGGACTTCAAGTGGCCATGGGTGAGGATCCAAGTTTAACCCAAACAATATTTTTACAAGCAGTAGGCATTGGTGGCCAGGTAGGTATGTTGAAATTTGGCAGAGACCAAGAGCTTGAAGCAGATCAGTTAGGGCTAATATTTATGTCTATTGCCGGATATGATCCAAGAGAAGCACCTGGTTTTTGGGAAAGAATGAATGCCCAATCAGGAGGTTCAGGGGGAACTCCAGAGTTTTTATCTACACACCCTGGTCCAGAAAGGCGAATTGATCAGCTTAACAAACAAATGGACGAAGCCTTGAAGTATTACAATAAAGAAAAATAAAAAGTATTAAAACCCCTTTCTACACAATTAGAAAGGGGTTTGTTTTTAAACGGATAGTTAGTTATAGTTTCAGCTTAAATCTATTTCAAAGTAGTCGTTGTCATTTAAATCCACAGAGAAGCCAGGGATTTTTTTACATATTTTAAAGGAATGACTACCATCTGGCAAAGGGTCGAAGGAAGAAATTTCATCTAAGAAGGCTACATTGCTTTTCGTTATTTTCAATCCTTTTTCATTCAATGTGGCACTTTTTATAGCTGTTCCATAGAAAAAGACATTGACAGTATTAAATTCACTTTTAAAACTTGTAGCAATCTTTTCAATGGTTAGCCTGTTGTTTTCAAAATCCATAGTGAATAGGGTTTTAGAAAAGTGCCCTTGTTGGTAGGCTGTACTTTTTCCGTCATCTTCATAAACGAATTGCTTAGTAAGGCCCTGTCCTTTGTAAATATGCAGGTTTAAATGCCCGTCATGCATTTCGTCAGCATGATTTGTAGCTGACTGCATGGCGAGTATAGCCCCGGACTTCACAAAAACGGGTAAGTATTCAAGTGGACATTCCCAAAGCATTTCTTGATTTCCTCCAAAACGCTCTCCGGTAAATAGGTGGTACCAATCCCCTTTAGGAAGATAAATTTTTGTGATCTCTTTATTGCTTTCAACAGGCATCACGAGAAGGTTATCACAGAAAAGAAATTGATTTTCAAAGGCGGTATAAAATACTTTGTCGTCAAAAGAGTAATCTATGGATAAACTTTTTGTGACTGGAATACCTGATTTGGAACTGTTGTGAAAAGCGGTGTAGATTGTTGGCATAAGTTTATAGCGAAGCCTAATATAATTTTTAGCAATTTCTTCTACTTCTTCTCCAAAGGCCCAAGGTTCTGATGCATTGCTATTGATCATGGTATGAGCCCGAAAAAGTGGGCAAAAGGTGGCAATAGAAATCCACCTCGCAAATAAATGAGGAGCTGTATTCCCTACAAAACCTCCTATATCGTAGCCAGAGAAGGAAACGCCACTAAGGCCTAAGCTGTTTACAAGCCTCACTCCAGCCATCATATGTTCATTACTAGCTACATTGTCTCCTGTCCAGACGGCAGCATAGCGCTGTATCCCCGCAAAACCTGAGCGAGACAATACAAAAGGTCTAAGGGATTTGGCGTGTCTGGACTGGCCATTATTGGTACTTCTGGCCATTTGCAGGCCATAAACATTTCTGCCTTTCTTGTGGCTGGCACCTTGCCCTTCAAAGAAAAATTGAACCAGATCAGGGACAATTTGTCCCCAAGTGGCAGGTTCATTCATGTCCGTCCAAAAACCATCGACTCCTGCTTCGATATAAAAGTTTAGCTTTTGCTCCCACCAATCTCTGGCCTCAGGATTGGTGAAATCAGGAAACACACACCAACCTGGCCAAACTTTCCCTTCATAGTTTTCACCATCGGGGTACTTTAGATACAAGTCCTTGCTTTTGCCCTCCACATAAGGTAAGTATTCCCCATCTACTTTAATTCCAGGATCCAGAATAACTACAATTCGGAAGCCACGGTCTTTTAGATGCTTTATCAGTTCAGCCGGTTTTGAAAAATTTTTCTTGTCGAAAGTAAATACTTTATATTCCTCCATATGGTGAATGTCTAAGTAAATTACATCTGCAGGGATTTCCTTGTCTCTAAATGTAGTGGCAAGTCGGATTACCTCCTTATCAGGAAAATAAGAGTACCGACATTGTTGGTATCCCAATGCCCATTTAGGAGGGATGGGCGTTTTACCTGTTAAATCTGCATAAGCCGAAAGTACATCGCTTACGGATTCGTCATGCATGAAATAATAATCCAAATCTCCGTCTTCAGCTGTGAAATAGGAGAACCGATTGTTTCCAGCTCCAAAATTAAAGGTGCTTTTGTGGGTGTTGTCAAAAAATATACCGTAGCAGTTGTCATGGTGTAGCCCAATATAGAATGGGATAGACAAATACAAAGGGTCGGCATTGGTGGCATATCCAAAATGATCGGTATTCCAATTGGTATACGTTTGACCATACCTGTTCAATCCGCCAGTTTTTTCCCCCAGTCCTATAAACTTTTCCCATTGTTGTAGCTTTTTATAACTGCTTACTGCTGTTCCCTGCCAATTGATGCCAAAGGATGGATCATCTTCATTGAGGGTTATTCCTGAAGCGTTTTTGAAAATCACCCGAAAATTATTTTTGGCAATATGAACTTGTATTTTGCTAGTCTTTAGTAGGTAAAAATCTTTGTTTTCCTCCCAGGAGAAATTAGTGATTTTAGGCGATGATATAACACTATATGGGTTTGGACTGAATTCATCGTTACGGGTTATCTGTACCCGAACGGTACTTTCATCATAAATCAAAAGCTGAAAAATACATTTTTCCGTTTTTCCTTTGACACCTGTATCGATCAAAGAACAACTTGTAACCCCTCCGGGTACATCCATTCCGAAATTATTACTGCTCATAATATATAATGTTAAGAGACCTTAATTCTCAATAAAAAAAGTGGAACCTATTGCCTGACAGAATCACTTTCCCACGCATAAATATCAGCAAAGGTTGAGACAGGTCAGGCAATGAGCAATCCATTGCATAATTTGGTTTAATTTGAACAAAATAAACCAAATTAAAAAAAGAAATTTTAGGGAATAAAGATGTTTTAGTTGGAATTGATAAAATAGGGTTTTAATAGAATTACCCTAATAATGCAAATAGTCTAGATATACCTGATGGCAGACTAGACTATTTGCTTTAAAAATTTTAAGCACTTACTTTAAATATAGAAAAATAATTCGTTAAGACATCGGTTTCATATAATTAGGGAAACCTTTGTGAAACAATTGTTTAGGTGAAAAATTAAAACTTGAACATAAGCTATTTATCTTCCTCCTTTATGGCTCTCTTAATCAAGTATTGCTTTGGCTGAGGCATCTGAACCTTTTTGTCCAACGTAATTGCTGGTTTGGAAGGAAGCGTGATTTTAATGATTTTGAAATCTTTATAATTGCCCATAGGTGCTACCATAGTAGGAGAGCTTTCAAATGCCATAATTTCTGCATTTGGTGTAGTGACAGAAACTTTATCAGGATCAAGTGCATCTAACTGCATGGCTTCAAATTCCTGGAAATGATATGTATTGTCCCTTGTTTTTCTTTCGATTTCAGGAAGATCCTGTGCGTTTATACCAACGGTAATAAGCAAAAAACAAAAAGTAAATATAGTGGCTGTTCTCATGTCTAAGATGTTTATTTAAATTAAACCTGTCATAAGGTAAATATTTAATGACGGAATTCCCAACAAATAATTAAAAAATATACAATTTATATTTATGTGATCGGTACAATAAGATGTTGAGGGTGGTTAATAACGGATGAAAGGATTGGGCTTCTTTATGGCAAGTGGAAGGTCTAGGCTCTTTTTCAATGTCTAACCTAAGCATGCCAATGCTGTTCTTCCCTATTGGCTAGCCCTTAAAAGTGGAATGCCGTAGGTGACTTCATTCTAACCCTTTCACTGTTTGTAATCAAAGACTTAATTTTGGCAGGCAAAAATTATGGAAAAGTGTGGTGGGACCTCCGTTCTTTCAGCCCTCTGTTTTCTTTACTGAACAGATACCCTATGAATTCTACCTTATTTGGCATTGTAATTTGCGCAAAAAAAATGCCCCCAAGAAGTATTAACTTTTTGGGGGCAATTCATTTTATATGAACTTAGGCTTATTTCGCTGCCCAGGAATTATTGCTTTTGTCAATGTCTGCCATTCTCTCTGAAGCATCTATTTGCAATCCTTTAACAGGGGAAGAGGATTGGTCAATTGTGATTTCAATAGTGGTATTTGTCCAGGGCCATCTTTGGGTCTTGGTCCTTTCAGGGAAACCACTTTCTGCATCCTTGCTTCCTCTCATTATGGTCAAAGGAAAGTAAAGGGTTTCCTTTTTGCCATTTTCATAGGTAACTACCAGGTCAATAGGCATAGGCATCAACCCTTTTCTTTCCAAAGCCACCACAAGGGATTTGTCCTTTTCGTTTACTGAAGAGATCGCATAATCAATGGTTTTGGTAGAGTTTACCCAGTATTCTTTATACCAGTCAAGTTCTAATCCACTTTCTTTTTCCATCACGCGGATAAAATCATTGACGTTTGGATGCCTGAATTTCCATTCGTTCCAATACCTCAACATGGCTTTGGCGCTAACTTCTTCACCAACGATATATCCCAATTGCATTAAAAATAGGGAGCCCTTGGAGTACGCTGCAGCACCATAGGCAGTGTTGGTATGAAAGTGATCGGAATGGGTGGACAATGGCTCCTCAAGTCCCGACTCAACAAGCCTTTCATAACTGGTATAAGAACCTTTTAATGGTGATTCTGAAGATGGTTTGAGGTAATTGGCAGCCATGCTGAGGTTGCTGGCATAGGTAGTAAACCCTTCATCCATCCAAGAGTAAAGAGACTCATTAGAGGCCAATACTCCCTGAAACCAGCTATGTGCCAATTCATGCATCATTACACCTACCAGACTTCCCATTGGTCTATGGCCAGTGATTAAGGTAGACATTGGGTATTCCATTCCACCATCACCACCCTGAATCACTGAATATTGTTTGTAAGGATATGCACCATATCTTTCACTGAAAAAAGTCATGGCTTTTGCCGTATATTCTTTTAGTTCTGGCCAAGTCTTTTGGGTTTCTTTGTCCTTTACATATAGGTGGTGTAGGGTGATTCCATTGTCCATGATCAATTTGTCATGGGTATAATTAGGGTCTGCTGCCCACATGAAATCATGCACTTTTGGGGCATAAAAATGCCAGGTTAAGTTGTCTCCTGAAGGTTTTTTGACAGACACGCCTTCCTCTTCATAGCCATGGCCTATTTCATTGTTATTTTGAAGATACCCCGTGCCACCAAGTATATAAGATTTGTCAATGGTGATTTTCACATCAAAATCTCCCCATATTCCATAAAATTCCCTACCTATATAGGGATTAGCATGCCAGCCCTGTTCATCGTAATTGGCCAACTTAGGATACCATTGAGACATTGAGAACTTTATGCCTTCAGCATTGTCCCTTCCAGCTCTTCTTACTTGCAGCGGTACCTGGGCTATAAACTTGCTTTCTAATAAGACAGTACTGTGTGGTAATATTGGTTCAGGCAACTTTACTTCTAATATTGTCCCTACTTCTTCCATCTCAACGGGTTGGCCATTTAGAAGCAAGGATTCTACCTGGATGTATCCAATTTCTTTAGGGGTCAATTTGGATATTCTTTCTCCCACACGCCTATCAGGATCGGCAATGGATCGAGACCTTACATCCATCATACTGTTCGGTTGAAAGGCATTGTAGTAAAGGTGGAAAAAGAGTTGATCTAAAGTGTCGGGAGAATTATTGCTGTAAGCAATGATTTGAGTGCCCCGATATTGATTGGTTTTTACATCCATTTCAATATCCATTTTGTAACTTACCGACTGTTGCCATCTATCAGATTGTGCGACTACTTTTTGTTCGAATAAGAAAAGAATACTGATAACTCCAATAAAAAGTACCGTGGATTTTTTCATAGGTGCGTAATTTTTGGCTCTAAATTATGGTAAATTCTGCAAGTAGCCAAAACCTTTAATTGGGTTGAGAGTTCTTTTGCGAAAGAATTAGCATTAATAAGGTCAAATAAAAATTATTTTATTAGTTTATTTATCCCCTAATTATAGGTCTGTGTTAAAGAAGGAAAATTACCTTTGTAATATTTGTAGTATTAAAATAGAAATGAATGGATAGGAAAAATTCCATGTGGGCGCTTACTTTTGCAGGTTTACTGTGCTTGTTTTTCATTCTTACCTGGCAAGGAGTGCGCTTTAATTATGATTTTGAAAATTTTTTCCAGCAAGAAGATCCGGAGTTATATTTTTATCAGGAATACAGGGAGGTTTTTCAAAACGACAATGATTATTTATTAATTGCCATAGCGCACAATACTGGAGTTTTTGACAGTGCATTTTTAACAAAAAGCCTGGCCTTTGAAAATGAACTGAAGCAAGTAGATGGGGTTGTGGGAGTTGTTTCTGTTTTGAATCAAAAAGAGCCAATAATCAGTCCCTTTGGGGTTAATTTCAGACCTTTGCTGGATTGGTCCAGTAGGAAATCTCTTGCTGCCAGTGCTCAGAAGATAAAAAAAGACAAGCAATGGATGGGTAATTTGATTGCTGATGATAGCAGTAGCTTATTGCTCTTGGTCCAGAACGAGCAAATGATAGGCAAGGAAAGGGGCGACACCTTGTACGCAAGCATAGAAAGTAAGCTTCAGTCATATAATTTTGATGCCTTTAAGACAGCTGGTAAAATCAAAGCCCAGGGTGCTTTTGTTAATCTTCTTCAACAAGAGTTTGCATTTTTCTTGGGTTTTGCCCTAGTGGGAGTACTTTTTCTACTTTGGATGATGTACCGTTCCTGGTGGGGAGTTGTGTTGCCCTTTATAATAATTGTTACAGGTATTTTCTGGAGTCTGTCTTTTTTACTCTTGACAGGAGGTGAGCTGGATGTAATGTCGGTTATGCAACCTCCGATTTTAATGGTAATTGGACTCAGTGGGATGGTACATGTGGTCAACCATTACCAAATGGCTTTGGTAGCCTCTGAATCAAAAGACAAAGCTATATTTGGTGCCTTCAAAACATTGGGGCTTGCTGTATTTCTTACCGCTCTGACCACTTCTCTTGGTTTTGTTTCTTTGTATTTTACCAATGTTCCCAGCTTGATGTGGTTTGGTTTGTATACTGGATGTGGCGTTATGTTTATGTTTTTGGCCTTGTTTTCGATTTTGCCTTTTGCGCTTTATCACCTGCCTCCCTTACCTTCCTCTAATCGTGAAGTATGGGCCAATCGCTGGAATAAAATTTTAACACTTCTTTTCAATAAAATTACTGCCCACCGAAAAACCATCTCCCTTTCCTTTGTTGTGATCACATTGCTTGCGGGTTTCCTTATGTCTCAGGTTAAAACGAATGGTTACATTCTAGATAACCTTCCCAAAGGACATTCCCTCTTGGAGGATTTTCAATTTTTTGATCATCAATATGGTGGATCGAAACCTTTAGAAATCCAAATTCAAGTAGGGAGCGCAGGGCAGGATCTTTTTGATTATAAGGTCTTGAAAGAAATAGATAAGTTGGAGGATTTTGTCCGAGAAAATTACAATACGGGATTTATTATGTCTCCCCTGACAACGGTAAAAGCAATAAATAAGGCGCAAAACCGGGGAAATCCAAAAGCCTTTGTTCTCCCATCTGCTCTTTCTTACAAGAGGATGGGGACTTTAGTAGATAAAATGGGGCAATCTCAAAACATTCAATTATGGACAAAGGACAAAACTATTGGAAGGCTTTCCTCTAAAACAGCCGACAATGGTAGCCTATTGGGTAAAGCGCAACATCAAAAATTAGATGAATTTGTAGAAAGAAATATTGACAAAGAACTGCTAGAAGTCCGGTTGACAGGTACTTCTTTTCTCATAGATAAGAGCCACGAATTGGTTACCTATAAAGTGTTTACTGGTCTTGGTTTTGCGTTTTTATTGGTAGGAATAATCGTTGGTTTTCTTTTTAGGTCATGGAGGGTATCCCTGCTTGTTATTCTGCCAAACATTGTGCCTTTGGTTTGGATAGGGTGCGTTATGTATTGGTTTGGAATAGACTTTAAACTTTCTACCTCCATCGTATTTGCCATCGCATTTGGCATAGCAGTAGATGACAGCATTCATTTTATGACCAATCTTAGAATGCAAATGCAGGAGAGACATGGGTTGCTTAAGGCACTTTTCCTTACCTATCTCACGACTGGAAAAGCCATAATACTCACGACACTGATTTTGATCTCAGGGTTTGTGATGTTAACCTTCAGTACTTTGGAGATCCCCTGGTTTACAGGTGTTTTGGTAAGCCTTTCTTTGCTTTTTGCGGTGTTGGCAGATTTACTATGGTTACCTGTTTTGTTAATACCTTTTAAGGGGGTGATAGAGGAAAAAATCAATCGCTGGAATTCAATTGACCGGGATAAGCAAACACAGCTGAAATAGGGTAATGGTCTGAATAGTCTACTTCTCGTAAGGTTTTAAATTGTAAAACTTCCAGCGCTTTGTCAAAAAACATATTGTCAATACGTAAGAAAAACAATACTTTGTTGTAGGTAAAACCAAAGCCTCGCCCTTTACTTTCGAAAGCATTCTCCAAGTCTTCCCTAAGGCTGAAGTAGGTGTAACTGTAGGGCAGGTCATTGAAATCTCCAGCCAATATCACTGGGTAGGGGCTTCCAGCGATGTGTTTTTTAAGGATTAACATTTGAGAGGTTCTTAATTTTATCCCTTCTTTTAATTTTCTAATGGTGGAACGGTATTGGTTTTTTATGCCTTCCAGGTTATTAAGATCAGCCGCTCTAATGTTCATTGATTCAAGATGAGTATTGTATACCCTGATGGTGTCTTCATTGATTTTGATATCAGCAAACATGGCCCCATTATTCCTTTTGTTGTCAAAAACTTTACCGCTATTGATGATAGGGAATTTACTGAATATGGCAATCCCATACGATTTCTTTTTTTCGTTACCATTGGCAGCAAAGTAGGCATGCTCATAAGCGCCATTATTACTGATCTGTTTTAGCGCATTTCTTGATGGTGTGGTAAAATCCTGGTAAAACTCCTGGAAACACTTGATGTCTGAAGGGTTCTCTTGTGCCCATTTTATTGAATTCGTTATTTTGATGTCGTTGTCGTTGCCCCAGTTGTTGTTAAATAACATGGTATTGTAGCTCAAAAAAGTAAACCCTTCAGTAACGGTGTCAGGACTGTTCCACTGGAAGGAGACCACTAGAAACTTCCACCCAATAATAAGGGCTAAGATTGGGAAAATAATTAAGCGGAATCTCCCAAAAAACAGTAAGACTATGAGAAATAGGTTCAGGAGTAAGAAAACAGGTATCAAAAGTGGCAGGAGCCCAGTATAATCCCATGTCTCAGGTGAAATATGCACACTGAAAAAGAGGGCTATGGAGATCAAAAAGATTGAAACGATAATGAAACGCATATTGAAGAATTAAATAAATCCCAAATTGGTAATAATTTTGTGCTATACCAATATATTTATTTTTTTACTGCCTTGGATGATTCATTTTGTTGGACGGGTAATTTTTAAAAAATTTAATTCTGACTATTGTAAAATTTTTTCTTTGTAGAAAGGATAATAAAGGCATTTCACTGGATTGTATAAGGTTATGATTTTCGTTTAAACGATAGATTCACCACGGATATTATGAATATGATATTTAACCTACAATGAATGGCTGATTAAGGAAAAAATACATAGATTAGTGTAAAATTTAATCCTAAACAATATGAATTACCTTAAAAAACCACTTTTCAGTACCTATTTTTTTGTGATTTGCTTTGGGGTATTCTCCTGCTCAAATCCATCATCAAAAAGTGATGTGACGGTGGAAGAGGAAACTGTCGAGGAATCAAAAGAACGTGCTAGCCCTTTAAAGTCATCCTCAGGAGTAATTGAAGGAAAAAAAATTACTGTTCAATACAGTGCGCCCTCTATTAAAGGGAGAATAGTTTGGGGGGATTTGGTGCCTTATGGAGAAATTTGGAGAACAGGTGCGAATGAAGCGACGAATATAACCTTTGGTACAGATGTTGTGGTTGAAGGTGAGTTGGTAAAAGCAGGGAAATATTCTTTGTTTACCATTCCCAAAGAAAATGAACCTTGGACAGTGGTACTCAATGCCGATTGGGATTTAGAGCATGGGCATTTTCAGTACAATGAAGAAAATGATGTGCTTAGGGTAGATGTTAGTCCTACTTTTGAATCTAGTAGCCAAGAATCGCTTTCGATTGAAGTGGTGCCAGAAGGTTTAGAAATTAAATGGGAAAAAGCAAATGTATTGTTAAATATTGAATGAAGTATATAGGGTTCTTTTTTTCATTATTGTTTTCATTGTTAGTTGCCGTTGGCTTGTCCATAAATCTGGCAAACTTGCCTCCATTGGCCAAAATTTTTGATCCCTTTAAAGGCTTTTGGCAAAATGCTTACAGTGAAGATTACAATCCAAATAGTGAAGTGTCCTTAGAAGGGCTTGAATCAGAAGTTTCTGTCACTTATGACGAAAACCTGATACCACATATTTTTGCTGAAAATGAAAAAGACCTTTTTAAAGTTCAAGGTTATATTACTGCAACACACCGGCTTTGGCAAATGGAGTTTCAGGTTATGGCCGCAGAAGGCAGGCTTTCAGAAGTAGTAGGATCCATAGCGCTCAATAGGGACAGGGAAATGCGCCGGAAAGGACTGGGCTTTGGGGCAAGGAACAAACTTAAGTACCTTCAAAACAATGATCCCGAAACATTAAATTTAATGTTGGCCTATGCAGCGGGAGTTAATGCCTATATAGATCAACTTTCCCAAGGGGAACTACCACTTGAATACAAGCTTTTAGATTATTATCCCCAACCCTGGAGCCCCTATAAAACGCTTCTTTTTCTGATGAACATGTCAGAAACTTTGTCTGGTGACAGTGATTTGGCATACACCAATTTTCAGAATATTTTTGGAGAAGAATGGCAAAATAAGCTTTTCCCTGATAATCCAGAAGGAGTCGTGCCGGTCATCTCAAAAGAGGACTGGGGCTTTGAGCCTTTAGAGGTAACTGAGCCTGATGAAAGCTCTCTTGATACTATAAGGATAACTCAATTGCTACCTGAAAAAGAGCCGGGTCTAGGCTCAAATAATTGGGCAGTTTCAGGAGAAAAAACAGCCTCGGGCCATCCGATTTTAGCCAATGATCCTCATTTGGCATTGAACTTACCTTCACTGTGGTTTACGGCTCAATTAAGCACGCCGGAATTCTCCGTCAAAGGAGCTACTTTGCCGGGAGCACTCGGAGTAATTATTGGGTACAACCAGTATATCTCTTGGGGAACTACGAATGCCGACCGAGATGTGAAAGATTGGTATAAAATCACCTTTAAAGACGAGTCTAGAAAGGAGTATTTATACAATGGGCAGTGGATTCAAAGTACCCAACAACTTGAAACTTTCATAGTAAAGGGACAAAACGATTTTGTAGACACAGTGATCTATACCCATTATGGACCTGTTGTATACGATAGGAATTTTAAAATGAAAGGGAAAGCGGCAAATTTTGCTTTAAAGTGGACCGCTCATGGCAATTCCAACGAAAGCAGAACTTTTATAGGCTTAAATAAGGCGAAAGGATACGGTGATTTTAAAGAGGCACTTACCCATTATGTAGCTCCTGCCCAAAACTTTGTTTTTGCGTCCAAAGAAGGGGAGATAGCAATGAAAGTCCAAGGTAGGTTTCCCTTAAAATGGAAAGGACAGGGTAAGTTTTTAATGGACGGCAGCAAACCCATTTATGAATGGCAGGGTTTTATTCCACAGGAGCACAATGCCGAAGATAGAAATCCAGAAAAAGGATTTTTGGTCTCCGCCAATCAGCACCCTGTGTCCTATAATTATCCTTACTATGTTTATAACAATAGCTATGAATATTTTAGAAATAGAAGAATTGTAAATCAATTGGCTGATAAGACTGGGCTCACTGTGGAGGATATGAAAGCCCTGCAAATAGATAATTTTAATCTTCACGCCGCTGAAATATTGCCACTAATGCTAGATAGTTTGAAGGTGGAGGTTTCAGAAAAGGGGCTGATTTGGTTGGAGCAGTTGAAAGCATGGGATTATAATGCTTCCGCCGAGAAGACAGCCCCAGTCTTATTTGAATCATGGTGGGATCATCTGGAAAAGGCCTTGTTTAATTCTTGGGATGCCAAAGGATTGCCCATTACCTATCCTAATAAATTCATGCTTTCGAAACTTATGAAAAGCGAGCCCGATGCCGGTTGGTTTGATCAACAAAGCACGGGGCAAAAGGAAAACGCTAACCATTGGATAAATGAAGGCTTCATGGGCATGGTCAAAGAAATGGAAAAGCTGGCGGAGAATGATACGGACTCTATTACTTGGTCGGCCTATAAAAATACCAGTATTAGTCATTTGATTCCGAATTTGAAGGCTTTCGGAAGATTCAACCTACCAATAGGTGGGGGGAAAGGAATTGTGAATGCTTCAGCATCTGATTGGGGCCCCGGCTGGCGAATGGTTGTAGAAATGGGCCCTGACATCAAAGCGTTTGGCGTGTACCCCGGAGGACAATCAGGAAATCCTGGAAGCAAATATTATGACAACTTGGTAGCTATTTGGGCTGCTGGGAAATACCTGCAAATGGATCTGAGGGATAGGAGCAATGCCTCATCAGTTTTGTTTCAAACCAAATTTATCCCTGATTAGCATGAAGTTCATTTCACACATACTTATAGTGGCCTTAATGGCCTACCTCTTGGGATCAATTGTACCTTATTATATCATAATGATTCTGATCTGTGGGGTTTCGGCCTGGTACAGGGGATCGGCTTTGCTAGCATTTATAGCCGGGGCATTAGGTGTCGCTACTGTTTGGATACTGGCTCCATTGATCATTTGGTCTATTTCAGACTCGGATCTGCCAGATAAATTTTCCGAAATCATGGGGTTTTCTAATGGTACAATTTTGGTTGGAATTACTGGATCAATTGGCTTTTTGATAGGAGGGTCAAGTGCTTTGACCGGTAATTTTCTAGGCAAACTATTTGTGGAAAGAAACAATGACTACTAGTCCCTTGAATGGGGCCTAGAATTCCTCTCAATGTTTTTTTTTACTTTCAATTTGTTTATATTAGAATAAACTTAAGAATAACAAAATCCCAAAATAAACGAATAGCATGGTGATCCGTCTAAATTAAATATTCAATTAAGAGGATAGGAGTAGGGCGTATGCTATTTAACTATTTAAAACTGAAGCCAAATACAGTTATCTGTCTCGTTTTAAGATCATAACCAAATTATTATCGCCCGATTAGGGTTTAATGTTAACTTTAGCTTTTGTAAAATTTTTTATATACTAACCAACTTTAAAAAATGTCAAAAACAATAATTGTTTCAAATAGATTACCGATTAGTTTACAACACAAAAATGGTAAGTTTGAGTTTAAGCCCAGTGCTGGTGGTCTAGCCACAGGATTGGGTTCTATCTATAAAGAAGGAGAGAATATCTGGATAGGATGGCCAGGGAACGATGTGGAGGATGAGGGGCAGCGGCTGGAAGTAGCAGATGAGCT
This sequence comes from uncultured Cyclobacterium sp., assembly GCF_963977555.1. GTDB lineage: Bacteria > Bacteroidota > Bacteroidia > Cytophagales > Cyclobacteriaceae > Cyclobacterium. Next base: position 59,535 of record NZ_CAXBPD010000012.1, on the reverse strand, counting down.
TAAGAAATTAAAAATGGCACCTGTTTTCCTTACCAAGAAAGATGTAGAGCTCTACTATGAAGGGTTTAGCAATGAAACCATTTGGCCTGCTTTTCATTATTTCACACAACACATCAATTATGAAGATGAATATTGGGATGCATATTGGCAGGTAAATCAAAAATTCTGTGATGCTATTTTGGCCAAGGCAAATGAGGACGATACCATATGGGTACATGATTACCAACTACTGTTGCTACCCATGATGCTTAGAAAAAAATTGCCAAATGCTACCATTGCCTTTTTCCAACACATTCCTTTTCCATCCTATGAGATCATCAGGATGCTCCCTTGGAGGAAACAGATGCTTGAAGGAATGGTAGGCGCGGATTTGATAGGATTCCATACCTATGACGATATGCGTCACTTTCTAAGTGCTGTAGGAAGAATTTTAGGCTTATCTAATGAAAGTGGGTTTATTCAGGCAGACAATAGATTGATCAATGTGGATGCCTTTCCAATGGGGATCGATTACGACAAATATGAAAAAGCTGCATTGAGTAGCAAAACAAAAAATTACGTTAAGAAATTCAAACAAACTTTAGGTGATCAGAAGTTGCTGTTAACCATCGATAGACTGGATTATTCAAAAGGTATTCCAAATCGAATTAAAGTATTTGAACGCCTCCTTGATGAAAACCCTGAATACCAGGGCAAAGTGTCTATGATAATGGTGGTGGTCCCATCCAGGGATCAGGTAAAATCTTATCAAACACTTAAGGAAGAAATAGATACCTTGGTGGGACATATCAATAGTAAATTTTCTACCCTCAACTGGGTGCCGATTCACTATTTTTATCGCAGTTTTCCATTTAATGAGTTAAGTGCATTTTATAGCATGTCAGACATTGCCTTGGTAACGCCACTTAGAGATGGAATGAACTTGGTCTGTAAGGAATTTGTCGCCAGTAAAACGGACAAGAAAGGGGTATTGATTCTTTCAGAAATGGCCGGAGCTAGCAAGGAACTTGTAGATGCCATATTGGTTAACCCCAATGATCAAGAGGGGGTGTCAAGCGCTATAGTGGAGGCATTATCCATGGATGAGGAGGAGCAGGAGTTAAGGATAAGTTCCATGCAATCCAGTCTGAAAAAATACGATATTTTTCAGTGGGTAAAAGTGTTTATGGATAGGTTGAAATATGTGAAAGAAAAGCAGGCAGACCTTGAATCCAAAGCCTTGGATAAGAAAATCATCAACCAGATGAAATTGGCATTTAAGGAAGCTAAAAAACCCTTGCTGTTTTTGGATTATGATGGTACACTTGTCGGATTTAAAGGCAGGCCACAGGATGCCTTTCCAGATGAGGAATTAAAATCATTGGTAGCCGCCCTTTCAGAGAGATGTCAAACAGTCATTATCAGTGGACGAGACAAAGAAACACTCGGAGAATGGTTCAAAGGACAAAAAGTGGACATGATTGCAGAGCATGGTGTCTGGTTAAAAAGAAAAGATCAAGAAGAAGATTGGATTTTATATGCGGAAGTAGATGACAGCTGGAAAGAAGATATTCGCAAGGTAATGGAATATTATGTATTGCGTACACCAGGAGCCTTGATCGAAGAGAAGCACCATTCCCTTGTATGGCATTATAGAAAAGTAGAGAGCGGGCTGGGAGATCTTAGAATGAGAGAATTGTTCAGTCACCTAAAATACATGGCCAGAGGGCATAATCTTCAAGTACTTGAAGGGAACAAAGTCCTTGAGATCAAACGACCTGATATCAACAAAGGTCGTGCTGCCACTGCCATGATGAAAGGTGAGGAATATGACTTTATTATGGCTCTAGGGGATGATTGGACAGATGAAGATACATTCAAAGCCATGCCGAAAAATGCGTATACCATTAGAGTAGGGTATACCTATACGCAAGCAAATTACAATATTAAAAACCCTGCGGAAGTTAGGGGACTGCTTAAAGGGCTTTTGAGTTAAAACCAGAATTGTAAGCAAACCTATAGATGGAGTCATTTCATTTATTGAATTCAATACTGTATGCTAGCCTATCGTTGCCTAAATTTGGCGACGATAGGCTATATTTTTAGGTCTAGACTTGGTATTTAGACAATGCCGTCCTGTGAAATGGAGGCTTCATTTCATGGTTTAGTTCGCGGTGCCTGGGTTTATTTCGTTTAGCGCTTCAGATTAAATATTATAAAGGATACCGCCAATTTCAAAGGCAAAATCCTTCTGGCAATACTTATAGCTATCTTAGAATATATGATTATTGGGAATTTATCCACGTGGCCATGTCATCCAGAACGCTAGGGTTAAAGGTTTCTGAGAGATTGCTGTATTCTGAGACAGCTCCTGTTTCTGCTGTTTGAAAAAGGTGATTTAGCTTATCATAAACCTTTACCTCCATATTTTCCATTCCCATGTGAAGGAGAGATTTTTTATTTGACGATGCATTTACCTGCTTGTCTTTTCCACCAAAAGCTACCCAAGTAGGGACAATAATCCTAGAAATGTATTCTCTAGGCTCCGTTTTGATGAATTGATAGAACCAAGGGGCTGTCAAAGCGGCAAATTGTTTTAAGCGTTTGTCAACTTGAGTTGCTTTTTGAAGACTATCCAATCCCATCCATTCGGGATCACTTTCTAAAAACGCTTTTAGGTTTTTATGGGCCTCCTCAACATTTTGGCTGGTTTTAATGCGTTGATACAATTTAAAGTTATAAGCTTCTTGCGCTCTGGCTAGTTCTTCTGCTGCTCCAGAAGCTTTTACTAAATCGTACGTCTGTTCACCCATAAGGCTGTCAATTGAAATTACCGGGGGAGCAAGCGCGGAAATAAAAGAAAGGTTTCCTGAATTTTCGGCGCCCATCATCCAAGCGATTAGCCCACCTTCACTATGGCCTATGACACCTACTTTAGCCTTGTCTACAAATGAGAAGCTTTGTAGTTTTTCTACCGCTGCCCAGGCGTCTTTTGTAAAATCCATTGTGGTAGCTCCCTCCATAGTGCCTTCTGATTCAGCTACGCCGCGATCATCGTAACGCAAAACGACTATTCCCTGCCGGGTAAGATGATCTGCGATGACCCAAAAAGGATAGTGTCCAAAAATTTCACTGTTCCGGTCTTGGGGGCCCGATCCACTGATTAGAACAACGGATGGAAATGGTCCTTCACCCCGAGGTTTAGTGACAGTCCCTTTGAAGAGTAGGTTCTCCTTTTTCTGAACAAAGGAGGTGTTGATGATTTCATAAGGAAAAGGCCCTACTGGAGTCTGTGGTCTCTTTTCTAACTTGGCCTCCTTTATTTTTGAAGGAGTCAGTGTAAGCGATAAAGATAAACCGGATTGCTTAAATTGCCCGACCAAAGTATTATTTATAAGGGTGCCTTCAAAGTCTGCACCCAAGGATGCGATTTGTAAAGAAATAAGGGTTCCGTCAAACAAAATACTCGTCAAAGGGATTCCGAATGCATTCTGCTGTGGACTATCTAGACTCCCTTTCCAACCATCAGTAGCTGTTTCAAAATTAAAAACCAGAGGGAGTTTTTGTAATCCTAAATCTAATTCCCCCTCCCAAGTGCCTTCTATGGTTTGGGAATAACCTATAGAAGCGGCCGTAAAAAAAAGAACAGCTATTAAACAAAGTAATGATGACTTCTTGTCTAAATGCTGTTCCATGTTTTCTTAGTTAGATTTCAGTCTAAATATATGGAAAAAAGGAAAATAGATCATAATTTCTATTCCATAAGAGAAGGTATTTCACTTTTTGGAATTAGATTAAGCGTTCTTTGAAAGTTTTCCTTGTAATTGGAAGGGTTTAGGGTGTAATAAAAAGCCCCTTTTTTGGAAGCTGTTTTATCTTTCTCTCCTATTTTTTGAATTATTTTGCTAGAAAGGAGCTTTCGGGTGAAATTTCGCTTATCAATTTTGGTAGCAAATAATTTCTCATACAAAGCCTGAAGTTTAGGTAATGTAAATTTTTCAGGTAGTAATTCGAAAAGGATTGGATGAAATGCCGCTTTGCTCTTCAACCTGCTAAAAGCCATTTCTACCATTTCTTGATGATCAAATATTAATTTAGGCAATTGGTCGATTTGAAACCACCGTGCCTGGAAATCATCATTGGACTGATGTTGGTATTTTTTTATGTCAATCAAGGCCATGTATACCACACCTACCACCCTTTCAACGGGATCTCTATTGGGTTTGCTAAAAGTATGCATTTGCTCCATAAATACATTTTCTAGCCCCGTAAGTTCATTGAGAATCCTATTGGCAGATTCATCGAGAGATTCACTGGTTCTTAGAAAACCTCCCATTAAGCTCCATTTTTCTTTTTCAGGAGAAAACCCTCTATTGACCATTAAGAGTTTGTAATCGACACCATCAAACCCGAAGATTATACAATCCACCGCCACTAGAACCCTGGTTTGACTAGAATATTTAAACATTTTTATATTTTTTTGTTACAAAATCGCTCCTATAATCCAACGGTTAAAACTACCATTTTATATAATGAGTTACGTACCCGAGGTGGTTTTTGTTTTAAAAAAAATATAGACAACACCCACCCTTACATTTTTACTGCTGCTAATTTCGTAATTTTTTTTCAAATGTGGCTCTTATTAAACCAAAAAATTAAAAAATGAGCAATATTATACTATATGTAGTTAAATTTTATACCAGTAAACCATAATATTAAGATAAAATATGGAAATAGTTTCCTTTTTTTCACCCAACACTAATTGGGAATATATCTTTTGGTATTGGTTTATTTTTTTTTGCCCTATTGCGTTTATTTTCTGTTTAGGAATTCAATCTGTCCGTGTAATTTCAAAAATTCTTTTTCGATTACCCTCTTATTTATTAGTTGCATAATGGTATTCTTCAAAGTCATTTTTCCCTTTAATCCTGAACTTAATTTTGAATTAAAAATCAAATTTAATAGTATTATATATGGGTATATTGTAATTATAAAGTAAAACTTAAATTTGCTTTATTTAAATTCAAGGATTTATAAGAAACCGTTAAACTTAAGTTTATACCATTGATATCAATTTTAACTTAGGACATAGAAAATAAGATGTTTTAACAAATATTAACTAAACTATTAATATATTATTTTTTCTTGAATTCTTACATTTTTACAGGATTAATTTTTTTCTTGAACAAAATATAATTAAACTTCGAAGATGTAAAATTTTGGAGAAACCTAAAGTAACCTTTCTTACCCAAGTATATGTGGTTTAACTCAGAAAAATTTACTTAAACATTAAAATTTAATTGAATTTTGTCCTAAAGCGGATCAAAATTTTAAATTCTATAGATTGAGAGTCAAATTAACCATAAATACAATAGCCAATGAAGTTAAAGTGTAACCGAATTGAATCAAGTTTGAATCAGGAGTTAAATCTTGATTAGTAAATCAATTAACAAATAAATCCATTATGAAAAAAAGTTTACATTATTTCCGGGACATGCAACCGATGTCATGGCTCTCGGCAATCCTTTTTTGTTTGTTTTCAGGGAGCCTAATGGCTCAAACTGGAAGCTTAAACAAGAATCTGGAAAATATCACCAAAGATCAAACGGTTTTGGCAAGTACTAAACTTGCTGCTACAGCCGTTGCTGATATTACAATCACAGGTGTGGTTACGGATGAGGGTGGTTCACCAATTCCTGGTGTCACTGTTTCCGTTCCTGGTACCTCTATAGGTACTGCTACTAATTTAGACGGACAGTATAGCCTTACTGTTGCTGAAAATGCAAGCATTGTTTTTTCTTTCATAGGCTTTGAAAGCCAAACGGTAAATGTTGCCAACCGAAGTACAATTAATATATCCTTGAAGGAGGATACGCAATCATTGGATGAAGTGGTTGTGGTAGGTTATGGTACACAAGAGAAAGTAAACCTTACAGGAGCTGTAGGTGTGGCCACGAGTGAAAGGCTTCAGAGCAGACCTATTGCTAACGTAGGTGAAGGTTTGCAAGGCGTGATTCCAAATTTAAATATTGCGCCAAGAAACGGTGACCCTGCTCAAAGCCCAAGTTTCAATATCAGGGGATACCAATCCATTAATGGTGGATCACCACTTATATTAGTGGATAATGTTCCTATGGATTTGAATAGAATCAATCCAAATGATATCGAAAGTATATCTGTTCTTAAAGATGCTGCTGCGGCAGCGGTTTATGGAGCAAGAGCAGCTTTCGGTGTAGTTTTGGTTACCACTAAAAGTGGTAAAGAAGGAAAAGTTCGTGTATCCTTAAACAGTCAGTTTTCATTGGGCAAGCCCATATTTAATATGGATCCAATTAATGATCCTTATCGATTTGTTCAAGCCAGGAACTTGGCAAATGAACGTACCAATGGTAGACCTGCTTACGATCAGGACATGATTGACGGTACCAAGCGTTGGTCAGATAACCCTACCGATGAGAATGCCTGGGGAGTTGTAGACGGTGTTTTGAGGTTTTACGGTTTCAATGATTATACTGAAAAGATCATGACCGATTTTGCGCCATCACAGCAACATGACTTGTCCATTTCAGGAGGATCAGAAAATGCCAATTACTTTGTTTCTATCGGACACCTCAACAAAGATGGCTACCTTAATTCTGACCGTAACGAGAATTTCAAGCGTTACAATATCTTAATGAAAGCCGAATTCAAAGTAACGGATTGGTTGACTCTTGATGAAAAGATAGTGGTGAACTCTCAGCAAAGTGATAAGCCTTATTTCTACAACTGGGATGTAAACATCAATACCCTGGCCAGGGTAAATCCAATTATGCCTATACAGTTTCCTGATCTTCCTTTTTATGTTAATCAAGGAGATAGAGAAACCTATGCACCGTATATCGGAAAGTATTTTGGTGGCACGAACTTCTTTCCTTATTTGGAAGATGGTGGACGATCTACCTGGACCAACAATGACATCTGGTTGACACAAGGCGTGACCCTTACTCCAGCGAAAGGCTTGACAATCAAGTCCAATTTCTCCTACAACTTCTTTCACCGTTCTGAGCAGGACGTAGCAAGTAAAATTGAAATTGTTGACAACAATCTATTGGCTGCAGGACTTATCAGCAACGGATTCAGTGGAAACGACTTTATCAATGAGGAGGCGCGTTACAACCAATATTATGTATTCAATGCATTTGCTGATTATAAATTCTCTCTTCCTGAAGTACACAACCTGACTACTATGGTTGGATTCAATCAGGAATGGGGTAACAATAAATTTATCAGGGCACAAGCCAATACCCTGCTTACGCCTTTGATTACTGATTTGAACGCGACTACTGGTTTACAGCAAACCTATGGTAGCAGTAGCCACGTTTCTTTAAGAGGAGCATTCTACAGGGTCAATTATATCTATGATGAAAGATTCCTATTGGAAGCCAATGGTAGGTATGATGGCACTTCAAGATTTCCTTCAGACAGTCGTTTCGGGTTTTTCCCATCTTTTTCTGCTGGATATAGAATTTCCAATGAAAACTGGATGGCTGGTACCAAAAGCTGGATGGATGAGTTAAAGATAAGAGGATCCTATGGTACACTGGGTAACCAATTATTGGGAAATAATTATTATCCATATATACCAACATTGGGAACAGGTCAATCAGGATTCATGTTGAGCGCTGGACAGCGTACTCCTTATGTATCTGCTGCCGGCTTAGTAAGTCCTACTTTGACTTGGGAAACAGTTGTTTCTCAAAATATAGGGGTTGATTTCACGCTATTTGGGGGTAAAATTGATGCTTCATTTGACGTGTACTCCAGAGAAACAAAGGACATGTTGATGCGTAGAGATTATCCTTCTATTTTGGGTACTGGTGCGCCTCAATCTAACGCAGCTGATTTGAAAACCACTGGTTGGGAATTGGCCGTGACATGGAAAGACAGGGTGAAAAATGATTTCAATTACGACGTAACTTTGGCATTGTCTGACTGGACAGCAGAAATCACTAAGTTTGAAAACCCAGAAGGGGTAATCAACCAGTATTATGTAGGTCAAAAATTAGGTGAAATCTGGGGTTATGAAACCGTAGGTATTTTCCAGACACAAGAAGCCGTTGACAATGCTGCTGATCAATCGAGGATAGGTGCCAATTGGAGAGCAGGCGACATACAGTATGCTGATTTAAATGGTGATGGTGTTATTTCTAGTGGAAATGGAACCTTAAGTGATCCGGGAGACAGAAAAATTATTGGTAATGATACACCAAGATTAAGCTTTGGATTGAACAATAATTTTGAGTGGAAAAATTTCACCTTAAATCTTTTCTTCCAGGGTATTTGGAAAAGAGATCACTGGCCAACTTCTGGAAACTGGACCTGGTTCTTCCCATTCAACGCAGGTCATGTGGAAGAGTATTTTATCACAGATTCTTGGTCTGAAGATAACAGAGATGCCTATTTTGCAGCTCCTCACATCTCCACAAACGACAAGAAAAATATTCAAACACAAAGCAGGTTCTTGCAAAATGCAGGTTATATCCGTTTGAAGAATGCCAACTTAGGCTACAACCTTCCGGAAAAATGGATGTCCACTATAGGCTTCCAAAATGCAAACATTTATTTTGCTGGCATGAACCTTTGGGAGTATTCTCCAATCCGCAAGCCTTTGGATCCTGAATCCATTTATGCAGGAGCGATCGAGTATCCTATGCAGAGGGTTTATACACTAGGTGCTAGAATTACCTTTTAAATTATTAAATCGAAAAAAGTATGAAAATATATAAATTTATATGGGCTGCCGTTTGCCTGACACCATTATTGCTATTGTCATGCAATGATGATTTCTTGGAACGCTACCCACTCGATGAGGTTAGTAATGAGACCTTCTGGAATACAGAAAATGACCTTATGGTCTACAACAATAGTCTTTATCATTTGGCATTGAATGATGACAATGTGCCTATTTTACATGGTCACCAAGATGGCTTTGCTAGCCATTACGGAAGTTATTATTTCTTAGACGGTTTTACTGATAATCTTGCTCCTAGGAATGATCGACATGCTTTCTTTCAACAGGTGAGGGCTGGTAAGCAATTGGTACCTAATAGTGCTGGTGGTCAAAGATTTGGCTATAAAGGCTGGAATTTTGTTAGAGCGATCAATGTAGGTTTAGATAACTATGACAAGGCGGATATCCCTGAAGCAGCTAGAAATAAATATGTTGGAGAAGCCCGTTTATTAAGAGGTTGGTTTTATGCGGAAAAGGTTCAGACTTTTGGAGATGTTCCATGGGTAGATAGAGAGCTCAACATTGATTCTGAAGAATTATTTGCAGCCAGAATGCCTAGAGAAGAGGCAATGGACAAGGTTTTAGAAGATTTGAATTTTGCTACTACCCATCTTCCTGATGATTGGGGAGATGGTAACGAGCCTGGTCGTTTGAATAGGTGGGCAGCTTTGGCGATTAAGTCAAGATTGTGCTTGTTTGAAGGTACTTGGAGAAAATACCATGGTGGTTCAAATCCTGAAATGTGGCTTAACGAAGCGGCAGCGGCGGCTAAGGAAGTAATGGACAATAGCCCTTATGCAGTGTACAACACAGGGAATCCTGAAAGTGATTTCAATGCCTACCTACGTATACTTGACGTGAGTGGAAACCCTGAGGTGATGGTTTGGAGAAGGTATCAATTAGGTATCTATACCAATGTTGTTCAAGGGTATTTTGGCTATACTGGCGGAGCAACCAAAAGCTTTGTTGAAGACTTTTTGGCAACCGACGGCTTACCAATTACACTTTCCCCAGAGTATAAAGGTGATGATACCTTTGAAGCTGTGTTTGAAAATCGTGACCCACGTTTAAGACAGACCATTCTTCACCCTGATGATACTGAAAAGTACAAATACGACAGGGCTGATGGAAGGGAATATCCTAGAGTAGTGGGTATGCCAGGTGGTTTTACTACTGAAACTGGTTACCACATCATCAAGCATTACAATGCAGATGACATGATCGGTAAGGCTTATAATACATCTGAGACTCCTGCCATAATCTTGAGGTATGGTGAAGTATTGTTAAACTATGCGGAAGCCAAGGCTGAATTGGGAGATATTTCTCAAGCTGATTTGGACATGAGTATCAACTTACTTAGAGATAGGGTAGCCATGCCTCATTTGGAGCTTAATCCTCCAATGGATCCAAGGTATGCGAACGATGGGGTTTCTTCCCTAATCGTGGAAATTAGAAGAGAAAGAAGGGTAGAATTGTTCCTGGAAGGTTTCAGGTACAAAGACTTGAAACGTTGGAAACAAGGTAAGAAATTGGAAAGCCCTGATCTTGGTATCCGATGGAATGCTGAAAACCAGGCAAGATTTGCCGGAGCGATCATCGAAACAAGTGAAGATCCAGAAACAGGAAAAACTTATATCGATGTCTACAAAGGCACTGATTGGGAGAACCCTGTATTTGATGAAAGCAAACATTATCTATGGCCTTTGCCTTTGGATGATCTGGCTCAAAATCCAGAGTTAAAACAAAATCCAGGATATGTAAATTAAGAAATATCTGGAAATTAAAACAATAGTATAACCTGTCGGAATTGGTCAGTTCATCTGAAACCTTATTTCCGGCAGGTTTTTTTATGCCTTTTTTACAAGCGGAAAGGAAATACAAAGGGGATATTTTATATTGTTCCTTTAATCCGGATTATGTAATAGAATTCGTGATGAGAGTTGCAATCGCAAGAAAATCAGGCTGTTTGGAGATTTTAGCATAGCACCGCTATGGTGAAATTGAAAACAGCAACGAAGTGGCTGATTTTAAAGCGATTTCAGCACGTAATAGAATGTCTATTGCATATTTCGGGTTTAATTACTAAACCCAACATGTACCTTATTCCGATGCAAGTAAGCCACCCAGACAAGTATTCTATTTTTTACATAGCATACCTACAATATTTACTTCTACATCTGGTTCAATTCAGCCCTAAATGCTGCAAATTTCAGCTGATGAAACTTAGTGGGCGATACTTACCCGGTTTAGTAGTATCATAAAAAAAATCGAAGTTTTTAAAAATTTTAGAACTCACAAAAAAACAATATTGCAATCTGTTAAACAGAAATAAATTTTAACCACTTCCAGGTAATTTAAGATATACTTAAAAAATAATTTTTAGTAACATGAGAATTACGAAACCCATCATACCAATGCTTATTATCATAGCCTTGCTATGGAACCCTTTGTTTGCGGCTAGCGCAAATTCCTTAAAAATGGACACTGTAAAATTGGAAAATCCAATCACAGTAAATTATTTAAAGAGACACCTGAAAAAATCAGGCCCTAAATTGGCCCTTACGCCAGCACTTGAAAGAAACCTGAAGAAAAAAATTAAAAGTGACCCCTTGGTGGGAAATTATTACCATGCCTTAAAAGCCAATGCGGATGAGGTGCTCACCATGACAGTACTTACCCGAAATGTAATCGGGCGAAGATTATTGGGAACCTCCCGGGACATGTTGCATCGTGTCAATGTGTTAGGGATTGCTTACCTAATAGAAAAGGACAAGAAATACCTGGATAAGATTAATGAGGAAGTCATTGCTGTAAGTAATTTCTCTGACTGGAACCCTTCCCATTTTCTTGATGTGGCCGAGATGGCGACGGCTGTTGCTTTGGCCATTGACTGGGTAGGCGATGACCTGCCAGCCGCTACTGTGAAGCTAGCGAAGGAGGCATTGATACAGAAAGGTATTGAGCCAAGCTGGAATGGAAACAAAGGTAGAATGTACGGTACCAATAACTGGAACCAGGTATGTAATGCAGGGATGATTGCTGCAGCCATTGTAATTGCAGACCAAGACATAGAATTGGCAGCCAAAACCATTCACCGCTCACTGGATGGAATTCCGAATGGCTTGATGCAATATGGCCCTGATGGCGCTTATCCCGAAGGATCCACTTATTGGGGATACGGTACGGCTTTTACTGTCCTTACCTCGGCAATGCTCAAGACTGCTCTTGGTTCAGACTTTGGAATTGGCGATTATCCAGCCTTCACAGAAAGTGCGAATTTCAGAAAATTAACTGTTGCCCCATCCGGAAACTATTACAATTATGCGGATTGTGGGGATCGCCACAGTAATGCTGGAGATATCATTTTGGCTTGGTTTGCTACGCAGACTGGTAATTCCTTGTACATAGAAGATGATAAATTCAGTCAACCTGTGGCTGACTTTGGGAAGCTTCACCGGATTGCTGGAGCCGGATTGGTGTGGTTGGCACAATTTGAAAAAACCGATGAAGCGGAGTTGCCACTGGTTTATAAGGGGGACGGAAAAAACCCTATCGTCATTATGCGTGATGGAGAAGACTATTACTTTGGTGGAAAAGGTGGCAAAGGTACCGTTTCACATGGTAATTTGGATGCCGGTTCATTTATTTGGGAATTGAACGGCGTAAGATGGAGCATTGATCCAGGAAATCAGAATTATAATGAATTAGAGCAAGCAGGGTTTGACCTTTGGGGTTCTTGCCAGGATTGCGAACGCTGGAACTTGTTGACCAAAAACAATTACGGCCATAGCACTTTGACAGTCAATGGAGAACTGCATGTAAACGATGGCTTTGCGGAAATGTTGGAGGTGAGAAAAGGTGATCAACCGGAAGCATCATTTGATTTAACGCCGGTTTTTGGTAATAAACTTAAGAAGGCCACCAGAAAATTTATCAAGCCTGATAACAATTCAATACTCATTGAAGACCATATTGAAACCAATGTGCATACCAAAATGATCACCTGGCAAATGATGACACAGGCTGATGTGAGCATAGTGGAAGGGGGGGCCGTGCTTTCACAGGATGGGAAAAAGATAATGGTAGAAAACCTTTCTCACCCGGAGATCATGGTTTCTGTGATATCACTGGATCCTGCACCATTGGAGCTGGACAGGCAAATAGAAGGACTGAAAAGGCTGGAAATCAGAATTCCTGCCTATCTCATTGAAAACAATGCCGATGTAATCAAGATTAAATTGAAGGCATTGTGATAAATTTTATTTCAGCTGCCAAAGGAGGCGTATACTCCTTTGGCAGTCACTTTTCGCTTGTGCTGCTGTTATGCTGCCTATTGAGCGCCTTCGCTATTCCGGTACTTGCCACTGATTTTGAATTGGTGAAGGAAAAGGTAGTGGCAGAATACCTGCTTGCGGAGGTGGATGATGAAGCCATAGCAGATTTGCTTGCTACACAAAAGCCTGATGGGACTTGGCCCGGTATCAATTATCAGGATGTTTCAAGGACTGGGTTTGAACATTATTACCATACAGGCAATATGGTCAGCCTCGCTAAGGCCTACAGGCACCCTGAATCTAATTTCAAGGACAATCAAAAAGTAAAACAAGCAATAACAATAGGATTGGACCATTGGGTGCAAAAAGATTATTTCTGCGACAACTGGTGGTACAATCAAATAGGAACGCCCAGCAATCTTGTAGCCGTAATGCTACTGGTAGGAGAGGAAATGCCTGAGAAGCTGGTTGAAGCCGCCCAACCCATGATTGGAAGGGCCCATTTAAATGCTTCAGGGGCAAGACCAAGTGGGGATCGAATAAAGATAGCCGGGATTTTAGCCAAAAACCTACTTTTTCTAGGTGAAAAGGAAAATTTTGAAGCTGTTTTAGAAGTCATTGAAGGAGAAATCAAATTCACTACCGGTAGCCGTGGTCTTCAGAGAGACTTTAGTTTTCACCATCGGGTAGATCGCGTAAACAACACAAATTCTTATGGCTTAAGCTATGCAGAAGCTTTTGTGGAATGGCTGGTTTATACTACAGGTACTCAATATGCCTTTTCTGAGGATAAGGTGAAGATTTTGGTTGATTATTATTTAGATGGCATTAGTAAAAACCTGGCTTTCGGAAAATATTTAGAAGCCGGAGCAAAAAACAGAGGCATTGCCCGACCGGGCGCGCTTCATGCTTTAGATGCTAAGACGCCAAGAAAACTAGTTCAGGCTACTGATTACCGAAAAGGTGATTTGGAGGAAATCATTAGGATAAGGGAAGGAGGCATACAAAACGTTAGCCTTTCATTTGCCAAGTACTTTTGGCAAACGGAGTATTTCACCTTCCAAAGACCTAACTATTTCACTTCGGTAAGAATGTATTCCATTAGGAATGACAATATGGAAGTGCCTTATAATAGCGAGGGCTTGAAAAATCATCACCGCGGAGATGGAACCAATCACCTTTCTTTAACCGGGAAGGAATACTTTGATATTTTTCCGGTTATGGATTTTCAGAAAATTCCAGGGACAACCATTCTGCAAAAAGAAAAGCTTCCGGACCCGGATCAAATTCAAAAACCCGGTTATACCGATTTTGTGGGAGCTGTTACGGACAATTTATATGGCAGTGTAGCTTTTGATTTTATTAGTCCCCACGATCCTTTAAAAGCCAGAAAGAGTTGGTTTTTCTTTGACAATGAATATGTATGCTTGGGAGCCGGAATAGCTTCAAAAGGCAAGCAGCCAGTGTTTACAACCTTGAATCAATTGTTGCTTTCAGGTAAGGTTCATGTTCATGAAAATCAGCAAACAAAGGTTTTAGAAGAAGGGCAATATGCATTTGAAAATATAGACTGGCTGCACCATGATCGGGTTGGTTATTTTCCATTAGCGCCTGAGAAAGTTGAATTGTCCTTTGGAGAAGTTATTGGAAATTGGACGACTATCAACCAACAAACCCGGGCACCCAAAGAAGATGTTGCCAAAGATGTCTTTAGCCTTTGGGTAAACCATGGAGAAAATGTCAAGGAGGAGACTTACGCCTATCTTGTATTGCCGAATACTTCTTTGGATGCAACAAAGGCGTATACTGCCAACGATCAAATAGCCATTTTGTCGAATACCTCAGCCATTCAGGCGGTTAAACATAAGCAGTTGTCACAGGTGCAAGCCCATTTTTATAAAGCCGGAAAATTGAACTTAGGCAATGGAATAGAAATAACTATGGATGGGCCTGGATTGCTTTTAATTCACCTAGACGGTCAAAAAATAGTGAAAATGGCGGTGTCCGATCCCAGTAGGAAATTAAGTAAAATGCATTTTCAGTTGAACAATAAGCTTGATTTAAAAGCGGATAAACTTCAGGTAGCTTGGGATGCCGAGCACTGGATCAGTAAAGTGACGGTACAACTTCCGGAAGGTGAATTTGCAGGAAGTAGTGTAATCCTAGGAAATTAAGACCAATCAAACATTAAGGTTAAACTGAACTAGGTACTCCTTATGTTTAAGACAATATAAAAGCTATGAATAGAATATTGAATGTCAATTTGAGCCTCTTAGGGCTTGTGTTTATTGTTTTGGTTTCATGTAATCAGAAAAATCAGGAAGCCTCGAAGGAGCCCATTGTAATAGATGAGCGTGACCAAAAGCTAAACGTAAAAAAGGTAATCCCAATAGATAGCGTATGGGCCGGTCATAGGGTAGGATTTTCCATGCTAACCCATGAAGATCGACAGTACATAGCCTATTACAACAAAGACAGGCACATGACGGTAGGGCAAAGGAATTTGGATGAGGACGAATTTGAATTGTACCAATTACCTGTATTTGATAGGGAAGAAGGGCAAGGGACCAGTACCAAGCTTGGCTGGGATAGCCACAATTCTGTTACCATTGGCATTGATTCAGAAGGATATTTACACCTTGCGGGAAACATGCATGTGCATCCTATTACCTATTTCCGAGGTAGAAAGCCCCATGACATCAGTAGCCTAAAGCAGGAAATGAAGATGGTGGGCGCTAACGAAAAGCGTTGTACTTACCCGCATTTTATGAAAGACAGGGAAGGCCGCTTATTGTTTCACTACAGAGACGGGGGAAGTGGAAATGGCAATGAGATATACAATATTTATGATGTTTCTACAGAAAGGTGGTCCAGGTTATTGGATAGCCCATTGACTGATGGCCAAGGGAAAATGAATGCTTATGCCTCTCAGCCTTCTTTAAGGGAAGACAATTGGTACCATATGTACTGGGTTTGGAGAGATACGCCGGACTGTGAAACCAACCATGACCTGTCCTATATCAAAAGCCCGGACATGAAAAATTGGTACGATGCATTCGGAAATCAAGTGTCCCTTCCAGTTACCATCGATCAGAAAAATGTGGTTGTGGATCCGGTTCCACCAAAGGGTGGCATAATCAACCTTGCTGCCAAGTTATGCTTGGATGAAAACAATGAACCATTGATGGCTTTCCATAAGTATGATGAAAATGGCAACTTACAGTTTTATGTGAGCAGTATTGAAGAAGGCGCTTGGAAAGCCAAACAAGTAACCGACTGGGATTATCGCTGGGAATTTTCCGGTCGGGGAAGTATACCGTCCGAAGTCCGCTTGGGGGATTTTAAACGCAGAGAAGATGGTAATTTTGAATTGGGTTACAAGCACATTAAATATGGAGAGGGAATGTTGCTTCTGGACAAAGATTTAAATGCCATTGGGGAGGTGTTGAAACCGGACAACTTTGGTGCTGACCTTAAACTTGAGGGAGACTTTGAGGGCTTGGAAATAAGGACTACCAATGATTTAGGTGAATCAAAAAATGGAAAAACCTATCGTTTAAAATGGGAAACCCTACCGCCAAACAGAGACAGGGCCTATCCTGAACCTTGGCCAAATCCATCTGTACTTTATTTGTACGAGTTGGAATAGGGGTACTATAAAAGCAACCATTAATATTTGAATGAATGGTTGCTTTTACTTTCAATAGTTGATATAAGGCCTTTGTAAGGGTAAAAAAAAATTTGGTTGCTATCAAAATAAATATGTTCAATATTTCATTAAACGCTATTAAGGTGCTTAGGTTAAATGTGTTGACCCTAAGTCTTTTGCTTCTTCATACCTTAAGCGTCCATGCGCAGCAGGGTTCACATCCTTTTTTGATTGTAAAGGCAGATCAATTTGAACAGCACAGAGAAAAAGCCTACTACGAACCATGGAAATCCATGGCTGCCGATGCTTTTAAGATTACAGAAGAAGGATTCAATAAAGAGGAAATGGGCGCCTATGAATTACAAGATTATATTGGTGCTGTTGCCTTGGCCTATATATTAAATCCGGAAGATAAATCGAGGTATTCTCAAAAGGTTAAAGATTTAATTTTAAATCAATACTCAAAATTAGCACCCACAGAAAAAAGAAACTGGGGTGGTGTTGTTCCGCCTATGAGTTCATTCTTTGTGGCCATCCTGGCACTTGACATTGTATACAATGATTTGACCAAAGAGGAGATTATGGCTTGTGAAAAGCTGATTGAATCCCAAATTTTCAAAATAAACCGTAAAGGCAGTTGGACAGATGTAAGACTGGGTACCCATGGTGTCTGGGACATCTACAAAGGGGATCGAACCGGTCCGGACGATGCCTATTTCCAAGGAATCATGCATCAAATTACTACTGATGGGGTTTCCCCCGTAACGATCCATTACGCTTGGGAAAGAGTAGGGGGCGGAGACAGCCGTATCTCCAAAGCCGGATACATGGATGTTTTAGAATTTACCGGCATAGACAAGAGGTACTATAGCAATGAGAAACTTAAAAAATTCCACCGCTGGTTATTCAGTGCGAGTGTGAACAACAGCAAGGAAATGGCGATCATAGGGGACATGCTTCCTTCCCAGGGCTTGAAAAATGATCTGTTACATACCAGGGTGGGGAATTTTGACGAGCAAGCTGCTGCTTATACCGCCTGGTTTCATGAAGAGGACAAGAAACGCGGCCATATTATCAGTTACCTGCTCCCTCACAATAAATTGCCTTACCCACAATATCCTAAAAGCAGTGTTTATGAAGATGGCGGTGCCTTCTTAAGAGAAAGTGCGAAGAACCCTGAGGGCATCCATGCAGTGCTTTACAATATAAAAGCCCAGGAAGAGTGGCATACCCACCAGGAAGTAAATGGTTTGGCTCTATCCGGTATGGGTAACAGGCTTCTTGTTAATGGAGGCAGGTTGGGCGCTCCAACACGTGCTGCGGCATTGAACAATACCCTAACAATCAATGGGGAAGACCATGCCTCCCGTACCGGCAATGGAATCATTGAAAGTATCAGTAGACCTACCTTCGACTATGCGATGGGAGATGCCGGCGCGGCTTTAACCGGTGCCCAACATTACCGAAGCATGCTGTTGCTGCATGGAACCGAAAATTCCAAGGCCTATGTGCTTTTACTGGATGAGGTAAAGGTAGGGGATGATAAAAAGATTTATTCCTATCTCCATCCTGCCAATCAGACCAAGGTGGATACGGTCCTAGACAATAAATCCTATTTGGCTGCCATTGATCATTTTCCGACGGTGGAGGGGACTTCATTGGAAATCCTGTACCTGACAAGCCCTGAGGTAGTCAACCAAAGTCTGGTAGCCTCTGCAGTGCCTTCACGCTATCCCGACCATCCGGACCATAGTAGGTTGGAAGCGATTTACGCAGCAGATGAGGAAGGGCAAAAGCAAGTGCTAACCTTATTAAACCCTATCCATAATGCCGATGAGCAACTTCAGTGGGAAAACGCCTTTGAAAACGGCTATGAAATCAATAGTATACACCATAGGGATGGGGCCAATGACTTGGTAATAAACCGTGTCAATTCTGAGCATTCATTGGATTTGGAGGATTTTACCTTTCAGGGCGATTTTTTATTGCGAAGAGAAATTAATGGAAATCCCCATTTTCTATTTGCCAAAAATGCCGAGAAATATGCAGACCAAATGCTTGAATTTAAAGCGGATGATAAGGTGACCTTATGGATGGACCGGCAATTTATAAGTGTCATTGCAACTGAAAAAACAGCCTTATACCTAAAAAAGAAGCCTTCAAAAAAGCTATATTTAGCGGATGTTTTGGTGGATGATAAGGGAATAGCAGAAGGATGGATAAAAATAAATCTATCCAAAGGTTCCCATCGACTGTATTACAAGTAATTAAATTAAACCCAAATAAAAATGATAAAATACAAAAATATATTCCTGCTTATTTCAGGGATCTTGTTATCAGCCAACGTGCTGGCCCAGCACTTGGTCAGTGGCAAATACAGCGAACAAGAGCTTGCCGAAGTATTGATTCCATTAAAAGACTGGAAACCCTTCCCGGCTTTGGATGACCGAGAAGCTTGGAGCAAAGCAGACAAAGAGCAAATGGAGTTTTTTCTCGATTATGCCAATGAAAATATCGATTATTCCTGGCCCTATATTCCTGCCACCAAGTCATTGCTGATCCATAGAAATGGAAACAGAACAGAATACCAACAAATTACCTTTGAGAAAAGAAGAATTTTAGGCGCCATGATTTTGGCGGAGCTGTATGAAAATAAGGGAAGGTTTATCGACCCTATTGTCAATGGTGTTTGGTCCATTTGTGAAGAATCTTTTTGGGGCATACCGGCTCATTTACCCAAGTCGGATGAATATTCCGGCTTGATGGATGTGTCCAAGCCTTTTGTGGATTTATTTGTTGCGGAGACCGCCACTTACCTGGCATGGGCAGATTACTTTTTTGGAGAAAAATTTGATGAAATATCTCCTCAAATCAGAAAGAGAATCCGTCATGAAACCACCAACAGGGTTTTCGAACCCTTGATGAACCAGCACCATGGTTGGATGTCTGCCAATGAAAATGGAAGACCTCCTAACAACTGGAATCCATGGATCTGCTCCAACTGGATCAATACCGCCTTATTATTGGAAGACAATGAGGCCAAGAGGGTAGCGCATGTAAACAAGGCCATACAAGTGCTGGACGAATTCCTGACGCCCTATCCCGAGGATGGAGGTTGTGATGAAGGGCCGGGTTATTGGGGAGCGGCAGCTGCTTCCTTGTTTGATAACCTGTCTTTGCTAAATGAAGCCTCCAATGGCGCTTTTCAGTTTGTCTTTGAAGATGAAAAGGTGAAGAACATGGGCCGATTTATCTACAGAGCCCAAATAAGTGATAAATATTTCCTGAATTTTGCAGATGCAAGCCCCACGCCTAAAATGGCAGGGGCCATGATTTACAGGTATGGAAAAGCCATTCAGGATCCTGATATGATGAAGTTTGGGGCTTATTATATCGCAGAAAATGAAAAAGCCTTGCCAAGATTTCATTATTTCAGACATTTCTTTGAAGTGTTTATGCATGATGAATTGGCAGCGGCTGAAAAGGGACTTCCATTACCAAAAGACGTTTGGCTGAAAGACATTCAGGTAATGGTGGCACGGGACCATGAAGGAAGTACAGATGGGTTTTTCCTAGCTGCCAAGGGTGGTCACAATGATGAGAGCCACAACCAAAATGATATCGGCAATTATGTGGTCTATTACGATGGCAATCCCTTGCTTATCGATGTGGGAAGTGGTACTTATACGCGAAGAACCTTCAGTGGAGAGCGGTATTCCATCTGGTTCAACCGTTCCGATTACCACAATATCCCCACCATTAACGGAGCCACTCAAAATCCGGGGATGAAGTATAGGGCAAGTAAGGTTTCCCATGAAGCAAAAAAGAACAGCAGTTCCATGTCTTTGGATATTAGCAAAGCCTACCCTGAGTCCTCCGGACTTGTTTCCTATAAGCGAGACCTGAGCTTAGACAGGGGTAAAAAAGTAACTGTAAGAGATCAGTATCAATTGTCAGCTTCAGGAGCGCTTGTGCAGCATTTGATGACTATCTATCCGGTAGAAGTACTTAAGCCCGGGGTACTTTCCATTGCCTATAAAGGCAAAGATGGACAGGTGGCCCCATTTGAAATCCTTTACAATCCAAAAAACATGGAAGTAGAAGTGGAGAAAATGCCCTACGATATACCGGAGGATGAAGGCGTTAAGGAAAAGTGGGGAGAAAATATCTATAGAATCAACCTAAGCAATAAAGGTGATGTAAAAGCCGGTAAAATGGATTTCACCATCAGGCAGCAATAAATACCAAAAGCCTAAAGGACTACAAATAGAAAAATAAGCGTGGATATCCTTCACGCTTATTGTTTTTTGGCCCACCCTTACCGGAGGCTGAGCTTGTCGAAGCCACCGGTGTCGAAGAACGTTAGAAACTTAACCGATTAAATCTAACCGGATTGATATTTAAGAAAGTTGAAAACTTTCAGCATTGTAGGTCCAAGTTACACTACGTTAAACTTGGACCAGGGGTATCGGAGGCTGAGCTTGTCGAAGCCGTATGGGCCAAAGAGGGGTACTTCGGAAGCGGGGTAGGGTACTTCAGGACTTATCCATTGGGGTTTATAACTTCAATTACTCACCAAACAACAGGGGTGGGGTACCTAAAACTGACAAGCTTGAATATTATTTATTGAATTTTCCGGTTCAGAACTTATATTTTCCACCTTAAACCTGAAAAATTTGACCAAAAACTGACAAGAAAAAGGGTGAAAATCGGAAAATATGACAAAATTTCAGGAAAAGTCTTTGGATAAGGTCAAATTTTCCAGGTTCAGAAGTGGGGAGGGGTACTTCTGAGCTCGAAGATTTCAGCTTTCTTATTCAAGCTTCCACCTTTTTGGTGGAAATTATAAGGTTTTAGCTGATAATTATTTGGTTTTAGCCGGAAAATTCCGCCTTTTTGGCAGCATTTTTTAGGTTTTAACCAAAGCATTTGACCAAAAACTGACAAGAGAGAAGGGGTGAATTAAAGTATTTCAGTGAAATGATGGTTTATATTGGGTAATTAAACTCGGATCATTTAATAGGATTTCCTGAGCTCCCTTATATAGGGTTAAAATCACTAGAGAGTCAGCCGTTAGGAGGTTTCAAGAGTGGAGGTAAATCTTACGAATACGGAAGTAAACATTTAACAAACGCTCACGAGGAAATTGGTATTTCTGTTAATTTTTCTTTAAAAAACCCATTTTAAAGACTGTAAAGGAGTTTTTTATGTAGAAGTTTTTAGTTAGTTTAGGGGGCGTTTAATTGATATATATGTAACTCCCTGGGGAGACTTGTTTATATACAATTGTAATGCCATTATGACCGAGATGAGAGATTGTGAAAAACTTATATCAAGACAATTAATAAAAACTAAATTATGCAAGTAGAACCCATTATCAACGCAAGATTTAAGCAGTTTAGACAGAGAAATGAACTTGAAAACATTCAGGATGGAGAGGCTTTTGAGAGGTTTGTTAATTATACTATATTCTCTCTTCATCAACCTGATGCTTTTAGCGCAGATTCTGAGTTGTTGGATTTTGTTTGTGTTGGTGGCTCAGCAGATATGGGCATTGACGGGATTGCAATTAAGGTAAATGGAATACTCATAAAAACAAAGTCTGATATAAAGGATATAATAAAGAGATTTAAGAGAATTGATGTTGAATTTATCTTTATCCAATCAAAATATAAGCCTAATTTCAACAAAGGAGAGCTAAATAATTTTGTAGATGGAGTTAGGGATTTTCTTTCTGAGGAACATAATTTCCCAATGAATGATGCAGTTAAACAGCAGCTAGAGTTAAAAGAATACATATTGAGCGATGACGTAATAATTATGTGGGAAACAAATCCTCAGGTATCTTTGTACTATGTCGCAATGGGTAGGTGGAGACAAGCTCCTGACCTTATGGGAATACAAACCCAATTCCAGCGAGATTTAAATCGATTAAATGTTTATGAGAAGATAAATTTTCATTTTGTAGATAGTGAAGCTCTTAAGGATATCTATGACAGTATCCAGAATACATTTACAGCAACAATTGACACAAGACATATTATGCCTCTTACAGATGTTGATGACGTATCAAATTCATGTTTGTCAATTGTATTTGGATCTGAATTTATGAAACTTATAAGTACAGAGGATGGCGTAATTCGCAAATCTTTATTTAATGATAATGTTAGGGACTTTCAAGGCATTAACCCTGTTAATTCGGAAATTTATGATACTATAGAAAAGAACCCGGAGCAATTCATTATTCTAAATAATGGGATTACCATTGTCTGTGATGAATTTAAACAAAACAACACAAAGCTTTCAATATCAAATCCGCAAATTGTAAATGGCTGTCAAACTAGCCATGTATTACATGAAGCATTTAAGAGGAATATTAATATTGAAAATGTTCCCATTTCTATAAAATTCATAAGTACAACAAAAGAAGATATTGTTAATGATATTGTCAGAGGTACAAACCGACAAAATATTGTATTAGAGGAAGCTTTTGAAACAACAAAGAAATTTCATAAAGATTTAGAAGAATTTTTTGGGGCTTTCTCTCCAGATTATCAGGTAATTTATTATGAACGTAGATCTAAACAGTTTCAACATAATCCAACGATTAAGCAAACAGAGAAAATAAATCTCAAAGTTCTTACTCAGTATTTTATAGGTATGTTTTTAAATAATCCCCACAATGCACATAGGCACGAATCTATTCTATTAAAGGATTACGGCAATGATATATTTCAAGACGGTCATTCAAAACTACCCTATTTTATTACGGCTTATACATTTTTGCGCCTAGAAAAGTTTATAAGATCGCAAAAATTATCGAATCATATAAAATCATACAAACCGCATATCTTAATGTTGTTTAGAGAAAGTATTGCTGGTTATATTCCGTCTTTCTACAAGGAGAAATCTATTGATTCTCATTGTCAAAGGATTCTTTGTATACTTAAGGATGATGAAATGACTCTTGTCAATTTTACTAGAGTAATTGAGCTATTTGATAGAGCGATGGTTATTTGGGAAAGAGATTTAGGGAAATCGAGGAGAGGCACAAAAGACGTTGAAGCTTTTACAAACCACTTATTAAAAGTTTCTAGAGAGCAATTTGTCCATGAAAAAATTGAACAGGAAACTGATAACGATAAAACATATTCAGGGAAGGTGGTAAACATCATTCGGGATAAATTTGGCAATAAATGTGGTTTTATTCAAAGAGTACCTGAAGACATTTTTTTTCATTCTTTAAGTAATAGCAATATTGATTTTGATTACCTGAGAGGTCGATGGGTCAAGTATAAAGTTGAAAAGAATATTAAAACTAATAGAGAATCAGCAATAGACGTAGAGATAATAAAATAACGAAATACAACATTTTATAAATTCCATGCCAGCCTCAGTGGTACGCCAGCGGCGGATTCCAGCATGTTTTCTTTGACCGTATGCGGAGAGGAAATCACCTGCAATCCGTCGCCACATAACTTATTATTTTCAGTTACCTAAAAGCTGACAAAAAGCCTTCGTACGGTCAAGCACAACTAGTTTTTACCAATGTACAAAGCCAATGCTAATAACCAAAAGAGCTTGCTCTTTCCCATTACAACCTCTGATGAAGTGTCCCTGAAAAACATGGCAGGCAGAGAAAGTGCTACATTCTGTCAAGCTTGCCTATCGGCAGGCAGGAGTGTTTGAAGTATGACAGTCAATCTGAGTTCTGTGGTTATCTGTTTATAGACTGGACGGTTCCGATGATTCGGGATTCAGTCCTGTGTTTTTGGTCCCCGCCCCGTTTAACAGGATACGATTTGATGAAATGGGCGCTGATAGTCTGCTTCTTATTATTATCTTTAGGTATTAATTAAGTAGGCTATCAGGCTCTACTTTACGCAACAAGCTAAAAAACAACAAACTAATCAATGAAGATTAAGAAATTACAATTAAAAAACGGATATAAAAGATTTCACGATTTATCAATTGAATTGGGAGATAAACCGAAAAGAATTATTGCTTTAGTTGGTCCAAATGGCTGCGGAAAAAGTAGTGTAATTGATGGTATGCTTTTTCTTAATAATTCTTGGGGTCAAATTGGAAATAAACAAGTTAAAGACCACACCTATCATTCAATGAATCAAACACCAAATTATGATTTTACTAATGTTACCATTGAATTTGAAAATGGAGATTTTCAAAAAATTAAAGAGGATAGATATAAACTTGGAAAAGAAAAAACAATGTTTTCTTTTAGAAGTCCATATAGATATAATAACACCTTAAAAGTAAAAGAATCAAAAGCAACTTCTGACATAATACTTAATAATTACGGAGCTTCGGCATCATCTGATTTGGATGATAAAATGGAAGAGAATTACAGAAGATTATATATTAAATATAATAATTATCTTAATAAACAAGATTGTACACCAAGTCAAGCAAAAAAGAAAATAGTTGGAGATTTAAACTTGTCTTTACAAAAATGTTTAGACTTGGAAGTTTCGAGTATTGGAAGTATTGAATCAAATGAGGGAACATTATATTTTATCAAAAAAGACCATCCAAGTAGATTTGAATTTAACGTTCTATCTTCTGGTGAAAAAGAAGTTGTAGATATACTTTTAGATTTGTATTTAAGACAGGATGAGTATAATGATACCATTTTTTTACTTGATGAACCTGAATTACATATTAATACAGCCATTCAAAAAAAATTACTAATTGAAATAAACAATCTTATTGGAGCGAATTGTCAAATTTGGATTGCAACACATAGTATTGGCTTTTTAAGAGCTTTACAAGATGATTTAAAAGACGATTGTGATATTATACATTTTGAATCAAACATAGATTGGGCATCAACATCACAAGTAATTAAACCTATTAAAAAGTCATTAAAAAAGTGGGTTGAAATATTTGAAACTGCACTTGATGATTTGACTGGACTTATAAGCCCAAGAAGAATCGTTTATTGTGAAGGATTGGATAAACCCGCTTCAAATGGTTTAGAAAAAGGTTTTGATGCAAAAGTTTTTAATAACATATTTGGAGAAAAGTTTCACGACACACTGTTTATTTCAAGTGGTGGTAATACAGAATTAGACCAAAGAAGTGAAATTGCATTGACCTTATTAACGAAAGTTTTTTCAGATATAGAAATACTCGTTTTTAAGGACAGAGACGTTTCATCAGGAAAATTAAATGATGAGAATGACAGACAAATATATCTTCAAAATAACCCTAATTTTCATAGAATTATGAAGAGATGGGAAATTGAAAATTATTTGTATGACAAAGAAGTTTTAAAATTATACTGTTTAGCAAATAGTTTAACGTTTGACGAAACTGAATATGACAAATTCGTAACCGATATTATAAATCAAAATCTTAAAGATGCAACAGGGAAAATTAAAAACTATTGTGGCATAACAACAAGCATTAATGCAGAAAGGTTTAAAATAACATTATCAGATTTTATGACATCTGATATGAATGTATATAAAGAATTAGAACAATGCATATTTGAAAGAAAATAAAGCCAGTTGCCAACAACTAAGAACTCTGACGACTGAAACAGCCTAGTCTGAATGCAGTGTGAATGCTCATAATGGGTACCTGGTATCATAATACCAAATTAAGGGTAAAAAACTGTACCGAAGCATATACCGAGTTTTATCTGCATCCCTTATGTACGAGAATTTATTTCCGGAAGCAAAAACAAGTCGCTATGCCTGTCTCGCGTTGCAGGACCCCCCTAGGTGTTTATGCCTTCGTGAGCTGGGTGTAGGTTTGCAAAACACCCTTCTATCCTTTCCAATTTGCAATTGGAAATGGACGGAATTACCAATGATCCATGGTTATCAAACCTTCTAATCCAGCATAATTTCATCTGTATATAATTGTTTTTAATGGTCAGATGGAATCTCGCATAGCTGATGATCGTCTAATCGCATGACAATTGGGTTATGCTCGATTTCTTGCACTCGAACACATGTAATCCTCTGGTTTTTCCACGATTCCTGCCCTTACCGGATTCTCATGTATATAATTCATTCTACTTTCAATCATTTCAGTTCGATAAAGTTCGATAGCATGGTTTTCATGTGTCCAAAATTGCATCTCCCCAGTTCTTTTATTAAATATCGCATGATAGGCAAAAATTATCTTCAACCATTCCTTTCTGCTTTCCTGAGGGTTTTCAATTATCAATTTTAGCAATTTCTTGCTTGTAAATTTCTTAAAATCACGCACCCATCCTGATAAATTCGCATCTTTTTGTTGAACAACCAAGTGAAGGTGATTGGTCATGATGACATAACCAAAGAAGAAAAGTCCCTTTTCTTTTCTACAATAATCCAGATTTTCCAAGATAAAATCTCGATAGACTTTTCTTGAAAACACATCTGTCCATCCCACCACTTGGAATGTTAAAAAATAGGGCATTTCATCTGTTTCTATTTGTTATTCAAAGGCCATATGGAATCTCGCTACGATAATCATCCTTTGGCATTACGATTTCATCATGCTCGATTTCCTGATCTCTTATTTGATAAGCCTCTCCCATAACTAAAAATAGTCTATCCTTGAATGAATTGCAAATGAATGCTGCCCGAGTGTGTTTTTGATTAGGATAGGGTCTCCAATTTCAGTACAGTATTCAAAATTTTGTCCATTTTTTTACATAAAGGGGGTCTTCAGAAGCCATTGCAAATGGCATATAAAAGATGTCGACTTCAAAGTAAGTTAGGAATAAAAGGGTGTAGAGGATTCTACACCCAGCCGGGGTGAAATTTTAAAAAAGTTTACGAATTGATTGGCTAATAGTGCTTTTAAATCCTTCTCTCGATGGTTCTTGAGGCCAGGAAACCGAAGACAGAGGTGTTCCAACGCATCCATAGAAGTCATTTCGATCAAAAGTTATGGTCCGTGGTTTTGAGAAAGTGTGGTTATTGAATTTCAACATAGAAGGTTATCGGTAAGTCGTTTTAGGGAAAATTTCATAGCTTGCTTTGTAATTTACAGGGTTCTGTGTGATGAAGGGGGCGCTGATAGTTTACTGCTTATTATTATCTTTATAGGTAATTAAATATAGTAGCCTATCAGGCTCTATCTACTTCCTAATTATGAAAATTTTTTATTAAATATGAATGATGAGCTTTTAGACATATTTAAAATAGAAAAAACATGTAAATATCGTGGAGAAGTTTATCATGTTAGAGATAATGGAGCTATTTATAGATGCAGAAGATCTGGTAAAAGGAAAAGGCCTTTAGATGAAAAATGGATTTTTGGAAATCCTAACAAACTAACTGGCTATATGAATATTGCATCTGAAACAGTGCATAGAATTGTAGCAACCGCATTTCATGGGCCACAACCGTCAGAAGACCACATTGTTGACCATTTTGATACAAATCGACAAAATAATCGACCTGAAAATTTGGCCTGGGTAACTCGACTTGAAAATATTTTATTAAACCCTACAACTGCACGTCGAATCAAGATTTCATATGGTAGCATCGAGAATTTTCTAAAAGACCCATCTCGGCCCATATCAGGAAACCTTGATCCAAGATTAGAGTGGATGCGTCCGGTCACAAAAGAAGAGGCTGATCATTCACGACAAAGATTTCTTGATTGGGCAAACAGTGGTAAAATCCCCTCAGGAGGTATTCTTGGAGATTGGCTCTACGAATTACCAAATGAACCATATTGCGAAGAACCATTATCAGAAGTTTTGATCGAGTCTAAAACCCCTGGAGCGATTCAAAAAAGCTGGAAAACACCGAGTGAGTTTCCACTTTGTCCTTCTAACCTTACAAAGAATGCCTTACAATATTATCACCAACGTACTAAAGAAGGAGATGTGTTTGCTCGTAATAACTTTGGTGAATCGAAAGTTGTTAGCGCAGCGCTTTCTGAAAAGTCGGATGCATTACTAGTGATGTGTCATCATCATGGCACAATAAAAGAATGGTCGCTGGTAAAAGTCTCAATTGATGACCACCTTTTCATTCATGAAAATTTAGGGACATTTTTTCAGTTGGAAGGCGCAAAGAAGCAATTCACACTTGAACGTGGATTAAAATGGGAGGGTGGTGATACCATAGATGATAATTGTTGACCGAGAAGGATGAAAAATAGGCACATAGTAATGTACACTTGTGCTGGGTAGATACATCTGAAAAGCAAATTAAAAAGGCTGTCGGTAAGCCGAAAAAGGGAAAAATTCCCTGTAATTAACAGGGCACGGTTAAATAAAGTGTTGCTGATTCTTTGCATCTTCTTGTTATCTTTATAGGTATGGATAGGGAAGGCTATCAGGTACTTCGCTACCCTGCGAGCATAAACCGAACGAAAATGGAAAAAATAGAATTTGATGGTGGAATTAACATCGCGATAAAAATCCCGAAAGCTAAATATGAAAAAACAGTTGAATTTTACCGTGACATACTCCAACTAAGTGTGATTGAAAAGCCGATTAACACTCCAACTGTTTCACGTACCCACCTGGTGAAATTTGGTCAGAATAGGCTATGGTTGGA
Organism: uncultured Cyclobacterium sp.; assembly: GCF_963977555.1. Lineage (GTDB taxonomy): Bacteria > Bacteroidota > Bacteroidia > Cytophagales > Cyclobacteriaceae > Cyclobacterium. The sequence goes on along the minus strand of NZ_CAXBPD010000012.1, from coordinate 30,330 downwards.
TTGCGTGGACAATTACACCCATTCAGAAACCTGGCTTGAATTAAAAACCCCTGACGTTGAAAAGGCGACTGAATACTTAAAAGACAAGGGAGTGGAAACTTGCGATGAATTGGAACAAATACCTAAAGAAAACCATTGGATTATGGACCCGGCAGGCACCGTTTTTATAGTTGGGAAAGATAGCTCAGCAGGCCCCGGCCTAAATGCCTGATCCGGGAATAGCCCTTTAGTCTTATTTCCGGATGCCAGAAACTAGGTTCTGCACCCAAATTGAGCTCCTATAATGGTCTCTAATACATACTTAGGGAGGAATTTTCTTAGAGGAAGCCGTGGGAGTCCTCAACAAGATGAGACCGCCTCTCCCTTCCCCAACGTAGACCCACAAATAGGTACTGACGAGATAGTAATTTTTAATGGAATTATTAATACTGGGGCGCGGTGGCCGGGCTAAAACTACGAGGTGGCGTTGGGCCTTGTTTTAGGAGATTTCTTTTGGCTAGATTTTTCTTTGGTTCGTTTCTTTTCATCAATGGAAAAGAAATGAACGGATAAATATTAAATATGCCTTTACCTTAGCCAAAACTGTAATAATAAGCCCAGCATCTCAATTTCCTATATCTATGCCAAAATATTTACTATTGCATTTGTCACTTTTTTGCTGCAGGCCCAAAAAGTAACCAAAAAAGCCCGCCGCTGAGTATCTTTTCGGCTAAAATTTAAGGCCTCCCGCACACAGGCAAACTCCTTGTTTTTGGTATTTCAGTTTGTATTATTTCATGTTAGCTACATGGTCCAAAAACTTCGTCAAACAGTGCCTGTGCCCTTGCCAACCCAGCTTAAATTTCTTAACGCCAAAAATCTACAAGGCGGAAAATAATTTAACATATGACCTGAACCTAATTCAGCTTTATTAACACGTCATTGGTAGGGAGGAATTTTCTTAGAGGAAGCTGAGGGAATACCTACAAGCTGCCCCCCCCTAATCCTTTCCTGCCTTAGTAAGCCCCAAAAAGGGTTCGGAGTGTCCACCTACCGGTTTTTAAAGATAATTTAAATAGAGCTGAGGTTCTTATTATTATCTTTATAGGCGAATGGTTAGGGTGAGCTGTCTTGGGCTACTCTTCTTAGCAATACTATAGAACAGAACCCAACTTGAAACAATTCATAAGATTATATCTTAAGGGGTAGGTAGAAGTGGTTAAGCGCAGTAGCCATATAAAGAACGCTTCCGGTAAGCTAATAAGGAATACTTTCCTGTATTTAAAAGGATATGATTTGATTAGGAGGGCCTTGATCCTCAGCTTCTTATTATTTTATTATCTTTATAGGTATTTATTTAGTAGGCTATCAGGGGCTCCGCTGCTGTAAAATGTGAACGAACTATGAATAAAAGACTTCTATCCCTATTTCTAATTTACATTTTTCAATTTCTTGCGACCTCTTGCGTCTCATTTTTTTGCGATTGTGACCGTGCAATAACTTATGAGAGAACATATAAAGGATTTGAATTAAATGCTTTTTTTACATCTGATTTTCAAAACACAGAGCTGTCTAATACTGATAATAAAAACAACTCATTTGGGTTAATGGTTTTCGTTGAGGATGAATTAAATCAAATCACCTATTTGAAATCTAAATTAGATTTTAGTTCTTTTGGATTTACTTCAGCTTACGCTTGTAGTTGTGCCTTTGATCAATATATCAACGTTGACCCTATTGAATATATAGAAATTGGAGTAACTGACAGCCAATCACAAGAAATAACCAATGTTACAGCTAACTTTACGATCTTTGATTTAAATGGAAAACAAACAACTATCAGTAAATTATTTGAAAATAGAATTTATCAGCATGATAAATTTCAGTTAATTATGATGGAATACGACAACATTCCTGATTCTTCGATTTTTACAGTCAAAATAGTTTTAGAATCTGGAACTGAATTGATTCAACAGACACAGGAAATAAACTTTAAATAAAAAAACCTATTTACAATAACAAAGCATTCTGACGGCTGGCCCTTCCGCCCATCGACCCTTCGACAGGCTCAGGGACCACAGGCTCAGGGACCACAGGCTCAGGGACAGTTCTCAGGGGCCGGTACAATGAATTTTTGTAATGCAATTTTTATGGGGAAGGGGGTTTCCCACATTTGTTTTTTAGCAATTAGAGAATAAAAAAACCTAAGGCATAGGTGTTCCAAGACTTCTAGTGAAGCCATTTTGAAAAATAGGTGTAATTGGCGGATTTCTGGTTTAGGAAGCTTATAAAAAGGTGGTCCTCGCTCCGGGCCGATTAGACTAGTTGTAATAAGCGTTTCATTTGCACAGCAGTGGCACCTTTCAGGATTGTAATTAAGCTTTTCCTTGGCAATCTGTATCCAAGAGTATTTAGCTTTATGCCACTTAGGTTGGTTTATCCCTTTATTCTTATTTCCCGATGCCAGAATATAGGTTCTACACCCAAATCGCGCTCGTATAATGCACTTAATAAATGCTAGCGGACCTTACAAGGGCTTTAGCATTTATTTCTTATTGAAATTTTAAGCAGAGCAATTTTGTTGCTATATTACAATAGAATTGCTTAAATATGGAAACACAATCTCAAAAAGTCACGAAATTCGACACGGAAAAAAGTGTCAAGCGAGCAAGAGCTACAAGAGAAAAGAGGTCTGGTTGGATTATTAAAGTTCCAGGTGGAGAATATGCCTGGACCAATAAGATGGAACGGGTGGATATTATTAGAAGAGGGCTTCCTTATGACTCAATTGAAGTAATTAGCAATAGAACTGATCTTCCTATAAAACAAGTTTTAACCATTTTTGGTGTGCCTCAAACTACTTACAACAAAAAGAAAAGGGGAAAAGAATTATTAAGTGGTAGAGATAGTGAGGTGGTATTACTGTTAACAGAACTTCTTGATTTTGGGTTGGAAGTCTTTAATCATGAACCCGAAAAGTTTCAAAGATGGCTTAAGAAGCCAAATTTATCTTTAGGTGGCGTAAAACCGGAGAGCTTATTCGATTCGGTTACAGGTATTCAAGAGGTGAAAAATGCCCTTAATAGACTTGAATATGGCAATATGGCGTAATGAGGGTTTACAGAGTTGAACGGAAAAAACACCTAAAAACCACCCTGAAAGGAATTGGGGCAGCTTTGACAGAAGGATATAGATGGAATAGCCTTAACACCTATCTAGTTTATACCGCAGAATCTCGTGCATTAGCAACTTTGGAGGTCTCGGTTCATTTGGACTTAAATGAAGACTTACCAAATGACAGGTATTATGTTGAAGTTGATATTCCGGATGACATCCAAATCCTTGAAATTGATCCGGCAGCCTTACCGGAAAACTGGGATTCAAGACCTCCAATTTTAGAAACGCAATTTATAGGAGACGATTTTGTAAAAGAGGGTGGAGCAGCCGTATTAAAAGTACCAAGCTGCATTGTTAACCAAGAGTACAATTATTTAATTAATCCCAACCACTCGGATTTTTCTCGAATAAAAGTGATTGCTGAAGCAGCCATGAAATTTGATCCTAGAATAAAACAAGATGCCAAGAAATGATATAGCACATACCTTTACTCTACCAGGTGATTTTCTAAAACAATTACAATTATGAATTATATTAGAGCTTTTAGTTATTTTTCAATTCTAATAATTTCCTTATCACTCTTCCCATCCAAGCTATTTGCACAAACCGGTTTTTCAAATGAATTGGAACCAAGAATAGATAGTATTTTTAAAGATTTCAATGCTATAAATAAACCCGGAGCCACTGTGGCGGTTGTTAAAAATCAAGAAATCATCTTTAAAAAGGGTTACGGAAGTGCTAATTTAGAGTATGACATTCCAAATTCACCTGCTACAATTTTTCATATTGCTTCTGTTTCCAAGCAATTTACGGTATTCTCAATCCTATTATTAGAAAAAGAAGGGGAGTTGTCTTTTGATGATGATATCCGCATACACATTCCCGAGGTTCCTGATTTCGGAAAAACAATTACTTTAAGACATTTGGCGTCTCATACAAGTGGAATGAGAGATCAATGGGCTTTGCTAGATTTGGCCGGATGGAGAGCTGATGATGTTATCACAAAAGAACACATCTTAAAATTGGTCTCCCAGCAAAAAGAATTGAATTTTAATCCCGGTGAAGCTTATATGTATTGTAATACAGGTTTTACACTATTAGCAGAAGTTGTTGCAAGGGTTTCCGGTAAAACATTTGCAGCATTTACTGAAGAAAAAATTTTTAAACCCTTGCGTATGTCCAATACACTTTTTTATGATGACCATGAAAAAATTGTAAAAAACCGCGCCTATTCTTATCAGGCCGGACCTGGCAATAACTACAAAAAAAGTGTCTTAAATTTCGCCAATGTTGGGGCAACTAGTTTATTTACAACGGTCGAAGATTTGGCACTATGGGCTATGAATTTCTCATCACCTACTGTAGGTGATAAAGCCATAATCGACAAGATGAATACGCCGGCCCTGCTTAGTAACGGTGAAACTTTTGGCGGTGCTTATGGTCAATTTAATAATACTTATAAAGGTTTAAATCAAATTCAGCATGGTGGTGCTGATGCCGGTTATCGAAGTTATCTTGGTAGATTTCCGGAGCAAAACTTTGCGGTTATGGTCTTTAGCAACTTCGCTCAATCTAACCCCAAGAATTTAGCACTTCAGGTGGCTGATCTTTATTTGGAGGATGCTTTTGAGAAACAAACAGCTGCAGCAACGAATGCTGATGAGCCAATTGTATCTCAGGAGCTCACGCCACCAAATTATGAGGTTTCGGATCTTAAAGAATTTGTAGGAGTGTATTTTAGTCCTGAGTTAAATACAACTTACGAAGCTGTTTTAAAGGAAGGTAAATTGACGATTAAGCATGCCCGTGCCAGTGATTTTGTGATTTCGGTAGCTAAAAGAGATCTGTTTCTTTATGAAGGAAAAAGTTTTATGTTTGAGAGGGATGATAATCAGCTAATAACCGGCTTTAGGGTTTCAGCCGGACGCGTTAAAAATTTGTGGTTTAAAAAAGTAAAATAATTGACTTATTCCACAGAGGTGGCTGAGCTTGTCGAAGTCATCTGAATCGAAGTCCAGAGACAAACTATTTGACAATAGCTACCTGAATTGAACTCAGGGTTTATTCATGAAAGTTGAAAACTTTCAGCATTTAAGGACCAAGTTACACTTCGCTAAACTTGGACCAGTATGTGACCAGACTGTGCAATTTAATACCTAAAAATTGATCTTAATTGCAAAACTGGGAAGCCTGGAGGGCTTCAACAATATTAACCACGGGTGGCAACCCGTGGACAGGGAAGACCCTGTCAACTCCCAACCCCGAAGCGGGTTGAACAAAGTCCCTGTATCGGTATGTTCAAGCCCTACAGGGTTGTAAGTAAGGTGTTTTCTTCTGTCCGTGAGTTGACACTCACGGTTATTATGGTTCAGACCCTCCAGGTCTGGGTTCTTTTAGTAAATTGTTTGATATTTTAATTGAATCATTTCAGCGGATGTGTTTAATAACTAGAATTCTAAAGGAGATCGAAGTATATGAATCCCATTTAAAAATAGGGAAACTTAAATACTCGCCTGAAATGGATGAACTTTTAGATTTCCCAGATTATTTATCAAAATTAATTCCCGAAATAAAGCGTTTAAAATAATTCTTGGACTCAACATCCTTAAAAAAAAGTGCCGATTCTTAAACCGGCACTTTTTTGTTTATTTATGTTTTGCCTGTTGCAAGTACTATAAATTCGCTTTTAAGTCTTCCCAATTCCAGTCATTGTTGATTTGAGAGATGGCATGGTGTGCCGTCATATCAAATTGACAAGGCACCACGGAGACATAATTGTTGGCGATAGCCCACTCATCATTGTCTTCTCCCTTATCAAAATTGACAAAATTACCTGCCATCCAAAAGTATTTGCGCCCATTCGGATCGTACCTTTCTTCAAAATCTTCCTGCCACTTGGCCCTTGCCTGTCTACAAATTTTAATTCCTTTTAAGGGCTCATTTCTTTTGGGAGGGAAATTTACATTCAGCGCTACCCCTTTAGGGATTCCATTTTCCAATACCTGACGGGCTATTTGAGTGACGTAATCCTTCACGTGAGAAAAATCTGCTTTGGCACTGTAATCGCATAAACTAAAGCCTATGGAGGGAATGCCTTCAATAGCTCCCTCAATGGCCGCAGACATCGTTCCTGAATAAAGCACACTTATAGAGGTGTTGCTACCATGATTGATACCACTAACAACTAGATCAGGTTGCCTGTCTTTCAATACATAATGTTTGGCCAGTTTGACACAATCTACCGGGGTTCCACTGGATTTATAGGCCGTAACTTCAGGGAATATTTCTTCTTCTGCAAGCCTTAATGTATTTCCTATGGTGATGGCATGACCCATGCCAGATTGAGGACTATCAGGAGCAACCACAACGACCTCTCCCAGCTCCTTCATTACTTCTACTAATACACGTATTCCTTTAGATGTTATTCCATCATCGTTGGAAACTAAAATTAAAGGTTTTGACATTAAGAATTACTTTTTAATTGATTGTAATAAGCTGTGATTCTCAAAAGATCTCCTCTTTTGTCATGGTGAAGTTTGTTTTTCCTCATGTACAATTTCATCTCCGAAGACCTGTCTTCCATGACATCTTTGAGCAATACATTTTTCTTTTGATTGTATTTGAATATTTTTTGATCTTGGAGAAAATAGAAATTAAAGTCTAATCTGCTAAAACCTCTTCCCATACCTATAGGCATGCCCCACATGGGGTTCATGTACATGCTTCTCATTCCATAAGAATTGAAACCTCTGTTATCCGTAGCGATAAACTCACGACACAAGAGCGTGATATCTTCTCCCTCAGTAAGCAATTCAAAGAAAATAGGGGTTTTATAATCTGAATTCAAAGCATATGGGAGACTATAAAAAGTCCTAATTCCACCATATACTTCATCAAAGATTTCAAAATAGGTGATAGAAGCAGAACTAAAGGTTTCTACAGTATTCCCTTGTACCAATACCACGTTAGCTTCTAAATCATACTTTAACTTTCCTTCATACATTTGACCAGAACTCAGAAACACTTTTCCCGGATGCCAAACCTGGGAAGGGAACTCCTGAGCCATAGACATGCCCGAAAGAAGTAGTAAAAACGCGATTATATTTATGGATTTTTTCATGACAAGTTCAGTTTTGATTCTACTCTAAATACGTAAAAAAAGTATTTTGTGTTGAATGAGCTGCGAAATAATGTCACAAAGGGCTAGCTTTTCATTATTTGATGGCCCATTTTATCTCTTTTGGTCTTAAGGTAATTTTCATTATGAGGATTAGAACCTATTTCCAAAGGAACAGTCCCCACTATCTCAAGTCCATAACCAGATAAGCCAACTCTTTTAGTAGGATTGTTTGTGATAAGACTAATTTTACATACCCCTAAGTCCCTAAGGATCTGAGCACCTACGCCATAATCTCTTTTGTCCATCGGAAAGCCCAGGGCAAGATTTGCTTGCACCGTATCCATGCCTTCTTCTTGCAGTTTGTAGGCCTTTAATTTATTTATTAGACCTATGCCTCTACCTTCCTGGTTCATGTAGAGAACTATTCCTTTTCCATTTTCTTCAACCAATTTCATGGCTTCATGAAGTTGAGGACCGCAATCACACCTGCACGAGCCAAATATATCGCCCGTGATACAGGAAGAGTGCACCCTTACCATCACGGTTTCACCTTCTTCCCATTCTCCTTTAATTAAAGCCATATGCACCTCACCAGTATTGGTTTGCCTGTATGCAATAAGCTTAAAGTCGCCATATTCGGTAGGCATTTCTACACCAATTTCCCTTTTTATCAAGCTATCATTCTTAAGGCGATAGGCAATTAGGTCTTTTATGGAAATCAGTTTTAAGTCGAACTTTTTAGCTACATGAACCAGATCCGATAGCCTGGCCATGGTACCGTCTTCATTCATGATTTCAACCAAAACTCCAGCTGGCTGAAGTCCGGCCAAACGTGATAAATCTATAGCAGCTTCAGTATGTCCTGATCTTCGCAATACACCACCTCTTTTAGCTTTAAGGGGGAAAATATGACCTGGTTTACCCAGTTCTTCAGGATTTATATTTGGGTCAATTAAAGCTTTTATTGTCTTTGAACGGTCACTGGCAGATATGCCGGTAGTGCAACCATGACCGACAAGGTCAACAGAAACGGTGAAAGGAGTTTCAAATGCGGCCGTATTGGTGCCTACCATCAATTCAAGTCCAAGCGCTTCGCATCTGTCCTCTACCAAAGGGGCACAAATTAAGCCTCGGCCATGCGTAGCCATGAAGTTTATTATTTCAGGGGTTACTTTTTCTGCTGCACAAACAAAATCACCTTCATTTTCACGGTCATCATCATCTACAACTATTACGATCTCTCCGTTTTTTATTGCCGCTATCGCGTCTTCTATTGGATCCAGATAAACAGTATCTTTCATTTTAATTTATAAAGTCTAATATATGTAATTGCAAAATTACGATTATTTATTCTACTAACCCTTTTTACCAAATTTTAGTTTAGTTTTTGGAAGGAACGACATTTCCCAATTCACGGTCGATTTGGGATTTTAACTGTGTTAACTCCATGTGCATCGTCAATAATGCATCGATTTCACCTTCTTTGGCTAGCTTGATTTTTTCCTCTAGCTCATCCCGCATTCTTTTAAGATAAGCACTTTTGAGTTTTAGTGATGCTTTATAGGTGGTCTCAGAAAGGTCATCCGATTCTCTTTTAGAAAAAATTTGGTGTTTCGTTTCCCAATTTTTCGATACCTCCCTGGTAGGGGCGATCATGTCAATGACCTCTTGTTTTATTTTTGTATTTTGAATTTTAAGGAAATAGTCAAATTTGGGTAATAAACCCTGTCTCAAAGCATTTTTATAATGATCAAGCAATTCTTGATAGATTGGCGTGCTGAATTTTAGCTCTTTAATTTCTTCAAGTAGGTACTCACATACATGCATTTCCTCTGAGACCATCTCAAAGCCGTAATTGATCAATATCCTAATAAGTTCTCTCTCCTCTTTAAAGGAACGAGGTTGGATTTTGATGTTTTCTTCCTCAGGTGATCCAGGTAAGAATGCTTCAATTGGGCTCGAATCAGCCTCTTTTTGAAACTTTGAAGGCTTGGTTTTTTGTTGATTTTTAAGTAATTGTCTGTTTAGCTCTGTGAGTAAAATATCCTCCTCCATACCCAACAGTCGGGCGGACTCTTTTGCATAAACGGATCTGATAATTGGGTCTGGTACCTTGGAGATACTAAGCACTACCTGTCGAATAGCTTCAGCTTTTTTGATAGGGTCGTCTGCTGCGTCTTTTGCAAAAAGGTCTATTTTAAAATGTATAAAATCCTTTTCTTCCTTTTCAAGAAATTTACGAAATCCCTCTTTCCCAGATTTTCGGGCAAAACTATCTGGATCCTCGTTGGGAGGGAAAACCACAGCTTTCACGTTCAATCCCCCTTCAAGTAACATGTCTATGCCTCTTAAGGAAGCATTGATGCCAGCATCATCGCCATCATAAAGTACAGTGACCTGATCTGTAAATCTTTTGATTAGCTTGATTTGACTTTCAGTAAGTGAAGTCCCTGATGAGGCCACTACATTTTCCACACCTACCATGTGCATGGAAATCACATCTGTATACCCCTCTACTAGGTAACATTTATCAGTTTGGCGAATGGATTGTTTTGCCTGATAAATACCATAAAGAACATCACTTTTATGGTAAATGACTGTTTCTGGAGAGTTAATGTATTTAGGCTGCTTTTTATCCTTAGTCATAATCCTGGCACCAAAAGCAATTGCTTTTCCGCTCAGGTTATGGATAGGGAACATCACTCTGCCCCTAAATCTATCGTAAAAATTTCCCGGTTTGTTTTCTCGCTCGAGTATTAGCCCGGCTTTAAGTAGATTGGATTCTTCAAACCCGGCTCCATTTGCTTTTTTTAGTAGATGGTCCCAACCGTCCAGAGAATAACCTAGTTCAAATTTCTCTATGGTAGCTGGATCAAATCCACGTTCCTTTAAATAGCTAAGTCCAATGGATGCCCCTTCTCCAGATTCCAGGTTTTTGTGGAAAAAATCTTTGGCATAATTCAGGGCAATGTATAGACTCTCTTTTTCATTGTACTCCTGAATATCTGCAGGATCAAGATTGTTTTCTTCTTCTACCTCTATCCCGTACTTTTTTGCTAGGTGCCGAATGGCTTCCGTAAATCCCAGCCCCTCAATATCCATAATGAATTGTATGGGGTCACCAGCTTTTCCACAACCAAAGCATTTGTAGATTTGCTTGGCAGGTGAAACGGAAAAAGAAGGGGTGCTTTCTTGGTGAAATGGACAACATGCCCAGAGGTTTTGCCCTTTTCTTTTCAGCGGGACATAATCATTAACTACTTCTTCTATGTCTACCTGCTCTCTTACTTTATCCGTTGTCTGATTAGATATGGCCATAATTTTCTATCGAAGTGTAAAGATAATATTTATGCAGACCAACAGGTATCAAAAGTAGAAACTATTTCATCGGCCTCTATTATAAAGCTAATTTTAGACCCTTTCATAAGGCTATTGTTCGAATTAAAAACAAAGCTTTTACATAAGGAGTTACACCATTGCTAACTAGAAACAGGCAAAGTGGCTTAAAGCCCATTAATAGTAATTTATTTTTTTGTAGAATTGGATGGTATGGGATAGCCAATTTAAGCGAAGAAATTAGCTTAATGACGGTTTTGCTAGTGCAAATTTCGGGTTTAAACCTGAAAAGATTTTATTAACGGGGGATTAACTATAAATTGCATAAAAATCAAAAATCTGGAATGAATATTTCTAAGGAAAAAGTTTTAGAGGCCCTGTCAACGGTTGAGGATCCGGACCTAAAAAAGGACCTGGTTACACTCGGAATGATCCAGGGTTTGGAAATCATAAGTGACCAAAAAATTTCTTTCAAAGTGGTATTGACCACTCCTGCCTGTCCTTTGAAGGAACTGATCAGGATAAACTGTGAAGAAGCAATAAAAAAAGCATTTGGAGGTAAAGTTGAAGCAGACATATTGATGACTTCAAATGTAACTACCGTTCGTAACGATGCGCCATTGCTACCTAATGTGAAAAACATTATCGCTATCGCATCAGGAAAAGGTGGAGTTGGTAAAAGTACTTGTTCCTCAAACCTGGCCGTGGCATTGGCTAAACTAGGGGCTAAGGTGGGGTTGATTGATGCTGATATTTCTGGACCATCAGTGCCCACCATGTTCAATGTAGAGGGCGAGCAACCTGCTATCAAACAGGTGAACGGTAAAAATATAATTGTTCCTATAGAACAATACGGTGTAAAGTTGATGTCAATTGGATTTTTAACGCCTGCAGAAGATGCTGTCGTTTGGCGAGGGCCAATGGCAAGTTCTGCATTAAAACAATTTATAGGTGATGTGGATTGGGGTGAATTGGATTATTTATTAATTGATTTACCTCCGGGAACTTCAGACATACACCTTACCATGGTGCAAACATTACCTGTAACAGGAGCAGTAATTGTTACCACACCACAAAAAGTAGCCCTCGCAGATGCTACCAAAGCCTTGACTATGTTTAAGCAGCCTCAGATCAATGTCCCGATCTTAGGAGTTGTAGAAAATATGGCTTACTTTACACCTGATGAATTGCCAGATAACAAGTACTATATATTTGGTCAGGGGGGTGGACGCAAACTTTCCGAGAAATATGACGTTACTTATTTGGGAGAGATTCCGCTTGTGCAAGGGATAAGAGAAAGTGGAGACAGTGGCTATCCCGCAGTGTTGAAAGAAGGGATTATGGCAAATGCTTTCAGTGATTTTGCAGAAGGTGTCGCCAGACAGGTAGCCATTAGAAATGCGGCGTCAAGTAAAACAGAAGTAGTACAGGTTAAAGTTTAAAGATGATGTTGGATCAATACAAAGATCAGATTGAAAAGGCGCTAGATACGATCAGGCCATACCTTGAAGCAGATGGTGGAAATGTCAGAATCGTAGGACTGACCCAAGACATGGTGCTACAATTAGAACTATTAGGAACTTGTAGTTCATGTCCTATGTCTACAATGACGCTTAAGGCAGGTGTGGAAGAAGCTATTAAAAAGGCTATTCCTGAAATTCTCAGCGTAGAAGCTGTAAATGTAGCAATAGCCTGACTTACCACTTGATTTATGATTAATAAATACAATGCACTGGTACTGAATTTGGTATCAGTGCTATTCTTTTTTTTATGGGGCATCCATGGCTCCATCGGTCAAAGTGTAACCCCTACGGATTCCATTGAACTATCTCTAGATCGATGTGGAACCGTTTTTTTTGAACAAAAGCAAGCCCAGTCTTTGGGATATTTTGGCAGTAGACAGTATTTTGAGGGTTGGGTAGACATTAAAGAAGCCCAAATGAAGCAAGAAGGCCAGGGAAACCGCTCACTTGCTGATGAAATCAAAAGATTGCCTGTGGTTGTTCATGTGATTCATAACGGCGAGGCCATTGGTGAAGGCGCTAACATATCCGATGCCCAAATTTTGGATCAAATTAGAATTCTTAATGAAGATTTTCAAATGCAAAACCCAGATTTTGCAGCCAATACGCCTACTGAATTTTTAAATGTAGCAGCCAATGCTGGAATTGAATTTGTTTTGGCCAAGCAGGATCCGCAAGGAATGCCTTCAATTGGGATAAACAGAATTCTGGGACCAAAGGAATCCTACGGACTTAATGATGCTGCCCTTGTCGGGCAACTGGCTTTATGGGCGCCAGAAGAATACATTAACATTTGGGTGATGCCACTTACTGCACCAACTATTGGTTATGCTGGGTTTCCTATTTCTGACGAGCTAGAAGGACTAAACAGTCCTATACCTACCAGACAAACAGATGGCTTATCTATTGACTACCGTTATTTTGGAAGTATTGGCAACATATCTCAAAATTCAAAAGGTAGAACTGCAACACATGAAATGGGTCACTTTTTAGGCCTTAGGCATATCTGGGGAGATGGAGGATGTGAGGCAGATGATTTTGTAACGGACACCCCTTTGCAAAGCCAATCCAATAACACCTGTATCGTAACGCCAAGGTTTACCTGTGACTCCAGGGATATGGTAGAAAATTTCATGGACTATACCCCCGATAGATGCATGAGCTTATTTACCGAAGGTCAGGTTGATCGAATGGATATTATCCTGACTTTTAGCCCTAGAAGAGCAACCTTAACTACAAGTCGGGCACTAGCTGATCCTCAATTTTTTGACAGTGATATTGAACTAACAGAAATCATTTCACCCCTCGGATACATCTGTAGCAATAATGTAACACCTATCATAGAAGTAGTGAACAAGGGCAAAGAAGTTATCACGAAAATAAGCGCTAGTATTAATGCAAATGGAGCCGATCTTGAGACAAAAGATTTTACCGTCAACATTGCGCCAGGGGAGTCTACACAACTGGAATTTAGTAACATTAATTTAAATGCAGAAAGCAACACCTTTACAGCAGAAGTATTATTGGTAAATGGCTCAGAAGATGATGACCAATCAAACAATACATTGTCAATAACTGCTAATTCACCTTCCTTTGAAGTCTTGCCCTATGTCTATTCTGGGCATGGTGTAGCTTCGGGGTGGGAATACATCAATGAAGACAATGACATTACATGGCTACCATTAAGCCTGCCAATTGATAATGTTGCCAAGGATGTATTCCTCCTCAATGGATTTGATTATAGTGGGCAGGGTGAATTGGATTATATTGTGAGTCCGGTTTTTGACCTTAGCGGCATACAAAATCCCCAATTGTCTTTTGATTTATCCTATTCGCCTTTCGCTAACGCCGCGTTTACAGAAACATTGATAGTAGCTGTATCTACGGATTGTGGAAATACCTTTAATTTGCTTTCAGCACCTTACAATAAATCTGGTGCTAGTCTTGCTACTTTAGAAGGATCTGTAAATGAGTTTTTCCCTTCTTCTGAGCAGCAGTTTAGAAAGGAAATAGTGAACCTAAGTGCCTATGCTGGACAAAATAGTGTCAGGTTGGCCTTTGTGTCTATCAATGGATATGGGAACAATATATTCCTTAAAAATATAAATATTAATAGGGAAGAAACCTTCCGATATGATCTGGCAATAAATGAAGTACTGCAACCATTACCTGTGGTAAATGGTGACCAGGTGCTTGACAAATTAAGTATAGCCAATACCGGTAACCTTAATTTATCGAGCTTTTATGTAAGCAAAAGTGTAAACGGTGAGGTAGATGGATCTACTTTAGTAGAGTCCATTGATTTGGATATCAATGCGTCTACCTTGGTAGAATTAACCAATTCCTTTGACAATGGATTGAATGAATTTATTTACCAGGTTTCTGAACCAAATTTTGATCAAAACGCAGGTGGTGGAGATCAATTAACACGGTATTTTATTCAAAGTGATGTTAGCGTTTTAGCTCCCTGGCGCCAAAATTTTGATTCGGGGTTAGGGGATTGGATCACCATCAATCCGGAAAAAGATTTAAGCCTATGGCATGTGGCTGCTACTTCAGGAGCCGACAATGATCAGTTGGTCTTGGGTAATATGGCTCCAAACAATAGTTACTGGCTGGTTTCGCCTGAATTTTCATTGGCAGGAACAGGAAGAGCAGGGTTAATTTTTGATTGGGGAGGAAGCGGTTTTGCTTCAGTAAACCCTACAGACTTCTCCATAATGGTAAGCACGGATGGAGGTCAAAGTGGCCAAGTGGTATGGGAGATGTCTGGAGAAAACCTTAATAAAGCCATTTCATCCCCTACCTCTAATGATGAACCATCGGAAAGTAGCTTTATCAACCTCAATGATTTTGCTGGGGAAGAGAAGGTGAGGATTTACTTTAAAGTCAATAATGCCAACGATGCGGGTGCTTTGCTGTATTTGGACAATATCTCTTTGTATTTGTCAGATGATCCAGATCCTGTGGTTCCGGAATTAAATCAATCCCTTATTTATCCAAATCCAGCAAATGATAATTTCTATGTATCCTTTAATTTAACCGACTACCAGGATGTGCAAATTCAGTTTTTCAGTACCTCTGGACAGTTGATCTATGATGTAACATTCCCTAATACCCTAAATCAGACCTATACCTTTGGCAAAGAGCATCTTAGAAGTGGGTTGTTTGTAGTAAAGATAATGGGGGAAGGATTTATGTTGACCAAAAAATTGGTTTTGGATTGATACCAAATACAGTAATCAACCGTTCTTTCAGAAAAATTTTTATAGGTATTTTATAAGATTTAAATTATAGCATTAATTTGCATAGGTATTAAGAGAAAATAAAAGGTTAGCATCTATAAAAAGTGGATCAAATCTTGCAATAGACATAATATGAGTGATTTTAAAGTAGGTATTAAGAAAGTAGGTGTCCATCTTTTAATTATTTTGGGCATTACTTTCGGGCTTTTATTCGTTTTTTTTAAGATTTATCTTCCTGATTATACCCATCACGGGGAATCAGTAAGTGTACCTGATTTGGAAGGATTTCAGTACGATGAAGTGCAGGAATACTTGGAAGGCAGAAAGCTGAGAATGGAAATTACATTGGACAGCGGCTTTGTAAAGGAAGCGAAACCTCTTGAGGTATTGAAGCAAAACCCTAAGCCGGGAGCCAAAGTAAAACAAGATCGGAAAATCTATGTAACACTTAATGCCAAAAATGCCCCATTAATCAGGATGCCCAATTTATTAAATACCCAGATAAAGAATGCGCAAGAGATTTTGTCCAATTTCGGTTTGGTCAGAGGGGACATCGTGTATAGAGCTGACATTGGCCATAATGTAGTACTGGAGCAAAATTACAGAGGCAGAGCAATAAAAGAAGGATTGGAGATACCCAAAGGCTCACAAATTGACTTGGTGGTAGGTGACGGTCTTGGCAAGCAAGTTTTGAATATGCCCAACGTGATAGGTATGGAAGATGTTGAAGCGGAATTTTTGATTCTAGGCTCCGGCTTAAGCATGGGCAATATCAATTATGTAGAAACGGATACAGTTCCTAAGGGGACGGTAATAAAACAACTTCCTCCTTCAGGATTGAAAATGAAAACAGGAGAACGAGTGGACATTTGGGTTTCTAAACTTGGACAAGAAATTAACTTTTAATGAATAAACTTGGGGGATCGGTTCTGATATGTGTTTTACTGTTTGGACTCTATTCCAGTCCGAATTGTAGGGCGCAATTTCGGCAATTACCAATAGCTTCAACACCTGTTCCTGAAAAACTTTCGAATAGCAATGTTAATTTAAAAACCACTGAGGATGCATTAAAGCTTCCTTTTTGGGATGATTTTTCGTCAGGTAGTTATTCACCTTTGCTTTGGGAGTCAGAGGGGGTTAATGCCTCCTATACCATTGGCATCTCTCCCCCAACGTTAGGGGTTGTCGTTTTGGATGGGGTAGATGAAAATGGCCAACCCTATTCAGCCACAAGGCTGGAACAAGGAGAAGGGGATCAATTGACATCCAAGCCTATAGATCTTTCTCAGTCCACGGTCAAAAATGATGTTTTCCTTAGTTTTTTTTGGCAGGCAGGTGGCAAAGGAGAACGCCCAGATGCTTCAGATGCACTGGAATTGTATTTTTTAGAACCTGATGGTAGCTGGGAGTTGGTTTGGAGCCAGGAGGGAGAGGGGGATCTCTCAACAGAAGTATTTGTTCAGGCATTGTTGCCAGTACCAGAAAAATTTCAGTTTGAGAACTTTCAATTTAAATTTCAACACTCGGGAAGGCTTTCAGGTCCATTCGATACTTGGGTATTGGATTATATTTACCTTAATAAAGGCAGAAGTGCAACAGATAGATTTCCTGAAGACAGGGCACTTACGCAATTGCCAGGCAGTCCTTTCTCCCCTTATTTTGCCATACCCTATTTTGAGTTTGACCAGAAAAAAATAGCAGGCCCTATCAGCAATGAGTTCAACAACCTGAACAACAGGTTTAGGGCAATTGAATATACCGTTAACCTTATAAATAATGCGACAGGGGAGGTTTTGGAAGCGCCCAATACCGAAACCCCATTTAATCCAGTACCCCAGGCATTAGAGCGCAGGGCATTTACCAGCAGTGACCTTCAGGAGGAAGGACTTGTGGGATTAATAGATGCACCCATGGATGTGGAAGTGTTGATGTATTTAAGGGCTGGTGACACCTATCTGGAGGCAGGAGCGGGTGAAGCCCAAAGCTTCAATGTGGATTATAGAGTAAACGATACAAGCAGGGTGGTGATTCCTTTTAGGGATTATTACGCCTATGACAATGGCACAGCAGACTATGCCGCTGGAATCAACCAAAGAGGAGGGATGCTCGCATTGTCCTACGAACTGTCTACCCCTTCCTACTTGTCAGGTGTTAGCATTCAGTTTGTCAATGCTGCCCAAAGAAACAATGCGATAGAATTGATGGTATGGGATTCCATTTCTAATGAACCCCTCTACCAAGAGGAGGTATTGATTCCTGCTGATGCAGGAATAGGTAATATTTCCTATTTTCCCCTGGATACGAATATTCTTGTCAAGGATCACTTCTTTATTGGATTCACCCAGTTCTCAAATGATTATATATACATTGGTTTGGACAAGAGTGGAGATACGGGGGACAAAATTTTTTTTAATGTACTAGGCGCCTGGCAGCAAAATGAGCTTGTGCGAGGCAACCTGATGATGCGACCGCATTTAAGCTTAAACCCTGTGGTAGAAGCACCTGAGCAGCCTGCCATAGAGTTGTTGCTTTATCCAAATCCAGTAACAGAGAAATTATATATAACGGGCGAAGTGTCCGATATAACAGTATTTGATTTCCAAGGTAGGTTGATAAATATACCCCAAGAGGTGGATAAAGAAGGTAAAATGCTTAATTTTACTGAAAGTCAAAAAGGGATGTACCTCATCAATATGGTGAAAAATGGGCAGCCTTTAACAAGAAGAATTATTGTTAAATAAGCGATGAAAGACATAGAAGTAGAAGAATTAAAAGAAAGGTTAGACAACAAAGAGCAATTTGTTTTTTTGGATGTCAGGGAAACTTACGAGTATGAAGATGACAACCTTGGAGCTAAGAATATTCCTTTGGCCCAACTTCCCAATAGCCTATCCGAATTGGAAATGAACAAGGAAGATGAAATCATTGTGCATTGCCGTTCCGGTGCTAGAAGTGCCAATGCTAAGTTGTTCTTGGAAAGCAAAGGGTATACCAAGGTTAGAAACGTCTTAGGCGGTATTTTAGCTTACAGAGAGTTAGAAGAAGAGTGATTGCAATTGCATTTTTTGCTTTATTCAAAAACAAATGGTTCAGGTGTAAAGCAAAGAATGAACAGTACAATGGCCAACCAGCCAAGAATTGCACGTTTTTGATCTAATTTTCTACCATCAATCACCTCAGGGTGATTGATGCCTAATACCCTTCCTACAAGGAACGCGAAAAAGAGCCATCCCGAGTATCCTTTAATGTCGGGAGAGATGCTAATGAGACTGTATTGAATGGCCGCAATACCAAGCGCCATGATCCATTTGTTGGTGTTCGAAAGACCTGATTTTCGATAACAAATGTAGAGAAAACCTACATACAGTGGCAATGCCAATGCCAGGTAGTTCAGGTCTTCAAACGGACTGATGACTCCTAAACCTGCGTAAAACAAAAACAGGGTATAGACTACCAATGAAATATTTTTATGGTGTTTTGGGAAAAGTCCAAATACTACGTGTCCACCATCCAATTGGCCGATGGGCAGTAAGTTTATCGCTGTAAAGAACAAGGCCAAATAGCCTGCAAAAAGGTAGGGGTAATGGATGATCTCGGACATGGCCGGCATCCGCTCTGGATCTGCTAGGGTTTTTTCCATGGTCCAGAACAATAGATTATAGCCCAATTCAAAATCCATCACTTCTTCACTTTCGGGCAAGACATAATTAGGATCCGCATATTCAGGATGGACTTCGTAAATATAGTCCGCTTCGGGCAATTGTGTGAAGCCATAAGTCAATACCGCAAAAGCAACCACAAAACCAGCGATTGGTCCTGCAACGCCTATGTCGAAAAATTTTCTCCTGCTACTAATTATTCCCTTCATTTGAATAATTGCGCCAAAGGTTCCAATAGATGGAGATCCTAAAAAGCCCAACCATGCGGGGATAAAGTAAGGCAAAGAGGATTTTACCTTGTGATAAATGGAAGTAAACAAGTGTCCCAATTCATGAATCAATAGAATGCCTATAAAGGGCAGGGAGAATTGCAGGGAAAGCACGAAATACTCCCATGTAAGCGGTTGTTCGTCGGATAGGATGCTTCTACCATACAACCATTCTCCACCCGCTAGGGTAGTGGCTATTATTGTTAAAATGAAAAGGGTACCGTGTTTTAAATATTCTTTGGTACTATACATTTTGGAAAAAATTGATTAGGGCTTTGGGGTGGTCAATATGATAGGTTTGTAAGCCAACTTTATTTGCACCCAAAAGGTTCTCTTTGAGGTCATCAAAAAACAAACATTTTTCAGGAGCAGCACCAATTTTGTTGACCACTTCCCTGTAGATTTCCTCACCAGGCTTACGCAAGCCCATTTCCTGGCTTAGAAATAAATGGTCAAAAAGCTCAGGCCAAGTGCCTTCTGGTAGTTTTTGTTTAAAAGTTTCTTCCACCACCTTGAAATGAATGCTATTGGTATTGCTGAGCATGTAGAGCGGATATTTTTTCTTTAATGCAATAAGTAGGTCTAGTCTTTCCTGCGGAATGTCTACAAGTATACTGTTCCATGCATCATCGATCCATTCGTCTTCCCAGTCTGCGGAGAAAAAATTTCTTACCCCCTCTCTAAAAGTTTTTTCGTCAGATTTCCCTGTTTCAAGATCAAAGTGAACAGGGGAGACCATAAATTCTTTAATTAAATGATGTTGTATTTCAGGAAGGCGGCTGTTTATTTTTTCAAAAGTCCTTTGGTAATCAATGTCATAGATGACATTCCCCAAATCAAAAATTAAAAATTCTATTTCTTGCAGATTTTTCATTACAATTTTTGTTGTGATTTTAAAATCAAATATGTAACATTGCATTCCCAAAAGCAAGGTAAAAGGTTCAAAAGACTTCTAATCTTGGTCAGGGATCCTTTTCTAATTTGCTACGCAGTTGGACTTGGATATTTACTACCTTTTGTTTGTGGTTGAATAGAAGGGAGTAGATTTTCTTAATAAAAGTGGGGCCTATAACTCAGCTGGTTAGAGTATCTGACTCATAATCAGAAAGTCCCTGGTTCGAGCCCAGGTGGGCCCACAAATTTAGCCGAGAGCAATCTCGGCTTTTTTTTATGCCTAATTTTTCCTTACAGCAACCGTTGGCGAAGCCTAAGGTATTTTAAGCCTAAACCATGGCGGTATATTACCAAAAAATCTCTAACGCTTTAAATTTGGCTAAAGCCGGAGGAAAGGGTATTGCCTTAATAAATGGGCTATTGAGAGGGCTTCATTCATCAATAAATTTGCTGGCTATGGGGAGGGTTTCAATGGATTCGGTTTTCATCCCTAATGAATTCCAATTCTCAATAGCCCCTAGTTTTAGCTGGGGGATTTCAATGATTTATTCTTGTTTATGGCTTTAGCCAAATCATTGTCGAAGCCATTAGTACTGAAGCCATCTCCCTCAATATCGAATGGAAATTCTAGTGCAAAATCAGACTTTAATTTAAATTCAATTTCCTCTAAGCTTGATTTCTTCGTTTCCAAAAGGTGGAGGATGCCCATCTTTTCTCTAGTTGATAAACTCGTTTTCGCAACTGAATGTATCTGCTAAAATTATCCATTAAATCCTGCTGAAAAATGGCGGTTGTTGTGGGCTTTTGAGACAATTCATTTTTAATATGCCTTGCAGCATGGCAAGCGGAGCTTATCGTAAACCCAATCCCCATAGATGAAATTGGATCAAAAGATACAGCAGCATCTCCAATCGCAATGAAACGATCGATTTTGCTTGCATTGCTGATCCGTGTTTGAGCATTCCGTACCCATGGTTTTTGGGAGAGGGCCTTGGCTCCATTCAAAAGCTTTTTCACGTGTCGTGTAGCTTTCAGGGTTTCGCGCCAAGCGTCAAGTTGATGCAGTTGGTGCTTAGAGAGGATATCTGCATCGGTAAAAAAGGTGGCCACCATTTTGTTTTCAGGCAGGCATGCACAGTACCACCAGCCTAATTCTGTCGCTTCCAAAGTTTGCTCGAATGGGGTTCTTTGTTGATCAAGCGTCAAAAATAATCCAGCGCCCATTAAATCATCGTATTTTTGAGCAGGGACACCAAGCTGTCTACCAACACCCCCCGTTCTACCGGAGGCGTCTACAAGGTAATCCGCAAGGATCGTGAACTTGCCTTGGGTAGGGTGGGAGAGCAAGACTTGCCAACTCTTGTCTTCCAATTGCTTGAATTCAGAACACTTTGTTCGAGGAAAAATCGTCGCACCTCTTTCTGCTGCAACTTCGATTAATTTTAAATCAAATTTTTCTCGATCCAGTTGGTAGCTCGCCTCTTCAGCAGTGAAAATGGAGTGTGTAGTGCTTGGCTGGTCATTGCCCCAATAGGACTTGCTGGCATGAAGGGGGAAAAAGCTTTCTGGTTCAAAATCTGCTTTCTCAATTTTTAAATAATCAATTAAATCAAAAATGCTTGCCGAAACATGTTCACCTACTCGGGTACGATTAAAATCAGACTGTTCAACCAATGTCACACTGAAATCCGAGTAATTCAATAAACTTAAAGCGGCAGAGGCTCCAGCTGGGCCACCGCCAATAATAAGTACAGCTGTATGTTGAACTGGAGTTGACATTAACGCCTCATCCTTGTCCCTGATCTATGCATTCCTAGCCCCTCACTCGCAACGCTGATCTTTTTAAAGGCTCGTTTTTCAAGGAATGAAACCAGTTTTTTCGCCTTTTCGCTTTTTTTCTCTATACGTGTTACATCTGCCTCAATATAGAAAACAGGAATAGTAGTTTCATTGTCATCACCATTACCGCTTAACTGACCTACGCCAACTTCTTTGAAGGAAAACAGTTCGTGTGTTCGTTCGGTTTCAGTAAAATTCGGAAAGCCTTGGTCTTGAGAGTTCGTATTTCGAATAAACGCCAAAGACGACCAATGCTCCACCATTTGGACAAAACTATTGATGCCACGAGCATAATTCATTTGTTGACCTGCAGGCAGGTGGGATTGTAATTGTCCTTCCAGGGTTACTTCACCATTCAATACATCCCAAGGGCTTTGTGGTGGCCACCAATATGCGTAATAAGTAGGTGGTAAGGGTTCTTTGGTTTCTTTGCTTGTAAGCCTATGTGTGTCCTTATAAGTTGTTCCGGATTCAGACCATGTATCCTCGGTACTTATCTCCTGAACGGTTGTTCTCAGGTCTTTATTGAATTCTAAATTAGTGAAGTTAACTGCTTGAATTGTGCATTGAAAGAAATCTGCTTGCCATGGACAAGCCATCCTTTTGGTTAAGTCCCCAGGTTCACAACCCCCTCCTTCACACTCATCTCTTGATGGTGTCAGGCCAGTTGAATTATAGCCACCCTGCCCTTTTTGATCAGAGATGACATAGGGAGCAGAATAAATATTGCTGTTTTGAACACTCCAGGTTACTTCAATTCCAGGGCTCATTGGTAAGCCGACGCAATTTCCAACACTGGCCTGATCAGCTTTGCTTACAGGGAAAGGATGGAAATTTGGATTGTTTTCAAAGGAACCATTTGCCCATTGACTAAGCATAAAATACTGGGTGTCATTCAGGGCCAAAAATTTCACTATTGTTTCATTGCTTATTGAGTTACTCCCTGAGTTCAAAGGCATCATAGGGAACCGGTGGTCTCCAATTTCTTTAAAGAGTTGTGATTGGGGCTGTTCAAAGGAGGTCTTTGTTTTGGTGTTAGGTTTTCGGAAGTAAGAAAAATAATTTAACCTGTTGGTTTTATTGGCTTCACTGGGATCTGAAAAGTCGAAAATGTTGGAAGTAAAGGCCATCATGGATTGCACATTGGCCACCCACTGATAGCCTCCAATGCGCTGGATAATCGGTAAAATATCCCTTTGATAATTGACCAGGTAAGACGGGTTAAATGTCCCACCCTGACACATTTGTGGTATCATGTCAAAGTTCCTAATACCTACATCAAACATAGAATCGCTTAAAGTGGAAATATTCACAATTTCTGGTGCAAAATCCGGGGAACCTACAATTACCCAAGCTTGTAAGGAAATGGGATTAGATCCATCATTGAAATGGATGGTGTAGTAGACAGGCCCATCAGAAATGTCATCATGCCATGAATCTGATCCGCCATAACTTGTTAAGGGTTCATTTCCTCCAGCATGGCCAAAACCTCCCAAAACAACCAATCGTCCCTGATCATCCGTTTTAAGGTCACCCAAAGTGGTAATTGGTGTGCCAGATGAAACAGTATCTGGTGGGTAATTATAAGGATAAACAGAGGAGGCATGCTTCTTGTCAAAGCTAATGGTTTTTCTGGCGCCACATAGACTTCTAGGGCCAGGATCAATTATCAATGTTTTCCTGTCTCTCTCTGTTTTCAGATCTGCATTACGGAGATCAACTTCTCTGTTTTTGTAGCTGTTGGCATTGCCGTAAAGGAGGTTGCCTTGCAATTCACTGTATTGGTACCAAGCGGCTTTTTTGTTGGCAAGATGAACTGTCCACTCCATGGTGTCCACATTTGGTGAATCTATAGTGACTTCTGAGCCATCAGCGGCCATTACCTTAAAAAGCTGCCCTTGTCTTCTAACTTGACTTGAAGCATCTTTAAAATTTTTAATAGGGCCTAGTTTGTTTCCGTATTCATCTGCTTCAAAAGGTAGGCCTCCTAATGTGTCTGGAGAAAGACAAAACTGGCAAGTACTATTTCCTAGCCTGGCCACACCTACTGAGGGACTAATTTTTAAATCCATGTTTTTTATTTTAGATTAGAAAATCACCTTCACTTTTGGTATGGGCCATGCTCACACTTAGAACAGAGAGATGGTTTTTTATTCTCAAATTTATCTAAGCTCTTTTCTTTAATAAACGGAAAGGTGTGAAAAAGTTATGTTATGACTTTACAAACCCATTTCAGTGAAAGGTTATCGCATTAAAATTTGTTTTAATCAGTTAAATATATTGATTTTATGCTTAAATAGTGTATAAAATCCAAATTTCATTTTTTCATAAAAGCTATTTGTAGTTTTAAAATTACTTCCGGTATTTTGGTCAAAGAAATTACAACAGCTTTCCAATTAGTTGAGGAAAATTTCTTCAAAAAAAAATAGATCTCATTGTGCTTTCTATGCATTAATCCCCAAAAAATAGTTGATTAATCGCTTTACTAAACTTAGACCAGAAAGGGAGGGAAAATTTCATTGCGTTTTTTTTGCAATTATCCCAAATAATTAGTTGATTGATTCAGCTTATTAATTTCGATATGATAGATGTTTTGAAAATTGTTTTTGTTATCGGGTTGTTATTTTCCTGCAGTAGTAAGATGGAAGTTTCTACTTCGGATGAGTTGTTATTGGAATTAGAAATCTACGATTCCATCCAGGTGGATATAGCCGAGCGAATAAACACATTCGACTTCTTAGGGGGGCGGGGACTGATGTACGGGTTTCAAACCCGTGAGTTGGTTTTATTTGATACTACAGGTAAGACTTTGACCAGGCGAAGTTTCCCTGAAGAAGGTCCTGGATCACTAGGTTATACCATAGATGTTCGGCTAATGGAAAATGGGGATTGCTTTGTTTATTCATTTGGAAATCAACTTACCCTATTGTCAGAAGAATTAGACATCAAGAAAAAGTATGAGATGGATTTTCCGGCAGAACTAAGAGGCTCAAAATATTACCAGCATGTTATGGATATTAATAAAGGTAAAGGCTACCTGTTTTTCCCAGGCAGGGATGGGGGAAATCCTTATCTAAAAGATTTTTATAAAAAATATAGCCTACTAGAAAAGTTGGATTTAGAATCTGGAAATTCGGTGCCTTTCTTAAAATTGCCTAAGGTCAGTAAGTACCACGATGAGCTGACATATGAATATCCTAATTTGGCGGTAAGTATTCATGGAAGTATCCTTTATTTGGCTTTGGATAAGGAATCTTATGTACATAGCTATGATCTCGAAAAGGAAGGCGAATTAAAAGCCTCAATTGATTTTCATCCTGAGAAATTTCTTCAAAAAGAAGGCAGCAAGGAGGAGTCTGTTTCTTCTTATGGAGCGTTTAAGGCAGGGGGAATAAATAGTTTGTTTGGGATTACAAATGGAGTGGCTGTTCACTACCATGAAGGGATTGAACAAGATGTATTTCAACAGGAAAAGCTATTGAAAAAGGAAAACTGGATCAAAATACCTGACTACAATAAACAAAAGATGATCGTGTACACGAACGACAAAGGATGGTCAAATGAAATTGATGTGCCAGAGAAAATATTAGCAATTTCAGGGATGACTGATTTGAATAAACCGTTCTGGGGGCTACGTTACGATGATTATGTTAATCTGGAAGAAGATTTTAAAACGATCTACAAGATGCGGCTTGTAAAGAAGCAGGTAGCCATTACCGAGACTGATTAAGGAGCAGTTGCCTCCAATTTTTTTATAAATGGACTTTCTGGCGACTGAGCCTGTCGAAGCCATGGGTAATGGTACATTATCAAAAAAAACCTCTAACGCCCTAAATTTTGGCTAAAGCCGTATGATATGATATTTCCTTAATAAATGGGCTAAAGCCCATTCCTATTGAATTGTTTGCAATAGTTTATAAATCTCGTAAAGGTAATACGATTCCAAATTTCAATAGCCCCTTGGCATTAGCTGGGGGATTTCAATGATTTACCCGTTTCTGTGGCTTTAGCCAAAACCTTATGCCAAGGAGCTTGCCACCATTATGAGCGATGGATGCAACTCAGATCAGCATATCCACCGGTGGCTTAGCCTGTCGAAGCCATAGCTATCTCAAGCCTAAACCATAGGCAATGGTACATTATCAAAAAACCTCTAACGCTTAAATTTTGGCTAAAGCCGGATTATATGATATTTCCTTAATAAATGGGCTAAAGCCCATTCCTATTGAATTGTTAGCAATAGGTTAAAAATCTCGGAAAGGTAATACGATTCCAAATTTCAATAGCCCCCTGGCTTTAGCTGGGGGATTTCAATGATTTACCCGTTTCTGTGGCTTTAGCCAAATCATTAACCTTTTGCCGGTGGCTGAGCCTGTCGAAGCCAAAACTTTCTGCATGATAGGTCCAAGTTACGCTTCGCTAAACTTACACCAGATCGGTATTCCAAAAAAATGAGATAACGATTCTTAAAAAAAACATAAATTAGTGCTGAAAATTAAACGATTATGGGGACAATTGAATTGAAATCGAATCTGCATAAAAAATTGATAGCATTGAGGATGAACAGTTGCTACGTGCTATTTCCAGATTTCTTGAAAAGCGTGAAAACGCAGAAGATGGATTGCTGTGGAAAGAACTGACAGACGAACAAAAAAAAGAAGTGCTCCAGGCTTACGAAGAATCGGAGGATAAGACAAATCTCATTAACGATAAAGACATTTGGAATGAGCTTAAATGAAAATTGTTTGGACTAAAAAAGCACGAAAGAGGTTTGGCGAAATATGGGAATACATTGATTTTAAATTTGATACATTAGCTAGACGTTCATTCATAATTAAAACGAAAGACTTTACTAGGCTACTTTAAGAGTTTCCGGAAATTGGGACACTAGAGATACCAGAGAAAAAAATAAGAGGTTTTCAAATCACTAAACGAACACGGGTCTTTTATCGGCTGAAAAATGATCAAATTATTCTATTGACATTCTTTGACTCAAGGCAAGATCCCCAGAAAAAGCCTCAATAAGGCTTACAATAATAATTTGGGTCTAAGTTACCCTTAGCTAAACTTAGACCATCGAGATCAGAGCCAGACCAGAACCACGAGCCTGGGCTCGTGGTTCTAATTATTACTTTACCAACCTCAGCTCATCAATCACATTTTCACTGGAATCTTTAGCGGTGTAGGTAAGGCTGTTGCCGTCGATGTCTAGCACCTGATAAAATGGGCCTTGCTCATACCTGACTGCAGCATAAGGCTCTTCTCCTATGCCTCTTAGATCGCTAGGAATACCGATGGAAATCATATAGGTGGTACCATCTTTGGCCTCAGCAACGACCTTGCCATCTTTCATGGGATTGGAGCGCATATAATAATGAATGTGGCCGGAGAATACCATGTCCACATGATATTTGTCAAATAAAGGAATCCACTCTTTTTGGATATTAGGGTAGGGCTCTTCCCAATTGTAGGGAGGGAAGTGGAACATGGCAAATTTCCATGTGGCTTTTGATTCACTCAATTTTTGCTCGATCCATTTTGTTTGTAACTCGTCTTTTGACGTGGCATCAATCATCAGAAACAAACCGTTTTTGTAATTGAAGGAGTAGGTATGTTCGTTAGGGATGTCCTTCGGCCCATTGGGTGGGTAACTGAAGAGTTCCCTGTACATCTCTGCGCCAAGTCCCATGCGGTTGTCATGGTTTCCGAGCACATTCATAAAGGGTCTCTGTGAAATGATGTCTTTTGAGTACTCGAAGAGTTCATCCCATTGATTCCTATGGAGACCATCAGTTACCAGATCACCAGCAATGGCGTGAAAAGCGGCTTCCGGATGCTTTTGAAATGCCTGGTTTGCGATATTCCCCCATATAGGTGAATGATGGGAATCTCCATACCAAATAAAAGAAAAGGTATCGTCATTGGATTGCGTAGTAAAAGTCTGGCTTTCTGGATAATGGTCCTGACCGCTTATTTTGTATTCATAAGTTGTTCCTGCTTCTAGGTCCTTGAGTTTGGCTGTAAATCGATGAACAATGCGGTCGTTGACAAGTCTTAGGTCTTCCATTTCATACTTGCCCGCATTTAAGGAAAGGGTATCATTTGACCCCTTAATTCGGAAAGTTACAGCACTTGTATCAATAGATTTGGAGGTTCTCCATTGAATGTCCATGGTTGAGGAAGGATCATCACTCCAGGTCAGCATGACTTGGTCGGCTTTTTCTGAAGAAGGAAATTGGGTAGTGCGAAAGGCATTGACCAGTTGAGATTCGGTACCTCTTCCCCTTACTGTCGTAAGCATTTGTTGTCCTTTTAATTCATTGGGCACCTCAAAAAGTACCAATTCATCCCAATCATGATAAACAAAAGCCCCATCATCTAGAGTGCCTATGAAATCAGTTTCAGGATAGATGTCGCTGAGAATTACTTCATCCTCTTCCTCTTGAGCTGCTACACTTACAAAATAATGGTAACTGTAATCCTCCAAGCCATTGATCCCCAGTCCGATTTCTCCTTTGTCAAATTCTTTCTGCCAGACTTCAAAATCCGTCATTTCGTTGCTCACTTCCATATCGGTTTTCACAAAACCACTTTCCTTGAGCCAGAAGGGTAGCCTTTCTTGTTTTATGCTTCTCATCAGGGAAACTACTACCGGTACATTCACTTTAAATGTCCAATGCCCTGTCGCTAGCGTCTCAAGCTCTTCCTCGCTAAACAGGTCAAATGCTTCCTCATAAGTAAGCGACTGGAGTTCTTCTGTGGCCATCCTTTGATAAAGTTGGGAGATCTTGTTACTTATTAGGGCCTTGGATGTGATTTTCGGTATTTTGTTTGCCTCTGAACACCCATAAACTGTCAGCAATAGGACAAAAATGAAGGCTGTATATTTGAATAAATTGATTTTCATTTTCAAAATTTAGTGCTTACTAATTTAAAAAGCAGGTCATTGGTGATTGGTTTTTTATCCTGAACATACTTTTAATTAATGACTGAAAAACAAGTGATTTGGGCCACTATTTAAAGTTAAAATTGTGTTACCCAAAAAATGATTAACTTAATATACGGTTTAAGGGGGGGTAGATCCTTGAGATTAATGTTGCTTAAATTTCTGACTTAAATGCAATAGTTGGGTTGATCAGGGATTGATGATGGAGTAGATTATCCTAGGTTTTATTTCTCCACTACCACCTTCTTAATAAGTGGTTTTCCAAATGCTTTATTGATTTTAATAATATAGGTGCCATTCGCAAGTCCTATCAAATCTACTCTATTTGAATTGGCAGTGGATAGAATAAGCTTTCCGGAGCTGTCAAACAGTTCTATTAAATAAGTTCCACAATTTCCCCAGCCAATTTCTAGGAATCTAGCGGTAGGGTTAGGGAATACCTTGATGGGGTGCGTTGAATCTTCAAGGGAAGTAACGATCAAATCTGAACCATCACAATTTTCATCTATATCATTATTAGGAATGTCTATTTGTGCAGGGTTGATGTCTGGGTTTTCATCGTCACAATCCTCCGCAGCCATGAAACCATCCTCATCCAGGTCATCGTCTAGTGTATTTGGATCACAATCATCATCTATTCCATTGTAAGGGATTTCCGCTTGCTCTGGGTTGATGTCTGGATTATTATCGTCACAATCCTCCGCAGCAATGAAACCATCCTCATCCAGGTCATCGTCTAGTGTATTTGGATCACAATCGTCATCTATGCCATTGTAAGGGATTTCCGCTTGCTCTGGGTTTATGTCTGGATTGGTGTCCTCACAATCCTCCGCAGCATTGAAACCATCCGTATCCAGGTCATCGTCCAATGTATTTGGATCACAATCGTCATCTATGCCATTGTAAGGGATTTCCGCATGGTCTGGGTTGATGTCTGGGTTGGTGTCGTCACAATCCTCCGCAGCAATGAATCCATCCTTATCCAGGTCATCGTCTAGTGTATTTGGATCACAATCTTCATCTATGCCATTGTAAGGGATTTCCGCATGGTCTGGGTTGATATCTGGGTTGGTGTCGTCACAATCCTCCGCAGCCATGAAACCATCCTTATCCAGGTCATCGTCCAATGTATTTGGATCACAATCATCATCTATTCCATTGTAAGGGATTTCCGCTTGCTTTGGGTTGATGTCTGGATTGGTGTCGTCACAATCCTCCTCAGCAATGAAACCATCCTCATCCAGGTCATCATCAAGTGTATTTGGATCACAATCATCATCTAGGCCGTTGTAAGGGATTTCCGCTTGCTTTGGGTTGATGTCTGGATTTTTATCGTCACAATCCTCCCCAGCAATGAAACCATCCTCATCCAGGTCATCATCAAGTGTATTTGGATCACAATC